>NZ_CP058374.1:0-1712665 GCF_049244095.1 Gardnerella sp. KA00255
AGGAAATCAAGGATAAGATTCTTGCTGACTACAAGACCAGTTCTACTGAGCTTCAGCAAGAAGTTGATAAGTCTAAGGACGGAGATAAAGACAAGCGTGATGACGTGTTCGAGAACACTCCTGCGTTCAAGAACGCGACTGCTAAGGGTGATGAAGCTGCCAAGAATGCTCTTGAAGACTATAACAAGAAGCTTAAGGCTGCTAAGGATCTACTTGATAAGTTTGACCGCGCAACTGGCAAGCCAAAGGCTCTCAAAGCAGGCGAAAAGGCTCCAACTCAGCAGGAGCTTGATAAGGCTCTAAAGGATCTTCAGGATGCCAAGAAGAAGATTACTGACGAGTACAGCACGGTCAAGTATGATTTGCGTCAAGAGGCTGGTAAGGATTCTGATTTCACTAAGTCTCCTGAGTATCAGAATGCTCAAGCTAAGGGTGATGACGCGTCTAAGCAGGCGCTTGACGAGTACAAGAAGGCGCTTGACGAAGCTAATTCTGTGCTTGGTGATCCTAATGCTACGCAGGCTCAAGTTGACGAGGCTTTGAAGAAGCTTAAGGCTGCTAAGGATAAGCTTAGGGATGAGAATGGCACGGATAAGTCTAAGCTTAAGACTGAGGCTGATGATGATGCTAAGTTCCGTAAGTCTTTGTACTTCATTATTGGCAATAAGGATGATATTGAGGCTTACAACACTGCTTTGGCTGAGGCTAAGAGCGTGCTTAAGGATCCTAATGCTACTCAGTCTCAGGTTGATGAGGCTTTGAGGAAGCTTCAGGATGCTAAGTATAAGCTTAATCATCCGTTTGGCGCTGGTAGTGGTAGCGGAATCGGCTATGACACTAATGCTGGTGATGGTTTTGCTGTTGAGACTAGTGATTCTCAGAGTGCTTCGGTTGATAAGTCTGCTTTGCAAGTCGAAGTTAATAACGCTGTAAACACTAACGCTAACACTGCGGAGGCTAGAGCTTATAGAAAGGCTTTGGATGAGGCTAAGCGTGTGCTTGCTGATAAGAATGCTACTCAGGCTCAGGTTGATGAGGCTTTGAAGAAGCTTAAGGCTGCTAAGTCTGCGTTGCTTAATAGTTTGCGTGGTGCTTCTGGTAATGCTGGTGGTCTTGCTAAGACTGGTGCTGAGACTGGATTGTTCGCAAGTATTGCTGCGGCCTTTGCCGGCCTTGGTGTTGCAGGAGTAGCTTCTCGCCGTCGCAAGCATTCCAACGAGTAGTTTCGCGCTTTGACTGAGCCTGAAATTATTGAATTTCAGGCTCAGTCAAAGCGGAAACTCGCTTAAGTTGGAAGTCCAGTGGACTTCCAACGCGAGTTTCGTAAACAAATCCCTCGCGATTATCATCCGATAGTCCGCGAGGGATTTTTGTATGCTTAATGCGATAGATTGCCGTGAGGAGTGGGTGTTGCTTGGTCGAGCAATATAAGAGTGGAGCGATTCTAAATAAATTCCCACATAATCCAATCCTATTGGGAATCAAAACTTAACTAAGAATTCAAACACTAGTAGCACAAGCATAAAAACTATGTACTGTACGAGAGCGTAACGTCTGCGAGACAAGTAACACCCACCCCTCACCTCCACAGCCATATCCTCGCTTGCGTTGAAAGCGCACTGTGCTTTCAACTTTGAGCTTCCCCGATTTTGTTTACTTATGTACCATCTAAGTCCACAAAATCAAGAACACCTCCCCGATTTTGTTTATCGACACGCCCAATAAGTAAACAAAATCAAGAACAGGATGCCAGTGAGGGATAAGGATTGCTTGGTCGAGCAATATAAGAGTGGAGCGATTCTAAATAAATTTCCACATAATCCAATCCTATTGGGAATCAAAACTTAACTAAGAATCAACCACTAGTAGCACAAGCATAAAAACCATGTACATCACGAGAGCGTAACGTCTGTCCTCACGGCTAATTGCCGCTCGGCTGAGCTTGCGTTGAAAGCGCACTGTGCTTTCAACTTTGAGCAAGCTCACGCTCCGAATTGCTTTCGCGCGCTACGCTTTAAGCGCTCAAGCAGGTCGTCGCGCTAGTAATCCTTATCTCTCACCGCCACAGCCATATCCTCGCTTGCGTTGAAAGCGCACTGTTCTTCACATGCCAAATCAGCCGAACGGCTATGCCGTGAGGATCAGTGCTCATGCAGTTCGTCGCGTAACAACAACGCTTAGTTTTGTGATTCGACATACAGAGTAAATTAACAGATTTTCTGTAAAAGTGTTAAAATGCTGAACGGTACTGTGATGAAATTCACATAGTTTCGTTACATCTACCTGCAGCATTCGCATATTGCTAAGTTAGCAATATTACAATGTTCTGCATTTGTAATTCTTGAAGGTCAAGATTTACAGATACGGGAGCTTGTTCTATACAGGCTGAGAGGGCGGAAGCCGACCGTAAACCTGATGCGGGTAATGCCGCCGTAGGGAAGGAGTATTATGCGAAATATTCGTATTATTGGTGCAGGTATTATTGGTTTAGCAACAGCTTGGAGACTTACGGAAGCTGGCGTAAAAGTTAGCATAATCGATCCAGATCCAGTCTCCGGCGCTTCTCACCATGCTGCCGGCATGTTAGCTCCTACCGCAGAAATGCAATATCAGCAAGAAGCGTTGTATCCGCTTATGTTTGAGTCCGCAACCATGTATAAGGAATTGGTTGATTCGGTTGCAAAGTACACCGATAAGCCAACCGGCTACTTAGAGTGCGGCTCTTATGTAATCGGTGGTGACGCTGCAGATAACGAGCACGTAAACGAGTTGCTAAACTTGCAGCATCGTTATGGACGTAGAGCTGAGCATATTTCTGTGAGTAAGCTTCGTGAAATTGAGCCTGCGCTTTCGCCGACGATTGCAGGCGCTGTAAGCGTGCCGGATGATCATCAGATTAATCCTCGTCAGTTTACTGCAGCAATGATTGATGCACTTGAAAAGCGTGGTGTTGTTATTGAGCGTCGCGCAAGCACTCCAGACGATTTGGGTCCAGACACAGTTTTGGCATCTGGCTTGGGTGCTAAGGATATGCTTCCTCAGCTTAAGCTTCGCGCTGTGTGGGGCGATATGATTCGTATGACTATTCCAGAGCCTTTGCGCCCAATTTTGAGCTCTGTGGTTCGTGGATTTGTGCATGACCGCCCAGTTTATTTGGTTCCTCGCGCTAAGGAAACAGGTGAGCTTGTGCTCGGTGCTACTTCTCGTGAAGACGACCGCGATATTCCAAAGGTTGGCGGCGTGCTTGATTTGCTTCGCGATGCCGCAAGCGTGCTTCCTGGAATTCAGGAATGCTCGATTACTGAGGTTACTGCCGGTGGTCGTCCTGGAACTCCAGATGATTTGCCATTCATTGGTATTGATCCTAAGACGCATACCACGATTTCCACCGGTTACTTCCGTCACGGCATTTTGCTCACAGCTTTGGGCTCTTCCTTGACTACAAAGCTTGTGCTTGAGCAAGAGTTGACTGAGAAGGAAAAGGGCTTCTTGGAGAGCTGCAATCCTGCTCGTTTCTAGTGACACTCGCTTCTAGTGACGCAAGTTTTAATAGACGTTAATAAAGGTTGAACTATGCAAATCGTCGTCAATGGTGAAACTACTCAAGTTCAAGATGGGTCGACTGTGGCAGATCTTGTCGCGCATCTTTATGGCCCAGATGCAGGTCCTGGTATAGCTGTTGCCATTGGCGACGATGTACTTTCGCGCGCTCAATGGAAATCAACCATCATCTGCGATGGGGATAAAATCGAAATTCTCAGCGCGGTTCAGGGCGGCTAATCCTAAATAGTAGGCTGATCCTAAATAGTAGGCTGATCCTAAATAAGGACTGATTGCAAATAGGAAGTTGGATTCCAAATAGGCGCCTGATTCCAAATAATTTGAGTATAGTTTCAAAAAATTTATATAAAAGGCTTAAAGGCTTAAAATGTCAGAAAATAATACAGAAAATAATGAAGAAAATGTCGATACTTGGCAGCTTTGCGGTAAGACTTTGCATTCAAGGCTTTTGCTTGGCACTGGTGGCATGACGAGCATTGACATTATGGAAAAGTCACTTGTGGCTTCAGGCGCGGAAGTAGCAACGGTTGCTTTGCGTCGTCACGCAAAAACTGGCGTTGATATTTACGGTATGTTGCAGCGTCATAATATTAACGTTTTGCCAAATACTGCTGGTTGCAAAACTGCGCATGATGCTGTTCTTACGGCAAAAATGGCTCGTGAATCGCTTGGAACTGATTGGATTAAGCTCGAAGTGATTGCAGACGACGATACTTTGCTTCCGGATACTCGCGAAGTTTTGCTTGCTGCTGAAAAGCTTATTGAAGAAGGATTTAGCGTTCTTTGCTACACGAACGACGACCCGATTGTGGCTCGTCGCCTTGTGTCGCTTGGCGTGAAAGCTGTTATGCCTGGTGGTGCTCCAATCGGTACTGGCCTTGGCATTTTGAATCCTCGAAACATTGAGCTGATTGTTCAAGAATGCAAGGAAGCTGGAGTTCCTGTGATTTTGGATGCTGGCGTTGGCACTGCTTCCGATGTTGTTAAAGCTTTCGAAATCGGATGCTCGGGCGTGCTTCTTGCAAGCGCTGTAACTCGCTGCCCAGATCCAGTGAAAATGGGTCGCGCAATGGCTGCTGCTGTTACTGCTGGAAAGCTTGCTCACGATGCTGGCCGTATTCCTAAGCGTGAACATGCGCTCGCTTCTTCGCCTGTTGAAGGTCGCGCTTGGGCTGATTCTGTACTGTAAATTTTGTACTGTAATTTTTCGGCATATTTTTCAGCATGACGATTAATAAAATTTACGACAACCTGCAGGAGCTTGAGGCGGAGCGCACTTGTCGCCACTTGCTCCTGCCGGGCTTTACGCGTGAACATCAGCAGTTACTTCGCGATGCAAAAATCTGCATGGTTGGAGCAGGTGGACTTGGTTCGCCATGCTTGCTTTCGCTTGCTGCGGCAGGAGTTGGCGAAATCACGATTTGTGACGACGACGTTGTTGAGCTTTCTAATTTGCAAAGGCAGACTTTATACACAGTCGATCAGTGCGGCAAATCTAAAGCGCAACTTGCAGCTAAACGCTTGCAGGCGTTATCTCCAGGTTTAAAAATCAATCTTGTAGATAGATTTAATGAAGATAACGCAAAACAGCTTGTAGAAAGTCACGACTTGATAATTGATGGTTGTGATAATTTCGCTACTCGCTTTTTGATTGCGGATGCTGCTTGGAGCGCTGGTACGCCGGAAGTTTACGGCTCGGTGCTTTATTATGAAGGTCAAGTAAGCGTTTTCGTGCCAGGAAAAGGTCCTGGTTTGCGTGATTTGTATGCTTGCCCTCCGCCTAAAGAAAAAGTGCCAAAATCGGCTGTGTTGGGTGCGACTGCAGCTATTGTTGGCGCAATGATGGCAACTGAAGCAATCAAACTCATAACCGGTATTGGCACACCGCTTATTGGCGTTTTAGCTCGTTATAATGCATTGGATAATTCATTGAAACGCTTTAAATTCTCCTTATAAGGCTTATTTTTAGATTTTCTATAAGTTTTATTTTTAGATTATCTAACGAAATAAGCCTTATAAGGCTTATTTCGTTAAGGCTTATTTCGTTATTACGCTTTTAAATAGTTTTGCTGTTTCTTTAGGATTTTCAGCGCACATAAGCCCAGATACAGTGCACACGCCGTCGATTTCAAGATCTCGTATAGGGAATACTGTGCTTTCGTGAATGCCGCCTATAGCAAGAGTTTTTACACCCATTTTATGAGCTACTTTAGCGACTTCATTAACTCCATCTATTCCAAGTGGTGGCACATCGTGTGCTTTAGTATTTGTGGCAAAAGCTGCTCCAATTCCAATCACATCTGGAAGAGGTACATCGTTTTCTTTGCACTCTTTATAAGCTTTTTCCATTAAATCAGGTCTAGCGCAAGATAATCCAATCATCCATTCTGCAGGCATACGTTTGCGTGCTTCAACGAATGGTGTATCTTTTTGGCCAATGTGCAAGTTAAATCCGAGCTTAGATGCAACTTCAATATGATCGTCGATAAAAATAGGTACATCCGCGTGTGAAGCTTTTATTAAAGCGTTTCTAAGACTTGTAGCTTTCTTGGCGATAGTTTCATCATCTGAATATTTATCGCGCAATTGTACTACAGTTACGCCGCCTTCTATGCTGCTAACAGCAACATCTTCTTCAGAGCGTTCTCCCATGCGCGGATCTGTAACTAAGTATAAAGTCCAATCAGTTGGCTCAATGCTGAACTCTATGTTGGTAAGCTCAAACATATCATTCACGCTTAAAGTAGACAAAGCATCAATCCAAAGTGAGCGGAATGTTCCTGGAGCTATTGTTTGACGTGCGGCCCATGTTCCAGCTGCGGAAGCGTGTACGTGTGCGGCTACTGTTGCTGCAAATGGTCGTTCCGGATTTGCCCCAACGTATGCCGCAACAAGTGCTCCAAGAGTACAACCTGTTCCAACAACCTTAGTCATAACTTTATGACCGCCTGTAATGCGAGCTAAGCATCCATGGCCATAAACTGCATCTTTTTCTCCAGAAATAGAAATGATTGAGCCATATTTTTTAGCTAATTCGTGAGCGGCTTCTATGGCATCGTTAACTGGATCGTGCGCGTCAACGCCTTTCATGTCACTTTTTTGACCTGAAAGAGCTAGGATTTCTGAAGCGTTTGCTCGTATAACAGTTGGATTGTGTGTAACAATATCTTTTACAAAATTATTGCGAGTTTCTAATGCTTTTACGCCTACTCCAACTGGGTCTAAAACCCATGGTGTTCCTGATTCTTTACAACCTTTAACAGCGCTGTATATGGCGTTAGAACGTGAATCTTTTTGGAATGTTCCAACGTTTACGAGCACTCCGGATGCGATTTTTGCAACATTGTATGCTTCTACAGGATCGCATACCATAATTGGTGAAGCTCCTGCTGCAAGTAGTGCGTTAGAAGTTATATCTTGCACAATGCTATTTGTTATGCAATGTGTTAAAGGTTGTGTTGCGCGAACTCTTTCTATACATTCGCGTACGTCGCGTAAGAACATGCGTCGGCGAGCTTTTTCTGAAAACGAAGTGTCGAAGAATGTTTCTGAAGATTTATTTTTATTAATATTTTCGGAGTTTTGCATATTTTCATTAAATTCTGTCATGATATTCCCTTCGCTAGTGCTGGCTAGATCAGGTTCAACGGGTGTGATCTCAGCGCATATGCGCACCCCGAACCACTGAAATCGTCATTTTGATATCTTTATCGATGATATCATTCCTATATCTTTATCGATTTGACTATATCTATTATGCGTGACGTTTTATTTATATATGTTTAGATTTTGCCAAAATGCTTTAGTTTTAGCTTAAAAATAAGTTTTCAATAGCACATGATTATGCGCAATGTATATAATTATGTAATAGTTTTATTTTTTTTAAGAGTATATTATTTGCGATGCAGGGAGAAAGCAATGAAGTGCTCAAAATGCGACTATGAAAATGATGATGAAGCGAAGTTTTGCGAAAACTGTGGATGTAGGCTTTCTAAGGAGAATTCTAAAGATAAAGATGATTCGCGTGAGCGTCCAGCGTATATCATTGATCAACAGAAGTCGTTAAAGAATCAGCCGAAGTTTAATAGATCAAATCAATCTGCTCAGTTTAGTAGGCCGTTCGCGTTCCAGCATGGTGGCAATTCTAGTATCTCTTCTCAAGGCGCGCCTAATGTCGCATCTGATGCATTTTATAGAGATAATTCTGTGAATAATTCGGGAAATGCTTCTTCAAATACTGTAAACGCTTCTGCAAATAGTCCGGCAAATAGTTCTGCAAATACTTCAGCAAATGGCGGCAATAATCATAATGCTAATTTTGTGAATAATAATGGGCATAATCCAGCGCATAACCCGGCTAATAACCAAGGACATAATCCGGCTAATAATTATGCTAATAATCCGGCGAATAATCCAAATAATTCGCATAGTCTGAATGGCAACACAAATAACCCGCATAATGCCAACGGCTCGTATAACCCTAATAACCCTTATGGTCATAACAATCCAAATAATCCAAATAATCCGAACAATCCCAATAACCCGAATAACCCGTATGCCAATAATAATCCGCAATATCGCGCACCATATTCTAGGAATGGAAACTATAATTACGGACCAACTAATCAAGGTTATCGAAATGGTTTCCAGAATTCTCCGCAGGATGCTTCGCAGACTCGCGTAATGGGCAACATCTATACTCAAGCTTCCGCTCCGGCTATGCGTCAAGCGGCAGTTTCTGCTGCTGGTGCCGCAACCAAAGCAGGTATTGCTGGTTGGAAAATCGCTACAATCTGCATTTCAATATTAGCGGCTATCGGCATTATAGGTGGAATTTGGGGATATAATGCATGGGTAAATCGCTTCCAAGTGCCTTATGGTGAGCTTCATTCTAAGCTTTTATCAAGTAAAAGAGCACAAGCTTATAAAGTTAAGATAGTTGGATCAGACGTTAGTAATTATCCTGATGTTAAGTTGTATTTCTCTGTTACAGATAAATCTGGAAATTCCTTAGAGCTTGATTCTCCTACTGCTGCTATTAAAGAGAAAATTTCCGGCGGTGCAGAAGTTGAAAGAAGAATTCGCAATGTTGAGCGAATTAAAGATAAGCAGGGCGTTGGCTATGAGATAATGCTCGATAAATCGTATTCTATGATCAATTCCATGGATACTATGAAAAAGACTATGAAAGATTTTGTTAACGCTCTTAATTATAAAGTTGGAGATAGAGGAGAGCTGATTTCTTTCGATAGTTACCTTATGTATATGGCTACATACACTAAAGATAAAGATAGGCTTATTACAGGCATTAATAATATGACGCCTTACGGTAATACTGCTCTTTATGATGCTTTGTACACGGGTGTAAATAATGCTTCTCAGCGTTCTGGAGCGAATTGCGTTATAGCGTTCACTGATGGTGAAGATAACTCAAGTACTCACACTATGGATGAAGTAGTTCAATTGGCAAAAGAAAAGAATATACCGATTTATTTGATTGGCACTGCTGACGCTGATTCTTCTACTTTGCAAAGTATTGCTGACGAAACAAACGGATTCTTCTGGAGTATGGATTCTATCAGTGATATGAGCGAAGTGTTGAATCGAATTAAAATGAACCAAGACAATTTGTATTGCCTCGAATATGAATCTGATTCTTCATCTGACCCTTATTCTGATCGTATTGTTTCTGCTCTTCTTGCTGATTCTAATGATCATACTAATGGTGGAATTGGTGAAGATTTGCAATTTGCTCCTGTTAAGAAGGAGAAGGTGCAGAAGGCAGTTTATAAGGTTTATAAGGGAGATGTGACTTGGACTGAAGCTAATGATGCTTGCATGAGAGAAGGAGCTCATCTGGTTACTATTCCTAGTAAGAAAGAAGAAGATAAGATTATTAAACTCGCTGTGGATAATGACCTTAAGTATGTTTGGATCGGTGGATACACTTCGCAGCGCCAAGATGGCGATGTTTTTGCTCATTGGATAACTGGTGAAAAAACAACGTACACTAATTGGATGGAGGGTGAGCCAAGTCGTAATGATAAGGATGGTTCTCCTGAGTTCTACCTTATGCTGTGGCGTATTGGATCTGAATGGTCTTGGAATGATCAGCGTAATAATGTTTATAATTCGCCTTATTTGCATAAGACTTTTTCTGGTAGAACAGGATACGTTTGTAAAGTTGATGCGCAAGATTAATTCAGCATTAGTTCAAAATTAATTCAGTATTAGTTCAAAACTAGTTCAGAATTAGTGAAATTGACATTTACTTTAATTAATTGTGGAGATACGTATGGTGAATCGCAGAAATTTTCGTGGCGATAGGTTGTCAAAATCCTCTAAACGCTGTGTTTATGGACGACCTAATTGCGCATATCCAAAGCGTGTTCATCATTTATCGCGTGAAAAAATTGTTCATAAAGCTTGGATGAGTTTTATTGCAATAGTTGTTTCTATAGCTGTTATCGCTGCAATAATTTTTGGCGTTTATAAATTCTACGGGCATGATTTGAATATTGGTTTTGGCGCGTTATCTAAAGAAAGCGTTCAATCTCAAGCTAAAGCGCACAAGATTAAGCATAAATATCACTTTAATTTTAAGATTTCAGATAGTGAAGTTGATAAAATGCTTAGGTCTATGTCTTTAGAAGACAAAGTTGCTCAAATGTTTATGGTAACTCCTGAACAGTTGCTCGGAATAAGAGGAGTGGTAACTAGCACTGGCCCTTATATTCGTAACAGTTTTTATAGGATTCCTGTTGGTGGAATCATGTATAAAGCTGAAAACTTGCAAAATCCACAGCAAACTAAAGATATGATTAAGGCTTTGCAATCTATAAGTAAAGCTCGTGTTGGCTTGAATGCTTTTGTTTCGGTAGATGAAGAGGGTGGGACCGTAGCTCGCGTTAGTAGAAATCCTGCTATGAATGTTGAGAAATCTCCTAATATGTGTGATGTTGGAGCTACTAAAAAACCTGTTAAAGCTTTGAAAATAGGTAAACGCATGGGGGAGTATCTTTCAGATCTTGGATTTAACGTAGATTTTGCTCCTGATGCTGATGTTTTAACAGATCCTAATAATACTTTAATTAAGAAGCGTTCTTTTGGAAGTAATCCTAAGATTGTTACTAGTATGACTGAAGCGTTTACGGAAGGATTACAATCTTCTAATATTTTCGCTACTTATAAGCATTTTCCTGGTCACGGATCAACTCATACTGATTCGCATATGGGGATAACGATTTCTGAGCTTTCTGAAGAAGATTTGCAGCGAGTTGATTTAAAGCCTTTTAAGGATGCTTCTGAAATCGGTGTTCAATTCATTATGGTTTCTCATGTTTCTTATCCGAAGGTTACGGGAGATAATACTCCTGCTAGTGTTTCTGAAAAGATTGTTACCGGTTTAGCGCGAAATAAGCTTAAATACAACGGTATACTTATTTCTGATTCTATGGGTATGGGCGCTATTACTAACGTTTATGGCCCTGGTCAAGCTGCTGTTCAAGGTATTCGTGCAGGCTTAGACATGTTGTTAAGTCCTGTGGATCTTCAAACAGCGTATCAATCTGTTTTGCAAGCTGTTCGGAATAAAACAATTAGCGAGAAACGTATTGATGAGTCGGTTCGTAGAATTCTAAAAGTTAAATTGCATCTTGAAGCTCAAGAAAGTAGTAGTTCAAAGAAAGTAGCGGTCCCTCAAAATAGTGATTCAAAGAAAGTAGCAGTACGTAAAAAGTAATAATATCCAAAAGTAGCAGTACGTAAAAAGTAGTTTTTGAAGGAATATATTTTATCGGCGTTTTGCTATATATTCTGCGCTTTCTTTTAGGATTATTCAGCTGAATCGAATTTTTATTTACGAATATATTTGCATTTGTACTTTTATAGTGTTAGCATCATTCTCAACACAAACAAATATCGATTTAAGATTAAGTTTTGTGGGTCATCGCTGTAGGCATACAAGTTTAGGAGGTAGTCATCATGCGTAACATGAATGCACAGTCTCTTAATGCTCGTAATGCTGTTCGCATGTGGTGGTGGCAGACTTCTCTTTGGCGTAAGTTTACTCTGAAGTTTTAGAAGCTGCTTTTTTAATAATAGCTTGTAAAAAGACCTCCGGGGTAAACCGGGGGTCTTTTTGCATAATAGGCTTAGTTTTCAACAACAATCAAATTACAAATCAAAATCACGAATAAGTTAAAAATTAAAAATCACAAATTACAAATCGAAATTCGTTCTGTATTCGCATATAGAACACAAACAAGGAGAGAAATCATGGCTAAGAAAATAAACGAAAAGAATAATGAAACTGCTATTGATTCTACAAATGCAATTCCTGCAAATGCAATCAATAACGATGCATCGTCAATGATGCGAAATGTAAAAGTAAAGCATCATGCTTTAGATATTACTTCATTAGTTTTAGTTGCAGTTTTATTTGCTGCAGGATGCATTCTTGACTTTACTGTTGCTAAGCCGCTTTCTATTGGAGGAAATATCCAGCCTGAGTTTGTTATTGCTTCATTCTGCTTGTCAATTTTATTGGTTCGTCCAAAGATTTATCAAGGAGCTATTATCGGTGCTCTTGCTGCAACCTTAATCCAACTTAATACTTCGATTCCATTCCTTGAATATGCGTGTGATATTCCTGCTGCAATTGTTATGACAGCTATGCTAATTGGATATGTTCATTTCTTCCCAAAGGATGCAGCGCGTAAAGTTAGCATATTCCCATTTATCGCTTCTTTTGTTACAACAGTAATTTCTGGATGCATTTTCGCTTATATTGCTGCTTACTTTATTCATCATTCCCCAAATATGGTAATTGTAATGTTGCCGGTTATTTTTGGTACTGCTGCATTTAATGCCATTATTGTTGAAATCCTTTACACTCCAATAAGGCTTGTATTGCACAAGTAATAATAAAGAAGAAATTCTCATGATTGAATGTTTAATTGCATGTTTTGCTTGGCAATATGCGTTAACGAATATGTTTGATGTTCATAAAGGTATAAATTTGCAGAAGTGAAATATATAAAGGCATAAACGCAAGTTGGCATCAGTCTAATATGATTGATGTCAACTTGTGCTTTTACATTTTATTAAAATTTTCAGCGTTTGCTCGGTGTGTTAGAGTTAGGAATGTTATGTCTCAGCAAGAAAAATATGTTGCAGATAATCATTTAGTTGATTCTGCTGAACCGTGTAAAGAGCTTATGGAAAAAAGTGATGAATCAGTAAAAGAAACGCCATTGCTTGAATTGAGTAATGTTTCTTTTCGATACGATACTCATAGTGATGAAAATATTGCAAATAAAGATAAGAAGCACAATGAAAGTAATTCTAACTTTGCTCTTAATAAAGTAAATCTTAGTGTTTACGCAGGTGAGTTTGTTGGAGTTATTGGTCCAAGTGGCGCTGGTAAAACAACTCTTGCTTCGCTTTTTTCTGGTGCTATTCCTCATCATTATTCAGGAAATCTTTTTGGAACTGTAAGAATTGCTGGTCATGACACTACTACTCTTGATCTTACTAATATCGCTTGCTTAATTGGTTCTGTTATTCAAGATATTGACGCTCAAATGGTTGCTGCGAATGTGGAAGACGAGTTGCTTTTTGGATTGGAAAACTTTGGAGTTCCACACGATGAAATCCCTAATCGTATAACGAAAGCGCTCGAAACTGTTGGTATTAGCAATTTGCGAAATCGCGATTTAGATACGCTATCTGGAGGCCAGAAGCAGAAGGTTGCTATTGCTGCTATTTTGGCTTTAAAGCCTAAAGTTATGGTTTTGGATGAGCCAACTTGCGCGCTTGATCCGGTTTCTTCTCGTATGATTTTCGATGTTTTAAGAGATTTGAATAGAAACTTTGGTATTACGATTGTAGTAATTGAGCAAAAAGTAGCTTTATTAAGCGAGTATTGCAAGCGTCTTATTGTGCTTTCTAAAGGTGAGCTCGTGATGGATGCTCCTACAGGAGTTGCGCTTAAACATGTTGATTTGCTTAGCGAAGTGGGTATTAACTATCCACGTACTACGCGATTGCTTAAGCAATTACAAGACGAACAAATTTGTAATTCAGCGCCTCTTACTGTTGGAGTTGAAGAAACTGTAGATACTATTGTTAAAACTTTGCGATCTGATTATTCTAAACTTTCTAATAGTTCTAATCTATCTAATTCTTCTAATTCTTTTAATACTTCTAACAGTTCTAAATCTAATACTTCTAAATCTAATACTTCTAATAAGCCGTGCCTTTCAATAAATCATGTGAGTTTTTCTTACGCAAATGGTTTTAAAGCTCTGAATGATATTTCATTTAATGCGTATGCAGGCGAGTTGATTACACTAATTGGAAGAAATGGCGCTGGAAAAACAACTATTACAAAGATTATCAACGGTTTATTAAGGCCTACAGAAGGTAGTGTAATAATCGATGGAATTGATACTAAAGCGTTACGCATCAGCCAAATAGCAAAATATGTATCTACGCTATTCCAGAATCCTGATTATCAATTGTGTAAAGATACTGTTCTTGAAGAAGTAGCTTTTAGTTGTAAGTTAATCGGTGAAGATTCTGAACAAGCTCAAGCGCATGCAATGGAAGTTATTGAAAAACTTAATCTTAACCCTAAAGATATTCCGTTCATGCTTTCTAGAGGTCAACGTCAAATGGTTGCATTGGCTGCAACTGTTGTTACGCGTCCTAAAATACTAGTTCTTGACGAGCCGACTTGTGGTCTTGATTATCGCGAATGTGTGCGAATTATGCAAGTAGTTGAAGATTTGCGAGATCATGGATGTTGCGTGATTATGGTTTGCCACGACATGGAAGTAGTACTTGATTACGCAACTCGTCTTATAACAATCAACGATGGGAAACTTATTATTGATGGATGCGCTCGCGATGTTTTTGAAAATCCAGAAGTATGCTCTTCTGCTGCTTTGTATCCGCCGTTATTATGCTCTGTTTGCCAAGGCTTAGTCGCACGCGGTTTTAAGCAATGCGATGGATTGTATACGCGAAAAGAATTAGTTGAAGCATTGTGTTGTGGGAAAGAGCAACACAATCAGAATATTTAGCAGAATATTTAGCAGAATAATTAGCAATGAAATAAAGGTATCTGATACTTATGAAAACGAGACTATTAACATATCAATCAGGCAACACGTTTCTTCACCGCGCCAATCCTATTGCGAAGCTAATTCTTGCTGCGAGTATTGTAATAAGCGTATTTATTGCTAAACAGTATTCTGTACTTATTGCACTAGCTGTCATTATTTTTGTTGTTATGGCTTTTACTCATGTTACTAAAACATTATTTGGCCTTGTTAAAGCCATGCTAGTAATCTCTTGCATAATGTTTTTCCTACAAACTGTTATTGCTCAAAGTGGAAACTATATTTTTCTATGGTTTACGTTAAAAGGCATTGATATTGGAGCAAAATCTTCTTTGCGTCTGTTTTGTTTTGCTTTTCCTTTGGTTACAGTACTAACAGTAACTAAATTAAACGATCTTGCAAATTCTATAGTTCAATATTTGCACATTCCATATTGTTATGCTTTTACGATTACTACAGCAGTTCGTTTTGTGCCAATTTTTGCGCAAGAAATGTCTTCTATCAGTGAAGCTCAAACTGCTAGAGGAGTCGAGTTCGATACTAAGAATCCTTTTAAAAAGCTAATACTTATGGCTCCATTGATAATACCTTTAGTTATAACTTCTGTGCGCAAAGCAGATAGCTGTGCTTTAGCTGCAGAGCAAAGAGGATTCTATCTTAGAAATAGCAAATCATCCTATTACAAGTATCCTTTTGGGTGGCGCGATTTAATAATATTCGTTATTTCTGTGCTAATTATTGCTGCGCCTATACTTATCTCGTGTTTTGCTCCATACATAGTGTGATTGTGTTTTCGCATATGTCAATCTGAATATAGGTCTATTTACAAAGTATGCTTTGCTATTCAGAAGGCAGAGATTTAAGATTTTTCGCCCTGAATGAGATGAACCTCAGCACGAAGTGGTGATTCATCGAATGAAGAAGAAAAATTGAAAAATCTCGGTGATTAACCGAAGATTAAAAGACTAAACATGCCAAGAGCTGTCGAAGTTTCTCTTAGAGCAATGTAAAAATCTTGCGATGAGAGAAACTCCGACAACTCAGCAACATTAAACAGGATAATATTCTAAATCCATATATTAGTAGACTCGAATTGTGGAGCATATAAATAGGAATATATTAGTGATAATATTTTAAAGGGTTAAGCGTTTAATTATAGCATTGAGGCGCGTAATGAATAATATAAAGTTTTGGCTTAAAGGTGCTCGTGTATACACGCTTCCAATTGGTCTAGTTCCAGTTATTATGGCTGTGGTTGTCGCTATTCGCATGACTAAATATGCGAGTTGTAAAATCACTAGTGCGAATATTACTCAATTCATAATTCAATCTATTTTTTGCATCGGCGTCGTGCTTTTCCTGCAAATATCAGTAAATTACGCTAATGATTATTGCGATGGCATAAAAGGGCTTGACGATAAACGCTATTTGCGTGCTGTTGGCAATAATAATAGCGGCAATGCGAATAATGCTAGCAAGAAGTCTTTGTGCGATGTTTCGTGGAAGTTGGCAGATGCAGGTATTACAAGAAATAAAGTACGTAATGCGATGATTATCACTGCTTTGCTTGGATGCGTTTGTGGGCTTATAGTTACGTATCTTTCTGGATTGTGGTACCTCGTAATAGTTGGTATTTTATGCTTAGCTGCAGCATGGTTTTACGCTGGTGGTAAGCATCCATATGGGTATCATGGTCTTGGTGAAGTAAGTGCTTTTACTTTCTTTGGTCCTGTGGCATTCATAGGAACTTTATGTGCTATTTCTTATGGCATAGGCGTTTCTTCGCATGTTACTTTTAGTTCTCCATGGCTTGTTATTGCTTGCTTTGCAATGTCTTGCATTCCAGGAGGGTGCTCTGCGTGCTTGATGATGATTAATAATCTTAGAGATATTAGTACAGATAAAGAGCACGGAAAAATAACAGTTATGGTAAAAATAGGAGAAAAAGCTGGGCAGAATCTGTGTAGTGCTTTCGTTGCTATGATATTGATTCTTATGGTTTTTTATGATGTTGCGAGCATTGTTTTCCCATCTGTTTTGCCATCAGCGTGGTATTTTAATTGCGCTAAAGAAAGCGGATTTATTTCAAGTGGTGCGGGTGTATTAGCTGCAGATTTAATGTCTAATAGTTTGAGATTCCCATTACTTATAGTGCAATGTATTATGCAATTAATTATTCTCGTATTTATGTTTATTAAAGGATTTGCGTTAATTCGAGTATTGCATAAAAGTGATTATCGTAGTGCTTTCCCTCTATGCGTTGCTATTTCTATGCTTTGCGCTGTTTCTACGTTGTTGTCACTTATATCATGATTAATGTATAGTTGTGTATCTTAAAAAAGTAATGTCGTAAAATTTAGATGTTAAAATTTTAGATGTTACGAAAATATAGAAATTGCTATATTGCTATATCTATGTATTGCTATATTTGAAAAGTAGTTATATTTGAATGTTGCTATATTTAAATATCGCGAAAATTGTAATTTTATGAGCGTCTTATACATGCTTATGGGTACCATTGATAGTCACGAACATGGTGCGCGATTTTTAAGATGCATGTTAGATTTGCACTTATTACCACGTGGTATATGTGAACAAATTGTTTGTTGTATGCGCTCTGTGCGAGAGGTACACGGCGGTGTTGCCTGAGGTGCGGAAAGGAAATGAGGTTTATATGTCTGAAGTACGTAATGGTGAAGCATCTGGTGAAATTCCTGTGGTGCTTACTGAAGAAGAGCTAAAAGCAGCTGCTAATGATAATAAAAGTGAAGAAACTCGTGTTAACAATGGTGTACGCACAGTAGTTGTAGCTGAAGATGAAGCTGTTAATCGTATGGATTTAGTTGCAATGCTTGAGGACAATGGTTATAAAGTTGTCGGTCAAGCTGCTAATGGTGAAGAAGCTATTGATTTAACGCGTAAGTATCGTCCAGATGTAGTGTGCATGGATGTAAAAATGCCTGTTGTTGATGGTATTCAAGCAGCTGCTACTATTTGTGACGAAAATATTGCTCCGGTTGTTATGCTTACTGCTTATTCTCAAACTGATTTAGTTAAGCAAGCAACTGGTGCTGGAGCAATGGCTTATGTAACTAAGCCTTACGAGGAATCTAAGCTTTTGCCTGCTTTGGAAGTCGCTATGGGTCGTTTTTGTGAAATTAACGACTTACTCGATAGCGTTGAGCGCATAGAAACTCAGCTTCACGATACTGAAGACCAATTGCATAAGGCTGAAGAAAAGCTTAAGAAAGCTGAAGATACTCTTGAGGAGCGTAAGCTTGTAGATCGCGCTAAGGGTATGCTTATGGATAAAGCTGGATTCTCAGAGCAAGGCGCTTTCCGCTGGATTCAGAAAACTTCTATGGATCAGCGTATTCCTAAGAAGCGTTTGGCTATGGCTATTATCGCTAAATATAGTGATGAAAAGCCAGCATCTGAAGAAGAGTGATTTAGTTTATTTTCTAAATTTAAATTAGTGCTTATAAATTAGCTTTTATAAATTTAGCTTTTATAAATTAGCGCTCATAAATTGTTGCTTGTAAATTCTTGCTTATAAAACGGAACGTAGGTGAATTGTCAACTGTGAATACCAACATCGTCGAAGAATGCTCAGAAAATAATGATGAGAAAGGGACGTTGCTGGTTGTTGATGGCCATTCGCTTGCGTTCCGTGCTTATTTTGCTATACCTGCAGAAAAATTTGTTACTAGGGATGGCCAATCAACGAATGCCATTTGGGGATTCATAACAATGCTTTCTGCAGTTATGGAAACAGAAAAACCTGATAAGTTGGCAATAGCTTTTGACGTAAAAGGTGGCACTTTTAGGAATAAAATGCTTCCTCAATATAAAGGCACTCGCGATGCTGCTCCTGAAGAATTGATTTCACAATTGCCGATTTTGCAGGAATTATTAAAGTCATTAGGTATTGTTTACGTCGAAAAAACTGGATTTGAAGGCGACGATATTATTGCCACTCTTGCTACTATGGGTGAAAAAGATAATTATCGTACTCTAGTGTTATCTGGCGATCGCGATGCTTTCCAATTAATTGATGATCACATTACAGTGCTTTATCCTGGTCAGCATTTTAAAGATTTGAAGCATATGACTTCTAAGGAAGTATTCGATAAATATCAAGTATTACCTAATCAATACCCAGATTTAGCAGCTTTAAGAGGTGAAAAATCAGATAATATTCCTGGTGTTCCAGGAGTTGGCGACGCTTATGCCGCGAGGTGGATTAATCAATTTGGCGATTTAGAGCAAATTTTTGAGCATGCATCTGAAATTACAGGCAAAAAGGGTGAGGCTTTACGCGATAGTATTGAACAAGTTCGTTTAAATCGTAAAGTGAATGCTCTTGTTAGAGATGTTGATTTAGATTTAAAAGTTGATGATTTAGATTATGGGCGCGTTGATGCAGCGCAATTAGGATTAATACTTTCTCGTTTGGAATTTGGAGAGAACAAAAAGCGAAAGATAATGCGCGTGTTCAATACGAATAAAACAGATTTGAACGATGATATTAGCGCTATGCTGAATGCAAATTATTCTTCTAATCAAGATTCCAAAATTATTACTAATAGCAATACTGACAATAATTCTTGCGCAGATTCTTCTAGTGATGAAAATTCTTATGATATGGCATCAGAAAATCTCGAGAATTTAGAAGATTTTATTGAATCCTGCGAGATTACTTATATAAATTTTGTTGGAGATGTAAATAATTGGTTTAATAGTGTTTCCGACTTATTGGACGCTAATGAAAGTGGGGAAGTCCTAAAACATTCGCTTGTTGTGTATGCTCATGAAACAAATTATGACGATTGTTGCGGTGTGCCTCGTGCTGATGCGCTTGTTCTTATGGTCGAATCCAAGGCTGCGATTATACGTTTAGATGCTTCACAATTAGCGTATTTGTCTAAGTTAATGCGCGATAGTGCTGCTGGTAGTAATGCTGGTAACGCGGCTGGTAACGTGGCTGATAATTCGGATACTAGCGCAAACGAATCTAACTTATCCATTGTAAAAATATTCGAAACATTAAAAAAATATGTGAAAGAATACGCGTCATATATAGTTTTACATGATTATAAAAAGCATTTGGCTTTATTAAAATTCTTGAATGTTATAAATGCGTATGAAGATTTTGTTCCTGCAATGGACACTCGTTTAGCTGCTTATCTCGTGGAACCAGATTCTAGATCTGAAACAATCGAAGGAGTTGCTAAGCATTTCTTCGACGTTGAAATTGAAAAATCCAATGAGCTTACAGTTCTTGAACAAGGCGAGCTAGATATTCTTCTAAACGAAGGCGATACTGAATCTAATCTAAATAATAAAGATGAAGAAAAGAATATAGAACAAGATAAGCGATTTGAACGTATGCTTATTTCGCAATCTCGCGTTATTCGTATATTATGCGATTATTTTGCTCCGCTTCTTAAAAAACGAGAGCAAAAATCGTTAATGACTAATCTTGAAATGCCAGTTTCCAGAGTTCTTAGAGGAATGGAAGATTGCGGTGCTGCAGTAGACATGAAGCGCTTAGTTTCAATGCGAGACCAATTCGTAGCTGATTCAGAGTTAGCGCAAAACATGGCATGGGATATTGCAGGTAAACAGGTTAATTTGCAAAGCCCTAAACAAGTACAGAGCATTCTTTTTGAAGATATGGCTTTAAAAGCTACTCGTAGAACTAAAAGTGGATCTTTTACTACTAATGCTGAAGCTCTTCAAGAACTATATTCAAAAATAGATCCAGATGAGCCTGCAAGCCAATTTTTAGGAGCATTGCTTAAGCATCGTGAGACGAATAAATTAAAGCAGATTGTACAAAGTCTTATAGATGCAGCTCATTATGGCGACGGCCGTGTTCATACTACTTATGAGCAAACTATTGCGGCTACAGGACGTTTAAGCTCGGTAGATCCGAATTTGCAAAACATACCTAATCGTAATGCTGCTGGTCGTGAGATTCGTGCTGCGTTCGTTCCTGGCGAAGGGTACGAGTCTCTTATGAGCTGTGATTATTCTCAAGTTGAATTGCGAATTATGGCTCATGCTTCTCAAGACGAATCATTAATTAATGCATTCTGCTCTGGCGTTGATTTCCACAAGTATGTTGCGAGTATGGTTTATTCAATACCAATGGATGAGGTTAGTGCAGATCAGCGTACTCATGTGAAAGCAATGAGCTATGGCTTAGCATACGGTTTGAGTACTTACGGCTTAGCCAAGCAGCTTTCTATTTCGACGAGTGAAGCAGTAGTGTTAAAAAATAAGTATTTTGCTACTTTTGGCAAAGTTCATGATTATTTGGAATCTCTGGTTGATAAAGCTCGTTCTCTTGGCTATACGGAAACTATGTTTGGTCGTAGAAGATATTTCCCTCAGCTTCAGTCTAAGAATCGAGTACTTCGTGAAGCAGCAGAGCGTGCTGCTCTGAATGCTCCTATACAAGGAACCGCTGCCGATATCATGAAAATGGCGATGATTAAAGTTTGCGATAATTTACATAAAGCTGGAGTTTCAAGTAGAGTAATATTGCAAATTCACGATGAACTTGTTCTTGAAGTTGCTCCTGGAGAAAGCGAGCAGGTTGAGGATATTGTTCGTAATGCTATGGAACATGCTGTTGAGTTAAGTGTTCCGCTTAACATTTCTACTGGCATTGGGGCTGACTGGCAGCTGGCTGCGCACTGATTCAAGCTCATTCAAAGCGAAGTATTTTAGAACTATGCAAAATTAAGATGCAAATTTTGTGAATTAACGAATCACGTAGTTCCACGGGTCAGACGATTCTTTAAGCCAAATGACTTCTATATGCTCCCCAGAACTTGTTTTAATAGCATTTTCAATATCTTCAACAGCGTAATTAAACCACAAGGATTCTATAGCACTATGAGGTGTATTGATAAGCATAGGCTTGATTGAATCAGAATTATCTGATTGTGATAATCCGCATTTTTTCCTCAGCAAAAATTCATAGCGAGCTTGTTCAATCGCGTCAAGCGCTGGATGATGACGTAAGTCACTTGTAACATACACTTCAGCTCCACTTGCTCTAACCTCGTCAAATAGAGAATCTCCAGATCCTGGTAATACTGCGATTTTAGAAACTACAGCGTCAATATCGCCGCATACTTGTATTCCAACTTCTGTATGAGGTATTGTCTTAAAAACTTTATTAGCAAATTCACGCAAGCTAATAGGATTTTCAAGCTCACCAATCCTACCAAGTCCAACTTCATGGCCTTTAGTATCTAATTTTTCAGCAGGAACTAAAGGATGCTGATTAATCAGACCAAAAGCATCAGCTGCAGCATGAGCAACTCCACGCCAAGCAGAATCCGCATTAGTGTGGCCAACCCATAATCCGCAATGGTTTTCTATAAGATTACGAACAATTTCCCCGCGAACACCTCGTCCAGAAACTTCATGAACAGATCGGAAGAATAAAGGATGATGCGTTACTAATAAATCTGCATTCATGTCGCAAGCGTGCTTGACAACAGATAAAGTGGGATCAGACGCACAAACAATACGCTTAACAGGTGCCGTCATATCTCCAACTATGATACCAGGCTCATCCCATGACTCAGCAAGATCCAAAGGATAAAGCGATTCTAATACTTGAACAGTTTTAAATAACGACACCATGATTTCTTCCTAACGCTCACTAAGTAGTCAATAATCAAATAGGAATCTTAAAGAAACATATACGATTATTTGAGTACCGGGTTCTCGCTCATAAGAAGTAAGAAGCTTCTAGAGTGTGCAACGATGTTGAAACCAGCTTCATAATGCAACTCAGGACCAGTAGGATTATTTGTGTCTACAATTAGAGTCCACTTTTCTCCATAACGCTTATCGGGCAAAGTGAAAGTAATTGGTTCGTAATGAGCGTTGAAAAGAAGAATGAAGTCATTATCGACCATTCTACTTCCATACCAATCTGTTTCAGGAATGTCTGAGCCGTTTAAGTAAATCATCACAGACAAAGCATGCGTATTTGACCACGCGTGCATATCCATAACTGAGCCAGTGTGATCAAACCACTCAACTTGTGGAATTTCTGAAACATCGTCATCAGCTTCACGTCCTGTAAAGAATCTACGACGATGCAATACAGGGTGATTTAAACGAAGATGAATAAGTTTCGCAACAAAATCAAACATTTCTTGCTGCGTATCATTAATATCCCAATTCATCCACGAAATGCTATTGTCTTGGCAATAAGCGTTGTTGTTTCCATTTTGAGTGCGCATAATCTCATCGCCAGCGCAAATCATAGGAATACCTTGACTCATTAATAGAGTGGAGAAAAGATTGCGTATTTGGCGTTGACGAAGCTCATTAATATCGTGTATCGTCGTAGGACCTTCAACCCCGCAATTCCACGAGCGATTGTCGTTAGCGCCGTCGTTATTGCCCTCTTTATTCGCTTCATTATGTTTTTCGTTATAGCTCACTAAATCATTCATAGTGAAGCCATCGTGAGCGGTAATGAAGTTTACTGAGGCTACAGGCTTGCGTCCATTTTGCTCATATAAATCTGAGCTACCCATAAGGCGACTAGCAAATTCAGGCAAAGTCGATGGTTGCGAGCGCCAGAAGTCACGTACGCAATCACGATATCGTCCGTTCCATTCCGACCAGCTTGGAGGGAATCCTCCAACTTGATATCCTCCTACGCCGATATCCCAAGGTTCGGCAATAAGCTTTACGCTAGAAATAATCGGATCTTGCTCGATAATGTCAAAGAATGCAGAGAGCTTATCTACTTCTTGGAATTGACGAGCTAGGGTTGCTGCCAAGTCGAATCGGAATCCGTCTACGTGCATTTCAGTTACCCAATAGCGCAAGCTGTCTGTGATTAATCGCAGTGCTTTTGGAGATCGCATAAGAAGCGAATTACCGGTACCAGTAGTATCGAAGTAATGTCTCTGATCGTTATCTACAAGACGATAGTATGCGCGATTATCAATGCCGCGGAAGCTTAAAGTTGGGCCTCTATCGTTTCCTTCAGCGGTATGGTTGTAAACAACGTCGAGTATAACTTCCATTCCGGCAGTATGGTATGCCTTAACCATTGCTTTGAATTCGTTAACTTGTTCTCCGCGCTGTCCGGAACTTGAGTACGAATTCTGAGGAGCAAAGAAGCCTATGGTGTTGTATCCCCAATAGTTACTTAAGCCCTTATTTTGCAGGAATGAGTCGTTTACGAATTGGTGAATAGGCATTAATTCAATAGCGGTAACGCCTAGTTTCTTCAGATAATTAATAACTGTTGGGTGAGCTAATCCAGCATAAGTTCCGCGAATTTCTGGAGGAACTTGACGATCTAAATTAGTCATTCCACGAACGTGAGCTTCGTAAATAACTGAGTCATGATAAGGGATCATAGGATGTTGATCATTTCCCCAGTCAAAGTACGGGTTGATTACTGCAGCTTTCATAGTGTGCGAAGCAGAATCCAAAGTGTTTATTGCAGTAATATCGTCAGGATTGGCAAACCAATATGAAAATAGGCTTTCATCTCCGTCAATATTTCCTTCTATGGCTTTTGCGTAAGGGTCAAGTAACAATTTATGTGGATTGCACCACAAGCCATGTGAAGGATCATAAGGTCCGTATACTCGGTACCCGTAACGCTGTCCTGGCTGAATACCAGATATGTAGGTGTGCCATACATATGAATTCTGCTCTGTGATGTCGATGCGAGTTTCATTATCTTGCTCGTCGAACAAGCATAACTCAACACGTTTTGCTACTTCGGAAAATAGCGCAAAATTCACACCCGCACCATCGTAGGTGGCACCAAGCGGGTACATAGAACCTGGTCTAATCTGCATAGTTTAAGTATCGCATATATTTGCGTAAGTTTCATGAATATAAGAGCGTTTCTTTAGAAAAGAATAAAAATTCATTAAAAACGGCGTTATAACGCAAAATTTGCTCGTCGTAATAAGTATTTTGCGTGTTGTTTTAAGAGTTTCTTAATTTAGCTTGCAAGCGATCGCTTTGTAATGCTGCAACTTGCCTTGAAAATACAATAATCCAGCCAAGGAATAGGAGACAGGAAAGTGCTTCTACGTTAGTTAGAGTGTTGTATCCGCGTAACCATTGTGTTCCAGCCCAAGATGTAAGCAGTATAGCCAAATCAGACGCGATGTAGAAAGTTTTAGAAAGTTGCGGTGCAAGAAGTGGGAGTCCGACGAGCACAGCTCCTACTAGCAAAGTAACGCCTCTAGCGCATAAATCATGAATGAATGGATGCGGAGTGTATCTAAATGTTCCAATTCCAATAAATGCAACGCCTCCGAGAATAAGTAACGTTGCCATTATGGTTGTGCGAATATAAAAGTATTTAATAGTATGATTTTTGTGTTTTGTATCTGATTGTGTGTCTTTCTGTGAGTATTGCTGTTGACTTCTAAGTTCTTCTTCTAGTCCTTCATGCTGTATTTCTACGAATTCTGTTACAGCAAAGTAGCTTGTAATAATTATGCAAATTCCAGCGAGTATTAGCGTAGCGTTAAACATGCTTGCTGCGAATGTTGTTCGATCGCCTAGTTGTGAAAAATTATTGTTATACCAATATGGATCGTCAGATGTTAATCCTGCTGTAGCTGCTCCTGAAATAACGAAAAGAGGTAGTAAAGATGCTACGGTTTTTGCTTCTAGAAGTTCGGCTTGTACAAGAGTTGCGTATCCAACAATTCCAGAAAGAGCAGAGCAAAATACTGGTAAATAACTATTTACAACGCTTCTGCCAACGATTCCATTGATAATAGAAAGAAGTGCAAAAGACATAAGAAACATTGTTGCGCCATAAATTGTTGACAATGCTGTGATTTCAAAGATGTGTTTAATTATTCTTATCCAGCGTTTTACAATTAGATTTCTATGCGTGCGTAAATATCCGACTATAAAAGCTCCCATGCTGCATGCGGCTACAATCCCAGATGCCATTGTGAATAGTCGTTGACTAACTTGCCATATTGCAGGCATAACATTCATGTATACAGTCATGGCAATAATAGCTAGAACTGCGCAAACTAGGAACGATATAAGACCTGCTGCTTCAGCACGCTGAAATTTACCCATAGCTAACCTTTCTTAAACTAAATATATTGTATCGTGTTAATTTAAATGGGCGTAATTTCGTTTTTTTATATTTCGTTTTTTTTTTATATTTGCTATTTGTCTTACTTATGTTTGATTGCTTTTATTTGCTTTATTTTATAGCGTTCTTATAGTCATTCTTTTATATTTACTTAACTTAATTCTGTAGTTTTGTAATTTTGTAATTCTGTAATAAAAATAAAATTTGCTTAATTTTTGATTTATCAGCGTGTCGCGTTTGTATTGGGAAACAATTTGCGCTACACTAATCACTTGTGCTTGGAACTGGTAATCAGTTCAAAAGCCTCGGGGTGTAGCGCAGTTTGGTAGCGCGCCTGCTTTGGGAGCAGGATGTCGCAGGTTCGAATCCTGTCACCCCGACTTTTTTATATCTATTGAAATATTTATGACTGTTTACTAGATACGCTCTGCTATTCAGAAGGCAGAGATTTGAGATTTTTCGCCCATTTATTTTTTACGAGTAGCCGTACATATTTATAGATAGTATTCATAGTATGAGTGATATTAACGATACTGCGGATTGCACTACTTCTTGGAAAGCACCGTATGCTAATCATCAATTAAAAGCTTTTATTGAGATTCCTGGTAGTAAATCCTTGTCGAATCGTTATTTAATTCTGGCAGCAATAGGCACAAAACCTGTAGTTTTACAAGGATTATTGCGCTCGAGAGACACAGAGCTTATGATTAACGCTTTATCTACATTCGGAGTACGTAGCGAGTCATTAAATAATGATGGCACTAAGCTTCGCGTAATTCCTCCTGAAGACGGAATTTTTAGAGTTCCAGATAATGCTGAAGTGTATTGCGGTTTAGCTGGAACTGTAATGCGTTTTGTTACAGCTTTAGCTTTATTTGCAAATAAAGCTGTGAGATTTGATGGCGATAAACAAGCTTATGCTCGTCCTATGAAGCCAGTTCTTGACGGCTTAGAGCAGCTCGGTGCTCGTGTAGAATATCACGGAGAAGAGGGTTTCCTACCTTTTACTATTACTCCACCTGCGAATGAATCTAGAATAAATGATTTTTCTGAAAAAATTGTGCAAATTGATTCTTCTTCATCATCGCAATTTATTTCTGCGTTGCTTCTAATTGGCTCGCGTATACCTGGAGGCTTAAGCCTTAAGCATACGGGATCAACATTGCCAAGTATGCCGCATATTCGTATGACTATGGATGATATTTGCAAAGCTGGCGGAATTGTGAATATGACTAGCAACGCAATATGGCATGTTAAAGAGAGCAAAATAGCTTTAGCGGATACTGTTACTATAGAGCCTGATCTTTCGAATGCTGCGCCATTTTTAGGATCGGCTTTAATTAGCGGAGGAAGTGTTAGCATACCTAATTGGCCGCTTTCAACAACTCAACCTGGGGATTGCTTCCTGGAATATTGGAGAAAATGGGCGCAAAAGTTAATTTCGAAAAAACAAGCGATGACGCTGGAATAATGCATGTTGAAAGCGATGGTGCGATTAAAGCAATTCCGTATCTTGATTTGAGTGCAGCAGGGGAGATTGCTCCGAGTATTGCAGCAATTCTCGCGTTTGCGGATGGGCCAAGTGAACTTCATGGTATTGCGCATTTGCGAGGACACGAGACGAACCGTTTACAAGCTTTAGTTAATGAATTGAATCGAGTTGGGATTGGGGCTAAAGAGCTCGAAGATGGCATTCGTATTGAGCCAAATAATCATATGCATGGGGAAGTGATGGAAACTTATGCGGATCATCGCATGGCAACTTTTGCTGCAATGCTTGGTTTGCGCATAACTGGTATTTACGTGAAAAACATTGAAACCACGCGCAAAACAATCCCTGATTTTCCAGGAATGTGGCATAAAATGCTTGAATAACAAATAATCCCGAGCCTTTTTGACCCGGGATTATTTATATCTATTTATTTATATCTATTTATTTGTTTGTTTTACGCTGTTAAGCGCCAACGATTTAGTGCTTAAACTTGTTGCCGTAGCTATCTTCGCCAGCTTCAGCAATAGCTGCAGCCTTGCGTGCAATAGCCAACTCTTCGTTCGTTGGAATTACAGCAATAATCACAGAGCTGTCTGGAGTGGAAATAACGCGTGGCTCCTTAGAACGAACAAGGTTCTTTTCCTTGTCAAGCTTAACGCCGAATGGCTCAAGCTTTTCGCATACGCGAGCGCGCACGATTTCATCGTTTTCTCCAACACCTGCAGTGAAGGTGATAACATCGACGCCACCCATTTGAGCAGTGTAATTGCCAATGTATCCAACAATGCGATGAACGTATACGCCGAGAGCAAGCTTAGCGTTTTCATCACCTTCAGCAATAAGCTTATGAATATCACGCAAAT
Organism: Gardnerella sp. KA00255; assembly: GCF_049244095.1. Taxonomy (NCBI): domain Bacteria; kingdom Bacillati; phylum Actinomycetota; class Actinomycetes; order Bifidobacteriales; family Bifidobacteriaceae; genus Gardnerella; species Gardnerella sp. KA00255. The sequence continues at coordinate 28,177 of NZ_CP058374.1, forward strand.
CGCCGTGGCCAGTCATGCCCATCATGCCGGAACGCTTGTTGAAGAGAGTATCAAGCTCGTCCACGTTCATATGAGCGTTGCGAATAAGGTGGAAGACTACAGCTGGGTCAATATCGCCGGTACGGCCGCCCATCATTAAGCCTTCGAGTGGGGTTAAGCCCATAGAAGTTTCAACTGGCTTACCAGAAATCTGAGCAGAAGCAGAAGCACCGTTACCAATGTGCAAAACAATCTGCTTCAAACCTTCTGCAGGCTTACCGACAACGCTTGGAACAACAGAGCCAATGTATTCGTGAGAAGTGCCGTGAGCACCGTAACGACGAATATGATAGCGGTCTGCGATTTCCTTATTCAAAGCATAAGTTGCTGCAACCTGTGGCAAATCATGGAAGAACGAAGAATCGAATACCATAATTTGTGGAACATCTGGCAAAAGTTCAGTCATGACTTCAGCACCAACAGCTTCTGGGCCGTTGTGAAGTGGAGCCAAAACTGCCAAATCCTTAACCTTATTGATTGTCTTAGTATTTACTAATGCAGGCTTAGGGAATGTTAAGCCACCCTGAACAACGCGGTGACCAACGGCTACAATGCCAGACTCTGAAAGCTTTGGACCATATTCCTCGAAGAATCCAAGTACACGCTTCAAGCCTTGCTCGTGGTCATGAACTGGCTCATCGAACTCATGCTTTTCGCCATTGAATACGTGCTTGTAGTGTCCGTCAACTGGCTCGCCAATTTTCTCAACGATGCCGGAAGCGATACCTTCGCCGCTTTCCAAGTCAACGAGCTGATACTTAATCGAACTGGAACCAGAATTGATAACAAGAACGGTTTTTGCCATGTGGGCATCCTCCATAAAGTATTGATAAGGCTTGTAAATTGCCACGCTCTAGTTTAGCGTTAAGTTCCTACAATACATTGCTGTACTGTGCTTATTCAGATTGTGCTTCAAGAGCTGTAAGTGCAACAGTGTTAATAATGTCTTGTACAAGAGCTCCTCGAGATAAATCATTAACAGGTTTATTTAATCCTTGTAAAATTGGACCTACTGCTAACGCTCCGCTAGATCGTTGAACAGCTTTGTATGCTATATTTCCTGCGCATAAGTCTGGGAATACGAAAACGTTGACGTGTCCTGCAACAGAATTTCCTTTAGCTTTTGACTCCGCTACTGTGGTAGACCATGCTGCGTCAAATTGAATTGATCCAACAACTTGTAAATCTGGCGCTTTTTCATGAACTAAGCGTGTTGCTTCTTCTACTAAATCTACGTCTGGGCCTTTTCCAGATCCTAGAGTTGAGTACGATAGCATGCCTACTTTAGGTTCAAGTCCGAATGCTGAAGCTGTTGCAGCTGATTGAATAGCAATATCAGCTAACTGTTCTGCAGTAGGATTAGGGTTAATTGCGCAATCAGCAAAAATTGCTACATGGTCTTTAAAGCACATAATGAATGCTCCAGAAACCAGCTTAGAACCAGGCTTAGTTTTGATAACTTGAAGAGCAGGACGTACAGTATTAGCTGTTGAATTTACAGAACCAGAAACAAGGCCATCTGCTTGACCTAGGACTACTAGCATAGTGCCGAAGTAGCTTGCATCAGTTAGCTGTTCTCGCGCTTGTTTTTCTGTCATTCCTTTCTTTGAACGCAATTCGCAAAGCTTTGTAACCATATGGCTAAGCATTGCTTCATCATGCATTGATTGGAAACTTGCTTTACATACTGAGTGAAGATTTAATTCTTCGGCTCTCTCCAATATAGATTCACGTTCTCCGACAATTATTAGGTTGACTATATCTCGTTCGAGTAAATAATCTGCGGCTTTAAGAATGCGATCTTCTTGTCCTTCTGGAAGAACAATAGTTTTCTTATTTGATTGAGCTTTTCCTAGCAAACTATATTGGAAAGCGTAAGGGGTAACTGATGCGTTGAAAGGTTGACGTAAAGCGTTTAGTATATCTTCTTCTTTTACTAATTCGTTAAAAGATTCCAAAGTTTTATCAATATCACTGCTATCTAATTCAGGAAGAACCCATAGTGGAATATTTCTTATATGTGAAATATTGTCAGATTTTGTATAACTTTGCGAAGTATAATCGCGTATTACTTGCAATCCTATTTCTTCACTGCAATCTGTAACAAAAATGCCCAGAACTTGCGCGCTTTCCTTAGTAATCCTAGCATTTTCAGCATCAATTGTTTCCAAGATTTGTTCAGAATTGCGATTTTTTGCAGAAACTACTAGGAAGATTGGAGATGCTAAATCTGCTGCAACTTGTGCGTCAAAAGCAAAAATATCAGGATCGTAAACAGGAGTAAAGTCGCTAGCAACAATTAAGCAAGCTTGAGCTTGTGTTTTCTTTAAAACCTCGTGATAAGCTGCAACGATATCTCCTCTTACTATGTCTTTATTGTTTCGTATTTCGCAAGTTTGTAATCCAATAACATCGTTTGTAGGAATGTTGCTATTTGCAAGATTAAGTAATGATGTAGTAAAATCGTCATCTTTTTGAGCAAACGGGCGGAAAATTGTAGTCGAATAATTCTTAGATAATACCTTCGTTATTCCTAGCGCGATTGCGTTTCGGCCTTCAGTGTTTTCAGCACTTACGATAGTTACATTTAGAAGTGACACGCCTTTTCTCCTTTGATACGGTTCGTGTTAAACATTTGGCATATAAATATGACAATGTATTCGTATTTCTTTCATAGTACATAGCTTTAAGTTTGTTATATTTTGCGATGCGCTCGCGACTAAACAAATGCTCGATGTGCTACAAAACTTCTATGATTTTAAACCATCTTATGAATATACATGCGCGGATTTTGTAAATTAAAACGAAATAGTGCTACCAACATATGTCGATAGCACTATTTTCTAGGTAAATATTATTTTATTATTTACTTTTATTTACTATTATTTACCTTTATTATTTATTCCCACTCGATTGTGGCAGGTGGCTTAGAAGTTACGTCAAGTACAACTCGATTGATTTGACGGCATTCGTTTGTGATTCGAGTAGAAATCTTAGCTAAGACGTCGTAAGGCACGCGAGACCAATCTGCAGTCATAGCATCCTCAGAACTTACAGGACGCAAAACAATTGGAGAACCGTATGTGCGCTCGTCGCCCTGAACGCCAACTGAATGAACGTCAGCAAGTAATACGACTGGGCATTGCCAAATATCGCGGTCTAATCCAGCTTTAGAAAGCTCTTCTCGTGCAATAGCATCTGCTTCACGAAGCACAGCTAAGCGCTCGCGAGTAATTTCGCCAACAATACGGATGCCTAAGCCTGGGCCTGGGAATGGCTGACGCCAAACAATTTCATCTGGAAGACCAAGCTCAGTTCCAATAGCGCGAACTTCATCTTTAAACAAAGTGCGCAAAGGTTCAATAAGCTTAAACTTCAAATCCTTTGGCAAGCCGCCAACATTGTGATGTGACTTAATATTTGCAGCTCCGTCTCCGCCGCCTGATTCAACAACATCTGGATAAAGTGTGCCTTGTACGAGGAACTTGACTTCTGCTCCAGATTTTCCAGCTTCTTCAATAACTTGACGCTGAGCTTTCTCAAAAGTTCGAATGAATTTCTCGCCGATAATCTTTCGCTTGCGCTCAGGTTCGCTCACGCCTTTAAGTGCTTCAAGGAAGTCATCTTCTGCATCAACTGCAATAAGTTTGATTCCAGTAGCTTTTACAAAATCATGCTTAACTTGTTCAACTTCGCCTTTACGAAGAAGACCATGGTCCACGAAAACGCAAGTAAGCTGATCCCCAATAGCTTTATGGACTAATGCTGCTGCGACAGCAGAATCTACGCCGCCGGAAAGTCCACAAATAACCTGTGCATCTCCAACTTCGGCGCGAATCTTAGCAACTTGATCTTCAATTATATTAGAAGGATTCCAGTCGTTTCCTAGACCTGCGCACTTATGCAAGAATGTAGAAATAAGTTCTTGACCAAGAGGAGTGTGCTTTACTTCAGGATGCCATTGAACGCCGTATAATTTTCGATTTGTATCTTGCATTGCTGCAACTGGAGCACCTTGAGTATGTGCTAATACAGTGAAACCTTCAGGAGCGCTTTTAACGGCTACACCGTGACTCATCCAGGTGTTTTGTTCAGATGGGGAGTTTGCTAGCAAGCCTTCTGAGTCGTCAATAGTTGCAGAAGTTTTACCGTATTCTCCAAGAGCAGCTTTATCTACGTTTCCGCCTAATTCATGAGCCATAACTTGGAATCCGTAACAAATGCCAAGAACTGGTATGCCTGCATCGAAAATCTTTGGATCGATATCTGGTGCTCCTGGCTCATATACGGATGCAGGTCCGCCTGAAAGAATAATAGCTTTCGGGTCTTTTGCGAGCATTTCGTCGACTGGCATGGAGTGTGGAACAAGTTCGGAATATACATTTGCTTCTCTAACTCTTCGAGCGATTAGCTGTGCATATTGTGCTCCAAAATCAACAACAAGCACTGGACCTTTAGCCATGATTCTCCTTATATATATGTTCTTACACGATTCAATTTATAATAGTGGCGCTTTTAGACGTTGGGAGCTGACAAAACGCCGAAATTTAACATGCGAATCATGCGAATAATTGGTTAAATGTTGGTTATTTGCATATCTTTTGTTCTAAATTTTGTAATTTAAGGTATAAATCGAACATTAAAGGTAACATAATGTATACAAATGAACTAATTTTTGCGCACATTATCACACATTTTTTCAACATAAATGCACGAAGAAGTAACCAAACGAACAAAAGTCAGACGCTGGCACTATACTGAAACGGATGGAAAAAGAGCTGAATACATTTGTTTTTCAGCTTCTATAACCAAATGGTAATGATCAAATTGCACTGAAAAGTGCTTGAGTACAGGAGTACACATGACGAGTCCTGTTATTGGCACCCCTTGGAAGAAGCTTAATGCTCCAGTTTCTGAGGAGGCTATCGAAGGCGTAGACAAGTATTGGCGTGTTGCTAATTATCTCGCTATCGGTCAGATTTATCTTCGCAGCAATCCTCTAATGAAGGAGCCTTTTACTCGTGAAGATGTTAAGCATCGTCTGGTGGGCCACTGGGGCACCACTCCAGGTCTTAACTTCCTTATTGGCCACATCAATCGTTTCATTGCTGATCACCAGCAGAACACCGTGATTATCATGGGTCCAGGCCATGGCGGCCCAGCTGGTACTGCTCAGTCCTATCTCGACGGTACTTACACTGAGTACTATCCAAAGATTACCAAGGACGAAGCTGGTTTGCAGAAGTTCTTCCGTCAGTTCTCTTACCCAGGCGGTATTCCTTCTCACTTCGCTCCTGAAACCCCAGGTTCCATCCACGAAGGTGGCGAGCTTGGTTACGCACTTTCTCACGCTTACGGCGCTGTTATGAACAACCCAAGCTTGTTCGTTCCAGCAATCGTCGGCGATGGCGAAGCTGAAACTGGTCCTTTGGCCACCGGTTGGCAGTCCAACAAGCTTGTGAACCCACGTACCGATGGTATCGTGCTTCCAATCTTGCATTTGAACGGTTATAAGATTGCTAACCCAACTATTCTTTCCCGTATTTCCGATGAAGAGCTTCATGAGTTCTTCCATGGCATGGGTTACGAACCATACGAGTTCGTTGCTGGCTTCGACGATGAGGATCATATGTCCATCCATCGTCGCTTCGCTGACATGTTCGAAACCATCTTCGATGAGATTTGCGATATTAAGGCTGAAGCTCAGACTAACGATGTAACTCGCCCTTACTACCCAATGATTATCTTCCGCACTCCAAAGGGTTGGACATGCCCGAAGTTCATCGATGGCAAGAAGACCGAAGGTTCTTGGCGTGCACACCAGGTGCCACTGGCATCTGCTCGCGATACCGAAGCTCACTTCGAGGTTTTGAAGAACTGGATGAAGTCCTACAAGCCTGAAGAGCTCTTCGATGAAAAGGGCGCTGTTAAGGAAGACGTTCTTTCCTTCATGCCAAAGGGTGAACTCCGTATTGGTGAGAATCCAAACGCTAACGGCGGTCGTATTCGTGAAGACTTGAAGCTTCCAAAGCTTGAGGATTACGAAGTCAAGGAAGTTAAGGAATTCGGTCACGGCTGGGGTCAGCTCGAAGCTACCCGTCGCCTTGGTGTTTACACTCGTGACATCATCAAGAACAACCCAGATTCCTTCCGTATCTTCGGACCAGATGAGACTGCTTCCAACCGTTTGCAGGCTGCTTACGAAGTAACCAACAAGCAGTGGGATGCTGGCTACCTTTCTGGCTTAGTCGATGAGCACATGGCTGTTACCGGCCAGGTCACTGAGCAGCTTTCCGAGCACCAGATGGAAGGCTTCCTCGAGGGTTACTTGCTCACCGGTCGTCACGGCATCTGGAGCTCTTACGAGTCCTTCGTACACGTTATCGACTCCATGTTGAACCAGCACGCAAAGTGGCTTGAGGCTACCGTTCGTGAGATCCCATGGCGCAAGCCAATCTCCTCTGTGAACTTGTTGGTATCCTCTCACGTATGGCGTCAGGATCACAACGGCTTCTCGCACCAGGATCCAGGCGTAACCTCCGTGCTCTTGAACAAGACCTTCAACAACGATCATGTAATCGGTATCTACTTCCCAGTAGATTCCAACATGTTGCTTGCTGTTGCTGAAAAGGCTTACAAGTCCACCAACATGATTAACGCTATCTTCGCTGGTAAGCAGCCAGCTGCTACTTGGTTGACTCTCGACGAAGCTCGCGAAGAGCTCGAGAAGGGTGCTGCTGAGTGGAAGTGGGCTTCCAACGCTAAGAACAATGACGAAGTTCAGGTTGTTCTCGCTGGTGTTGGCGATGTTCCACAGCAGGAATTGATGGCCGCTGCCGACAAGTTGAACAAGCTTGGCGTTAAGTTCAAGGTTGTTAACGTTGTTGACTTGCTCAAGTTGCAGTCCGCTAAGGAAAACAACGAAGCTTTGACTGACGAAGAGTTCACTGATCTCTTCACTGCTGACAAGCCAGTCCTCTTCGCTTATCACTCCTATGCACATGACGTTCGCGGCTTGATTTACGATCGTCCAAACCACGACAACTTCAACGTTCATGGCTACAAGGAGCAGGGCTCCACCACCACGCCATACGATATGGTTCGCGTGAACGACATGGATCGTTACGAGCTTACCGCTGAAGCATTGCGCATGGTTGACGCCGCTAAGTATGCCGACGAAATCAAGAAGCTCGAGGACTTCCGCATCGAAGCCTTCCAGTATGCAGTCGACAATGGTCTTGATCACCCAGACTACACCGATTGGGTATGGCCAGGCGTTAAGACCGACAAGCCAGGCGCTGTCACCGCTACCGCTGCAACCGCTGGCGATAACGAGTAGTTTTAAGCTGATAAAGCTAAAACTGGTTAGCTAAATATTTCGGGAGTCAATCGAAAGGTTGGCTCCCGATTTATTTTTTGATTTTGAGTATTAATCAGCATCTTCAGGAATAACCAGCATCTTCTAAATCAACCATGAATTTGCCATGAATTTTGGAATTAGTGCATGCTGAATTTTGGAATTGCTTCACAGTCTTTAATCTAGAAATAACTAAAGTTAGTCTTTAGTTAGATATATCCGGTATTAAATATATATAAAACCAACATATGTTTAGACTATAAAACATATGTTGATTTTTTCAAAAAAATGTAAAATAAATTGACAATTTAAGCAATTTAAGTTTTAAGCTTTATTTTTTTGCGTTTTTACGGCGTGTCGAACCTGTATTTTTTCCATCAAATAATGTAAAAACCTTAAATTTTTATTAAAAAAATGCCGTTATATAGATTTTTATAACAAGAAAACGATATTATTAAAAAGTACATTAAAATACAAGTGAGCTTTACGATATTGAAGGTAGATATTAAAGATAGAGTAGTCCTATCTAACTTGTCATGTTCGCTTGCTTTGCAGACTTGCGTTTAATTCACTTTATTGCTTCTGTGCAGTGTGTGATTTGCTGCTCGGATATATTGTGATTGATGCTGCAGAGTTTCGTTCAGCTTCGTTATTGTTACCAGGCTCAACCTTTATTTAAGGAGTGAACCGTGAACGGTGTTCTGTCTGTACTGCTTGACGTTTTTCGTCAGCCTGCAGTAATTGTTGCCTTAATATCTATGATTGGTCTTATTGCCCAGCGCAAAAAGATTTCTGATATTTTACAGGGTTCTGTTCGTACGTTAGTTGGTTTTCTTGTTTTAGCAGCTGGCTCAGGGGTTGTTACTGATGCTTTAGCTCCATTTGGAAGCATGTTCCAGCACGCATTTCGTGTGCAAGGAGTTGTGCCGAATAATGAAGCAATTATTGGCACCGTCCTATTAAAATATGGCTCAGAGTCTGCTCTTATTTTCTTCTTTGGCATGATTGTCAATATTATTCTTTCTATTACTTCTCGTTTTAAGTTTATTTATCTAACCGGTCACGTGGCATTTTATATGGCAAGCATGCTAGCTGTTATATTTAATGTTGCAGGATTCCCAATGTGGGGAGTGCTGCTGTGGGGTTCTCTTGCTCAAGGCTTGCTTATTACGATTTCTCCTGCAATTGTTCAGCCGTTCATGACAAAAGCTGCCGGTAAAGATGATGTTGCTTTAGGTCATCCTGCATCTGCTGGTGTTGCTTTAGGAGCTTTAGTAGCTCGACTTACGTCTTCTAGAAAAAAGCCATCGAAGTCTACTGAAGATATTAAGTTCCCTTCTGCTTTAGGTTTTTTGCGTGACACAACAGTGCTTATAACGATTTCAATGGCAATAATTTATGTTGTAGTTGCTTTGTTTGCAGGTTCTCAATATATTGAAAGTCAATTGTCTCATGGTCAAAACTTCATTATATTCGTAATTCTTAAAGCTTCTACTTTCTCTGCAGGCGTGTTCGTTATTCTTGCTGGCGTTCAGGTTGTTTTGGATGAGATCGTACCTGCTTTTAAGGGTATTTCTGAAAAGCTTGTTAAGAATGCGCGACCAGCATTAGATGCACCTATGACTTTTGGATTTGCTCCAAATGCTGTTCTTATAGGTTTCTTGTCAAGCTTCTTTGGCGGTCTTCTCGGCATGACAGCTATGGTATTTGCTGGAACAACTGTAATAATTCCTGGAATTGTTGCACACTTTATGTCTGGCGGCGTTGCTGGCGTATTCGGAAACGGACAAGGTGGCCGCAGAGGATGCATAATAGCTTCGTTTATTAATGGTCTTGTTATAACATTCTTGCCGCTGTTAATTTTGCCTGTGTTAGGAAATCTTGGTTCTGCAAATTCAACATACTCTGATGCTGATTATGGTGTTGCGGGCGTCGCACTTGGATATGCTAATGTAGCTGGCGGTCAAACCGTGCTAATTGTGTCAGTAATATCTTTGTTGGTTATGTTCTATCTTGCGTCATTTATTCTGACACGAAGAGAAGCAAAAAATAATATTGTAGAAACACAGGTAGAAGCATAATAATTTCTGAAAACTACAATATTTATGAAATAAGTTATTTATATATGCAATAGTATAGAATAATTAAGGTAGTAAACCGAACCGTTGTTACTTTTACTTGGCAGAGGTATATTGCTCTGTTAAGTAAATTGTAGCAACGGTTTGTTTCGATGTAGTGAGATATTTGCGAGACTATCGGTAGTTAAAATTTACTTGTTCGCTTGTGATTTTAATTTAACTGTTTTGCATATTTATGTCGTTATTGCTATTTGCTCATATTTTTGTGAATATATTTTTGTGAATATATTTTTGTGAATATATCTAGATTGGAGAGTGATATTAATGGCTGATGGAGTTCCAAAGTATATAGCCGTTCGTGATAATCTTCGTCAGCGCATTGATTCAATGGCTCCGGATGAACAATTGCCACCTGAAGTTGAGCTTTGCAAGCAATACAATGTGAGTCGTATAACATTAAGACATGCGGTTGATAATCTCATATTAGAAGGCTTGCTTGTTAGGGAACAGGGTAGAGGTACATTCCGCGCAAAAGGCATTATATATAGTCATAATCGTGAAGTCATTTCGGATAGAGTTCAAGGATTTTATCGTCAAAGCGGGGAAGATAATAACTCTGCTACTTATAAAGTTTTAGAAAATGATGTCGTTAACGATGCTGATGCGGCTTCTAGATTAGGATTAGATTCCGATACTGATCTTATTTGTTTGAAACGAATATGCTATATGGATGGCGTATTATCTCGTTATAGTGCAATATATCTTAATGCTTCACGTTTTCCAAAGATCTTAACAAATGATTTTTCAACCGGATCTTTATCTAGTTTTCTTTTTAAAACGTATGCTGTGTCTCTTACTGAAAATGAGATTTCAATACATGTTGAAAAAGTTTGCAGTAGAATGGCTGCTGTTCTTGAGGTTCAAGAAGGAACTCCTGTTCTTGTAGCACAATCAACTGTTAAAGATAAATTTGGTTCTATTGTTGCTTTCGGCATAGCTGTGTATTCTCCAAGTTATGGAGATATCAAATTCCACTTGCATTCAACAAGTGAATGATTTTTAGCTTGAAGCGCATTTAAAAGTTAATTTCCAAGTTTTAGTATTGCAAGTTTTAGTATTGCAAGTTTTGCGATTACGAGCTTTACTATTACACGCTTTACTATTGAACGCTTTGCGATTACAAAAGAGCTGGTTATTCTTACTTACCTAGTTATGGGTTAAGCGTAAGGGGAATCCAGCTCTTAATTTATATTCTTTCTTAATTTATATTCCTCTTAAATAATCTTCTTTTTGAATGTATGAGCTTAATACTTAAGACTATGAGTATGGATAAAAGTCTCATCGCGAAAGCGGATATAGGCGCTTAAGTCTGTGATGGGAAATAAAAAAATCTCAGCGGAATATGAGGACATAAGAGCTTAAGACATCTTACGGGAAACAAAAAATCTTAGCGTATATATCATATATTCCGCTAAGATTTAAATCGTGGAGCTAGGGGGATTCGAACCCCCGACCCCCTCCATGCCATGGAGATGCGCTACCAGCTGCGCCATAGCCCCGTTTTTCAATTGTCCGGTTCATTCGAACCTTTGATAGAATACAACATTTTGAGCAATTATCAAAATCTCGGCGTGTCGCTTAGTGAATCCGCTTGATTAATCCGCTTACTGAAGTTGTTTACTGAATCCGCTTAGCGAATACGTTTACTTAAGTCCTTTACTGAATTTGCTCGCTTAACTTGCTCGCATAAAGTATTACATAATCGCTTTTTCAGTGAGTTCGCTAATAATTAGTTGCCTCTACCTGCTTCTCCAGATCCAGATCCTTTTTTGTAGCTTTTATCTACGCTTTTAGACGATCCTGAGCCAGCGTTAGAGCCAGTATGCGATTGTGATCCAGAAGATGATCCTGAAGATGTATCAGAGCCAGAGGAGCCGGATGACGAGCTATTAGAAGAATCTGATGTAGATTCATATCCTGAGTTTCCATCAGTATTATTTTGATCGCTTGTGCCAGGCTGCGAGCTTTGAGACAAATCATCTCCGCTATTGCCAGTTTCGTCATCGTTATTATTTGTTTTAGAATCTTCGTTATCATCCGCGTTAGAATCATCGGAATCTTTATCGGAATTATCCTCTTTCGTGTTATTCTCAGATTGCTCATTCTTATTTTGCTGTTTTAGCTGATTTGGCTGCTCTTGATTGTTAGTATTTTGTTCTTGTTGAGGATAATTTATATTATCTGTTCCTTTACCTTGTGTGAAAAGTAATATTGCTCCTGCTGTTATAACCACAGCTGCTAAAGCGCTTAATACTGATACTAGTATTACTAATTTTTTATATCTACTTTCCATATGGTCATTACTTATATTTTCTTGACTATATGATCTATTAGAGTTTCGTAATGCTTTTGAAAGCGGTATAGGATTCTCGTCTGAGCCATTAGAAAGTTGCATATCTTCTTCTCGTTGTTCACGAATTGCAGCAAGCTCCATAACTCGAGTATTATTAATGCTTTCGTCGTTAGCATTAGAACTAATAGTGCGTGTTCTAGGAATATTTATATTGTTATCGTTCCCAGGTTTTTCGTAATTGATTGTATCGTTGAAGTTATCAGTATCTAAACTGTAATCAAAATTATTTGCGTTATTAAAATTGCCAGAAACTGGAACGTTAGACATTTTAATATCATCTCCTGTTGCTTGCGCTATCTCTTTATTGTTGGTTTCATGAGATTGCGTGCGAGGATTTTGAATTTTTTCTTTTGATGCGCGAATTACGTTTTGATAAATTTGCGATGCTACTGCCGATACAATCGAACCTATGGCAACGCCAATTACAGAGCCGGCTATGCCGATCTTTGACGATAATAAAAATGACGTCACAGCTGCAAGTGAACCAGCAAGTACTTGCGTAAATGATATACCTTTGAAGAAATTCTTCACTAATGTTACCTTAAACGAAATTAGTATTTAAATCTAACAGCATTAAAAAAGTATACACAAAGTAAAACTAAAAGATATATAAAATCTTTGTTTTTAACAAAATTTTGACATTTTGGGGAATAACCCTAAAAACAAATCCTCACTACCGAAAAGTAATGAGGATTTGTTAAAACTCTAGTCCATATGCAGTTAACTGCACGAACCTCACAGAGCGTTAATCGCGAGGGCGAGACCAGACTTACGGTTAGCAGCCTGATTCTTATGAATCACGCCACGACCTGCAGCCTTGTCAAGCTTCTGAGCGGCGACTGCATATGCAGCCTCAGCTGCAGCTTTATCACCGGCAGCGATAGCTTCACGAGTAGCGCGGATAGCGGTTTTCAAAGCCGACTTAACGGCTACGTTACGCTTGTGCGCTTTCTCGTTAGTGAGCACGCGCTTCTTCTGCGACTTGATGTTTGCCACTGTTACTCCAAACGACGTTTGCTATATAAGGACATACAGCGGGCAAGCATAGCATGATTGTTGGATAAATCATTTTTCAAATTAATTAGTGCATATAATCGCATAAGATTCGCAAATTTTCTAAAATTAATGTAAAATGGCTTATTTGCAGCAGAATGTTAATTTTTAGTATAAACGCAATGCAAATACACTACAAATTCTGTGTATTGCGCGAATTTATCTATTGCGATTACTTGTGTTGCATACGAATTGCCTTGTTACAACATGCAAAGGAGATATTTGCTTTGATTACACCGCATAACCAGCCAGGATTTACGGATCAATCGTTGATACGCAATTTCTGCATTATTGCGCATATAGATCATGGCAAGTCCACTGTGGCAGACCGTATCTTGCAGCTTTCAGGAATTGTGCCAGAGCGTGAAATGCGAGACCGTTTTTTGGATCGCATGGATATTGAGCAGGAACGCGGTATTACTATTAAATCTCAGGCTGTTCGTGTTCCTTGGACTTTTGAAGGCAAAGAGTATTCTCTTGGCATGATTGATACTCCTGGTCACGTTGATTTTACTTATGAAGTTTCGCGCGCGTTAGCAGCATGCGAGGGTGCTGTGCTGTTAGTAGATGCTACTCAAGGAATTGAAGCGCAAACTCTTTCTAATCTTTATATGGCAATCGACCACGATTTAACAATTATTCCTGTTCTTAACAAAATCGATTTGCCAAGTGCTGAACCAGATAAGCATGCTGAAGAAATAGCTGGCTTAATTGGCTGCAAGCCGGAGGACGTGTTGCGTGTTTCTGGTAAAACTGGCGAAGGTGTAAAAGATCTTCTTGACCAAATCGTATTGGAAGTTCCAGCTCCAACAGGAAATCCTGATGCTCCTGCTCGTGCTCTTATTTTTGATTCAGTCTACGATTCGTATCGCGGAATCGTCACCTATATTCGTATGGTTGATGGCGAACTTAAGTCGCGCGAAAAATTGCATATGATGGGAATCGGCATGACGCACGATCCTATTGAAATCGGCGTTATTAGCCCAGATATGACTCCGACTAAGGCTCTTGGAGCTGGAGAAGTAGGCTACGTAATTACAGGCGCAAAAGACGTGAGTCAATCTAAAGTTGGTGACACTATTACTAGCGCTGCAAATCCTGCATCCGAGCCTTTGGAAGGATATAGAGATCCGAAGCCTATGGTTTACGCAGGTCTTTTCCCAATTGACAACGCTCAATTCCCAGATCTTCGAGATGCTCTTGATAAGTTAAAACTTAATGATGCAGCTCTTATTTACGAGCCAGAAACGTCTGTTGCGTTGGGCTTTGGTTTCCGTTGCGGATTCTTAGGTCTTCTTCATATGGAGATTGTTTCCGAGCGCTTAAGCCGCGAGTTTGGCTTGGATCTTATTTCCACTGCTCCTAACGTAACTTACGATGTTACTAGCGAAGATGGTAAAGAGCATCACGTAACAAATCCTAGCGAGTTTCCAGAAGGTAAGATTAAGCGCATTATTGAGCCAATGGTTGCTGCCGATATTATTACTCCGAAAGAGTTTATTGGTGCTGTAATGGATTTGTGCCAGGATCATCGCGGAGAAATGGGCACAATGGAGTACATTAGTTCCGACCGCGTGGAAATGCATTACAGGATTCCTCTTGCAGAAATTGTTTTTGACTTCTTCGATCAGCTTAAAAGTCGCACAAAGGGTTACGCTTCTCTTGACTACCACGAGGATGGCGAGCAATCTGCCGATTTAGTGAAAGTTGATATTCTTATTCAGGGAGAAAAGGTTGACGCTTTTAGTGCAATCGTGCATCGTGATAAGGCTTATTCTTACGGCGTTATGATGACTAAGAAGCTTCGTGGACTTATTCCTCGCCAGCAATTTGAAATTCCAATTCAGGCTGCAATCGGCTCTAGAATTATTGCTCGCGAAACTATTAGTGCTCTTCGAAAAGATGTGCTCGCTAAATGCTACGGCGGTGATATTACGCGTAAACGTAAGCTTCTCGAAAAGCAGAAGGCTGGTAAGAAGCGCATGAAGATGCTAGGCCATGTTGAAGTGCCTCAAGAGGCATTCGTTGCGGCTTTGGCTACAGATGAGAGTGCAAACGACAGAGACACTAAAGATAAGATTCGTGCAGCACAAAAGTCTGAAGGCTGAGGCTTATATTGAATTTTGAATCGAACATGACAAGTGAAGATTCGCGTTCAATCATGCCTTTTGAAGTGTATGTACACGTGCCATTTTGCTTGCGACGTTGCGGATATTGCGATTTTAATACGTATACTGCGCTCGATTTAGGAGAGGGAGCAAGTCGTGAAGGCTATGCTGATGTTGCGATTCGAGAAATGCAACTCGTAAAAAAATGGCAGGAATATCACGGGATTTTCGAGCCTAAAGCGCAATCTGTTTTCTTCGGCGGCGGAACTCCAACAGTTCTTAAAGCGCAAGATTTAGTGCGAATTTTGCAAGAAATACGTAACTTGTGGGGATTTAATAAAGACGCTGAAATAACGACTGAAGCAAATCCAGACACTGCAGATGAAAAGTATATTGAGACGCTTGCAGAAGGCGGATTTACACGAATATCTTTTGGAATGCAATCGGCTGTTGCGCATGTTCTTAAAACTCTTGACCGTACTCATACTCCAGAAAACGTAACTCGCGGTGTAAAAGCGGCGAATGCTTGCGGCTTGCGCTCAAGCGTTGACTTGATTTATGGAGCTCCGGGGGAGAGTTTAGACGATTGGCGAAAGTCAGTAGAAATGGCTTTAAGTCTGGGCGTTAACCATATTTCTGCATACGCGCTAACGGTAGAGCCGCGTACAAAAATGGGTCGTCAAATCGCTGCTGGCACTATTCAAGCACCAAATGATGATGATGAAGCCGCAAAATACGAGTTGGCAGACGAACTTTTTAATTCTGCTGGCTTAGAATGGTACGAGATTTCTAATTGGGCGCGCCCCGGTTTTGAGTCTCGTCACAATCTTGGATATTGGAAGAATATTGATTGGGCTGGAATTGGTCCTGGTGCGCATTCTCACTACAATTCTGCAAATCATATTAGTAAACAAAGTATGGATGATGACGCTTCTTTAGCTAATCCAAACGAGTTTTATAATCTTCGCTCATGGGATATTTTGCATCCAAAACATTGGGCTCATGCAATTAATTCTGGGAATGTTCCTTGGCAAAACTACGAGTGCATAAACGCAGAAGATGCGCTTATTGAAGAGGTAATGTTGGGGCTTCGTATTAAAGAAGGTCTTAATATTTCGCAATTGTGCGGAAAGATGCGAGAAACTAATAAAGCCTTCGATGATTCGCATTTGCAAAAAGTGTTACTTGAAGTGTGTAAGGAAGATTTGGCAGTGTTGCATGAAAATCGCATTATTGCAACGCGCAAAGGTAGGTTGCTCAACGATTTATTGATAGAAAAAATCGTTGACGCGTGTGAAGACGGTCTGACTGTGCGCTAAAATAGTGCGTATTGTGTCGTAAATACGTTATATGTGAAAATTCAATGTGGAAAGGAATAATCATGGCAAATCGTAAAGAGCGTCGCGCGAAGGAAAGGCAGAGCCGCAGGGGAATTCCTTCACAGTACGATGATACAAAAGGTCGCGCTAGAAGTGGAATGATTGATGAGTACGCTCTTCAGGATCGTTCTCGTCGTCTTGCAGAACATAAAGATGGGGAGTGGAAACCTTCTTCTAGTGTTACTTCCCAAGAAGATAAGTTTAATCGCAATATTCTTCGTGCTGAAGCTGGGGATGAAACTTGGAATAAAGTTCGTAAAGTGATAAGCATCGTTTCATGGGCTGTTATTCTTATTTCTGCATTCGCTTTATTTGTGTTTATGTGGTTACCAAATACTCCTATTGTATTAACTATTATTTCTTCTGTGCTTTTTGCTTTAGGTGTTGTTGGATTGTTCTTCACTATTGGCAACGCTAGACGTAATCCTCGTCTTGATGAGCATGGTACGTCGCTATAGTGCGATGATTTTTTAGCTACATTTTGTAGTTATATTTCATAGCTGCTGAAGCTTCTGAAACTGCTGAAAGAGCTAAGACTGCTGATACTTCTAATACACGTAGAAGCAAAATTTTAATAGTATTGCTCGGTTATATTGCCATTCATATTTATTGATAATGATTTTATATATCATTTAAGACCTTGGCTTGTGATACATTTAAGCAATACTCATTTTTTAAATATTTAATTGGCTAGTAATTTATTTTTTAAATTACGATGTGGATTACGTTATAGATAATAAAAGAGTATTAAATAAATTAACGAATATTTTTTTGTCAGGTATTTCGGTGATGAAAGGCGTTCTATGACATTTATTTCGCGAGCAGTTCGGTATATTGTAAGGAAGCGTATTAAAAGTTTAATAATTTTTACTATTCTTACTTTGATTTCTACACTTTTATTGGCTTCTCAAGCTGTTGGCTTTGCTGCCCAAAAAGAAAGTGAAAAGGTAGAAAGTCAAGCTTCATCTAGTTTTGTTCTTTCTAATAATCCTCAATTTAATCCTGGAACGCCTAGAGGAGCAGGAACTGTAAATCCTAAAGACGTTTCTAAAATTTCTAAGATTCAAGGAATATCTTCATATGTTGTTCGCCAAAACGTGACAGCGGATTTAGTTAATGCAAAAGCTGCACGTATTCCAGGCGTACAAGATTATGATGAGCGTCGTGAAAAGCAATTCGGTAATGCTGTGAATTTAGAAGGCACGAATGATTCTGCATCTCTAAATGCTTTTGTGACTAAAACGATTAATTTAGTTAAAGGTAAGCATATAAATTCAAAAGACACTCATGTTTCTTTTATTCATGAGGACTTAGCTAAATTAAATAATTTAAAAGTTGGGGATAAGCTTATTTTAAAAGCTAATCCATATGATGCGGATAATGTTCGTCAATCCAAAGCAAGTGTGACAACTACCATTGTTGGAATATTTGGCGGTGCTAATAATCGCAGTGTTGCAACTAGAGCAGAGCTTACTGCGAATACTATTTATACAGATTTGAAAACTACCAGGGAACTTTATAAATATGAGCCTGGGAAAGAAATATATCAGGATGCGACATTTTTTGTTAAGCGAAATTATGATGCAGATCAAATTATAAAAGAAGCTTCTTCCTTAAATATCGATTTGCAATCGTATCAATTAACTAGGAATGATCAATTTGTTTCAGGTCTTATAAATGCTGCTAAAGGTGTTCGTTCTATGATGAGCGTTACGTCTGTAATTGTTATTTTGTTTGCAATTATTGCATTAGGATTGGTTTTGCTTTTATGGTTTAACGAGCGACGCAGAGAAATGGGAGTTTTGACTTCTATTGGCGTTAAAAAAAGTTCAATGATTTTACAGTATATTAGCGAAATTTTCCTTGTTTCTATTTTCTCAATAATACTTGGATACTGCATTTCATTGTTTGTTTCTCCTTGGATGGGTAGTTCTGCGTTGAGTTCAGTAAATAGTTCTGCTGCGCGCGAACTTAGTTCTATGGGTCAAGCAGGTGGGAATCTTGAATCAAGTATGGCGACAAGAACCTTAGATAAACTTGTTGTTAATGTTGATTTGAATTGTCTTGCATATACAACTTTTATTATTGTTTTCGTAATTGTAATCGCTGTGCTTATTTCAAGCTTGCCAATGTTAAAGAAAACTCCTAGAGAGTTATTGGGAATGCAAAAATAATATTTTATAAATTACTTAAAACAGTGTATTTTCAAGGAATCAAATGAATCAATCAATAAAAGATATTTTATATAGATCGTGGATTGCTGTTGTAAGGAAGCCGCGAAGAAGCGCTATGTTAATGCTGATTATTACTTTAGTGTTAACTTCTTTAGTTTCTCAGGCTGGTGTGATTGCAGCTGTGCAAAGTGTGCAAGAGAATATAAATAATAATATTGGACTAGGATTCAATGTTTATTCTCGAAATAATGTTGATAATATAACTCAACAAGCACAGTCAAACTCTCAAAATACTGTTACAGATAAAGCTGTTGATAATACAAGTAATTCCGACAAATCCAATGGTTTTGTAGATTATTCTCAATCTGGAATGAGTTTAGAACAAGCTAAAAAGTTTTCTTCAATAGCTGGTGTAAAAACAAGTTCTTATGAGTCTGAAACGCTTGCTTCTGCTCGTGGTATGCGAATTGTAGCTGCAACATCTGGTCCTAGATTAGATAACGACAAAATGGCATCATATGTAGGTGTTACTGGAACAACGTCTTCTCAGCTAGCGTCTGGATTCCAAGAAGGTTTATATAACCTTGATTCTGGGAAACATATTGATGCTAAAAGTTCTCATAGTGCAATAGTGCATAAAGCTTTTGCTGATAAAAATAAACTTCACATAGGATCTGAGATTACTCTTTATCAAGGCAATCATCATGCAAAAGTATCGATAGTTGGCATATTTTCCGGGAAAATGCAAACAAAAGGGATTTTGCCATCTGATTCTTCAGAAAATCGCATTGTAACAGATATTGGTACAGCTTTTACGCTTAGTGGAGCTAAATTAGTAAATGCCGTTAGATGCGTTCTGAATAGTGAAGATTTATTGAATAATGCTCTTATTAAAGCTAAAGAATTATCAAAGGAAAATTCGATATTGAAGATAATTCAGCTCGTTTTAGTGGAGTATTACAATCTGTGAAATCAGTTAAATCAATGATAACTATGATTTTTGTAGTTCTTGGATTAGTTGGAATATTGATTTTAGGATTAGTGCTTGTTTTCTTTGTGCGCAGTCGCATTCATGAAGTTGGAGTATTCATGGCGCTTGGTATTAATAAAATCTCTATAGCTGCTCAAATGATTGCTGAAATCATTATTATTTCTGCAATTTCAGCATGTTTATCTCTTATATTCGGTGCTTCTGTGTCGCGAGTAGTAGGGAATTTTATGTTTTCGAGCATTGCTGATTCTTCTATTTCATCGTTGCATATTCCTATGTTGCCTATTAGTCAGACTGTATTTGCTTTGCTTATAGGATTTGCTATGGCAATAGTTGCACTATTACTTGCATTAATTCCGTTATTTACTTCGCGACCTCGTGCTGTTTTAAGTGCTATGAGTTAGCGTTTTAGATATTTGGATAAATCAGAAGTATTTTAAGTTAAATAATTATTTTATAGAAAAATTTTGAAAAGAGTTATTGTAAAAGGAATGATTATGACAAATTTATTAGAGTTAAATAATGTTGAATATTCTTATGGTCCTGCAAATATAGCTGTTCTTCGTGAAGTTAATGCTGTATTCGAATCAGGAAAAATGTATAGCATAACAGGCCCATCTGGTTCAGGAAAGTCAACAATACTATCTTTATTAGCTGGTTTAGATTCTCCTACCAATGGCACTGTTCTTTTCAATGGGGAAAATATTGCAAGTACTGGTTATGCAAATCACAGGAAGAAGCATGTTTCTTTAGTTTTCCAGAATTTTAATCTTATTGATTATTTAACTCCGATAGAAAATGTGAGACTTGTAGATTCTAAAGCGAAAGTTGATATTTTGTATGAACTTGGTCTTAATGAGCAAGAATCAACTCGTAATATTATGCAACTTTCAGGTGGTCAGCAGCAGCGTGTTGCGATTGCTCGTGCGCTTGTTTCTTCTTCTCCTGTTATTTTGGCTGATGAGCCTACAGGAAGTTTGGATCCTGATACTACTTCTGACGTTATTTCTTTGCTTCGTGATGCTGCGCATAAACGTGGAAAGTGCGTAATTGTTGTAACTCATTCTTCTGAAGTTGCATCTGCTGCAGATATAAAATTAGTTCTTAAAAAGAAGAGGCTTATTTCAAAATGATTTAGATTTTTGGAATTAAGTTTTATAGGTTTTACACTGTTTTACTCTGGTCTTTGTGATTTTGTCGCACGTTATGCTAATAATGAAACACATCGACCAGAGGTTGCATTTGACAATAGTAGCCAATATGAGCTTGAAAGTAGCGAAGATTATTGGTGAAAGGGGATAATGCCGAAATTTATGACGATACTTTCTAAGTCATAAGTTGGGATTTGACTGAATAAGTCAAATACTGTCGCAGTAATTCGGCGTATTGCTGCGGAGTGCTATCGACATGCATGCTGTGCTTGTTTACCTCTGAGAGTTTAAAAGGAGGAAACATGGAACACAGTTCTAATCTGTCACAAAAGATTGTCGGAAACAGTTCTATAAACAATAATTCTGCTCACTCTAATGAAGTAAAGCGCGGTCTTAAAACTCGTCATATTTCTATGATTGCGCTTGGTGGAAGTATTGGCACAGGCTTGTTTGTTGCTAGCGGTGCAACTATTCACATGTCTGGTCCAGGTGGTTCGTTGCTCGCTTATGCTGCGATTGGCATTATGGTGTACTTCCTTATGACTTCGCTTGGTGAGATGGCCACTTTTATGCCTATTAGTGGTTCATTTGCATCGTATTCTGGAAAGTTTATTGATCCAGCTTTAGGTTTTGCAATGGGATGGAACTATTGGTTTAATTGGGCGATTACTGTGGCTGTAGATGTTAGTACAGCTGCAATAGTTTTACAGTACTGGTTCCCGAAAATTCCAATATGGGTGTTCTCGCTTGGTGTTCTGATATTTATTTTGCTTATTAATATTCTTACAGTTAAATGTTTTGGCGAAACTGAGTATTGGCTTTCCGTTATTAAGGTAGTTGCTGTAATCCTATTCTTAGTTATCGGTTCACTTACAATTATTGGCATTATTGGTGGCGATGCACCGCTATTGAAGAACTTTACGCATAAGGATGCTCCGTTTGCTGGTGGTGTTCCTGCTGTGCTTTGCGCATTCGCTATTGCAGGTTTCTCGTTCCAAGGAACTGAGCTTATTGGTATCACTGCAGGAGAGTCCGCAACTCCAGAAAAGAGTATTCCAAAGGCTGTAAAGCAAGTGTTCTGGCGTATTCTTCTTTTCTATATTCTTGCTATTTTCGTTATTGCTTGCATTATTCCTTACACTGACAAGAATTTGCTTGGATCCGAAGTAACTGATATTGCTATAAGCCCATTCACGCTCGTCTTCCAGCGTGCAGGTTTTGCTGCTGCTGCAGGGATTATGAATGCTGTTATTTTGACTTCTGTTATTTCTGCAGCTAATTCCGGTATGTACGCTTCAACGCGAATGCTTTATGCGCTTGCAAAAGAAGGTAATGCTCCAAAAGTCTTCGGAAAAGTGAGTTTACGAGGTATTCCAGTTCCGGCTTTAATTGCAACATTTGTTGTGGCTTTGTTCACGTTCTTCATGAGTATTTTTGGATCGCAAATATATATGTTCCTGGTTGCTGCAAGTGGTTTGACTGGTTTTATTGCTTGGGCTGGTATTGCTGCTTCTCACTACCGTTTCCGTAAGGCTTATGTGGCTCAGGGTCATTCTTTGAACAATTTAGTGTATCGTGCAAAGTGGTATCCGTTTGGTCCGATTGTGGCGTTCCTTTTGTGTGTTCTGGTTATTGTTGGTCAGGATTTGCGCTCGTTTGCAACGCTTAATTGGGAAGGTATTGGTATTACTTACATGTCTGTTCCGTTATTCATAATTCTGTACGTTGTGTACAAGATTAAGAATCGTACTAAAGTAATTCCTCTTAAAGAAGTAGATCTTGGGAAGTGATTATTTAGTTGTTATCAAGATGTTATTAAAAGTTGTGTATGAATTAGGTTTCTAATTCATACACAAATGGTTGAGGCTCAGCAGAAAAACTGTTGAGCCTCAACCATTTTATTTTTAGTTATTTGTTTTATAAGATACCAATTTTATGGGTTTTGTTTACCTTCGCCTTTAGTTGGATCAGTTGTAGTTACTGTTCCAGGATTTGATTTCCCTTTATTATCTTTTTCTGGATTTGTTTTGCCTTTTTGGCTATTTTCGCCGTTTTCGGTTTCCGTTTTGCCTTTTCCTTTGCCATTTTCCCCTTGCTCTTCTGAGTTTCCAGAATTGTCGTTGTTCTTAGGGTCGGTGTTGTTTTTGTTGTCTTTGTTGTCTTTGTTGTCTTTGTCTTTGTCTTTGTCCTTGTCACCTGTCTTTTTGTCGCCAGGCTTGGTCTTATCGGTCTTGCCAGTCTTTCCTTTGTTTGTCTTAGGAGTGTTCTTATTAGGAGTAGTCTTGCCAGTCTTGGTTTGATTATTTTGTTTAACTGGATGTTTTACAACAGGATTAGGCGTACGCTTAGTTTCTTCTTTCTTGTTTGCGCTTGTATCCTTGTTTTTATCCGCGTTCTTATTGTCTTTGTCTTTATCTTTGTCTTTGTCCTTATCTTGCTTTTCATTCATTTCGTTAATCAATGAAACTGCAAGAGAACGTATCTTAGTAGCTTCATCTTTATACCATTGCGATGCAGCTATTGCTTGAGCGCTTTGTTTTCCTAATTCTTCAGCTGAATTAGCATTGCATGTAATTGGTTCAGGAGCTTTTTCTGCAAGTAAACTTGCTAATTTCTTACTATTTTCGCTATCTTGTTGCGCTAAAGTAACTAAAAAGGAATTCCCTACAAGTTTTTTCCAAGTTTTATTTGGTTTTGAAATTTTTGCTACTTCTTCTTGGCATTGTTTACGCGCTTCATTAGTTTCTTCGGATTGTTTAAAATACCAATACGAACCTAATCCAGTTAATGCAAGTGCTAATACAACAATGCATGATATAAGAGCAATAAGCTTCTTTTTCTTTACATTTTCGCCTAGTAAAACTTTTGTTGGCATATGTATTTCCTTACTTGTGGTAATCATTTTTAGTGTATTGCAAGTAATACGTGCCACATATTTTACGCTATTTTATATATGTTTAGAAGTGATTCTAAAGTTTAATTCACAAAATTAGGGTTATTTCCCAAAGCTAGGCGTTAATTCACAAAATTTCGGTTAAATTCAAAACCTCTATTGCCATACAAAAAAACCACCGGCGAACCGGTGGTTAATGGCTCCTGCGGCTGGGCTTGAACCAGCGACCATTCGATTAACAGTCGAACGCTCTGCCAACTGAGCTACGCAGGAATATCCTTTGTGTTTAGCTGTGTGCTGTGCACAAGACATTTATATTACACGGATTTTTAAGATATGCAAATTTTCTTAGTTTTGGCGTGTCGTAAAATCTTAAAACAATATCAAAATTCAATAAAACTCAATAAAAACAAGGTTTTTTCTATTTGTGCATAGTCTTATGAACTTCTGACCACATTTATAAAAAATACTTCTTTTTGCTTAACACAAGTTTCATAATTTATATAAATCATAATTATATAAATTATTTTCATTAAGTTAGAGCTTCAAATAATGAGAATAAAATATGAAATTTATTTGTATTTATACATGTGATTTTCATATGAAAGAGTTATTTTTTAGCTTTTTACGAACTGCTAATAAGCCAAAGTAAAAATTGTGGGGGAAGGGGTTATTTATGTTTTTGCGTAAGGTTTCGCGTAATTTTTCTAAGATGTTTTTGCGCATGGTCTCACGTAATTTTTTGCTTAAGAATTCTCTATGCAACTTATTTTCTTTTAACGTGCTTTTTAAAAAATCAGATTCTTTAAATAATTCAGAAAAAAGTGATAAAACAAGCAAATCTTCATATATTTTATATTTTGCTATTGTACTTACTTTAGTTATTGTTGCTATAGGTAATTTAATATCAAGTAATTTAATATCCAATAATTACAACTATTATTCTTCATATGACTCTAATAAAAAGATTTTAAATTCAAGTAAATCTGATTGTTACCGCGTGATGCTAGTTAGTGATTCAAAAGCTTCTTCGAAAAGTATTTGTGAAGCTAGTATGTTGTGGCCTGTAAAGCATGTAAGAATATTAAGGCCTTTTGATCCTCCTGAAAAACCTTGGATGGCTGGCCATCGAGGGGTTGATTTAGAAGCAAAAGAGGGAACCAAACTATTTGCTCCAGCTAACGGAATTATAAGTTTTGCTGGCGTTGTAGCTCATAAAAATGTAGTCAGCATAAAGCATGGATCTATAACGTCCACTTTTGAACCTGCTAAAACATTTCTTTCAGTAGGTGAATCCGTAAAGCGCGGACAACTTATAGGATCTGTTTCTCGCGGATCTGATCATTGCGATAATTCGTGTGTTCAATGGGGTCTTAAAAAAGATAAGCGTCACTATGAAGACCCTGCTATTAAAGCTTCTATGAGGAGGATTGTATGGAAACCAATAAAATAAGCATTTTGTGGTGAAAATAAGCGTATTCGAATAAATCATATAAATCACATAAATCACATTCAAGTTTTAATTTGGCAACTTATTTGTGCATGAAGATACTTACGAAAGTATAGAATGTGGAATCATAAGAATACGTGTAGATTCTAATTAGATCTACTAAAGTACTGTTTCGTTCACATAACAAAGGGAGCGTTATGCAGGAGTTTTCTCGTCCGCTTGATGAGCATATTGAATATGATGCTAATATATTTTCAATTCTTGAAAATCGTGTTGAACGCAAACCGGATGATTCTTTAGTTGAATACGTTAATGACAACGGTAATTGGGAATCTTTCACTGCTAAAGAATTTCGAGATAAGGTAATTGCTGTTGCAAAGGGATTGATTGCTCGTGGTGTTATGCCAGGAGATTCTGTGTCTATTATTGCTCACACTTCTTGGCAATGGACAGTGTTGGATTTAGCAATTATGTCTATCGGTGCTTTAACTGTACCTGTTTATGAAACTAATTCTCAGATACAGATTATGAATATTTTTAATGATTCCAATGTTGGTACTGTATTTGTAGAATCTCCTGAATTACAAGATAAAGTCCTTAATGTTAAAGATGATTGTCCTTCTTTGAAAGACATATATGTTATTTCTCGTGATGCAATAGATGCGTGCATTGAATACGGCAAGGCTGTTACAGATGCTGAATTCTATGAGCGTGAGCAGTCTGTTCGAGGAGATGACTTAGCAACAATCGTTTATACTTCAGGATCTACTGGCGAACCTAAAGGCGTAGAGCTAACACATAGTAATTTTGTTTTTATCGCTAAAAGTGGTGTTATTTCTATGCCAGATATTGCAATGAAGCCGAACGCTAGATTATTGCTGTTTTTGCCATTAGCTCATGTTTTTGCACGCTTTATGCAATTCTTCTGCTTCGCAGGAAATGTCACTCTCGGTTTAACAAGTAATTTAAAGACTATACTTTCTGATTTCCAGAAATTTAAGCCTACATTTATACTCGCTGTTCCTCGTATTTTTGAAAAGATTTATAATGCTGCTTCTCAAAAAGCTGGTCGCGGCGTTAAAGGATTTATTTTTGCTCGCGCTACTAAAGTCGCTATTCAGTGGTCTAGAGCGCAACAGTCCGGTGGTGCTATCCCTCCTATGCTTTCGCTTATGCACTCAATATTTAACAAGTTAGTGTATAGCTCAATTATGCAAGTTTTTGGTGGATCGGTTGAGTATGCAGTATCTGGCGGAGCTCCACTTGATTTATCTATAGCACACTTCTTTAACGGTGTTGGTCTTCCTTTGCTTGAAGGATATGGCATGACTGAAACTTGTGCGCCTGCTATGGTAAATCCTACAGTCGGATATCGCATTGGTACAGTTGGATTACCTGTTAAAGGTGTTTCTGTTGCTATTGACGATGAAGGCGAATTATGCATTAAAAGCCGTGCAGTTTGCAATGGCTATCATAATCATCCTGAAATTACTGAAAAGCAGATTGTAAATGGCTGGCTTCATACAGGTGATTTTGCTTCATTAGATAAAGATGGGTTTGTGCGAATCACTGGTCGTAAGAAGGATCTTATTATTACAGCAGGAGGAAAGAATTTATCTCCTGGTCCTTTAGAAGCATCTATTATGACTTCTCCAGTTATTTCCCAATGCGTTGTTATAGGGGATAGGAAGCCGTTTATAGCAGCTATTATTGCGCTTGATTTAGCTGAAGTTAATTCTTGGCTAGAACAAAAGGGTGCTCGTAAAGTGTCTTCTCTTGCTGAAGCATCGCGTAATTCTATTGTTAGGGCAGAAGTTGAGCGTGCTGTTTCTAGGGCAAATACGATGGTTTCTAGAGCTGAATCCATAAGACGTTTTGAAATCGTTGCAGAAGAATTTACTCAGAAAAACGGATTGATTACTCCAAGTATGAAAGCTAAAAGACAAGCAGTAGTAGAGCGTTATAGTAATTTGATTGAGCAAGTTATTTATGCTCCGCGCAAACGTCGATAAATAGATAGATAAATAGATTGATAGATAAATAAATAATAGATAAATAAATTCTGCTAAAAGTTCGTTATAAGTTATATAGCAAACCTTTAGCAGAATCTTATTATAAATTTTCGTAAGCTATGGAACTTTTATAATCCTGCATCTGCGAGGCTTACGTATCCAGGATCAATCAGCATTGCCTTTAGATTTGTAGCGCTTACGGCAATAACCTTTTCGGAATAAATAGCTACTTTCTTGTTATTTATCGTAACAGTTGTCATTTGAGCGTCTGGAGTTAGTTTGCCTGTTTGATTTAATTGTTGACAAACATGTGCTACGTCTTTTGAAGAATCTTGCATATTTTCAATAGTCGTAATCCATTGTTTGCCCTCAACGATATTAGGCAATGAATCCTTGTAGGCACCGTAACCTGTTACGATTGGCCATTTCATCAATGAATCATTTTCTTCATTAGTGCGATTATTGTCTGTTTTTGAATCTTTAACAGTTGAATTATCGTTTATGTTATATTTATCTTTAGATTTATTATCTTTTTTATTATTTAGGTTAGGCGAAGGAACTGCTTCTTTATTAAGATTTCGCTTGCCAATAATATTTCCAATAATATCTTGAACGCTAATAGAAGGATTAATATCTGCAGCGCTACCTTTGTATCCAAAGTCAGATAGTGCTTTGACTATCTTAGAAGCAGCGTTATCGTTCAAGGCAATAATTCCATCAATATGTGAATACTTATTACCTAAAATATTTTCCTGTGAGATTAAACGCTTAGTAAGCTCTTTTTTAAATGATTCAGCGTCATTAGCGTAAAAAGCAACGTTTTTCCAATCTTTTTCTTCTACTTGCGCATGTAATTTTCCAGATGGTGAAATTAAGGTTCCAGCTTCAAAATAAGGCTGTAATACTTTCCAAATACCTATAAAAGCATGTCGTGCAAATTCGTCGGAATATGATTCGTCTTCTGCATTATTGGCGCTTGAACTTGTTCCATCTGATTTATTTGAATCGTTCGAGGATTTAGGCTGAACGTGGCATGGCAAAAGCACTTCAATAGACTTAGGATGGTCTTTACTTGCTTTGTATAGCGCAAGTTT
Organism: Gardnerella sp. KA00255; assembly: GCF_049244095.1. Lineage (NCBI taxonomy): Bacteria > Bacillati > Actinomycetota > Actinomycetes > Bifidobacteriales > Bifidobacteriaceae > Gardnerella > Gardnerella sp. KA00255. The sequence continues at coordinate 56,369 of NZ_CP058374.1, forward strand.
TTCAACAAGTGTTGCCGCTTGCATTTCGCCTATTTCTTCAGCAGTAGAGAAATTAAATATAGCGTCTGGCTCAAAGTTTTCAATCATGCGAGACAAAAGTACTACGTGCATTCCGTACTTTTGAGCTAATTTCAATGCTGATGCTAAACGTTTTTCTGCAGCATTATCTACATGCTTGTTCGCATTATTTTGAGTATCTTGATTGTTGTCATTAGAAGTATTATCAGCGTTTTTACTGTCTGCTTTGTTGTCTGTTTTTTCGTCTTTTTTTACGTTAGATTTCTTTGCAGATTTCTTTGCAGACTTATTTTTTGAAGAATCATTATTTTTAGAATTTAAATATGATGCGTATTCTGGCTGAGTAACGTAATCGCCATAATTATTGCTTCCGTTTTTATCCGTCCATGGAGCAACAACAATAGTTGTTTCAGATTTTTTGGAATCTGTTACGCTATTGCCTTTATTGTTAGATTTTTCAGAATCATTATTCTTGTTCTTTTGCGAAGAAATTTTTGATACCACATAATCTTGGATTGCTTGGCTTTGTTCTTCTAAGTTTGAGTAAGAATGTGTCTCAATATTTGAATCGCTAAAACCATGCGATTTCAAAGATTTTACTATTTCAGGTATTAATAAATTCCATGTGCTCAGTGGAGTGTGTCTATTTAATGAAAGTCCGTCTGAAGGAGAAAAAATAGCAACATTGCCAATAGGCTTTCCAGATTTGTTTGCGTTTGAGCTTATTTGCGATGTTGAAGTTGAGCATCCTGCAATCGCTAAAAGTGTAGAAATAACAGTAAATACAGCTACAACATGACGTAATCGTGTTCGCAAACGAATCATATTACAATGCCTTCCATCAGTTTACAAATCAATAAATATTTTTTACAACTCATGCTATTTTATACGTATCACTTGTATGTTTATTAATGCAATTGGCGTGTCATATAAGTAATTAAACGTAATTCTTAGCACTAGATTTCAATGCAATACGAAAATGTTTTGTTTTATCACAAATTTTGCAATAAACTCACGCACATATCTCTATATTCTCCAACGTAGCCTCCGCCAAAGAATACACAATGGCCAGCAATTGGATATAGCTGCCAGATAGTTATGCGCTTTTCGAAACCAGATTTAAGAGGATGAACGGATTGATATCCATTTAGTATTTGTTCAAAATAGCTTATTCCAAACAAGTGCAACATAGATAGATCTTCTTCTCGATGACCTCCATGAGCAGCTGGATCAATTAGAACTGCTTCTGTATATTCTTTATCTACAGTTTGCGTATTGTTTTGGCTCTGCGATTCGCTCGGAGTTGAAGTCCAAAGCACGTTTCCGCTCCATAAATCTCCATGAACGCGTGCAGGCTTATCTTCGCTAGCTTTACCAAGTAAATCAGGAAGAGCGTCAATAACTTGATTAGTAAGTTCTAAATCAGCTTTTGATAGCTCGCCACGCTCAATTGCGAGATTTACCATAGGTTTTAATCTGCCTTCAGCTAAATAATCTATTACGTTATCCCATTTACCTGTATCCATTTTTACTGGATCTGAAAGTGGCCCAAAATAGCATGTTCCATCATAATCTGCTGGTGGTTCTCCAAAATATTTTGCACCATAATCGTGCATATGCGCTAAAGCGGCACCAAAACGATATGCTGCTAATGGTGTAGGCCTTGATGACATGTTTATGCGCTCAATATTTAAATAGTTAGCGCCCCAATCGTATACTTTTGCAACTCTAGGTCCGCCATGATCGTGAGCTTCTTGTAACCATTGCAAACCTTTGCCTTCGCACTCAAAAAATCGATTTGGCGCGTATAACCTGCTTTTCTTATACACATCATTATTCATAGCAACCTCATTATTCATAGCAATTCTATGCGTGATTATGCCTTTTAATACCTTTATACTATTCTACGTCTAAAGATTTTATTAATGCTATTTTGCTATAAATACTATTTGTATTATTTGTATTTTGCATTACTTATATAGGTACTTTTGCTAAATAGCACGATTTGTGTATGTCTTTTAGATATGTATTTTTCTATTTCTTCTTTTCTTTTATTTTAAGAGATTAGTTAGTTATCGCTTTTGTTTTTAGTGGAGAAGCAAGATTTTAAAAAGTTGTATCCGAAAAGTATGCCAGCTAAAAATAGCGCTCCACCTAATCCTGTGTAAAATACTGCTATAAATTGTTCAGGTGCAAGATTGCTTGTTCGTAAAAGTATTCCGCCTGTCATCATAAACGCCATAATTGCGAATGATTTCACATCAAAGAATTTGAGGAAAAATTGTTTTTCTGTATATGCGATAATCCTTGAAGTATGTTTTTTAACAAGCTTACTGAAAATGAATATATAGAATATTGCAAAAACAATCAAAGATAAGCCGTAATTAATTATGGATAAATAATTTGGGTATGCTAAAACTCCTATGCGCAATATGTTAAATCCTGCTGCTGCCCAAACTAAGCATGCTATTGCTAAAAGAGTATTTTTTGATACTTTCATGATTCTTTCCTTAAATTCAAGCTATAAACAATTTTTAGCAATATTTTTTATATTTAATTTATATATTTTAGCAATAGTATAATTAGGAAAGATTATTAAAATAAATTTAGTTAAAAGAATAGTAAAATTTTTATTTATTAATGTTTTTTCTTTGCTAAAGTTGTAAAAAATGTTGCATAATGACGATATGAGTCGCTATAGTCCTTATTTATGAACGACAACATTAAACAATATGCAACAGCTGAAAATAAGCCTGCAATTAGTGAGCCAGCTTTTCGTTATAATGCACGCTTGGCTCAAGATATTGAAAAGCGTTGGCAAAAACTTTGGGATGACCAGGGTACATTCTGGGCCGCAAATGTTAAAGGCGATTTAAAAGATGGCGATGGTAATAATGCTAATGGCCGTCCAGCTTTCTTCGCTATGGATATGTTCCCATATCCATCGGGTAAAGGTTTGCATGTTGGACATCCTTTGGGATATTTAGCAACAGATGTTGTAAGCCGATATCATCGCATGAAGGGCGAAAATGTACTTCATGCTATGGGTTATGACGCTTTTGGTCTTCCTGCAGAACAATACGCAGTGCAAACAGGACAGCATCCTCGCATCACTACTGAGGCAAATATTGCTAATATGCGTCGCCAGTTGCATCGCATGGGTTTGAGTTTTGATGATCGTCGTTCTTTCGCAACGATTGATACGAATTATGTGCGTTGGACGCAATGGATTTTCTCAAGGCTTTATGACGCTTGGTATGATCCTGAGTTTACGCGTAAAGACGGCGGTAAGGGTTCAGCTCGTCCTATTAGTGAGTTGGTTGACGAGTTTAAGAGCGGTAAGCGCGAAATTCCAGGTTTTGCTGGAAAGAATTGGGAAGATTTAAGCAAGATCGAAAAAGCTGATGTGCTTAATGATTTCAGAATAGCTTATATTTCTAAATCTCCTGTTAATTGGTGCCCAGGTTTAGGCACAGTGCTTGCTAACGAGGAAGTTACTGCAGAAGGTCGTTCTGAGCGCGGTAATTTCCCTGTATTCCAGCGTCATCTTCGTCAGTGGTCTATGCGAATTACTGCTTATGGTCATCGTTTAGTTGAAGATCTTGACACTATTGATTGGCCAGAAAAAGTTAAGCTTATGCAGCGAAATTGGATTGGAGAATCTCACGGTGCTTCAGTTCATTTTGATGTTGAATGCTCTGATGGAAAAACTCGTGATTTGGAAGTTTATACTACTCGTCCAGATACGCTTTTTGGAACCACTTTTGCTGTAGTTTCTGTTGACCATCCTCTTCTTGAACATATTCCAGATTCTTGGGAATCTGACGTTCCTGAAAGCTGGAAGGGTGGATACGAAAATCTTAAAGAAGGTTTGGCTAAGTATCAAGCTCAGACTCGTGCAAAAACAGCTAAGGATCGTACAGAAGACGCTGGATCTAAAACTGGTTTATTCACAGGCTTATATGCAATTAATCCTGTAACAGGTGCAAAGTTGCCAATTTTTGCCGCTGACTATGTGCTTATGGATTATGGTACTGGTGCAATTATGGCTGTTCCTGGAGGAGATCAGCGAGATTATGACTTCGCTGCAGCTTTCGGACTTCCTGTAATTTATACAGTTAAGCCTTTGCCTGAATCTGATGAGAAACTTTCGGATTATGAAGGAAAAGCACCATTTGTTTCGCACGATGGAATTGTTATTAATTCCTCTGTAGATAAGACTTACAAGCGCGGTGACGCGTTGTCTATCGATGGTTTGCGTGTGGATGATGCTATTGAAAAAGTAAACGAATGGCTTGAATCTGCAGGAGTTGGCAAGGGTAGAGTTTCTTATAGACTTCGCGATTGGCTGTTCTCTCGCCAACGTTATTGGGGAGAGCCATTCCCAATTGTTTACGATGAGGATTCGGTTGCTTATTTGCTTCCTGATTCTAGTCTTCCAATTGCGCTTCCAGATGTTCCTGATTACCAGCCTAAGACTTATGCTCCTGACGATGCTAATTCTGAGCCAGAAGCTCCGCTAAGTCGCAATGAGGATTGGGTTAAAGTACAGCTGGATCTTGGTGATGGTGTAAAAACCTATTATCGAGATACAAATACTATGCCTAATTGGGCGGGATCTTGCTGGTATTACATGCGTTATCTTGATCCTAATAACTCTGAAAATATGGTTGATTCCGAAGAATACAAGTATTGGATGGGTGTTAAGGATGGGCAGAATTCTAAAGCCGGCGGTGTTGATTTATATATCGGCGGTGTAGAACATGCTGTTTTGCATTTGCTTTACGCAAGATTCTGGCATAAAGCTTTGTATGATTTAGGCTATGTTGGCACTCCAGAGCCTTTCCATCGCTTATTTAATCAAGGTATGATTCAGGCTTATGCTTACACAGATGATCGTGGTCAATATGTACCAGCAGCTGAAGTTGAAGAAGGTGCTCCAGATTCTAATGGTGAACCAACTTTCACTTGGCACGGAGAGCATGTTAATCGTGAATTTGGCAAAATGGGTAAGAGCTTGAAGAATATTATTACCCCAGATGACATGTACGAGAATTATGGAGCAGATACGTTCCGCTTGTATGAAATGAGTATGGGACCTCTTGCTGAATCTCGACCATGGAATACTCGTAATGTTGTTGGTGGTATGAGATTCTTGCAACGCTTGTGGAGAAATGTTGTAAATGAAGAAACAGGAGCTTTGGCAGTAACTGAAGATGCTCTTGACGATAAAACTTTGAAGCTTCTTAACAACACTATTGCGGAAGTAACTGTAGAGATGGAAGCTATGCGTCCTAATACAGCAATTGCTAAGCTTATTGTGCTCAACAATCATATTACTTCTTTGCCGCATGTTCCACGCGCTGCTGTAGAGCCGCTAGTGCTGATGCTTTCTCCTATTGCTCCTCATATTTGTGAGGAAATGTGGAGCAAGCTCGGGCACAACACGTCTATTGCACACGCAAAGTGGCCTGTAGCTGATTCCAGATATGTTGGTGAGGATACTGTAACTGCTGTTGTGCAAGTAAAGGGCAAAGTTCGCGCAAAACTTGAAGTTGATCCGAATATAGAGGCTAGCGAGCTTGAAAAGCTTGCGTTAGAGGCTGTTGCTGATCGTTTGGGTGGTAAAGCTCCTCGAAAGGTGATTGTAAAAGCTCCTAAGATTGTTTCTATAGTTCCTGACGAAAGTTGAAATTGACGGAAGTTGAAAGATAATTTAAGTTTTATTTGCAATGTTTTTTAGTTTCTTTGAGACTAAAAAACAAAGCTGTAGTTGCAATGTGGTTTTGTTTTGGCAATAGCTTGGAACTTCTGACCACATAGCACGATTTTTCTTGAAAGTGCTCATTCCTTCATGCATAGTTGGAATGGGCACTTTTGTATTTATTAAAGCGAAAGTTGGGGAATTTTATAGGGTATATAAACAAGTTGGGGGTGTATATGCAAGTAAACAAAGTTCAATCTCTTAATGAGCTTATGACAAGCGATTCTTGCGTATTAAAAAGAAACAGAGAAGATGAAGATAGTGATATTAATCGCGTTTCAGGAGTTAGATTACGTTTTAAGCCAATTCATGCTCTTTCGTTACTTCTTGTTTTAGTTGCCGCTTTATGTGCTAGTCTTACGCTTCTTATTACGCAATCTGTGAATTATTCTCGAGCTGAAACTTATAGAATTAATTCTTTAAAATCACCTTCTCATGACGATTCGTCTTATTTGCATTACGATGAGCATGAATCGGCAAGTGAAAGTAATAAAGAAGCCGAAGATGATGATGCTAAAAGTGTTGGCGTTGATCGTGTTGGCGTTGAGCGTGTGAATGGTAAGCGTGTTGATAGTAAAAAATCTAATGTTTCAGAAAATGTTTCAGAAAATGCTTCAGTAGAGAAGTCAGAAAATAAATCAGCATCGAAATCAGAAAATAGGTCGGAAGGTAAATCAAAAAGTAAGTCAGAAAGTAAGTCAAAAAATAAAGTAAATTCTGAAAGTAGTGCCGAAAAATCATCTTGTATAAATTTAAATACTGCTAGTGTTGAAAAATTGCAACAATTACGCGGAGTTGGTCCTAAGATGGCTGAACGCATTATTGCGCATAGAAAGCGTTTTGGTAGTTTTAAACGAATTAACGATTTGATGAATGTCAAAGGCATAGGTGCTAAAACTTTAGCTAAATTCCGCGAAAAAGTATGTTTTAAATAAATATTTATTTTTGCTTTAGTGATTGCTTTAGTTGTGTTGGATTTATTTGTGTTGGATTCGCGGGCATTTTGCTTTAGTTGTTTGAGTTAGTGATTTTAGTTTTCTTTCTTTTGTTTTGGCTTTAGAAATTCTGTGTTTTCGTGCGTATTTGTAAAGGCGTTAATTATGGAAGATGTATCGAGATTAGTTGTAGCGAAAAAATTAAAAATAGAAGAAGCTATATTCTTAGAAAATGGAAATAAAGATTTTAGAATGTTGCCTATTGCTGTAAGCATATGGATTGGGTGCTTTTGCGGAAAGTATTTAAGTGACTCTTTAGGGTATTCATTTAAAAAGCCATTTAAAACTTTCTCTAATAATTCCAAATATGCTACGAATTTTACTTTATTCGTATGTTTGATTGTGTTTACAGTACTTTTATTATGCTTAATAATCTATGTTGTAGTTTCAAAAAGTAGTAGTAGGACGAGCTTAAAGCTGAAAAAGCTGAAAACTATACGATCTGTTTTTAAAGTTTTTATTAGTAATTTACAAATTTTTGTTAGACGCTATAACCTACTTTTTCTTCTTGTAATTTACGCAGTTATGTTATCTTGCGTAGTTAGTTTTGCGTATTCTCGCGTTGAATCCGCAGATATAGTTAGGAAAATAGCTTATGGCAATGCAAATAATGAGAATTCTTATTCTCGTGCGTTAAGTAATAATGCGAGTTTGTATTTGCAGAAGAATCCAAGTTCTAAGATTATTGCAGATTTGACTGTTATTTCTCCGCCTAAGGTTTCAAAATCTTTTCGCGCAGATTGCTATGCGAATGTTTCTGTGTCTTATTTAAGATTTGAGAATAGTCAATCGGATGCTGTTCATAATCTTCAGGCTGTTCATAATCTTCATAATCTTCATAATGAAGTTGGTTCAAAGAATTTTGCTTATAAATCATATGCGAGCGCAAGATTGTATTCATATAAGCCTTTGTGCTCAAGTTTGTCTTATGGATCATCTTTTCGCTCTGAAGTAACGATTGGAATTTCGAAATTTAATCCAGATATTGTTGAATTAAGTATTCCAAAAAATATTAGTAATATTCTTTCATTTAAGAATCCAAGTTTGTATCATTCTGCGTTTAATTCGTTATGGAAATCTTTTTATAAAGTTGCTGAAAATCTTGATGATCAGGGGAAAATATTGGTTCCAGGGCTTACTGTTGGTTTGCTTGGGCAAGAATATGTGCTAACTGATTCTAAAGATAGTAGTAATAGCAGTCTCAAGGTTGATTCTACTTATGCTGATTGTGTTAAAGATAATTTTCAGCATGCTGGCATTATGCATTTAATGGCGGTATCAGGAGGTCATTTTTTGCTTCTTTCTGCATTTATACGTAAAGTCTTCTCTTATTTTCTTATTTCTAGGCGTATTACTGCTTTTTTGAAATGTTAGCTTGTGTTGCTCTTGCTGGAATTGTTTACCCGTCTGCTTCAGTTTTGCGAGCGCTTATTATGGGATTAATTTCCGCTTTAGCTTTTGCGATTGGAAGGCCTTATCAATCTATTAGTGCTTTAAGCTGGACTGTTTGCTTTGTATTACTAGCTAATCCAAGTTTTGCATGGGATTACGCTTTTGCTCTTTCTTGTTCTGCAACTTTAGGAATTATTGTTATGGGAATTCCTTTAAGTAATTGTTTTAATATGATCATGCCTAAATGTTTATCTTCTGCTTTAAGTATGACTATTGCTGCTCAATGTTTTACTTTGCCAATTCAAATATTGATACAGCCTGAAATATCTTTTATGGCGACTTTTGCGAATCTCATGGTTTCGCCATTCGTGGATTGGGCTACTGTATGTGGTCTAATTTCACTAGCATGTTCTATTTTTAATGCAACTTTAGGATTATTTTTTGCTCGAGCTGCTTGTATTGGTACGGATATTATTTCCAGGTGTGCTCAGTTCTGTAGTCAATGCGAATGGGCAGTATTTCCTTGGTTAAAAGGATCTTTAGGATCTTGGCTTATTTTTGCTGTTGAATTAAGTGTGTTTGTATCTTTATCTGCTTTATCTCGATTATCAAAAAAGTGCGATATTAGAAGTGAGTGTTATTTATCAATGCAATTAGTTTTTAGTAAAACTAGAAGAATTATTGATGATTCATTAAAATTATTTGCTTCATAGTAACATGGTCTATGCGTTATTGCTTGATTTTCTTAGACAATATCGTGATATTTTAGCGAGTAAATATAATTAGCGAAATATGGGGGATTTATGGCGTCTAGTCATGTGATTGATCCTCTGACACTTGTTGTTGGAGGTGATGCATATCTTAATGAATTAAATGCTAAAGATGTGCGAGATAGTATTCGCTTAAAATATCCTGAGGCAGAAATATTAACTTTAGATGCGAGTGTTGCAAATAGTTATGCTTTTGATGAAGCTATTGGGCCTTCGCTTTTAGGCGATGAGACAATAGTAGTTGTTAATGATATTCAAAATGCAGACGATTCGCTTGTTGAAGCTATTGAATCGTTTGCTAAATCTTATTCTATTAATGATTCGTCTTCTCAAAATAATCGTTGGGTTATTGCTCGTCACGAAGGTGGGTTAAAAGGTAAATCTGTTATAACGCGTTTAACTCGTGCTGGTGCTCATGTTATTAACGTTCCCGATATGAAAAAGCCTGCAGCGCAATTGAATTTTATAATGAGCATTTTTGAAAGATCGTCTAGAAGTATTGATCCTCAAGCAGCTCAGCGCTTAGTTGCAGTGTTAGGGAATAAAACAGATGAATTAGCTTCGTTGTGTTCTCAGTTATGCTATGACTTTGATGAGAATCCTATTAGTTTGAAAACTGTTGACAAATATTTAGTTTCAGATCCTCAAGTAACTGGATTTTTTGTGGCGGATAAAGCTGTTGCAGGTCGTACTGGTGAAGCTGTTTTAGCTGCTCGTACTGCTATCAATCAGGGTGTTGATCCTATTGCTCTTATCGGTGCTCTTGCTGCCAAAATGCGCATTATATCTAAAGCTATTGCTGTAAGAAATGGTGAGATTTCTCAAGCTGAAGCAAAAGTGAATCCGTGGGCATTGAATATCGCTATGAAACAATTAGCTGGTTGGTATAGTGATGGAGTTTGTGAGTGTGTGAAATGTTTAGCATGGGCAGATGAGCAGTGCAAAGGCGGATCTAGCGATGCGAATTATGCTTTAGAAAAGTGTATTATGCTTATTGCGTCTCGCGGTAAATAAGGAAGAATAATACGATGGTATTAGATGAAGAAAAAAATGTAATTCTGCGCGTACCAACAGATTCTGATATGCGTGAATTGGGTAAATCTGTAGCGTCACTGGTTAAAGAGGGAGACGTTTTGCTGCTTTCTGGTCCTCTTGGGGCTGGTAAAACAACGTTTGCTCAAGGTTTTGGCGCAGGGCTTTCAATTAGTGAGCCGATTGTGTCTCCAACTTTTACTATTGCGCGTGAATTGCATGGAACTTTCTCTGATGGTAAGCCTGCGACTTTAATTCACGTTGACGCTTACCGTTTGGGTGGCGAAGATTTTGCTCCAGGCCAAGATACTGTTTCGCGTTTGCTTGACGAGCTTGAATCTTTGGGACTTGACGAAGCTTTGGAGGAGCCAGGAGATGGCACTGTTGTGCTTATGGAGTGGGGCGAGCAAATGGCTGGAGTACTTGCTGCTGAGCGCTTAGAGGTTCATATTGAAAGGCCTATTGACTCTTCACAAGTAGACGATTTTACTAGCGATGGCGAGCGAATCGTAACTTTGAAAGCTGTTGGCAAGGATTGGCTTAATCGACTTGCAAAATTGTAATTAAGAAATAGGTGAGTAAATATCGATATAAATACGCGAGTAAATATCGAGAATGCAATAAATATCGCAATAAATATCGCAATAAATAAAGCAAGTTGTGCTAAGCGAGTAAGCTAGTCTGGTACGTGATTTTGAGGAATAAACATGAGTAATACGCTGATTATTGACACTTCATTTGGTTCTACTGTTGGAATTGTTGGTCATGAGCCGATTGTTGAAACTGACTCACGCACTCACGTGGAGCGTTTACAGGTAAATATTGCGAAAGTTGTTGAGGCTGCTGGCCTTCAGCCTTCTGATATTAAACGCGTGGTTGTGGGAGTGGGGCCTGCTCCTTTTACTGGTCTTCGCGCAGGATTAGTTGCTGCGAAAGCAATCGCGTTTGCAAATAATGCTCAAATTTTGGGGTGTGATAGTCTTCTTCCTCAAAGTTTGATGATGCGCTCTGGTGCGTTTGAAGAAGCGATTAAGAATGGTGTTATAGAGAAGGATTTGTTGCTAAATATTCCGGATTCTGTGGATTCTTGCGACTCTAATATTCGTCACTACGTGCTTTCACTAAACGATGCGCGCCGCCGCCAAGTGTACATGTCTTTATACGACGATGAAGGCAATGCGCTAATCAATATGGATATTGACTATCCGCAAAATGTTGTGACTCGTGTAAACGAGTATTTAGCGAGCGAAACTAGCGAAAATTATTGCGTGGATGTGCTTGGACACGGTGCTAAAAAGTATGTTGAAGATTGGCGAAATATTGCGCATATTGGCGTTATTGCAGAAGTTTCTGCGCTTGACTTGGGTGTGCAAGGCTTGCAAATTTTCGAACAGTGCTCTTTGGAATGTGCGAATAAAGATGAGCACGTAAAAGCTGTTGAACCCCTTTATTTGCGCCGTCCGGATGTGTCTGTACCAAATCCGCTTAAGCATGTGCTTGGATCTGGCGAAGCGAATAAGGCAAAAGAAAAATAGAAGCGTTTTTAACGATTTGAGTAATTATGATTGTTGATATAACGCGTTCTAAATTTCCTGCAGTAGCCGAAAATTGCAATATAGTGCCTAAATGCGATTTTACATGCGATGAGTTAGCGCAAAAAATAGCTCCTATTGAAGCCGACTTATTTGGCAAAGGCTCATGGAATGAGAGCATGATTTCGCAAGAATTGCAAGCTCCTATGCGCGCGTATTACGCTCAAATAGACGAAAATACGCATACGTTATGCGGGTATGCCGGCTACTGGTTTGACGGCGACGATGTGCAAATAATGACAATTGGCGTTGCAAAACAATATCAACGAAAAGGCATAGCATCTAAGCTTTTATCAACCATGATTAAAACCGCAAAACAGATTGGTGCTAAACGCATGCTGCTAGAAGTACGCGTTGATAATGTTCCTGCGCTCGCACTGTATGAACGTTTTGGTTTTGTGAAAATGGGTTTGCGAAAACGTTACTATCAGCCAGAAGGCGTGGATGCGTACACGATGTGTGCTGACTTAAATGAGACTTTAAATGAAATTTTAAAAGAGAATAACTTAACTTCCGCAAAAAATAACGCAACTGAGGAATAACGAGGAATAACGAGGAATAGCAATGAGCGAAGCAATCGTATTGGGAATTGAATCAACTTGTGATGAAACTGCCGCCGCTATTGTGCGTGGACGTACGCTGGTGTCAAATGTGGTGGCATCTTCAATGCAGGAGCACGCGCGCTACGGCGGTGTGATTCCAGAAATTGCTTCTCGTGCGCACGCTGAAGCTTTCGTGCCGGTTGTTTCTAAAGCTTTAGCAGACGCAAACATGGATTTAAGTGATGTTGACGCGATTGCAGTAAGTGCAGGTCCTGGTTTAGCTGGCTGCTTAGCTGTGGGAGTTTCAGGAGCTAAAGCCTTAGCTTGGGCTGCAAATAAGCCAATTTATGGTATTAATCACGTAATAGGGCATATTGCGGTAACGCAATTGCAATTCGGTGACGTGCCGGAAGATGTGCTTGCTTTAATTGTTTCAGGCGGCCACACTTCGCTTCTTCACGTGAACGATATCGCTAGAAGTATTGATGTTGTTGGTACAACTTTGGACGATGCTGCAGGCGAGTGCTTTGACAAGGTTGCGCGCTTGCTTGGATTCCCATACCCGGGTGGCCCTCATATTGATAGGCATGGTCGTCTTGGTAACCCAGATACTTTAAAAGTTCCGCAAGGTTTGACGCAAGGCCGTTCCGGCAAAGAGCATCCGTACGATTTCAGCTTCTCGGGTGTAAAAACTGCTGTTGCTCGTTGGGTTGAAGCACGCGAGGCTCAAGGTCTTGAAATTCCTGTTGACGACGTGTGTGCTTCTTTGGCTAATTCTGTGGCGGAAGTGCTTTCCAGAAAAGCTATGATGGGTTGCGAGCAGTACGGTTCTAAAACGTTGATGATTGGCGGTGGATTCTCTGCTAACTCGCAGCTTCGTGAGCATTTGTTGGCTTGTGGCAAGGAGCATGGAATTGAAGTGCGTTTGCCAGAGCTTAAGCTTTGCACGGATAACGGTGCGATGGTTGCAATGCTTGGCGTGAATTTAGTGGAAGCAGGGGTTCGTCCTTCTGCTCCGGATTTTGCAATAGATTCTGCTATGCCGCTTACAACGGTGAGCTTATAATAGTAGAAATAATAAAAGTCGCGCTAAAAAGTAGCTAAAAGTAGCGATAAAAAATCGTTCTAAAAATAAGTGAGGTGTTTTGTGCAGTCAGTTAATTCGCGTAGTGGAATGTTGCGAGTAGGTGAGAAGATTCAGTTCACCGATCGTAAAGGTAAGCGAATTACTGCACAACTTGTTGCAGGCGGTGTTACACAAACTGAGCACGGTCTTATTTGTCATGATGACGTGATTGGAAAGAGCGAAGGAGTTGTAATTACTACTGTTAGCGCGAAACGTGAAGCTCAGCAAGCTATTGTTGATCCTTCTAAATCGTCCAATAAGCCTTGGAAGGCAGCACGCGCTATTGGTGGCTGGGATTATGTAGTTATGCGACCGCGCATGGTTGACTATGTGCTTTCTATGCCTAGAGGCGCGCAAATTATGTATCCGAAAGATATCGCGCAAGTAATAGCTTTAGGAGATATTCGCTCAGGTATGCGCGTTTTGGAGTCGGGTGCTGGTTCTGGTGCTATGAGCTTAAGTCTTTTAGATGCAGTTGGGGAGAGTGGAAATCTTACTACGATTGAGCTTCGCCCGGATTTTGCGCGAATTGCCGAATCTAACGCAACTTTGTACTACGGGAAGCGACCAGAATGGTGGAATTTGCTTACTGGCGATTTTGATTCTGTTGCAAAAACTTTAGAAGCTCATAGCGTGGATCGCATTATGCTGGACATGCTTGATCCTTGGAACCGCCTCGAACAAGCGCATAGAGTTATTGTGCCGGGAGGCGTACTAATTTCGTACGTGACGACTACTACGCAAATGTCTAGAATGGCTGAAGCTTTGCGAGAAAGTGGCATGTGGACTGAGCCAGAAATTCAGGAAACATTGGAGCGCACTTGGAAAGCGCAAGGTTTAGCGGTTCGTCCAGATCACGCGATGATTGGCCACACTGGATTTTTGATTGTTTCGCGCGCAATGGCAGAAGGTTTCAGCGCTTTGAAGAAGCGTGAGCATGGAACTAAAGATACTGTTAGCGATATTGACGATATGACAGAAGAAGAGCGCGCTGAACAGTTGGAAGACTTGTCTTTGCGCGATATTTCAGATCGTAAACTTCGTAAAGTATTACGCGATTTAGATATACAACTCGGATATTTGTCTGCCGGGAGGTAATTATGGCAACTTCAATAAAGAAAATTGCAAAAAAAGCTCGACATTCTGATTATATTTTATTGCTTATGCGACATGCAAAAGCTGAATCTCCTACTATGGGTAATGATTGGGGTCGCGATCTTACTGATAAAGGTCTGAAACAAGCGAAAATAATGGCAAAAGGTTTAGAGAATATGAAGCTTGTTCCAAACTATATAGTTTGTTCTAGTGCAAATCGTACTGAGCAAACAATGCAACGTATGCTTAAACGTTTTGGGGATAAACCTGTAGCATCTTCACGTAAAAGTCTTTATGATGGCGGTATGCAATCAGTTATGGATGAATTATCGCATGCTAATGATTCAAAAATAACAATGATTATTGGTCACGAACCTACTATGTCGATGGCTGCACAGTGGCTTTCGTCTGCTGAGTCTGATCCTGATGTTTTAAGTGAAATGCGCTTAGGTCTTTCTAATGCTTCGATTATTATTCTTGCATCGGAAAGACCTTTTTCTTTATGCGGATTACGAGGAGCTACAGCTCTTGCTGTTCTTAAACCACAAGATTTTGAGTGACTAATATAAAATTTAATAAAATTTATAAAAAAATAGTAAAAGATACGAAATAATATTAAAAAATAGCATATAAATTTAGTTTATAACGACACCCCAAGTTCTTCAATGACCGATTTGGGCATTTCTTTGCTAGGCTAAAGCGAGTCAAAAGAAATATTTGGAGGATTTATGTCTACGGTTCTTACTTCGGTTTCCGGTTTCCCGCGTATTGGCGCTAATCGAGAACTAAAAAAAATTATTGAACGCTATTGGAAGTCTGATGCAACTCTTGATGAAGTTCGTGAAGAGTCTAAAAAATTACGTATAAAGCATTGGAGATTACAAGCAGAAGCTGGAATCGATTTAATCCCAAGCAACGACTTTAGTTATTATGATCAAGTTTTAGATACTGCAATTTTGCTAAATGCTATTCCAAAGCGATATCGTGAGTTAGATTTTGAAAATCCTGAAGATACATTGTTTGCTATCGCGCGAGGATATCAAGGTGAGCATGGCGATGTAACAGCTTTACCAATGAAAAAGTGGTTTACAACAAACTATCACTATATTGTTCCTGAAATTGATAATCCTGAAGAATTGCGTTTGATTGGTACAAAGCCATTTGATGAGTTTATAGAAGCTCGTAATCAAGGTTTAGAAACTAAGCCTGTGCTAATTGGCCCTTATACTTTCTTCAAGCTAGCTAGAAATTCTAAAGCCGAAGAATTAGTTGCAAATGCTTCGATTATAAATGCCTTAAGCAATGCGTACGCTGATATCGTTAATCGTTTTTCGCATATTGGAGCATCATGGTTGCAATTTGATGAGCCATATTTGTCTATTGATAAAGAAGATGGCGATATTCAACTTTTCAAATCTCTTTATGAGCAGATTCTAAAATCTCGTTCTGGAGATGCAAAAGTATTACTTAATACTTATTTTGGCAATATTGCTGATATTTATGAAGTTGTAAATAATCTTGGCTTTGACGGTATAGGTCTTGATTTAGTAGAAGGTAAAGAAGAAAATCTTGCAGCTTTAGATAAATATGGTCTTAATGAAGAAACTACTCTTTTTGCGGGAGTTGTAAACGGACGCAATATTTGGCGCAATGATTATGCAGTTAGCTTAGGTCTTATCGATGCATTGCGCGCTAAAATTACGAATAAACTTGTTGTTTCTACTGCATGCTCGTTATTGCATGTTCCTTTTAGTACTTCTGGCGAAGAGGCATTGGGTGAAGATGTATTATCTCATTTCGCTTTCTCAGTAGAAAAATTGCAAGAATTGCATGATATTTCTCAACTTGCTTCAACAAGTGACGAAGATCGTAGAGTAAGCAGTGTTCTTGCTAAAAATCAAGCTTTATTTGACGGTTCTCGAGTACAAGCAGACGCAGATGTTGCCAATCGTTTGGCTAATCTTAAAGAATCTGATTTTGTGCGTGAGCCTGAAAGATCTGAACGTCAACGTTTGCAAAAGGAAGCTCTCGGCTTGCCTGATTTGCCAACAACAACTATAGGCTCATTCCCTCAAACAAAAGATATTCGTAATGCTCGAGCTTCTCTACGAAATGGTGAGATTACTCTTGAAGAATACAATGAGTTTATTCGCAAGAATATTTCGTATTGCATTGCTCATCAGGAAAGAATTGGATTAGATGTGCTAGTCCATGGAGAATTTGAGCGCAACGATATGGTTGAGTATTTTGGCCAGCATTTAAACGGATTTAAGTTTACTAAAAACGCTTGGGTACAATCTTATGGCACTCGCTGCGTGAAACCTCCAATCGTGTGGTCTGATGTTTCTAGGAAGGAACCAATTACAGTAGAATGGAGCTCTTACGCTCAAAGCTGCACGAAGCACGTTGTTAAAGGCATGCTTACTGGTCCTGTAACGATTCTTAACTGGTCTTGGCCTCGTGAAGATATTACGCACGAAGAGCAAACTCAGCAGCTTGCACTCGCTATTCGTGATGAAGTATTAGATTTAGAGAGAGCTGGGATTCGTGTAATTCAGATCGACGAAGCTGCTTTGCGTGAAAAGCTTCCTCTTCGTAAGTCTGATTGGCATAAGAAGTATTTGGATTGGGCTATTCCTGCCTTCCGCTTAGTACATTCTGCTGTATCTGCTACTACGCAAATTCACACGCATATGTGCTATTCAGAGTTCAACGATATTATTCGCGATATTGATGCTATGGATGCGGATGTGATTTCTTTCGAAGCTTCTCGTGGCGACTTAGTTGTTCTTGATGCTATTCATGATGCTCATTTTGAAACTGAAGCTGGCCCTGGAGTTTACGATATTCATTCTCCACGCGTTCCAAGCAAAGAAGAACTTGTGGATCGTATTCATGAGATTTTGCGTAAGATGCCTGCGGAAAAATTGTGGATTAATCCTGATTGCGGTTTGAAAACTCGCGGTAATGCTGAAACTTGGCCTAGCTTGGAAAATCTTGTTGCTGCAGCTAAAGAAGTTAGAGCGCAATTGCAATCAGATAAGCAATCTCAGCAATTAAGCCAAACAAGCCAAACAAGTGATATCTAATAGGGGGTGAGTGATGCATTACAGACCAAAGTTTTCTTTGGAAGTTTTTCCGCCTAAACGCACATCTCCTATAGGTACTATTTATGACACCTTAGATGGCTTGAAAGGACTTGATCCAGATTTTATTTCGGTTACTTATGGTACTGGAAAATTGAAAGATCGTACTGCTACTGCGCGAATTGCTTATACTATTCGCTCTGAATACGGTATTGACGCTGTTGCTCATTTAACTGCTAGATATCTTGATTATGATGCTGTTGATGAAGCCTTAGAAATGTTTGATAAAGCTGGTGTTTCTGGGGTTTTGGCATTGCGCGGAGATGCAGTTGCAGGTCAGGAAGATGCTGGAGTTTTTGAGCATGCTAGCGATTTAGTATCTTATATTCGTTCCAAGCGTCCGGATTTGCCTATTTTGGGTGCATGCTATCCAGAAAAGCATCCAGAAGCTAAGAGTTTGCAAGAAGATATTGATAATCTTAAGCGAAAAGTTGATGCTGGTGTTACGCATTTAATTTCTCAACTTTTCTACGATAATCAGGATTTCTTGCGTTTTCGTGATTTAGCTCGCGCTTCTGGTATTGATGTTCCAATTGAAGCTGGAGTTATGCCTGTTGCCAATGCTTCACAGGTTAAGCGTATGACAACCATGTGTTCTTCTCGCATTACTGCTCCAGTATATGCGATGATGGATCATTGGTCTGATAATGCAGATTGTTTACAAGATGCTGGTACTATTTTTGCTTCTCA
Organism: Gardnerella sp. KA00255; assembly: GCF_049244095.1. Lineage (NCBI taxonomy): Bacteria > Bacillati > Actinomycetota > Actinomycetes > Bifidobacteriales > Bifidobacteriaceae > Gardnerella > Gardnerella sp. KA00255. Next base: position 74,531 of record NZ_CP058374.1, read on the forward strand.
ACAAATAAATGATTTGGTTGCTGAGGGAGTAGATGGTATTCACTTGTATACTATGAATCGCCCTGGTGTTGCGCGTAGAATCTGGTCTAATGTCAAGCCGCTTTTTACGAAAATTATTTGATAGTTTTAACTAATATTATTTGATTGTTGCCAACGCGTTCATAAGTGTTGGCAACAATCGTTTCGTAATGAGTTTTGCATTTAGATTGCAAAATATTTAAATTAGTCTTTTATTGAACTATCGATAACTTTATAACCGTGTTGAGTTAGTACAGATTTTAGCTGTGAAAGATACGCGTGAGATGCTTCAGAAAGTTGTGTTCTTTCATTCTTAATCCAACCTACTAGCATTGTTTCATCGCATTCTAGAGGGATAGTAACAATCTTTTCATTATTAAGATCGCCATTATCTATTCCTGTGCAAACTGTGTATCCGTTTAAGCCAATAATGAAATTCAAAATAGTAGCGCGGTCAGTTACGTTTATTTTTTTAGGAGGATGATTTGGCAACACAGCTTCTTCTGCAAAGAAGAAACTCCCATCTTCTCCTTGTTCATATTGTATAAAAGGATAAGGCTTCAAATCCTCAAGACTAAGGCTTGTACGGCTTGCCAAAGGATTGTCTCGCGAAAGAAATACGTGAAGATTAGCTCTGAAAAGTGGATGAAATTCGAGATGCTTTTCGCGTAACATCTTACCAATAACATCCTTGTTATAGTCTGAAAGATAAAGCAATCCTAAATCTGCACGCATATCTGTGACTTGATTAATAATAGTTTTAGTGCGTGTTTCTCTTATAGAAAATTCATATTCTTCAGAATCTAAACTGCGAATCATTTCCACAAAAGCTTCAACAGCAAACATGTAATGCTGAGTTGCAACACTGCATAATTGTCGCCGAGGCTTTACGCTTTTATAACGTTCTTCTAATAAATCAGCTTGATCTAAAACTTGGCGAGCATAGGTAAGAAATTCTGCTCCATCAACTGTTAAAGCAATACCTTGAGAAGAACGAGTAAAAATCTCGATTCCTAATTCTCGCTCCAATTCTTTTACTGAGGAACTTAAAGCTGGTTGGGAAATATAAAGTTCATGTGAAGCTTCGTTCATAGATCCGCATTCAACGATTTTCACAATGTACTTTAATTGCAACAGCGTCATACTATTCAATGCCTTCCAAGTTGTAATTCATGAGTTGTTATTACAACTATAATCTAACGCCTAGCGATGCTAAATCTTTACGAGCTTGCTCTGCAGTAGTAAAAACAAAGCCATGCATGCCAACGTTATGAGCTCCATCAATATTTGCTGGCTTATCGTCGAAGAAAACAGTTGTTTGTGGATTCAATCCAAATCTACTTATAGCAAGTTCAAAAATTTCTGGTTCTGGCTTATGTAAATGCTCAACGCCGGAAATAATAGTTCCTTGCAAAAGAGTAGAAAGTTCTGGGAATTTACGTAACGCAAGTGGGAAAGTTTCTCTTGACCAATTCGTTAAGCCCCATACGCCGTATCCAGCTTCACGTAAATCGTGCAATAAATCAACCATTCCAGGCATTATTCGCGTCAAAACTTGATCATAATGAGCACAATACCAGCTGAAAGCTTCAGCGAGTTCACTTCCAAAACGGTGTTCGTATTCCGGCATAAGATCTTTCAAAAGTTCGCCGCCGTCCATGCGATCTTCAAACTCGTAGAATCCGGCTAAATCGTCCTTTCCAAAGCTCCCATTAGGGCAAATTGTATCAACCAAATTTGGGAACTGCTTTTGCAAGCAATTTCGGCAATTCCACTCGAGTAAAACTTTGCAATAGTCAAACATAACATCGCGGATTTCAACATTTTGTTCGTTAGTCATTTGTTATCCTTTTGTGTATTTTCCTTTGTACTGTATGGTTTTTATTTTATTTTCTTTTAAGTTTTATTGTATTTTTGCGTTATTTCATATTAATAAGAATCCCAAGAATATATGGGAGCGCATTAATAATATCGCTTGCTACAATTGGATGATCTAAAGTTGAAGTATCATTTGATTCCACTATGTCTTTTGCTAGTTGAGTGTAATTGTTCTCGCTGTTGATTCTAGATGCTAATGATGCTGAAATTCCGTGGATAACAGCTGCGTTCGCTGCAATAAAAGCATAGTTTTCGTTTTCTGCGTAATTTTCTGTGCTATTTTCCGCGTAGTTTTCTGTGTTATTTTCCGCGTAATTTGCGCTATTTTTATTATTTTCCGGATTGTTATTGCTTTCGCGTTGCGCTAATAATGCTCCTAGAATTCCTGCCAGTACATCTCCTGAACCAGCGGTTGCAAGCCAAGATGGAGCGCATTTTGCAATATAAATAGGAGAGTGTAGTTCTGATGGTGATGCAACTGCTGTTGTTGCGCCTTTAACTAGCACAGTTGCTCCAGTAAGATCGGCTGCTTTTTGAGCGTACTCAACAGGATTTTTCAATATTTCTTGAGCGCTTATTTCTAAATCGTATCTAGTAAAAAGTGAGCTTAATTCGCCTGCGTGTGGAGTGAGAACTACTTTTGTGCAAACCTGTTTTGGCAGTAAATCTAACGCTCCAGCATCTACGCATATTGTTGGAAGATTATCTTTTTGACTTATTGATTTTTCTATTGATTTTTCTTTCGAATTATTATTTTCTTTTGCGTATTGCGCAAGAATACTTGCAATGTATTTTCTTTGATTTGCGCTAGTTTCAGTATTGCAATGATTTGCATCTGGTATTCCGGATCCAACTGTTATGGCGTCGATTTTTCCGTTCAATTGTTCCGATGCCACTACTTCTGGAGATGTTTGTAATACTAAGTTTTGTGCGCGAAGAGGGCCGGCATAACGAACCATTCCAATATTTGCGTGGGCTGCGGCACTTGCGCTTAATATTGCAGCTCCAGGATACTCGTTAGAACCTGTGACTAAGCCTAGAACACCGCGCGAATACTTATTGTAGAAAGGCTCGGGCTTTTTTAGACATTTGCTTGCATCTTTTGCTTCTACGTTAAGAAGTTCACTCATGATTACGATTGTAGTGAATATCTGGGATTGTTATTTGCTGTTTTTATTGGTTGATTTTTCATTTGCTATATACACTATTTATTAGCAGAATGCAAGAAAAATCGAATTATATCAAACAAAAAAATCGCGACACGCCAATTTGGAGAAAAATATAATAAATTTTCAAAATTTCGTTGACCACGTGCAACTTTTTTTCTATGCTGTAACCGTTATTGCTAACGATAATCTTTCCTAATTACGAGTGGGAAGTAATGAAATATAAGTGATAACAGATATATTCCTGAGAGATAATTCCTGAAAGGAAGATAGTGAAAACTTATAAGTTTATAGCCGCAGCAGCAGCTGCTGCATTGATGGCAACATGCTTGGGTGCTTGCGGATCTAATTCTAAGAGCGCTGATCAAAGCAAAAAGGGTAATGAAGTAAATGTAGTTGCAACAACCACACAAATTTGCGATTACGTAACGCAAATTGCTTCTACAGCTGATGCAAATTCTGGTTTAAGCCTTAATAAGACCGATTCTCAGGGCAAGAAGTCTGTAATCGGAGCTCCTCAAGATAAAGCAAAGTCAACAATCAATTTGACCTGCTTACTTGCACCGAATGCTTCTGCTCACGAACATGAAATGACGCCAGCTCAGTCTAAAGCTCTTTCTAAGGCTGATTTAATGCTTGTTTCTGGCGTTGATCTCGAGCACTTCTTAGATCAGGCTGTGGAAGCAACAGGCTTCAAGGGCACTATGGGTGTTACTTCTGGCATTTTAACTGCAGATGAAATCAAGGATCCAAATGCGCAAGCTGCTAAAGAAAAGGATCTTCCATACAAGATTGATCGCGGTATTGCTAAAGTGCATGCTGAAAAGTGGCCATTCCCTCCAGAAGAAGGTGAAAAAGAGCCTGAATTCCAATATGATCCACATATTTGGACGAGTACTAAGAACACGATGATTCAGGTTAAGAATATCGGTAATTTCCTCGGTAAAGCTCTTCCTGGAAGCAAGTCTATTTTCGATGAACATGTTGAAAAATTCGTTAAGGCTTTGACGGACTTGGATTCATGGGCTACTGAAGCTTTGAACAGCGTGCCACAAGAGCATCGTGTTCTCTTCACTTCGCATGATGCTTTCGGTTACTTCTCTCGCGATTACAATGTGAAGTTCATTGGTGCTGCACTTTCTGATTTCAACAGTCAGCAGGATGCTACTGCGGATCACATTAAGAAAGCTGCAGAAGCTGTTAAAAAGTCTGGTGCTGTTGCTCTTTTCGCTGAAAATTCCAACAATTCCAAGTCAATCAAGGCTGTTGCATCTGCAGCAGGCGTGAAGGCAATTATTGGTGATGATGCGCTTTACGGAGATTCTCTCGGACCAGTCGGATCTGCAGGTGAAACTTATATCGGTTCGATCGTTCACAATGTTGAAACATTGGTGAAGGCTTGGAATGGTAAGGTTCCTGATTTACCTGATTCAGTCAAAACAGCATTGAAGAAATAAAATAATTAAAAAGGTTAGAAAACAGTGAATAAGAGCGTCCTTGCAATGAAAGATTGCGACCTAGCATACGGTTATAAAACTGTAGTGACTGGGATTAACGGCAGTGTAGAAGCTGGAGAAGCTTTGGCTTTAATTGGCCCAAATGGTTCTGGTAAAACAACGTTTTTACAAGCCATTATTGGCATTGTGCGCGTAAGTCGTGGCGAATTGCGCATGCCAAAAGCTATTTCTATTGGTTACGTGCCTCAGCAAGTTGATCTGGATTTGACCTTCCCAGTAACTGCTAGGCAAGTTGTCGCTATGGGCTTAAGCAGACAAACCGGTTTCTTAGGGATTTTAAAAAAATCTCAAAAAGCTGCTGTTGAGGACGCTCTTAATCATGTTGGTTTGCTTCATCGCGCAGATGTAAGATTTGGTGATCTTTCTGGAGGTCAGCGTCAGCGAATCCTACTTGCTCGTGCTATTGTTGCACATCCAACGCTTATATTACTTGACGAGCCATTTAATGGTCTTGATGAGCCGAATCGTAAAGAATTACTTAATATAATGAAATCCGCTAAAAAAGAGGGTATTTCATTTGTTGTGTCTACTCACGATTTGGTTATTGCAGATGCGATTTGTGAAAAAGCTTTGCTCTTGTCTGGAAAGCAGATTGCTTTTGGTCCTCTTCGTGAAGTAATGACTAAAGAAAATATAACTCTTGCTTACGGAGGTAGTGTTCCTGCAGATAGTGCTGGTCTTACGCTTTCGCAAATAGCACAGGAGGATTCTAAGTCTGATTCTAAGTCTGATTCCAAGTCTGATTCTAAGTCTGATTCCAAGTCTGATTCCAATGCTGATGGAAGCTCGCAGTTGTTAGAGGATTGATATTAATGATTGCAGAATTAGTCGAGGATTTAAGGCAAGAGTTAGAGCCAATACCGGGATTTGACTTTATAGCTTCCGCTCCTAATATTTTCCGCGCTTTTTGCCTTCTTATAGTACTTTCTATAGCTAGCGGAATTGTTGGCGTATTCGTAAATTTAAGATGTGCTGAATTTAATGCTGAAGCTATTGTTCACGGTATTTCACCTGGAATAGTAGTTGGTGCTTTATATGGTGGCATAAATCAAATAATTCCAGGAGCTTCAATTTGCGCAATATTTTTAGTTGCAGCATTGGTTTGGGCGTCTAGATCTACTCGTATTAATGAGTCTGTTATTGCCACTGTACTAACAACTTTCTTTGCGATTGGCGTAGTGATATCTCTTAAAAAAGGCGATATGTCTGGTCAGCTTGAAGCTTTGATGTTTGGGCGATTAACTGATGTTACTAATGAGCGTATGACTCAAGCTATGTTAATCTGCTTATTTGCAATTCTTGTGATGATAGCGACTTTTAAGCAGCAAATTATTGTTGCATTTGATCGTGCTAGCGCTCCGCTTATGGGAGCTAATACTTTAGTCGCTGATATTGTGCTAAACGTTGGTATTGCAGCCGTTGTAGTTTCTGCATCTTCAGCTGTTGGTGTTCTTCTTGTTATTGGATATCTTATTATTCCAGGAGCTAGTGCTCGGTTGGTGTCTCGTACGATAAGCCATATGGTTGCTGTTGGTATTGCTGTTGGTATTGCTGGAGTAATACTTGGAATGTATGTTATGAATCTTGAATTGGATCACCCTATTTCTCCGCAAGCTGCAGTTGCTTTAAGCATATGCTCAATGTTTGTAGTAGTTCTTGTACTTAGATGGTGTTTCCGATTTATTTCATCCCTAATTCCAGTGCATAAAACTCATGCTGATGATGCAGATATGCAAGCTATCACAGAATCTTCTAAAAAGTAGGGGAATTATATGGTAAGTATTTGGCAAGTTATTGCTCTACCTATAGTTGAGTCAATTGTTGTTGGAGCATTGTGCGGTTTTGTGGGATCTTTAGCATTGTTAAATCAGCGTATATTCTTCACAGAATCAATTACTCATGCTGCTTTTCCTGGTGCTGTTTTAGGTGTAGTTTGTACTTCTATGTACACGATTGATCAAAATATTTTGTCTCTCGGGTTGTTTATTGGAGCCGCAATTGCATGCGTTGTGCTTTCTTTTGTAATGCACGCGCTTTCATGTATTAAAGGTATTTCTTCACAAGCTGCAGCTGGAATTACGCTAACTGTTGGTTTTGCTAGCGGATACTTTTTAAATAGATGGTTTGCTCCACTTCCATTGCGTATTGAAGGATTTTTGACAGGATCTTTGATTAATTGCACTCCAGCAGATGTTATTTCAGCAACTGTTGCTTTTTTGTTAGTTTTATTAATTTGGATTTTCAATGTTGCTAATCTTGTGCATTGCTCTTTTGATCCTATTAATTACCGTGCTTCTGGCGGAAGATCTGGCTTTATACAAGTAATGGTTCTTGCGTTAATTATTATTACTGTTTCAGTAATTATCCCAGCAGTAGGTACTGTTGTTTCAGTATCTCTTATCGCTGCTCCCGCTGCAGCATTAAAGGGGAGAATCGCGTCTATAAATAAATTCGTACTTGCATGCGTAATTTCTTCTATTGCTATTTCAATTACAGGATTAGCGCTATCAGTAATATTTAAACTTTCGGCTGGTGGAACTATTGCGATTGTAGCTGGATGCTTCTTTGTAATAGTTAAAATTGGTGAAAGCATTTTTATAAAAATTAATGATTTTTTGTCAAGATTGCAATTGCAGCGCGAAAAAGCATCTGAAAACGCTATTTAGTAAAAGCGCTTTAAAAGTCGCTCTGTTGTCCTAAAGTATCAATGAATTGCGCGTGAAAAATGCGCGCGATTGACGTCGTTTTTGCGCGTTTTATTTATGTTTTAATCGCGTAAGTTTATCGACGCCACACAGGTCCAGGTCTGCACATTAGTAACGCAAGACCCCGATAGAAAAGGACAATTATGGCTGAAAATACCATCTCCATCACCGTAAACGAGGAACGCAAGGAGGTGGATGCAAGCTTCACTGGCGTTGAACTTTTCGCGGAAGATAAGAATATTATTGCCGTGCGTTTAAATGGCGAGTTGCGTGATTTGTACACGCCTCTTCATGACGGCGATACCGTGGAATCAGTAGCCCTTGATAGTGAAGATGGCATCGCAATCATGCGTCATTCCGCTACTCACGTGATGGCTCAAGCTGTTCAAGAAATTCGACCAGACGCAAAGTTGGGCGTAGGTCCTGTAATTAAAGACGGCTTCTACTACGATTTCGATGTTGATACTCCATTTACGCCAGACGATTTGAAGCAAATCGAAAAGCATATGCAGCGCATTATTAAAGAGTCTCAAAGCTTCCGTCGTCGCGTTGTAACTGAAGATGAAGCGCGCGAAGAAGAAGCAAATCAACCTTATAAGTTGGAGTTGATTGGAGATAAGGAAGCTGCTCTTGATCCAGCTGCTGCTGGCGAAATTAGCAAGCATGAGCTTAGCATGTACGACAATTTGGATCGCGAAGGCAATAAAGTCTGGAGCGATTTGTGCCGCGGACCTCATTTGCCAAACACTCGTTATATTAAGGCTTTTAAGCTCGAGCGTGTGGCTGCAGCTTACTGGCGCGGTTCGGAGCATAATCCTATGCTTCAGCGCATTTACGGCACTGCTTGGCCTAGCAAGGAAGAGCTTAAAGCTTATACAACTCGCATGGAAGAGGCCGCTAAGCGCGATCATCGTAAGCTTGGCCAAGAGATGGATTTGTTCTCATTCCCAGATGAGATTGGTCCAGGCTTAGCAGTGTTCCATCCAAAGGGTGCTGCAATTATTAACGCGATGGAAGATTATTCACGTGAGCAGCATCGTAAGCATCACTACAGCTTCGTACAAACTCCTCACATTACTAAGGGCGGCTTGTACGAGACTTCTGGCCACTTGCAGTGGTACAAGGATGGCATGTATCCTCCAATGAAGCTTGACGAAGAGCGCGACGAAAACGGTAACGTAACTCGTCAAGGTGCTGACTACTACTTGAAGCCAATGAATTGCCCAATGCATAACTTGATCTTCAAGTCTCGCCAGCGTTCTTATCGCGAACTTCCTTTGCGCTTGTTTGAGTTTGGTACAGTGTATCGCTACGAAAAGTCTGGCGTTGTTCATGGCTTAACTCGTGTTCGTGGATTGACTCAGGATGATTCGCATATTTACTGCACTCGCGAGCAGATGCGCGATGAGTTGAAGAGCTTGCTTAACTTTGTGCTTGGTCTTCTTAAAGACTTCGGTTTGAACGACTTCTACTTGGAGCTTTCCACTAAGGATGAGCACAAGTTCGTTGGTTCCGACGAGATTTGGGAAGAAGCAACTAATACTTTGGCAGAGGTTGCTAAAGAGTCTGGTTTGGAACTCGTGGACGATCCAGGTGGAGCTGCATTCTACGGCCCGAAGATTTCTGTGCAAGCTCGCGATGCGATTGGCCGCACTTGGCAGGTTTCTACTATTCAGCTCGACTTCAACTTGCCTGAGCGCTTTAAGTTGGAATACATTGCAGCTGATGGTAGTCACCAGCGTCCTGTGATGATTCACCGCGCACTCTTTGGCTCTATTGAGCGTTTCTTCGCTATTTTGCTTGAGCATTATGCAGGCGCATTCCCAGCATGGTTGGCCCCAGTTCAAGTAACTGGCGTTCCTGTTGCAGACGAATTCGCTCCACACTTGCAAAAGTTGATTAGCGATTTGGAAGAGAATATGGTTCGTTGCGAAATGGACAGCTCTGACGATCGCTTTGGCAAGAAGATTCGTAACGCTTCTAAGTCTAAGGTGCCTTTCACTTTGATTGCTGGCGAAGAGGATGTGAACAACAATGCTGTGAGCTTCCGCTTCCGCGATGGCAGCCAATTGAATGGTGTTCCAGTTGAGCAAGCTAAAGAGTGGATTTTGTCCATTATCAAGCAGCGCGTTCAGGTGAATACCGCAGAAGATTTCGAGCGCTACACTAAGTGATTTAAGTTAGCTAGGTAATTTAAGCTAGCTAGCTTAAATCTAAATGTAAGCTTAAAACTAAATGTAAGCTGAATCGTAAATAAAAAGCCCACACTTCTTAGCGTTGTGTGGGCTTCTTACTATCTTCTTACAGCCGATTGGCTAGTATGGTTGGCTAGTATGGGATTGTTTATTGAACCCGAGTTTTACTTGCTTGATTACGCTAGGAAGGTTGCATTCAATGTTGGAATCATTACGCATTGGGTTTAAGCGCGTTATTTCTCCTATTGCAAAATTGCTAGTGCGACTAGGCGTAAGTGCTAACTGTGTAACAATTGTTGGCACAGTAGCAGTAGTTATTACTGCTTTTATAACAGCTTTTACTAATCAGCTTGTTATTGGTGCCATATTTTTAACTATTTTTGTGCTTGCAGACAGCTTAGATGGTTCTGTTGCATCTTTAACAACAGGCGGCACAAAATTCGGTGCATTTCTTGACTCAACGCTTGATCGTATTGCAGATTGGTCGTTATTTATATCAGTCTGCATTTGTTTGTATAAAGCTAACGAAAAAGAAATGTGCACATGGATTCCAGCTCTGAATGGAAACATAATAAAATACGTAGGTTTGTTAAGTTGTTTAATTGCTCTTATGGGAGCTTTCGTAACTTCATACACTCGCGCTCGCGGTCAGTCAATAGATGTAGATCCTAAAAAAGGCTTAATTACTCGTGCAGATCGCGTAGCTGTTATTCTTATCGCTATGTTTTTTGCTGGCCTAACTCGTCAACTTATTTTGTTAAGTTTAGCTATGATTCTACTTGCTATAGGCGGTATCGTTACTGTTATTCAGCGTATTTTTGAAGTAAATCAAGGTCTTAAACAAAAAGTAAAGTAATATTTGTCGTGAAAGCGCAATAAAATCGTTTCGTTTGATTAACTGTACGTTTTAGGAGTATCATGTCAGGTCATTCCAAGTGGGCGACTACAAAGCACAAGAAGGCCGCTATAGACGCAAAGCGCGGCAAGCTTTTTGCCAAGCTTATTAAGAACATTGAAATCGCTGCACGTTTGGGCGGTGGCGATCCTGATGGTAATCCAACGTTGTATGATGCCATCGTTAAAGCTAAAAAGGCTTCTATGCCTGCAGATAACATCAAGCGCGCTGTAAAGCGTGGTTCTGGTGAAGAAGCTGGCGGCGCCAACTACGAGGAGATTGTTTACGAAGGTTACGCTCCTGCAGGTGTTGGTTTGATTATCGAGTGCCTTACTGATAACCGTAATCGCGCTGCTGCTGATGTTCGTTCAACTCTTACCAAGGGTAATGGTTCTTTGGCAACAAGCGGTTCTGTGAGCTTTAACTTTGAGCGTAAGGGCTTGATTGAAGTTCCATCTGAAGGTGTTGATTACGATAAGCTTTTCGATGTTGCAGCTGAAGCTGGTGCTGAAGATGTTGCTGATGATGGCGATGTGTATTCTGTATACACTGGTTCCAGTGATTTGGTAACAGTTCGTAAAGCTTTGCAGGAAGCTGGTTTCGACTATGATTCTGCAGATATCATCATGCATCCAAATAATGAGATTGAATTAGGTTTTGAAGATGCTCAGAAGGTTTCTCGCTTAATTGATAATCTCGACGACTTGGACGATGTTCAGAATATCTACAGCAACTGGACCGCTTCAGATGAAGTTATGGCTCAGCTTGAGGAAGCAGAATAGTTTTCTATGATGATTTTGGGCGTTGACCCCGGGCTTACTCGCTGCGGGGTCGGCGTGATTGAAGCCGGCGTTTCGCGTCGGCTTTCTTTTATTCACGTCGATGTATTGAGATCTGAGCCAGATCTTTCTCAAGATTTGCGACTTTTAAAGATTTATAACGGATTAGTTGAAAAGATTGAGCGCTTTTCACCTGATGTAGTATCTGTTGAACGCGTTTTTGCTCAAGAAAATCGAAATACCGTTCTTGGTACTGCGCAAGTTGCTGGACTTGCCATGCTTGCAGCAGCTCAGCGCAATATTCCGGTTGCTTTGCATACTCCTACTGAAGTTAAACTTGCTGTAGCTGGTAATGGTAAAGCAGATAAAGCACAAGTAGAACGTATGGTTGCTAGATTACTTGCGCTTAATATTCTTCCAACTCCTGCTGATGCTGCAGATGCCTTAGCTCAAGCTATTTGTCACGCTCTTCGTCCTGAAGGCGCGCTGCAAGGCGGTGAGCGTGAGCAACATTTAACTTCAGCGCAAAAACAGTGGGCTTTAGCTCAGCGCGCGGCACATTCCAAATCTAGTGTCTCCCGAGGTATGTAGGATATCTATAGAACAGATGTTCTACTTGTTTGTATTTTATTTGATAGTTTTAGTAATTCTTTAAAACTATCTATAAAGTATTTACATTAGATTTTGATTACAAATCAGAAAGGTTAGCGCTGATGATTGGCATGCTAAATGGGGTAGTAGAGTCAGTTGATTCTCGTTGTGCGCTTATAAGTGTTTCTGGTGTCGGATATGAAGTTTATATGCCTTCTACAGATTTAGCATCTTTGCATGAAGGGCAAGAAGTTAGAGTGTATACGTCTTTGCAAGTAAGCCAAGAGGCTATTACTCTTTATGGTTTTACTAATCAATCTGCTAAGCGTATTTTTCTTCAAATCCAGCAAAAAGTTAGTGGAGTTGGGCCTAAGGTTGCTCTTTCATTATTATCTACATTAAGTGTTAATCGTTTAATTCAAGCAATTAGCGATGGCGATATTGATGCTTTATCATCTGCTCCTGGATTAGGTAAAAAAGGTTCTCAAAAGATTATTTTGGAGCTTAAAGGTTCGATTGATATATCTAAATTAGACGAATATGATTCCTCCAAAGGTGTAAATCGTAATATTAAAGATTTTGACAATTCCGGAATAAGCAAGGTTATTGAAGGGCTTATGTCTTTAGGATGGAAGCAGTCAGATGCTCAAAAAGCTGTAGAAAATGTTTGCAATATAAATAATATTTCTTTGCCAGTTAACGATTCTGATATTCCGAATATTTTGCGTATGGCATTGTCTTCGCTTGATAGAGGTAGGTGATATAGATGAGTTTTGAAGAAAATATTTCTAGTGGTATTTCTAATACTAGTGGTATTTCTAATAGTGCTTCTAACAATATGACTAATGCTGCTTTTAACAGTACTTCTAATAGCACTATTAACAATATTCCAGCTTTAAATACTGGCGTATCTGAGGATTCTTTAAGGATAGTGTCTTCTTCACCTATTGGAAATGAACAGGTTAGCGATGAAGAATTAAGGCCTAATGCATTAGAGGGGTTTATTGGACAGCCGCTTTTAAAAGCGCAGTTACAACTTTTTTTGGATGCAGCAAAGTTACGTGACGTTCCTCCTGACCATATGCTTCTCGCTGGTCCTCCAGGTCTTGGTAAGACTACCCTTGCGATGATTGTAGCTAACGAGCTTGGTGTTTCTATTAGAGTTACATCTGGTCCTGCTATTCAGCATGCTGGTGATTTAGCGTCAATTTTGAGTTCTCTTGATACTGGTGAAGTACTGTTTATTGATGAGATTCATCGTTTGCCTCGAGCTGCAGAAGAGTTGCTCTATATTGCTATGGAAGATTTCCGAGTTGATGTTATGGTTGGCAAGGGACCTGGAGCTTCATCAATACCTCTGACTCTTCCTCGTTTTACCGTAGTTGGAGCTACTACTAGAGAGGGAATGCTACCTTCTCCGTTGCGTGCGCGTTTTGGTTTTACTGCTCATTTGGATTTTTATCCTCATGAAGAGCTAGAAAAACTTGTTAATAGATCATCAAATGTTCTCGGTATAAAACTTGTAGATCAAGCTGCTAAGGAACTTGCTGTTAGGTCTAGAGGTACTCCGCGTATAGCAAATCGTTTGTTAAGACGTGTTAGAGATTGGGCTATTGTTCACAATCTTAAAGAAGTAGATAAAGAATCTGTAATAGAAGCATTAGCTTTGTATCAAATTGATACGCAAGGGTTAGATCGATTAGATATTGCAGTACTTAAAGCTATTGTTTGTCAATTTAATGGTGGGCCTGTAGGTCTTAATAATTTGGCTGCAATGGTTGGTGAAGAATCAGAAACTGTTGAAACGGTTTGTGAGCCTTATTTAGTACGTGAAGGATTCTTAATTCGTACACCTAAAGGTCGTGTTGCTACTTCAAAAGCTTGGCAACATTTGGGTCTTGAGCCTCCTAGTAATGTCAGTGAGATAGCATAAAATGTTCATTTTGGACGGTGTTTTGCCGTCTTAGGGTTGGACACTTAAGGAGTTTATTGTGCCTCAATTTTTCCAGCAATATGGCATACTCATCGTGCTCGTTGTAGCGATGGTTTTCATGATGATTTTCCAGAGTCGTAGTGCTAAGAAGCGTCAAGCTGAAGTCCGTTCTTTTTATGATTCTTTGAAACCTGGTACTGAGGTTATCACTATTGGTGGTGTTATCGGTAAGGTTGTTAGCGTAGATACCAAGTATGAAGAAATCGTGATTGATTCTGAGGGAAGTTTATTGCGATTTTCCTTCAGAGCTGTGAGTAAAGAATATATTCGTCCAGCGTTTATTAGCGATGAAGAAGCAGAAAATGCTGAAAAAGATCAAGCTAAGGATCAAGCTAAAGAATTAGCTAATGAATCTGATTCCGATAAGTCTGCAGAAACTCTTGAAGAAAATAAAACTTCTGAATCTTCAAAAGTTGAAGACAATAAAGATGATAACAAGGAATAGTAAGTAATCTTTTTTGAAAGCAGTTCTATTGTTGATCAGCATTTTATAAACGCGACAATAGTTGTAAAAGCATAATTTAATCTAATAGCATTTTTCACTCATGTTTGCCTTATTAAGCTTTGCTTAAAAGAAGGAAGATGCTGAAAGTTGTGAAAATAATGCTATTTATTTCAAACAAGAATTCGCTTGCAACGTGTTCATGTTTGAATAATTAAAAATGCAATTGTTTTGTCGAAATATTCGGGAGAAAAGAATAGTAGGATTATGGCAAAATCGGATATCACAGTAAAGCAATTTAAAACAGTAAGCAAAGAAGATGCTGATTACTTAGCTTCTCTGATTAATACCGTACCGGGATTTCCAAATCCAAATATCATATTCCGCGATTTTCTTCCTGTATTCTCTTCACCTCGCGGTCTCGGTATTCTTATTGATGCGCTGATTGATTGCTTGCCTGTTTCAGTTGATTCCTTTGACTTAGTTGCAGGTCTAGAAGCAAGAGGATTCTTATTTGGTCCTGTTCTTGCTGAACGCTTAGGAAAAGGATTTATTCCTGTTCGCAAAGCTGGTAAGTTGCCTCCAGAAGTTATTAGTGAATCTTATTCACTTGAATATGGCGAAGCTAAAATCGAAATCGAGAAAAGTGCTATTAAGCCTGGTCAGAGAGTCTTGATTGTAGATGATTTGATTGCTACTGGAGGGACTGCTAAAGCTGCTGCTCGGTTAATTGAACGTTCTGAGGGAAAAGTTGCCGGATTTAGTTTTGTTATGGAACTTACAGGAATAAGTGGCATGAGTGAACTAAGTTCATACCCTTGCTCAAGTTTGATGACAATGCCAGCGTAACTAATCAAAATCGATATTACGAATGAACTTTGTACGAATGAGTGTTGTGAGTATTAACATAGTACGAATAAGCATTAGTAATATTGATGAGTTTATGTTTCTATTTTGACATATAAGTGTGATACAAGTATTAGTGATAATACGAATAGTTATATGAGGAGTTATGTATGAAAAGATTAAAAGAATCTGTCATAACATTCCTTAAAGGAATTGCATCTCCGCTTATTGCTATTTTCGTTTTTGCATTAACAATCGGATTGTTCTTGTCTCTTACTTTGCTTGTTATATCGATAGAAGAAGGAACTGGAAGTTTTTCTGATTCAGCTATGTCTATTATGTGTGCAACTTTAATGCTTGCACAAGGTGTTGGGCTTGGATTAGAAGGTTTAGTTATTACTGTTACTCCTCTTGGGTTAACATTCCTTCTTATAGCATTTTTAGCTTATCTTATTCGTAAATTTAAAGGCTCTATTCCTGTTTACATTATTGGTTTTATTTGCTGGATTATTATAAACGTAATTATTTATCAAAATACTTCTATTGAATTATTAGATTCTTTGCCGATAGTTCTTTTAAAAACATCAATAATATACATAATTTCAATTTGTTTTGCTGTTATTCCTCATAGTGATTTAATTAATTCTTTATACAATAAATTCAAGCAATATATTAATCCGATTGTTCCTAGGATTATAAAACTATCGGTTGTTGGTGCTTTATCAACAGTTCTTGTTTATACGATTGTTTCGTGTATTGCTGTTATTGTTTGGTCGTTTGTTGGTTATGAAAATGTTGAGTCGTTTTTCACTGTATTAGGAATGCAACAAGGTTCCAGGATTTTAACAACAATTGCATGCTTAGCGTGGTTGCCGAATATAGCTTTATGGGCTTTGTCTTGGATTTGTGGTGCTGGATTCTCTGTAGGAAGTGTTGCTCATTTTGCTATTGGTGTAGCGAAATATAAGCAGATGCCGCCTGTACCTGTTTTTGGAATATTCCCACATGCTATTTCAAATCATTCGCAGCAAATGTTAGTTTTAAGTGCTGTTCCTGCGGCTTTGTTTGTTTTATCTCTTGTAATACTGTTCCTTAAAAAGGGATGCAATATAAGAGTTCATATTAGCGATAAGCAGATTGATTATAAGAAGTCTCTTATTGATTTTGGCGTTTCTGCTGTTGTATTAGTTTGTGTTGCTTCACTTTCAACAATTGTTATGAATATTCTATTTAATTGTTGTAATGGATCTTTGGGGCAGTATCGTCTTAAAAACATTGGAGTTAAAGCTGTTGAGAGCGTGCAGGCTGTTGGGCACTATACCTTATTGCCTTTTATAGCTGCATGGCTTGTTTCATTAGTTGGAATTTGTTTAGCATACTTAATTCTATGGTTATTTAATGTTATTAAGGATAAATATTTTGCTCATAATAAAGATTCTGTTCATAATAAAGATTCTGAAAAGAGTAAATCAAAGTTAAGAACAATTGCGAATAAACCTGATGCTAATAATTCTGCTGTAGATAATTCTTCTGTAAATAAATCTACTTCTAATAAATTTGGCGCTAATAGATCTGGAGCTACTAAATCTGGAGCTAATTCTTCTGATAGTAATAAATACAATGAAGAATACTTTGAGGAAGTACTTTCTGAGGAAGTATTTTCTGAAAAACCTGATAAAGAATCTTTTGAACGAAAATCAATCGCAGATGAAAATATTAGCGATAAGAATTCTAAAAATAAGACTTTGTCTTCGAAACGAAATGTTCCTAGAACAATTCGATCGAAGGCAGTAAAAAAATAAATCTCATCCACTATAAGGAGGGAAGACCGCCGTGCAACAGACAACGAGCCAAGAATCATGTGCAAACGTGCTGATAACCACAGACAAACGGTCAATTAAAAGGGTGCTTGTTTCAGTATTTCGTAAAGAAGGACTTGAAACTTTAGCACAAGCTTTTATTAAAGAAGGAACGCAAGTTGTATCAACTGGTTCAACTGCAGCATTCCTTACTAAATTAGGTGTAAATGTTACTGAGGTTTCCGAAGTTACTGGTTTCCCTGAAAGTTTAGATGGACGAGTTAAAACTCTAGATCCGCATATTCATGCTGGTATTTTAGCTGATATGAATAATCCAGAGCATGTTCAGCAGCTTAAAGATCTGAATATTGCTCCGTTTGATGCTGTAGTAGTAAATTTGTATCCGTTTGTAGACACTGTTATGAATGGTGGAAACGAAGCTCAGATTATCGAGAAAATTGATATTGGCGGGCCTTCCATGATTCGTGCTGCTGCTAAAAATCATGCTACGGTGGCAGTTATTACTGATCCAAATGACTATAGTTTGCTTGCAAGTAGAATTCTTTCAGGAGAAGGTTTTAGTCTTGAAGAGCGCAAATATTTAGCTCGTAAGGCTTTTGCTCATACTGCTGCTTATGATGCTGCTATTTCTCAATGGACTAGTGATAATTGGAGTAAACCTGAAAGCTTGTCTTTGAATGCATCTGCATGTGAAGAATCTTCAGATAAAGTACAAAATTGCGATTTGGAGCATGAAGAAGATTTAACAATGCCATTAGATTTTACTCGTACTTATCGTAGGGAACGAGTATTGCGATATGGTGAGAATCCTCATCAGCAGGCTGGTTTGTATGTTGACCCATTGCATAAGGGTGGGCTAGCTCAGGCTGAACTTCTTGGTGGAAAACCTATGAGCTACAACAATTATGTTGATGCTGATGCTGCTTGGCGTGCGGTTTGGGATTTTGCTCCTAGAATTACTGTTGCTGTTTGCAAGCATAACAATCCATGCGGTTTAGCTATTGGAGCTACTGCTGCTGAAGCTCATAAGAAAGCTCATGCGTGCGATCCTGTAAGTGCCTACGGTGGTGTTATTGCAACTAATACTACTGTTACTTTGGAAATGGCAGAAAGTGTTCGACCAATTTTCACTGAGGTAATTGTTGCGCCAGATTATGAGCCTGAAGCTTTGGAATTATTGCGCACTAAGAAGAAGAATCTTAGGATTTTGAAAGTTGCAAATCCTCCTGTTTTCGGTTTACAGCTTCATCCAATTGATGGTGGTGCATTGGTTCAAACAGCAGATTTAATTGATGCTGAAGGGGATAGCCCAGAAAATTGGAAGCTTGTTTCAGGAGATCCTGCTGATGTTGACACTATGAGAGATTTGCAATTTGCTTGGCGTGCGCTTCGTTGCGTGAAGTCTAACGCTATTTTGCTTGCTAATAATAGTGCTACTGTTGGTATCGGTATGGGACAGGTTAATCGCGTGGATTCGTGCCATTTAGCTGTTGAACGTGCTAATACTTTGGCTGATGGCGTTGAGCGTGCTCGCGGAGCTGTTGCGGCTTCGGACGCGTTCTTCCCATTTGCTGATGGTCCTCAAATCCTGATTGATGCAGGCGTTCGTGCAATCGTACAGCCTGGTGGATCTATTCGCGATGAGGAAGTGTTTGAAGCTGCGCGCGCAGCCGGCGTAACGATGTACACTACCGGCACTCGCCACTTCTTCCACTAAATCCGGAATTCGTAAATTCGCGAAATAAGTAAATCCGCGAAATAAGTAAAATAAGTAAATCAATATTCTGAAAATGCAGTGTTTGATAACTTCAAGCGCTGCATTTTCTGCGTTATGCCCTAAAAGAATTTATGTCTTATTATCTAGTTATCGCGAAGCAGGTATGATACAAGTATGACTAATAGTGAGCAGCAGATTGAATCTAATAAAACTGAGCATCCTTATGTGTCAGAAAAACGTGAGGGTAAGCCTTATGCTGAGTGGATTGTAGCAATACTTGTTTTTATATCAGCGGTTTTAGCGTTCTTTGAATACACAATGGCCGCCACAGTTATTGTATCTGCAACGGCCATTGTTATTGGTGTTATGCGCATTATTTTACGTGATCGTAGTCCTTGGAAAGTTCGAACAGTATTTTTCGATTCTTTTGTGAGCATAGCTCTTGGAATCGGATTGCTCATAACATATTGTTCAATTATTTTTCTGTTTTAATATTCAATCCATTTAATACTTAAATTTTAACCAGAATATTAAAACTAAATTTATTAGTTATGTTGTGAATAATGATTAGTTTTATTTATTACTAACAGAGTTAGTTAAATAAGCTGCATTATTCGCATTGGTTGCATTATTCGCATTGTTTGTGTTTACATTTTTATTGTTTTGTGCAGAAATTCGCGAATCATTGTGATTTCCATGCTTATTAGTTAAAGCTGAAGGTGAATGTGGTTCACGTAATAACTTAGTAAGCAATACAGCGAAACTTACAATTGCTGCAGCAAAAATTGGAGCAACCCAGAATAACCAAAGTTGGGTTAGTGGATTAACTTCGAAATCATAGAAGTTTGCGAATAACGCGATACCAGTAGAGCGAGCAGGATTCAAACTAGCGCCTGTAATCTGGTAAGTAAGTAAGGATCCAGCTGCGTATGCAATACCAATATGTGTTGCGTAACCGCATTTAGTATTACCTTCATTGTCTGTGCTACGCAATGCAGTTGCAACAATCAAAATAACAGCAATAACTTCAACTAATAATGCGGAAACTATTCCGAAGGACAAGTTTATTTCTTTTATTTGACGCGAGAGAAGAGATCCCTTTTCAAAACCGTTTATTATTAAAGTAAGCCAGTTCTTTTTGTCAAAGCCTGAACCTTGATTAAGTTGGGATGGATCGACGTTTGAATTCATATGAGGAATAGTAAGAATAAATAATCCTGCAGCGACGATAGAGCCAATAACTTGTGCGACAATGTAGCATAATCCTGCAGCGTATGGAGTGCGTCCTGTAAGCATTGAAGCAACTGTTACTGCAGGGTTAAGGTGGCCTCCAGAAATTTTAGATGTAATATATGCTGCAGTAGCGTAAGCAAAGCCCGTGCCGGCAGCAATCGTTAGAACATTAACACCCCATATGACGGTAGTGAAAGAATAAAAAGTGTAAATTGTGAACATTGCTAAAGTTGTAGCAATGAATTCAGCGCCAATGCGAACAATAAGTGGTGCTGAATTTTTAGTTGTACTGCACTGTGTATCTGTAGTTTTAATCATAATTTTCCTTAATTTTTAGTTGTGCTGCTTTATTAATGATTACAACACAAAACATAGGCTATACTATCACGGCTAGGCTATACGGTAATATAGAAACTCATGGTAATTTCACTCAAATTATGAAATTGCTATAAATTATAAAATCATAGAAATATATAAAAGAATTTCAATTCTGTTGCGCTTATTGAACTTGTTGTGTTACGTAAGATGCGAAGAATTGTGATTCATAGGTCACGTTGGGAGAACGATGCCAAACGCATATTCCCGCGCCAATCAGGCGCATTCAGATGACAAAAACGCCATTCGACTGCAGAAGTTGCTTGCTGAAGCGGGATTTGGTTCACGTCGAAAGTGTGAAGAAATAATCCTTGATGGTCGTGTTGAGGTAGACGACGAATTGGTTACAACACTTGGTACTCGAGTGGATCCTAGTAAACAAAAGATTCGTGTAGACGGTGCTCGTGTGAAATTTAACACGAAATTAGTAACTCTTGCTTTGAATAAGCCTAAGCGAGTTCTTAGTGCAATGGATGATCCAAAAGGTCGCTTTACTTTAAGAGATATTGTTGGAGACAAGTACGAGCGAATTTTCCACATGGGGCGCTTGGATTACGATTCGGAAGGTCTTATTTTAATGACCAACGATGGTGAGTTAAGCCAGCATGTTATGCATCCAAAGTATGAAGTTGAGAAAACTTATATTGCAACTGTTGAAGGCAAGATTAACGGTTTGGTTTGCAGACGCTTGGTTTCGCAAGGCGTAAATCTTGAAGATGGTTGGATTAAGCTCGATCGATGCGCAATAATCGACCAGAATCACGATGCAACTATCGTAAAAGTTGTGTTGCACTCTGGTAAGAATCGTATTGTGCGCAGAATTTTTGGAGCCGTAGGATACCCTGTAAAGCGTCTTGTGCGTACTCAAATTGGTCCTATTAAATTGGGGGACTTAAAAGCTGGATCGTATCGAGTGCTTTCTCAAACGGAAGTGCGCTCTCTTTCTAAGGAGGTTGGCCTGTGATTTGCGTAGCAATTGATGGACCAGCAGGAGTAGGTAAATCTTCTACTTCCCGTGCTTTAGCGCAATACTATGGTTTTGCATATTTAGATACGGGGGCAATGTATCGAGCTGCTGCTTGGTGGTGCTTGAAGCAAGGTATTGATTTAAGCACGCAACTTGAATTAGATGAAGAAGGAAATCCTGTAAATCCAGCTGATACTGAACGTTTTAATCAAATTGTTGAAGCTGTTGGAGCCTTATTTACTGAAAGTGACGCTGACTTTAGCGTTGATCCTAAGAATCCTGTAGTGACTGTCGAAGGTGAGGATATTAGCGAAGAATTGCGTTCTGTTGAGGTTTCTTCGCACGTGTCTACTGTATCTTCAATTCCTGCAGTTCGCCGTATGCTTATTGCTGCTCAGCGCGCGTATATTGCTTCAGAGTCTAGTGAAGATTCTTTCTCAGGCGGAGAGGGAATAGTTGCAGAAGGCCGTGATATTACTACTGTTGTTGCTCCTAATGCGCAAGTTCGAGTGCTTCTTACTGCTCGTGAGGATGTGCGTCAAGCTCGCAGAAACAAGCAGGATATTGCGCAAGAAAATTTGCAAAATAATGAATCTAAGAATATTGAATCTGAAGAAGACGATATTCGCGCTCGTGACGCTAAAGATTCTAAAGTTACGCATTTTCTTCAAGCAGCAGACGGTGTTACAACTCTCGATAATTCTGATTTAACTTTTGAGCAGACTCTTGACGCTCTTGTTGAAATGGTTGATGCTGCTATCGAGCAGGATGAGTACGATCGCTATGCCGCTAATCTTGAAGGTTACGATCTTGACGATGAAGACCGTGCGCTTCTTCGAGGCGACGAAGTAAGTCAAGATGATGCGAAAGATTCTAAAGCTGTTGGAGTAATCGCTGTTATAGGCAGGCCAAACGTTGGAAAATCAACGCTTGTAAATCGTATTTTGGGTCATCGTGTAGCTGTTGTAGAAGATACTCCAGGTGTTACGAGGGATCGCGTAAGTTACGACGCTGAGTGGGCCGGAACCAATTTTAAGCTGGTTGATACTGGTGGTTGGGAAGCAGATGTCGAAGGAATTGATTCTTCTATTGCTCAGCAAGCGCAAGTAGCAGTGCGTTTAAGCGATGCTGTGATTTTCCTAGTGGATGGTCAGGTTGGTTTAACTGCTACAGATGAGCGTATTGTTTCAATGCTTCGCGCTGCCGGTAAGCCTATTACTTTGGCAGTTAACAAAGTTGACGACGCTAGAAGTGAGTATTTGACTGCAGAGTTTTGGAAGCTCGGAATGGGTGAGCCTTACGGAATTTCTGCAATGCACGGCAGAGGCGTTGGAGATTTGCTTGATGCAGCTCTTAACTCTTTAAAGAAAGCGAATAAAACTTCAGGATTCTTAACTCCAGAAGGACTTCGCAGAGTTGCTTTAGTAGGTCGTCCAAACGTTGGTAAGTCTTCGCTTTTGAATCATTTAGCTCACGAAGAGCGATCTGTTGTAAACGATTTGGCTGGAACAACTCGTGACCCTGTTGATGAGGTTGTGCGAGTTGACGGCGAGGATTGGCTGTTTATTGACACTGCTGGTATTAAGCGCAGGCAGCATAAGCTTACGGGTGCTGAATACTATTCTTCACTTCGTACGCAAGCTGCGATTGAACGCTCGGAACTTGCTTTGATTCTTTTCGATTCTTCTCAGCCGATTGCGGAGCAGGATTTGAAAGTTATGAGCCAGGCTGTAGACGCAGGTCGAGCAATCGTACTTGTGTTTAACAAGTGGGACTTGATGGACGAATTTTCCAGACAGCGCATGGAACGCTTGTGGAAAACTGAGTTTGAGCGCGTAACTTGGGCTGAGCGTGTGAACCTTTCTGCAAAAACAGGATGGCATACGAATCGTCTTGCGCGCGCTATGCGAACAGCTTTAGACAGCTGGGATAAGCGTATTCCTACAGGCAAGCTCAACGCTTTCTTGGGGCGTATCCAGTCTGCTCATCCACATCCTTTGCGAGGCGGAAAGCAAGCGAGAATCTTGTTCGCTACGCAAGCTTCTACGCGCCCACCGCGTTTTGTGATATTCACAACAGGCTTCTTAGAGCACGGCTACCGTCGCTTTATTGAGCGTTCTCTTCGAGAAGAGTTTGGATTCGAGGGAACTCCTATTCAAATCTCCGTAAAAGTACGAGATAAGAAGAAGCGCAAGTAAAGTCGCAGGTTAATCACAAATAAATCGCAAATAAATTTGCGATTAAAGTCACGAGTAAAGCTTAAGTAAAGTAGGAGCGTATATGGCTGGTTTGGGCGAGTTAGCTTTTGATTTGCATCATGCTAGCGAAGATGAGATTTTTCAAGCATTTGTTGATTGGGTTAAAGATAACAAGCATGTAGATTTGTGGCCGCATCAAGAAGAATCCGTTATGGATTTGCTTGCAGGGGATCACGTAATCTTAAACACTCCAACAGGTTCTGGAAAGTCGCTTGTCGCGCTCGGCATGCATTTTGCGGCACTCGCCACCGGCAGACGCTCCTACTATACTGCGCCAATTAAAGCTCTTGTATCCGAAAAATTCTTCGATTTAGTAGCTATTTTTGGGCGTGACAACGTTGGCATGATTACAGGCGACTCGCATATTAATGCTGATGCTCCAATAATCTGCTGCACGGCGGAAATCTTAGCAAATCAAGCCTTACGTGAAGGCGCAAACGCTGAAGTCGATTGCGTTGCAATGGACGAATTCCACTACTATGGTGATCCAGAGCGCGGATGGGCTTGGCAAGTGCCTCTGCTTACACTCCCAAATACGCAATTCTTACTTATGAGCGCAACTCTTGGAGACGTAACGGATATTGCGGAACGCTTAGAAAAATCAACAAAACGTAGTGTTGATATTATTGCTAATGCGCCAAGACCAATCCCACTCGAATACGAGTACACAGATAAGCCGCTAGCAACAACTGTAGAACTCTTATTTAACAAGGGTTTAACGCCAATATACGTAGTTCATTTTTCGCAAGACGCAGCTCTTGAAACAGCGCAAGCGCTCGCAAGCACTGGAGTTTCAAGCAAAGAGCAGCGAGACAAAATTGCTCAAGCCATTAAAGGTACTAAATTTACTACAGGATTCGGCAAAATCTTGCAAAGGCTACTGCGCACCGGTGTAGGCGTACATCATGCTGGTATGCTTCCGCGCTACCGTAGGCTTGTCGAACAGCTAGCTCAGCAGGGGTTGCTGCCCGTTATTTGCGGAACAGACACTCTCGGCGTTGGCATTAACGTGCCAATTCACTCGGTTGTGCTTACAGCTCTTACAAAATTTGATGGAAACCGTAGTAGAAAGCTTCGCGCTCGCGAGTTTCATCAAATTGCAGGTCGTGCAGGCAGAATGGGATTCGATACTGAGGGCTTAGTAGTTGCAGAGGCTCCAGAGTTTGAGATTGAGAATGCGCGCGCTGTTGCAAAAGCTGGAAATGATCCTAAAAAGCTTAAAAAAGTTAAGCGTAAGAAAGCTCCAGAAGGATTTGTTGTTTGGGGCGAGCCAACGTTTACTAAGCTTATTGAAAGCGCTCCAGAAACTTTGAATCCTCATATGGTTGTAACGCACTCAATGATTTTGAACGAAGTTACGCAAGGTGGGGATGCTAGAGCGCGCGTTGAAAAGCTTATTGAAGATAGCGCACAAAAGCCGCAAGATAAAGAAAAATTGCTTGAGCGTTGCGACGATATTTTCCAAACTTTGCTCGATACTCAAGTGATTGAATGCAGAGAGCGCGCTGACGGTTCTTGTGATTATGATCTTGATGTTGCTATGCCTGAAGGTTTTGCGCTAGATCAGCCGCTTTCTCCGTTCTTGCTCGCAGCTTTGGAACTTCTAGACCCAGAATCTCCAAGCTATGCGCTTGACGTAATTTCTATGGTTGAAGCAACTTTGGATGACCCTAAGCCTGTTCTTCGTGCGCAAGAGCGTAAGGCTCGCGATGCTGCAATGGCTGGCATGAAGGATGATGGCATTGATTACGAAGAGCGCATGGAACGCTTAGCTGAAGTTAGCTATCCTAAGCCTTTGGAAGATTTGCTAACTCCTGCTTTTGCGCAATATCGCAAAGATGTTCCGTGGGCAAACGACTACTGGCTAAAGCCTAAATCTGTGCTTCGAGACATGGTTGAAACCGCCTCCGATTTTACTGGATACATTTCTCGTTATGGCATTGCTAGAAGTGAGGGAACGCTTCTTCGTTACCTTTCGGACGCTTATCGTTCGCTTGCTCGCACTGTGCCAGAAGATATGCTTAACGAAGAATTGCGTGATATTATTTCGTGGCTTCGTCTTGTTGTGCGCTCTATTGATTCAAGTCTTGTTGACGAGTGGGAAAGTGCAGGAGGGTCGGACGCTGAAGCTAGCGCTGTAACTATGGCTGCTCCTGGAACTTCTGAGTCTGTAGTTGAGGATCGTCGTGGACTTATTGTGTTGATTCGAAACGCAATGTTTAGACGCGTGCAACTTATGGATTTGGAAGATGCGGATGCTTTGGGAGAGCTTGACAAAGCTTGGGGCTACGGCGTTCACGAGTGGAATGATGTGCTTGACGACTATTACGATGAGCACGAGTATGTTGGAATAGATGCCAAGGCTAGAAGTGGCGATCTGTTTATTTTGGATGATTCTCTTGAGAAGAGTGAGCATTCGTGGAAAGTTCGGCAGATTATCGACGATTCGGACGGAGATCATAATTGGGCTATTACTGGCGTTGTTGATTTGGATACAACGCAAGACGAAGGCGAAGTTGTGTTCTTTGATTATCAAGTTTCGCGTGTGTGATTTTTAAAAATGTGCTAACAGGCACAGAAGGCAAAACATGGAATTCAGAATGCAATCGAACGTTTGTTCTATATGTAGTGTAAGCTGGTATTTATGGAGCAAGATTTATTTTCCGCAAGTAGTGCGCCTAGCGATGTGACGCGTCCGTTGGCAGTGCGTATGCGCCCAAGCAGTATTGAAGACGTGTTGGGACAGTCGCATGCGCTAAAAGAAGGTTCGCCTTTACGCAGGCTTGCGAATCCGCAATCTAAAGGTTCTCTTACTGCTCCAAGTTCTGTTGTGTTGTTTGGCCCTCCAGGAGTTGGTAAAACTACGCTTGCTTATATTGTGGCTAGACAGTCTGGTCGAGTGTTTGAAGAGCTTTCTGCTGTAACATCCGGAGTTAAAGACGTTCGAGCTGTGCTAGACCGAGCGCATGAGCGTTTAGTTAGTAAAGGTCAAGAAACGGTTCTGTTTATTGACGAAGTTCACCGTTTTTCTAAATCTCAGCAGGATGCTTTGCTTCCAAGCGTTGAAAATCGCGACGTAACTTTTATTGGAGCTACTACAGAAAATCCAAGTTTTTCAATCATTAAGCCGCTACTTAGCAGATCAGTAGTTGTTAAACTTGAGTCTCTTAGTGTTGAAGATTTGCATACGCTTATAGAACGTGCGCTAACTAGCGAAAACGGTCTTAATGATCAGCTTAAAATCGACGATGATGCTATTGATTCAATTATTCGTTTAAGCGGGGGAGACGCCCGCAAAACTCTCACCATTTTAGAGGCTGCTGCAGGAGCAGTAACAGGAGATGTTGCGTTGCAACATGGCAAAAAGAAGCCTGTAATTACTGCTGATATCGTTTCTAACGTAATGGATACTACTACAGTTCGCTACGACAAAGACGGCGATGATCATTACGATGTGATTTCTGCTTTTATTAAGTCGATGCGCGGAAGTGATGTTGACGCTTCTTTGCATTATTTAGCGCGAATGCTTAGAGCTGGGGAAGACCCGCGTTTTATTGCCAGGCGAATTATGATTGCTGCTGCGGAAGAAGTTGGTATGGCAGCGCCGCAAATTTTACAAGTAACTGTTGCTGCAGCTCAAGCAGTTGCTCTAATTGGCATGCCAGAAGCGCGCATTATTCTTTCTGAAGCTGTGATTGCTGTAGCAACTGCTCCTAAATCAAACGCAAGCTATAACGCTATTAATAAGGCTTTGCAAGACGTTGATGCTGGAAATATCGGTCAAGTGCCTCTTCATTTGCGAAACGCTCCGACTGCTTTGATGAAAAGTTGGGGTAATCACGACGGTTACAAGTATGCTCACGATTATCCGGGTGCTGTGGCATCGCAACAATATATGCCAGATGAGCTGGTTGGTCGCGAATACTATCAGCCATCCAATCGCGGCTACGAGCATGAGCTTACTCAACGCTTATCTCAAATCCGCAACATTCTTCATAATTCTGAAGATAACAGTTAAATAAATACTCCGAATGGTTTATACAATAAATATGCTCCACGATTCGCTTGGCTATCAAATTGCTATGAATAAGCCTTAGAATCATGGAGCATTATTTATATTTTGGGACTATAGCCCTATATTTTATATCGACGATAAAATTACGTTTTGATTTTCGAACGGATAGTTTTATTGATTATTTGCTCCCGATGAGATATCCCTCATTAGGCCAGTTGTAAGCGAACGGAAGTCAGTGTGGTAAAGATCATCAACGTCTCCAACAACCATAACGTTTCCATACATTGATGGGAATATTAACACGCATGTGGTTTTACCTGCAATCATGATTCTTTCGCCGCCGCTGATAGAAAGCGGATTATATCCTTCATCGACAATTTTATCTATCTTTCTTTTGTTTTTCTCAGAAGAAGGGAATTCGTCTACTACACAGTCTGCGGCATTGCGGAAGTCGTCATTTGATCCAACTTTAACGATTGCTTCAGCTCCATTAAGAGCATAACTATGCGTTATAGGCATATTACATTTCTGACTAATTGCATTAAGATCTGGCTCAATATTAAACAGTTTTCGTAAACCGCTAAATGAACCATTGTGTGAAATGGAATAGCATGAAAATACTAGTACTGCTAAAAATACGATTGCCAATATGAAGCCTATAATTTTAGATTTCATGATCAGAAACCTCTCTCTTGCGCGCAATATAACTATGAATAAATAAGCATTATTGCTGAGTTTCTATAATTTATTAGTCTCTCTTAAGTGAAAACACTTAAACACGATTCTAATTGCATGTAGTGATAAGCATGCATGCATAACGCATTCCCTAAATTGTTTGCGATTTAACTTAGATTGAGTGCTGTTAAATGGCGCATGTGTTTAAAAACAGTAAAAGGCTCATAGTAAGTATCACAAACTGCCAACTTCCTCATTACCTTTTTCCTCCTTTCTTATATAAAGAAGCGACCAAGATTTTCTTGGTCGCTTCATGTTCGCATAACACTCAAATAATTCCTAACGAACTAGCTTTACAGTTAGATAATTCACCTTACTTGTACGCTTTTCCATTTAAGGAAACTAGAGAATCAAATAATTGTGTTTCATCTAGAATACTCTCAGTTGGAGTTCTTTCCGTTATTGCAAGTTCTTTATACTTACTAGTAATTCCCTTAACAGCTTCTAATATCGATGGTTTAGAAACTTTGGAATCACTTTTCCTATACTCTTTAATTAAATCAGAAACTGCAAAAATCCCTAATTCCTTAAATTTCTGAGTTCGGTCATGATCATTCAAAGTTTCATTATTACTGATTCTTTCAACATTAAACCTTGTATTGTTTACTTTTTCGTCATAAGCCATCCTAAACTCTAACGAATTTTTCCAACCATAGTCAGAATTGTAAACAAACTTTTCACCAGTTATGTCTTCAATAGCCATAGCTAGAATATATTCATAGCATCCAGCATCTCTACTATCATAAATAGCATCGTAAAGAGGTTTAATTGCCTTCAGTCCCAGTTTCAATATTCTTTGATAGTTTTTAGAATTCCTAATAAACTTTCCTGGATGTGCCTGCATAGCCACTTGTGGATTAGTCTTCGTCTCAGTTTCTATTTCCACCCTCAACTTATTCATGGCTCCCTTTATATCATCTAACTTTTCAGCATAAGCCACATTTACAGGCATCAATTTATGAGCTATATTCCCACTATTCTTTGATGCTTGATTATTTCCAATAATAAAAATTCCAGAAGATACAAATAGAACCAATAAAAGTAAAGTTCCTAGCGAAATATACATTTTTTTCTTAGACATAGTATTACGCCTCCTAGAATTCTATATTCTTAATTCGCTGTATACTCTCATAGTGTAGGATATTATCTTAGTTAAGTATCCATAGAGATTAGATTCTATTTTTCGCTTAACGTTAAGATAATTCGTTATGTCTTCGTTGCCTAAATGATTCATTCACTGTCTAAACAGTTATAATAAAATAATATTAATATAACATGTTATATTAATATTATCAAGACACAAATTCATCTTAATCACCTAACTTATTTCTACCAATTACAGTGAACGCTCCCGCACGGTTAAGTGGGAGCATGTTACCGTTAATCAAATACAAGTCACCACCCTCACAGGCGGGAATCTTATCCAAGTTTTCTAACTGTCTAATATCGTTTGCGCTCATCCTATTCCACCAACTAATAATGCTATTGAATCAATGAATAGTAGAATTCGTGATATGCTACGTAGTCATCGTGGATTAAGCTTGTTAAAACGTATACATGCTGTATGCTGGTGGTGTTATTTAAACACAAATGAGCCACAAGATAAGTCTTGGATAATTGCTCATTCTTTTACTAGTGAACGTATAGAACAACTTTATCAGCAAGCTTGGGAGCGTTCTGAGCAGGGTTTATCTGAAGTATTTGGCATACCAGCAAAATATGGTACTGGTGTTGATTGGAATGAGTTCCATAAGAGTCGTGAATACTACCAGTAGTTATTAAAAAGCTAAGCTGATTACTCCTATTTTCAAGAATATTCATCAGCTTAGCTTTACGCACTTTTTGGCCTATAACCCCAAGATTTAGAGCTTAATGGTGTTAAATACAAAAATTCTCCACGATTCGCTTGGCTATCAAATTGATTATGAATAAGCCTTAGAATCATGGAGCATTTTTATTTACGAAGTATCGCAAAAATATAAAATATTAAGAGAGAGTTTTATTCGCGCACGAGCACAATATGCTCAACGTTGTCTAATGTGGAGACGCGGAAAAGTACAAAACGATTTCCGATTACTTGCACGACTTCGGCTCCGAGCTTTTCAGCAAGTGCATCAGCAGCTTCTTTAGCGCTTAATCCGGAACCATCTTGCACAGCGCACTTCATGAGTTCATGATGCTGCATGGTCTCGTCTGCCTGCTTAACTGCTGCATCAGTAATATCGTTCTTGCCAACGTATAAAAGTGGGCTAAGCGTATTAGCGAGCGCGCGAAGCTGCTTAATCTGCTTCTTTGTCAATGCCATAAGTAGTCCTTTCAATAAAAGTAAAAGTATTGGTAATCTCAAAAGTATTCATACTTAGTACTAAGTGCTTAACGGATTATACAGTATATTGCGAATTGCTGCATAGATTCATTTACAAAATATGCTTTTCTACCAGTTAGGCAGAGATTTAAGATTTTTCGCAGCGAAAGAGGCGAGCCTCAGCGTCGCTAGATGGTGACTCGCCGAGAGAGCAAGAAAAATTGAAAAATCTCGGTGATTAACCGAAGATTAAAAGACTAAACATGCCAAGAGCTGTCGGAGTTTCTCTTAGAGCAATGTAAAAATCTTGCGATGAGAGAAACTCCGACAACTCAGCACCATCAGAAAGAATCTTAACGCGCACTATGCAACTTTAAGCTCCTTCGATTTGCAGCAACATTAGATGGGAAAATTTTGTAAGTGTATGCATATTTTAGTAGAAACTTATGTATTGCGTTTGCTGAAAAATGTGAAATGTTCGGAAAGTTTAGTATAAATACAATATTTTGCAAGCAATAATCGCGCTCACAATGATTAGAGAAGTTACCAATAACGATATATCTTTTATGCGTACTCTCCAAGTATGTAAGTGAGTTCTTTTAGCTCCAGGTGTGTAGCATCGTGAGTCTAATGCGAGCGCAAGCGTATCTGCATGGCGAATTACGCTAGCAAATCCTGGCACTATTATAGCCGTTATGGCATGTATTCTTTGCTTAAATGATCCGTCGTGAATACTGCTTCCGCGTGCGATTTGTGCTAGTGCAACAGCGTGACCTTCAGATGCAAGCGTTGGTAAAAATCGCATTGCCAAGCTCATAATAAGAGATATTTCCTGAGTTGGTATGCATATATGTTTAAGCGGCGAGAGTAGACGTGCGCAAGATTCAGTAAGTACTGTCTGACTCATAGTGAGCACTACAATAGCGCCAATAATAATAACGAGTGAAAATCGTGTTGCAAAAAGTATTGAATAATTAATTCCGTCACTAGTTATTGGAATGGTTGCAATGTTTGCGAGTACTGTACCAGTTCGAACTGAAAGAATATTAAGTAAGCCTGAGAAAATAAATACTGCGATAATCATATGAAGTGAAGATAACAGTTTTATAAGTGATATTCTTGCTATAAAAGTGAGTAAAATTGTTGCTATTGCTAGGATTGTTAATTGCGTATAGTTAGTAATACTAAAAGCGCTTAGCATAATGATAAAGCATGAAAATAAAGTTACTCTTGGATCAAAAGATGCAAGTAGTGATTTTTCTGGCTGTTCTACTGGCTTGATATTGCTTGTATTTTCGCGCTTGTCTTTTTGATTTTTATATACTTTACTTTTATCTACTTGATTATTTTTATTTTCGCTTTGCTCAATACTTACAATTCGTGCTCCTAAAGCTTTCGCTTCCTGAATATTATGCGTAATAAGCACTATTGTTACGCCTTGATTGTGCAAAGTGTAGAGAATTTCTAGAATGCGCGATGCTGCTTCAAAATCCAATCCTGCAGTTGGTTCATCCAATACAAGCACGCGTGGTTTGCATGCGAGTACTCCTGCTATTGCAACAAGTCGTTGCTGGCCTCCAGAAAGAGCAAAAGGTGATTTTTCAGCCAAATCCTCAATATGCAGTAAACGCAGAGTTTCATCCACACGTCTTTTAAGAGCATCGCTTTTTAATCCAAAATTTTGTGGGCCATAAGCAACATCATTCCGTACTGTATCGGCAAAAAGCTGTTGCTCTGGAAGTTGCATAACGTAACCAATAGTGCTGCGTAATTTACGTCGATCATCGCGAGAAGTTTTTCCGGTTACTGGTATGCCATCAACTGTTATGGTTCCGGAATCGGCTTTTAACAATCCGCAAATAGTTTTAGCAAGAGTTGATTTCCCACTTCCATTTTTGCTTATCATTGCAACGATTTCGCCACTTTTAACAGTGAGTGAATAATCG
Organism: Gardnerella sp. KA00255; assembly: GCF_049244095.1. Taxonomy (NCBI): domain Bacteria; kingdom Bacillati; phylum Actinomycetota; class Actinomycetes; order Bifidobacteriales; family Bifidobacteriaceae; genus Gardnerella; species Gardnerella sp. KA00255. Next base: position 106,927 of record NZ_CP058374.1, read on the forward strand.
TCAATAACAGCTGGCGAAGTTTTATCATATTTAACAGTTAGATTAGAAATTTTTATAGCATCGTCAGATTTATTTACGCAATTGCTATTCTCAGTTGAATTTTTGCGCTCGCTAATTTTGATGAAATTATTATTCGCTGAATTAATATTCAAAAAATGAGTTTCTAAATCTTCAAAACTAATTTCTTTCAGTTTGCTATTTTCTAATAAAAGTATGCGATTTGCATTTTTGCATTCTTCAAGACTATGTGTAATTTGAACGATGCTAGTGCCATTTTTGTGCAAATTATTTAGTAGATCATCAACGCTTTTACGCGAATATGTATCAAGCATAGAAGTTGGCTCATCAAGAACAAGTAATTGAGAATTCATGGCAATAGAGGATGCCAGAGCAATTTTTTGTTGTTGGCCACCGCTCATAGAACTAGGGTTTGCATAACGTTTATTTTCCATGTGAATAGCTTGTAAAGCTTTGCTAATACGATTTTGCATTTTTTCGCGCGGAATTTGCAAGTTTTCTAGCCCAAAAGCAATATCATCTTCAACAACAGTAGTAATAATTTGATCTTCCGGACTTTGAAATAGCGTGCCGATATGCTTTCTTGCTTCTTTGTATGCTAAAGAGTGAGCAGTAGTATTATCAAAAACTTTTTCTCCGCATAGCTGTACGTAACCACTATCAGGTGCTGTAAGGCCGGAAATAATTTTCGACAATGTTGATTTTCCAGAACCGTTAGCTCCAACAATTGCCACGCGCTCGCCGGAATTAATAGTTAGATTCACATTATTAAGAATCCAAGTATTGCCATTATCGTAGCTAAAGCAAATATCTCGCAGTATTACTGGAGTAGTAATGCCAGCTTTGATTTCTTGACTTGCGTTTGTATTACTGCGACTTGCGATTCTGCTAATGCCGGTTGTATTACAAGCTGTAATGCAATTCGTATTTCCGTTTGTATTACAGCTCGTAATGCCAGTCGTACTACAGTTCGTATTTGTGTTACGCATGTTTGTCTGCGATAGTTAATTAACTTTATGAAGTAATTTAGAAATTGGCTTATAAATAATAATTGTTATTACTACGTGCAAAGCAAGTTTAATAATATTAAACGGCAATAAAACTGGAAGAATAAGTGCTGCAACATCAGCAAAATGCATGTGAGGAGCGTAAAGTGGAGTGATAATAAGATTTCCAACGATTGCGATAATAATAGCAACTACAGATCCTAAGATAAGACTTAGTGCAGCTCCCTTTTTTGTGCGCATTTTTTTGTAGATAAATGCTGCAGTAACGGAGAATCCTAAGGAGACCAGCACTGCCATTATTGTTCCTAATGGATTTGTGAATAAGTGTGGTGCAAATCCAAGTATGCTTACTATTGCTGCAGCTGCAGGTCCGTATGCGAATCCTGCTACGAGGCATACAATTCCTGAAGGATCGTATTTAAGATAGCTAACTGGAGTAATAGGGAATTCTATGAAGCTAACTGCCATAGATAAAGCTACGAACAATGCGTATTGCGCGATTCTTTTTGTTGACCAATAGTTTGAAGAATTAGCATCTGTGCTGTGCAGAGAATTACTTAAAGTACCCATGGTGGGCCTCCGTTTCTTCCATCCGGACTTTGACCGTTGGCTTCGGAATTTGACCGAATCTGCAGATTTTACTCCGCTCGCGGGCTTCAAGATTATCTTGCTACCGCCAGTAAGGATTTTCACCTTCCCTGAAACAAATATTCTTTTATACATTCCTTTTGTATATCATGCCGTGAACATTATGTGTTTATAAGACTAAATATGAAACTAAATATGAAATTAAATATTGAACTAAATATTGAACTAAATAAAGTAATCCATTTTATATTTTTGTAATTTAAATGTGGCGAGGGTAGGTGCGAGAATAACAGTATGAGCAATGTTAGCAGTACGAGAACTAGAAAATCTGTAAGCGTTAAAAAAACCAATGGTACTAAGAAGACTACTGGTGCTAAAGAATCTGAAGACGTTAAGGAAACTAAGGCAATCGAAGAAACTAAAGTAATCAAAGAGGCCAAAGAAGCTAAAAAAGCTAAAGAAACTACTGGTGTAGATAAAAGTTTAACTAAAGTAAATAACAATATTGAATCTACAGATAGTGAGTATTCGAAGCAAAGTATTGAGCGTTTAGCTGTTGTTGTAGTTACGTATAAGCGTCAAGAGTTGTTGGCTCGTTTGTTTAAGTCGTTTGAGAATTTAAATGAATGCCCATGGAGAATTATCGTAGTTGATAATGAAAAAAGCGAGAAAACTCGTGAAATGGTTGATTCGTTAAATGAGAATCTTACTAAAAAATGGGGTAATACGTATAGCGATGACGAAGGCAATTGTGAACATGTGCTTTATGAGCCTCAAGAGGATAATTTAGGTGGTGCTGGTGGATTCAGTGCTGGCGTTAAAAAGGCTTATGAGATTGGTGCTAAGTGGTTCTGGGTTATGGATGATGATGTTGAAACAGTTCCAGAATCTATTTCTCGTTTAGCTCCATGGACTAAAAAGCATTCTGTAATTCAAGGAAGCCGATTAGATTACGATGGTGGGAAATTCTACTGGCAATACGACTTCTTGGTGCCTATGGGCATACCAAATCCTTTCGCTCCTGCGGCTTTTGGACGTTCTGGATACCGTGTTATGAACACTTTGTGTTTTGAAGGTGGATTGTTTAGAAGAGATGTTGTTAAGAAAATAGGTTTTCCTGATCCTCGATATTTTATTTATTGGGATGATACTACTTATGGGTATCTTGCTAGTAAAGTGACAAATCCTATTGTTATTCCTGACATTGTTTTAAGACGTACTCGTGATATTCCTAATTGGGATATTGCTGGAGTGCGACAGTTAAATTCTACTTCTGATATGAATCGTTATCATATTATGCGCAATCGCGGTTTTATGGCGCGTTATTTCATGGTTCATGGAGATTATCATCCGGTTATGTTTGCTTTGGGAACTGCTGCTACTGCTGCGAAGGAATTTATTCGTTTGTTAGCAGTTGATCGCGATAACATATCTTCTGGCGTTGGAAAATTAATTAAAGGATGGTTTGCTTCTAGAAGGATTTTGCATGATTCACATTGGAAGCCTATGCCTTCTTTAGAATAAAAAACAAACGTGTTTCATAAATTTGCAAATTTGTATAATTCTTGGTTATTATACTTAGAAAAAATAGTATTGGAACCGTTGGCAATAATTAAGTTCGTGGCTACGCGTGTCGTTTATAAGATAATGTAGAATGAACTTGAAATTCCATTGTCAACACATTCAGAGGAGAGGTGTTAGCGATGATTAACACTGCACAAGCTTTTGGCGTAGATATCGGTGGTTCAGGTATTAAGGCTGCACCAGTTAATCTTGAAAAAGGCGAGTTCGCTGAACCGCGTTATAAGATTCTAACTCCTGCAGTTTCTACTCCTCAGGCAGTCGCTGATATTGTTCGTCAACAACTTGAACATTTCGAAGTCACTCCTGATGTTCCTGTTGGTATTGCTTTCCCAGCACCAATAAAGCCAGGCAAGAAGCTTGATTATATGGCAAATCTTGACCAGTCGTGGATTGGTGTTGATGTCACAGAAGTGTTTAGTGAAGCATGCGGCCGTCCTGTTACCGTTGTTAATGATGCTGATGCTGCAGGTTTGGCTGAACAGCATTTTGGAGCAGCAAAAGATAAGGATGGATTGGTTATTGCAACGACATTAGGTACTGGTATTGGTACTGCGTTGATTTATAACGGTGTTCTTATTCCTAACACAGAGCTCGGCCATATTCAGCTTGAAAAGGGTAAGGGTGATGCTGAGAAGTATGCTGCATCATCAGTGCGTGAAAAGCTTGATATGGGTTATAAGAAGTGGGCTAAGCGTTTAACTAAGTACTACGGATTGATGGAAAAGTATTTTAATCCAGATTTGTTCGTTGTTGGCGGTGGCGTGAGCCGCGTGAGTGAAAAGTTCTTGCCACATATTGATATTAAGACTCCTATTGTTGTTGCTTCTTTGCATAATGAGGCTGGCATTATTGGTGCAGCTTTCTATGCTATGCAACAGCGTGAGAAGTAATTAATTTAAATTAGATAATATTAGTTTATTATTTAAATTTATGTGCTAATTGCTTTTATACTCTGACATTTAGCTAGGCGCAGTCGCGATTTTAAATTGTTTGATTGTGCCTAGCATTTTTTATTAGTTTATTAGTTTATTAATTTATTAGTTTTACATGTTGTCTTACATGTATCGTTTTGCGTATCGTTTTATCATATATCTTTGATTCACTGTAGTGTAGTTGTGTGCGATTTTCTTCTAGAGTTGATGTAAGTGAGCCGAATCCTATTATCGTAGCTCAGCGACGTGCTTTATCTGAACATATAAAATTAACGAAGCTTAATGATTCTAATCCAACATCTCATAATCTTGCTCCAGAGTGTTTATCTAGCACATACAATGCAGATCCTAGAGGTCCTTTAGAAGTTAGAAAGCTATTATCGGATTTTATTAATAAAAGAGATAATCGAATTAGTGATGCGTGTGCTACTGATTCCGTAAGCGATTCTGTAAGTGATTCGTGCGCAAATGGCAAAAGTAAATATAACGTTCAAGCTGTTAATCCTGAAAATATTTATGTTTTGTCTTCCACTTCTCAAGCATATGCCTGGCTTATGATGCTTTTATGCGATGCTGGAGATGCTGTTCTTGCGCCTACTCCTGGGTATCCTTTAATTGAATCAATAGCCAGACTTAATAATGTGGTTTCGATACCTTATTTTTTGCGCTATGACGGATCGTGGACTATTGATTTATCTAATCTCCGCTACTTAATCGAAAATGATTCGCACAATATTAAAGCATTAGTGCTTATTAACCCAAATAATCCAACTGGTTCGTATGTGAAGCCACAAGAGCGAGAAACGTTGTTGGAACTTTGTAACCGTCATGGTATAGCTATTATTGCAGATGAAGTTTTTTATGATTATTCTTTAGAACCTTTTGACAATAACGCTCGTTTAGCTGGAGAATCCTCGACACTTGTTTTTGCTTTAGATGGATTTTCTAAAATGTTGGCAGCTCCTCATGCAAAAGTTGGTTGGATTGAAGTTTCAGGACCAACTGAAGATGTTAATGAAGCTAAAAAACGCTTAGATGTTATAGCTGATGATTTTTTGCCTATCGGTGCAACTGTTTCAGAACATATTCCGGAATTATTATCTTGCGCATCTAATCAAACTAATAAAGTTCGCGCTCGCGTACGTGAAAATCTTAAAACATTACGGTCAGTGTTATCTAAATGGCCTAATTGCACTGTTAGTGCTTTAAGAGCAGAAGGCGGATGGAATATTTTACTTCGTGTGCCTTCATGTATTGATGATGATGTTCTTGCGTTGCGTTTAATTAAAGATTATTGCTTGGTTTCCCAGCCTGGATATTACTTTGATATGCCTAATAATGGTTATCTTGCATTATCGTTATTGCCGGAGCCTGAACAATTTAATAGTAATATCGAGCGTTTATTAAAAACCGTTGATGTATTGCTTAGTGAAATTATAGGTGAGTGATCTTATAGGAGAGTGATCTTATAGGAGAGTGATCTTATAGGAGAGTTAGCCAAGCTCTTACGTTATACCATAAATCTGGATTGTATTTTACTAGTGAATCTTCTCTTCCTACAGTGAACCAGCTCAAGAATATTATTGCGATTGAGAACAGTAGTAGAGATATAAAAATAGCTCGTATAGAATATGCTGATACTTTATTTATCAACGTATCGTCATTGTTAAGTACAGCGATTTTTTCTAGGAATAGTGTTATTCCTACTGTTGCTCCTATTGCAAAAAGCCAGCTGAAATCTGCCATATATCTCCAGCCTATTCCAGCTTTCAAACTATCGAATATCACTAATATAAAAGCTGATGCAATTGAAGTAATCGCAATATTAGCTACGTATTTATTTTTAGTATGTTTGTAAAAAGCAATAGCTGAGATTATGCCTAATAAAACTAGAGGGCAAATACTAAAAATTCCGCCGATCATTGGTTCGCTATACTGCCACTTATTAAATGAGATTGGTTGAATTCCAATCCAAGGGAAATCAGGTATGATGCGTAAAGGCAATGCTAAATAGCTAATTATAGATGGGAGTATATTATCTGCCGGTATTCGCATTTTAGTCATGTCTGTTACTGTTATTTGATATTCGTTCCCAAATTTAAAAGGTGAGCCGAAGCGAATACTGTTATAAAAGCCTAGTGGTATTGCGATGATTGCTATTGGTATAAAAGTTATTGCAATAAATTTAGATAATTCTTTCCAGGAAGACGAATTTTTATAGTCGGCTAGAATATTTCTTAAAATGTCTAAAATTTTCTTTCCGAAAATAGGGAAAATAAAAATGAAAGCTATTGCGAATGTTGGTCTACAACCCAGATTAATAGCTATAAAGAATGTGCCTAAAATGAAGTATGTTTTACTGAAAGTCGAATCTGATTTTCTTGCATGAATCCAGCATAGTAATCCTATAGTTGTGAACATCATGGAAGCTGCTATAGGTACTGAATAGAATGATGGTCTAAACCATAAGTATGAAATATTAGAAGAAACCAGGAACATCGCAACGCAACAAGATGCGGTTCCTAATGAAGCTTGTGCTTGAACTCTTCGAACTAAGCTAATTACAAGTAAGGATCCTGATATGAGGAATCCTATAATGCATAAGAAAGTAACTGAAGATGTAGGTAAACTAATAGCGTTATGAGTGAATATTGAGCTTATTGCTTGGAAAGGTAAGAAGAATAATATTGTTGGAACAACGCCAAAATAAGAGTACCAATGTCCTTGATAATAAGAGTGATCCCAGTAAATATTACTAACGCCTCTTGCTAAAAGTTTGTCTCTTGCAGAAGGATCATATGGATTTGCTAATTGTGTAAGCTCATGCGGTACTGGTAAATCCAAGTAAGCATGACCGTTTAGGAAAGCTTTAGCTGTGTTATTGTATTGGTCGAAATCGTATGTATAATTTCCTTCTACGTCGAAATGCAATGGTGCTGAGTACATGAAGCTTTCAACAATAGATTTCACAGCGTTTAATATAAATGGCAAAATAATGATTATGAAAAATATTTGATGGTAAATATTAGATGTGTTAAGTTTTATTTTCCATAATTTAGACCACGGATTCCATGCTGCGATTATTAACGATATAAGAATTAGTATTCCTATGCGTCCCCATGAAAAGCTAAAAGGTACTCTTACGTTTGCTCTAGCGTCTTCCAAATCTATTATTGAATCAGCTGGATGTTGTATCCAGATTCTTAAAATGCCTGGTTTTCCAACGCCTTCTTCTGGTATTGGTATTATGGCGCCGTTTGTTGCACGAGGATTTGCACTAATGTATTTTCCAGCATGGCTATTTACGTCAATTCGTACGTGAATATCTTTAATAATTGGCACATTTCCCAATTTTTTAGGTGGCTTAGATGCTGGCTGTAAACGAATATAAGGAGATGACCCGTCTGAAATCACTTCAATATACGCTTCTGAAGGGTATAGGATTTTAAGTCCTCCAGAATGTAAACGCTGAAGTCCTGCTCCAATATTGTTGTGTGCAGAAAAACTATCCGTACTACCTGCGACGCTGTTCCAAAATGGGATATTGCCTAAAGTGCACTCAAACAAAACTATTAGTAATAATACGATTATTGGCATGCGTAGTTTTCGCAATATGTGTTTGTTGCGAAAGTATTTTCTACGTTGTGCTTCTATCAGAGTCTGAGATACTGAAATTGCCATAACGTATCTATCCTAACTGATTTGCGTAGCTTATTATTAATAAGCTTAGTTTTGTTCGTTAATTATTTAGTTTAAGTCTTATGCGTTTATTTTTTTTTATTATTTAATTATTTATTTATTGTTATTTAATTTTATTCCTCTGCGACAAGATCTAGATATTCATCGTTCCATAAATCTTCATCGCCATCAGGCATAAGAAGAACTCTTTCAGGATGTAATGCTTCAACAGCTCCTTCATCGTGTGTTACAAGCACAATAGCGCCTTCATATTTTGATATAGCTTTAAGAATTTCATTCCTAGAAGCTGGATCCAAGTTATTAGTAGGCTCATCGAGTAAAAGTACGTTAGCTTGTGAAGTAACTAAAGTTGCGAGTGCAAGGCGCGTTTTTTCGCCTCCGGAAAGCACTCGAGCTGGTTTCATTGCGTCATCTCCTGAGAACAAGAAACTGCCAAGCATAGAACGAGCTTGAGTGTCATTCAAGTTTGGTGCAACGTGTTGAAGATTTTCTAAAACTGTTGCGTCTAAATCTAGAGTATCGTGTTCCTGTGCAAAATAGCCGATTTTGCATCCGTGGCCATACTTTACTTCACCAGTATCTGCTGTTTCTTCGCCTGCTAGAATGCGCAGTGTAGTTGTTTTACCGGCACCGTTGTAACCGAGTATTACTACTCGAGATCCTTTATCTATAGCAAGGTTAATTCCAGCGAAAACAATATTAGATCCGTATGCTTTAGAAATTTCCGTTGCCATAATAGGCGTTTTTCCACATGGAGCTGGCTCTGGGAAACGGATGTCCGCCACTTTTTCTTGTTTTTGAGCTTCGCTTGTTTCGCTAAGAAGTCGTTCTGCTCTGCGCATCATGTTTTGAGCTGCTACAGCTTTAGTGGCTTTAGCGTGTAAGCGAATTCCTTGTTTCATAAGGCGTTCGGCTTTCTTTTCAGCTACTTCACGTTCCCTGCGCCTGCGTTCTTCGTCAACAACTCTTTGGTGCAAATATGCTTTCCAGCCCATTGAATACATGTCAATTTGTGCTGTTTGCGCATCTAAATGCCATACTTTATTAACAACTTCGTCAAGTAATTCTGTTGAGTGGGAAATTACGAGGAATCCGCCTTCAAATCGTTTAAGATAATTGCGAAGCCATATTATTGAGTCTGCGTCAAGGTGGTTAGTAGGTTCGTCAAGAATTAGCGTATCTGCGTCAGAAAAAAGTATTCTAGCTAACTCAATGCGCCTACGTTGGCCGCCTGAAAGAGTGCCTAGAGCTTGTTGCATGACTTCTTGTGGGAGTCCTAGGCTTGTTGCCATTGAAATTGCTTCAGATTGTACAGCGTATCCACCTGCTTTTTCATAGTCTTGCATGGCTTTGTCATAGCGATTCATAGCTTTTGACATAATATCTGGATCTGGATCCGTCATTTCTTTTTCTGCTTTGCGAATTCTAGAAACGATGGATGCTATGTCTCTAGCGCTCATAATGCGGTCGATAACGCTTTGTTCTGGATCTGCTGCATGAGTATCTTGTGGTAAGTAACCTAATTTTCCGCTTACTCGGACGGATCCTCCTGCAGGTAGCATGTCGCCTGTTATCACTCTTGTTAATGTGGTTTTTCCGGCTCCGTTTCGTCCGACTAAACCAATTTTGTCGCCTTTAGTAACGTGAAAATCAGAAGAATTTAATAGCGTACGCGCACCAATTTGTATGGTTAATGCTTGTGCGTCAATAGGCATATTATGTGTCCGTTTCCTGAAAAATAAGTCTTACTCATACTTAACTAAGTAAAATCTCAGCCAAACGAGCCATTATATCGTGTGGTGGTAACGAATTCTTAATAATCGCTTTTAAAATGCTATGTTTGGATTTTATGTGTGATGTTATGTGGGGGATTAAGTGTGATGTTAAGTGGGGACTTAAGTGTGATGTTATGTGTGACGCGATTGTGGATGTTATGTGGGATGTGTTGCTGGAATATGTTGTTTAGATGTGTTTAATGAGTATTTAATCACACGCGAATCGTATAACTTTACTTTTTCGAACAAGTGTTCTATACTTATTGGACTTGTATGATTTATTGTGAATTAAAATCGTTAATTGAATGTTGCATACAAGTATTGAACGTTGCATATGCGTATTGAGTTGCATATAAGTATTTCGGAGGCGGCTATGTCAAAGCTACAGCAGTCAGATGCGTTACAAGCATTATTGGATGATGCTCCGTTATGCTTATCGCAAGGTTCTCTTATATCTGATTTATCTAAAGTTCCTTCTGAATGGAAAATAACTATTCAAGGAGCTCGCGAGCATAATCTTAAAAACGTTAGCTTGTCTATTCCAAGAAATCGCATGGTTGTATTTACTGGTCTTTCAGGATCCGGTAAATCTTCACTGGCTTTTGATACTTTATTCGCAGAAGGACAACGTCGTTACGTTGAATCACTTAGTGCTTATGCTAGGCAATTTTTAGGCCGCATGGATAAGCCAGATGTAGATTTTATTGAAGGCTTAAGCCCAGCAGTTTCTATAGATCAAAAAACTACGAATAGGAATCCTAGATCTACAGTTGGTACGATTACGGAAATCTATGATTATTTACGTCTTCTTTTTGCTAGGGTTGGAACTCCATACTGTCCTGAATGTGGTGAATTAGTTAGTGCTCAAACTCCTCAGCAAATGACTGATACTTTGCTTTCTATGCCTGAGCGTACGCGTTTGCAAATATTAGCTCCAGTAGTTAAAGGACGTAAAGGTGAGTTTAAAGATGTTATAGAACTTTTGCGTTCAGACGGTTATGCTAGAGCAATTATTGACGGTAAGATGCGCGATTTTTCCGAAGATATTAATCTAGCTAAGCAAAAAAAGCACACTATTGAAGTTGTTATTGATCGTTTAGTTATTAAAGATGGAATTCGTGTACGTCTTACTGACTCTATTGAAACAGCATTAAAACTATCTCATGGAGTTGTAGTTGCTGATTTTGTTGATGAACCAGAAGAGTCTTCAAAACGTAGACAATCATTCTCAGAACATAGAGCATGTCCAAATAATCATCCTTTAGAGCTTGATGAAATTGAACCAAGAACTTTTTCGTTCAACGCTCCATATGGAGCATGCAAGGAATGCTCTGGTATCGGTTATAACCTAGAAATTGATCCAGAATTAGTTATTCCTAATCCGGAAAAATCTCTTTCTCAAGGTGCTATTGAGCCATGGGCTATGAATAAATCTGCTGGAATGTATTATCAGCATGTGCTTTCAGGACTTGCCAAAGATCTAAGCTTTAGCATGGATACTCCTTGGCAAGATTTACCTAAAGATGTTCAACAAGCAATTCTTTATGGGCATGATTTTACTGTTCAAGTTTCATATAGAAACAGATGGGGTCGTAATAGGGAATATTCCACTGGATTCGAGGGTGTAGTTCGTACACTCATGAGAAAACATGATGAAACTGATTCTGATCAAATGCGCCAATACTATGAATCTTATATGCGTGAAGTTCCATGTAGAGCTTGTGAAGGCAGACGTTTAAAGCCAGAAGTTCTTTCGGTTAAAGTTGGCGAATACTCAATTGCAGACGTGTGTGATATGCCTGTTTGTGAAAGTTTGAAGTGGATTAATTCACTTGAGTTAAAAGGTTCTCAAGCCATTATTGCTGGAGAAGTTCTTAAAGAAATACGTGCACGACTTGGATTCTTAAATGATGTCGGATTAAATTATTTAACTCTTTCACGAGCAGCAAAAACATTGTCTGGAGGAGAAGCGCAGAGAATCCGTTTAGCAACACAAATCGGATCAGGATTAGTAGGTGTTATGTATGTGCTTGACGAACCTTCAATCGGATTGCATCAAAGAGACAATGAACGCTTAATAGCAACATTGCACCATTTACGAAATCTTGGTAATACTCTTATAGTCGTTGAACATGATGAAGACACTATTCGTCAAGCAGACTGGCTTGTTGATATTGGTCCAGAAGCTGGAGAACGAGGCGGTGAAGTAGTATATTCAGGACCATCCTCGTGCATATGCAAAGCTGAACGCTCTATTACTGGAGATTACATTGCAGGAAGACGATCAATTAGTGTTCCTGAAAAGCGTAGAAAAGTAGATTCAAATCGTGTTTTAAAAATTATTGGCGCTCGCGAACATAATTTAAAGAATATTGATGTTTCTATTCCGTTAGGTGTTTTTACGTGTATTACTGGCGTTTCTGGGTCTGGAAAATCGACTTTAATAAATTCAATACTTTATCCAGTTCTTGCTGATAAGTTGAATGGTGCTCGAATTGTTCCTGGAAAGCATAAGGAAATAAAAGGCGTTGAGAAGTGTGACAAAGTTGTTCATGTAGATCAGAATCCTATTGGCAAGACTCCACGCTCTAATCCTGCTACATACACTGGCGTCTGGGATAAAATTCGTTCTTTATTTGCTCAAACGCCTGAAGCTAAAGTTCGAGGATATGGTCCGGGAAGATTCTCTTTTAATGTTAAAGGAGGTCGTTGTGAGGCATGTCATGGCGATGGTACTTTGAAAATTGAAATGAACTTCTTGCCTGATGTATATGTTGAGTGTGAAGTTTGTCATGGAAAGCGTTATAACCGCGAAACTTTAGAAGTTAAATATAATGGCAAAACAGTTTCAGATGTTCTTGATATGCCTATTTCTGAGGCTGCTGTTTTCTTTAAAGCATATCCATCTATAGCTAGATATTTAAATACTTTAGTTGATGTTGGTTTAGGATATATACGTTTAGGGCAGAGTGCTCCAACTCTTTCTGGAGGTGAGTCTCAACGTGTGAAGCTTGCTACAGAATTACAGCGCAGGTCTACAGGTAAGACTGTGTATATTCTAGATGAGCCAACAACAGGTCTTCATTGTGAGGATGTAAGAAAATTATTGCTTGTTCTTCAATCTCTTGTTGATAAAGGCAATAGTGTTATTGTTATTGAGCACAATCTTGACGTTGTGAAATCAGCGGATTGGATTATTGATTTAGGGCCAGAAGGTGGGGATGCAGGTGGAACTGTTGTAGCTTCTGGTACTCCTGAAGATATTTGTGAATGCGATTCTAGTTGGACTGGTAAATTCTTAAAACCAATGTTAAATCTTTAATATTTGACTTTAGAAGTTTATAGGATTTTTTAAGAAAGGGGGTGAAATGAATAATATCGACGATTTAGAATCTGATTCTTCTCATTGGCGTAAAACAAGTAAAAACAACAGTGACTCTCAAAATAACCACAGTGATGTTCAAAATATAGATGGTTTTAATTCTTTAGGAGCGCCTTTATTGGGGGATAGTCGTGACTTATTTAGACCAGCTTCGCGTGATATTCCAGCTCAACCAGGAGTTTACAAGTGGCGTGATGGTGAAGGAAGAGTTATTTACGTTGGAAAAGCAAAAAATTTGCGGAATCGTTTAGCTAACTATTTCCAACCTTTATATCAATTGCATCCTCGTACGCAATCAATGGTTTTAAGCGCAAGAAGCTTGGAGTGGACTGTTGTAGCCACAGAATTTGAAGCGCTTACACTTGAATACACTTGGATTAAAGCATTTAATCCAAAATACAATGTAGTTTTTCGAGATGATAAAACTTATCCTTATGTTGCAGTGTCTGTTAATGAGGAATTTCCAAGAGTCTGGATTACTCGTAATCGTGGTGCGCGAAGCGCTCGCTATTTTGGTCCTTATGCAAAAGTATTGCCGCTAAAACATAGTCTTGATTCACTACTAAAAACTTTTCCTGTTCGAACGTGTTCTTCAGCGATTTTTAATAAAGCTAAAAGAACTGGAAGACCGTGCTTGCTTGCATCAATTGGCAAATGTTCAGCTCCTTGTATAGGAAAAATAACTTCAAAAGATCATCGTGATTACGTTGAACATTTAGTTGGAATACTTACAGGAACAATAGGTTCTTCTTATGTTTCTAGTCTTGTTCATGAAATGAAAAAAGCCAGTGATGATTTAGAGTTTGAAAAAGCTGCAAAGTTACGTGACGATATTTCTCTATTAAATACAGTTTTGCAAAAAAATGCGGTAGTTTTTGATGACTACGTTGAAGCAGATGTATTTGGCTTATGTGGAGACGATTTTGAAGTTTCAATTCATGCATTTTTTGTGCGAGCTGGGATGATTCGTGGAGAGAAAAACTGGTCCGTTGAAAGGAATGAACAAGATGATGATAGTAATCTTTTAGCAGATTTATTAGCGCATGTATATTCAGAATACGATAACGGATATAAGTCAGAGTTAAATGAGTCTAATCACATTAAACAGTTGCGCGATGCTTTTGACGGAGTAAATAACACTATCGCTACTGATCCAATACTTCGTGCACAAGCAACTCGAGAAAGACGTGAAAGACAGGAAACAACAGGTCGTGAGGATTTATTAGCTCCAATATCGCCTGTTCCTCGAGAAATTATTGTCCCATTGGAAATACATGAAGATAGGCGTAAGGAATTAGAGCTTTGGCTTTCTAATATTCGAGGTTCGCAAGTTAGCATTCGAGTTGCTGAGCGTGGAGATAAACGCGCATTAATGCAAAGAGCTAATGAGAATGCAAGTCAAGCTTTAACGCGAATTAAATCTAGTCGAATAAACAGCATTGAAATGCGAACTGATGCCATGAATGAGATAGCTCAAGCATTAGGATTAGCAGAAGCTCCTTTGCGTATTGAATGTTACGATATTTCTAATACGATTGATGGCACGTATCAAGTTGCTTCAATGGTAGTTTTTGAAGATGCAATAGCTCGTCCAAGTGAATATAGGAGATTTTCTATTCATGGAGAATCTGGAAATGGGCAGCTGGATGATTTAAGTGCATTATATGAAACTATTTGTAGAAGATTTACTCATAGTGATTGCGAAAGTTCATCGTCTAGTTCCAATAAAGAGCAGAAAAGATTTGCTTATAAGCCGAATCTTATTGTTGTAGATGGTGGTAAGCAGCAGGCTATTGCAGCGAAAAAAGCGATGTTGGATTGTGGCATAAAAGATATTGCTGTATGTGGTTTGTCAAAGAAGCTTGAAGAAGTTTGGCTTCCAGATGATGATTATCCTATTATTCTTAAAAGAAGTTCTGAAGGATTATATTTACTTCAGCGTGCAAGAGATGAATCTCATAGATTTGCAATAGCGTATCATCGCAATAAAAGAAGAAAAGGCGTTTTACGATCTTCTCTTGACTCTATTCCTGGAATTGGTTTGTCTTATACAAAAAGATTATTGTCTGTTTTTGGTAGCGTGAAGGCAATTTCTTCAGCATCTGTAGAAGATTTGCAAAAAGTTCCAGGAATTGGTGCAGATAAAGCCCGTAGCATTTTTGAAGCTTTCCACAATTAATTTGATACTTTTCACAATTAATTTAAAGCTTTACGTAATTAATACGTGTAAGTATTTTTGTCTAAATATACGTTATAAAAAATGAGTATGTGCTTTACGATTGATTATTGCGACATTTTAATTTGTTTAGTCAACATCGAGCATTAGCCTAATAAGTATGTCACAGGAAATTGAAATTGGTTTGGGTAAAAAAGCCCGTGTAGCGTATTCACTTGATGATATCGCTATTCTTCCTTCTCGTCGTTCGCGTGATCCACAAGCTGTTTCTACAGCTTGGCAGGTTGATGCATATAGCTTTGATGTGCCTATTATTGCGGCTCCTATGGATTCAGTTACGAGTCCTGATACTGCAATTGCAATGGGACAAATGGGTGCTTTAGGTGTTCTTGATTTGGAAGGACTTTGGACTCGTTATGAGAATCCTGAGCCATTGTTAAAAGAGATTTCTGAATTGCCTTCTGAGTCTGCTACTAAGCGTATTCAGGAAATTTACTCTGAGCCGATTAAGCCTGAGCTTATTGTTAAGCGTTTGCATACTATTCGCGACGCTGGTGTTACTGTTGCAGGCGCTCTTTCTCCTCAGCGCACTCAGGAATTCTATGCTACTGTTCTTGAAGCTGGAGTTGATTTATTCGTTATTCGTGGAACTGCAGTTTCGGCAGAGCATGTTTCTAAAGATCATGAGCCTCTTGATTTGAAGAAGTTTATTTATGATCTTGATGTTCCAGTTATTGTTGGAGGATGCGCAGATTATACGTCTGCATTGCATCTTATGCGAACAGGTGCTGCTGGAGTTTTAGTTGGATTCGGTGGCGGTGCTGTTTCTGCCACAATGAATACTTTAGGAGTTCAAGCTCCACTTGCTACAGCTATTGCTGATGTTGCTGAAGCTCGTCGTGATTATTTGGATGAGTCCGGCGGCCGTTACGTTCATATTATTGCTGATGGCGGAATGGGTAATTCTGGTAACTTCATTAAGGCTTTGGCAATGGGAGCAGATGCTGTAATGCTCGGTACTCCTTTGGCTCGCGCTACTGAAGCTCCTGGTCATGGAATGCATTGGGGTGCTGAAGCTCGTCATCCTTCGCTTCCTCGCGGCATGCGTACTAATGTTGGTACTGTTGCTCCTTTGGAAAATATTCTTTTCGGACCAAGTCATAAAGCTGATGGAACTACTAATTTCGTTGGAGCTTTGCGACGCACAATGGCATCAACTGGATATGTTGATGTTAAGAGTTTCCAACGTTGCAGCGTAGTTTTTAAGCCATTTAATCAAGATAATAGGTGAGTAGATAGCTTCTTTAGAAGCGTTATTGCTGTATTATGGCGAGTTTGACATGAGTTGAACTCGCCATTTTATTAAATTGCTGTATAGGTTTGTGATACAAAGTTTGTGATGATATAAGTTTGGGATACCAAGTTTGGGATACCAGAAGCTTGCAATGCTAGAAGTTTGCGTACTCTAAGTTGAAGTTATAGTCTAAAAATCAATAAATCAACAATTTTTCTAATTTTTCAAATTTTTATAATATAAATGTTAGATTAAATCGATTTTGCATAAAAAATTAACATATCTTTTGTTATTTTTTTAGAATTGAAGTTCTATTTTAACAAAATGTGCATAAAACAATGTGTCAAAAACGTTGATTTTATTGGGAAAATAAGATTGTCGTATTTATTTATCCACATTTTTAATTGTTTTTTATTCTCTTTTTTAATTTCGTTGTATGCTGTACCTATTCCGCAAAAGAAATCATATTATATGCGGTATTTTAATGAAAAGAGGAAGAAAATGAAAAAGATATGTTTTGCGGATTCAGATCCGCTTGATGAGGATAAATATCTAGATTCTAAAGGTATGTTTACCAATAGTTCATCTGATGATGCGTCTGATTATGATACGGCACCGCCTCCTATTAAAGAGATGCCTAATAAGCTACCTACGTACGATGGAGTATTTTTAGTAGGAGTTTCTCAAAGAAAAGTCCCTTACCATATAAGCCTTGCTTATGACGACACTATTTCTGAGGAAAAAATGTTCTCGATGGCTATGCACACTTGCAGGGTTGCTTGTATAGCGCTCGATATAGCTCGAGGACATCCAATTATGCCTGTTATGAATAAAATGCTTTCAAGTGATTGCATAAAAAAGTTACATAATATGTGGGTTATGGTTGGAGAGCATCTTCGTGAGCTTAATGATCCTATTTTGAATTTTGAAGTGTGTAGACTTCCAGTTAATCCGCATTTAGTTAATGGAATTATGGTAGAGCCAACTCATTTTGAGGGAGTAGTTAGAATGACTACTGGCTATGAACAATATTGGACTTCGTTGTCTTTGAAATATAAGCGCGGTGAATGGATTTGTACTTATGCGGATATTGGCTGATTTAGTTGATTTTGTTAGTGAATTAAATATATCTCATTGCTAATAAAAGTATGTAAAAAATAAAAAATAAATTAAATAATAATTGAAATTATTTTATATGACTATTGATTTTAGAAATGGTGATGAGATGGTTATTAAAAATAAGCTGCGGATTAATTATTCTTATAATTCGCAGCTTTTTATATATAAGCTGGCTCATACCTTTAGTCATATCTTTAGCTACGTTTTTACTTATATTTTTATATTCTTAGTCGTATTTTTACTCGTATATTTACTCATACCTTGTTTTATAGTACTCATAAATTTCTGTATAAAATAATGCGCAATATGTTTATTTGTAGAAATTTCCAATATAAAAAATATTTTTTTGTATGAATTGCGTTCGTGTTGCTCTAATAATTAAAGTACAATGACAATTATGCTCCGAGAATTTTCTGTAGAAGCCATTCACCCAACTCAAGACGGTGATACCATTTATTCACTTCTTGCTAATAGGGCATTACGCTCTCCGCAAGGAACTATTGCTCAATGGCAAGACGAAGACACTAGACAATGGCATGATGTTACTGCTGTTGAAATGCTTGCCAAAGTTCGTGCTACTGCTAAAGGGCTGATTGCGCTTGGTGTGCAACAAGGATCGAAAGTAGTTATATATTCAGCTACATGCTACGAATGGGGTGTAGTTGATTTTGCTTGTGCAGCTATTGGTGCTGTTTCAGTTCCAATTTATGAAACTGATTCTGCGCTGCAAGCAACTGACATTATTGATGAAGTACAGCCTGTTATTGCTTTCGCTGGTGATGACGCTCATGCTCAGTGCTTAGAGTTGATTCGGAATAACAATAAAAATACTTCTTTCAAGACTTTTAATTTCAAAGCTGGTGGCTTAAGTGCTGTTATAGACTTTGGTAGGTCTTTGAACACTCAAGAGCTTGATAAAGCTATTGAAAATGTAAAAGCTGACGATTTGTCAACTATCGTATACACATCTGGTTCTACCGGTAAACCTAAGGGTGCAATGCTTTCGCACAGAAACTTCACTCATATTGTTTTCGCTGGTTATGATGTGTTGAATGACATGCTTTATCAGCCTAGCAGGCTTTTGCTATTCTTGCCTTTAGCTCATTGCTTTGCTCGCTATATACAATACGTATTAATCGGTTCCAACGGTGTAGTTGGATATGTTCCTAATGCTAAGCATCTTTTGACTGATTTGCGAAGCTTTAAGCCTTCTTATTTGCTTGGAGTTCCTCGAGTATTTGAGAAGGTCTATAACGCTGCTTCACAAAAAGCAGGTGCGGGTATTAGAGGTAGAGTTTTTGCTAAAGCTGTAAGGCATTTTATCCAGTGGTCGCGTGATGAAGTAAATGGCAAGTCGCATTCTTTGTCTGCAAAAATGGAACACAAGTTCTATATGAATACAGTTGGATCATCTATTCGTTCGGCTTTGGGTCCTAATCTTTCATGGTTAGCTTGCGGTGGTGCTCCTATAAGTGCAGATTTAGCTCATTTCTTTAATGGTCTCGATGGTATAACCTTCATACAAGGTTATGGTATGACTGAAACTGCTGCTCCATGCGTAGTTAATTTTGAACATGCTAATCAAGTTGGTTCAGTAGGTCGTCCTGGTCCTGGTATTTCTATTCGTCTTGCAGACGATGATGAAGTCTTGATTAAAGGCCCAAATGTCTTCATGGGTTATTACAACAAGCCTGAACTTACGGCTGAAGTATTAGATGAAGATGGTTGGCTGCATTCTGGAGATATTGGTGAGATTGACGATGAAGGATTCTTATCTATTACTGGCCGTAAGAAGGATATTATTATTACGGCTGGCGGTAAGAATATTAGTCCTGCTCCGCTTGAAGGCATTATCTCTAAGTGTCCTTTAGTGTCTCATGCAGTAGTTTTGGGCGATGGTAAGCCATTTATTTCTGCACTTATTGAGCTTGAACCAGATATGGTTCGTTCTTGGCTTAAAACACAGGGCATGCCAGAAAATATGCCTATGAGCAAAGTTGCAACTAATGAAGCTGTACGTTCTGTTGTTCAACAATATATTGATCAAGCAAATAGTACTGTTTCTAGGGCTGAGTCGATTCGTAAATTCGTAATTTTGGAAGATGAATTTACTCAAGATGCTGGTACTCTTACTCCAAGCATGAAAGTTGTTCGTCCAAAAGTATTGAAGCGTTATGCGAATATTATTGACACGCAGCTGTATGCTCCTAAGCCTAATACGAAGCCTTTTCCAGCGACTGTAAAAATTCTTGATAAGACTACTGAAACAGTTCGTCAGGCTCAAGAAGCTGTAACGCCTAGAGTTCGTCAAGCTTTTGATCAAGCAGCAAATCAGCTTATGCATTTCGGTGATGAGTCTGCTTTAGAAAAGCATGATGTGGCTGCGAATGAGGCGTCTAACAAGACTTCTTCCGATGCTCATTAGTTTTATAATTTAAGAATTTGATAGTTTAGTAATTTAATTACATATCAAAAATTATTTATTAGCGCAGTGTTAGTAAGCATTAAATCTTTTTTTCTGTTTATTAGCACTGCGTTTGTTTATTAGCACTGCTGTTTTATTTGTTTTACATGTTCTATGCGTTTATTTGTTCTATAAGTCTATTTGTTCTATACGTCTTATTTTTTTTTATTCGTGTTGTTTAAGTTTTTATTTGATTTTTTATAATTTTTATAATTTTATTAAAAAGATGTCTATCAATTATTGCGTGCTGTATACAATAATAGAGATTCTGTTTATAGTCTTCAGTAATAGTGATGAAGGAGAATTGTGACTATTCGTAAAATTCGCGTTGTACCTGATCCAGTATTGCGCACTCCATGTGATGAAATCAGTGAAATTACGCCTGCAATTCATAATTTGGTTGAAGATTTGCTGGAAACTGTTAACGATCCTGGTCGTGCTGGTTTGTCTGCAAATCAAATTGGTGTTAGCTTGAGAGCATTTTCTTATAACATTAATGGTCGAATTGGCTATATTTTAAATCCTGTTATTGAAGAAACTAGTGGTGAGCAATATGACGATGAAGGTTGCTTATCTGTTCCAGGATTGTGGTACAAAACTCGCAGAGCTAAATATGCTCGTGTTCGAGGCATTGATCTTCAAGGTAAAACTGTAGTTTTAGAAGGCGAAGGTTTGATGGCTCGTATGTTGCAACACGAATGCGATCATCTTGATGGACATATTTATTTAGATAGATTAGAGAAGGATGTCCGAAAGAAAGCTTTGAAAGAACTGCGAGATAATATTAAATAGTTCTAAATCTGTTTCTTAAATGTATTTCTTGAATATATTAAGAAATACATGAATCTTTAGTGTTATTTAATGATTTAGTTTAGTAGTTAGTTTCTGTTATAATCCTATTTCGCGTGTCCATTTGAGCATGAGTACTGTCGCGTTATATGATTGCTCGATTTTTATTGTCTACCGGATGCGCAAATACGCGCCATGTACGCGTCCATTCGTGTCGGTCGGCTTGATTTAGACGGATTGTTTAGACAAGTTGCATGCGAATAGACATGGCCAGGCAAGAACCGACAAGAAAGGTAAAGATATGTCGCAAATTACCATGAGCGAAATGCTGAAGGCTGGTTTACATTTTGGCCATCAGACTCGTCGCTGGAATCCAAAGATGAAGCAGTTCATTCTCACCCAGCGCAATGGTATTCATATCATCAATTTGTTCAAGTCTCTCGACATGATCGATAAGGCTTATGACTTCATCAAGCAGACTGTTGCTCACAATGGTACTGTTCTTTTCGTGGGTACTAAGAAGCAGGCTCAAGAAGCTGTGCAGAATCAGGCTACTCGCGTGAATATGCCTTATGTTTGCGAGCGTTGGCTTGGCGGTATGTTGACGAATTTCCAGACTGTTTCTACTCGTGTTAAGCGCTTGAAGGAACTTGAGGAAATGGACTTCAGCGATGTTCGTGGCTCTGGTTTGACTAAGAAGGAACTTCTTCTTTTAGAGCGCGAAAAGGATAAGCTTGCTAAGCAGCTTGGCGGTATTCGTAATATGAACCGCACTCCTTCCGCAATGTTTGTTGTTGACGTAAACAAGGAAGCTCTTGCTGTTGAAGAAGCTCATAAGCTTGGTATTCCAGTTGTAGCAATCGTTGATACTAACACTGATCCTGAGTCTGTTGAGTATCCAATTCCAGCTAATGACGATGCTATTCGTGGCGTTGAATTGTTAACTAGCTTGATGGCTGATGCTGTCGCTGAAGGTTTGCTTGAGCATGCTGGTAAGGGTTCTAAGTCCGAAGGTGCTGATGCTCAGCCAATGGCAGCTTGGGAAAAGGAATTACTTACTAACGAAAGCGAAGCTGCTTCTGAATCTGCTGAAGGTGAAGAAGCAGAAAAGTCTGAGTGAAAAACTAGAGCTTATCTTCTATAAGCTTAATAGTAAGGCGTTTATGTGGTGTAAGCGTTTTGCTTATGCCACTAAGCCCTACATATAATACGAGGAGAACAAAATGGCAGCTATTACTGCAGCGTTGATTAAGCAGGTGCGTGAAGAAACCGGCGCCGGCATGATGGACGTTAAAAAAGCTCTTACTGAAGCTGAAGGCGACGTTGCCCGCGCTAAGGAAATCATCCGCGCTAAGGGTATTCAGGCAGCTGGTAAGCGTGAAGGTCGTAAGGCTCAGGAAGGTACCATCGCTTCTAAGGTTGTTAAGTCTGCTGAAGGCGAAACTGGTTACGCAGTTGAATTGAATTCTGAAACTGACTTTGTGGCAAAGACACCAAAGTTTGTTGAATTCTCAAACACTGTTCTTGACCATGCTGTTGAAGCTTGCGCTTCTACTGCTGAAGAAGTACTTGCAGCCCCAGCTGATGGTGCAACAGTTAAGGAAGCTGTTGAAGAAGCAGCAGCTTTGTTCGGCGAGCATGTCAAGGTTGGTCAGGTTGCTAAGGTAAGCGGTCCACACGTTGAGATTTATGCTCACAAGAAGTCTGTAGAATTGCCTCCAAGCATTGTTTCTATGATTGCTACTGATGAAGCTGGTGCTAAGGTTGCTCACGAAGCAGCTTTGCAGATTTCTGCTATGGGTGCTCAGTGGCTTCGTCGTGAAGATGTTCCAGAAGAAGTTTTGGAATCTGAGCGTCGCGTTGCTACTGAAAAGTCTTTGGCAGAAGGCAAGCCAGAGAAGATTGTTCCAAAGATTGTTGAAGGTCGTATGAATGCCTTCTTCAAGGAAACTGTGCTTCTCGAGCAGGCTTACGTGAAGGATCCTTCCAAGAGCGTCGGCGACTTGTTCAAGGAAGTTGGCGGTACTGCTTTGGCCTTTGCTCGTCTTGAAGTTGGCAAGGGCTCTGCTGAGTAAGTATCGTTTTATATCGATTACTTGTAATTGATTATTTTATAAGAAGTGGGTTCGTACATGTACGTGCCCACTTTTTATATTTATAAGTAATCAAAATTTTATATTCACAAGTAATAATTTTTTTATTTGTTTCTTGTATTTATATTTCATAGTCATCTTTTTATTTATATTTCGTAATTCTATATTTTTCAGTAATCTGCTATTCTTTTGAAAACTTTTACTCTGCGTTTTGTAGTGTCGTTGTTGGCCGATAGTATGACAACGATATGCTTGCATTCGCTGTGAGGACTGGAGGAATGGTATGACTATCGAACAATCGGAAAGCAATGCTCGTAGAGTTCTCTTAAAACTTTCAGGTGAAGCATTCGGCGGTGGCGCTGTTGGCATAGATACAAAAGTTGTACGTAGAATTGCCAAAGAAATTATGACTGCAGTGCGTAGTGGCGTGCAAGTCGCAATTGTTGTAGGCGGAGGCAATTTCTTCAGAGGTGCTGAGCTTCAGCAAGCAGGTATTGATCGTAGCCGCGGCGACTATATGGGCATGCTGGGTACTGTCATGAATTGCTTGGCTTTGCAAGATTTCCTTGAACAAGCTGGGCAAGCAACTCGAGTGCAGACTGCCATTACTATGGGTCAAGTTGCTGAGCCATATATTCCATTGAAAGCAATTCGACATCTTGAAAAGGGTAGAGTTGTTATCTTTGGTGCTGGTGCTGGAATGCCGTACTTCTCAACTGATACTGTTTCTATTCAGCGTTCTTTGGAAATTCATTGCGACGAAGTGCTAATGGGTAAGAATGGCGTTGATGGAGTTTATAGCGCGGATCCTCGTAAAAATCCTGATGCCAAGAAATTTGTTACTCTTAATTACCATCGCGCTCTTGTTGACGGTTTGGCTGTTATGGATGCGTCTGCGCTTTCTATGGCTCGCGATAACAAGCAAAAAATTCGCGTGTTCGGCTTGGAAGGTGAAGGAAACGTCACTCGCGCTTTGATTGGTGAAGAAATAGGAACGCTTGTTTCTGATTTAGAGCCTAAGTTTGCTGAATAAGTTTGCTGAATAATTATATATAACTGTATTATTTTGCACTTATTGGTAATATTCGGTTACCATTGATATTAAGAAATGTTTTAAGAACTATATTTGCAAAGGAGAATAAATGTCTGCAATTATCGATCAAGCTCGCGAACAGATGAATAAGTCTGTTGAAGCTACTAAAGAGAATTTTATGGGTATTCGCACAGGTCGTGCTAATCCTGCTTTACTTAATGGAATTATGGTGGATTATTATGGCGCTCCTACTCCAATTAAAGCTGTTGCGTCAATTGGTGTTCCAGAGCCTCGTACTTTAGCAGTGACTCCTTTTGATGCTTCTCAAGCTAATGCTGTTGAAAAAGCTATTCGCGATTCTGATTTAGGTGTAAGCCCTAATCGTGATGGTAATGTTATTCGTGTTACTATGCCAGAGCTCACCGAAGAGCGTCGCAAGGAATATGTAAAGCTTGCTAAGAATAAGGCTGAAGAAGGCAAAGTCGCTGTTCGTAATATTCGTCGTAAAGCTAAGGAAAGTATCGATAAG
The DNA here is from genome assembly GCF_049244095.1 of Gardnerella sp. KA00255. Classification (NCBI taxonomy): domain Bacteria; kingdom Bacillati; phylum Actinomycetota; class Actinomycetes; order Bifidobacteriales; family Bifidobacteriaceae; genus Gardnerella; species Gardnerella sp. KA00255. Next base: position 131,409 of record NZ_CP058374.1, read on the forward strand.
TCTGTTAAAGACGGTGAATTAGGCGAAGACGAAGGCGATCGTTTACAAAAAGAGCTTGATAAAGTCACTAAGCAGGTTACTGATTCTCTTGATGTCTTACTTGAAGGTAAGCAAAAAGAAATTATGGAAGTCTGATTTATATTTGTGGCTATAAGCATGTAACTTATATGTTATTGCATGTTCTAAAGATGGGTGTCGCATGAAACAGCATAAAGATGATATTGTTGAGTCTTCTCAAAGTCATTTAGATGATGATAAAAATGTTAAAGGAAAATCGTCTTCTTCAGCATTTAATAATTCAGAATCTAATGGCTCGTCATCTTCTAAGCATGATGGTGGCACCCATGAAGCTTTAACTGATATAAATCGACGTACAGGGCGTAATATGCCACAAGCAATAGCGACCGCAGTCGTTCTTATTGCTATTATTGTGGCTTGTTTGCTTATTAGTATGGATGCTTTCATTATATTGATTGCATTGTTTATGGTTGGAGCATTATGGGAGTTGCATGTTGATTTTGCAACTATTGGATTGCGTATACCTTTTGTTGCGCTATCAATTTGCTCTGTTGTAACTATTTTGTCGACTTATTATGCAAAATGGCATGCTATAGCTATGGCGAGTGGAATAACAGTATCACTTATTCTTACTGTTATTTTTGCAACTCTTAATAGCACTATATCTGCTCGCACTCTTCAAGCTGTTGAAAAGAAATTGCAGCATTCTTCAGGAACTGTAACTAATAGCAGTACGTTTAATAATACTGCTGCATCCATGTTCGTAATATTGTATATACCTCTTCTTGCATCGTGTATTGTTCTTTCAATAGCAGGTAGTAAATATGCTATTGCACATGCAATGTTATTGGTATTTTTGCCGGCTTTAAGTGATACTGGTGGTTTATTTGCTGGCGCTTGGCTTGGTAAGCATAAATTATCTCCTAGAATTTCGCCAAAAAAGTCTGTTGAAGGTTTAATCGGTTCAATGCTTTTTGCAATAATCGGTGCGTACGCCATTGTTATTGGCTTCTATGGTATGAAGTTTGTTGAGTTTTGGTGGCTTCCTGCAGTTATGGGCATAATTTCTGGAATTGTCGGTACTTTTGGCGATTTGTGCGCATCAATGCTTAAGCGTGATATTGGAATTAAGGATATGGGCCATCTTCTTAAAGGACACGGTGGCGTTTTAGATCGCGTTGATTCAATTCTGCTTTGTGGCCCTGTTTTGATGGCGATTATGAAGTTTGCGAAAGTTTGATTCTTTAAGAATTCTAGTTTTGTATAACAATTATTTTGCTTAAGAATTATTTTGCTTCATACGCTTTAAAGTATTGTTCTTAAGTATTGTTCTTAAATGTTTTTGCTTAAGAATCATGATGTCAGTGTAGTATCGTTGCCATGAGTGTAGCATATATTCCTTCGCCAACTATTTCGTATTTTAAACTTGGTCCTGTTACTATCCGCTTTTACGCAATCTTTATTCTTATCGGAATAATTTGCGCAATGTATATTATTACGCGCAAATGGAAGCGCATGGGTGGTAATTTTGATCAAATATTAGATATTGCTTTAGTAAGTGTTCCCAGCGGAATTATTGGAGCTCGTCTTTATCACGTTATTACAACACCTGAAAAGTTTTTTGGCCCTTCTGGCGACTGGGTTGAAATGTTCCGTATTTGGAATGGTGGACTTGGTATTTGGGGAGGAGTGGTTTTAGGCTCACTAGCTGCTTGGGGAGTGTGCCGTTACAGGCATTATCCAACTGCTTTGCTTGCGGATGCAGCTGCTCCAGCTTTACTTATTGCTCAAGGAATTGGCAGATTAGGTAATTGGTTTAATCAGGAACTTTATGGTGCTCCGACTACTCTTCCGTGGGGTCTTAAATTAAATAATGTTGGTGGCGCAATCGGTCATAGTGAGAGTTGTTATGACGGACTTTCATGCCCTGAAGGAACATTATTCCACCCAACGTTTTTGTACGAGATGATATGGAATTTTATTGGTGCCGCATTAATTATTTTTTGCGCTAAAAAAGTAATGCAAAAATGTAAAGCAGGTTCGCTTTTCATTATTTATGTAATGTGGTACACGGCAGGACGTATGTGGATTGAATCATTAAGAATTGATTTTTCACATGTTTTCTTGGGAGTTCGCATTAACGTTTGGGTATCAATCGGTGTATTTATATGTGCAGCTATTATTTTCGCGCTTCTTCAACGTCATAGCTTATTTACTGATAAGTTAAGTGAGAAATTGATTGATGTGACGTCTGATGAGAACGAAAAAAATAGTGCAAAATCGGATTTAAAACGTTAACTCGTCTCTTGCTTTTCTTAGAATGGGAATCATGAATATACAGATAGCACCTAGTATCCTTTCCGCTGATTTTTGCAATCTTGAGCGTGATCTTGTTGCGATTTCAAATGCGGATCTTGTTCACGTAGATGTGATGGATCATCATTTTGTCCCTAATTTAACTTTAGGGGAGCCTATTGTTAAACGTATTTGCGAAGTAACAGATCTTCCAGTTGATGTGCATTTGATGATTGAAGATCCTGATCGTTGGGCTCCAGAGTATGCAAAACTTGGTGCTGATTCTGTGAGCTTCCATATGGGTGCTACTCATGCGCCTGTTCGTCTTGCTCGTCAGCTTCGAGATATGGGTTGCAAAGCGTGTTTTGCTGTTCGTCCTGCAGAACCGGTAGAACCAATTTTTGATATTCTAGATGAATTTGATATGGTTCTTATCATGACAGTTGAGCCAGGATTTGGCGGTCAGAAGTTCTTAGGAAATCAAATGGGTAAGGTTCGTCGTTTGCGCGATGAAATTACGCGTCGTGGTTTGCAAACACATATTCAAGTTGACGGCGGTGTTAGCCCGTCTACAGCTGCTACAGTTGCACAAGCCGGTGCTGACGTACTTGTTGCAGGTTCTGCTGTTTACGGTGCTAAAAGTCCTGCTGAAGCTATTGAATCAATTAGGAATATTGCTCAAGATGCTTGGCGTGAATAATTAGCTTTAATTGATTGGGGGCATGAAAATGTCCCCGATTTTCTTATTTATTAGTAAATAATTTAATATAAAGTGCGACAGTTTTAATATATTTGCAATAACAGGTGTTATTATAAAAACGTATTTAAGATGAATCTAATATGGATTTTATCTTAAATGTAAAGTTTAAATGTAAAGTGATTATACGGTGGTTATATAAATCTGGTAAGTGCAATAATTCCTGTGTTCGCATTTTGTATAACAGTTGTGATTTCAACAAGTTGTGATTTTTAATAAGGAAGGTGCTATGGTTAAGTCTGTTGAGAATCAGGAATATAGTCCTGAAGCGCTTAATCGGGTTTTTACTGTACCTAATCTTATTAGTTTTCTTCGCATTTGCTCTATTCCTTATCTTGCTTGGCTTATTGCGTGCAGAAGTATGGTTGTGGCGCTTGTTGTATTAGCTATTTCCGCTTTTTCTGATTGTGTAGATGGTTATATTGCGCGTAAATTTAATCAAGTAAGTAAGCTTGGTCAGATTTTAGATCCTATAGCGGATCGTTTACTAATTATTTGCAGTACTGTTGCTTTAGCATTTGCAAAAATAATACCTTGGTGGGCTTTGGCTTTAGTTGTAGCGCGCGATGTTATTATGACAGTGCTTATTGTGATTCTTGCTCAATATGATTATGGACCTTTGCCTGTTAATTTTGTTGGTAAAGCTGGTACAGCACTTCTTATGCTTTCAATTGTTTCTTTAATGATTGTTTATACTGTATCTGCTGAGTCTATGTTCGTGCTTCACGCTGCTGCACTTGCATGTGGAATATGGGGTATTTCGTTGTATTGGTATGCAGGATTTTTGTATATTAAACAGGCGTGCATGTTGCTAAAAGCAATAAAGAAGCAATAAAGAAATAGTAAATAATGGATTATTAGTAGAAATATTAGTAATAAGATATTTGGATTTATATTTTTAGTGAATGCACAAGCGAGTACAATAGAATAAGATTTAATTAAAGAGAAATAGCAAGTGAAAGAGAATACGTTAGCAGCATGAAAGAAGATGGGATTAATTCCGAAGACGTTGAAGCGTCTGATTCTATCATTGATGATCAGATGCCGTCTTTCCCTGCTGCTGATGGCTCTCAGCTGATTCGACGTAGAGCAGCTTTTTCTAAATCTGTTTTTGGGCTTAAGACTCATCACTCAACTCAAGTTCATAACCATTTAGTTCTGCATCATGATAGACGTCGTTATGTTGATGACTATTCTTTAAGACTTATTGATGATTTAATTAATCGCCCTGTAGATCCTTTATTTATGGATGCTCGTTTAAATAAGCAAAAAGTTAGTGGATTTAGCTTGTGGGCAACGCGAATTATTGTTTTTATTGTTTGCGTAGCTGTTGGAACAGTTGGAACTCAATTTGTTCGTAGATTGCATGTTGATACTAGAAAAGCAATTCGAACGTCTTTGGCAAATGAATTGGTTAGCCATACAACGAAGTTTGATAATCTTCTTAAAGAAGTTACGAAATTGCATAATAGCGTTGATCGTGAATCGAAACGAATTACAACTCCTGAAGAAAATCAAGTTACGAAAAATGACGATATGGTTAATGGCGTAAATCCTGTTGAAGGTCCAGGAATAAGCATTACTATAGCAAATCCTATTTCTGCTGGCTCTGGATCTTCTGGGGGCTCTCTTCCTAGGGAATCTATGGGAGCGAGGATGCGCGTTATTACAGATAGGGATATTCAAACTTTTGTTTCTTTGTTATGGGAAGGCGGTGCTGAAGCTATAGCTGTTAATGGCCATCGTTTAGGTGTACAAACCTCTATTCGTATAGCTGGCCAGGCAATACTAATAGGTGTAAATCAAACGCAGAGCCCATATGTTATTGAAGCAATCGGAGATGCTAATACTTTAGCATCGAAAATTTATGATAAGAAACATTCAGCATGGTATTCATCACTTACGAATGCCGGCATTAATCCGCAAATTTCATATTCAAGTAAATTAAAATTACCAGTAGCTGGTACTGGTGATATTAGGTTCGCTCAAAAAAGTAAGGGAGTAAATATTATGACAGCGATTCTTGGTTTGATTTTGGGCGTACTAATAGGTATTGTGGTTCATCCTGATATTCCTGTTGTTATTCAGCCTTATTTGCCTATTATGGTGGTTGCTGCGCTGGATGCTTTGCTTGGCGCTGCAAGAGCTTATTTTGAACGTAACTTTTCGGATAAAGTTTTCGTTATATCATTCTTCTCGAATGTTATTGCTGCTACGCTTTTAGTTTTATTAGGCAATCAGCTTGGTGTTGGTGCTCAGCTTCAAACAGCAGTGATTGTTGTGCTTGGCATACGAATCTTCTCCAATGTGTCAGCAATTAGACGTTTTATTTTGAGGAGTTAAAGTGTCTTTTTCTTTTTCTCGCAAACAAAACGATGAAAATATTGTTGGAAAACTACATCGTCAGCATGCTAAGGATCGTGAAAGCGATAGAACTCAAACAGGTTCTTTTCCTGTTGTATCAAAGCGTGCTAAGCCTTCTCTGAGTTCGCATATTACTAGAGCTCGTATTTTTACAGGCTTTCTCATTATGCTTATGTGTGCTTTATTGGGTTTTGCATACATGATTCAGGTGAATCGTAGTTCTTCCATATATGAAACTATGAGTGAAGATGAATTAACTAGGCTTATTACTGAAACTAATTCCCAGATACAGAATCTAGAACAGCGTAAAAGTGAATTAAGTGGGCAATTAGAGTCTTTAAAAGCTTCTGTTAATAAGCAGGAAGAAGCTCGTCGTATTGCTCGTCAAAATGCTGAAACTAATGGATTATTATCAGGTCGTTTGCCTGCTACAGGTCGTGGAATAATAATTCATATTACTGGCGGTGAAAAAGAGAAAATCGATGCTTCTACGATGTTCCAGCTTATTGAAGAATTGCGTAATGCTGGTGTAGAAGTGATGTCTATTAACGATATTCGTATTATCACTTCAAGTTATATTTCTGAAACCAAGCACGGTTTAGTGTGCGATGGTAGGCAAATAAATCCGCCTTATATAGTTAAGGCGATTGGAGATCCTCAAAATTTGCAAAATGCTGTAACTATTGCAGGTGGAGTAGGATCTAGGCTAAAAGTTAAATTTGGCGCGTTGGTGCACGTTATGACGCCTGATGAGGTTGAAATTAACGCGACACGCTCTGCAAAACAATATCAATTTGCTCAACAAGTCGAGTAACAAGGTACAATAAAAATTATGACAGAACCGATTCCTACAGCTGGAGAAACAACCATAATTGGTATGCCAGCAATACATATTCCTATTACATCTACTGCAGATCGTCCTTTGAAGAAAGATGATCTTGATACGATATCTAAGTTGGTACCAGGAACTGCATTGTTGATTTCTACTAGGGGAGCAGTTTCAGGTTCTAGGTATCTTCTAGATGAAGATGTTATTTCTGTTGGTAGAGATCCTCGTGCGGATATTCTTTTAGATGATTCAACTGTTTCTCGTGCGCATGCTGTTTTCCGCAGGAATGGTAATGTTTTTACTATTGCTGATTCAGGAAGCTTGAATGGTACGTATGTTAATCGTGAACGTGTTGACGAAGCTGTTTTGCATAATGGCGACGAAATCATGATTGGAAAATTCAGGTTAGTTTTCTTTGGAACTGACGCTTTTTCGAATTAATATAATTTTTTAAACAATTCTTATGATAGTTTAAATGATAGTTTAAATTGTTTTGTTTAAATTTTATTTAAGTTTGTTTGAATTGGCTGGGATTTTTTCTCGATGAATAAGAGATTTGAGATACAGGGGGATTTTTATGTGTGTTAATAGCTCTGATAAAAAGTCTTCTAAAGTTGATTTAGTATCTCAATCTCTTAATTTTTCTAATGTTAACAGTATTTACGGGGATTTCGATGATGTAGAAAATTCCAGTAGAGGAAAATATTCTAAAAAGACGTCTAATAATTCTTCGGCTGTGCAAGGCGTACTTTTTAGTTTTTCTGCTGGAGTTGATTATGAGAAGGGATATCGCGGTACTGTTGCTATGAAAATAGCAGGCATAACGTATCGCCAACTTGATTATTGGGCTAGAAAGCACATTATTGAACCTTCGATTACACCTTCTCATGGTTCAGGATCTAGAAGGTTATATTCTTTTAAAGATATTGTAATTATGACAGTTGCAAAGAAATTGCTTGATGCTGGCGTAAATTTACAAAATGTAACTAATGCTATTCTTTTTCTTTATTGTCATTCTGAGGAAAGTCTTAATAAGATGACTATTATCTGTGATGGCAATAATGTTCAAGAATGCGATGTTGATAAGAATAATATTTTAGATATGCTTTCAACAGGTTCAGCAGTTTTTGCGATTAATGTAGGTCAGATTTGTAAAAGAGTTGAATCAGATTTGGAATCTGAGAATTTTACTCCGCTGCAACTAGATTAGTATATGGTTTCGTATTGTGTAGTGATTAGTGATTTATATGAGCGCTTTTCTATATATTATTCCGGCGGTATTTTGGCTTCTTGCAGTCGCGTTTCTTATATATAGCTTTTTGGGCTCATGTGTTGCGTTATTTAAATTTAAACAATCTAATAGGGAAGATTTAATTCCAAAAGTAAGCTGGCTGAGTGTTGTATTGCATTGTTTTGCGCTGCCAATAGCGATGGTTTCTTCTATGATTTATCGAATAATGCAAGGATTTGTGGCAATTAACTCAGATATGGCACAAATGTTCGATTTTATTTTTGTTGTTTCTGGGATTATTTTCATAGTGATTTGGATTTTAAGTATTACGGTAATAATCGTCCATTTATCTATTGCGACTAAGCAAGAAGATTCTATTAATGGATACAGATAGAAATAATGAAATAATTAGATAGTATTTTTATCTATAGTTTTTTGTGCATGTGATTTTTAAATAATATTTTTTTTAATACAGAATTCTCGGAATTCTTGGAATTGGAATCGGAAGAGGATTCTGAGTGGTAGTAATAAGCGTATGTGTTATATAGGAGTATTTAAAATAATCTAATTTGACATAACGTACATTATCGGTTATATAAATAAGTTTTCTATTTAAGGCCAGTCAGATAATAAAACATATTATTTCATTTACGCTTAAACGGAATCTTATTATTAGCAAGAATATCGCTCTAATAGCAATAATATCGCTCTAATAATCGTAAACTAATTCAGCTTATTAAAATATTCAATTACTGCAGAAGATAACTCATTTACGTTATCTATAACACGATATGCTTCATGCTTATTTAATTCTCCAGGCTCTGCATAACCCCATCCACAACCCAAGCAATCTATGCCGCATTCTTTAGCTCCGTCAGCATCAGTCCAACGGTCGCCAACCATTAATGCTCTATCGCCAGAGTCATAATTAAATCCTATATTTTTAAATGCATAACGTATAACTTGCGATTTTTTAATACGAGACATATCTCGACTTGCACCGTAAATTGCATCAACCATATTTTCGATGTTGAAACGTTTTGCTATAGGAATAATTTGATATTCAGGTTTACAAGATGCAATAGCAAGATAAAAGCCTGAATCTCGAAGAATATTAAGCTGATTTTCTATTCCATCGTAAAGACGATTTAAGAAATTGCCTGTAATAAGCGTGCCCGGATTATTAGGATCATCAAAAGTTGGAACTTCTGAATAATACTTACGATATAAATTAACACCTAAAGTTTGCAAATTTTCAGGCATATGATTTCTTTGGAAAGATTCCAGAATAGACGGACCTATAAAACGATGCATTTCAGCGTCATCAGGGATTTGCATGTTAAGCTCTTGCATAGCTTTTTTCGCGCACGCAATAATTCCCTCATGAGATTGTGTAATAGTACCGTCTAAATCTAACAAGACGACTTTCATAGCATTTCCTGTATTACTTGTACTTGAACGTCGTTTTGTAGAATATCACTCATAATCTGGAATCCAGCCTTCTTTGTGCATTTTCAAGCGTTTCTCAAGAAGAGTTTTCAGTTCTTCTTCGCTACGACGTTCTAAAAGCATATCCCAGTGAGTACGAGATTGTTTGTTAAATTCGTCATCTTGGATATCTTCATCGCCTTCTTTGTGAGCAATGTTTCCACAGCGGCATTCCCATTCTTCTGGTATATCTGCTCCTTGAGCAAAAGGAAGAATAGTTCTATGACCTTTAGGACATACGTAAGCAACGTCAACGCGTGCAGCAAAATCAACGTTGTCATCTGATTCCAAAGATTTTGCGCCAATACTCATTCCTCGCAAACTGCGTTCTGCCATTTTTTCTCCTTAAAACATAATACCTATTTAAGCTATCGAATCACTCGGACGAACTTGTGCAATGTTACGTTTCAGAGTTATCTAAGTCAACGATACACCACAATTTATTGATAGCAATATTTTTTAGTTAATTCTTTATACGTATTGAAAATGCAAATTATAAACTGCAAATTACAGAAAATATAAATTATGCAAATCATAAATCAGAATATGCAACCACTCCTCTATTTATTAAATTAGCAGCTTTTTTAGCTTTACTTGCCAAAGAAGAGTCAACGTTTCCAATAGCGTTTAAATAGCTTTCAGATGATGATAATTGTGTAAGAATATCGATTAAGCGCTTTGCTTGACGTACAAAATCGCCTCCAGTAACATCACTGTTTTGCAAAATCATTGACAAATCTGCGCCCTGAGCCCAGTCATACATCATGTCAATTGCTCCGCATTCAAGCGGTCTTAAAGGTTCCAATTTATACTTAACGCACAAGTTATTTATATCCATAAATAAAGCTTTAAGCTTATCTATTGTTATAAATACAGCGCCATCTGATCCGCCTGGATATCTTTTAGGTTCTGAATAAGAAATACCTCTAGATTCATAAACTAATGAAGATAAGCATGAAGCTAACTCTACAGGAGAAAGATCGTTAAACAATCCTTCGCAAATAGCTTCAGAAAATACGATGTCACGCTCGTTGTATAGCCTGCGCAATAATTGACCTTTATCTGTCAAATAAGCATTATCTTCACTTACAAATGACTTATTTTGCTCAGAGTGTTTTGATTGGCTTTTATTTACGGATAAATAATCCAGTGAGTAAAGTACTTCACAAATATGATCAAAGCAGCGAGCTACAGATCCAGTTCTAGATTCATATCGTTCTTTAACTTGATCTAATTCTTTCTTTTCGCGTGCCCAATGGTATCCCCATCTTAAATGATCTTGTATGTCTTTACATCCAGCGCATGGGTGTGATCGTTCTTCTTCGCGAAGCTTAGCAATAGTATTATCTAACTCTTTAAATGCAAGAGATCGTTCAGAATCGTTTGCAAAGAAAGTGTGCTTAAGTTTTTTACGCTGATCATGTTGAGCATATTTAAGTTTCATTCGAAGATTCATAAACTCAGCAAAATCACCGTTTTCACAGTGGAAGGCATCTTCGTAAGCTTGAAGAGCTTCTGTTAACTCTTTTATTCTAGAGTGTAGTTTTTGAGCTGAAGAATTTGCTTCCCATTGTGCAAAAGACGCGTCTAAAGTAGCTCTAGCAGTATTAACATCGCTGTTATTTAATAAGTTAACAGCCATATTAAATGTAGGAACAAAGCTTGAATGTAATGGGTATACTCGTTTACTTGATAGCGCTGCTGCTTGGTTAGGGTCAAAATCTGAGTGATCCACTAAAACAGCGTGTCCTATAGTGTCGATACCGCGTCGTCCTGCTCGTCCAGTTAATTGAGTGAATTCTCCAGGCGTTAAAGGAACATGACCAGTTCCGTCGAATTTTACGAGTTTTTCTACAACAACACTTCTAGCTGGCATATTTAAACCTAGAGCAAGAGTTTCAGTTGCAAAAACTACTTTTATAAGACCTTTTTCGAATAATGTTTCAACAATATGTCTGAATAATGCAATCATTCCGGCATGATGTGGCGCAAAACCTTGTTCTAAAGCGTAACGGAAACGCTCAAAATTTAATGCGTGTAGATCTGATTTAGTTAGCTGATTTGCGACTATTGAATCAACGATTCTTCGTATTTCATACATTTCTTCGTCGCTTGTAAGAACTAAGCCTGCGTTTAAGCATTGTTGCACAGCTTGATCGCATCCTGATCTAGAAAAGATAAAATAAATACCGGGAAGCATGCCGCAATAGTCTAATTCGTCAATAACAGCCCATCTGCGAGGCGTATAACGGCAGGCTGATAATTTATCCTCAGATTTTTTTAGCTTGTGATTTACGCGTCCATTTTCTTTTAATGTTATATGAGATTTTTTGCGCGCGCTAAAACGTTTTCCTGCTCTTTTGTCAAAAGACATTCTTCTTCTTATAGCGCGATCTTCCCATTGTGAAAGCGTTCTAGTTAGGGCAGGGTTCACTCGCCTATTGTCGCCTTTTTTAGTGTCATAAAGATCTAATATTTCAGGCTCTGTTTCGTAATCTTCTTGAATAATTACGTGTCGTTCTAATGGTACTGGTCTATGCTCGTCAACAATTAAATGAGTTTTTCCGCGAACTGAAGTTATCCATGCTGAAAAATCTTCTACGTTAGAAACAGTAGCTGAAAGACCGATAATAGTAACGTATTTAGGAAGATGAATTATTACTTCTTCCCATACTGCTCCCCTGAATTTATCTGCTAGGAAGTGAATTTCGTCTAGAATTACATATCCTAAAGATTGTAATGTAATAGAACGCTCATAAAGCATATTTCGCAACACTTCAGTAGTCATAACTACTATATCTGCTTCAGGATTAACAGATGTGTCTCCTGTGAGTAAACCTACATGATCTGAACCATAAATTTCGCATAAATCATGATACTTTTGGTTACTTAAAGCTTTTATAGGAGTAGTGTAAAATGCTTTTACTCCTTTATTTGCAGCAAGAAAAACAGCAAAATCTGCTATAACAGTTTTTCCAGCTCCAGTTGGCGCTGCAACTAATACATTGTCGCCTTTTTCTAATGCGTTATTAGCTTCTTTTTGAAAATCGTCAAGTTCAAATGGCAAAGTTTTTTCGAATTTGGATGCCATTGTTTGCTTATATTCTTGATTTTTACGGAAAGACGCGTATCTCTGTGCTGGTGAAAGATTATCGCTGTAGGAGTTTGAAGTATCACTTGTTTCTTTATGTTTATGAGATGAAGAATTGTTCATTATAACAAGTGCAGCTTTCTTACTATTGTATTTATTTTTAACTTAAATATGGCTAGCCACCATAAGTATTAATGACTAGCCATATTCAATCTTCTTTTAATTACTAATCAGATGATTTATTAGAATTTGCTAATTTCTCAGCGTTAAGATCTTCTTCGCGCAAAGATTTTTCGCCCCAACGCTTCCAAGTTGCTTGGCGACGCTCATTTTTACGTTCTTCTTTTATAAGAACTCTTTGATAAACAGCTTCATAACGTCGAGCCGCGTCAACAATAGGACGCGTGAAGAATGGCCTATCGTCCCTAGGTTCTGGTTCGTCATTTTCTGCTGCTTCATAAATAGCAGAAAGCTTATCCGCTGTTTCAGCTACAACAGTAAAATCTTCATTAAATCTCCACGCAACATAAAGCAATCCTGCGCAAAGCATAATAAGGAAGAATAAAACAAGAATCAGCCAAATCCACCAAGGCATTAGCGCACCTCCGAACTATCTTCAGAATGCTCTACACCGCCCTGTTCAATACTTAATTCGCGCTCTGTACGAGCAAGAATCATTGTGCGCAATGTTTCTGGTGCAACAGCTTTAATATGGCGCGCATGTGCAATGCAGAATGCTACAAACCAAGAATCTGAAGACACGTTTAAGTGTATTTTCAATCCATTTCCATATGGTTCTACACGCGCTCCTGAAAGATTCTTTACAAAGTTCAAATCTGTTTCGTCAGTTATAAATGAAGTTTCTGTTCCATTGTCGAAACTCCAGGTTCGTAACTCACTAACAGGAACATCAGGTATTGTAACTTCAGACAATGGCTTAATAACTTCTGCGCGTTCAATTCTTGCTACTCGAAGTACTTGCCAAATTCTTGGCAAACCGTTTGCCTTGTTAATTGAAGTATCTTTAGCAACCAAAGATCGCTTATCTTCAGGCGTCTGCTTTTCTACATCGGTCCAAACAGCAACGTAATAAACGCCTTCATCAACATAAACTTTAGAAGGTGCTACTACTTTACGACGAGTCCTACCAGCGCCATCTGTGTATTCCATATCAAGCAAAGAATGAGATGCAATTGCGCTTCTAACGATAGAGCAATTGCGAGGCTCTATCTCATATCCAGTTAAGCTTAGCCATGGTGTTTCACCAGGACGAACATGCTTGCGCAAACGCATATATAAGGATTCTGCTTGTTGACGCTGAGCATCAGGAAGCAATGGTGAGTGTGCAAGATAATTTACAGATGCAGTTAGCATACTCATATATTGCTGTGAAATTCCTGCTAAACGTTCAAGACCCAAAGAATTTGTTGCTGAAACAATGCCTTCGGATTCAAGCAAAGACCAGTCAATCTCAAAGAATTGACTTCCAGCCATTTCTCCGTCATCAGAAACTGTAAGAAGAGTGCTCACATCCTTTTGTAGAATGGCAACAAATCGACGCAACTCATCTTCATTCTTAGGGTTTCCAATAAAGCGAACAGCAAGTTCGTTCAGCGGGAATTCCTCGCCTAAATGAGCTGAGAGGAATAGCATTAAACGCAATCTACGGTCAACTTCACTTCCTGTTTGGAATGAAGTGCCTTTCTTTTGATGTGGCTTATCGTTCTCAGGATCTACAGGTAGATTATCTGCATTTTCTCCTTCATCAGTATTTTCCTGAGCATAAGGAGAATTATCATCGCAAGATTCAAATTGAGTAGCGGCATGAAGTCTACGATGGAAAGCATCAACTGCTTCTTTAGGACTTACAATTGAAGAACCAGGATGTTCAAGCACGAACATAGCTAAATCATCTGAATCTGTATATGCAACATTCAAATGTTCGCCATCAACGTCAACAGTTGCAGCGAAGCGACGTGAATCAATAACTTTTACCAAGTCATCAGGAATAACTTGAGTACCTAATCCTGGAGCAATAGAATCTAATCCTAATCCTGGAACAGGAGCCTGTGGAACGCGTGGAGCTGTTCTAGATGTATGTGGCTGCTCGTGATGGTTGGATTCAGAAGACGAAATCGACATAGAACGTGCTAAATAATTAGCTGCGGCAAGCACTGCAAGTTCATCTTGCTTAAAGCGTAAACGAACTCTAGGTTCATCGCCAAGCTGTAGACGATATGAAGCGAAGTCCTGTCCTTCAGACTTTGAAGAATATTCTGGTTGACGCGATTCGATTGCAATTCCCATAGCCGCAAGTTTTGCGCGATCTCTTTGGAACTGTTTTGCAAAGGCTGCTTTAGCTGCTTGATCTGCAAGCTCCCCATAAGAATCGGCATATGCTTTAACTCGTTGTGCTATTTGCCTTGAAGTTAACCATTGCGGGAATGCGGAAGATAATACAGCGAGCACATCTAATTCATGCTTGCCCCATTTATCGGAAAAACGTCGCCTTCCGTTAGTTCCTTCTGCCATTATTCCTCACGTATCGTTGCTTGGTGTATTTTCTTTCATGCTATTAACGCTATTAATAACAGCGTTTGTTTGAAGCTTTTGTACTTCTACTTACAAGCATGCCTTTTCTATTTTAATGGTGTTTTCTCATACGTGTGGACATTTTTAGAAAAACATTATATTTTTCTTCTATATTTTTTAATGTACACGCCAAAAACGTTGATATTAAGCCAATTTTACGCGACACGCCCATATATTGTTTAATAGCTAAAAACTGTATTTTGTTAAGATTTTTCTTAATATTTGCTGTTTGTTGTAATTTTTATGCTGGTTTTTATAGTATTTTTACGTTTTAATATGGTTAAATCGAAAAAATATATAATATTTCACCTATTTTACATATAAAAATAGGCATAGCTTTTATAAGTTATGCCTACAATTTGCGAATAAAAATTAAATATTTAAATATGAATTATACCCATGAATCAGGTTCAATTCCTTGAGGACCTACGAATTCTCCGTTAGGTACATAGCTTGGCTCTCCTGTATCTTCTAAAACAGCGTCAGCAAACATTGAAACTTGATTGCCAAAGGTCCAATCTCCCTTTATGGTAACCGATTTAGCTGCAGCTAATGCAGGAACAGAGTATGGGAATCTTTCGTTGAAATCATTAATATTGCGATAATA
Organism: Gardnerella sp. KA00255; assembly: GCF_049244095.1. NCBI lineage: Bacteria > Bacillati > Actinomycetota > Actinomycetes > Bifidobacteriales > Bifidobacteriaceae > Gardnerella > Gardnerella sp. KA00255. The sequence goes on from NZ_CP058374.1 coordinate 146,681, forward strand.
TCTTGGATCTAAATCAATATCAGGAAATATGTAATTGCCATCTTCCATTTCATAAGAATCGGTTAAATGGAAACGATCAGAGCGCATAATAAACAAATCGTTTGTAGTTTTAACCGGTAAGAATCGCATTCGATCAACTTCTACACAAATTGCTTCGTCAAAAAGTGATACGGCTGCTCCCATAGCTGTTTCAAGTTGTACAACTTTAGGACTTTCCAGATTAGTAGGGTCTACAGTTTTATTGTTGCAAATAACTGGTAAAGGTAAAACGCCATCATATTTTTTAAGCAGTTTTTTCAAAGCATCTATTCGAATCCAAATATTATTCGTATTAAAATACGGATGCTTATTTATGCTTTGAGCAGATCTACGATCTTCAGGATGCACTTGGCTCATTTCTCTCAAAAGCATGCGTCCGGTTTCAGCATCTCGAACAATATGTCCGCCTTTTCTATCTGCTTGAGTGCGTTTGGCAACCTCGATCATAAAAGGCGCATGAGTGTTTTCAAAATATTGTGCAAGAGTCCTAGATGGACGAGCACCTAAGTTATCTGAATTTGATATAAACAAATACGAAAAACCGTGATCAGACAATATATCTAATATGCCCGATTCCCAAAGAGTTGAATATAAATCACCGTGTCCAGGAGGGCACCATTCTAAAGTAGGATCTTCAGGATAGGAAACAGGCTCCCCCGTTTCGGCTAGAATCTTAGGCTCTTGATGCTGAATAATTTCTACCGGAATTTCGTTTTGTACAAATTTTCGATTGCGCTTTAAAACTTGCAAAGTGTCTTTAGAAGTTCGGAAAGAATTCATAAGAATAAGAGGCAATTCGACGCCTAAGCGTTGGCGAGCCGTAAGAACCTGTCCGATTATGATATCTATAAAACGCATTTGGCGAGCTTTATGCCTGCGAACCGGTAGTAAAGATTTCGCGCACGACAATCCCATTGAAGTGCCTAAACCGCCATTAAGTTTTATAAAAGCTGTTTTTGCAAAAGCTTTAACTGCTTTATCGTGATCTATAGTTTCATAAATTTCATGAAAACTTGGAACAGTTTTTATTGGCTCGACATCATGTTCACGAATAAAAGATCCTGCTTTATTGTTATTCCAAATATCGTATAAGTGTGAAAATTGTGCTATTGCTGTGTCACTCATGCCCTGTTTACGCATCTTTGCGGCAGACAATTCGAACGCTTCATCCATATTATTAGCCTCCTATTTACACACTTTTACATATCAGTCTATCTATTTGCACAAAGTGACGCAAATACTCGGATTAATTTTCCCAATTTAAGAGTATTGCAAATAAATGAAATGCCGTTAACACGTCTCCGTTGACGCATTAACGACATTTCAAACCAAAATAGATTTTATTGGCATCAGTGTAACTAGCTTGAATTCAAATATGCTATTAAAATTTAAACTCAAGATAATTCACTTATTAATATGAGGTTATTATACCAATACTCATCTATTAGGTGCAATCAGTAACAAATCACTATTAGCATAATCATTCGCTACTATGACTTGAATAGTTGGTTTCTTCACCTTCTTCGTTTTCTTTGTTTTCTTCATTTTGAAGCCCGTTATGATGCTCATCGTAGCCTTGCAAGTAGCGAGTTTGGCGCCAATGATGAATCGAAGCATTAGTACCGCGATGATGTACGTGATAACGGCGTGGAGTACCACCATGAGGTAGTTCTTCAACTTCTTTAGCAACAGCAATCTGATTAACGTTAGAAGGATCCATAATTGCGATAGGTGCAACAGGTTCAGGCTCTGTTGGAGCTGCAGTACGGTTCTTAACGTGTTCTGGAAGCCATTGTGCAAACCACGAAAGTACCCAGCATATGAAGAAGTACACTATTGATGCAACGAAAAGAGTTTGCAAAATGTTAAAATACATTGAACCCAATCGTCTTGATTCTTGTAGCAAGTCAGTGTACATGATGATTGAGCCCAGAGCTGTATCCTTTAACACAACAACAATTTGAGTTACAGCTGCAGGCATCATAGCTATAACAGCCTGTGGCATTTCTATTTGAGTTAAGGATTGATAGTGGCTTAATCCAAGAGCAAGAGATGCTTCGCGCTGTCCATTTGGCAAGTTGCCAACTCCTGCACGAACAAGCTCAGCAACAACAGAACCGTTGTACAAGATTAAAGCAAGAACTACAGCCCAGTATGATGCGTTTTTTATTCCAGAAAAAGCAAATCCTCTCCATAAGAAAATCATAAGCAATAAAACTGGAACAGCTCTACAAAATTCTACGATAATCGACGATATTCCTCGTATAACTATATTCGGTAGTAACCTACATAATCCGAAGAATAATCCAAAGATTATAGATCCAACTATTGCAAGTAATGATGCTTTTAGAGTCATCCATAATCCAGGAAGATAGAAATCAACCCATGCTTCATATTCTATTGCTGGTTTCCAAAGTTCCCAGGATAATTGATTTTCTCCCTGTGGCGGATTAGCTAAGCGCATAAGAATCGCAACAATAAATAATGCGAATATTATTCCTGCAACAATGTTAGCTATGCGTATCTTTTTTAAAGCTTTTGGACCCGGAGTATCAAATAAAAGTGACTGTTCTTTATTAGACATAATATTCACCTTCTTTTTACCTTCGTACTGCCAATTTGTTTGAAAGATACGTTGTGAGAATTCCGATCGGGATAATTAAAATAACGTATCCAAAAGCGAAAATGAGGAATATAGGTATGATTAAATCTGCGTGTTTTTCAATCATTTCGCTCATCATTGTTGAAGTTTCAGTAGCAACGGACGCGGCTGCCGCAACTGTGGAATTTTTCAGCAATGCAATAAATGTATTTCCTAAAGGCGCAACAGATCCACAAAAAGTCTGTGGAAGAATTACTTGCGTTGCAGATTGGAAGAAATTTAATCCTAATGCTCTGCACGCTTCCGCTTGCCCAACAGGAACAGTATTAAGGCCTGAGCGTAAAGATTCACAGACAAATGCTGCGGTGTAAAGCGATAATCCTGTGATAGCGAGCCAGAAGAAATTCACATCAAATATTGGCGAGAAGCCAATTTTTAATTGAGCATACACGCCTAGAACCATAGAAACCATGATTATCGTTAAAGGCATATTTTTGAAAAATTCTACATAAATAGTTGAAATAAGACGTAATGACGCAATAGGACTTATTCTCATAACAACTAATATGATGCCGAGAATTGTAGAAAATAGTATGCTCCACAGTGTTATTTCTATATTAACGAGGAAGGCACCAGGAACGTTATATGATGAAAAAAGTTGAATAAAATCTTGCATTACTCCTCACCTTCCTTAGGAATAGGTGGATTATAAGTTGCGTTTGGCTTAAAACCAGTTCCGCGCAAATTATCATCTAAAGCTCGTTTCCATGATCCATTTTTAATCATGTCTTTTAGTGCTTCATTAATGCGTTTAGCTAGTTTCTTATTGCCTTTTTTAATCCCAATGCCGTAATGTTCTTCGGTAAATGGCTTGTTTACAAGCTTTAAACGACCTCGAGAAGCAGTTGCTAAACCAGCAAGAATAATATCGTCTGTTGTTACCGCATCCACAATTCCTGAGAATAATGCAGTTGCACATTCTGCATAACCAGGCTGTTGCATAAGCTGTACTTTTGAAGAGTAACGCTCTTTGATAGCAATTGCAGACGTTGAGCCTGTTACCGAGCATAAACGCTTTCCGTCCAAATCATTTGGACCGCTTACTTTATGCTCATCTTTTCGAACTAGTAAATCCTGACCAGCAACAAAATATGGTCCTGCAAATGTCACCATTTTTTTACGAGCATCCGTAATGGAATACGAAGCAACAATCATATCAACATCGCCATTTTGTAGCATTGCTTCTCGTTGCTTAGAAGGTGCTTCTTTCCACACAATCTGATCTTCAGAATATCCAAGCTTTTTAGCAACATACTTTGCAACATCGACGTCGAATCCAACATAAGTTCCAGCTTTTTTAAAACCTATGCCAGGCTGATCGAATTTGATACCGATCCGTATGACTTTTTTACCATCGCTACGATCGCATGCTGTAAGTGGCATAACGCAACATATGGTACAAAGCATTGCTAGTATCGCACGAAAAATGCGATTTTGTAATATTTTCATATCTTTTCCCTTCATAAGAACTGTTTTAAAGTTTCAGGATTTTTACTGAAAGATAAAACAAAAAGCAGATTAATGCGTAAGAATCTTGGAAAGGAAATCTTTTGCGCGATCAGTTTTTGGATGTTCGAAGAATTCTTCAGGAGTAGATTTTTCTAGTATTCTTCCATCTGCCATGAACACTATTTGATCTGCAGCTTTGCGTGCGAAGCCCATCTCGTGAGTTACGCAGATCATTGTCATTCCTTCTTTAGCTAGTTCGACCATAACGTCAAGAACTTCGTTAACCATTTCTGGATCTAATGCTGAAGTTGGTTCGTCAAAAAGCATAACTTTTGGTTGCATTGCAAGCGCTCTAGCTATAGCTACGCGTTGTTGCTGTCCGCCAGAAAGTTGTGAAGGCATTTTATTTGCTTGATTGTCTACTCCAACTCGTGAAAGCAATTCCATTGCGAGAGATTCAGCGCTTTGCTGATCCATATGGCGTACTTTCATAGGAGCAAGAGTTACATTTTCTAAGATTGTTTTATTTGCAAAAAGATTAAAAGATTGGAATACCATGCCAACTTCGGCTCGCAAAGCTGTAAGCTCTTTTCCTTCTTGTGGAAGCGGTTTCCCGTCGATTCGTATATCTCCGGAGTCAATGGTTTCAAGGCGATTTATAGTGCGGCACATAGTAGATTTTCCTGATCCAGAAGGACCTACTATTACCAAAACTTCACCTTTATTAACAGTAAGATTTATGTCTTTAAGAACGTGAAGCTTGCCAAAATGTTTTTCAACATGGCTTAATTCAACTAGAGGCTGTTCTGATTGTTCACTATCAGAACTTGTATAAACATCTTCTGAAATATTTTTTTGTGTTGATTCTTGTTTGTTCATAGCGAAAATTTTAATAGATTTGTGTTACGCGTAGTTGTCAACATAGTTACTTTTTGTAACTCTTAAGTTACAAAAATGCCGCCGATATCGAAGAATTGGCGTTTCTCGTTATCAACGGCATATATTTTCGTAACATATATTGATTATTGTATGAAAATGTAATTCAAACAATAAAATTTATTTATATATTACACGTTTTTAGTATTTTTTATTTTTTAACTTTACTCGTCTTCATCTGGATCGTAATCAACGCCAGTTTCAGCACGCTGCTCGTCAGAAATTGGAGCAGGAGCGCCAGTTAGAGGGTCGCGTCCGCCGCCAGCCTTAGGGAATGCGATTACGTCGCGAATCGAGCTTGCGCCTGCCAAAATTGCAGCAGTACGATCCCAGCCCAAAGCAATACCAGCGTGAGGTGGAGCACCATACTTGAAAGCTTCAAGCAGGAAGCCGAACTTTTCGTCAGCCTCAGCCTTATCGATTCCAAGAACGTTAAGCACACGATCCTGAATATCGTCGCGGTGAATACGAACGGATCCACCGCCCATTTCGTTACCGTTGCACACGATATCGTAAGAATCGCTCATAGCATGCTCTGGATCTTGATCAAACTTATCAATCCAATCAGCAGATGGCATTGTAAACGGATGGTGCATAGAAGTCCACTTTGAGTGGCCAACAGCAACGTCGTCATCATCTGGATCATCAGTGCGCTTGAACAGTGGGAAGTCAACAACCCAAGTGAAAGCAAACTCATCTGGGTGAAGTAATCCTGCGCGGCTAGCAAGCTCTACACGAACAGCGCCGAGCAAAAGCTGCGAAGACTCGCGGGAGCCTGCTGCGAAGAACACTGCATCGCCATCTTCTGCTCCAACGGCTTCCTTAAGACCTGCGCGCTCTTCTTCGCTAAGATTCTTAGCAACAGGACCCTTTAACTCGCCATCTTCACCAAAGACAACGTAAGCCAATCCCTTAGCTCCACGCTGCTTAGCCCAATCCTGCCATGCGTCAAACTGGCGACGAGGCGTATCTGCACCGCCCTTAAACAGCACAGCGCCAACGTATGAAGCCTGGAACACGCGGAATGGAGTGTTCTTAAAGAAGTCAGTTAATTCAACAAGTGGGTTTCCAAAACGCAAATCTGGCTTGTCGGAACCATACTTATCCATTGCTTCCTGCCAAGTAATACGAGGCAAAGGAAGAGTAATTTCGTGACCGGCTTCCTTCCAAATAGCAGCGATAACGCGCTCTGCCATAGCCATAACATCTTCTTGGCTTGCAAAGCTCATTTCCATATCAAGCTGAGTGAACTCAGGCTGACGATCAGCACGGAAGTCTTCATCGCGATAGCAACGAGCAAGCTGATAATAACGTTCAACACCAGAAACCATGAGCAACTGCTTTAGAAGCTGAGGAGACTGTGGAAGTGCGTACCAAGAGCCTGGAACCAAGCGAGCTGGAACAACAAAGTCGCGAGCGCCTTCTGGAGTGGACTTAATAAATGTTGGTGTTTCAACTTCAGTAAAGTCCATGTCTTCCAAAGCGTGACGAGCAGCCTTAGCCATATCAGAGCGAAGCTTCAAATTGCGTTGCATAGATGGGCGACGCAAATCAAGATAGCGATACTTCAAACGAACATCTTCGCTTGGTAGCTTGTTTTCGGACTCGTTTTCCAAAGCAGTTGAAACTTGGAATGGCAAAGCGTCTGATTTTGCGAGAATAGTAACAGTGTCTGCAACAATCTCAATCTTTCCAGTAGCTAAATGATCGTTTTCATTGCCATCTGGACGCAAGCGAACTTCGCCGGTTACTTGTACAACGAATTCGCTACGCAATGGTCGTGCAGTTTCTTCATCGTAAATAACAACCTGAACTAAACCTGTGTTATCACGAACATCGACAAATGCAACGCCACCATGATCACGGCGACGATCAACCCAACCAGCGATGGTTACTTTTTGCCCGACTAATTCTTCAGTCACTTCAACGGCATGATGTGTGCGATACGCCGTCTGGCTCATAAGTCCACTTCCTCTACAATCTAATATTGATATATTCATTTGTTTCTATTGACATGATTTTGCGCGCAACATTCAAGCAAATTTGCAAGAATATTATTTAGCGCAAGAAACTGTCTGCCGGGCATAAACAGTATCCGGTTGCCAAGACGTGGCATCCGCTGTTTCCTGCTCGCCAGTAATAATATTTTTTACTTCATCATGAGATGATTCTGATTCAGTGCTATCTGCAGGGAACCATACATAAGGAATGCCGAGCTTGTCAGCATATTTTATCTGCTTACCAAGCTTTGCTGCACTAGGAGCAACATCGGTTGCAATACCACGTTCTCGCAAAGTTCTAGCGATAGCATTGCACGCAGGACGATCCTCCTCATTCCAAACTGCAACAAGTACTGCAGCAGGAGAAACTCGAGAAACTGTAGTGCCTGCTGTATGAAGCATATAAGAAAGCAGTCGAGACATGCCTATTGAAAGTCCTACGCCCGGATACTTCTTCTTACCCTGTGAAACTAAATTATCGTAGCGGCCGCCAGAGCAAATTGATCCAAGAGATTCTGCGTTGTCAAGGAAAGTTTCGTAGACAGAGCCAGTGTAGTAGTCAAGTCCACGAGCAATCTTCAAATCAGCAACAACAGCGCCTGGGCGAATACGTGCAGCTTCATCGACAATCATCGCAAGAGTTTCAACACCTTGTGAAGCTAAAGCGTACGATTCGTTATCTTCATTTCGAGAAATATTATGCTTGTCGCATAATCCGTCGAAACGAGACTTCAACTCATCTCCTGTTTCGGCGGTAAGCTCAGCCAATTCTAAGCATGCAGCAGCTTGAGAAGCTGTAGCGCCGCACTCTTTTACCAAAAGCTTAGCAACTTCTTCAGCGCCAATTTTGTCAAGCTTATCGATTTCTCGAAGAACTCCCTCAATATCGCTTAAGCCAATACCGCGATAAAAACCTTCAGAAAGCTTACGATTATTGGCGTGAACGGTAGCTTTTGGTAAACCAAACTCTCTTAAACGTTCAAGAGCTTCAACCATAACAAGAGGAAGCTCAACTTCGTAGTGTGAAGGCAATTCGCCATTTCCTACAACGTCAATATCAGCTTGAACAAACTCACGGAAACGACCTTCTTGAGGGCGCTCTCCTCTCCAAACTTTTTGCATTTGCCAACGCTTGAATGGGAACGCTAAATCACCCGTGTGTTCAACAACATATCGACTTAAAGGAACAGTTAAATCAAAGTGTAAACCGATACGATCTTCTACTGGAGTGTCGGATTCTTGACCTACTTCTTGCAACCTTGATAATAAGTAAATTTCTTTGCTAGTTTCACCTTTTTTTAAAAGACTCGAACCCTGTTCAACAGCACGAGTTTCAATGCCTATGAAGCCGTTGAGTTCAAAAACTTCTCGAAGTGTATCGATGACACGCTGTTCTACAGCGCGCTCACTAGGAAGCCATTCAGGAAAACCAGATATTGATGAGCCTTGTACCATGCACACTATAATAGGTTATGTTACGGAAAATTATGGCCAAAAGTTATACTATTCGTAATACTGTTACCGTGCATATGCTGTAAGGAGTCGTCCCGTGACCGAACAGACTAAACCAGAAGAAAATACCCAAGTCAACGCTACACCAAAGCCGCATGCGCCGTCGCCTGCAAACTTTGCTCATAAGACCCGCGTTATTGCCCAAGCCCCTACTGTTTCATACAGCGAGGAAGATGTAAAAAGCGCTGAAAAATTTGGTAGAGTTGACGAAAATGGCACTGTTTACGTGCGAGAAGGTGACGCTGAACGCGAAGTAGGACAGTATTCAACTGGAACTCCAGAAGATGCTCTTACTTTCTACGTACACCGCTATCTAGATTTGAAGATAAAGCTGGATCTTTTTGAAAAAAGGCTCGAATCTACTAACGTAAAACCTAAAGAAATTGATGAATCAGTTAACACTTTGGAAGCTGAATTAGCTGAGCCAGCAGTTGTTGGTGATATCGCTGCTTTACGTGCGCGACACGCCGAACTCAAATCTCGTGGTGAATCAAAGAAAGAAGAACTTGCTAAAGCTCGTAAAGATGCTATTGACAAAGCATTAAAAGAACGTACTGCGATTGTAGAGCAAGCTGAATCCTTAGTTGCAAATATGAGTGATTCAACTAATTGGCGTTCTCTAGGAGATAAACTGCGCTCGCTTTTCGACAAGTGGCAGCAGCATCAGCGCAATAGCATTCATTTGAATAAAGCGGATGCAGATGCTTTGTGGCAGAGATTCTCCAAGGCTCGTTCAACATTTACTCAAGCACGTAATGCATGGGTTAAAGAGCGCGATACTGAACGCGATAGCGCTAAGAATGCCAAGGAAGCAATTATTGCTGAAGCAGAAACTTTGAAGAATTCTACCGATTGGCGTGAGACTTCTATGAAGTTCAATGCTTTGATGGATCGTTGGAAGAAGGCTGGAAACGCTGGTCGTCAGCATGATGATGAATTGTGGACCAAGTTCCGTGAAGCGGCAGATGTCTTCTATCATGCTCGTCAGGCTGATCGTGAAAAAATGAATGCTAGCGAGAAAGAAAATCTTGCTAAGAAGGAAGCATTATTGAAGCAAGCTGAAGCATTGCTTCCTGTTGAAAACGAAGAAGCTGCTAAACAAGCACGTAAAGAATTGTCTGCTATTCAAGAACAGTGGGATGCTATCGGATACGTTCCTCGCGAAGATATGCGTCGTATTGAAGCTCGTTTGAACGATGTAGATAAGAAAATTAAAGCTGTTGAAGAGGCTGCGTGGAAGGATGAAGATCCTGAAGCTAATGCTCGTAAATCTAGCTTTGCTATGCAATTACAAGCACAACTTGATGAGCTTGATGCTGCAATTGCAAAGGAAACAGATAAGAATCGTAAAGCTAAGCTTGAAGCAGAAAAAGCCACTAAGGAACAATGGCTTAACGCTATTAAGTAATTCTTTTTAAGAAGTACTATTAGCTAGTTCTATTAAGTAATGGTTTAGTTTTATCTTATAAAATTTTCTGAATAAATATGAGGCTGCTTGAAATTCAAGTGGCCTCATATTTGTATATTCTTAATTACGAGTTGAATCTTTCATTAAGGAATTAGCTAACTTAACAAAAGTATTAGCTAATTCGGTGTCTGCTAATTCACCTTTTTCTGTTAGTACTGCAGGCCTACCGCTTTCACATAATTCTCGAATTGACGTATCTAACGGAATTTGCGCTAAAAGAGGTATATTCTTATCTAAGGCTTTGCAAAGCTGCTCACTTACTCGTTTTCCTCCGCCTGACCCAAAAATTTCTAGGCGTTCTCCATTGTTTTCAAACCAACTCATATTTTCAACAACACCTGTAACGCTAACAGGAATTTGTAAGGCCATAAGACCAGCGCGAACTGCTACATCTGAAGCGCTTGGCTGAGGTGTTGTAACAACAATAATTTCAACATTTGGCAATGATTGAGCAACAGCTAAAGCCATATCCCCTGTTCCTGGTGCTAAATCTAGAAGTAAAATATCAGGATTCCCCCACCAAACATCTGAAAGAAACTGTTCTAAGGAACGTTGTAATCGCGGTCCTCTCCATAAAATAGCGCGATCTGTGCCTGCAAACATGCCGATAGAAATAAGTTTCACTCCCCAAGCTACAACAGGCATAAGCATGCCATTTAAATTTGTAGGTTGCGAATTGACCCCAAACATTCGAGGTAAAGAAAAACCATAAACATCTGCATCAATCGCGGCAGTATCGTATCCTAATGCTGCAAAAGTCGCAGCTAAATTAGCAGTTATAGAAGATTTTCCAACACCGCCTTTACCTGAAGCAATAGCGAAAACTCGGGTATGATTTCCAGATTTATTAAAAGGGTTTTCTTTGCGTTCAGCTTTTAAATCAGATACAAGTTTTGCAAGTTTATCTTCGCTCATAGCTGCAGTACTAATATGCGGTATAAGTTTAATCTTAGGATATTTAGATACTGCTTCTTTTACTCTTTCTGTTATAACTTCCGCTAGAGGACAGTTTGGAACTGTAAGTTCAAGATTGATATCAACATTGTATGTTGGCTGTGAATTTTCGCACTTTGAAGTATCGCATTGCGCTTCAGATACACTTACGCCAGTTACCATATTCAGTTCTGTTACTGAACGCCCTAACTCCGGATCTATTACACTACCAAGAAGGTCGTAGACTTTTGTCGCTAGCTGATTTGAATCTTCCATTTATTAAGATTCCATTTCGTTTTCTTTTATATTCGTATTTACATTGTCAAGCGAAGTGTCAATAAATTCATCTAGTGTTAGATCCGCCTGAGATGCTTCTTCTAAGCTACCTGTTTCCAATAAAATCTTAAATTGTTTTTCATTTAACATAGGTATGCCGAGTTCTTGTGCTTTAGTTGCCTTTGATCCAGCATTTTCACCAATGATTACACAATAAGTATTTTTGCTAACAGAAGACGCGGCTTTACCGCCTCTAGAAGAAATAGCCTCTTTAGCAGAATCTCTAGTAAAATCTTCTAAAGAACCTGTAACAACAACAGTTTTTCCACTAAGCGTTTGTTCAAACTTATTAGAAGAATCAGGATTACCGACTACGCCAGCTTCTTTCCAATTGCGTAAAATTTCACTTCGCCAATCATTAGGATCCTTAGATTTTTCAAACCAATCATAAACAGCTTGAGCAATCTCAGGACCAACTCCATTAATATTTGTAAGCTCTTCAATAGAAGCATTAGAAATATTATCTAAAGACCCAAAATGCTCAGCAATTAATCGAGCAGTTGGAGGGCCAAGTCTGCGTATAGAAAGCGCTACTAGAACTCTCCACAAAGTTGCAGATTTACCTTTTTGTGATATTTCTTCTAGCATGCTTCTTGTAGTTTCACTAGGGCGCTTATAAAAAGGCACACCAATCGTAACAAGACAACCATCTTGACGTATTTGCTTATCTCTTATTTCGGTTACAAAAGCATCGCGCGGAACTTCAAATCCAGGATAATTAGGGTCAAATTGTTCTATAGAAGTATTTTCAGAAATATCAGTAGAGTTATTTTCATATTCATTTCTAGAACTAGATAATATCGTTTTTTGCTCTACGCGCTTAGCTTCCAGTTTACGAGTCCAAAAAGCAGGTACCAGATTCCATAATCCAGATCCGCCAATTTTCTTTGATCTCTTCTTTAATTTTCCGTCTTTTCCTACTTCTTCCCATTCTTCAACAAGAGGAATTTCCTTCCAAACTTTAACATTGCGTAAATCTTCAGCACTAATATTGAAAATATCAGCTTCGCTAGTTAAAACAGGAGTCTGAGGAAGAGGAAGATCGCAACTTGACTTTGGAAGAGTAGGAGTAACAGAAGATCCTCGTTGAATAGCAATTCGCTTTATATTCTCATCTTCTATATAAACCTCTGAAGTTGCTGGCCTAGAATCTTCAGGATTGGTTAAAGCTAAAGCTGAAGCATCACCCAAATTCTCAATATCAAAAGCTTGTCTAGAAGCCAAGTGAATTATTCGCTCAGTAAGTTGAGCTGGGCAGTTTTCAACATTAGGACAACGAATATCTTTATCCCCCTCTTTTGCAGGAGCAAGCTTTGCGCCGCAAGACGGGCATAATTCCGGCATTACGAATTTTCTTAATTCTTTTTCATGACCATTACGCGCTGCAAGAACTGGACCCACGAGTTCTGGTATTACATCTCCAGCTTTACGCACGACGACGGTATCCCCTATAAGAACGCCCTTGTGCTCAACTTCATACGCATTGTGCAAAGTTGTACGAGAAATAGTAGATCCTGCCACTGTTACCGGTTCGAGTATTGCTACAGGAGTTACTCTTCCAGTTCTTCCAACTTGTACAACAATATCTTTAAGAAGCGTATTCACTTCCTCAGGCGGGTATTTATATGCAATAGCCCATCTTGGCGCTCGCGAAGTTGCTCCAAGTTTACGTTGTAAAGCGCGATCGTCTACTTTAATAACAATTCCATCCAAAGCATGTATTACGCTCGCTCGATGTTCGCCATAATAATCAATCATATCTTGAATTTGTTCAAAATTATTGACGTTGCGAGTATAAGGAGAAACAGGAATACCCCATTGTTTATATAACGAATAAGCATCAGATTGATTAAATGTTGTTTCGCTATTTGCGTGACGAGTTGAATTTTTCCAGCGCAATTCCCCTAGGCCATGTGCAAAAAAGCTTAAATGACGAGATGCTGTAATTCTAGGATCTTTTTGACGCAAGGACCCAGCTGCTGCATTTCTTGGGTTAGCAAATAGTGGTTTTTCTGCATTTTCTTGTTCTTCGTTAAGTTTGCGGAAATCTTCCCATGTCATAAATACTTCGCCGCGTATTTCCACAAATTCTGGAATATCATCGGAATTTTCAGCATGTAATTGTGTAGGTATAGCGTCAATAGTTCTTACGTTAAGTGAGATATCTTCGCCTGTTACTCCATCCCCTCGAGTAAGACCTTGTTCAAGAGTTCCATTTCTGTAAATTAAATTCAACGCTAAACCGTCAATTTTAACTTCACATGTCATAGGTAGAGGCTTGTTTTCTGGCCAGTTTAAATCGCGAATTACGCTGTCATACCAGTCTTTCAATTCATCAAAAGAAAATACATCATCTAAACTCATCATTCTAGATGGGTGTTTTACAGAAGCGAAATCATTCGAAAAAGTTCCACCCACGCGGTGCGTTGGAGATTGTGGGGTGTCTAATGTTGGGAATGTTGCTTCAAGAGTGCTTAACATTCTCATACGTGCATCGTATGCTGCATCTGAGCTTGTAGGCGAATCTTCTACATAGTAAGCAATCTGATCAGATTGAGTCCATGCTGCTAATTTTGCCCATAGTCTAGCGGCTTGTTCTGTTGTTAATAATGATGGCTGTACATTTTCTAATGCGAGCGCATCTGCATCTGTTGGTTCTAGTTTAGAAATCCATTCGTTTATATCTATATTCGGACTCCAAGTATGTGCAGTATGTGCAGTATGTTCAGTTTCAGTATGTTCGATGGAATTGTTTCTGTCTGTATTGCTATTGCTGCTGTCCGTATAGCTAGCATCTGTATAGCTAGCATCTGTATCGTTGTCTGTGATATTAACTGTATTTGTGTTTGTATTAGAGTTCTGAGCATAAGTTTGATTGTCAAAATCAAAAAGTGACAGTTGCACGTCTTGGTTATCTGCAGCTTTTTTGCTTATACTCATTGTTATCCCTTTCGCTACTCCACGCCCAACAGTGGAATAAAATTAAACAAATCGCAACCATCATTTATATAATATGATAATCGCTGCTTGTAATGTTATGCATTTAGTGAACGTAAAAATTGCATTTGCGTAGCATTGTTGATTTCATTATCGCTTTGAGTGTATTTCATTCGCGCAGATGCTACACACAGTGTTCTAGCTATAACGAACATTCCACTGTTTACAGTACTTTTCGCGGCAGAATCAATAATAGAATGTGCGTTTGTATTAGGCCATTCCGGTATGTTTTTCTCTTTGAGAATTTTACTAATATCATTTGTATTTTCAGGTATAGGCATGCATTGCGATGTCATGCGTGATATAAGCTCGTTTTTCTCAATTTGAAGAGTTCCAATATTATCCGGGGATATATTTTCGGCCATTTTATACGCTGCTAAAGCGCTGTAAAAATTATCTCTCATCCATTCTGTGTAAGCTAACCTATAATATGCAAATGCTGCATCATCTTGATCCAAAGATACTCGCAAAGCGTTTAAGCAAGCTGCGTATGCAGAATCCCAATCTTCATTATTTGATAATTCTGTAGCTAAGCGTAAGTGCGAAAGCGCATATGTAGGAGCGTATGAGACCATAGTGCGCAAGTGTTGCAAAGTTTTATTACTATCATGCAATTGTGAGTAAATATCAGCTAATTCCATATGAGCGTAGAATAACCCATCTGGAATTAAACGCATTGATTCGTTATTGTTTGCGAACATGCGATTATATATGACTCTTTCAGCATATGAATTGAAATATCTAGGTATAGATTTTCCTTCTGAAAACATTGAATCGTAATATGCTATTTTCTTCTCATACTCTTCGATTCCGCTTGTAACTTCCCCGCGTTCAAATTGATTATGAGCTTTTAATTGCGTATTTCGAATTTCCTTAGAAATATTAAAAGTGATTTCAGGAATTGGTTCCTCGTCAATAATTGCTTTAGTTATTATTTCCGCTTTTTCTGTTAATTCTGGGTCATCAATATCGTTTATTATGCTCATTGCCATACGTGCTTTTTCGGCAGTCGTAGGCATTAATTCTGAAGAAATATGATGGAAATCAGAAACAGCTTGCTGCAGTAAATCTTCTCTTTGTATTGCAAGTCCTTGAGATGTAGATGTTCCTAACAAATCTTCAATATTGCTATCAAACACTGAATCTGAAAATTCTGGTTCTTCTTGCGCGCCACGAGGAGCAAAGCATGTATCGCGTAAATCAAATGTAGGCTCTACAGGTTTTAAAGCGTGATTTTCATCTATATCAATATTTGCGCAAAATTCGCGATATGTGTTTATTGGATTTCGCAAGCCATTTTTACGCAGATGTTCTACGAATTTTTGCCTTTCAAAGTTCACGGTCATTAAGGTTTTGCGTGTCTTTTCTATTTGTATAGGTTGATTAGATTCATCTTTTTGTGCATCTTGAATGGTCGCATTAATTTGATTAGCTAAATTATTTTGGTTATTTTGGTTATTTTGGTTAGCTTGGTTAGCTTGGTTATTCTGATTGTTCTGATTTACTTCTGACGAATCAAAATTTTGTGAATCGTGAATTTGATCAGGATTACCATGAACGTCACCATCTTTAGGCTCACCTTTTGATGGAGTTTCATGATTCATCATGTTATTAAGAGCGCTAATAGTACGGCTTAAAAGTCTGTTTATAGCATTGTTGTTTGCTACTACCATATCTTCAAGTCCAATAGAATCCAATCGCACTGATACGTTTTGTATTGCAGGATTAGCAGCAAAAGCTAAGGTTGCTAGAATAATTCCAAGTCGCAAATTGTATTCTGTTGACATAGCAGATCGATCTGAATCATTTAAATTGACCCAATGCTTTTTTGCTTTGTCATACTTTCTTTTAGGCATAACAGAAGATTCCGTTGCCATGAAACCAATAGCAACATTTCCGTCTTCAATATTTGATCGGAAGTCTGCATCAAATCTGAACGGAGTATACATTGTTTTAATCAAGCGTGAAAGTCTTTGCCTATATGACCATTCATTATTAGATTTATAGTCACGAATCATTGCTTTTTTGCGTTCTTGACGAATATGCTTCCATATAGCTTCAATAGGCTTGATTTTATCGTCGTTAAGTGGATCTCCTAGATTTTTAAAAAGATCTGGATAAGCAGAAAAAGCAGGATCTTCAAGTAGTGCTATATCTATTTGTGCTGCCTGCTTGAAAGTTATTTCATCCTCAGTTAGATTATCTCCATTAAACGCATTTGTTTCCAAGTAATTACTAATAGTATTTATTCTGTTTAAGGCGCCTTCAATGTTTAGGACCGTGATTGCTGTTTCTGGATCTAATGCATTATCCCAAGAAATAACATAGTTCCTGGAAACTTTCGACTTATCTAAATGTAGAGTTTCAGCTCCATGATGTTGTTCTAGTGATCTAATAGGTTTAAGTGCTTTTGATTCGTGCATTAAACGTTCGTAATAAGCTTCTAATCCCGAATATCTAAGACCAGAGTATCTAGCTTTCTTTATATCTTTAACACTTCCTCGTATAGCGCACAGAGGAGCTTCTTTTTGGAGTCGGCGGAATATATTTTCAACTCCAAAACTGGTTAATGAACCTGAAAGATCAGGAATTAGATAAGTAGCAAAAAATGCAATAGCTATAGCGTCTTGATAAGAAAGATTATGCCTTAGGGACTCAGGTAAAGGCGTACGAATTTGTTCAATAGTATAAGTTCTGTGGTTATTAAGACTTGTTGAAAGCCATGAAGCAGCCCAATGTAGTCCGTCAAACGGCGATGACTGTATAACAACATCTCCGCATAAAGCATTTAAAGAAGATTCTTTTTTCAATCTAGAAAATGTTTGTAATAAGAACTTAATTCTTCCAAGAAAAGTATGTGATTTTTCTTCAAAATTAGTGCTTTTTACGCTGTTTTCATCTGTTGTTTTCGCTCTTGTTGCTCTTTCGTCTTTTGTTTGTGCTTTATTATCGTTTTCTGCGTTGCTTTCCGTATCGTTTTCTATACCTATGTTAGAGTTTTTAACGCTTCCTGTAATTACGCAGTCATCTTCGTCAATTTGATCTTCATCAATGCAATCATCGTCATTATCGTCATAGAACGGATACTTGTATACGTAAGGAGTATTAAATATTTTCGATATTTTTTCTACTTCATGAACGAGTTCTGGGCAGTTTATACGCATATCCTCGATTTCTTTGCCCATTTTCTTTGTGCTTTTATAATCTTCAAAATATATATTATTTTCGCTTTTAGGATCGTAAGTTTCTTTCCAAGACTTTTTAATATTTTCCAATAAAGTATTAAAGCTACTAGGAGTGTTTCTTCCGTAAAAGCGAGATTTATCTTTAAGTGTGATTTCTTGCTGTTCTATAAGGGAAACAGATGGGAAATTGTTATACGTATCTTCAACAGATATGTCGTTTCCAACGTATACGCGACCTTCATAATCAGCTATTGCTAGTTGTCTAAATTTTTTATTTTTATCTTCAAATAAGCCTAATGAAAGTATCGGTTTAGAAGGTTTGTTGTTAAAAATAGATTTTTCTGATTCATCCGATTTTGCGTATTTATTATCGTAATGAATCCAACCATAAGAAATGCCCTCTGGAAGGCCTTTTATATCATTAAGAATGTGTTTTTTAGCAAAACGAGGGACATTTATTAAACCGCTATTTAAAGTTGATTCGGTTGATTCGTCTAAATCGTTTGAATCGGTTGAATTGTTTGATTGATACGAGTGATTAGTCGAGTAATTTAGGTCAGTTGTGTCAGTTGTTCTATCGTTCAGTGGCATCTTGTCTGTCATGATCCCCCAATTCTTTTAAGTCTTCCAAGTCTTTTAAATCTTCTAAGTCTTCCAAATCTTCTAAGTCATGCGAAATGCATGCTACCTTTGTTCTTTTAACGCCACATGTAACTTTATGCACTCTTCACACTAGTAACATTATATTCAGTATATAAGTTGTATATAAGCAGTATATATGAAAACTATTTTTCTTGCATTGAATGTTGGCTGATTCTATTTTTTGGTAATAACCATCTATTTTGTTTATGACTCAGTGTTTTTGCCTATAACCCGTGTTTTTGTCGCTTTTGGTATTTTTATATATTTTGATGTCTTTATATATATTGATATTTTGGAATTATCTAGGATTAATTTGGGATTTACTTCAAAGCTTGCACATGCGCTTAAGATATGTAATGGCGAATAAAAAAACTCAGCGAAATATGGGACATATTCGCTTAAGATTCACATGGAGCGGACAACGGGACTCGAACCCGCGCTCTCAACCTTGGCAAGGTCGCGCTTTACCAACTAAGCTATGTCCGCAAACAAGTAGACATATTAGCTTTATTTTTAAGCAATTGCAAGTTGAAGAATCGAATAAAATTTTATTTTTACTTTTTGGCTACATAGTAGCGTTTTTACGGAGTGTTGTGAGCTGTAAAATTATCTGCTATTAAATACAATAAGAATTATTATCATTAACTATAAAAATATTTATAATTTTTGTCTATAATTTGATTTTTCTATGAAAAAAATTAAAAAGTAATGTAGAATAAAAAAGTGGTTTCGCTCAATGAAAGAACGAAAGCTATAAAAGAACAAAATAGCAATGTGATATAGAACGAGGAGGTATCTATGAAGGCTATTGTTGCTACCAAGGATAAGAAAGCTCAGGTCGTTGAGAAGGAATTGCGACCTTTAGAGTTCGGTGAAGCTTTGCTTGATATGGAGTGCTGCGGTGTATGCCACACTGATTTGCATGTTAAGAACCAGGATTTTGGAGATAAAACTGGTGTAGTACTTGGACACGAAGGAATTGGTGTTGTACGCGAAGTAGGTCCTGGAGTTACTACGCTTAAGCCTGGTGATCGCGCTTCTGTAGCTTGGTTCTTCAAGGGTTGCGGACATTGCGAGTTTTGCACTACAGGTCGTGAGACTTTGTGTCGTAGCGTTTTAAATGCTGGTTATACTGCTGATGGTGGTATGTCTGAGCAGTGCATTGTTGCAGCAGATTATGCTGTAAAAGTTCCTGAAGGATTGGATCCAGCTCCAGCAAGCTCTATTACCTGTGCAGGCGTTACTACGTATAAAGCTATTAAGGAATCCGGAGTACATCCTGGAGAATGGCTTATTCTCTTTGGACTTGGTGGCTTAGGCAATCTTGCCTTGCAATATGCTAAGAATGTTTTTGGCGCTCATGTTATTGCTGTTGATATTAATGAGGGTCAGCTTGAATTTGCACAGAAGTATGGCGCAGATTTGTGCGTTAATCCGCTTAAAGAAGATGTTGCTGAATTTGCGATGAAGAAGGTCGGCGGTGCTCACGGCGCTGTGGTCACCGCCGTTAATAAGGAGGCATTCAACGCAGCTGTTGATTCAGTACGCGCTGGCGGAACTGTTGCAGCTGTAGGTCTCCCACCTGAGAATATGGAGTTAAGCATTCCTCGTTTGGTACTTGACGGTATCCGCTTGGTCGGTTCTCTTGTAGGTACTCGTAAGGATTTGGAGGAAGCATTCCAGTTTGGTGCTGAAGGAAAGGTTGTTCCACAATGCCACATGCGTAAGATGGAAGATATTAATGATATCTTCGATGAGATGCTTGCAGGCAAGATTCGTGGACGCATGGTAATCGATCTTTCGCACTGAGTAAAAACAACTCGTTTAATATAAATGATTTATGATTTTTGAATTGTTTATATAAACCTGGAGCTTAAAGGATATTAATCTGTTGCTTAATTAAGTGCTGAATATTTAGATAGATAGAAGAATATAACTGAAGACATGATATGAATTAATGGCCACTTCCCTATTGGATTTGGCCATTAATTTTTTGGACTGTGTATGTAGTAAGCCTTACAAGCACTGGATGCACTTGTAAGGCTTACTTGTTTCAGATTTTTAGTGTTTTAACTTGAAGACTTATTTTATTTGCTTGCTTACTTGCTTTCGTCATCGCGCTTTGGAGAAGATGGTGTTGCACCTTTTTCAAGCACTCGACCAGGGCCTGCAAGATAAGCTGCGCGTCCTGCCTCAATACCAAGCTTGAAAGCTTTAGCCATAAGCACAATATCGTTTGCAGTAGCAACTCCAGTATTTGCCATTACAGCTGCAGCACCCATTTCCATTGCTTCAGCAGCCTGGCTTGGAACACCAATGCCGGCATCGACAATAACAGGAAGATCGATTTCGTCGATAATAAGCTGAATAAACTTCTTAGTTTCAAGACCCTTGTTAGAGCCAATCAAAGAGCCGAGAGGCATAATTGCAGCAGCGCCAGCGTCGCGCATTGCCTTAGCAAAGTACAAATCTGGATACATGTAAGGAAGAACAGTAAAGCCTTCGTCAGCCAAAATCTTTGTTGCTTGCAAAGTAGCTTCATTGTTTGGCAACAAATACTTGCGATCAGGAATAATCTCAAGCTTGATGAAGTTACCGCAACCCATTTCGCGAGCAATATGAGCAGTGTTAACTGCTTCCTCTACAGTTACGCATCCGCTAGTATTAGGCAAAATGGTAACGCCTTCTGGAATATGCTTTAAAATTCCTGCAGCTTTCTCACTATAGCGAATTGCTACAGTAATCATTTCAGCTTTAGCACTATTTACTGCTGCGTCAATAAGTTCTTCAGAATACTTTCCAGAACCCAAAATGTATCGAGAAGTAAACTTCTTACCACCTAATTCTAAATAATCTTCATTCTCCATAATTTCCTCCATTTTTTATCCATTTCAGCGCTTCTAAGGCTTCTAAACTCGCGATAATCGAAACATAAGGCAAATACAAGCCTTCTTCAGGAGAAGACTCAAAATCACCCACTAAGCACACGTTTGAGAGATGCTTAATTTTTACGTTCCTAATATCTCCTAGTCCAGATAAGCCAGAAGCAGTAATAATATATTTGTTAGGATGATTCATGAAATAGTCAAGAACCATTGATTTCGATTCGCGATTGTCGAATGCTTCAATAAACAAGTCGGAGCGCTCAGCAATCTCATCTAATGATTCCGGCGTAACTTTCTGCACAAAAGCTTCCACTTCAACATACGGCAAAGTTTTATTAAGTCGAGCTTTAGTAGCAGACACTTTGTGTTGTCCAATTTCGTTAATCATATAATTTTGACGGTTTAAATTCGAATACTCGACACTGTCAAAATCGTAAATGAACAACTTTTTTACGCCGGCTCGCGCAAGCATAAACGCAATATTTGATCCCAAACCGCCACAGCCAAGTATTGAAACTGATTGTTGCGCAAACAAATCATTATCTTCCTTTAGCTGACGCTTAAGAACTTTTGCGCGAATATCGTCACTTTCCATTCATCCTCCTCCCATAATGCTAAATACTTCAATTTTTGCGTTATCTTTAACTATGAAAGTTTCAAAATCTTTGCGTTTTACTAATTCACCATCAACTTCTATTGCAACAAAAGTACTGTCGTAACCTTCGCGCTTAAGTAGTTTAAGTAAATTCTCGTTCTCAACATAATCCACAGTATCGTGATTAAGTTTCAGCACACTTACCTCCTTTCTGTAGAATATGCTTTAAGCTTTAAATATTACGTTTAAATATTCTACCTAATCCTTAGCTGGATGAAGAATAAACTTGCCTTTAAAGTCTTTGCAAACACCATTTTCTTTGCTGTAAATTTCTTCACCGCGAAGCAAAGTTCTTACCACCTGGCAGCCAATAGTGCGACCAACGTACGGGCTGAACTTGTTGCGATACTCAAGATCCTCAGCTTTAAGAACATAAGGAGCATTTGGTTTAATGAATGCAAGATCTGCGTCATAACCCAAACGTATGCTGCCTTTTCCTTTCAAATCGAAGCGTTTTGCAGAATTGCTAGAATTCAATGCCACAAATTGAGTTAACGACATTCCGCGCTTTTGCACAGCCTCATCAAAGAACACGTCAACATCATTTTGAACGCTACCAATACCGCCCCAAGCTGTGAAAGCATCATCAGTTTGCTTCAAACTTAGAGGAGCTGGCGAATGGTCGGAAACAATGAAGTTAATAGAACCGTCAAAAACCTTTTCCCACAAGCCATTCTGGTTTTCCTTGTCACGAATTGGCGGAGTGCACTTAGCGATATTTCCAATCTCGTCAAGCTCAGAAGTATCGAAATACAGGTAATGGTTGCAAGTTTCGCAGCTTACGTCAACGCCATTCTTACGAGCATCAGCAACAGCTTGAGCGCCTTCTGGTGAAGAAACATGAACAATATGAATTCTGCATCCAGTTTCTTTAGCAAAAAGGCAGGCGCGTTCAATAGCTTCAACTTCAGTGAAAACAGGTCTGGTTGCTACGAACTCAGAAAGTTTTCTAGCTCCCATTTGATGAGCTTTCTTTCCAAGCTGATCGGTAATAGGAGCATTTTCGCAGTGCATAATCAAAATTTTGCCTGTTTTAGCAATCTGCTGCATACCTGTGTACAAGGAGTAATCGTCGCAATTATACAAATCAACTTGCAAATCCTTGTCGCCGGTAGTGCCAAGGAAGGCCTTGTAATTAACAACACCCTGCTTATCTTGCTCACATATTCCGCCATTGAGGTTTTGTGGTTCCAAGCCACCAGTTTGACCAACATCAACCTTGAGCTTTCCGTCGGCTTCTTCAAGCACTGCTTCAAATGACTTTCCATCAGTAGTAGCAGGAATTTGATTGCAAGGCATTTGCAGCATTGTAGTAATACCGCCTTTTGCGCCGGCAGAAGTTGCTGTTACAAAACCTTCCCAATCATCGCGAACGCCTCCGCCTGGAGCGTTAATATGAACATGAGAATCAACTTTTCCAGGAATAACTATTAAACCAGTTGCGTCAATAGTTTTATCGGCTGCAAAGTTGCTTCCAAAAGCGGCAAACTTGCCATCTTTAATTGCTATATCTGCTTTAGTTGCTTCATTATCGAATACAACCAAACCATTTGTGATTACTACATCGTAGTTCATATTATTTCCTTTCTTTAGCCATTGTTGACTGAAAAACTTTTGATAGTAATATTTGACACACGAATCCTACAGCGCATCCCACAATCCATGAGATTTGCGTAAGTGGTGAAAATATAGGAATTATCTGCCCGGAAAGAGCAAATAAAAGACCAAGTATCGTAGCAGTATAAGATATCCAATTAGTTCCAGAATAAGCAGATTTTGACGAACTATTTGTATCGTAATAAATTTGATCAAGATCAATATGAGTGTGCTTTACTACGTAATAGTCAGCAAGTAGAACACCTACAATAGGACCTAAAAGCATACCAATAAGATTTAAGAATCCTGTAATATTAGCCATAAACTTCCACGGCATTAGCACAGTGCTTACAAGAGCTGCAATAATTACGCCACGTTTATAATTTACAAATCGCGGAGCTAAAGCAGTTAGCTGGTATGCTGCAGGAACAATATTGCCAGTAGCATTTGTGCAAACTGTAGTAAGTAGAAGCAACCCAGTAGCTATTGCAATTGCAGGAAGATTATCCCACTTGTTTATGATAACAAGAACATCTGTAATAGTTTCATGGTAAAAAAGCGATCCGCCCACTAAAATAACTACGCTTGTAAAAGCAAAAAGCGCGTAACTCAGCAAGAAGCTAGCAATTTGACCTTTTAGTTGAGCCATAGTTGACTTTGCGTTTTGCGTAAAATCAGCAATAGAAACGGCAGGAGCAGCCCACACGCCCAATACAGAATTTACAACCATCATCATGAAAAGACCAAGACCGTAATTAGTTGGCGCTTGAACAGTAGCACGATATTGCATGATTGCAGATAATCCACCAGCACAGCTAATAGCCCATACGCTCATACAACCAAAAACAACGTAAATAAGTGGGCTTAATACTACAGTTAGCTTATTAAGAGTATTTCCTCCGCCTAAACCAATCGCCAAATTAAGCAACCAAAATATTGCGAAGCAAATAATAATAGGTATGTGCGAACCTACGAATGGTATTTCGTTTCCAAACGTAAGAAACCCATGGCAAATTTTGCCAACTAGAATCTCTAAAGCTTTCGCACCTATATATGTTTGAATTCCATACCAGCATATTGCAGCAACTACTCCCCTGAGGAATCCTGGTAGTTGAGCGCCTGCTTTTCCGTATGTTGCGCGCAAATGCATTGAAAACGGTATGCCGTATTTGGAACCTACAACACCGTTAGCAACCATGACAATTGCTGTAAGAATTGCGCCAAGCATGATACCAATCATTACGTAAATTGGAGAGTATCCCATTAAAAGGAACGCGCCAACTGCAGCATAATTAGGAATATTGTGTACAGACTGCATCCACAAAGTGCAGAAATTAAGAGCGCTCATTGTGCGTTTTTCTTGCGGCTTTGGCAGTAAATCTTCGTTAGTGTAGCCGCGCTCGCGGTAACATTCCAAGTTTTTGTTATCTACTGGCTCATCTTGTAACAGTTTACTAATTTGCATGCGCACCTCCTTACTTTTCTTGTTTGTATATTTGATTCTTTTTTGTGTTTTGAGTTTTTTATTTTGAGTTTTTTTGAAAGTAATAATCGCAACTTTGCTCAAAAATAAAAAAGATACGAAAGGATGTCGTACCCGTGGTGGTGCGCCCCTTCGTATCAGCCTCTTATTCGTGAATAAGCGTTGTACTCTCATTCGATATTCACTTTTCTTCGCTGCGATTAATTAAGCAGTGAAGTTTGCATCGTATATGCCTTTTGCGTCCTTTCTAGATTTCTATTTCTTTGGTTTTTGTTTGGTTTTCGTTATCTTTTTAGTTGGTTTTTTAGTTAGTCCTCATAAGCCAAACTATGCAGAGCATCTCGTAAAAGCTTTACTCCGTGAACAGCGTCTTGTGGATCTGTGTACTCTTCTGGAGCGTGACTAATACCATCTTTTGAAGGAACGAAAATCATTCCGGATTTTACAAACGGAGCAAAAATTTGCGTATCTTGACCAGCACCTGAATGCATGACTCTGTACGCATAACCTTGCTCATTAGCTTGATCTTTCAAAAGATTAATAATATCGTCGCTAAGTGGTGTAGGATCATCAGACATCCACTTATCAATCCGCGCTGTAATTCCATAAGACTTGGCAGTTTCGTGAATATCTTCGTCAAGTTCCTGCAAGAATTTATCAAGAAAAGCTTTATCTGTATGACGGCAGTTCATTGAAAAAGTAACTTCTCCAGGAACAATATTTACTTGATTTGGAACTACGCTGATTCTACCGAAAGTAAGTACCAGTGGGTCGCCTGCTTGCTTAGCTTTGTCAAGATTCTTGGCGATTATATGAGACATGCAATCTACTGCATCGTGCCTGTAGGACATCATTGTTGTGCCAGCGTGATTTTGTACGCCTTTAAGATGAATATCCCAACGGTGCTGACCGGCAATGCTAGTGATAATACCTAAATCTTCGTGATTGCTGTAAAGCGTTGGTCCCTGCTCAATGTGTAGCTCAATCCAGGCTTCAAGATTTGCGAACTTAGGTTGAGTTGTTTGATAATTGAACCCAGCTTCACGCATTGCTGTTTCGAAAGGAACACCTTCACTGTCGCAAATATTTTCTACGTCCTCTTTTTTGGCAAGTCCGAAGAAATTCTTTGAACCCCAGAATACGTATGGGAAACGTGAGCCTTCCTCTTCTGCTAAGCAGATAATGCGAAGACTTTTCTTTGGCTTTCCATATCTAGTAAGTAAATTCTTAATTGCTAAATAGGCTGCAACTATTCCAAGTTGGCCATCGAAACGGCCTCCTCTTGACACTGTGTCAATATGCGAGCCACAAGCTATTATGCTTTCTGGCTTTTCACATCCTTCAATAGTTGCAATTAGGTTTCCAACTTGGTCGAATTCTACAGTCATACCGAGTTTTTCAAATCGTTGACGAAGAGAAAAAAGAGCCTGTTTCCAAGATTTTGTGTAAAGAGGTCGAGTAACTCCTTGCTCTCCTGGTTTTTCTGTGAATCCTGCAAGCCAGCTTATGGCTGATTCTATAGTTTCAGCACTTATGCTGCTATCAATCATGTGCAGTATTCCTCCTCACTTGTGCAAGTTTTCCCAAAAGTGATATTCAGGCGGATATTTTTTTGGTTTTTTGTTTGGTGTTTGGTTTTTAGTTTTGGTGTTTGGTTTTTAGTTTTTTTTAATTGTTTAGTTGATACTCGTGTAATTGCTACTACTCTGTGGCAACGCAAGATATCACGAAAATCGTGATAGAAAGAAATCACTTACTGTAATTGCTCCCTACGCATGTCTTAACAAAACAGGTTCAAAGGGTGTTTCTCAACTGTTTCCAGTACCCCTGCAATTTTCACTTGTACTCGGATGAGTATAGCACGATATTAAATGAACTCAAAATGAACATTAGTATGTGTGTTTCTGTGAAGAAATGATTGGTTGCTTGCTTAGCTGGTTGGTTGGTTGGCTGATTGACTGACTGGCTGGATGGTTGGTTGACTGGTTGACTGACTGGCTGGATGGTTGGTTGGTTGGTTGACTGCTATGAAATATTGCTTCCACTTAGGGCCACATTTGTGTTCGCATGCAAAAAATTTTCATATGAAAGTTAGAAAATAAAAAAATAGCCAGATAACAAAAAACGCAGCGATTTTACACTGCGAACATATTGTGGGTGATATAGGAATCGAACCTATGACCCCTTCCGTGTGAAGGAAGTGCGCTAGCCGCTGCGCCAATCACCCAAAATTTTTTTAATTATGCGTGAAAGGCATTCCTTTCGAGTGGGCGATACAAGGTTCGAACTTGTGACCCCTTCCGTGTCAGGGAAGTGCGCTACCACTGCGCCAACCGCCCGGTTGTGATGCTAGAAACTAAGTCTCTAACTTCGAGGTGGGTACGAGAGTCGAACTCATCTATACGGCTTTGCAGGCCGCTGCCTAACCGCTTGGCTAACCCACCGTAAGGTCGAATAACTCATCGGACCTAGAGCGGACAACGGGACTCGAACCCGCGCTCTCAACCTTGGCAAGGTCGCGCTTTACCAACTAAGCTATGTCCGCGATGCATTCTTACTGACAATGTCAGCGCCGAAGCACGAGTAACTACTATACCCGAAATATTTACAAATGCAAGCTTTGTGTTTTTTGGCGTGTCGTTTTGTGTGCGTTTTTCGACAGTTTTGGCTTGTGTTTTGTTTATTTCACCAGTTGATTTGGTGTTTTCGACAGTCTATAGTAGTTCGCCTGCCTTCCAATACAAAAACCAAACTGTGCAGTAATAAATAGCCGCGATTGAGCATTACTAGTGCATTGTTACTGTTTTGAAAGCCAACAAATAAAGGAGCCCACACAACGCCTAAGGTGAGTAAATCACCGACTGCATGAAGCCGACTTTCAACGCAGGAAGACTCCTATACTTTATGCTACCCAATAGGGTAAGCGGCAAAAATATTGTACACTAACTGCAGTGTGCTAGTGCCCAATATGATTTATTTCTTTGCTATGTTACTTTCAGATTTCCACTTTTCTATAAGTTGCAACGCTTCTCTATCATAAACATGGTCAAAATCGCCGTTATTATTTTCATAATTCAGTACAAACGACGCTAATTTTATTTGTTCTTCTTTAGTAAATTCATCTAATCGACTTTTATCAAAATTTTTTATAGAAGCATAAAATTCTTGTTCAGAAGTAAAATCAAGACAATTCTCTGAATAAAATTTCCAGTCCATTGAACTATTATATGTTGTTAAGCATAAGAATTTAAGCTTATTTACATCATCTTTAAACAGATTTTTAACGTACTCTTCAGCACTTTCACTATCTAATTTTTTCCATAAGCAAAATATTCTATCCAATCCAGCTATACTTAAAATGTTTTTAGAATTTGAGATTGATTTAATTTTTTCTACATAAATTTTTCCAATATTTTTTAGGTGTTCAAGAGTTATAATTTGCAAATTTTTATCTTCATCGTCAGATTTTCTACAATCTTGAACTATTTGATTAAGAAGAATAGACCTTGCTGCAATATTAGTTTTATCAATATTCTCAACAATGAAATTGATAATTTCATAACGTACTTCCTCTTCTTTAATAGAAATTATCATATTGACTACAATATTATTTGAATAGTAATCTGCTAATCTACTTTGATCTACAAATTCATTTTGAAGCCCTAATAAAACATATGCAATTAAATCGAATCTATTATTTGATATTTTGTTATCTCTAAACAATGAGTCTACATTTTCCAAAAAGTATAGGATATTGCCATTTTTATTAAATTCGCTAACCTTTTGCGAAAGTATTAATTTACTATAACTGTTCACGCATTTAATAATTTCTTCTCTTGGAATTTTTATATCAGATAAATTAAAGCTAAAATATAAACCTATTGTTTTTGTAGATCCAATACGTTTCCTGCTAATAAGTTCTGATTCTGATATATCTTCATTGATTAATTTATGATTTGTATCATACGCAAATGTGGGAAACAGAATTGAAACAATATCAAAAGCCATTTTGTTATACAATCCCAAACTTTCAAATTCTTGATTACATTTTTCAATATATTCAGATAATCCAAATTGTTTTAGTAATGAAGAATTAATATCTCCACGACAAATTAAATCTTTATTGTTAAAGATCCATTCATATAACTTAGGCTCGAAGATTTCTATTGCAGTAATGGCTAATAAATCAACAAATGATGTTTCTTCACATAAAGCGCCATATTTGAATTGGAAAGAATTTAGCAACCTATTAATATCTCTTATATTTTTGATATATGGATTCACGCAATTTTCAAGTACTGTTTCAAAATAATTATTGTTTTCAAATTTTTCTTCGCAATCATTTTTGTGTATAATTCTGCTGAGTCTATCTTTTAGGATTTCAGGCAGTAGCGATTTATCAATTTCGGGAACTTCAAAAGAAACTTGAACAATTTTCTTTAAATATTCATACCCGTAAATATCGTTACATTCAGACAAAGCATCGCAAACAATTTCCCTATCCATTGTAAGAACATAAATTATGTTGGGAAAATCGCCTACTTGTTTAACCAATTGGAAAATATCTTTAATTTGAGGAGTAGTCAATCTATCTATATCATCGATAAAAACAATTATTTTGTGGTTAAAATCTTCTAGCGCCTCACACAATTTTTCTTTAGCGTCATTCAAACTAGGAGCTTGCATCAATTTAGCTCCTTTTGATTTGGAAATAGTTTTCAATATAGGAGCAATTGCAGGCCCAGCTACTGGAACAAATGATAAAACGTCAATAATATCGGAATATTGACTTATAGCCTTTCCGATTTTTTCTTTATTCTCTTCGTCTTTAGCTACACCTAATTTATTCTTCAATTCATAAAAGAACAAACTGATTAAATTGTTCTTGTCGGAATAATTCCATGGCGAAAATCTAATAATTATTGGATTATGATTTTGATCTTCTTCAGTTTTTTGTGAAGTAAAAATTTTTTTGATTCTTTTGTTTACTCTTGAATACCATTTTTCTTTTTCTGCTTTTTGGGCTTCGTTTTCGTCTACTGGAATCTCGGATATTGCCATGTTAATAATAGATGTCTTACCGCTACCCCACTTTCCATACAAACCGATTACAAGACCATCTTTGCTATCATACTCGCAAATCGATTTTCCAAATTGTTTCGCAAAATCAGATCTTCCCAATAAATCTTCATCAGCTCTTTCAATAGGTTTATCAGCGACGTAGCCCATATGCCTTCTCCCTACTTTTGCAATTTCAGTATTTCGTATAATAATTTACATTCTAATCATTTATACAAATTATTCTTTGGCTAATCCTTACATATTACGTATTTCAAAAATTGAGCTACAAGCCAAAGATTTTGAAAATGCTATCGCATAAAACGCAAACTGGAAGATAGAGCATTGCGGATTGAAAATCAATGTTATGGCTTTTACAATCCTGACCAATAAAAAAGAAGACAGTTACGTTCCAGATTCTTCTACGTGAGTTCAGAAGATATTCACAGCAATTAATTTCGATATTATAATACTTTTATCTTTCCTATGATAAAAGCAATAGGTTTATAGTTTACGTAACTTAATTAAGTACTTTTACAGCCTTCATTGCAATACTGATATTTTAGATTGTAATATAAATAAAATAAGGCTTTAAAGAATTGAGAGAATATTTTGAATAGCATTCAGTCATTATGCATTAACATTAACTTAAATAATTTGGTAAATAGCATAATTATTTCAGTTGCATCTTCTCTTTTAATTACAGGCTTATATTTTATTTTCCGCGCTTTTAGATTAGATAAAATTGGTCAATATATATTGCCTGAGAATAATAAAATTTCATATGTTGAACTTGACTTAAATAAACAGATTGTGCGTAACATAGGAATGGAAGCTGCAACTGATATTGAATTATTCAAAATTAATTTTCCTTTAGATAATAGTTTTAATTACATGAATGTAGCGCATATATGTACTTTGCCAAATTTAATTCAAAATCAAAAAGAAGACATTCAATATATCCCAGATGATTGTTTAACTGTTCATGAATATTGTTTTCTTATTCAATACTCAAATATTTCAGGAATGTACTTTTGGACTTTAATAATTCCAACTAGCCCACGAGGTGACAACTTTATTCAAATCAATCCCCATTTTATAAAAGATAAATATAAACTCAATATTGCTAGTAATAAATGCAAATGTCCAAGATGTATAAAGAGTGCAGTGTTAAAAGACCAGAAAAAATACAATGGCTAAAATTGTTGCGTTAAGGAAACAGTTTTGATACACAGGTGCGTAATATTCTCAAGCGAAATTATCAATTGCTGCATTGGTTTATAGTACTAAAATTGCAAACAATAAATTATGGTCATTTACATTTGTATATTAAAATATTCTCATTAAAAGTAGAAACTTAGTTGGAGATTAAGAGATTATGGAAGATAAAAGTCTTGATTTAACTAAACCAGTTCTTGGTTTTTTGAAGACAGAGAATAATGATTCTTCTGAAACTGTAGTTATGCTACATGATAACGGAATGAAATTCGAACTGTCTGTATTATTCAAAGAGCTTAGTGGTCAAATTTTTAGGTGGTTTTTAGGAAATAACGTTATACATGTAAACTCTGATGCAGGAGATGAAATAATAAATAGATTGCCTATACCTCATATTTTGCAAGTTTTATCTCCAAATAAGACATATACATTAGTTGGATGTAGATGTGTAAAATCATCTACGAATGTAATGCGTCAAATTGGAATTGGAACAATTACATGCGACTACATAATCGTTGGTTCGAATGAAAAACAATTCAAAAAAATAAGTAATTTGCGAACAAGTTGTTCAAACCTATATGATTGGTTTACATCGGGAGGAATTAGCGTTAGTAATCTTTCCGATGATGGCGAAAGTATAAAAATAGATATTAAAAAATCTAGTAGCAAAGAGTTATGCAAAATAAATTCAACGCCAAATGAAAGCAATAAATCACTCATCAGTCTGTCGCTTGCTATCGATCAGCAGGTAAGAAAAATATCAAAAAATGGCAGTATTGTAAGCTTTACAGAAGAAGCATTTATTGAGACTGATAGTGAAGCTGAATTGAATTGGGAAAAGCATATTTCAATTCATAAGTGGATTTTAAATCTTATCTCTATATCTAAATTAGAGCGATGCGAATTTTCAAAAATGGAAGTAGGTGTGGAAAACAATAATACTTGCAATGATTTAACAGTAAAATGGTTCCATGTTCTTCATCATTTAAATGCTCATGCGCAAAGCATTGATAAAAAGCATAATAAACAATTCTTGTTTGATTTTGACGATATTAATATTTATGGAATAGAAAAATGGTTTGAATTATTGCAAATATATGGAAGAGCAATGGGAATAATATCTCACATAGCAAAAGAACAAAATAATCTTCCAGTTGAATCTGTGAATATAATCTTAGGTGTTGCACTGGAAGATATTGGGTTGGGAATAATAAAAAGCAAAGGACAAAAAGATAGAATGAACAAAAACGGTGGATTGGCATGTTTTACGTGCGCATTACACGCGATAAAAGACGAATTTGGCGAATGCTTTCCAATAGATATCGAAGATTTTGATTGGGCAAAAGAAACGAATGATATTTATAAGAAAAATAAACATGCTGATGCTAACAAAAATATGGAAAAAACTCCAAAAGATTATGAGAAAATGTATAGAATTAATATTTGCTCTATAAATATTATTAGATTGTGGATTGGCAAGCAGCTTGGAGTTGATCTACAGACAATGCTTAAAAGACTTAATTCGAACATATTTAAATACAATGAGACATCTATATAAAACAACTTTAAACGTTATATAGCGTGTTCTGTGAGAGTTTCAAGCGCATCTAAGCCACTTAACTTATGTTCTGCATCTAATGCGTCCCAGTATATTGAATCTTTAGTAAGTTTTGATTTTAGAAATCTTAATCTTTTATAATCATTCTTACTATGCAATCGTTTAGCTTCAGAATCTGGATCGTCTATTAAAGATGCTATTAGAGCTGCATCATACAAATGCTTTTCCCTGTCCCCCATATTATCTGCCTTATATGCAGCACTTTTCAATATTAGCGCTCCAAGTAAATCTGGGATTCTTAGCATTGCTTCACTATTTTCATGTCTATCAATAAGCATTACTAGCATGCTTCGATCTATTGCTTGAGCTCCGCCTGGCATGGATAAAAGTGGAGTATTAAAGATATTCAAAAAGCCTAATAGCTTTTTGGGAGTATGATCAGCTATTAGCACATCAACAACATCATTTTTGTTATTCCTTAATCTGGTTGCGTATCCAGTTAAGCCAGTTTGTAGTGCAAATCCCAGATTTTTTAGAGTGTTATAAACTTTACGAACATTATCCTTATTAGAAATTACATCGATCAATAAATCAGCGTCAGAGGTAGGACGTGCTGTAATTCCATTCATTATTGCGTGTAACTGAACCATAAGTCCGCCAGCTAAAAGCCATAGTGAACTATCGCACGATTTGGATAGTGCATATATCGTGCTCCACGGATGTGTGCTACTAGAAATTTCAACTGTGCGTGTAGGTACACTCATGCCAATCATTAAATTCCCCCAAAAACTCCCCAATATTGTTTCTAGATTTTAGCAAAAGGTATGATTCTTTTTTATTAATTTATCGTGTGACTAAATCTTATTTTGCTAGATTGTATTCAGTAAGCAGTTCCGAGAGCTTGTTTAATCCTGATTGGCGCTCGCGAACGTCAAGAGATTCAGCCAAATCTGCAGCGCACACTGCGATCGGCATAAAGGATTTTGCCGATGTTGCTCGAGTGTCTTCAGTAATGCGCGAAGACGAATTTTGGCGAATCAAATCGAAAACTTTAGAATCTTCAATAATGCGAAGTTTAACGTTGATTATTGAACTGTCCGCTCCGTCTTCTTTATTTTTAAGATGAAATTTATTTACCAAATCTTCTAAATTATTGCTACTTACATATCCTTCTATTTTGTCACTTTGCGTAAGTTGGAATTGTGAACGCATATTTCCGGTTGCTGCAGAAAGTATCAAGTGATTGGAAAGTTCTACTAGACGCGATTTTCTGCACCAATATTCAATCGTCTTCGAACGATTTTTAGATCGGTTAACAAGCTCTTGTGGAGTAATCGAACGCAAATATGCTTCTATACGATGCTTCTGCTGCCTATTGATCCACGAAACTTCACAACTGCTAAGCATAAACAATGCTGCAAAAGCTGATGACGGAGCATATGCTCTACCGCTTTTATAGTTTTGTTGCTTATAACGATTTACAGAATCTAGTGAAATTAAAATCTTCCTACTTCCAAATGTGTACGTTGTTAGTAAATGATTCGAGCATAATGCGCTAACTCTTTGAGTGCTAACTTCTAGCCGAGATGCAGCTTCCTCACGCGTAAGAAGAGTATCATTCACAAAAATAGACATAACACAAGTGTATCAAAATTGTTGCGTTAAGGAAACAGTTTTGATACGCGCGGTTGGGTATGTAGGCGGTTTTATGCGCAATTTAAAACAATAAGCACATAATCCCTAGCAAGTTAGATAATAGACTCATGAATATTGCAGATCAGCATAAGAAGGCAACAGAATTTATTGAGCGCTGGCAAGGTCGCGGCGATGAAAAGCAGGAAACGCAGAAGTTTTGGCTTGACCTTATGCAAAATGTTTTGGATGTTCCAGATGCAATAAACAATACTGAGTTTGAGTATCGTACTGCTAACCGTGGGTACATTGATATGCTGTGCCCTGATTCTAGTTTTCTCGTTGAGCAAAAAAGTAAGAATGTTGATCTTGATAAGCCTGAAGAACGTCAAGGTGATTCTGTTACTCCAGCTGAGCAAGCTGTTAGATATTCCGACAATCTTCCGCCTAGTAAAAAACCTACTTTTATTTGTACCTGTAACTTCAATACTTTTCGTTTTTATGATCTTGAGAAAGATCCTAGAGCACAAAAGTCACCAGTTGAAGAATTTACGTTAGATAAGCTTGCTGAACATTTAACAGTATTTCGTAATATTTTTAGCGAGAACCGTTCGCGCAATTATATTGAAAAACAGCTTTCTGAAAAGGCAGGATCATTAGTAGCTGACTTGCACAACGAACTAGAAGAACAGTATGAAAATCCAGATAGTGAAGAAGAACATCATTCTTTAGCATTGCTAACTGTTCGTATAGTGTTTTGCTTATATGCTGAAGATGCCGGATTGTTTACGAATCATATCTTCAGTAATTATATTCATAACGCGCAAGCTAGCGATCTTCGCAGGAAACTTATTGACTTATTTAATACTCTTGATACTAAAGAAAAAGATAGAGATAGATATCTTGAAAATGAGTTACAACAGTTTCCTTACGTAAATGGTGGATTGTTCCGTGAAAATATTGAGATTCCGCAGCTTACTGAGCCAATTAGATATGCTATTCTTCAGGCTGGAGATGATTTTGATTGGCATACAATCAGCCCAGTTATTTTTGGCTCTTTGATGGAAGAAACATTAAGCCACGATCAGCGACGAAAAGGCGGAATGCATTACACTACTGTGAAGAATATTCACAGGCTTATCGATCCACTATTTTTAGACGAATTAACAAATGAGCTTACAAAAATTGAAAATGATCATGCAATTTCTGAAAAAGTTCGTAAAAATAAACTTGAGAAGTATCAAGATAAGCTTGCAAGCCTTCAGTTTCTAGACCCCGCTTGCGGTTCAGGCAATTTTTTGACTGAGACATTTCTTTGCTTAAGAAAGCTTGAAAATAGAGCTATTGAGCTTATGCTTAGTGGTCAAGGTTACGTTGATTTAGGAGATAAAAATAGCCTCATAAAAGTAAGTATTGATCAGTTCCATGGTATTGAGATTAATGATTTTGCGGTGTGCGTTGCTAAAACGGCATTGTGGATTGCTGAGCAGCAAGCTTTAGACGATACCGAAAGTATTGCAGAATGTGCTTTGCCTCATCTTCCTTTGCATGATTCAGGAAATATTGTTAGAGCAAATGCTTTGCAATACGACTGGAATGATTTGCTTCCTGCAGATAAGTGTTCGTATGTGATTGGAAATCCGCCATTTGTGGGGCATCAGCAAAGAACTGAACAAATAAAGCAAGATTTAGAAAATGTATGCGGAAAATCTAAAGGCGGAGATTTAGATTACGTTGCTGGTTGGTATTTTAAAGCTGTTCAATATTTGCGATTTAACTATTCAGCAAAATTTGCTTTTGTGTCAACTAATAGTATTACTCAAGGTCAGCAAGTTGCTCCGTTGTTTGAATATATTATTAAGGAAAACGGTTGGAATATACTATTCGCGCATAGAACTTTTGCTTGGAATGCACAATCTACTGATAATGCGAATGTGCATGTTGTAATCATTGGTTTTACACATGTAAATAATTACACTCCAAAACTATATTATTATAAGAAGATTAATGGTGACCCAATATTGACATATCCTAAGCGTATTAATGGATATCTTATTGATGCACAAGACGTATTCGTAAACGCAAGAAGTCAAAAACAAGGGCCATTATCGCCGAATCTTTCACTTGCTAACTTTGGTTCTATGCCATTAGATGGTGGGAATTTACTTCTTAACACAGATGAAGAATATGATGAAGCAATGAAAGATCCTATTGCTGCTAAATATGTGCATCCTTTCCGTATGGGTAAAGAACTTATTAATAATATTGAACGCTGGTGTTTATGGCTTGTTGACGCTGAGCCTGCTGAAATGCGCATGTCAAGTTTTATTAATAAGCGAATACAAAAGATAAGAGAAATTAGATTAAAATCAACACGTAAGGCTACACAAAAATATGCTTCTACGCCGTGGTTGTTTGGAGAGAACCATCAACCTAGTTGTTCATATTTAGCTATTCCGAGTGTGTTCACTAGTCAACGAGAATACGCTACATGTGATTGGTATAGTTCAGATATTATTGCTGGGAATAAAATCTATACCTGCATAGACACAGATGGATTTAATTTTGCAATTATAGAATCGTCTATGTTTATGACTTGGCAAAAAGCTGTTGGCGGCAGATTGAAAAATGATTGTAACTTCTCCAACACAGTCGTTTGGAATAATCTTCCACTTCCAGAGCTTACAAGTGATATGCGAGCAAAAGTTATTGAAGCAGGTAAAGCAGTACTACAAGCGCGCGCGAATCACACAGGCCAATCCCTAGCAGACTTATATGATCCAATGTGCATGCCTCAAGATTTGCGCAAAGCTCACAACGAGCTAGATAAAATAGTAGATGTTGCTTTTGGTGCTACAAAGCCTTGCACTAATAACGACGAGCGACTAGAAATTCTCTTCAAATCCTATATTCGTATGACTAAGGAATGAATTTAATATAAATAAACTGAATAAAACAAAGAACCAATCTGTAGTTTCTACAAGTCAGGATTTATGTTTAGTGATCATTTAAAAAATTATTAACCGTTTTTTGATTAATAATGATAGACTATTAGAACAAATGGATTGGGAGTACTCGGTCGGCGGGAAAAGCTCTAGGCATAAAACCTAGAGCTTTTCGCTTTTTCTTTGACTATAACTCGCCTATAATTCTATATGTGCGACAAGCTTACTTCACTATAGGAAGTGTTGATTGCTGTTAGCAAAGGGTCACCAGTTTTGTGTGTCCCAATGCTAACATATCTACCTTAAAAAATGTCGTTTTGTATACGATGCTTCATTGGGAAATATACACCACTGTTACAAATAATATCATCAATTATATGAGCAGTTTTTAATACTGCTTTATCTCCGCGAGAAAGTTGAGATGATTCCAATGATTTATCAATCATTGCAGCGCGTGAAGCGATAAATAATGCAATATCGATCATTTGTAATCCAAAGTATTGTCTTGAGTCTTCCCAATGGAATGGCATCACAATATGAGAAAGATTTGAATCATAAAAACCCTCTGTATTTCCATTCTTTTGGTATTGCTTAATGCGGCCTTCATGTGCCTCAGGATCAGCCACTTTATCAGCGACAATAGTTATATCAGTTTTATATAATTCAGCAATAAAATTAACTCGCTCGAGACAATATTGAAGTGCAACATCGTGAGGTGTATGAGCATGTTCTTTATATCGTTGTTTTAATTCAGTAGCAGCAACACCGCGAATAATAACTTTTGCGCATGATTTTGCCAAGATACGCATTGCAGATTTATAAATACCAGTGGATTGCGCATATAGTCCACTCATGCATTCCCAATCATCCTTGAACTGGAACATGCAATGACCATGAAATTCAACATTACTTGGAACATTAAATTTTTTTATAACGCTTTCTTTTAATTTTGCAAGCTCCTGTTCTATAAATTCTTTTTGCTGCTCGTCAACAATTAACGCACCAATATAATATATATCTCCGCCAATTTTTCTATCTACAGGCGAATGAGATTCATCAATATAAGCAGTTAACATGTAATTATTATCGCACATTAGTATTTCAACCATCAAGTTAGAAAAAATAATGTGCATAACTCATATAAATTACTGCTATATTTACTACAAATTGTTGCATAAAATAGTAGCAATATTAAAAACAACTTCATATTCGTACTAAAATATTGCGAATATATTCTTCTAGTTATTTAATAATTGTGTTTATAGCATGTTTTATATTAAAAAACTATTAATACAACACATAGTTATAAAATTTGTAAAAACATCAAAATTTGTATATACTTATATATACGACAAGCTCACTTCACTATAGGAAGTGTTGATTGCTGTTAGCAGAGGGTCACCAGTTTTGTGTGGCCCTCTAGCATATTCATTCTTCTGAAACAATACGCAGTTAAATTGTGAATCTTCAAGCATATTTATCGCAATTGTGTGGTTGCGCTATATACGGGTAAGCGGATCCAAGGTGCGTAAAGCTAAGCTGATGAATATAGCGCACTAACGTAGTGCACTACTGCTGAGCACGCATATAGTTGCACCCACAATGGAAAAAGCATGTAAAAAGTCAAGTAAAATCTGCAAATTGCTCAATATTTGTAAGAATTATATATTCTATAGGAGAATAAAAATACGAAGGATAAAATCATTGTCGTTCAAAAACGAATTCGCCGACAGTATCCTTTTTACCTGGATCTATGCTTACTGTTATGAAGTTCCCTTTTTTGTTGTCGTGCGTATCTGAGAAAACACCAGAAGAAGTAAATTTAGAAGAATCCGCAGTAAATGTAATTACAGAATCACTGAGCTTCCAACTTCCAGAAAATGTGCCGTCATTATTCGTATACATGTATGTACCGTCATCTTTTATTTTTAAAATACGCTCAGGATTTGCATAGTCGTGATCTGGATTATATTTATACCAAGTTCCTGCAACTTTCGATGAACTACCACAACCTGCTAATGAAACGCAAAAACTCAGCAATAGCATCATAATTAAAGCCGAGGATGAGAATTTACAAATTACTTTTTTCATATTCATGCCCTCCTAAGTGTTATTTATATAATATGTATTCGTTTACTAGTCGTCAATGATTACACTCAAGTACTATAGGAACACAGCTTAAAGTCGTGCGCGCTAAATCGTTTAACGAT
This sequence comes from Gardnerella sp. KA00255, assembly GCF_049244095.1. Taxonomy (NCBI): domain Bacteria; kingdom Bacillati; phylum Actinomycetota; class Actinomycetes; order Bifidobacteriales; family Bifidobacteriaceae; genus Gardnerella; species Gardnerella sp. KA00255. The sequence goes on from NZ_CP058374.1 coordinate 186,080, forward strand.
AACCTTCGTTGAACAACGCTAAATCAAGGGGAAAAGCGCGAATCACCCAGGCCAATCTCTATCAGACTTGTATGATCCAATGTGCATGCCTCAAGATTTGCGAAAAGCTCACGAGGAGCTCGCGACGAGTTAGATATGACTAAAATTGAGATATAAAAACCAGTAGAAAAGCACAATATAAAATCACAGTAGAAAAACCAATAGAAAAGCCCGACGGGTTTGCGCGCCGGGCTTTTAGTGTGTGCATGTTTAGCTATTGCGTAGCTTTACTTATTCTTTGCTGTTATCTTCTTTATCTGCGCTATCCTCAGATTTATTATCTTCTGATTTACTATCTTCAGTAGCTTCAGACAAATCAACAGGTTTAGACGAATCCAGCGAAGACGAATCCGAAGACTCCAGCGAAGAAGAACCCGAAGACGAATCAACAGCTTCAGACGAATCAGCTCCATTAGTATCCTTAGCTGGATTACTAGCTACAGCTGTATCAATCGTCTCGAACTTTTCGCCTTTAATAGTGAATTCCCCTAGCAATCCTTCGCCTTCAGAATCAACTACTATGCGCTCTCCGTCAACAAGATTTCCGCGCAGAATCTGCTCAGAGATTGAATCCTCAATATCGCGCTGTATAACTCTACGCAAAGGACGAGCTCCAAGAAGTGGATCAAATCCCTTTTGAGTAAGTAAAGTCTTAGCGTTATCAGTGAGCTCAATAGACATGTGATGATCGAATAATCTATCGTTAAGGCTTTCCAAATCTAAGTCAACAATCTTACGAACTTCAGATTCAGTAAGCTGCCTGAAAACAATAGTGTCATCAAGTCTGTTAAGAAACTCTGGACGGAAATGCTTCTTTAATTCGGAATTAACCTGAAGCTTCATGCGCTGATACGTAGAATCGTCATTATTACTTAATGTGAATCCAGTAGTAGCAGCTTTAGCTATATCTCTAGTTCCAAGATTAGTTGTCAAGATAATAATAGTATTCTTGAAATCAACCTTACGGCCCTGTCCATCGGTCAAATGACCATCATCAAGCACTTGTAAAAGCGTATTGAAGATATCTGGATGAGCCTTTTCGATTTCATCGAATAACACAACAGAGAATGGCTTTCTGCGAACTTTCTCAGTTAATTCGCCGCCTTCTTCATATCCAACGTATCCTGGAGGAGCACCGAAAAGACGCGAAGCAGCATACTTTTCAGCAAATTCAGACATGTCAACGCGAATTAAAGCATTTTCGTCATCGAACAAGAATTGGGCTAAAGTCTTAGCAAGTTCTGTTTTACCAACTCCAGTAGGACCAGCGAAGATAAACGAACCAGCAGGACGATTTGGATCCTTCAAACCTACTCGAGCACGGCGAATAGAACGAGATAGAGCTGAAACAGCCTCATCTTGTCCAATAATACGCTTATGGAGTTCTGATTCCATGTTGAGAAGCTTTTTGGACTCAGCTTGAGTGAGCTTAACAACAGGAATGCCAGTTGTGCTTGAGACAACAGATGCTATAACATCTTCATCCACAACCATATTCACGTTTGATTCGCCTTCGCGCCAAGCTTTTTCTTTAGTCTTGCGATCTTCTTCTAACTTTTCTTGTTCATCTCGCAAATCAGCAGCGTTCTCAAAATCTTGATTCTTAATAGCTTCATCTTTCTTCGCAGAAAGTTTAGCAATCTTATTATCAAGTTCTTTCAGCTCAGGCGGTTCAGTTAAACGCTTAATGCGTAAACGTGCTCCAGCTTCATCTATAAGATCAATAGCCTTATCTGGTAAATGACGATCTTGAATATATCGCGCAGACATTTCAGCTGCAGCCTGCAAAGCATCATCTGTAATAGTTACATGATGGTGATTTTCATAACGCTCGCGCAGACCTTTAAGAATCTCAATCGCTTCAGCAATAGTAGGCTCATGAACCTGAATTGGCTGGAAACGACGCTCTAAAGCAGCATCTTTTTCAATGTATTTGCGATATTCCTCAGTTGTCGTAGCGCCAATCGTTTGTAGTTCTCCACGCGCAAGCATTGGCTTTAACATATCAGAAGCGCCTAAAGCACCATCTGCAGATCCTGCACCAACAATAGTGTGAATCTCATCTATGAAAAGAACGATGTCTCCCCTAGTTTTGATTTCTTTAAGTACTTTCTTTAAGCGTTCCTCGAAATCACCGCGATATCTGGAACCTGCAATCATGGAGCCTAAGTCGAGAGAATATACTTGCTTATTTTTTAATGTTTCAGGAACATCTCCTGCAACGATTTTTTGAGCTAATCCTTCAACTACAGCTGTTTTGCCTACGCCTGGGTCTCCTATAAGAACAGGATTGTTTTTTGTTCTACGAGAAAGAACCACCATAACTCGTTCTATTTCACGCGAACGACCAATAACAGGATCAAGCCTACCTTCAGAAGCTTCAACAGTGAGATTTCTTCCAAACTGGTCAAGAAGAGCAGAACCAGTTTGATTTGTTTTATCTTGTACCCCACCTGCATTAGCTAAATCATTCTTACCACTTTCAGATGGTATTCCTGAATTTCCGCGAATCAAATCCATTGTTGTTCCGCGAAGGTCATTAAGATCAACTTCCATTTTGATAAGAACTTGTGTTCCTATGCCTTCGCCTTCGCGAATAAGTCCAAGCAAAATATGCTCAGTGCCAATATAGCTATGGCCTAATTGCAATGCTTCGCGTAAGCTCAGCTCTAATACTTGCTTAGCATGCGGTGTAAAAGGTATATGGCCATTAGGAGACACAGTCCCCTTGCCAATCATTTCCTCAACTTGTTTACGTGTGCCATCAAGTTCTACACCTTTTGCACTTAACGCTTTAGCTGCTATGCCTTCGCCTTCGCGAATAAGTCCAAGCAAAATATGCTCAGTGCCAATGTAATTATGCTGAAGTGAGCGAGCTTCCTCTTGCGCTAACACAATTACGCGTCTAGCGCGGTCAGTGAAACGTTCAAACATAATTGCCTTTCATTACTATCGTTCGTTCCATCGTAACGACTTGCCATGACTCATTACTAACGTTTTGATGATGTTTTGCGTTTTTTACGCTTATTTTCTTTACTATCTTCAATAGCTTCTTCAATTAGTTCAACATCAGCACGTTCTTCACGAGGAGATTGCTCTATAACATCAATATGATAATCGTCATAAGCTGGTTCTGATTGAATCCATATCTGAGATGGTTCAGGAGGTTCAATATCTGAATGTTCTCCGCATCCATGATCAAGAGAAACAACCTTGCCGTCGTCAGGACTCCAAGCGTTTGCGCATACTCCGAACATATTTCCAAGAGCACCTGCAAGTGGAATCATAAATCCGCATGTTGAACAAGCATTACCTTCTGCAATTCTAGTCGATAATGATTTAGGCCCATGTTGCCCTGAATACCAACGTTTTGCTGTCTGTGCTATTGCTTCAGCAGTCATTACCTTTCTTCGCGAAAGATGAAATGCTTCTACTGCGTCTTCGAAATCTTCATTAGATTCGTAAGATTCACTAGATTCAGATTCTTCAGATTCTTTAGATTCTTCGCTAGATTTAGCAGCTTCATTTGCTTTATAAGCCTCGTTAGCTTCATTAGCATTAGCATCAGCAGCATCGGTGTTTTCAGAAGTTACATTATTTTCTGAAGCCTCTGAGTCAGAATTCTCTGATTTATCCTCAACTTCAGATTTATCCTCAACTTCAGATTTATCCTCAACTTCAGATACACCATTTTCAAGACGCGAATCGTTTTCTTCTGTACCAATAGAATCAGTAACAGAAAGATCAGATGGCTTTAATCTGTCTTTCCAAGGAATCCAAACTGGAGGTAATAATGAATCCTCCGTAGGCACAAGCGTAGATTCATTAATGGTCCAACGCTCTGCTTCTTCGTCATGGTATAACGTGACAGACCATTGCCATCCTTCGTAACCGCGCATAGTGCATTCAAAGCGATAATCTGTAACATTGTCGCCAAGATCTATAGCAGTTACAAAATCTCCAACTGCATCATCACGTTCTGAAGTTTCCACAGCATTTTTGTAAGCCAAATCCTGCGGATTTAATACGTCAACTGACATAAATTAATCCTGCACGTCAAAATTATCTGCTACAGCTCTAAGCAATGTAGCAAGTTTTTTACTTTCAGCCGTTGATGGGTAGTGCTTTCTGCGTAATCCATTTCCTGCAGAATCAAGAAGCTTAATTAAATCTTCTACAATAGCTGCCATATCTTCTGCTTTAGGTCTAGTAGCCTTTACCAATGATGGTGCAGATGCTAATACAGTCAAACCCATTGCTTGTGGGCCTTTACGACCTTCTACTACTGAAAATTCTACGCGAGTTCCTTTGCGAAGAGTTTTCACATCAGCTGGTACAGCGGTAGATGGTAGGAAAACGTCCTTGCCATCATCACTGGCAATAAAGCCGTAGCCCTTTTGTGTATCGTACCAACGAATACGCCCATTGGGCATAACACACCTCACTCAATCAATGACATAGTTATTAATGTAAAAGTTTGCGCATAATCAATCTGATAAATGCACACCCGTTCTATTGTAGCGCATCATAAAATTATGGGCACATAATAGTTATTTTTTCATTCACTCACTTTTACAGGAAGCACAATAGTAAGTGTTAAACCATGTGCATCCGATAAATCTAATTTATTCTTTCCATCCATTGTATCGTCAATATTCTCAACAATGTTATCTGCGTTTTTAGCATATGGAGCAGATGTTGAAGCGCAAATAAAACCATGATGTGCTTTAACAACTGATTGAACAATAGCCATTCCCAGTCCTGTTCCACCTTTTTCTCTTGCCCTAGAAGGATCAGCACTATAGAATCGTTCAAAAATGTGTGGCAATGATTCTTCAGGCACGCCTTTTCCGTGGTCTATTACGCGTATAACCGCATAAGACACGCCGCTTCCAGTTGATTGACTAACTTCCACAGCTTCAATGAATTCTTTAAGAGAGCCAGAAACAGAATCCATGCGAGCCAAAGAATCTGGTTCGATTGAAGCATTCATAATGCTTATTCCAATTTCAACAGGCGAATCAATAGGAGTATAACGATGTATGTTTCCAACAATATTCGTCATAACTTGTTGTAATCTTGCTCCATCTGCTAGCAGTGTAACTTTAGGCATGTTTCCAGGCCTAAAAACAATCTTATGCTCGCATTTTACGCTGTTGGAATCATGTGTTTTCCAGTAATCTAGGAGTTCTAAACTACCCAATTTAACATCGCGAATAGGATCCAACGCGTGCAAGTCGTTTGCAGCATCAGTAATAATAGATGAAACATTAACTTGTTGCGAAATATCTATTCCACGACCTTCATCAAATCTTGCTAAAGATAACAAGTCTTCAACTAAATCGGTCATTCGCTCTGTAGAAGATTTAATATGAACAATAGCATCATCAACTTTGTCGTCCGAGCCTGGCACTTTTCTCCACATTTCGTAAAGCTCTACATAGCCGTGAATAATTGCTAAAGGCGTTCTTAATTCGTGGCTAGCATCTGAAACGAATCGCTTCATTTTTTCTGTCATAAGCTCTTGCTCGTTAAATCCTCTTTCAATTCTTGAAAGCATTGAATTTAATGATGCAGCTAAAGATCCTATTTCCGTATTCTCGGGAGCTGATTGAACACGTTTGCTTAAATCTCCAGAAGCAATTTTAGATGCGGTTTTTTCGATTCTCTTTAACGGCTTAAGCGTTGATTGAATAATAATAGTTGACATAAATACGCCGAATAAAATTACTGTAATACTAACCATAAGGCAATATTGTGTAAGCGTATTAATAGTGTCTATCTGGTCGCTTAAAGACAATGCTATATAAACGTATCCATGTTTAGTATCGCTACTGTATTCGCTAGTGTTTCTTCCCCATTTAAGAACTAGTACACGCCATGGAGCAGAAGCTGTTTTCACAGTTGCTGAGCTCACATTTTTAAGATTTCCCTTAACTTGTGCAGGAGTAGTAAAAGGCTTATTTGGAGAAACCCCGTCTAAACTACCATCTTCAGGAAGAGTTGGAATAGATGTTATATCTCCCTTAAGAGGTGGGACAAGTGGAGTTGAAAGAATTTTGTTGTCAATATCTCTAACTTGCAGGAAGTAATCGTTAGGGCCAACTGTTGATTGACGTCCATCCTTACTACGCAATAAGTCAATGTTGTCATAAATAAGCTGTGCCTGATCAGTTAGCTGAGTATCGGTTTTTTCAATAAGATAATTTTCTACGAGTTGTCGAATTGAAAGTGAAATTCCAAATGCTGCTACAGTAAGAACAACAAAAGTGCATGCAAGTAGTTTAGTGCTGAGAGGTATAGAATCTACGCGCTTGCGCATGAAACGACGAATCCAACCAATTTTCTTTGGTTTTTCTGAAGAATTTTCAGCCACATTATTATATTTGACTAATTGCTTAGATTTTTTATCTTTGTTATCTTTGTTTTCTTTGTTATCTTCATTTACTTTATGGCTACTGTTATCGATGCCGTTATAGCTATTTTTATCGCTATTATTTTTAGCGCTATCTATATCTTTCTGATTTTCAGAATGTTCTTCATATGACGATTCATATTCTGCACTTTTAACGTCTTGAGACATTTCTAGTGAGTTTTGAGACATAGAATTTGCGTCATGATTATTCAGTGATTCAGTAACTTTCATAGCTACAAGCACCTCATACGTGAAATTTATTAGTTTTGTCCCGCTTTTGGTTCGCGAATCATATAACCAATTCCGCGTTTAGTTTCAATTAATGGGACTACTTTGCAATATTTACCTGATAAATCTTCTGTTTCAATTCCATCGATTTTCTTGCGCAAATATGAAATATATGATTCTACGATCGCAGCGTCTCCGCCCCAGTCATATTGCCAAACGTGATTAAGAATTTGATTTTTGGAAAGAACTCTTCCTTCGTTTTCCATCAAATAATGTAGAAGCTTGTATTCAGTAGGACTTAGTTCAATAGGCGTTCCAGCTCTAGAAACGTCATGAGAATTCTCATTAATTTCCAAATCTGCTACTCGCAAAATAGAGCTGTCGCTTTCTTCGTGACTATTAGTTCGGCGTAGAATAGCGCGAATGCGAGCCACAACTTCTTCTAGGCTAAATGGCTTAGTGACATAATCGTCTCCGCCAACAGTAAGTCCCATAATCTTGTCTTGCATGTCGTCGCGTGCAGTGAGGAATAACACTGGTACGGTGATGCCATTTTGCCTAATTCTTCTTGTTACAGTAAATCCATCAATATCTGGTAACATGACATCCATAACAATAAGATCTGGTTTTACTCGTTCAATAACATCAACAGCTTCAGAACCAGATGCAGCAGTGTTAACGTCAAAACCAGCGAAGTGCAGTGATGCTACAAGAAGTTCGCGAATTGACGGTTCATCATCGACAACAACAATAGATGCTTCTACATTCTTACCCATAATATTTATCTTTACTTTTACTATATGTTTTTAACAGCTGCTGAAAAATAAGCATATTAAAAAATATGATTATTTACAACTTTAACTAGTATTTCTTCAACTAACCTTATTCCATATTAAAGATGTTGTGCGTGTCGTCTTCGAGGCTTTCGTTTTCCGGATTTAATTTCATTTGCTAACTTATTTTTACGTTTAATAGCTAGAACAATTATTGTCGCGATTGAAAATAGTATAACAAGCATAACAACGGTAGATATTATGCTCGCCGATGTTGTAGTGGAAGTTTGCTTTGAAAGAACAATTTGCTTCATCATAGCTAAAGCTGATCCTGACCAATCTGGACCTGAATCGTTCATTAATGCATTTGATGCAGCGTCAGATATTGTGTCTACTGTTGTTTTGCGTTTAAGCCATTCATCTGAATTAGGCGAAACTGCTACTACTAATCGACCATCATGACTTGCTACAGCCAATAGCAAGGTGTTTGGAGCTGGATTAGTGCTTATAAGTACATCACTTGCCCATTTTGAAGGATCTTGAGAGTTTCCAAAAGTAGATATATAAAGCAATCTCACAGAAACTCCTGTTTGCTTTTTAGTCTGAATAATCGCATCAGAAACTTTTGATATTGAATCTCCTAATAAGTTTTCTGTATCTGTAATTGAATCTGTGGCAACAATATTGTTAAGCGAATGGTTTGGATTTTTATTTCCATCTTTACTTGAATCTACAGCATAAGCATTGGAAGTAAACAATTGTGTATTTGCATAATTGCTGTAAGGAAATACTGATAGAAGGCATGTCAGAATTGCCATAATGATAAAAGAACACGCCGCGCGCATTTTTTTCATCTTTTTTATATGCATAAAATAACCGCCTACACGCGTTTTTCTAAGCTTTTGTGCTTAAAAAAAAACTTCTGACCACAATGGACAAAAACATTGGTAATTTATTGCTTAATGCAATAGATTTCATAATACAGTGTTAATACGTCATATACGTGTATCGCGTCGTATTTTAAACATTTAATAATGTTGTTTTATGACGAAATTGCGTTTATGACTATTAATATTTGTAAACACTAATTATAACAATTTAATAAATTACGAGAATAGGTTGGGGAAAAATATGGCACAATTTCAAGTTGATTCGGATCGTATACAACAAGCAGCTGGAGCAGTAGGAACATCTGTTCAAGCTATTCGAGATGCAGTTAATGGAATGTATGCTAATTTGCAACAATTGCAAAGTGTTTGGACTGGATCTGCATCAGTTCAATTCGCTTCTACTGCTCAGCAATGGCGTGCTGCTCAGCAACAAATGGAACAATCATTGCAAGCAATTCAACTTGCAATGCAACAGGCATCTAATGTCTACCTTGATGCTGAGACTCAAGCAGCAGCATTGTTCCATAATTAATAACTAAAACATGAATATTACATGCTAAAAATAAAACACGGATGCGTTATAATTGCTTAACGTCTCCGTGTTTTATTTTGCTAATTAATGGTTTTATCTTAAACGAACTTTAAGTTAAAAACTTATAACTCTGTTTAGTATCCCATGTCAGCGCCGGCCTGTGGTGCAGCAGCTGCCTTTTCAGGCTTGTTTGCAACAACAGCTTCAGTTGTTAAGAACAAGCCAGCAATAGAAGCTGCATTCTGTAGAGCAGAACGAGTCACCTTAACTGGGTCAGTAACACCAGCAGCCATCAAATCTTCATAAGTGTTGGTTGCAGCATTGAAGCCTTCGCCTTCTGGAAGTTCGCGCACCTTGTTAAGTACAACATCTCCAGAAACGCCAGAGTTCTGAGCAATCTGCTTGATTGGAGCTTCTACAGCGCGGAACACGATTGCAGCGCCTGTGGCTTCTTCACCCTTGAGCTCTGTAATCTCAGGAGTCTTTTCAATCTTTGCAGCAGCCTGAACCAAAGCTACGCCACCGCCTGGAAGCAAACCTTCCTCGATAGCAGCCTTAGCATTACGAACTGCATCTTCAATGCGATGCTTACGTTCCTTAGCTTCAACTTCAGTAGCAGCGCCAACCTTAATAACAGCAACACCGCCAGCGAGCTTAGCAAGACGCTCTTGCAACTTTTCGCGATCGTAATCAGAATCAGTGTTCTCAATTTCAGCGCGAATCTGAGCCACGCGAGCATCAACATCTTCCTTAGAGCCAGCACCGGAAACGATAGTTGTTTCATCCTTAGAAACAATCACCTTAGCTGCATGGCCGAAAACAGAAGCGTCGATTGAATCAAGCTTCAAGCCGAGGTCGTCAGAAACAACCTGTGCGCCGGTCAAAATAGCCATATCCTGGAGCATAGCCTTACGACGATCGCCGAATCCTGGAGCCTTAACAGCAACAGTATTGAAAGTGCCACGAATCTTGTTCAAAACAAGTGTTGGCAATGCTTCGCCATCAACATCTTCAGCAATAATAAGCAATGGCTTGCCGGACTTCATAACGAGTTCAGCGATGTGGACGATATCTTGCTGGCTTGAAACCTTGCCAGAAGTGAGCAAAATGTATGGGTCTTCAAGAACAGCAGTCTGATCTTCTGCGTTAGTGACGAAGTAAGGGGAAATATAGCCCTTATCAAAGCGCATGCCTTCAGTGAAGTCCAAGTCAAGACCAAACTTGTTGTTATCTTCAACAGTAACAACACCATCCTGGCCGACCTTATCCAAAGCTTCAGCGATCTTTTCGCCAACTTCAGGATCAGCTGCAGAAATCGTAGCAGTAGCAGCAATCTGTTCCTTGGTCTCAACATCCTTTGCAGAAGCAAGCAATTCCTTGACGATTGCTTCAGCAGCTTTTTCGATGCCGCGGCGAAGAGCGATTGGGTTGCTTCCTGCAACAACATTCTTCAAACCTTCATGCACCAAAGACTGTGCCAAAACAGTAGCAGTTGTAGTACCGTCACCTGCAACGTCATCAGTCTTCTTAGCGACTTCCTTAACGAGTTCGGCGCCAATACGCTCGTATGGATCTTCAAGATCGATTTCCTTAGCGATAGAAACGCCATCATTTGTGATAGTTGGTGCACCGTAAGTTTTATCTAATACAACGTTGCGACCCTTTGGGCCAAGTGTAACTTTAACAGTGTCTGCAAGCTTATCCAAACCGGCGAGCATACCCTGACGGGCGTCTTCCTGGTAGGCAATAATCTTTGCCATAATTCCTCCAGATCTTTATTATGAAATACTCACTTATAGCGTGGGATAACTAACCGTCAGCTGTTTATTATCACTCACAACCTTTAAGTGCTAATCTGAAGATTAGCACTCTCGAGGCTTGAGTGCCAACTTTTATAGAAAAATTCTTTATATAAAGTACTTCTAAGGCGATTCTTTTTAAAATTATTCAATATTTTCGCTCAATAATTATTTGATAAGCATCATTTTTATTTTAGAGATATTAACAACTATAGATAAAGCAATTCTATAGATAAAGAATTTTATAGATAAAGCAATCACACTTATTTGACCATATCTTATAAAAATGGGCGCAAAGCTAACTTGCGCCCATAAGTTTTAACTAGATTTCTTTAATTTTTAATAAATCTAAATAAGATTAATTAAAAATATTTAAGAAAATCATTTACAAAGAACTACAACAATTGCAGAACTTATATCACTCTCAGACTCTACAGCACTAATACCCATTGTTTTCGCGATATCTTCTGCTGTTGCTTTATTAGAATCGTCTTTATACCAAACAACAGAATTGCTTGGAATATTCCCAGTAGGATTCGAAGCGGTTACATTAGTGTATCCAGCTTTTTTAAGTTTGTCGGCATTAGAAGCAGCATATCCGTTAATTTTCGTGGCATTAATAACTTTTACTACTACATCTTTATTAACGGCCTGAGAATTATTTTCAGAAGAGTTAGAAGAAGTATCCTTATTGTCTTTTGAATCTTTACCTGAATTGCTGTCAGTGTTATCTTTGTTGCTATCTTTTGAATCTTTATTTAATCCAAAATCATCATCTTCATCTTCGCCATCAACATCAGAATTATCCTTAGACTCAGTCTTGTTTGAAGACTTGCTTGCATAATTTTGAGTTTGTTTTCCGCTAAATGAAGTCATGATATTTGAAAGATTTCCGGAAAGTGTGGCCCATACGCCAAAGCCAAAAACTGCTGCTATTACGATTACCATAAAGTAAGGGAATAACACTGAATACCATGCTCGATTGCCTCTATGAACTCCAACAGGACCTTCTGGTGGATTGTCAAAATCATCTGGCGTGTATGACGCATAATTCTGGCTGTTTCGTGCCATAATGGCATCCCTCCAAGAAATCTACTCAGTAATATGAACCTAATATTACCTAATACCGCTCCCAAATATGATATTTTGTGTATTTTATTTATTATTTAGGAGTCTTAAACAATAATTGAAAATTAAATAATGATAAAAGAATATATTTCATAATTTTTTAATTAAAAACTAAATTATGTATCATATTTTCACCGGCTTGTCATAATGTTGTTAATATGACTATTGCGCAAATTAAGCCGTTAAATGAACTTATGGAATCTGATTGGGCTAAAGCTATGCAACCCGAGGAAGCACATATTCGTGCTATGGGTGATTTTTTGCGTGAACAAATTCACCAAGGTCATCGTATACTTCCAGAATCGCGCAATATTCTAAGAGCATTTAATATACCGCTTAGAAGCATAAAAGTTCTTATAGTTGGCCAAGATCCCTACCCTACGCCTGGTCATCCTGTTGGATTGAGTTTTAGCACTGAAGCAAATGTGCATCCATTACCTAAAAGTCTAATAAATATATACAAAGAATTGGTTGATGATTTGCATGTTCCAATGCCAGTTAACGGTGATTTAACTCCATGGACTAAGCAAGGTGTGATGCTTCTAAACAGATGCTTAACCGTAGAAGCAGGACTTCCAAACAGTCATCAGGGAAAAGGTTGGGAAGAAATAACTGAAGCCGCTATACGTGTTTTAAATAATAGAGTTGATGAAAACGGGAAGCCTTTGCCGTTAGTAGCGATACTATGGGGACGAAACGCTCAGAGTCTTGCTCCCCTATTAACCAATGCGACTCTTATAGAATCTGCTCACCCAAGTCCTCTTTCTGCAACGCGTGGATTTTTTGGCTCTCACCCATTTTCTAGAGCTAATGAGGCATTAATTGCATATGGGGTGGATCCTATTAATTGGTCTTTACCTTCTTCGCCAATTCAAGGGACTATGTAAAAAGAATCGCCATTTATTGAATTTTTTTAAAGAGATACAAGATATCGGTTACCATAGAACTCATGTCATTATTCCCTCCAGAACCACGCAAAAAAGCGTCGCCTTTGAATTCACAATTGAATGGCGTAAAAAACTATGTTGATTCATCTATAAAAGATGATGATCAATCACAAATTTCATCTAAAGATGGTGTTTCAGCTGAAGATATAAGACGTGCACAACAGATTGCAAATATCTTGCGTTCTAGATTTACTCGTACTCTTGTTGGGCAAAATGAACTTCGTGAATCTTTGATTTTAACGCTTGTTGCAGGTGGTCATATACTAATTGAATCTGTTCCAGGTTTGGCTAAAACTACAGCAGCACAAACTCTTGCAACTGCGATGTCTGGAACTTTTAAGCGTGTACAATGCACTCCTGATTTAATGCCTGCAGATTTAGTTGGAACTCAGGTTTTTGATTTTGCATCTCAACGTTTTACTACGCAAATTGGTCCTATTCATGCGAATATTGTTTTGCTTGACGAAATTAACCGTTCAAATGCAAAAACTCAATCTGCAATGTTGGAAGCTATGGCAGAAGGAGCTACAACTATTGGCGGAGAGCGTATTGAATTGCCTTATCCGTTTATGGTAATTGCTACGCAAAATCCTATTGAAGAAGAAGGTACTTTTAATCTTCCTGAAGCGCAAATGGATCGCTTTATGATGAAAGCGATTATGACATATCCTAGCGCTGAAGAAGAAGTTCGCATGTTAACTATGCTTACTGAGCGTGGATCTGATGTGATTGATATTGCTTCATTGAGCAATCAACAGATCAGTTTGCGAGATGTGATTTTCTTGCGTGCTGCTTCTCGTCGTATTCATGTATCTAAAGCGATTATGGAATATGCAGTTGATCTTGTTGCCACTTCTCGCGGAGAAGGAAAGCATCCACTTTCAACTCTCCCATCACTTGTGAGAATGGGAGCTAGCCCTCGTGCATCTATTGCTTTAATTCGTATTGCTCAGGCTCACGCTTTGCTTTCTGGACGAGATTATGTGATTCCTGAAGATGTAAAAATGTTTGTACATGAAGTTTTGCGACATCGTATTCTTCTAACTTTTGAAGCATTAGCAGGCTCTATTACAAGCGATCAGATTATTGACGCTATTGTGGAAACGGTTCCTGTACCATGATTGATTCATTTATGAATCGTTCAATTAAGGATTCTGTGCGTAAGGATTCCAAGTCTAAGGATTCTGCACGTAAGGTTTCTAAGCCTAAGAAGAATTTCAATGTGCTTAAAGACGTTGCAAGTTCTATGCTTTTAACGCCAACGAGCAAGCGTATTCGATTATCTAGTAAATCGAGATTGGTTCGTAAAAAGATAGAAATTCTTGATCATAGAATAACTCTTCCAGTTGCTAGAACAACTTTAGGCTTGTTAGAAGGTGAGCATCCTTCTCATGACCGTTATGGTAATGGAGATATTCTAGATATCCATTCTTGGCAGCCTGGCGATGAAGCGAGAATGATGAATTGGTCTGCGAGCGCTAGAGTTGGCCAACCTATGGTTTCTGCTAGAGAACGTTGTATGTCTTCTAATACGTGGATTATTTGCGATGCTAGTATTTCTATGAATGCTTCTTGCGCTTCTGGAGAATTCGCTTATGAGGTTGCTTCTAATGCAATATGCTTGTTCGCTTCTTTAAGTATGAAGCGAAATGATACTGTGCAATTAGTTATGGTTGATGGAGATTGTGTTAATTCAATGCCTCAATCTCACACAGTTCCTGATTGTGAAAGAATTATTGATAGTGCTTTTTTGCGTTATAGAAGAAATAAGCAGAATAGTGATTCATTAATTAAGTTCATTAGGAATATTCGTAATAAGCGCGGTCTTATTGTGCTAATAGTAGATAATGATTCTTTTAAAGCTTCTCAATTGGAGGATCTGCAAAAAATATCTCTTAATCAAGCGCTTGTTGTAGTAAATATTGAAACTATAAATCCTTGTGATTCGAGTTTAAACGCTAGAGTTGTTGATGGAGTTACATTAAAACAGATTCCCGCATTTTTTATGGACGATATTGTTAAAAAAGAAATTGCTTCGCGTCATGCTTTCCGTAAGAATGCTCTTGATGATGTATTAACAAACATGAAAGCTACACTTATAAATGCAAATTCAAGTGAATCAATGCTTCGTAATTCGGCGCATATTATGTCTCGCGCATTTTCGTATACTTCAAAAACTAAGGCTATTTAACAAAGGTATAGGTTTTATAGCGATGAGAGAAATTCTGACAGCTTAATACACAATATATAGAAAAATCTTAAAATGAGATTTGCTTAAGTAGAAGTAATGTGATAATTGGATTGATAATGGAGTACAAAAATAATTTTGTGCATAAGTCAGGAGGTTCCATGGATATATCAAGTATTCAGCCGCAGCTTCACGACAATATACTTTTTGTAGGAATTATTTTAGGAGCTTTAATCGCTCTATGTATTTCAGCGTTCATAATTTACATTTCGTTGCGAGTAAAGAAAATAGAAGATGCTTCTAACTCATTGAATCCGGCTCATAAAACTAGTGCACGTAAACAAGAGTGGAGAAAGAAAATCGAGTCAATTGTTGAAGATTATCATTCCGGGGCTCTTTCTCATGATCAAGCTTGTGCGAAACTTGCGTCTGTTGCAAGAAAATACGTATCGGCTTTAACTGGCAAAAATATTACTACTTGTACTTTGAGTGAAATAAGTTCTTTAAGAAATAAATTAAATAATAAGATTGGTGCAGATAAGTTAAGACAAACTATTACAGCATTGTATCCTCCTGAATTTGCTGATTTAACTATGAATTCTCAAGCTAAAGAGACAAGTGTTGATGATGCCGCGCAATGGGTTCTTTCTCTTCTCGAAGGTTGGTCTAACAATAATAAAAACGCTAAGAGTTCTAAGAGTAAGAAAACAAATTAGTATATAAGTTAATATGCTTTAAGTTTAAAGGGGCTAAATTTTATGAATGGAAGCTGGCAAATGATATGGCCTTGGCAGTGGCAATGGCCATTTCTTTTCTTAATTGGAATGTTTGTATCAGTTTGCATTCTTCTATTTGTTTTTATTTATGATTTCGTTATACAAAAAAAGCGTAGAAAAATTTGGGAATCCTTAATACTTAATCAAGAAAATAGTCTTAATAGTAAAAGAAAAAATAAATTTGTAGAAAACGCTTCTTCTTCTGATAATTCGAATAAGAGTAGTAAAAAAAGTAAGAGTAGTAAAAAGAATATTGAAAATATTAGCACTTTATACACTTTTAGTATTGATGATGACTTACAGGGAACAATAGCAAGTAGATTGTGGAGAAAGTGGATTATTCTACGCAGAACAGCAACAATTTTATTAGTTTTATCTTTGATAAGCGCTTTAGGATTATTTGCAAGACCATCAAAAATTTCAGATGCTCACGAGCAAGCAAGCACTAGAGATATTGTTTTATGCTTAGATGTTTCCGGCTCTACGTTGCCATATGATCAAGAGGTTTTGCAATCATACTTAAGTTTTGTAGAGCATTTTCAAGGTGAAAGAATAGGTTTAAGTATTTTTAATTCGACTTCTAGAACCGTTTTCCCTTTAACAGATGATTACGAATTAGTTAAAAAGCAACTTTCATACGCGTCTAAACTTTTAAATGGAGTTCAAACTCAAAGTAGCATTGATAAAATGCAACAGCGTCAATATCAACAGATTTCTGACTGGTTAGATGGTACTCAAAATCGCAAGGAATCTACATCGCTAATTGGTGATGGATTAGTCAGTTGTGCTGCAATGATTCCAGGTTTTATCTACGGATCTACAAACAATGGTCATAAAACAGCTAACAGATTCCATAGGAATGCGTCTATAGTATTAGCAACAGATAATGTTGTTTCTGGAAAGCCTACTTACACGTTGCAACAAGCGTTAGATTTAACTAAACAAGCTCATATAACTGTTGACGGATTATATTCAGGTTCTACTGAAAACGAAAACAACGACACTACTTTGAGCATGAAGAATCTTATTGAAACTCATGGAGGAACGTTCTTAACAAGAAACAACGATTCCGTATTAAGTCTTGTTCGTAAAATTGAACAAACAAGAGGTATTTTTGCGAATAAAAACAATCAGTCAGCTTTAAGTGATGATCCTGATTTATGGATTTTGCTTACGATTTTATGCTTTATTGTTTGGCTAACAATTGCAAGGAGTATGAAACGATGACACTTCTATCAATTGCGAAAACGTCATTTAATGCAGTAGCATACGAGAATTTTTCATCTGGGCAAATAATATTGAAACCTATTTTCGGGTGGATTTTTGCATCAATCCTTTTAACTGTTATATTGCTTTTTGCTTTAAAAGAATTTATATATTTTGATTTAAAGATTTTGAAAAATAACAATTTAAAAGGAATTTCGCGTTATAAAATCAGTTTCACAAAATCGAATCTTACTAACGAAACAGTTGGCATGCGCATTAGAAGATTTGTTATTTGTATCTTACTTTCAATATGCGTGTTATGCCCTTGCGTAATGCGAAATACAATTCATAGATCTTTAAGTGCAACAAACGTATTATTCGTATTAGATGTTACAGGATCTATGAAAGTAAAAGATGCTGGTTACGCAAGTTATAAAAATATAGAGCGAATTCAAACAGCAAAGCTGATTATAAATAAAGTCACAAAATCATACCCTAATGCAAGTTTTGCTGGAATACGTTTTGGAACGTCAACATCAGTAGATGTGCCTTTAACGCCTGATGCTAATGCAATAGAAAATTGGGTTAATACTGTTCAAACAGAGCCTACGGGGATTTCTTCAGGAACAAGTTTAGATGCTCCAATTGATCAAACTCTGCTTACAGCAAAAGCTATTCGCGATTCTCATCCTGAAGATGTTAATGTCTTGTATCTTATTAGCGATGGTGAAGAAACAACAGCTCGCAAACGTCGTACTTTCTCATCTTTAAGAGCATATATAAATCATGCTTTCGTTATTACAGTAGGATCAAAAGAAGGTGGAAAAATACCTGTTTCTAAAGATACTTTAGAAGATTCAGATAATAGCGATACTTCTGATTCTGCTGATGATTCTTCTTCCGATTCTAGTTCAGCTTCTTCTAAGTCTTCCAGTTCTTGGGTTATCGATCCTTCAACAGGAAATCCAGGAATTTCAAAAACTGATGACAAAAATATGAAAAATATTGCAGATGAGCTAAGCGGAGGCTTTATACACGCTAAATATAGTCAAGAAATTGGGAATGAAGCTAAGAGTATTATGTCTAAACAATGGCGTGATAGTAAGACTTTTAAACCTAGATTACGTCCTGAACCGATTGTATGGCCATTTGCTTTAGTATTATCTTTTGTAATGTTATGGGAATTATCAGTATGGCTTTTGACATCTAGGAAGTTGATATGAGACTTAAAAAACCTTCAAGTAATTCCTTGTTAGTATCGCGCATGTTAATGCGTATCAGTGCTGTTATTCTTGCGATTTTAGCGCTCGCTGCTATCTTTGCTGTGATTGTAAATATACGTTCTGAAATAGCATATAATGAAGCAACGCATAAGTTAGTCGAAAATGTTAAATCTTTAAATAAGATAGATTTAGATTTGCATATGCTTAAGATTCAGCAACAACAAACCGATGCTCAATTTGACGACGCTAACTCTAATAGTGATTTTCTTTTACCTCATATTAAGAAAAATATTGAGAGAAATGCAGCTATTTCTAGAGCATTTACAAAACAATTAACTAATCGTATAAATCAGGAAGACGCTATGAATAAATCTGATAAGAATAGCGTTGATCAAAATAAAATTAACACAAGCAATAATCCTAAATCAGACTCTACTAATAAATCTGGTAAGTCTAATAGTGATGCTTCTAATGAAAATAAGCCTGAACTTAATAGTGCTCAAAAGAATAAAGTAGAAGATCTTTTGAAACAAAATAATCATTCGAATCATCAATATGAAAATTATGACAATGATTCTAAGTCAAATAAGAACATTGATTTAAATAAATCTAAAGGAAGCATATCTAAGTCAGACAACCCTAATAAGCCTTGGTAATTTAAAATAAAATAGTGAAAATTTTTTAAAAAATCTAAAAAATAGATTGGAATTCGCATCATATAGCCATAAACAACTTCTGACCACATTAGAAGAAAATACGTGACTTTTATGCATTTATTATGTGTAATACATGTATGTTTAACAATACTTATGATGAATTCGCGTCACTTAAACGCAGTACATACATTTGTGCATTAGATTTGCTATCACTTGTACGTTCGCATGAATTAAGTGATTGGACTGGAAAAGCGGCAACCTTATACAAAAATGATTTGCAGAATGTTGCCAGAGAAGCATTATCGATATCGCACTCATATTGGAGCGCATAATGGTTTGGAAAGTTCAATCAAGTATAAGTGGTGGCACAAAGCTATCTGTTTCGCAAGAGAGCGAGTATCGTTCTTGTTGCAATCAGTTGCATAAGCTTTCTCAAGAATTTGATTCTTTAAGTTCTCAATGGATGCAAGCTGCTAGTAGAATCATGGCTAATTCCCTAGCTAAGAATTCTTGTGAAGGTCCATTATGCAATACGAATAATTCATTAACAACTTCTTTAACTTATGATCAATGTGAGATGAATTCGAAAGAATGTAAGCGTTTTTCTGAGAAGTTATTTGAATTAAGTGTTCTTCTTTCTCGCGCGAATAGTTTATATTCTGAAGCAGAAAGAGCCTCTAAACAGCTTTTGACAATGTTGTTTCTTTAGGTTTTACTTTTGCTCCGGCAACAGCTATCCCAATATTTGTTTATGCTGGAATATCTATTTTTAAAGATTCAACAACTCCAAATAGTAATATGCGAAATTTTGCAAAATGGTCTCACGATACTGCGCCATTGCAACAAGGTCTTATTAAAGGACTTTCGCAACATTTTATTATTAATCCAATAACGGGATTACCTTTGCGCTGGCTGAATTCTATCCAAAAAACTAAGTCATTATTTAAAAATGGAAAGTTTTCATTTGGATTTTCTAATCTTAATTCTCCGTTAGCAAGAGTTTCTGGAGGATTAAGTTCCATATCTTCAAGAATTAATAATCTATGGCAAGGAAATAAGTTAACTGTAACTAAAGTCAATATTCCAAAAAAGTCATATAAGAATATATTGCCTAAAAAAGGTCAAACAATAGGAGAAGCTTTTACAAATATTACAGAATTAAGCAATGGAAATATAGGCGTAAAGCCTCCGCTTGTCAATTCTGAAGCTGCAACAGTAGCTATACAGTGCTTCAGAAAACCAGATGGAAGCAAATCTTGGTTAGTTACAATACCTGGGACAGATGGCAAACCTCACTCTCCTTTTGGGTGGGAGCAAAATGCTGAAGTTATGAGTGAAAATAAAATTTCAAGAACTCAGGCAGATAGCACTCGTATGGTAATAGAAGCAATGCGTAAAGCTGGAATAAATAAGAATGATTCTGTTGCAATTATTGGCCATTCTCAAGGAGGAATTGTTGCAGCAAGCATAGCTAGTGATTATTCAGAAGAATATAATATTCAGCATGTTATAACTGCAGGATCTCCTATAGCAAATCATCCTATCCCGAAAAAAACTTGGGTAACAAGCGTAGAAATGGATGATGAACTTGTGCCAAGTCTTGACGGAAAATCTAATCCTTCAAGAAACAATTGGGTGACGATTAGCGCAAAAACAACTCATTATGGTAATGAAAAAAATAAAGATGATAAAAGAAATAAAAAATCTAAATCATCTAAAGATTCGTATAACGTTTCTGGAACAACAGTAAAAGGAGTTCCTGAATCAGGTACGTTAAGTCATGATTTACATTATCATTGCGCTGCTTATGAAGATGCTTCGGCTTTAGGTTCGCGTGCAATTCGTAGTCAAGAAGAGCATTTTGAAAATATAGTTAGTGGAAAATTAGAAAGTACAACACTCTGGCAAGGCACAGTTAACAAGTAAGAATAAATCTAATTCCTAGTTTGATGTAAGGTAAAACTATGAAGCTTACTGATATTTCTCCTGCTATTGCTCTTACACCACTCGATGGACGCTATCATTCTCAAACATCTTGTCTTGTTGAATACCTTAGCGAACCTGCTTTGAATCGCGAACGCATGCGCGTAGAAGTTGAATGGATGATTCTTTTAGCAAACGGATATGATGCCAATAACTTTACGCCTATTGTTAAGGGTGTTAATCCTTTAAGCGATGAAGAATGCGAATATTTGCGTTCAATTCCAGAAAACTTTGATAAAGATGGTATTGCTCGTCATGCTGCTCACGAGGCTGTTACGCATCATGATGTTAAAGCAGTTGAATACTATATTGATGATGCTTTAGATCAGGCAGAAGAAAAGCTTGGGCATAAAACACAGCTTTCCTCTCTTAAGACTCTTGTTCATTTTGCATGCACTAGTGAAGATATTAACAATCTTTCTATTGCTAGATGTGTTAAGAATGCTGTTAAGAATGTTTATAGACCGCAATTAGATTCAATAGTTGATTATTTAACTCAAAAAGCGCAAGAATACAGAGATATGCCACTTCTTTCGCTTACGCACGGTCAGCCTGCTACCCCAACAACTTTAGGTAAAGAATTAGCTGTGTACGCTTATAGATTAAAGCGTCAGCAAAAGCATTTAAATGCTCAAGAATATCTTGGGAAAATTAATGGAGCCACTGGTACTTTTGGTGCTCATGTTGCAGCATTCCCAGAAGTTGATTGGATTAGTGTATCTAAAGAATTCGTTGAAAATCGAATGGGACTTGATTTCAATCCTTTGACAACACAAATTGAAAGCCATGATTGGCAAGCTGAATTGTATAGCACTGTGAGCCATATAAATCATATCTTGCATAATCTTGCTGTTGATGTATGGATGTACATATCTCGAGGAGTATTTGTACAAGTTCCTGTTAAGGGCGCGACAGGATCATCTACTATGCCTCATAAAGTCAATCCAATCCGCTTTGAAAATGCGGAAGCAAATCTTGAAATCTCATGCGCATTATTCGATACTCTTTGCGCAACTCTTACTGAAAGCCGTTGGCAAAGAGATTTAACAGATTCAACTACACAAAGGAATATTGGTTCTGCGTTTGGCTATGCAGTTCTTGCACTTAATAATTTGTTTGGCGGATTGCAGTCAATTCACCCTAATGCAGATTTTATGTCTAAAGAATTAGACGATAATTGGGAAGTTTTAGGTGAGCCTATTCAAACAGCAATGCGAGCTGAGGAAATTGCTGGAGTTGAAGGAATGGAACGTCCTTATGAGCAAGTTAAAGAGCTTATGCGTGGACATCACATTACTCAAGAAGACGTTGAAGCTTTTATTTCTTCTCGTAATTTTGATGATGAAACCGCTAAGCGTCTAAGCTCTTTAACGCCAGCAACTTATACAGGTTTAGCTTCAAAATTAATAGATTTTCTTAAATGAGAATATTTAATTAGAACTTCTAACCTATGCGATAAATGTTATAGAATACTTAACAAGTATTAATTTAACGTTGCTCTTTGTTGAACAGCAGATGTTATACGCATAAAAATTAGTGGTACGGTTATGCAAACGCAAGTAATTTCCCATAAGGATGTTGTTATTAATGATACTCAGCCTGTAAGGGTGAGAGATTTAGCAGATTTGCTTTACTCTATATTTTCATTAGTTCTTACTTGTATTGTTATTTTCTTTGCAATGTATCTTTCTGGTACTACTGCGGGCGTTGAACACGACGCTCGCAGTGCAGGAAAAATGATTATATGGATTATTAATGGCGTACCGTCATCTTTATTACAACAAGGATTGACATTAATAATTGTCTCTCTAGTTTTAGCATCAATGATTAATGCTAAAAAATGGTTTGATACTGTACTATCTACTCTTACGTTGTTGCTTACGTATCCTGCTGTTTGGGCTATTTCTTATATGCTCGCATCTTTTAAAAACCAATCGTTATTCGCGTCGCTTAGTTCAATTTCAAATTTTCAAGGTAGTGATTCATTTGAATTATTACCAGATATGTATGCTGTTTTAGTTGCTTTTCTTACTGTAAGCGGACCTAGACGCGATAATCGTTTTGTTAAAATATCTTGGCATGCGTTGATTGTTGCATCTCCAATATTAGTTATGACATCTTGGCATCCTTTAGCGGGAGTTTTAGCGTCATGGTGTATTGGTAGAACGATTGGTACATTAATACGTTTTATTAAAGGCACTCAAACTAGAGGTGCTTGGGGTGACGATATTGTTGATGCTTTAAGTAACATAGGCATTGATAATTTAGTGCAGCTCACTAGGCGCAATCAGCAAGCAGATCATTCTGGTATGCTTCGTTCAAGTCTTGACGATGATTTGATTGAAAATTCTAGGCTTTATGATGCTATTGATATTCATGGAAATCGTTATGTGATTTCAGTATTAGACAATCAAGTGCATTTGCCTGGATATATAAACCAGTTATGGCAGTGGATTCGTCTAGTTGATGTCCCTGCTCGTAGGGATTTGTCTGCAAGGCATTCTGTTCATCATCATCTTTCTATGCTTTTGGCTTTACGTAATTTAAGATTAGCTACTGCAAATTTTTATGGAGTAACTGATTTTGAAAAATCATCTATGATGGTTTTTAACGCTGCTAACGCTCCTACGCCATGCAATCTAAATACTATGACAGTTGATGATGCTACTAGATTCATGAGGTATTTGGATATTGCAAATAGTCGAGGAATCACACATAGGCGTATTACTCCAGAATCCTTAGCTCGATTAGAAAATGGAACTCCTATTATTGCAGGATGGCATAATGGTGATGTTGCAAGTGATAAGAACAATATTGCTTTGGATAAAGTTCAATTATTAACTCTTATTTCTGCATGCATTGGAATCGATAATGCTGTAGAAGCTGCTATTAAATCTTGGGGTTGTAACACTCTGTCTGAATTATTGCCTTATATGCAAAAAGCAGCAATTCCTGCTTCTACGCGCGCATTGCCTGCAGTAAATAAAAAGATGCTTGAAGAATTGAGAAATAAAGTAAGCAAGATTGTAGTAGAAGAAGTAGATGAAGAAGATTCAAGTACTATACGCCTTTCGAGATTTAATTTGCGATTCTTTGTAAGCTTGGTTTTAGCAATTGTTGCTATTGCTGTTATTATTACGCAATTACATCCTCAAGACTTGATTAGAGCTTTGCGATTAGCTGACCCAGTTCTAGTAGTGCTTTGCTTTATTTGTAGTATGGTTGCCTGGATTGGTTCTGCAATTACTCTTTCTTCGTTCATGGATGATTCTAAGCCTTCGGCGTGGGTATTGTTCTGCTCGCAGGCTGCTTCCGGTTTTACAGTAGTTTCAATGCCTGCTGGAGTTGGACCTGCATTCGTAAATCTTCAAATTTTGAAAAAGCAAGGATATAATTCAACTGCTTCTACTGCAATTACAAGTGCTGTATGGATGATTCAAGCAATTATAACTGCTGCTGTTATGTTTATAATCGGAATCTTTACGGGTAGAAACGTGCTTTCAGGTATGGTTCCTACACATATGTTTGTGACTGTAATTGGAATAACTACCCTTGTAGTATCGCTTTGTATGATTATCTCCCCTATTCGTAAAAGAATAACTCGTAGATATTTGCCAATTATTTCTGCATATGGATTACAAATAAAAGAGATGATTTCGCATCCCGGTCAGCTTATTGGAGGAATTGTTGGAGCAATTATATTAGTTATTTCAGTAGGAATGGGATATTGGATTTCACTTCTTGCTTTCGGATACTACGCGAATCCTTTCGAAACCATATTACTGTTCTTAATAGCAAATGCTGCAGGATCTGCTATTCCTACACCTGGAGGTCTTGGAGCTGTTGAAGCATCGTTAACATTTGCCTTTACGTCTGTTGGAGTTCCACCAACAATAGCGTTATCTGCCACATTGCTTTATAGATTGATGTTTTACTGGTTGCGCATACCATTAGGCGCAATGTCTATGCATTGGTTAAATAAGCATAATTATATTTAATATTTTCAGTCGATTTATAGATTAATATCGTTTGAATAATTGCATATTTAGTGATTTCGTATATGAAAAAGTTTTTTAAATCTATAAATATGAAAAAATCCTAAAAAAACTTTAAAAAATCACCAAAAATGGCTACATTTGTAGGGAAAATGTACTAATATCTAGTATGAACGTGGTCTTCGAAAAGAAGGCCCCTGACACAAAGGATGCTGCATGGCATACAACAAGTCTGATCTCATTTCGAAGATCGCACAGAAGTCCAACCTGACTAAGGCACAGGCCGAAGCCGCCGTCAACGCATTCCAGGATGTGTTCGTTGAGGCTTTGCAGTCTGGTGAAGGTTTGAAGCTTACCGGTCTGTTCTCAGCAGAGCGCGTAAAGCGTGCTGAGCGCACTGGTCGCAATCCTCGTACCGGTGAAACCATCAAGATTCCTGCCTCCTATGGCGTGCGTATCTCTGCTGGTTCTTTGTTAAAGAAGGCTGTTACCGCCTGAAATTAGCAAGTTCTGCACAGATTTTGTGTGAAACAAATAAAGGGACATGCCGAAGTTGGTTTGTCCCTTTATTTTAATTTCTATTTGTTTTTCTATTTGTTTTAATTTCTATTTATTTTAACTAAAGTTCTTTTACTAATACATGCAGTCTTAGTGTAAGTATTTTTGCAATTCTTTAATCACTAATCCGTTAGAAGCGACAACATCGTTTTCTCGACGCCAATGTATAGAACTGCCATCCCACTGTCTAACAGTACCCTGCGCTTCTTTCACTACAACAGCACCAGCAGAAACACCCGGAATATCCCAATAATGAAGGTGTGGCTCAAAGTACGCATCGTAGGTGCCATCTGCAACTTTACACAAATCTAGAGAAGCTGGGCCAATGCGCTTTATATCAGATGGTCCTCCTTCTAGCGAAGAGACAACATCAAGTGCTCGCTTGGATTCTCCAGGAATATATGACATTCCATAACACACAACAGAGCCTTGAAGAGTTGACGTTGTAGACGGAGTGATTTTTTCTCGCTTTTCACCATTAGGAGTACGGCGTATACGAATCGCTCCTTGACCTTTAGCAGCCAAATAAGTAAGACCTAACGCTGGAGCGTGTACAACTCCAAGAACAGGACGAGCAGAATTTTCTTCATTAAATTCAAACAAAGAAACAGTAAGTGTCCACTCAGCCATATCCCTATTAAAATTAATAGCTCCATCAATGCTTCCAACGCACCAAAAACGCTCTCCTGGAATGCAATGCTCATGTCTATTGCGCCAGAAACCTTGGAAAGCATTAATATAAGTTAAACGATTTTCAATAAAACGTATAATCTTATCCCCAAATTCAGATGATGACTGTGTTTGGTCCCCCAACGCAAGAGAGCTCATATCTCTAGGGCTTAACTGATCCTGATAAGCGTGTTTGCCAACATCTTCTAGAATTCTTGCTACCTCTAAAGCAATCTCACGTAAATTTAATTCTGTCATATTCTCACCTCTATGCAATCAAATCCACACTTTTACTCTTATAAAACTCTGAAATCATTTTACTCAACTCATCGCTTGATACCAAACGTATAAATATTATATTGTCAACACTCCAATAATTTTCCAGATTAAAGAACAATTATCACAATAAAAACATAATTTGTAATAAGTTTTTAACAGATATAATTTAAGATTTATTAATATAACAAGAACAATTCAGAGGATATCATGAACACAGTACTGGAATCTTTTAGTAACAATTTTTATATACCTTCTATAGATACTCCAGGAATTCTAGTTATGGATGTAGACGCGACTCTTATAGACGAAGAAGTTATTGATTTGTTGGGCTATAAGGCAGGCGTTGGGAAAGATATGGAATCTATTACAGCTAGAGCAATGCGCGGAGAAATAAATTTTGACGAGTCTTTGAAAAAACGAGTATCCATGCTTAAAAATATGGATTCAAATTCTTTTGATGAAATTAGAAAAAAGATTCATGTAACTAAAGGCGCAGAAGAATTAATTTATATTCTTCATTCTCACGGATGGAAAATAGGAGCTGTTTCAGGTGGTTTTCATGAAGTAATAGATCCGTTATTATATTCTCTTTCAATAGATTTTTGGGCTGCAAATCATCTTGAAGTCGTTAATGGAAAATTAACTGGCAAAGTTTTAGGCGATATAGTTAACAGGAATTACAAGGCTGAAATGCTATGCAAATGGGCTAGAAATAACAATATAAGCATGAAAAATACAGTTGCTGTTGGAGATGGTGCAAATGATATTTCTATGCTTAATACGGCTCGTTTAGGTATAGCTTTTTGCGCTAAAGATGCTGTAAAAAGGCAAGTATCTCATAGCATTGATATACGTGACTTAAAGGAAGTTTTAAGATTCCTAGAATCGTGAAAAACTAGTTTTTAGCTTTTATAGTTCTATGCTTTTTGTACTTCTATTAAGTTTTCTTGTATCTAAATTTGTACCTAAATCTCTAGTTAAATTTGTATTTAGATGTTATTGCACATATAAAACTAAGTTTATTCGCAATATGAATTATCGCTAAGATGTGCGCCTCTAGCCCAATCTGCAGCTTTCATGGCTTTCTTACCTTGAGCTTTAACTTCTTGAAGCTCAAGAACTCCGTTAGAAGTTCCAACCCACACATGATGCTTATCTACAAATAGCTTTCCAGGTAAAAGATTATTAATATTGCGAGAAATAAGATCTTCACTATTAGCTAAAGCGCATTTAAGCACATGCAATTTTGTAGGAAGAGAATCTGATTTTGAATCTGATTTTGAATCTGACTTTGAATCAGACGACAAATCTTGGTTCAAATCGTAATCTTGCTTAGCAACTATATTGCACCATGCACCAGGATTTGGTGTACATGCTCGAATTTGACGATCTGCAACAAAAGCCGGCACGTCAAAACGAATATGAGCATCGTCTACAGTTATTTTTTGAGCGACATCATATGAACCAGGATTTTGTTCAACAGGATTTGCGCTACCGGATTCTACCGCACTAAGAGATGCAGAAAGCAAAGGAGCTCCATCTATACTTAGACGATTTAATAATTCGCCAGAAGTTTCATGCTTTCCAATTTCAGTAGTGTATTGAGCGAGAATAGGACCAGAATCCATTCCTTTAGTAATACGGAAAACTGTTGCTCCAGTAATCTCGTCGCCTGCCCATATAGCTCGTTGTACAGGGGCTGCTCCCCTCCACTGTGGCAATAATGAGAAATGTAAATTGTACCAACCTAATGGAACGGCATTTAATACAGACTCGCGCAAAATCTTGCCATATGCGACAACAGCTGCAGCTTTAACGCCTGAATTCTTAATTTGTTCAATGAAAGATTCTTCTTCACTAGGATTTGATTCCCATACTTCCAAGCCTAATTCTAAAGCAGCTTGTTTAACTGGACTTGGTACAAGCTTTCTTCCCCTACCAGTTGGAGCGTCCGGACGAGTAAGAACAGCGCGAATTTCAAAATTCTCAGTGTCTTGTGCTAACAGGCGAAGCGATGGCACTGCAACTTCAGGAGTACCAGCGAACAATAAAGGCAATACCATATAAACTCCATTCAAAATGCGCACATAAGCAGATTATTAAACGTACTTAATCACTAATCTACTTCTATAGATTTGTTGATTTTAAAAGCATCCGTAAAACAAATCTTAAAGCATTCTCATATAGCAATCTTAAAGCAGCTGTAAAGCAATCGTTTTATTCATTAAAAGCATCTTTAAGTTTGCTAAAGAAACCTTTCTTCTTTAAATCATCTTTTGCAGAACTTTGCTTAGTCTCAACTACATCGCTATCGTGCAAAATAGAGAATTTCTCAATAAGCTTACGTTCCTCTACGCTTAACTTTGTAGGGATAGTTACAGTTATATGCACAATAAGATCTCCGCGTTCCCTATTACTTGAACGCATAACAACAGATCCTAATCCCTTTAATGTAACAACATCCTCATTCTGACAACCAGCAGGAATAACAACACTTTTATCTCCATCAAAAGTGTGAATCATTGACTTATGTCCTAGAACTGCCCAGCTCATAGGAATATCAATCCAGCAATGCAAGTTATCGCCATCGCGAGTAAATTGCTTATCTTGACGAATAAGAATGTCGATATATAAATCTCCTGCAGGGCCACCGCATTCACCAATTTCGCCTTGAGAAGCTAAACGAAGTCGCGAGTGATCATTAATGCCAGCTGGAATATTTACGCCAACTTCGCGCATGGTACGAATTCGGCCGCTACCCTTACATTTAGCACAAACATTTCTGATGATAGTTCCATGACCTTCACACTGCTGGCATGGAGCAGAAGTCATCATTTGGCCAAGCAAAGTTCGTATGACTTTTTGATATGAACCGGTTCCATTGCACATAGGACATGTAATAGGTGGCATACCATCTGCAGATCCATGTCCACCGCAATCAGGGCACAATCCGAAAGTGGAGATTTTAATTTTTATTGTTCCGCCAAAAACAGCTGTTTTCAAATCAATATTGGCTTCAGCTAAAGAATCAGATCCGCGTCGAACTCTAGAAACTGGTCCGCGAGGACCTCCACCAAAGAATTGAGTGAAAACGCTACCCATATCCATATTGTCGAAATTGCTTTCAGGGTTAGGCGCTCCAGCAGAAGGATTGTTAGGATCAACTCCCATATCGTACATACGTCGTTTTTCAGGATTAGATAACACATCGTAAGCGTTATTTACTTCCTTAAACTTATCTTCAAATTCTGGTCCTGCAATATCTGGGTGATATTTACGACTCATTTTTCGATAAGCTTTACGAATGTCATCGTCGCTGGCTTGACGGTCAACTCCTAAAATCTCGTAGTAATTAATCACTATAATCCCTCATTTAGTTCATCAAAATGCATAATGAAACTTTTTTATTTCCCAAACTTCATCTTATTTTTGCATAAGGCAAGGTCAGTGTTGTTTTAAATTGCTCATAATAATTTAACTGTTATGAGCAATAAAAGTATTAAGGTATTTTGCAACAGCTTTTACAGCAGACATAGTTGCAACATAATCCATGTGTTGAGGCCCGATAGATCCAATAAATGCTACAGGCGTATTTGTGTGTGAAGGCTCAATATCGCTACTTGTTTTGTTATTTTCTCTAAGATTGTTTTCGCTAAAATCATCTTCACTAAGATTATCTTCTCCACATTCTTCATAATCCCCATACTCGTTAGAAATACAAGAATCGTCATCATCAAGATGTGAGAAGTTTTTATTTTTGCCCTCATTACTATTTTCGATAAGGCTCACATCTATATTCATGTTTCTTCTATTGTTAAGTGACGAGCCAATAATAGCTGATTCAGATATAGAAGAATTATAGCCATATGAATTATAGCCATATCCACTTGTGACTACAGATGCGTTAAATAGTTCTGGAGTGTGCGTTTCAGATCCAATAGCAACGCTAACTCCATTAGCACAATCGCTCGCCTCCTCGCTTAGAGAAGTCATTAAGCGCATAATAACAGCTTGTTCTTCAAGAGCATCAAATAATTCTGCAAAATCATTAGCATTATTACGATGCGCTAATTGAGATGCTCCAGCTATATAAAGATCATGAGTATGCTCACCTTTATACATGTCATCTAAAGCATTAGCTAAGGATTTAATAACCATGCGCATATTAGAATCGTCAGTGTGAATAGATAAATCTCTTACATACGACGCAGCGCAATCAAATGGAGTATCAGCGCACTTCTTGTTGATATTTGCCGTAAGACCAGAAAGATCCTTAATACTTATATTCCCTATAGGGAGCATATGTTGAGCTACGCTACCAGTGTCTGTAATAACAACTGCAAGTAGAGTGTTTGAGGAAACTTGAACAAGTTCTATATGTCGCACTCTAGATCTTGACAATGCAGGTGAAGCAACTAAAGCAATTTGACCAGTGATAGTAGCTAGTAGACGAGCTGAACGTTGCAATGTATCTTGTAAACTTACTGATCCGCTTAGAAAGTTGCGAATTGCACGACGTTGAGCTTCAGAAAGAGGAATAACAGAAGCTAAGCCGTCAACAAAATAGCGATAACCCTTTTCTGTTGGAATTCTACCAGCAGAAGTATGAGGCTGAACAAGATACCCATCTTCTTCAAGAGCTGACATATCATTGCGAATAGTTGCTGAACTAACACCTAAATGATGATTTTTAGTTATAGAAGCAGATCCGACAGGTTCTTGTGAACGAATATAATCTTCAACGACCGCTCGCAGTACCATCATGCGTCTCGGTTGCATTGATTTTCCTCTCATATTCTTTTAGGTACGTATTAAAAGTATGTATTATAAGCAAGTTATAAATATGCTATAAGTATGTTATCAAAAATTTGTGCAAGTGACAGTTAATATATTGAAAAAGAATGATAAAAATAACTGATATTGCTAATTTTAGTTATTAAAAAGAAAATCATTTTTTGACACACTTTAAACTCTTTTAGTCTGACGCAAAAGATAGGATGAAATCGCAATGTGAGGGTAAAAACCCAGCGTGAGCTGTGTCTAAAACCCGAATTATTGGAAGGAAAGTAGATCACATGACCGATTTCAACTGGTCTGCATTAGACGAGCGCGCCGTAAAAATGGCGAAGGTTCTCTCGGCTGATGCTGTTGAGCGAGCAGGACATGGACATCCTGGCTCCCCTGTTTCATTGGCACCAATTGCGTACACCTTGTACCAGCACTTCATTAAGCATGATCCAGCTGACCCAAAGTGGGCTGGCCGCGATCGTTTTATTCTTTCTGGTGGTCACGCTTCACTTACGCAATACGTGCAGTTGTTCTTCTCTGGATACGGCTTGACTCTTGACGATCTCAAGTATTTCCGTGGCGGTGCAGACACGCGTACTCCAGGTCACCCAGAATACGGCTTGACTCCAGGCATCGAAATGACTACTGGCCCACTCGGTCAGGGTCTTGCTTCTGCTGTTGGTTTCGCTTATGGCCAGCGCTTCGAGCGCGGTCTTCTCGATCCAGAAGCTCCAGCTGGCACTTCCCCATTCGATCACAAGGTTTGGGTTATCTGCGGCGAAGGCGATGTTGAGGAAGGCGTTTCTTCTGAAGCTGCTTCCTTGGCTGGAAACCAGAAGCTTGGCAATTTGACTGTAATCTTCGATGCAAACCACATTCAGATTGAAGGCGATACTAAGCTCACCTTCTCTGAAGATATTCTTGCTCGTTACCGTGCATACGGTTGGTACACTGATGAAGTTAGCTTCATTCAGCCAGACGGCTCCTACAAGGAAGACGTTCAGGCTTTGGCTGCTGCTATTGAAAAGGCTCAGGAAGTTACCGATAAGCCTCACTTCATTAAGGTTAATACTTTGATTGCTTGGCCAACCCCAGGCAAGACCAACAACGAAGCTTCCCACGGTTCTAAGCTTGGTGAAGAAGCTGTTAAGGGCTTGAAGGAACTTTGCGGTTTCGATCCAGAAGTTTCGTTCCCAATCGACGAAGAAGCTTTGGCTCATGCTCGTAAGGTTGCTGAGCGCGGTTTGGCTGCTCACAAGGCTTGGGATGAAGCTTTTGCAAAGTGGGCTGCTCAAAACCCAGATAAGGCTGCTCTCTACGATCGTCTTAAGGCTGGCAAGCTTCCTGAAGGCTTCGACAAGGCTATTGATGACTTGGTTGCTGGCTTCGAAGTTGGCTCTAAGGTTGCTACCCGTAAGGCTTCTGGCGCAGTTCTTAATGCAATTGCTGCTGTTATGCCAGAACTTTGGGGTGGTTCCGCTGATTTGGGCGGCTCTAACAACACCAACATTAAGGGCGCTGACTCCTTCGGTCCATCCGAGGATGCAACTCGCACTTGGCCAAACGTTTCCGAGTACGGTCGTCAGCTTCACTTCGGTGTGCGCGAGTTCGCAATGGGTGCTATTACCAACGGTATTTTGCTTGGTTCTGACACTCGCCCATTCAACGGCACATTCTTCCAGTTCTCTGATTACGAGCGTCCAGCAGTTCGTTTGGCTGCTTTGATGGAGATTCCAAACCTCTACGTTTGGACTCACGACTCCGTAGCCTTGGGCGAAGATGGTCCAACTCACCAGCCAATCGAACACTTGGCTGCATTCCGTGCTATTCCTCAGCTTGAGGTTGTGCGCCCTGCAGATGAGTACGAAACTGCTGAAGCTTACCGTTACTTCTTCGAGAAGAAGAACAGCTATCCAACAGCTATGATTTTGACCCGTCAGGGCGTTCCAACTCTCGCTGAGACCGCTGAGAAGGCTCGTGAAGGCGTAAAGCATGGTGCTTATGTCTTGGTTGATTGCGAAGGCACTCCAGACGTAATTATCATGGCTACCGGTTCTGAAGTTCAGTGGGCTGTTGCCGGTGCCAAGACTTTGGCTGCTGAAGGCATTAAGGCTCGCGTTCTTTCTATGCCATCTCTCGAATGGTTCGAAGAGCAAGATGAAGAGTACAAGGAAGCAATTCTTCCAAAGTCCGTCAAGGCTCGCGTTTCCATCGAAGCTGGCTTGGCATTGCCTTGGTACAAGTATCTTGGCGATTGCGGCAAGGCTGTTTCTATCGAACAGTACGGCTTGCAGGGTGACGGCGGTCAGAACATGATCGACTTGGGCATTACTGCTGAGCACGTAGTAGAAGCTGCTAAGGCTTCTATCGAAGAAGCTCGCGCTTAAGATAGAAAGTAAGCAAAATAAAAACTTGATGTATCAAAATAAAATTGATTCATCACAAAACTAGAAGTGCTAATTTAGTAACTTCACAGGAACAGCGATGGCGTGTTGATGCCGAGCTACCGTTGGTTCGACATCAACCGCTGTTCCTTGTAAAAACGCCAAACTACCGACGTGCCCCAATTGGTGGAGCACAGTGTTAAGGAGATAACATGACTGAAGCAACGCAGCGCACCAGCGATTCCGGCGTTTCTATTTGGTTGGACGATTTGTCCCGTACCCGCATTGAGTCCGGTTCTTTGCAGGATTTGATTGCTAACAAGAATGTTGTTGGTGTTACCACCAACCCATCCATCTTCCAGAAGGCTTTGAGCCAGGTTGGTCCATACGATGCACAGCTTAAGGAACTCGGCAAGGTCGACGTTGAAACCGCTATTCGCGAGTTGACCACCACCGATGTTCGTAACGCAACCGATATCTTCCGCGAGATCGCTGAAAAGACCGACTTCGTTGACGGCCGCGTTTCCATCGAAGTTGACCCACGCTTGGCTCACGATACTGCTAACACTGAGAAGCAGGCTGAAGAGCTTTGGGCAAAGGTTGATCGTCCAAACGTTATGATCAAGATTCCAGCAACTTTGGAAGGTCTTCCAGCTATCACCGCTACCCTTGCTAAGGGTATTTCCGTGAACGTAACCTTGATCTTCTCCCTCGAGCGCTACGAGCAGGTTATCGACGCCTTCATCGAAGGTATCGCTCAGGCTGCCGCTAACGGCCACGACTTGAAGCACATTGGTTCCGTAGCTTCCTTCTTCGTCTCCCGCGTTGATACCGCTGTTGACAAGCTCCTCGAAGCTAACGGTTCTGAAGAAGCTAAGGCTCTTGAAGGCAAGGCTGCTGTTGCTAACGCTCGCTTGGCTTACGAACTCTTCGAGAAGAAGTTCGCAGCTGACCCACGTTGGGCTGAGCTTGAGGCCAAGGGCGCTAAGAAGCAGCGTCCACTTTGGGCTTCTACTGGCACCAAGAATGCAGCTTACTCCGATTGCAAGTACGTTGACGAGTTGGTTGCTGAGCGTGTTGTTAACACCATGCCAGAAAAGACTTTGAACGCTCTTGCTGATCACGGCAACGGTGCTCCTTCTGTTAAGGGTACTTACGAAGAGAGCCACGCTGTTATGAACAAGCTTGCTGAGCTTGGCATCAACATCAAGGACGTTACCGACAAGCTTGAGGCCGACGGTGTTGCAGCCTTCATCAAGTCTTGGGATTCCGTGATTGCTGACGTGCAGTCCGGCATCGATCGCGTAAACGCCTGATTTGATTAATCATTAAATAAATAACAGAAGCCGCACATGTTCGTGGATTAATTTCCACACATGTGCGGTTTTTGTTTAACTAACGGTTAAAAACGTAAGTAGTAGACCGACCTTTTCCGCAAACTGAAATATCTCCCCTACTAACTAGATTAGATAACAATTGCTTAGCCTTGGTACTACCCACGTTAAGAATATTTTGCACTTGTTCACGCTTTATTGTTCCATGATTATGTACTGTTTCAATAATCTTTTTATAGCAATCATCAACGCTCATACGCTTATGTGACTTATCAGAATCTTGCGAAAGTGCATTTGAAGTAAATCCTAAATTATAAGTATTATTAACTAAATTTGATGAATCAGTATTAAGATCCGTTTTGTTTTTCACATTATTAGATACAATGTTATTCTTATCGCTTACAAAAAATTCAAGAGTGGTACGGTCGGGATTAAATGACTCACTTAACCTTGGATGAGGTATTCCAGCCCAATCACAGCCAGCTCTCATAGCATCAAATCCGCTTCCTGCACGTTCAACAACAGAAATCAGTGCAAACATTTTAAGCAGTGCGGGATTTCGAGAATCCGAAAAACCTCCAGCCAAAGCCACTTCTATAGGCATACGTAAACACCCAGGATTTGCAAAAGAAAGCTTAAAACCAGTGTTCAAGATATTTGTTTCTATAGAAGATTGTGAAGAACCATCAACATCAGTACTCACAGCATCATTATATGTAATAACCGTGTTTCCTCGCATATAATAATCAGCATGAATCAACGTGTTTGCAAGAGCTTCTCTAACTGCCATATGCAACGGGGTATCATCAACTCTTAATGATTGAGAATTAAGCAAAAATGGTACATCAATTTTACGAGAAAGGCGCTGCCATACAGTATTCCAAAAATCATAAAGATTACCGCTCCACGAACCATCCGAGCTGGTAATTCTATGATTCCACCTACTATCAGCATTTGTAACTTCTCTATAGTCGAGAAAATAGTACGGAAATTCCGTAATAATGCACCACTCATGACCAAACATTAAAAGACCTGCTCGAGTGGGATGTAACTTATTTGACTCGTCTTTTACTAATGCTCCGATTCTCATAAGAAATTCATCTATATCAAGCGTAAGCCAAGGATGTTGAGGACGCACTGCACTTAGCATATTGCGATAGGATCGTACAGTATCCATATCAAAATCGTCAACACTGTGTTGAAGCAGTGGAGATTGATCCATAGAATTTACGCTCGAACCATTGTCTCGGACCATCGCTTGATACTCTTCTTGTGAGCATTTGTAGTCGCCTTCAAAATTACGACGATATGTACCACCTATAGGATTTCCATTAATATAAACCGGCTTATCAGAACGATTTGCTCTTGGAACGGTTATGCGAATAATAGATTTATTATTATCCGTTTGCTCGATAGAAATATTTTCTTCAATAAGAATATTTGAACTAATTTTATTCTTATTATTTAGCGTATCCCAAATATCTTTTACCATATGCTCAGGGTTATTCACGCCAACAAGTTGCAAATTATGCTGTGCATCTTCGCTTACACCCAGCAAGATAGTTCCACCATTCGTGTTAGCAAAAGCACAATACGTTTCCCACATACTTCTTGGCATACCATTTGAAGCTGCTTTTGCTTCTAATTGATTGCTCTCTCTTAGAGAAGATAGTGAATTTATATTGAACATTGCGGTCTCGCTTCGTAAGTTATGTTTGTTGCAATATCGTTTTTTAGTTAAGTTTGTAGTTATATTTGCGCCTCAAATCGGACATTTTAAAACTCAAGCATATTTTGCGTCCGATTTACATCCTTTTCGTCCGATTCTACTTGTTTTGCGTCCAAAAAACAAGAAAACGTCCGTATTTTGCAAACGCGTCCGATTCTTCGCTATTTTCCGTCCGATTTTGCACGTTTTCAGACATTCACTCAATACGGTTCCTATGCGCGTAATATATAACACCGTTTATTTGTTTTACACTTGCACAGCGCGATTTCTGCACAAATGTCCGAAACAAAATAAGCACCACACTACAGCCTAGTAATGTTTAATTAATTCTTTCGAGAGCTACCATATTGAATCATATCGTTAACACTATCTCTACTAATCAAGAGTATAACGCGACAATATTTAGATGTGTCGATGTGGGAATTAATGTTTGTAAATATACCTGAATCATCTATTCCACCGCACTTATCGGAATAGCTATATCTCATTAATACTCCGTAGTTGCCATGGAAATAAACGCCTACGTATTCTCTCTTATCATCATGATAAATTTTCAATCTTTTTAATTTATGTTTTAAAACAGAATTATTCGGAGCAATAGAATTAGCTAAACAGCTCGCTTTATTAGAAAAATCATCAAAAGACGAGAAATTATTCTTTATATAAATATTTTCCTTATTGTATAAAGGTTCCTTAGCAGACTCTGTTATGCCACACTTAGTAGCAACTGTGCTGATATCATTATCGCTTTTACTTGTAGCTACACTATTATTGTTAGTGCCACAACTGCACAAGCATATTACAATAGCAACCATCGCAATAGATGCAAACACTCTCTTAAACATACTCAAAAACTCCTTCGCGTAAATAAAACCAACTACCTATTACCATCACTTTTAATGATCATCCCAAAAAATTCTTGTTAAAATTGTCAACGCTTAAAACACGAAATTCAATTCCGCTACTCTCAATGCGTAACATCATTACATATGAACGTCCAACATAATTAATAAACGAGAGGTTATTTTCTTTAAAGTAGTCATTAAGATTATCAGGATTACACTTGCTAAGTGTTCTCTCAATTTTAGAAGCTAATTCTAAAGCCTTAGGATCATCATGATTTAATCTTCGAACAATACATGGAACATCTTTAGTCAATAAATGCAAAACCTTACTACTCATTTTTTTAGAATAATCATGTGTATCCTCGTTATTAGGGTGCATATATACAATATCTGCCCCGTATCCATCAGATAAAGTTCCATTATCAATGACTGTACTTTCGGAGATATTGCATGCAATAGCTGCCTCTCTAATAGTTACATTTTTAGAATCGTTAGTGACATTGTTAACAGAACCCGCAACAGTACCACTATTTTGAGCAGAACCGCATGCACTCAAACCTAATACACAGCTAAGTACTACCACCAAACAGGTCGAGACAAGCTTATAATTACGTTTCACTTCACACTCCTTAGTGCTAGATTGCAATATTTATTTCTTTCGATCCAACTGATCAAGATTGAACTTGTTTAAATCTTCTTTCGTCATAATAAAAATATAATTAGAACAACTTACTTTATCGGGATTTTTACCACAATTTATTAAAGGCAATGACCAGCGGTATAACATAGAATGTTTAGAATCACCATTGTATTGCGCAAATGCAACAACATCCGAGTTTAAATATCTAAAAGAAATTTCAGTATCATCTACACCAAACATGGAGATATTATCTTGGTTGGCAGTAGACGTATTAGATTTTAGCAAGCACAATTTAGTTTTATTAAAATCATTAAACGTTTTAAAACCATTAATAATAGCCATAGTGTATTTAGAATATACAGGATCTTTTACAACCTTTAATCCACACTCTGCTGCCAACGATTTAATAGAATTTACCGATGTACTTGAAGAATTTGTTTTACCAACATTTTCACCGCAACCAGATAAACCTGTTAAGGCTATTGATAAAGATACTACAAAATATACAAATTTTTTTGTTCTACTCATAACTACTAACAACTCCATTATTTATACATATAAAAATCTAATAATCGATGTTTTATGCCGATATTATGAAATACGAAACTAACTCAATAATATTCTTTTGACATTAAGCGGATAATTAGCCAATAAAATACTTACTTAAACTTTGCAATCTCAAAACCCTGTAAGGTAGGATATACGTAATAAGTTCTACCAAAATATGGTGGCACGTATTCAATATAAATATAATAGTTTTCATCTTCAAAATTATTCAGATATTCTTCAGCACTGGTAGAAAAAGATTTAATGTTTGATGAAGATGGTAGCATAGCACTAAGTTTTTCTGCGACTGAATCTCCAGGATTAGCATTTTTTATAGCACAAGCATAATCTTTCTTAAATGTTTTTCCAGAAAAATGATTTATAGAAAGAGAATCCCCGTCATCAGAATACTTGAAATTGCATTTTTTAGCTATATCTTCAAGAGATACATTTTCTGACGAATTCTTACTACTGGAGTCATTCGAAATGGAAGAACTGCTTGCAGAATTAGCATTGTTATTGGTTTGAGCAGAACCACACGCGCTCAAACCACACATGCAACTAAGGACAACAATCAAACAACCCGAAACAAGTCTATACTTACGTTTCACTTCACACTCCTTAGTGTTATTTTGCGCTGCTTACAATACAAAATATTGCAAAAGCAGAGACCTTTTTCTCTCAACACTCACAAATATACTCTAAAAGCGCAGTAACAGCTATAGCGCGCTTGCCTTAAAAACTAAAGAAACAGACACTAACGCAGTAACAGCGTGCGCAAAAGATCCGTCCGATTTTGATGATTGCAATAAACCGCTAGAGTAATTCGTTTTGAAGCCAGTTGGCAACGCCATCGCTGTTATTGGAATCGCAAACTTCGTCTGCAATAGCAAGAAGTCGTGGATTGCTATTCGACACCGCTACCCCGTATCCACCTGCGCGGAACATGTCAATATCGATAATATCGTCGCCGAAAACAACAGTTCTACTAGGCTTTACATTTAAACGCTCACAAATAACATTCAACGCGTGTCCCTTGTTTGCAAGAGGATTTGTAAGCATCCACAAAACATCTTCGCTAATATGCAATGAAAAATCCTCAGGAAGAGCACTTTCCAAACGTAATTTTTCATCATCTTGCGGAACAATAATTATTTTGTCTGCAATGCCATCTGGAATATCGTGAAAATCAGTGCGAATAAAATTACTTGACTTCCACAATGTATGTAAATCGAAATTAGTGTATCGAATATCATTCATAACAATACCTATACGTAAAGTAGGTATCGTACAAAGTAAACTCAAGCAAACTTCACAAGCGCGCTTTGAAGAAAAACCAAATCGAACTACTGAATCAGGCTGATTTTGAGAAGCCAAAATAGATTCGCTTGAATTGTTAGAATCAAAATCTATTAGAGCACCATTCAAGTAAGCACAAACGTTAGCATTAAGAGACTTCACTATCTTAAGAGCAGAGCAAACTGGTCTAGCAGTAATAATAGCTAGCGGAATATGAGTTTTGTATTGTACTTTCTTAACAATATCGATTGTTGATTCAGATAAAAATCTACTTTCAAACTCGTCCGCATCATGCAGCATTGTGCCATCCAAATCCGCTACGATAAGAGACGGACTGAATCTCAACATTAACACACCACTTTTTACAAAAATAGCGCGGCCGAAACCGCGCTATTAAAAACAATCTTAAATCAGTGAGAACTTACTCATTAAATCTAGAGCCACGATAATGACAACCCAGAATAAAGCAATAAACACTGTCCAACGATTCAAGTTCTTTTCAGCTACACCAGAACTTCCAGCGTTCTTGGTTAAACCGCCACCGAACATATCGGAAAGACCGCCGCCTTTACCCTTATGCATCAAAATTAAGAGAGTGAGCAAAATGCTTGCGAGTACCAATAAAACTTGCAAAACAATCTTGACAGCGTTCACAACTAACCTCCTGTTGTAGAGTACTTTGATTGAGCATAATACTAACCATTGACCGATATCAGATAAAATTCATATCGGCTAAGTTATATATGTTTTTGCATGTGTCGGTTAATACTTATATCTACCAATATTCACTTATATTTATTTATTTATTTATATTTACCTTGGTAAATTATCACTTTATCCAATATATCCTAAGCTTTTAGGCTATTAATTTAGGCTACTATTTTAGGCTATTATTAGACGTTTAGGCTACCATTAGACGCGACGATATTTACTATATGCGCAAGTTCATTTGCATCTAATGCAGCTCCGCCAATCAAAAAACCATCTACATCATTTTCTTGTATAAGACTAGACGCATTTTCTGAAGTAACAGAACCTCCATATAAAATACGAACTTTGTCAGCAACTGCGTCTGAAAAAGTATTTCGTAAATCTTCTCTAATGGCAAATGCAGCATCTTGTGCTGATTGTGCAGTTGCAACCATTCCCGTGCCAATAGCCCATACAGGTTCATAGGCGATAATTAATCGTTCAGCCTGTTGTGAATCTAAATCGCGAGTAACATCGTGAACTTGTCCTACAGCAAAATCAAGTTCAATGCCTTGTTTGCGCTCTTCAAAGCTTTCTCCAACGCACAAAATAGGCTGCATTCCTGCAGCAAGAACTGCTCGAACTTGATCAACTATATTTGCATCGTCTTCAGGATGATACTTACGTCTTTCAGAATGCCCAACAATTACCATAGAACATCCTAAAGCAGCAAGCATGTCTGCTGAAACATCACCAGTAAAAGCACCTTGAGCTGTAACTGAAACTGCTTGTGCCCCATACAATAAAGGAAGCTTATTTGATTCAACAAATACTTGCACGCTTCGAATTGAAGTAAAAGATGGCATAAGTGCTATATCGCAAAGATGATAATCAGTATGAGAATCTCGCAAAAGCCAAGCAAATTTATGAATAAAATGCGTAGCTTCACGATGATTAAAGTTCATCTTCCAATTACCAGCAACAAGCGGCTTTCTGCGTAGAACCAACATTCACCCTTTACTAGCAAATACAAAAACGACGATTAGATAACGCTTAAATAATGCTCAAATAACGCTTAAATATAAATAATATAAGACAAAAGTCAATAGTGTGCCGACTCAAAGTACTTATAAGAGCCAGCACACTATTTAACGTTCGCACTAATTTAAACTAATTTAATATAACTTAATCTAACCTAAATTAATTTAACTTAGCTTAAAATTATTACTCAAGTACGCTCAAACCTGGAAGAGTCTTACCTTCCAAGAATTCGAGAGAAGCACCGCCGCCAGTAGAAATGTGCGAGAAGCCATCTTCTGGGAAGCCAAGGTTACGAACTGCAGAAGCAGAATCACCACCGCCAACAATAGTGAAAGTGCCATTCTTCGTTGCATCAACTAAGCCTTGTGCAACAGCACGAGTACCAGCAGCAAACTCTGGGACCTCGAACACACCCATTGGCCCATTCCAAACAACAGTCTTGGAATCAACAATCTTATCGTGGAAAAGCTTCTGAGAATCAGGGCCAATATCCAAGCCCATCTTGTCTGCAGGAATAGCGTCAGCTGGAACTACTTCTGGAGCAACTGGAGTATCCCCTGCTGGGAAGCCAGCGTTAACAACAATATCGGTTGGAAGTACAAGCTCAACGCCGTTCTTCTTAGCGGTTTCAATGTATCCCTTAACCTTCTCGAGCTGATCCTCTTCAAGCAAAGAAGTACCGACTTCGTGACCCAAAGCCTTCAAGAAAGTGAAGACCATACCGCCGCCGATAACAAGGCGATCAGCCTTAGAAAGCAAGTTTTCAATAACACCAAGCTTGTCAGAAACCTTAGAACCGCCAAGCACAACAGTCAAAGGACGTTCTGGGTTTTCAGTTGCGCGAGAAAGTGCCTTAACTTCCTTCTCAACAAGCAAACCTGCAGCAGCTGGAAGATCGGCAGCAACATCGTAATTTGAACCCTGAGCGCGGTGTACAACACCGAAGCCATCGGATACGAATACGTCTCCGAGAGAAGCAATCTTCTTAGCATATTCAGAGCGCTCAGCTGCATCCTTGCTGGTTTCTTCAGCGTTGAAACGAACGTTTTCAAGCAAAACAACGTCGCCATTATTCATGGCAGCTACTTTAGCTTGAGCATCCTCACCATAGGTATCTGCTGCTAAAACAACATTTGTGCCTAGCAATTCACCTAAGCGCTGTGCAACTGGAGCTAATGAA
Source organism: Gardnerella sp. KA00255 (assembly GCF_049244095.1). Classification (NCBI taxonomy): domain Bacteria; kingdom Bacillati; phylum Actinomycetota; class Actinomycetes; order Bifidobacteriales; family Bifidobacteriaceae; genus Gardnerella; species Gardnerella sp. KA00255. The sequence goes on from NZ_CP058374.1 coordinate 228,840, forward strand.
AGCTCAGGAACAACCTGTCCTTTTGGACGACCAAGATGAGCCATTAAAATCACCTTAGCGCCTTGCTCACGCAAAACCTTGATGGTTGGCAAAGCTGCGCGAATACGACCGTCATCAGTGATAGTCGTACCCTTGAGAGGAACATTGAAATCAGCACGTACTAATACGCGCTTGCCGCTCAAATCTCCCAAATCCTTAAGTGTCTTCATTGGTATCCTTTCCAAACCATGATGGCGTAATGTGAATCGAAACAAGCGATATTGCTTCGAAAATCTATAAATGCCAAGTGAGATTATACCGCATAAACCTAACAAAAAAGCATATTATGAGAACGTTAACAACAAAAAATGGGCACATCTAACGTGCCCATAAAATGTTTTAAAAAATCAAAAACTATTAAGCTCTAGATTTCTCAATCTTATCTGAAAGTTGCAAAAGTCTGCGTATACGACCAGCAATTGCATCCTTCGTAATAGGAGGATCAGCTAAATGTCCTAACTGTTCCAAAGTTGCATGAGAATGCTCCAGGCGTAAACGACCTGCCATTAACAAGTTATCTGGAATATCATCGCCTAAAACATCAAAAGCATGTCTAACCTTCTTGCATGCTTCAGTTGCAGCGCGAGCGCTACGGCGCATATTAGCATCGTCAAAATTAGCTAAACGATTAGCTTTACCACGTGCCTCTCCATCAGAACGCTTACCAGTCCACTCTCTGGCGGATCGAGGAGCTCCAATTAGATTAAGCATACGTTCAATAGCGTCAGAATCGCGTAATGTAACTCTTTCAGAGCTACGAACTTTACGAGCTTTAGCGCTAATACCTAAGCGAGCAGCCATAGTTTGTAAAGCTGTAGCAGCTTCAGCGGTAGGGCAAACAACTTCCAAGTAGCTTGCTTTGCCAGGGTCTGAAATAGCACCGTGAGCCAAAAATGCTCCACGCCAAGCAGCTTTAATTTGAGCTATATTTCCACCAACGATTTCAGGTGCTAAACCTGCAACAATACGCATCCTGCGATCCAAAAGACCAGCTTGTAAGGCTAATGCAGTAGCTCCATGTTCAACAAGAACATCGTAGCGAACAACAGTTCCATTAGGAGTTTGACGAGTGACTTGTGATACTACAGCATCGCGCTTGCATTGTATGCGTAAAACATCTACAAGCCATTGTGCAGTACTCAATGAGTCGAATTGCGCTCGGATTACAGCCTTATTGTTAACTGGTCGCAAACCGCCACCAAAGCGCATCATTGCTGCTGCTTGAGCCATAATGACAGTCGGGAGCTCATTATCGTTTGATACGAGTTCATTTTTGACGTCGTCAAGAAGAGCCAAGGGACAACCTCCTACTTTTGTTCTTCTTAAAGTATGCGTATTACAATTCGTGCCTGATGCGCAAAACATAGACATGCTCGGCTTTCTGTGATACCGAATGACTTGGACATTTTACATCTCTATATTTATTATTAGAGCGCTTACAACAGCTATATTGCAGATACTATAACATAATCCTTATATTCTACGAGCTAATTCACGAGCAGAAACAGTAACTTGTAATCCATGAAGACGTAGTCTTCTAGATAACTCAATACTTGTAGCAACTGAACGATGCTGACCACCAGTGCAACCTACGGCAATCGTAACATAATGCTTATCTTCTTTTGCAAATCCATCAATAGCTGTAAGTAAAGCTTTTTCGTAAGAATCTAGAAAAGCAATTGCAGCAGGGTTAGATAAAACATAATCTTGTACAGCTTGATCTTTACCTGTAAGTTCTCTTAGTTCAGGAATCCAGAAAGGATTTGGTAAGAATCGCATATCAGCTACAAAATCAGCATCCATTGGCATACCGTATTTGAATCCAAAACTAAAAATATGAACTGAAACTGTAGATGAACCTTTGCCGAGCAAACTTTCGTAAAGCTTAGTGGAAAGTTGGTGAATACTAAGCGCAGAAGTATCTATAATAATATTCGCGCAATCCTTTAAATGACCTAAAAGTTCTCTTTCTTCGTTAATGCCGTCGATAAGTCTCCTACCGCCTTGCAAAGGATGCGGTCTACGTACAGATTCATATCGTTTAATTAGAACTTCATCTGAAGCATCTAAAAACAGGATTCTAGTTTTAACGCCTAAATTATCTACGTGAGCTAGCACAGCAAAAAGATCATCAAAATATCCGCGAGAACGAACATCAATAACAGCTGCAAGCTTATGGACTTTAGATCCTGAGGACGTCATCATATCAACCAGTGGTATAAGCAGTTTCGGCGGAAGATTATCTATTACGTACCAACCCATATCTTCTAATGCGTTAGCTGCGTGAGATCGACCTGCTCCACTCATGCCCGTTATAAGCATTACTTCAAAATCAGTCAAAGAATTATCTTTTGTATGCGTGTGTGGAGTAAAAGAGTGACCAACAAAACTATCGTTATTGTTAATATTAGACGATAACGTTTCATTTTTAACAACATTATTCTGCTGATCATTATTTAATGAATCATCAGTCGTCATAATGCCTCCTCTAACGCCTTACGCATATGACCGCTTAAGCAATCGTAATCTGTAGCCTTGTCAGAATCATTTTCGAAGCTATTTTCAAAATTTTCTTTAGAATTTCTGTAATCATAAGTCATAAGCTTTACTTGTTCTAAAGCTTGATATAAAAGCATTTCTTCCCCGCCAATTCCGCAACCGTATCTTCTCCATACGCTTAGTAAATCACTTGGTCTAGGGTCGTAAACAACGTCGAGCAGTGTTCCTAAATGATTTATTTTTTGATTTTGGCAATATGCATCTAGTGCTATTGCTAATCCGTCTGCTACGTGCGCAGGAACTGTGCTTATAACTATGTCTGCATCTTCTATTGCGCGAATTGCGTCAATCGAAGTTAAAGATTTTAAAATGAGAGATTTATCACATTCTGATAATTTTTCCGCACCTAATTTTTCCGCAGTATACCCGGCAAATTCCGCAAGCACTTCTTCGCTAATTGTTGGGAATTTAATGCCTCCCACTGATTCGTAGTTTGCATTATTTTCACTACTTTCGATTCTGCTATTTTCGATTTTCTTGCTTTCGATTTCGCTATTTTCTATTTCCCTACTTTGGCCTTCCCCACTTTCACAGCACGGCTCTATGCTTCTGCTATTTGGAAAATCAGCACAATATTTGCGCAAAAGATTATTAAAACGTTCAACGCCTTTTACACTACCGTTATCTTCAGTTCTAGCAATAACTTGCACTTTTTCAAGTTTTGAGGCTTGAGCGATTTCTATAAGTGCCGCCATTGCCGATGATGCCGTATTGCCACTGCCAATAATAACAGCCTTTTTTACGTTGCTTATGCTCTCGTGCAATGCTCGAATAAAAACTGTTATTATGCCACTTACATCAGTGTTGCACAGTTCAATTTGAGAAGGCGATGCGGTTGCAGGATTGCTGGTAAAAATCGCTGTGTTTGCTACGTTAAGTGTGCGAGACCAGTAATCGCAAGGAGTGCCGAGTTTCATTATGGTTTTTTTAAGCGGCATTGTAAGGCTTAAGCCTTTCCAAGAGTTATCAAGATGAGCAATGAAATCGCTAAGTTCTGTCTCATTTACTCTTTCTTTGCTGTATCGCCAATTTTTAAGTCCTAAAGCCGCATAAGCAGAATTATGTAACACAGGAGATAAAGAGTGTGCAATCGGGTCTCCAAGTACTGCACAACGATAAATCTCACTCACATTTACTCCAATCAATAAGCTAATAAATCTTTAGGATCCAAACTAAAATGCAATTCGCCTTTATAGTTAAATGCGCTATGTTCTGCTAATTGTTTTCGTAATTTTTTAACTAATTCATTTCTAAATTCTAACGGAACTCTTACTACCGCTTTAACTCTGTCATGCAATTCGTTGAAATGTAGATTTTTTTCTGTTACAGAATTATGCATAGGTACAACGCCAAGCAGCGGAGAAATTTTAATATTATTTACGCAAATCGTTGGTAAATTAAAATTATTTGAATTTAAAACTCGCATAACATCTTCACGATTCCCCCAAACGCAAGCTGCGCAAACAGTTGGAGGAAGGCCAGCAGATTTGCGTTGAGAAAGTTCACGAGTAGCTAGAATAGATGAATCCCATGTTGTAAGAGAATCTACTATAGAACTATCGCTTTCTCCTAATATCATTACGCATCCGCCTCGAGATTTAGGAGCGCAGGCTGAAGATGCGCGCATCCATGAGGACAATACGTCATAATTTCCGTCAAGACTTGTAGTATATAAGCTTGCCCAAGCGTCAAGAAAAGCTACAACTCGATATTCGCCAGTGTATGATTCAGATTTAGAAATAATAGAATCGTAAGCGTTGATGTTATTTTTACTGTTTTCTGGAATTTTGCCGTTCTGTTTGTAATCAAGAGCATTATTTAATTCAGATGAAGTATTTTCTGAACTGCCATATATTAGGTTAGAATCATTGAAATCATTTGAAGAATCATCACCTGCAGCACGCTTGAAATCATTTTCAAAATCGTCATCTAATGAAGCTTCTATATCATTTTGTTTATACGATCTTTTTACTCGCGGTTCAGCGCCAGGAGTAGCAACAACAATCATTGGCTCTTCATTAATCCAAGAGACAATGCCATTTTTAGAATGTGGAGAAGATACTATCATCTTTGTGCCCGGGAAAAGCATAGAAAGTTGCTTTACAGTACCAGCAGCTCCAACACGAATTGCGCGAAAAACTTTGCACGAGCAATAAGTGCAAGACCAGTTCACAGTACTTGCACCGCACCAAGCGCATCTAGATAACGAGCCATTAATACTTAAGTCGATTGGACCAGTACAACGACGACATCTAGCTTGATGATGACATTTAACGCATGCTGCAGATTGAGTAGTACCATCTTCCGGAATAGACAATAATACTGGATACCCAGCTTTTAAAGCGTCTTTAATAATTTTTTTAGCAGTGTCTGGAACTCTTAGTCCAGCGCTATCATCGCCAATCTTTGCTAATGATTCACGATTAAGCCATCTTACCCATCCGCAAGCTGCTACTCTTACTGAATTAAAAGGGGTGATAAGTTCACTTTTACCTGTTACTAAATTACAAGTTTTATCATAATTTTTACTAGGATTTTTATCGGACTCTTCATAAGAATCTTCACTGAAGTCTTTACTGAAGTTATCACTAAAATTATTACCGGAATCTTTAGTAGAATCTTTACTGAAATCTTTACTTAAATCTTCGTGATTATAAGTATTTAAATAATTATTTGAATCGATTTCATAATGGCTTGTCATACTTCTTGCAAAAGACATGGATATAAATATTCCGCCATGATTTTTAGCTCTTAAACGCATAACGCCACGAGCTTGAGCATATGGTTGCATACCGTCAGCTTGTTGATACGCAGCATCCTCAACTATCACAAAAAGAGCGTCACCTTCAACAGGAGCATACATTGCAGCGCGCGTACCTAAAACGCATGGAACAATCCCCTGCGAAACAGCAATCCAAGATCGATAACGGTCAGCTGGAGCATCTGCAGCAGAAAGACGAACTACATCTCCAACAAATTCGCCGTTTTTCATCTGTTTATATGGTTGAAGGCCGCAAGACATTAGTGCTCGCATAACATCGTTAATCTCGCGCAATGTTGGTAATACAACCGCAACTTGCCGCCCTGAATTTATGGCAGTTACAATAATCCAAGCTAAGTCTTGTGCCCAGCGCTGAGATCCAGGCAATGCATCTATAACAAACGATCTAGCGTGATTTACATCATTTTCATCGTATTTATATGAATTTTTTAAATAAGAATATGGGTATATGACATTGGATAATGCTTCTTTTAGCGAAAAAGCGCGACTATATGATGACATCATCCTTTCATCAGTTGTAAAAGCTACACGCTCTGAGCCATCATATTCAACTTTTAAATCGTAAGAAGATTGCCTAGTAAATAATTCAGGAAGAATTTTTTGGTGAAGATTTGTAATCCTAGCTTTTTGAGCTCTGCTAGGAGAATAAGCGTATTCTTCAACGCTTGCAATTCTAGGCGGAACAGCCAGTCTAATAATGTTTGCTGGCGTACCGCCGTAGGCATTTGCAATCGAAACAATATCTGAGCGCATTGATTTAGAAAGCAATACTTTATGAGACAGTACTCTTTCAATAAATCTTAACGAATCTCTTGTAGTATGCGAATCATCGGATCTAGACCAAATAATTCCGTTAACTCTTCTAGAACCAAAACGAACGCGTATAAGAGAGCCCGGCTGAGCAATTTCGTCATACTTTTCTGGAATAAGATAATCAAAAGTGTGACCTAAATGTGGAGCTTGGACATCAAGCATCACATGAGCAACAGCGCATGATGCTGCCGGCACATTAGCAGACGAGTTTTTTCTACGCCTGCGTTTATGTGCTAAACCTTCTAATTCAGGTTGTTGCAGCATAAATCACACCTTCGCTCTTTTTACCATCCTATTTCGCGCTTAATTTACTTATTTATAAAAAATATGACGATAATTTATTTTAGTCATTAACAATATTACTAATAGCGCGTTTTAAATCTTCAACACGATTTAACTCTTCCCAAGGGAAATGCGCATCAGTTCGACCAAAATGACCATATGCAGAAGTCTTAGAGTAAATAGGCTGCAATAAATCAAGCTCATCAATAATAGCGGCTGGGCGTAAATCAAATACTTCTCGAACAGCTTTAGAAATATCCGAGCTTGTAATACCTTCAGATTCAGTTCCGAAAGTTTCCACATTTACGCTTACAGGATCCGCTATACCGATTGCATAGGCAACTTGTACTTCTGCTTTATGAGCTAATCCTGCTGCAACAATATTTTTGGCCACCCAACGCGCGGCATAGGCTGCAGATCGATCGACTTTACTTGGATCTTTTCCAGAAAAAGCTCCACCACCGTGATGAGCAGCACCGCCGTAAGTGTCAACAATAATCTTTCGTCCTGTTAATCCTGAATCTGCAGCAGGCCCACCCAAAACAAACGATCCAGTAGGATTCACTAACATTCGATAATCGTTATAATCTACTTTATTAGAAAGAGCTTCTTTTAAAACAGGCAATACGACGTTTTCGCTTAATTGCTGCTGTAACCAGTCATGAGAAACTTCAGGATCATGCTGAGTAGAAATAAGAACTGTGTCAACGCGCTTAGGATTACCATCGCAATCGTATTCAATAGTAACCTGAGTTTTACCGTCTGGGCGCAAATGAGGAACAATCCCCTCTTTACGTACTAATGTTAAACGATAAGCAAGTTTATGAGCTAAATAGATTGGAAGAGGCATATAAGAATCTGTTTCATCACTTGCGTAACCAAACATTACGCCTTGATCGCCGGCACCCTGAGAAGAATAGCGTTCTTCTCGAGAAACAGAATCATCTTTAGAATCTATACGCTGAACACCTTGATTGATTTCCGCACTCTGTTCTGTAAGAGAAACCATTACGCCGCAAGAATCAGCATCAAGCCCTATTTCTGAGCTTGTGTATCCAACATTTCTTACAACTTTTCGAACAATACCAGGAATATCAGTGTAAACTTCTCCGCGAACTTCACCGAAAACAACGAATTGACCAACGCAAGCGCACACTTCAACAGCTACGTGAGCATGAGGATCCTGACGAAGCATATCGTCTAAAATTGCATCAGCAATTTGGTCACATAATTTATCAGGATGACCTTCAGTTACAGATTCTGCAGAAATTAATTTGCGCTCTTGCATTTGCACTCCAATAAAATCCAACTCGTTAGTTGTCACACATAATAGTTGTCGCACATAATATGAATAAATCGCAGCCACATATATACCTCTAAAAGTTAAGTATGTGACTGCGATTACTTCGTTCGAAAACGAATAAAATTAATTGCCTTCACTCATATCATCGTCGCCAAGAGTGTCTTCCAACAAGCCTTCGTTAATTTCACGGAAAGCAATTGAAAGAGGCTTTTCCTGGTTCTGATACTCAACAAGAGGACCAACGTTCTGTAACAAACCCTCGTTAAGCTGAGTGAAATAAGAATTAATCTGCCGTGCTCGTTTTGCGGCAAACAAGGCAAGCGCATACTTGGAGTCCGCATGTTCCATTAAATCGTCAATCGGCGGATTAGCAAGTCCCGTAGGTGTTGGCTGAGTGCCCAATGCCATAATGTTCTCCATATTCTATGGTGCCACAATAGTTCCAAAGGTGTTATTATATGCTACCGTTCGGATATTGCCGGATACTGCCGGATATTGTGTAAGTTTTATTTATAATTCTATTTACAGGTTTATTTATTTGTTTATATATTTATCTATCTATAGGTCGTATTCTTTAGCGATTACATCCCACAATTCGTTTGCGGCACGATTTACATCGTCGTTAACAATTACAACATCAAATTCGCCAGCAGCAGCCATTTCAACTTTTGCTGTTTCTAGACGTTTTGCCTGCTGTTCAGGAGTTTCAGTACCCCTTCCAATTAGTCTCCTCTTAAGTTCTTCAAAACTTGGAGGAGCAATGAATACATAAACAACGTCTAATCCTAATCGAGATGCTTCTTGCTTAACTCGTCTTGCACCTTGTAAATCAATTTCTAGAAGAGTAGGAATATTTTGCTCAATATGATCTAAAACAGGCTGAAGAAGAGTGCCATAATGAGCCATTCCGTGAACTAGTGCAGTTTCCAAAAACTCGCCATTTTTTACTCGACGATTAAACTCTTCTTCGTCCAAAAACCAATAGTGAATTCCATTAAACTCACCTGGTCTAGGAGCGCGAGTAGTTGCAGAAACAGAAAGCCAAATATTTGGGTGCCTTTCGCGCAAAGCGCCTTCAACAGTGCCTTTACCTGCTGCAGTAGGACCGGTAAGAACAATTAGCCTACGCTTACGAACTCCGCCTCGTATGTAAGTTGCATCGGTCATCTTAATCGCACCCCATTAACAATAATAACTTCTATTAAATTCTAGTTTAACAATACTTTTAAACGAGAATATTAAATATTCTAATACTTTAACGCATTTTACGTTTCTAGTACATTGCGAATTTATTATTTTTTGTTAATTAGAGTTTAAGATTCCGAATACATCAAAGCTTGACGAATATCCCAAGCAATACGCTCAGTTGCCGCCGAAAGAGAACCAATATCTGGACCATGGGAAGCAATGGAACGTGAAACAGTGACTAAAACATTTCCGTGAGTTCCAGCAAACACAGTTTTAAGATCGCTTGCTTCAGCACCCTGCCAACCGTAGCCTGGAGAAAGAATTGGGCCAGTAAAGCTTGTAAGATCTACGTCCCCACCATTCATCCAATCGCCGATAGTAGCTCCAACAATCAAGCCAACAGAACCCATGCCTTTAGTGTTATTGTTAAAGCTTTGAGCTGTTTGAGCTATACCGTGAGCAACAGTATGTCCGCGATAGCTTCCGTTTTGTCGTATAGCTGTTTGAAGATTAGCGCCTTCACGATTAGATGTAAGAGATGCAATAAATACTCCGCAACCGTTGTTTAAGGCTTCATTAATAAGACTACTCATAGAACGAGCGCCATAATATGGAAGCAGCGTTATAGCATCGGCCATAAGCGGAGCTCCAGGCTTAAAATAAGCATCAGCTAAAGCAGAAATAGTAGTAGACAAACCACCATGTCCACAATCGACAATCGTAATAACATCCATTTGACGTGCAGCATACAGCACGCGTTCGAGCGCTGCGAATCCTTTAGAACCGTAGCGCTCAAACATGCTAGATTGGAATTTAACTGCTGCTGCCCTACCATTCATGGCCTGAAGCATACGCATAGAGAATAGCTCAGCACCTTGCGCATCCATCTCATATCCCCAATTAAGCAACATTTTGCGATGAGGATCAATGCCTACGCATAGCGGACCATATTTGGCCATAGCGTTTTTTAAACGCAAACCAAAATCAGATCGTTGTGCTTGTAATTCTTGATCGCCTATGGTTCCGGTCATGTTATAGTGCTCAACTTTCTTTAGCTTCAGCTTGCTCTATAGCAAATAATTGCTTTGCATGTTCCTGAATACTCATCACTTGATAATCATTGTTCTTAACAGCTTCAATTGCCATCAAAACTGGTGCAAACTCAGTAATCGTAGTGAATTGAGGAAGATCTGCTGCTACTGCTGCCGCACGAATGGCATAACCATCAGTACGAGATCCTCTTGAATTCGGAGTATTCAATACCATGTCAATCTTACCATTTTCGATAAGCTCTACAACATTCTTGCCGATTCTTTCGTGTACTTGCTCGCTGTTACGCACATCTTTCGCTGTGTCGCCCTTGCTAGAAATCTTGTCGACAATCACAGAATCAATGCCATAACGACGAAGTACAGAAGCAGTACCTTCAGTAGCCCAAATCGTAAAGCCAAGTTCAACTAAACGAACTGCAAGAAGCGGAAGTTGACGCTTATCTGCATCACTTACGGACACAAAAACGTTTCCGCTGGTAGGCAAACCACCCTTGTATGCTGCAAGTTGGCTCTTAGCAAAAGCATGTGGGAAGTCGCGGTCGAAGCCCATAACCTCACCAGTAGAACGCATTTCAGGTCCAAGCAAAATATCAACCGTACGACCAACAGGAGTGCGGAAGCGTTTGAACGGCAACACAGAAGCTTTAATAGCAACCTGCTGACCTGGGTGAATATCTCCGCCATCTCCTTGTGGGAGAAGAAGTCCGCGCTTGCGCTGTTGGGCAATGGTTTCACCGGCCATAATTCTTGCAGCAGCTTTAGCAAGAGCAACTCCAGTAGCTTTAGAAGCAAACGGAACAGTACGAGATGCTCGAGGATTTGCCTCAATTACGTACAAAGTATTTGCCATAAAAGCATACTGCACGTTAATAAGACCGCGCACAGAGCAGCCGCGCGCAATCGAAAGCGTGCCTTCACGAAGACGACGAATCTGATCGTCAGAAAGCGTGCTTGGAGGAAGAGTACAAGCAGCGTCACCAGAGTGCACGCCAGCTTCCTCGACATGCTCCATAATGCCGCCAATATAAAGCTCGTTGCCGTCGTAAAGCGCGTCAACATCGATTTCAATGGCGTCCTGAAGGAACTTATCGATTAAAAGCGGCGAAGGCAAACGTCCAGAAACAACCGTGTCTGCTCTAGCTTCTTCCAAAGCGCGATCAACATACTTTGCAAGTTGAGCGTCATCGTACACGATTTCCATGCCACGACCGCCAAGTACGTAACTTGGGCGTACAAGAACCGGGTAACCGATTGCGTGAGCTGCATCTTTTGCTTCCTCTAAGCTCAAAGCTGTGCCGTAGCGAGGAGCATTCATGCCTTCTTGACGAAGAACCTCGCCGAAAAGCTCACGGTTTTCCGCCAAATCAATGGCCTCAGGAGTAGTTCCCAAAATTGGAACTCCTGCAGCTTTAAGACGAGCAGCAAGCGAAAGTGGAGTTTGACCACCAAGCTGCACAATCACACCCTTAACTGGTCCAAGCTTCTTTTCTGCTTCGTAAATTTCAAGCACGTCTTCGAAAGTAAGCGGCTCAAAGTAAAGGCGATCAGACATATCGTAATCTGTAGAAACTGTTTCAGGATTGCAATTAACCATAATGGTGTCGTAATCCTTACCCAATTCCTGAACAGCGTGAACGCAAGTGTAATCAAACTCAATGCCCTGTCCAATTCTGTTTGGACCAGAGCCAAGGATAATCACAGCTTCGCGATCGCGCTTCTTAAGCTCGCTTTCGTCAGCATAGCAAGAATAGTAGTACGGAGTTGCTGCATCAAACTCTGCTGCGCAAGTATCGACAGTCTTGTAAACAGGGCGCAAACCGTAAGCCCAACGAAGCTCACGAACCATGTTTTCACCTTCGTCGCCAAGATTACGCAAATGCGCAATTTGAACGTCTGAAAGGCCAGCAAGCTTAGCACGCTTCAAAACCTTAGGAGTTAAGGTTTCAGCTTCACGAACTGCGAGCGCAGTCTCGTTAATTTGCGCCAACTGCTCAACAAACCATGGGTCAATCTTTGTTGCTGCAAAAATCTGTTCTGGCGTTGCTCCACCCCATAGTGCGCGCTGGATTTGCAAGTAGCGATGCTCTGTTGGAGTGTGCATTTCTTCAAGAAGCTTATTAACTTCTTCCTTGCTTGGGCGCTCGCCATCCCAGCTAAAGCATGAGTGACGTTTGTCGATTGAGCGCATTGCTTTTCCAAGAGATTCCTGGAAGTTTCCAGCCAAAGCCATTGCTTCGCCAACTGACTTCATAGAAGTTGTAAGCGTAGTGTCTGCTCCTGGGAACTTTTCGAAAGCAAAGCGCGGAATCTTTGTTACAACGTAGTCGATTGTTGGCTCGAAGCTTGCAGGAGTTGAACGCGTAATATCGTTTTGAATTTCGTCCAAAGTGTAGCCGAGAGCAAGTTTCGTTGCAATTTTTGCGATTGGGAAGCCAGTTGCTTTAGATGCGAGTGCGGAAGAACGAGATACGCGCGGGTTCATTTCGATTACAATAATGCGACCAGTTTTAGGGTTGATTGCAAACTGAATATTGCAACCACCGGTGTCAACTCCAACGCCTCGAATAATAGCGATACCAATATCGCGCATCTTCTGGTATTCGCGGTCGGTAAGAGTGAAGCAAGGAGCAACTGTAATCGAGTCACCAGTGTGCACGCCTACAGGATCAACATTTTCGATTGGGCAAACAACTACGACGTTATCTTTTGCGTCGCGCATAAGCTCAAGCTCAAATTCCTTCCAGCCTTCAATGCCTTCTTCAATAAGCACTTCGTTTGTTGGAGAATAGTGAATACCGGCTCCTGCAATGCGATGAAGTTCTTCCTCATTGTGAGCGATACCAGATCCGAGGCCGCCCATTGTGAAGCTTGGACGTACTACTACCGGGTATCCTAAAGTTTCAACAATTTTGTCTACTTCTTCGATTGAGTGAGCAATAAAGGATTTTGCTGACTCAGCTCCAGCTTTTTCAACAACTTTTTTGAAAAGCTCGCGATCTTCACCGCGGTCGATTGCTTCCAAAGAAGCACCAATAAGCTCAACGTTATATTTTTCTAGTATTCCTGCACGGCCCAAATCCATTGCCGCATTAAGAGCGGTTTGGCCGCCGAGTGTTGGAAGAAGCGCATCCGGACGCTCCTTCGCAATAATTCTCTCCAAAATCGATGTGTCAATTGGCTCAATGTATGTCGCGTCTGCAAGTTCCGGGTCTGTCATAATCGTAGCCGGATTAGAGTTGACTAAGATAACGCGAATTCCTTCTTCGCGAAGCACGCGGCAAGCTTGAGTTCCTGAATAATCAAATTCTGCAGCCTGACCAATAACAATAGGGCCAGAACCAATTACCATAACCGACTTAATATCAGTACGTTTTGGCATAGTAAACTTCTCTTTCCTTGAATCTTACTTGCTTTTTATAGCGTTTTCGCGCATCAATTGCACAAAGCGGTCAAATAGGTAGGAAGCATCGTGCGGACCTGCCGCAGCTTCCGGATGATATTGCACTGAGAACGCTGGAATATCAAGGCATTGCAAGCCTTCTACAACGTTGTCGTTCAAGTCAATATGCGATACCATTACGCGACCAAAGTGTCCGTTTTCGTATGGAGATTGAACAGGGCCGTCAAGAGGTGCGTCTACAGCAAAACCGTGATTGTGAGCTGTAACTTCCACTTTTCCTGTTGTAACGTCTTTTACAGGCTGGTTAATACCGCGGTGGCCAAACTTCAGCTTGTAAGTGCCAAAGCCGAGAGCGCGTCCAAGTAGCTGATTTCCAAAGCAGATACCAAAGAACGGGTATCCTGCATCCAAAACTTTGCGCAAAAGCTCGACTTCGCGATTTGCTTGGCCAGGGTCTCCTGGACCGTTGGAGAAGAATACTCCATCTGCGTTCAGAGCTTGTAAGGACTCGAAACTTATTGAGGAGCTTACGACGTGTACCCGGCAGCCACGCTCTGCCAAACGGTGAGGAGTCATAGCTTTAATACCAAAGTCGACTGCTACGACTGTGTAAAGCGGGTCTTTTCCTTCAAAATCGCCGCAAGGCTCAATCGTATACGTTTGATCAGTACTTACTTCGTCCGTTAAACGCAAGCCTTGCATTTGAGGAGTTTGCTTAATCTCATCAACGAAAGAAGCAACGGTACGAAAAGCCCCAGTTGAAGAATCAACCAGGGCCTCATTAGAAAAAATGCCGGCACGCATAACGCCGACAGAACGTAAATGACGAACCAGCTTTCGAGTATCAATACCACTGATACCAACGATACCTTGCTTTTGTAAATCATCTTCCAAGGAACCTTCAGCTCTCCAATTGCTAAAAATTGGGCTTGGCTCCTTAACTACATATCCAGCAACCCAAATGCGAGTAGATTCTGGATCTTCATGATTCATTCCCGTATTACCTATGTGTGGGAATGTTTGTACTACTATTTGCTGATCATAACTTGGATCGGTTAACGTTTCTTGATAACCAGTCATGCCCGTAGAAAAAACAATCTCAGCACGCGTAGATCCTCGCGCACCAAAAGGCTTACCAACGTAAACCTGACCGTCTTCTAACACCAATACTGCATCGTCACTGCCGAATCCGGCGAAGGTGTCGTTGTAATCCACCTTAACCCCCTTATGGCTTTAGGATATTCGTGGCAAGTTTACTCAGATTGGCGGACGGGCGACGCGCCGACTAGATCATTCAGATTCAGAAGATTCAGAAGATTCAGAAGACTTTTGGGCTTCCTGCGTTTCTTGAGTTTCCTGAGATTCTTGAGAAACCTGAGAATCGCTAGCGTTTTCCGTAGTTTCTTCTTGAGATTCGCCATTAAACTTTGCCAAGCATGCTTCTTTGTCTGCCATAATCGCGCTTAGCAATCCGTGAATAAATGCAATAGCATCATCATCGCTGTAAGTTTTAGCAAGAGAAATAGCTTCATCAATCGCAACTTTGTCTGGAATTTCTTCGTTAAGAAGCATTTCCCAAACTGCAATGCGCAAAATATTACGATCAATAACCGCCATACGTCCAACTTTCCAACCTGTTGAATAGCGGTTCAGCGTCTTGTCAATCCTATTTCTGCGTTCCCCAACACCTCGAACAATTTCAATAGCATATTCAGGAAGAGGCGTTTGAGCACCAGGCTCTTTGACTCGCTCTTCAAGCAAGGAAAGAATATTCTGACTCTTTTCATCTGCTTCATACAGTGTATTCAAAGCCCTTTTACGAGCGGTAGAACGTGCCATTGTATCGTCTTTCTGTACAAACTACATATAGAATTCTTATAAATTTACTTAAGCACACAAGCATAATCAAATATGTTATGCGCACAGCTTATAAGAACTTAACTTACATCAATATATATCCAATATTACACAAACATGCATTCACAAATAAAGCGACCCAGCAACGACTAATCGCCACCGAGTCGCTTTATGCAAAAAATTTAATTAGTTTTCGCGACCAAGGTAAGAGCCGTCACGAGTGTCGACCTTAACCTTTTCGCCTTCACCAACAAAGAGTGGAACCTGGATTTCAGCACCAGTTTCAACAGTTGCAGGCTTTGTACCAGCGTTAGAACGGTTGCCCTGCAAGCCTGGCTCAGTGTGAGTGATAGTCAAAATCACGGAAGCTGGAAGTTCAACGCTCAAAGGAGTGCCATCATGGAAGCTGACGATGCAATCAGTGCCTTCAAGCAAATACTTGCTCTGCTCGCCAACTAAGCCCTTAGGAATATAAACCTGATCATAAGTTGTCATATCCATGAAGACGAAGTTATCGCCATCTTCATAAGAATATTGCAACGTACGGTTATCAACGGTCTCGAACTCCATCTTCATGCCTGCGTTAAAAGTCTTATCGACAATCTTGCCGGAGAGCACGTTTTTAATGGTGGTGCGCACGAAAGCAGGACCTTTACCTGGCTTCACATGCTGGAACTTTACAACAGTCCAAAGCTGACCTTCAAGGTTCAAAACCGATCCATTTTTAATATCATTGGTAGTCTGTGCCACGAGTTACTCGTTTCTGTGCTAATTACAGCTGCAATTTATACAGCTAAGAAATAAACCTTGCTTATTATGCCACAAAGCGTCAACTAATTAAATAACAACACGTATTTAACGCGATTACTTACTATTGTTGATCGTCATAAGAATTACCATCACCTGAATTTGAGGATTCCGGATTATTACTACGGCCTATAGGCGCATAGCCGCCCTGATCATCCTTAGGATGTGGAGCATTTAACGGATAGCCATTGCCATCGCGATTTGCAAGATCTGAGCTTAATTCCTTAATTTTCGCCAAATAATCTTTAAGAGCATTTTGCAAATCTGTAACGCACTGTTTTAATTCATCGTCGTTGTTATTGCTCTTAATAAGAGCTTTTCTTGCAAGATCAACAACTTTTTCTAATTCAGCTTGAGCGTCTCCGAATATAGGGACATTCTTAGTTTTATCTATAAGCTCTTGACCTTGATTAACTAACTTCAATAGCTTATTAGAAACTGCTGATTTACTTGCTTTTATAGCCGCTTTAGCAGATTTTACAAGAGCATCTCTGTCTTGATGGAAAGAGTCGATTTTATCTGAAAGTTTATTTTCAACAGATGGAGAATTTTCAGAATCAGCACCAACAGGACAATTGGGTAATTTCTCTTTAGCATCTGATTTTGCATAGTTTAAAGATGATTCAAAATCATCAAATGCATCTTTAGCTTCATCTGAATCTGAGATAAATTCAGTTTTGTTAATATTTATAGCTTGAAGAACGTCATCATCTGAAAGAGATTTTATAACACCTTTTTGAGCATGCAGTGCTTTCTTTCGTAATTGGACACAAGTTTTAGAAGGCGTAGCAACGCTATTATTACTCGGCTTATTTTTATTCGTAGTTAAGAAGAACACGACTGCAGCTACGATTGCAATTGCCACCATTAAAACAGCGACTATAGCAGTAATAACTTTGCTATCTCTAAAAATGGAACCATTAGAATCATTGTCAAACTGAGAATTATCTTGATCAAATGAAGATTCGGAATCATAATCACCAGGTAAAAACTCTGGAGGCATATTTGAAGAATTCAAATCATTAAAATTCTGATAATTATTATTTTGATCTCTCATACTCAGCCATTCATCATCTAAAAAACATCATCTCAAAGTAATTCAAAATAAATTTGAATTAGCAAATAAACTTCAGTGCTAATTTAAAATCTATTATGAAAATGAAATTTCATAAATTCTATCACTATAAACTATTTACGCACCATATTCTCGCAAATAATTTTCAGCTCGAGCAGCCAAATTCTCATCCATAACAGCGCTTCCGTCACTATTAGTGAGTTTTTTGCGCTGCAGCGAAAATTTCACGCACATTAGCAATTGGCAAAACTGGGAAGCCAAATTCCTGCTCTACTGCTTTTACTGCAGAAAGCTCACTGTCTTTCGTGCGTTCCATTCTGTCTACTGCCAAAATCAAGCCAACAACTTGCACATTTGCTTCCGCTTTAAGCTTTGGCAAAGTTTCGCGAACTGCAGTTCCAGCTGTCATCACGTCGTCAACAAGCAGAACTTTCATGCCGTCTTTTAACGGTTTTCCAACCATAATTCCGCCGTCGCCATGATCCTTTCGCTCTTTGCGATCGAAAGTAAAGCCAACAGGCATATTGTGATTATTCGTCAAAGCCATTGACGTAGAAACTGCCAGCGGAATGCCCTTATAAGCAGGACCGAAAACAGTGTCAATATCTTTCGGAAGTTTGCCATCTTCGATTGCAGCAATAACTCGCTGAGCGTAATATGCTCCTAAGCTCGCGATTTTCATACCGTCATCAAAAGCGCCTGCGTTAATAAAATAAGGTGATTGACGGCCAGATTTTAGCGTGAAATCGCCAAATTTAAGTGCGCCTGAATCAAGCAAAAACTTTGTAAAACGTTCGTCTAATTCTGCCATAATTGACTCTCCTTCTTAAAATAATTTTAAATACTTTCTTAAATAAACTTTCTTAAATAAACTTTCTTGCTATATTTAATTTCAGCGCCAAGTTTTTCCTTCAGCAAGCAAAGACGCAAGCTTTGGACGAGAATCAAGCAAATCATCAAGCTCGCGAGCAATGCGAATAGGAGCAGTAGGATCCACCAAAGCAGCAGCACCAACTTCTACAGCATTCGCGCCAGCATACAAGTATTCCAAAGCTTTTTCGCCAGAATCAATGCCACCAATACCAATAATTGGAATATCTGGCATAGCTTGGCGAACTCTCCACACAAACCCAAGTCCAATCGGGAAGATAGCAGGACCGGAAACGCCTCCTGTACGGTTTGCAATAATCGGTTCGCCTGTTCGAATATCAATTCGCAAGCCAACAAGCGTATTAATCATGCTTAAGGCATCTGCTCCAGCATCAACCGCAGCTTTGCAAATCGATACAATATCAGTAACGTTTGGCGTCATTTTTACAATCATTGGCTTGTCTGTCATTGCACGAAGACGCTTAATTAAGCGGTGTAATGCCACCGGGTCCGTGCCGACGCTCATTCCGCCGTGAGTCACGTTTGGGCAGCTTACGTTAATTTCGAGCATGTCTGCAGAAGAATCTGCAAGCTTTTCAACAACTTGCGCATAATCGTCGTCACTGTGCCCTGCAACATTAGTAATAACAAGCGCTCCCATGGATTTTAGTTTTGGCAATTCGTCGATGAGATAGTGGTCGACACCAGGATTTTGCAATCCGACTGCGTTTACCATTCCAGAAGGAGATTCTGCAGTGCGCGGAGAAGGATTTCCTTCCCAAGGAACAGGTGAAACGCCTTTTGTGCAAATTGCGCCAAGTTGGCTTACGTCATAAAAACGTCGGCAAGCTGCAAGCTGGAAAGTTCCAGAAGCTGTACCAACCATGTTTTTCCACTTAACGCCTGCAACTTGAGTTGGATGCTTCCACACATGGCTGGTGTCAAAGCCAAAAGTTTCAGCGGAATTTGTTGCAGAATTTGCGTTATCTGCGTTATTTGTATTATTTACAGCACTCATATTTTTTTACTCCCAACCCAAACGATTTGCTTCAAAAACAGGACCGTCGTTGCAAACTTTCAGTCTGCCTTCCAAAGTGTCAACAACGCAAGCAACACACGTTCCATATCCGCAACCCATTCTTGCTTCTAAACTGAGCTGGCATTCAATATTTCTTTCATGTGCCCAGTGAGCTACGGCTTTCATCATAGGCAAAGGACCGCAAGATAAAATCACAGTTGGCAAATCGTCTTCGAAATCAAAATGCTTAACTTTTTCAAGTTCATTTAGCAAAGTTATAACAGTTCCTTCAGCATTCGTAATACTGTGTACGTCTGCAATATATTCTTTCATTAAATCGTCTGCAAAACGCTTGCTACGGTAGCCGAGAACCGCTGTTACGCTAGAATCTTCACGCTTTGAAAGCGCTTGAGCAGCACACAAAATAGGCGGCACGCCCAAACCTCCACTGACCAACACATAATGTGCAGGCTTAGAAATATTAAAGCCAAGTCCTAAAGGTCCGAGAGCGTCAATGCTATCTCCTGGCTTAAGTTCAGCAAACTTAGCAGTGCCTTTGCCAATCACAGCGAAAATCAGAGTAAAAGTATCCCCATCTACGCTTGCAACTCCAAAAGGACGAGGAAGCATAGCAGTTGGATCAGGAGAATACAAGTTCACGAATTGCGCAGGAGTGGATTTTTTAGCGATCTCTTCATCTCTTAAAGTCAAACGATACACGCCTTCGTCTAGCTTCTCATTATTAAGCACTTCTATAGCTCGGCGACCCCAAAGGCGCGAATATTTTGCATTATCGCTTTCATTCAACGCGCTTGATCCTGATGAATCAAAAGCGTTTTCACGTAACGTAAATATGGCGTTTCCAGATGCTTTTCGCGTTGGAATAAACATGCCATCACTCATGTGGTTTCCCCTACCCTTGTATGTGTTTTGTACCGTTGCGTTTTGGTTACTTTTTAGTTTTGTTTATCTTTATTTTATTTTTAGTTTTAGTTTTGATTTTAATTTATTTTTTAAGTTTTATTTTTAAGTTTTTATTCTAGCGATAAACTGCATTCCGCAAGTCATCTCGCATGTTCCTCGCTGCAACAGCTGCAGAATCATGCACAATATCAAGAATGTCATCAAGAGACATATGACCTTGATGCTTTAAATAATCTTCTGATTTTTTCCAAGCACCAATAATACCGCGCGAAGAATTTACAATAGCACCTTCAGAATTTGCATCAAACATTCCAGCAACATCTTGAGCTGTACCGCCTTGAGCACCATAACCTGGAACCAGGAAGAAAGTGTGCGGCATAATCTCGCGCAAACGCTTACCTTCTTCCGGATGCGTAGCTCCAACAACAGCACCGACTTTAGAATAACCGTGCTTCCCAATATTTGAAGCACCCCAGTTCTCAATTAAATCAGCCATATGCTCATACACTGGCTTTCCATCTTGCAAAATAAGCTCCTGCAGCTCTTTGCTAGAAGGATTCGATGTTCGCAAAAGCACAAAAATGCTTTTATTGTGCGCTACTGCTTCGTCAATAAAAGGCTTCACTCCGTCCGAACCCATATAAGGATTTACTGTAAGAGAATCTTCATGCCAGACGTCAAAATTTTTAGAGCTTTTTAGAAGATTTTTAAGAGATTGCGGCAGCTCACTACCAGTAGTGCTGTCATCATCAAAGTAGACAGAAAGATTAGCAAAACCGCTTAAATGAGCCGCATATTGGCCAGCTGTAGATCCAATATCTCCGCGCTTTGCATCTCCAATTACAACTAATCCTTGCGATTTTGCGTATTCACAAGTCATCGTGTAAGTATCGATACCAGCAGGACCAAGCGCCTCATACATTGCGATTTGCGGCTTTACTGCAGGCACGATATCCGAAACAGCATCAATAATCGCACGATTAAACTCAAAATAAGCAGTTGCAAGAAGCGTTGGTAAAGCTTCCTCTTTGCTAACTTCTTGTAAAACTTCGTCAGCAAGACCGCTAATAATTTCGGCAGGAACAATTCCAGGCTTAGGATCCAAGCCAACTACGCTAGGATTTTGCTTAGCTGCAATCGCTTCAATTAATTCGTCCATAATTCACCACAAACCTAACTTTATTTAACTTCAATCACATTCTTGAGAAAGCAATTTCTGAGCCAATAATCGTCGCCACTGGCCTGCCAGTAAGATGCCAACCGTCAAAAGGAGTGTTACGAGCTTTAGAATGGAATGAATTTGCGTCAACAGTCCAATTCTCATTCATATTAATAACAACTAAATCAACATTTTCAGGATGTTCTGTAAGATTTAATCGCAAAGTTCTTTTTGTAGCGCATCTTGCGGATACGTTCAACATTGCAGCAATATCAGTAGGTCTTCTACTCATCAATTGCATCGGATTTACAGCCATTAATTCAATTAGGTGTTTGTCATCTGTGTATCCTGCTTCGACAAGCACTTTTCTGCAAACGCCATAAGCGCACTCAAGACCAATAATTCCATTAGGAGTTTTTGCAAAGTCTCCAGATTTATCCTCAACTGTATGAGGAGCGTGATCGGTTGCAATCATATCAATAGTGCCATCCGCAATAGCGGCTAATGTTGCTTGACGATCCGCCTTAGAACGAAGAGGAGGATTCATCTTAGCCATCGCGCCATATCGCAAAACATCCTCATCGCACAAAGCTAAATAGTGAGGTGCTGTTTCACACGTAATCGGCAATCCCTCTTTTTTTGCTTTACGAATAGCCTCAAATGCAGCAGCTGTACTCACATGCTGGAAATGCACATGAACGCCAGTTTCTTTAGCGGCATCAATATCTCGTTGCACAATTGCAAGCTCAGTAGAAGCTGGAATTCCACCAACACCAAGCATTTTTGCAACAGGCCCATCATTTACAGAACCGGTATCGTGATGCTCGCAATGTTCAACGAACGGCAAGCCAGTTTGTTTCGCCATTTTAAGAACATCTCGTAAAATTGGTTCAGGAACTGCAGCACCGTCGTCACTTATAGCAGTGATTGGATGCTTTTTCATAGGAGAAGTTTTTTCGTCATCGCAAATTCCCGGAACATATTTTTTCCAAAGTTCAATATTGCTAGGCTTCAAACCCTCTCGTCCTAATGATGCGCACACGCTTAAGTCGTAGCGAACAGGCAATTTTACTCCGTAGATGCATCCATATCGCTGCAAATAGTCAATAACATTTTCTACATCAAAAGGAGCATCGTTCCAAGGCTCGCCATCAACTGCAGGAATAGTATTCGGCATAATCAAAACTTGTGTGTATCCACCTGCAGCCGCAGCATTTGCGCCTGTCATCATAGTTTCTTTTGCCGTTTGACCAGGATCCCTAAAGTGTACATGAGGATCAGCAAAGCCAGGAGCAATAGTCCAACTGCTAGCATCAATATCTCCACTAATTCGCGCATTTTTCTCTATAAGAGCATCCTGTCGAACGCCATCTATAATAAGATCAATGCGCTCGCCTGTATCCCAAACAGAGATATTGCGCAAAGTTAAGGTACGTGCTTCGTTCATATCACTCCTAGTTTGCGTAACTTTTAATTTTTATTGTTATTTAATTATTCTAATATATTTTATTTTCATTTAGATTCTTCGTCACAATATAAGCAATGATATTCATGCCTTTGAGACTCAGACTTATAGAATTTATGCTTAAGAGTTAGCTCACTGTTCGTTATGCATCGAGGATTCGGGCATTCGAGATTTTCAGGAGCATTCAAATCAGCTGTATGAATTCTTGGCTTAGCCAAAGAAATACCATTAGCATCGCACGCTTCAGATTCTTCGCAAGGTACTTGAACCAAATCAGTTGGCTGATATCCTGCAAGCTCATCTCCTAATACAGAACTTTCCAAAGCCATACGCATAAGCATGCCATTTTTAACCTGCTCAAAGTATGCTGCACGAGGATCGTCATCAACATCAACAGCGATTTCGTTAATACGCGGAAGCGGATGAAGCACTGGCATATAAGATTTTGCTTTTTGTAATTTTTCTTCCGTCAAAATGTACGTGTCACGAAGTCGCAAGTATTGTTCGCGATCTGTAAAACGCTCTTCTTGCACGCGCGTCATATAAAGCACGTCCAAGCTGCCGATAACTTCCATCAAGTCGCGAGTCTCTTCGTAAGTGCACGAAGGCGTATCGTTAATGCGATCGATTACGTACTGAGGAGTTTTAAGCTCATCTGGGCTAATTAGCACAAAGTGAACATTTCCAAAACGGCATAAAGTTTCAATAAGCGAGTGAACAGTGCGACCGTATGTTAAGTCGCCGCACAAGCCGACAGTGAGATTATTAAGGCGACCAAATCGAGAAAGAATAGTTGCCAAGTCTGCAAGAGTTTGCGTAGGATGCATATGGCCGCCGTCACCAGCGTTAATAATAGGCGTGCTCACAGCTTGTGTTGCAACGAAAGCAGCACCCTCCTTTGGATGACGCATCGCAACGACATCAACATAATTTGATACAACTTTCAAAGTATCATTTACAGTCTCACCTTTGCTTGCGCTAGAAAGTTGCGCGCCGGCAAAACCGATTACCTTGCCTCCTAAACGCAGCATTGCTGTTTCGAAGCTTAAACGAGTGCGAGTGCTTGGCTCATAAAAAAGAGTGGCCAACACTCTGCCATCGCAAGTGTGAGCCACTTCTTTACGGTGCGAATCAATGTATCGCGCTTTATCTAAAAGCATTCGTATTTGTGCTGTTGAAATATCGTCTAATGTAACAACACTTTTTCCTGCTAATGAATTAGCAATCGTATAACGAGAAAAATTTTGATTAGAAGAATCAGAAGAATTACAAGAACTAGAGGAACTAGAAACGTTAACTGCATTCATCATAATAAATATCGCTTACCTTTCGTCAGTTGGCAAGACGGTCACATACTACGCGACCTACGCAATTCTACTTATTTGCGTTGACGAATGCACCCACCGGAGTGGCGTAATACAATGACGCAATTACGCCATAACACTAGCGCCCATAGAATAAGCGAGACATTGTTTCGCGGCATTGACGCATGGTTGCTAAAAGATCGTTTTCAAAAACGCGACCTTGATTCGACTCATATCCAAGGTATGTAGCAATTCCGCCTAATGAATACGAGTCAGTTGGAATTATATCTGCGCGAGACATTGATCCTGACCACAAGAAGTTTGCGTTTCGAACAGCAGAACACATATGCCAGCATCGACTTAAAACTTCGGCATCTTCATTGCTTATCAAATTCTCAGATTGCAATGCTTTCAAGGCTTGCATAGTTCCAACTACTCGCAAAGACTCATGCTTTGAAGCGTATTGCAATTGCATTAATTGCACTGTCCACTCAACGTCACTCAATCCGCCACGGCCAAGCTTTAAATGACGATCCCTACTTACGCCTCTAGGCAAACGCTCTGCCTCCATGCGAGCTTTGAGCTTACGAATTTCAGCAAGCTGTGATTCACTAAGCGGATTTTCCGAGTAACGCAATTCGTTTACAACACCATTAAGCAAAGCATCGGCTAATTCTTTAGAACCTGCAGCAAACCGCGCGCGCAATAACGCTTGACGCTCCCACGTACTCGCCCACTGACGATAATACTTTTCACAAGATTCTAGACTGCGAACTAATGGACCGTCTTTGCCTTCCGGGCGCAAATCCAAATCAACCATAATTTTTGGCTCAAGCGTAAGCGATCCTTGGAGAATATTTCGCAAAATATCTACAGTTGTTTGAGCAAAACGATGAGCAGCATTTAAATCACAATCTTCGCCAACTGGCTTATAAATTACCATTATGTCTGCGTCAGAACAGAAATTTACTTCCCTGCCGCCATAACGTCCTAAAGCAATAATCGCAATTTCAGCTTGATTAGAGTTAAAATTCATTCGCAAAGCAGCATCGCGCATAGACCATTGCAAAGCAGCATCTAAAACAGCATCAAAAACATCACTCATTGCAAGCATAGAAGCGTCGTCGTCAATTAATCCACACATCCAAGCTAAAGCTACTCGCTCAATTTCTTGACGGCGAAGCGCTCGCAAATATTGCGCAAAATCATCAATACTAGTGTCATACCTTGCTAGCATTGCATGCGTTTGCATATCTAAACTTTCACGTCCGCGAGCAGATAACGCTTCGTCATCTCCGAGCCACGTAATTGACTGTATAGATTGCATCATTGCATCGCCTAAATAGCGCGAATCAGCCAACACATGGCAAAGACGTTGAGCTGCAGAAGGAGAATCACGCAAAAAACCAAGATACGTATTCTTTCCACCAAATCGTTCAGAAAGACGTCTCCACGCAAGCAAACCCATATCTGGATTCTGCCCATCGCCTAGCCATTTCAAAACAGCTGGAAGTAAAATTCTATGGATTTTAGCAGCGCGCGAAAGCCCCTCGGTAAGAGCTTCAACATGCAATTGTGCGGCGCGAGGATCTGCAAAACCAATTGATGCAAATCTTGCACGAGCGGCTTCAGGCGCAAGAACAATAGGATCAGAGTCAGATTGCGCGTTAATCGGGAGCATTGGCCGGTAATAAATATCTTTGTGCAAATGACGAATTTCACGTCGAGCTTTATCGAATTGCGCAACAAGCTCTTCAGGACGTAATCTAACAGCACGCGCAAGCCTACGAATTTGCTCATTATTGTTAAGCTGCTCAGCGCAAACTGTGCGCGCACGATCCAAACCACCGTTACCTTTAGCGCCTAAATCCGGGAATAAATGCGTGCGATGCATATTCCACATTTGCTGACGATGCTCAAGAACTCTTTCAAAACGATAATGCTCAGCCAAAGTTGCAGCTTGCGATCTTGAAACATATCCACCAACCGCTAATGCTTGTAAAGCAGAAAGAGTGTCTCTAACATGCAAGGAAGAATCTTCACTTCCATGAACAAGCTGAAGCATTTGCACTGTAAATTCAACGTCTCGTAAACCACCGCGGCCAAGCTTCATGTCAAGATCTCGTTGCGAAGCAGGAATAAGCGACTCAACACGTTGACGCATATGCTGGCAGTCAGAAACAAAATGATCACGCCTAGAAGCCTTCCAAATAAACGGCTCAACCATATCCCTATAGGATTTTCCAAGAGAAATATCTCCTGCTGCTTGGCGAGACTTTAAAAGAGCTTGAAATTCCCAACTACTCGCCCACTTTTCATAATATTCCCTATGAGATTCAAGACGTCGAACAAGAGGACCATCTTTACCTTCAGGACGAAGAGCCGTATCAATCTGCCACAAAGGAGGCTCTGAACATCCTATAACAACAGACTGGCATACTTTTTGCAAAACCATTGCCATAGATGTGCCGACTCTAATTGCAGCATCTTGCGGTTGACTATCCGAAGGCTCAACAACATAAATCAAATCAATATCTGAAACATAATTAATTTCTTGAGCACCCAACTTACCCATTGCAATTATTGCAAATCTACAAGCTGAAGATCCGCTAACTTGTCCACGAGCAATAGCTAAAGCAGCATCTAAAGCAGCATCGGCAGCGTCGGAAAGTTTACGACTAATATCTGGCTGCACTTCCACAGGATCTGCGCTCGCTAAATCGGCTGCCATAATTGCAGCAATATGCTCACGATATCTCGCTCGAAGTGAGGAAACAGCTTGCGCAAAGCCAAGTGAAGAAACAGGAATATTTACAGAAGAATCATTATTCGATGAAGAAACTACAGTCGCGATATTAGCTTGTACTGAATTTAATAAATCCTCACAACGCTCATCTCTAGTCATATGCAGTAGATGATTAGGATCGCTAGATGCAGCTTTTATAAGATCCGGATGCGTGCGCATTAAAACTCCTAATGCGTTTGACGCTCCAAGAACTTGCAATAAAGAAGTAAAGTCATGAGATTGAGGATTATGAACAAGAATATCTTTTATAATATCTGGGTAAATATTTACTAAATCTCTTAAAGCTAATACAGCTGCATCGCAATCTTCAACAACGCTAATAGAATCAAACAATAATTTAGCTGAAATATCAGGACAAATTCTGCTAATTGTCTCCATTGCTTCGCGAGCTAAATCAGGACGCAAAAACCCTGCTTTAATGAAATCTCTTGCACTCATGGAAGTGTAATCGGAAGAGTCATTGGAAGCGACATTGTAAGCGTCACTATAAGTATCGTGAGATGAATTATTCAAAATTTTTTCCGGAAGTATTATTTTCACCATTTCCGCCATTTTCACTAGTCTTTCTAGTTTCATTGCTTTGATTAGTTTCGCTAGATTCACTAGTTTGATTATTGGTCTCTTTAGAAGTTTCTTCAGAATACTGTTTTAATAAATCAAATCTAGGATCATTCTTCCTCAAAAACACATAAGGAAACTGCTTTAAAAGAAAACGGTGAACAGCAGGAATTTTCCCAATAAACATACCTAATACCAATGCAACAATAACAGCTACAGTTGCAACTCGCATTTTCATTACAAATAACACGATTACTGCAACGAAGCAAAGCACGCTTAAAATTTGTTGAAGAATATTTTGTACCTTAGTCATTGAGGACGTTCTAAGAGGTATTCCAGCAAAATAAATTCCAATTACTACAGACAATAGAAAAGCAATAATAGTTACGGCAATTTCAATAAGTGACATGGCATTACCTTTCTTAAGTAGCAGCAATACTTTTAGTTTACCATCGTACTAGCATCACAATTATTTGTTTTTCTAACAAACATATTAGTCTTTTATGCTATTTGCTAACTATCTACTAACTATTTTCTAACTATTTTCTTTAATAAAAAATTTTATAAATCTTCATCGTTTTTCGTTACATCTTTATTAGCGTTAGACAATATTAGATTGTTGTTGATGTTATTTCGTTTACGTTTTTTATGAATGCGAATTTTAGGAGTGCTTACTTTAATTGGCTTGGTTCTTTTAGCGGCTCCCAACAAAGTCAAATCGAATTTTACTGAGATAATTCGCATAACAACTACAAGAAGTACAATGCACGTATCGAGAATCATTTCTGTTTTAACGTCAAAAGTTCTACTATGCGCGCCTTTCCATACAAAAACAGTTAAAATGCAACCTATTGCAGCTGGGAACGCATACCAGTGTTTATCTCTTACAACAACTGGAACTTGGTTAAGCATCATATCTCTAATAAGTCCACCTGCTAGAGCTGTAAACATGCCTAAAAATACGGATGCCATTCCAGACATTCCAAAATCCAAAGCTTTAGCAGTACCATTAACAGCAAAAAGCCCAAGCGCTAGAGCATCAAGAGTTAGCATAAGCCATTTCCATTTGTCTATCTCAGGATGCGCAATAGCTACTAATAATCCTGCAGCTAATCCAGTAAAAACAAATCCTCTATCTGCAATACCAACCGGCGGTAATGCTCCAAGCAGCACATCACGCACAATACCGCCGCCCAAAGCAGTAATCCATGATGTTGTAATAATTGCAAAAAGATCATACTTCTTACGTATTGCCCACATTCCTCCAACCATGCCGCAGCATCCCATAGCAATATATTCAACGACAAGGAAGAAAATGTTATCGCCTAATGCTCCTTCCACAAGGCTCCTTTCGAAAGAAATATTTCTGATCTTATTAATAATCTTTTAGCATACAATAAGCGCGCCACCTACAAGCTTATACCTTTTGCTAATACGCATTGCTTATATTCTTATAGTTTGACGCGCTTTTTATGCTTTTTTATTCTATTTTTTGTTTTACTTTTACTTTTATTCTATTTTTTGAAATTGCTAAAGTTATGGAAACTCGAGTTTTAAAATTCCACAGTTTCAAAACTTTATAGTTTTATATCCCATAGTTTTATATTCTATAGCTTTATAGCTCTAGATATTTATAACTAATCGCAAACTTTCCACATCCAATTATGAGTATCTTCTACTTCACCAAGTTGAATGCCGAGCAATTCATCTCGTAATTCTTTTGTAAGTTTGCCAACTTCGCATCCGGAAACTTCAACCTCGAATTTTTCTGATTTAAATCTTCCGATTGGAGTAATAATCGCGGCTGTACCACATGCGAACACTTCAGTAACTTCACCAGAGCGAATATCTTCGAGTAATTTCTCTAACGGAATCATAGTTTCTGTAACTTCATGACCATGATCTTCCGCAAGTTGAATAATTGAACGTCTAGTTACGCCAGGCAAAATATTTCCTGTCAACGAAGGCGTTTCTAAATGGCCATCCTTATGAAGTGCAAATACATTCATTCCGCCTAGCTCTTCTAGGTATGTCTTAGTTGCAGCATCAACAAAGCATACTTGCTCACAGCCATGTTCAATACCTTTATATTCGCCAAGTAGAGAAGCTGCATAATTCCCGCCGCACTTAGCAAAACCGGTACCGCCAGGGCCTGTGCGGAACCACTGATCTTCAACCCAAATGCTAACAGGCTTCAAACCGCCCTTGAAGTATGGGCCAGATGGAGAAGCAATAACACAGTACTCAACTTCGTGGGCTTCACGCACGCCAAGGAATGGTTCAGAAGCAAACATGAATGGACGCATGTAAAGTGTATACTCGCGACGACTTGGAACCCATTGTCTATCTCGCTTTACTAAAGCTGCAACTGATCCAATAAAATCGTCAACTGAAAGTTCTGGCAAATACAAGCGCTTAGCGGAATTTTGGAATCTTGTAGCATTAACGTCTGGGCGGAAAAGCCAAATAGATTCATCAGTACGCCTATACGCTTTCAAACCTTCAAAACATTCCTGAGCGTAATGTAAAACGGATGCGCCTGGATCCATTTTCAATGGACCGTAAGGCTCTACGCGACGATCAGACCATCCTTCGCCTTTAGTCCAAGACATGTGAACCATATTGTCTGAGAAAATCTGACCAAAAGCAGGCTTGTCGATAAGCTCATTTCGCTTAGCGTCGCTTGCAGCATTCGGATTAGGTAAAACTGTAAATTTACTTACAAGATTATCTAAATAGCTTGTATCACAATGATTTTCTTGCATTACTAATGAATTTGCTTCTTCCATTGAATCAGTCATTAATGCCTCTTTCTTTCAGCATGTATTTTATAAATGCATTATTATAAAACATTCTAAGCACTAATTTTGAGTATTCGAAAATAAGACGCCTAACTCTCATATGTCTTAGCATCATTCACAATATCATTATTAATCTTTACACGCATATAAGTTATATATGATTAACAAAAATTATTATTCGAATTCGATATAACAATATATAAGGTATAGATACTGTATACAAATACAGATGATATACGGATATTACAGGTATCACGAGTATTACGGATATTACGGATATAGATAGATACGTGAATGCATACGAAGACACATATATAAAAGAATAAAAAAGATTTACTTGCAACAAATTAAAGTGACAAAAAGATAAAAAATTAGGCTCGCATAAGATTTACTTACGAGAGCCTAATTAACTAGATTTTCTAGATTACTAGATAACTAGATTAACTAATCTTAATTTTAAAACTGTAAAACTGTTAGATTTAAGTTTAAAATTTAAGATTTACAAAATTTTACTTAGCGTCTGCAGCTGGAGCGGCGTCAGTAGCAGCGGCAGCGTCGGCTGCTGGAGCTGCTTCTTCTGAAGCAGCGTCTTCAGGAACAACAACGCTTACAACGGACTCTTCGCCATCCATATCAAGCTCAGCACCCTCAGGAAGCTTTACATCCTTAGCAAACACCTTGGTACCGTCAGTTAAGCCATCAACGTTAACAACCAAGCGCTCTGGCAAGTTAGCAACATCAGCGCGAACCTTAAGTTCCTGAACGTCAACGAATGCAACAGCAGCACCCTTTGGAGTACCTTCAACGAAGACTGGAACTTCAACGTCAATCTTTTCTCCAGCCTTAACTTCGTAGAAATCAATGTGCTCTACGATGCGCTTTACAGGATTGCGCTGAACGTCCTTAACAACTGCGATACGAGATTCGTTGCCGAACTTAATAGTGAACAAAGCGTTAGCGTGACGCAAAGCCAAAGTAGTTTCCTTCATTGGGAGCGTAACGTGAACTGGTTCAGCACCGCCAGCATAAATGCTTGCAGGAATTAATTGAGCAACACGCAAACGGCGAGCAACGCCCTTACCGAACTCATTGCGTTCATTGCCTTCAAGAGTAATCTTTGTAGCCATATCGGTCTCCTTATGGTCTGGTTATTAATCCAGCTTCAGGCGCACCGACGCGCCGAAAACCACCATAAGCTGGCTATCAGCCCAGTCGATAACGGAACTCACCTTTAAACTAGCGGTTCCCTCGCCAAAGCAACTTTGCTAGTATAACTAACCGCAAAGACTAAATTTTGAATACAATAAAGTCGAAATTGATTTAATGGATTTAATAAATTTAATCGTCTTAATAAATTTAATATCTGTAATATCTGTAATATCTGTAATATCTGGAATATACGCAATAACTACTATATCCGCTATATCCACAATATCCGTAATAGCTACAATAACTTCAACAACTACAACAACTACAACAACTTCACCAATTGCAACAATTGCAATAACGAATATAAATGAACTTATTGTGACAAATTTGAAAATATTTGAAAAAATTTATCACTTTTATTGTAGCAATCATCAATATGCTTGAGCATATGGACTATTATCATATGTATTAGTAATAAAGCGTATTATTTTTGTGCGCTAAGAAGTAGCCGATTTCGGCATGATGAAGGAGCAGATGTGTCCGTCCTTAATACACTCCAGCAGCAGGCATTTAATCTAGCAAGAAAAGCACTGCATATTAGTGGTAACTTTGCACATCCTGTCAGCGATGATCGAGCAGGTGGACCAGATTATCCGGAATTGCATAACGTATCAGAAGGTAGCGTAAATCCGCTCCTTCCAAGAGTTGACGAGTGGGGTCCAGGAATGCCAACCACTACTATGGTTGATCCTGAAACTGGTTTACTGACTACAAGCACTCAAGGAAATCCTCCTTTAGACGATGGAACAAGTATTTACGACTTGTATGCTAATCGTGCATCTCGTATGGGCGATGATCCTCTTTACACTTATAAAAACGGAAATCGTTGGATTACTAAAACAGCTAACGAGTTTCTTTCAGAAGTTCGAGCAGCCGCAAAAGGCTTAATGCATTACGGATTGAAGAAAGGCGATTCTGTATCTCTTATGTGTAAAACATCCTATGAATGGGATGTTATTGATGCAGCTATTATGGCTTGCGGAGGCGTTTTAGCTACTATTTATGACACTGATTCTGCAGAGCAGATTCGCAATATTGTAAATAATTCTGATTCAAGGTTCTTAATTGTTGGAACCACTGAAATGCGCGATAAAGCAGATGGAGCAATTGAAGATTGCCCTACATTGGAAAGAATTATTTGCATTGAAACGGGCGGATTGGCCGAACTTCAAGCTTTCGGATATACAGTTAGCGACGAGGCTTTGGATGCAAGAATTGATTCTGTAAAGAAAACTGATTTATGCTCTATTGTTTATACTTCCGGATCGACTGCAGCTCCTAAAGGCGTTGAAATGACGCATGAGCATTATTGCACTACAGCTCTTAATCTTCCAACTTATTTGCCTGAACTTTTAAGCGAGAAAAATGGATCTGTTTTGCTGTTCTTACCGCAAGCTCACTCTTTTGCTCGTGCTATTAACTACATTGTTGTAGCAAGCTCTTTGCGTATTTATATTGCTCAAGGCATTTCTACTCTTATTTCTGATTTGCAAGTAGCAAAGCCAACCGTTATGATTGTTGTTCCTCGTGTGCTTGAAAAAGTTTATAACGCCGCTTCACAAAAAGCTGGTCACGGCGTAAAAGGATTGGCATTCCAAGGCGCAGTTGTTACGGCTCAGCAGTATATGAAGGAAATTTCAAAGTACGGCAAGGCTAAAGCAATCACTCAAGCTCGTCGCGCTGCATATGATCAAATGGTTTATCATTCTATCCGCCAAGCTTTGGGTGGTCGCGCGCATTGGATTGTTGCAGGCGGAGCTCCATTGGATCCTGAGCTTCTTTCATTCTTCCGCGGTGCTGGAGTGCCTGTATATGAAGGATACGGCTTGACTGAAACTACTGCACCATGCGCATTTAGCCCTCTTGGAGTTCCATTTAGAGAAGGCTCAGTCGGAATCGCTTTCCCTGGATTTACTCTTAGGATTGCTCATGATGGTGAGATTCAGATTAAGGGCACATGCGTATTTAAGCGCTACCATAAGAATGCTGAAGCTACGGAAACATCATTCACTGAAGATGGATGGTATGCTACAGGCGATCTTGGCCGTATTGATAATGAAGGATTCCTTTATATTACAGGCCGAAAGAAAGATTTAATCATTACAGCTGGCGGAAAGAACGTTGCGCCAAGCCCTATTGAGGAAATAATTAAGCGTTGTGAGATTGTTTCGCAAGCTTTGGTACTTGGAGATAAACGTCCATTTATTTCCGCTTTAGTTACTTTAGACGAACCAACTTTGCGTACGTGGCTTAAGAACAAGGGTCTTGACGCTAATATGACTATGGAAGAAGCTGCTCGTAATGCTGTTGTTCGCGCTGAAGTTCAAAAGTTCGTTGACATTGCTAACGAAGGCGTTTCACGCGCAGAATCTGTGAGAAAGTTCATTGTTCTTCCTGAAGAGTTCACTCAAGAGAATGGATTGCTAACAGCATCTATGAAGGTGATACGTCCGCGTGTTATTAAACGATATGCCACGCTTCTTAACACGCAAATGTACACTACGCGCAAAAAGTAGTATTAACTTATGTAATACGTTAAGTTTATTGCTTTAGTTTATTGTGCTTTAACTTATTGTTTAAGTTTGCTTTAAATTAGGCGATATTGCGCATTATACTGACCAATAAAATAGCCGCGGTTTGACTTTGTAATTCACTGTCTGCCGCGGTTTTTGTTTATTATATTAATTCTCAAATTTATCCATGGCTATTTGTTAAAATCACAGAGAAAAACTTGATACCCCCCCCCGTAGAAGATTATAATGCTCATAAGAAGCAAGGCTGCAGGGAAAATCGCAATGGATGCGAGAGACTTAATCGCAAAACATTGCGGTATTCACTGATTCTTGTAGAGCAATAAAACTGCAAATTCATATAAGAGGAGAGGTTTTATGAACGCCAAACTCGCAGTAGCAATCTCATTAGGCGCAAGTTCCCTTGCATTATTTGGTATGGCAGGTGTTGCCAATGCTGCAACTACTGAGCCACCATCTAATCCACCAGCTGTCTCAAATCCTCCTGCAGTACAGCAGGGAGAAAATGCTACAGATAAAGCTAAAAAAGAAGCTAAGCAAGCTGTAGATGAAGCTAATGAGCAGAAAAAAACAGTTACTAAGGAAGTCGAGGATGCTGAAAGCGAAGTTAAAGATGCTAACAGCAAAGCAATTGACGCTAACAAGGAAGTAACTGAAGCTCAGACTGAATTAGACAATAAGAAAAAAGAAGCTAAAACGGCTGAAGAACAGAAAAAAGAAGCTGATAAGGAATTATCTGAGCAGCAGACTGCGGTAGATAAAGCTGACAAAGAGGTTGACCAGAAAACTAAAGATTTAGAAAAAGCAAATAAAGACAAAGCTGAAGCCGAAGAAAAAGAACAGCAAACTAAAAAAGATAAAGAACAAGCCGAGAAAGACAAAACGGCAGCATCCAGTGAAGTTGATAAAAAAACAACTATCGCCAATACTAAAGCTTCTGAGCTCCTAACTAGGCAGAATAATCAGAAGGCCGAAGAAGACTAAGAAAGATAAGCAGGATGCTAAAGCAGAAGCAGATAGACTTTCCGGCGAGGCTGATCAAAAAGAGCAAGATCAAAAATCAGCAGAGCAAGCTGTAAATGCTAATACAGAAAAGCAGGAAAAGATTCAAAAACAAATAGATAATCTGAACGCTGCTGGTTCCGGAGCAACAAATGCCGAGGTGCAAGAGCTTAAAAACAAGGCCGAAAAAGCCAAGCAAGATTACGATCAAGCAAATACTACAGCAACTCAAAAAGCTCAGGACGCTACCAATGCTAATAATGCAATCGCTCCTAAAGCACAAGAACTTGCCAATGCAGAAACTGCTCTTAAACAAAACGAAAATTATAAGAATAATATAGCTTCATTTGACCAAGCTGCAGATGAAGCAACCAAAAAATACAATGAAGAATATAATAAAGCGAAACTTGATTCAGAAGTAGAAAAAGGCTTTGAAGGATTCTTGGAATATGTTATTTCCACAGAAAAAGCAAAAACCGATGGCTCAAGAAATGAAGATTTAATTGCAGATGCTGAACGCGCTCAAAAAATTCTTAAAGGTGAAACTTTTAAGTCAACCTATACAGAAATCAAAATAGGTAATGATACTTACAACGCCTCTTCAAAAGACATGAAAGCTCCAATCTGGGCTGATTACGTTAAAAAACTTCGACGTGTTGGCGGAGCAGATTCTTTGCAAAATTTGAAGGAAGCTGCAACTTATTATGATGCACTTAACAAAGTTCGTAACGAAGAAAAAGCTGGTTTACCAACAGTTGGTGTCCGCTTAAGCCTTATTGCTGAAAGCATCATACACTCCTTCTACTCTGCATCGATACAAGATCATGCTGCTAATTTCGACATGAAACATAATGTGACCCCTGCTTCTCCAGAACAGCTCAAATCTCACGCATACAATGATTCTTCAGAAAATCTTGCATGGGGAGAATTTGACGGCAACGATTCCAATCGTGCTATGAACAAAAAAGGAACTATGAGCATTGATATAAACAGTACTTCTAATATCGCTCATTCTTCCACTAAATCTAACGCAATGGATGGATGGTATTACAAAGAAAAAGATATATATGATGATACACTTTCATCCAATTCATTCGGTGGAAAAACACTAACAGCTGAAGGAAAAACTTTCTTACAGGAACATAGATATGATTTCTTAGATTACGCATCAGCTGGAATTTCACCAACCTTATTTAATGATGATTCTGATAAAAGTATACAAGCCAAGTTCCAACACGCTGTTGGACACTATCTAAATTTTGTTAGTACTAATAATACTGCAGCAGGATTTGCAGAAGCTGATACAGCTATAAAGGATACAAGCTTCACTGTTACTGAAACCTCTAACGGTACACAAAAAACATATAACCAAAATGGAACATTGATTTATGACGTTGCTGTATGGCATGGCAATTCCGAAAAAACCATATCTGTTGATACTTACAAGGATTTGCTGAATGCTTATATAAATAAAGTCACAGACAATGGCAAAAAGAAGCTAGAGCCTGCTAATTCTAGAAATTTGGCAGATCTTGCTGCAAAAGAAAACGTAGCTGATATCAAATTATTTGATTCTGTTTATAAAGTCATTACCTCTGAAAGTAATAATTCTCAAACAGGCGCTAACACAGTAACTGAGCTTATTAAGAAGGTCATTACAGCAAAGAAGAACTTCGAAAAGGCGAGGGACAATGCTAGCGCAGCAAATGAAGCTTCATCCAAGGCGCAGGAAAAGGCTACTGAGCTGCAGACTGCTTGGGATACTGCTCAGCAGAAGTATCAAGAAGCTGAGCAGGCCGCATCTCAAGCATCTCAAGAAAGCAAAGAGAAGCGCGAGCAGAAGATTAAGGAACTTCAGGGCGAACTTCGAGGCTTGGAAGCAAAAGCACAAGAGTTGAGCAACACGGCCGCACAAGCCAAGCAGACTGCTGATGCAGCTCGCAGGACAGCCAAGGCACAGCAAGCAAAAGTTGATGGCGAGCTTACCAAGGCTGTTAACGAAGCTCAAGTAAGGTTTGATACAGCAACTCAGGCTGTTAAAGAAGCCAACGAAGCCAAAGCTAAGGCTGATAGTGAACTCCAAAAAGCTAAAGATAAAGTAACCGGTCTGCAGCAAACGATTCAAACTCTTGAAACTCAGATTGCAACTGAATCTAAGAAAGTTGAAGACGCTAAGAGTGAAGTTCAAGCTGCTCAGGTCGCTCTTGATGGCGCTAAAGATACTCAGAACACAGTAACAGCACAGCTTGAAGCATTGAAAACAAAAGTCACGAAGGCTGGTGAAACCTTAACAAACGCAAATAATGCTGTTAAGACTGCAAAAGAAAATGTTGTTAAGAAGATTCAACTTGCTCAGACTGCTGTAACAAATGCTCAAACTAAGGTTAAGCATGCTCAAGAAGTTGTTGCAGAAGCTAAAACCAAGATTGCAGAGATAAAGAAGAATCTTGAAACAAAGAAAGCAATTTTAACTAAAACTACTAAGGATGAAAAAGTTATACAAGAGCTCAACGAAACATTCTTGGCAGCTTATCAATCGTTTGAAAGCTTCGTACAAACTCTGACAAAAACGAGTACTGATCTGCAAACTACTGATAACAAGCTCAGCACGTCTGCAACAACACTCAAGAAACAGCTGAAAGATGTTGCACCAAAGCCACCGGTTGTTAAACCAAGTCATGAGGGAGAAAGCGGTCACGGCAACACTGGTAATACGGGAAGCACAACCAATACCGGTAACACTGGAAACACAACCAACACTGAAAACGCTGGAAACACTGGTAACAATAATGTTCCGTTCATTCCGCAAGCACCGCATATTAGCGTTCCTGCTGTTGATGTTGAACAACAGTCTAACGAGTTCGCTTCAACTACCGCAGAAAATCACGCTACACAGGCTGTTGTTAAGAGTGAAACTGGGAAGTCCACTAAAGCAGAACATGCGAATGAGAAAGCTTCAGTGAAAAACACTAAAGCAAACACGCAGCATACACGTAGCACATCTTCTGCTACAAGTACATCTGCAAATCAGAACAATGCTCAATCACATGATGCAAATAAGTCTGCTGAGAATAAGAATGCTGAAAACAAGAAGAACTCTGAGTCAAAGCAAGAAGATAATAAGCAAGAAACTCAGGATTCTAATAACAATAACAGCACTCAAAACAACGAATCGCAGAACAACGAATCTAAGAATTCTCAAGCTTCTGGAAATCCTAGCGAAGCTCAGCAGGAAGGAAATAAGACTCTTACTATTGCTGCAATAGTCGCATCAGCAATAGCAGGAATCGCAGCAATCGGCGGAGGTATAACTTTCGCACGTCATCGTCGCATGTAGTTTAAAATAAATAAAACAAAAACCGCAGTCGAAAATCGTATCGGCTGCGGTTTTTTTATAAGCGATAAGCAGAATTCGCTAGGCAGAATGAGCGAGTCAAAAAACGCTAATCAAAATCTGCTTGCTAAAATCCCAAACGCTCAAGCTTCTTAGGGTCGCTCTGCCATCCTTTTGCAACCTTCACATGCAATTCAAGCACAGCTTTAGAACCAGTAATGCGATTTACAGCAGTTCTCAAACGCTTCTTAACGCGCACTAAATGCTCCGCACGATGCCCAATAATAATCGGCTTTTGCGAATCACGCTCAACATAAACAGACACAAGCACATGCGCTTTGTTGTCTTCGTATTGAGTGTCCTCGCCGCCGCCCGGATACACAATATCGTCAACTACAACAGCTAAAGAATGAGGCAACTCGTCGTCCAATTCTTCCAAAAATGCGCCGCGAATAAGCTCCGAAATCATGCTTTCTGGACTTTCCTCGCTAAGCTGATCCGCCGGATACATTTGCGGACCTTCCGGCAAGTTTTGAATCAAAACATTCTTAACTTCATCAACATTGTCGCGTTCCAACGCACTAACTGGAACAATATCCGTAAAATCAGCAAACTGCTGAATTTGAAGCAAATGCGCAACTAACTCGCTGCGGTTAAGCGTATCGATTTTCGTAACAATACCGATAAGCGGAACTTTCCAAGTCCAATTGCCCTTATCATCTTTTTTAGCAAAATCGGAGCGAAGACGGCTCAGGATTCGCCTATCTCCAGGCCCTATCTCCTGGTCTGCTGGAAGCAAGAATGCAATCGCGTCAACATCTGCAAGCGACTCGTCAACAATATCGTTCAAACGCTGACCAAGAAGCGTACGCGGACGGTGAATACCCGGAGTATCAACCAGAACCATTTGCGCATTATCTGTTGTAACAATTCCGCGAATAGCCTTACGCGTAGTTTCCGGGCGAGAAGACGCAATAGCAATTTGCGTTCCAATAAGAGCGTTCATAAGCGTTGATTTACCAACGTTTGGCCTACCAACTACAGCTATGAAACCGGAACGGTATCCGTGAAAATCAGGAGTAGAAATCGTTGCGCGAGTTGAAGCGTCTAGATTTGCAAACATCTCGTCGTCGAAGTCATCAGTGTCGTCAAAGTTGTTATCTAAATCACTATCTACTTCACTATCGAAGTCATTATCTAAGTTATCGTCGTTAGCAAATTTACTATCGTCTTTAAGATCACTCATAATTAATCCATCCAAATTCAAAATATTCCATAAAATCAAAACACTACATAAAACATTACATCAAATAAAGCATTACATAAATATTATCTGTTAATATCAAACTTTAGATTTTATTATTTTATTATTCAATTGTTCAATTAGGCTACTAAAAACGATTAGTTTACTAGCCTACTACCCTATTAAGTTAGCCAATTTTATTATTCAATTAACCTATTCAATTAACCTATTCAATTAACACACTAACTTCAAAATTTTTAGAATATAAAAGAAATTTCAAATTACGCATTATCTACGTTTCCTCAATATTCTTTTAAAAATCTTCGTAAAAATTTTAGTCAATATTTTTACTAATACCTTCTGGAATAATTTTCCAATAAGCCTAGATATTAATCTTCTCATAACTTTCAATCCTCCGAATAAAAGCTTCAATATTATTAATATTATTAATATTACTTATCAGAACTACTGGTATTAGTATCTTCACGATTCTCTTGCAAACCCTGCAAATCTCTTTCAACAACTATTGTTGAAACTTTCTTACGCCTTCCAGCAGAATCAACAGCAGTTAGCTTAAGACCTCTTGTTACAGCACTAGATCCAACAATAGGAACATTACCTAAAAGTTTAGTGAGCAATCCAAATACAGTATCAACATCGTCTTCGTC
This sequence comes from Gardnerella sp. KA00255, assembly GCF_049244095.1. Lineage (NCBI taxonomy): Bacteria > Bacillati > Actinomycetota > Actinomycetes > Bifidobacteriales > Bifidobacteriaceae > Gardnerella > Gardnerella sp. KA00255. The sequence goes on from NZ_CP058374.1 coordinate 268,889, forward strand.
AATATGTACCTCAAACAAATCTTCAAGATCTGCTATAGGCGTACGCGCAGGCATTCGCCATACTCCATCACTTATTTCTTCAGGATCAGCGCGTTGAGTACGATCATGCTCATCTTCCAATTCGCCAACAATTTGCTCAATCGCATCTTCAATAGTAACTAAACCAGCAATACCGCCATATTCGTCAACTACAACAGCAACATGCTGACGAATGCGTTGCATTTCATGGAATAAATCATCCACAGGCTTTGATTCCGGAACAAGCATTGGGTCACGAGTAATCGTAGAAACAGCTCTACTAGAAGCAGCATGATTAAATACAGTTGCTCTAACAGCATCTTTTAAATACGCTATTCCAACCAAATCATCTACAGAATCACCAATAACCGGTACGCGAGAAAATCCTGAGCGAGAGCATAACTTCAAAAAATCTTCTAACGTTTCGCTATTCTTTACGCAAATCATATCCGTACGCGGAACCATAATTTCACGAGTTAAAGTATCTGAAAGCGTAAGAACATTTCGCATCATTTCTGAAACTTCTGGATCGAAATCATTAGCTTCAACTAAACGATCTATACTAGCTTTTGCCTGATCTCTTTGAATATCCTCTAAAGCTTCATCATCTGAAAGATCAGTATGTTTTTTACGAGAAGCCATATCAACATCGCTTGCAACTCTTACACAAGGATTTAAAGCTATTGCGATTAGCACAATACGCGATAATCTCATAAGTTTTGCAACAGGTTGAGCAGCTCCAACAGATCTTGGACGAACAAGAATAGAAATAACAGCGACAATTATTGATATAACAACGCCAATAAGAATAGTCAGCCATAAAGGTGATTTAAAAACACTAGCTATAGAAGCTACTAAAACACCATCTAGCAGATTGCATAAGATTCTCACAAAAGCACAAGCACTAGAAGCAGCATAACGATCTGCAATCAATCTTTTCACTCTATGGATTCGAGCTATTTTTCTCATGCGAACTATAGCGCTAATATCATCCTCGTTAGTTTGAGCTTCAATCATCATATTATTCAAACTTGCACGAGTAACTCTAGGTATAGCACCTTCAGCAGCAGCCATCGCTAATGAAAGCCATACTAAAAGCACAGCAACCAAAAATGAAACTACAACAACCGTCCACATTTGCACAGACAATTCTGGAAGCTCAGGAATTTTAAAGCTTTCAAACAAGTTCGTCAATTCTCATCATCGCCTTTGACTGTTATTTTGTCGCTTATTTTGCACGTTATTTTGCACGCTTACTTTTTTCTAGAGTCTGAATGATTTTTATCGTATAAATCTAATTCATTCACAGCGCCTTCAGGAAGAGTTGCGTCATAAAGTTCTCCAGATCTAGCTGCAAAGAAAGTAAGCAATAGCTGACGTTGCAAACCAAACATTTGCTTTTCTTCATCCGGCGTAGTGTGATCGTATCCAAGTAGATGAAGCATGCCATGAATAGTTAATAAAAGCATTTCTTCCATTGTGCTATGACCTGCAGCTAACGCTTGCTGCTGTGCCACCCAAGGGCAAATCACTAAGTCACCAAGCATGCCTTCAGATACTTTATCATCGCTTCCAGGAGTAAGCTCATCCATTGGGAAACTCATGACATCTGTTGGTCCTTCTAAATTCATCCATCGCTCATGCAAGCTAGCGATTGGCTCAGGATCAACAAAAGTAATTGATAAATCAGATTGCGTACTTACACGCATCTTTTGTAAAACCCACATTCCAAGATCAGAAAAAATTTTAGGATCAATATTCCATACTGTTTCATTCATAACATCAACGCTCATGATTACTCATTATTCCTCTCGTGAGCACTTTCAGAAATTTTAGATTCAATATTTACATCATTTACATCGCCAAGCTGTTCAATATCATATTGTTCTTGAACACGCTGCATATCATCACGCTGCTCATTAGGATCCTGCATATCATCGCGCTGTTCATGTACGCTCTGGCCATTAAAGCGATAATCATTAACGCTCTGATCTTCTTTTTTAAAAGGTGCTTTTTGATTGCGCTCAAGTCTTTTACGCTCAACAAATGAATCATATCGATCATATGCTTCTACTATACGTCCCACTAACGCATGACGAACAACATCATCAGCATGCAAATGAACAAAAGCTATATCTTTCACGCAGTCTAAAATGCGCTCAATTGAAAGCAAACCAGATTTCGGAACAGCAAGATCAACTTGAGTTATATCTCCAGTAATAACCATAGTAGTATTAAATCCGAGACGCGTTAAAAACATCTTTAACTGCTGCACAGTAGCATTTTGAGCTTCATCAAGAATAACAAAAGCATCGTTTAACGTGCGACCTCGCATATATGCAAGAGGAGCAACTTCAACAATATTTTCATCCAAATAGCGTTTTAATTGAGATGGCCCAAGCATATCTGAAAGAGCATCATAAAGCGGTCTTAAATAAGGATCAACTTTATCGTTTAGCGTTCCAGGCAAAAAGCCCAAGCTTTCTCCAGCTTCAACAGCAGGACGCGTTAAAACAATCCTACGAACTCTGCCATCTTCTAATGCACGAACAGCTTTAGCAACTGCTAAATATGTTTTACCTGTTCCAGCTGGACCAATACCAAACGTTACAATATTGCAATCCATTGCTTGTACGTATTGGGTTTGACCAGCTGTTTTAGCGCGCACAGGATTTCCGCCTGCAAAAGTAATAACACCCTTACTCATGCGAGCTCTTCTGCTCATAGCACGGCGATGCGCTTCTTCGCTAGAAGGCAAAAATTCGCTCGAATCTCTTGAAAATTCATTTTCTGAACGTGAAGCAGAATTGTTAACGCTATAAGATGATGCACTTAAACTATTTGCAAGCACACCACCATTATGACCAATACGATCAATACGCACATTATGTTCATCGTTGCGTAAAATATCTCGCTCTAGCATTCTTTTTACTTCATACGAATCCATAGGATGCTCATAAGCTGCATCAATCATTCTCTGTAAAGCATACTGTGCCTTCGAAGCATCTTCCTCGCTACGAGCATAATGAGATACGATACGAACATCCTGACCATGAACGCTAATATCTACTGCAGGAAAAGCGCTTTCAACATAACGCAAATGAGCATCAGCAGCGCCTAAAACTGCAACTGAATTCAATTCGCTAGGAATATGAACAATGCGCGTAGTATTTTTTGTCACGATTTACAAACTACCTTCTACCAATTTTTCACCAGTCAGCACATGCGCATGCACATGGAAAACTGTTTGACCAGCATCAAGACCAGTATTAAACACAAGTCGGTAATCACCATGGAATGCATCATTTGCAATATTTTGCGCAACCTCAGCAATATGAGCCAAAGTCTCAGAAGATTTGCTAGCAAGCTCAGCAACATTCTTATAATGATTTCGAGGAACAATCAACACATGCACTTTTGCTTGCGGATTAATATCTTTAAAAGCTACGAGTGTGTCATCTTCATAAACTCTACTGCTTGGAATTTCACCAGCAATAATCTTGCAAAAAATGCAATCACTTTCAGTATGATACTTAATATCACTCATGATTCTCCCCTTATATTTTGCTCATAACACAATCAAATGCTTATGCTTACGTATGAAGCATACTTCTTATTATTCTACACAAAACTACACATTTTATTTATAAATATTTGTATTTATATCAATCATTTATATCAATCATTTATATCAATCATATACATCAATCACTCATTTAAATCATCCATATAAATCACTCATAACGGCCTAAAACGCGAGAAAGCAATGAAAGCGCTACAGGACCTGCTGCAGATGCTCTAAGAATATTACTGCCTAACACACAGCTTTTAGCTCCAGCATCAACAAACATTGACACTTCATCTTCGCTTATTCCACCTTCAGGGCCAACTAACACATACACAGTGCGCTCGCGGCCATCGGAAAGACAACGATCTGTAAGATCATTTACATAAGATTCGATTTGACTCCAAGAATCAGTAGCATCTTGATGCAAAACTATAACCAAATTTCCATAAACACATGCTCGTCTGCATATTGCAACAACATTTTTACTTGATACGCAATCACCTAGCTCAGGAATCCAAGCTCTACGAGATTGTTCAGTTGCAGATTGCAAAACTTGATTCCACCGCTTATCACTGCGCCCTTGCTTCCATTTTGCAATAGATCTATCTGAGCACCAAGGAATTATCTCATCTACTCCAATTTGAGTTGCCATATCAATAGCCTGCTCATCATGACCTGTTTTAGCCAATGCTTGAACAAGAGCTAGACGAGTAGTTGTACGAGGCTCTCTTAAAAATGAATTAACCTTAACTAAACCATTTTCTTCATCTGTAACTGTAGCGTGAATCCTCAAACCTTTTCCGTCAGAAAGCTGTAAAGCGTCTCCAGATTTTAACCTCATAGCAGATATAGCATGACGTTTTATACGAGCTGGCAACTGTAAAGTCCAGCCCTCCTCAATGCCATTAGCCAATATAGGCGCATCATCATGATCGATATCTAATAAAAATAAAGCGTCAGTCATAGTTCAAGCCTAACCTTAAGGCTGCACCAACTTTAAAATGTTTCTGTGCAAGTATTGTGGCAAACTAGAATAGTACGTATTGGAGGTAAAGCGCAATGACTGATAATTTTAGCGATAGCACTGCGCTTGTTACCTTACGCATTTCGCGTTTTATGCCATTTTCTCAAGTAAATGATGAAGATGACAATACTCAAAATGTGCGCAAACGTAGAGAAAGTCCTTTTGCTCGCAAAAAAAGAAGCAATCCTTTTGCAAAAGTGGATTCTTCTGAAAAAAATATAGATGAATCTTCAGAATTTTCTAAACCTTCTGCAAAACGTATTCAAGGCAAACATTGGACTCAAGATTATAATTTACGAGTTCATTCAACAGATACAATTCTTGACTGCTTGCTTACTATTAAACGCACAATCGATCCAACTCTAGCTTTTCGTTACTCATGTGGACACGGAGTGTGCGGCTCAGATGCAGCAAACGTAAACGGTATGCCAACACTTCTATGTAGCGCAACAATCGGAGCAAACGCACGTCCTGAAATAAACTCTAACGTACAATCTCGCGGATTTAGAAAAACAGGCACTACAAGCAGTAATGCGCAGGCGGAAAAATCGCCAATTTTGCAGCAAAAATCTAAAGAAATCAGTTCCCCACAAAATAACAGCTTCGGCATTATTGAGCTGTCTCCACTTTCGGGATTTAGTGTTCAACGCGATCTTATATGCGATATTTCACCTATGATTGCGCAAATAAAACGTTTAGAACCTTATTTGCAAGCTGCAAACATTCCTACAAGAAATAACGAAGGAAAACTCGAGCTTATTGAGTTCTTGCAAAATCCTGAAGAACTTCAAAAAATTGAACTTTTAAGCAATTGCATTATGTGCGGAGCATGCGAAGGAATATGCCCAATTTATGCAGGCGGAGAAGCATTCATTGGTCCAGCTGCTTTAATTAATGCAGCACGATTCATTTACGATTCTAGAGACAGCAAAACAGAGCACCGCTTAGATTTGATTGACAGCAGCGATGGAATAAGCGCATGCCAGTCGGTTAGAGCCTGCTCTAGACAGTGCCCTCGCGGAATTGACATAGGCGAAGAGATTTGGCAGCTTACAACACTTGTAAACGAACGTAAAGCTCAAGATTAGTTAATTAATTTGCTAGCAAAATAAATAACTATCTAGCTTATATTTCTTAACGCTACTTTTGCTGCTATTTCCTACTTCTTACCACTATTCCTTAATGTTATTTCTTACCACTATTCATTAACGCTATTTCTTACTTCTCGGCTCCGGAAGCATCGGCTCCGGAAGCAATGCGCACAGCCTCTATAGGATCATCAGTAATAGCGAGAAGATTTGGATCAATCGAAGAAATAAATCCTCTACTCATAACACTATTTTTCAGCCAATCTATAAGACCATTCCAATATGAGCTACCAAAAAGAACCACAGGAACTTTTGCAACTTTATGCGTTTGAACAAGTGTTAAAGCTTCAAACATTTCATCCATAGTGCCAAAACCGCCCGGACATACAATAATTCCAGAAGAATATTTCATAAACATGGTTTTGCGCACAAAGAAATATCTAAATTGCATTCCTAAATTAACCCACTTATTCAAGTTTTGCTCATGTGGAAGTTCAATGCCAAGACCAACTGAAGTTCCGCCAGATTCCGCGGCTCCACGATTAGCAGCCTCCATAATTCCAGGACCGCCACCAGTAATAACCGCAAACCCGCGTTTCACTAATTGCTCACCCATAAGTCGAGCAGCAGAATATTCAGGCTCATTTTCTTTAACTCGAGCAGAACCAAATATGCTAACAGCTGCACCTAAACCAGAAAGAGCATCAAAACCATCAACAAACTCTGCTTGTATGCGCAAAGCACGCCAAGGATCAGCATTACGCCAGTATTTCTCGCAATTATTGCAGGTATCGAAATCGTGCTTTAATAATATTTCAGTACTACTCTCATTAGGAATCATAGGACCTTTTAATATTGCAGCTCCACGATAATACGTATCGTTCCAAGGCGGTACATCTTTAGAAGAATTTTCCGAAATCATATTATCTGCTTCCAAAACATTCACTCCTTAGATTTTTCCATTCGCTTTGATTGACTATACAGAAGTGCGCCTGAAACTCCTGCAGCAATAAGAGAAGCAACAAGTACTCCAAATCTTGCTTCTCCAGAAAGATCAGCGTCAGAATAAGCTAGAGAGGCTATAAGAAGTGACACAGTAAATCCTATGCCGCAAGCACACGCAGTAGGTAATAAATCGAATACTTTTAAGTTATCTGGAACTTTTAATCCAATAAAGTTCTTAGCGACAAAAGCTGTAAGCATAATGCCCAAAGGCTTACCAATAACTAAAGCAACAGTTATTGCAATAACAATAGGAGAAATAAATAATTGCCAAGTTAAGGTTTCAAAATGGACGCCAGTGGCAAATAGTGCGAATATTGGCAAAGCGAAAAGCGAAGAAAGAGGCTGGATTTTTTCACGATATCGTTCAGCTCTCAAAGACTTTTCTCCATGAACCAAATGTGCAGGAGTAAATAAGCCAACCATAACACCCGCCAAAGTTGGATGAACGCCTGCCTGATACATCATAATCCACGCAAGAATACCTACTATTGCAACTAAAATCCACGGAACTTTTTTAAGACGAACTAACATAGTCCAAACTAATCCGCAAAGAATTACGCCTACAAACCAATACCAATCTTTCAACGATGAGAAGAAAATAGCTATTAAAGCAATTCCTAGAAGATCGTCAACAGTAGCCAAAGTCATTAAAAAGGCTCTTAAAGCCTTAGGTAGTGCTTTAGCAAACAGCGCCAAAACAGCTAAAGAAAATGCGATATCTGTTGCAGTAGGAATAGCCCAGCCATCTCTTACCATTTCAAGAGATGGAAGAGCGCCAGAAGTAAGACGCATTATTTCTTGATCTGCATGAAACTCTGAAAAAAGCGTAACTGTGCACACGAATAATATTGGAGGCATAATCATACCGCCAACTGCACAAATCATAGGCATTGCAGCTGCGCGAGGATCAGATAACGATCCAGCTACTAACTCATGTTTCAGATCCAAGCCAACAGTAAGGAAGAAAATAGTAAGCAAACCGTCTTGCACCCAATGGCCAATAGACATGTTGATGTTGGTATAAGGTATTCCAACATTAGTGTGCGAGATCGCTTCAAAAACAGGCGCAGTTATAGGAATATTTGCCAACAACAAGCCAGTAAGAGCAAAAGCTAGCATAATTAAGCCAGATAATCGCTCATTATTAGCTATATTGCGAACTATTCTCCAACTGCGTAACATATCTTAACTATTCCCTTCAAAACTATTCGCTAAATAATCAAATTTACAGCACTTTTTAGTATAACTTAAAGGGATAAACCGAGCGAGTTAGTAACATGATAATAAAAAAAATCGCGGCACAAAAGCACTGCGATTAATTTGTGCGCCAGACAGGATTCGAACCTGCAACCTTCTGATCCGTAGTCAGATGCTCTAATCCGTTGGGCTACTGGCGCATGTTTCCAGCCTCAAGAACCATGTCCTTGTTTCCGGCAACTTGACTAATATACAACTTATAAAACAAAAACACAAACCCCGGCGTGTCGCCAGGATTTGTGTTTATAGAAATCCTCTAACTTTTCTCTAACTTTTCTCGCTATTTAGATTCTATTATTAAAATTTGAAGTTAGAAGTTATCACGAGTATAGCTTTTATCTCTATGCTCTAAAACTTGATCAACAATGCCATATTCTTTTGCTTGAGGAGCAGTCAAAATAGTATCAACCTCAATATCTTTACGAATACGATCAATATCCTGACCAGTATGCTTAGCAAGAGTATTTTCTAACCATTCACGCAACCTAAGCATTTCTTTTGCTTGCAACTCAATTTCTGTAGCCTTACCAAAATCTTGCCCCATAGCTGGTTGATGAATCAAAACGCGTGCATTAGGCAAAATCATACGCTTTCCAGAAGTACCTGCAGCAAGCAAAATAGCTGCAGCAGAAGCAGCTTGACCTAAGCAAACTGTTTGAACATCAGGACTGATATATTGCATCGTGTCATAAATAGCAGTCATAGCAGTCATGGAACCGCCTGGAGAATTAATATACATCATCACATCACGATTAGGATCCATGCTTTCCAAAACCAAAAGCTGAGCCATAATATCGTCAGCAGATGTATCGTCCACTTGAACGCCCATGAAAATAATACGATCTTCAAAAAGCTTAGTATACGGATCCTGAGTTTTCATACCATAAGGAGTTTGCTCTCCAAATTGCGGTAAAACATAACGATTCGTAATTCTCTGACTTGAAGAAATACCGCCAAAACCAGCTAAACGTTGTGCTCGCGCAACGAACTTCGCTTCTTCACTTGCCATAATAACTACTCCTCACCTCGCATTGAAGCCGGTGTGGTCACAATCTTATCAACGAAACCATATTCCAAAGCTTGCTGTGCAGTAAACCAATGGTCATATTCGTTATCTCGATATATTTCTTCAACAGTATGGCCAGTTTGCTGTGCAGTAAGCTCAGAAAGCGTCTTCTTCATATCCATAATCAATTCAGCATTGATTCTCACATCAGTAGCTGTACCACCAACACCACCAGAAGGCTGGTGCATAAGCACGCGAGCATGAGAAGTGATAAAACGCTTTCCAGGAGTGCCAGAGCTTAACAAGAACTGACCCATAGAAGCAGCCATACCTACAGCAATAGTTGCAACATCTGGTTCAATAAGTTGCATTGTATCGTAAATTGCCATACCTGCTGTAATAGAACCGCCTGGAGAATTAATATACAACCAAATATCTTTCTTAGGGTCTTCTGCTGCAAGCATTAACATTTGAGCGCAAATAACATTTGCATTCTCGTCTTTAACTTCGGAACCAAGCCAAATAATACGATCTTTTAATAACCTGTTAAAAATCGAATCAGTTTGGGATGGCGCTTCACCCTGTTCCATCACAGGAGAAGTTGTAAGCAAATTGGTCACTTTATCTCCTTCAATTTGTCAATTGTTTCTACATTATCGTGTGCTCGTGACTGTATTAAAACATATTATCCGTGAAACAAACACAATCTTTTACACATATTTTTTACTCATTCTGTTGCCACAAGTATGCAACATTTAGTATATTTTTAGATAACTTATCAACTCATAGAGGAGAAGTCATGGATTCCAACAACTTGCCAAACAATAATTATTCTCCGGATGCAGAAGCAAATAACGGCTATCAAAACAACGGTTATCCAGACAATTCATACCAGAACAATGGGTACCAAAACAGCGAATATCAAAATAACGCTTATCAGAATAACGGATACCAGAACAATGGATACCAGAACAATGGATACCAGAACAATGGATACCAAAACAATTCTTATCCAGACAATTCATACCAAAATAACGGGTACCAGAACAATGGGTACCAAAACAGCTGGAATTCAACAAACAGTTACCAGAATAACGTAAATCCTAATAATGGATATCAAACAAACATATATCAAAATAGTCAAGAGCCAGTAAACAACTATGCGTCAAACCAATATCAAAATACAGCAAAAACAAGTATTTTAAATAAACGAAATATTTTTATTGGTTTAGCAGCGATAGTGGCAGCAGTAATTGCACTATCAGTCGGTGGATTTTTAATAACGAATATCTTCTTTAAACCACATTACAATTGCTCTGCAGAAAAAAGCGCAAATATTGAAGAATATCTAAATTGCCACCCTTCAGAAGTGAAGGATTTCAATGATAGAATGAGTAATGATAGTGACTTCTCCACAAAAATTGAAGCTAAAGGTGATACGCTCAATCTGACTGTGCAATTCAAATATCACGTGCCTGACGAAGACATTTCATTGTTAAGAAATCAAGTTGCTTCATCTTCTAATAACTTCTCAAGAATATTTCCATCAGCAGAAGAAATTAAAAGTAAGATTATTTCTCCAATACATTTACACTACACTTTGCTAAATGATGATGGCGGTTTTATTACTGATAAAGACTACCTCGCTAATTAGTAAATATATAATATGCGCCTCTGTTATCATTAAATAAACAAAGGCGCATATTTTTATTTTCTACTAAAAGTTTTTGACAGTAGCGTTATACTTCGCGCAGCAGCACAAGCAATAACCATCGGAATAATCATAATAAGCGGAACATTCACTAACTGCGCCACCAGTAAAAGCGCAAACCATAATGATTTTCTGCTAGCAGTCAATAGGCTTGCAGCGCCAAAAATCGCAGCAATTATCAAGACATTAGGCTGATTTGATATTATGCTACCAATTAGTGGAAGTTTTATACTTATAACGCCTACAATCAGCCCAATACAAGCGCCGGTTGAAATACTTGGTTGTAGCACACCTCCAGAAGCACCGCAACGCAAAACAAGCAAAGTCATAAACATTTTCATCATTGCAAGAAGCAACAAAATAATCATAATGTTAGAGCTATCTACCGCATACGGAAAGCTAGACACAGAAAACGCAAACTGAGAAAGTGACCTACCATTCCCCATAATATGTGGAAACCAGCAAGCTGCGATACCAATAACTAAGCCAGCTACAGGCATAAAACACAGCATTTTTACGCCGCGCAAAGCATGAGTGCGACACCAAATAATACCCAATCGAAAAACGTAACCAACTAAGCCGCACACAGCACCAACAACAACAGCTAAAGCACAAATTTGCCAAGAAATCGCACATGAAAATTGCGAAATATTGTAGTAGCTAGAATGATGCATTAAAAATTCAACAACAAGCGTAGCAATATAATTCATAACAAGCGCAAAAGGCAAGCAATACAAGCGCTCCGAACGCGAAATATTTTTAATTACATTAACTACTACAGGACCGTTTTCACGATTTAGCCATGCGTAAAAACCAAGGCCTTGAGTTTTACTAAGCAAACCTAAAGCAAGCACAGTGCCAGCTAAAGGAGCATGATATACTGCAGCCAAACCAGCGCCTGCAGCAGAGGCAATGAGTACGCGCTGAGTTTTAGCAGATATATGAAAAATACTACTGTAACGCTGAGCAATCATTGCAGCCAATTCTCGCGGAGCTACTTCCCTGCCGATTGAAATCCCAGAACCAACAATGCTGATTTGTAACAAAACATGTGCGATAGTAGAAAAAATTGGCATATTGCTTCCGTCAACAGCTTGCGGAATTGTGACAATACGAGGAGGATTTTTTCTCTTGCGCAAAAAATACCAAGTTACGCTAGCAATAGTCATCGCAATCGTGCAAGATAGCACGTAACGATACCACGGAAGCTCCGAAAATACAGTGTTTTTAGCAGATTCAATTGATCCAAAAGCAAGATATTGTACTGCATAAAGAATAAACGTAAGAGCTGTTGCGCCTAAGCCGGTAATGATGCCAATGAAAATAACAGATAAAATTAGGAAAGCAAAATTTATAAACCTAAAAAGCACTGTTTTGCTATTGCAACTGAGATTCGTTGCATTAGTTTTGCTAGTACTTTTCATTATTTATACTTTCACTAAATTATATGAGATCAAATTTAAGATCACATTTATATGAGATTACATTACAAATATACGAAAACGAATATATAAGTAAAACATATATAAAATATATAAAATAAATAAAATATAAGTAAGACCCGGCAGAAAATACTTCCGCTAGGTCTTACTTAGAGCTGTCACTTAAGTAACAGCGTAGAAAAATTAGTTATACTTCTACTTGGAAAGCTCGTCAGCGACTTCTGCAGCCTTAGAAGCAGCCTTCACGCTTTCGTCCTCAGAAGGATCCTCTTCTTCAGAAAGGAATGCACTCAAGTCAATTGTTTCACCATTAGAAACAAACTTCACAGCGCGCATACCAGCAATCAAGCCCTTAGAACGAGCAACTTCCTGCACTGCAGAACCAAGCTGACCATTACGGACGATTGCGTTAATGAACTGGCTTGGATCCATACCATACTGCTGAGCAACAGAAATCAAGAAGTTAGTAACATCAGCTTGAGAAACGGAAACATCAAGGCTTTCAGACAAAGCATCAAGAACCATCTGATCGCGAATTTCCTTCTCTGCAGCCTTTTCAGCTTCTTCCTTCTGCTCATCAGTAGCCTTCTCAGGATCTGGAGTCATGCCCTTAAGATGCTCGGCAACAGCCTTATCCTTAACACCCTTTGGCACAGGAATTTCAACTTCTTCCTGAATCTTAGCAATGAAAGCATCGCGAGCAATAGTAGCTTGACGACCTTCATTAGACTGCTCGCAAGACTTGCGAATATCAGCCTTAAGCTCATCCAAAGTATCGAATTCGGAAGCTTCCTGAGCGAAATCATCGTTAAGCTCTGGCAATTCCTGAGTCTTTACGGAATTAACCTTAACCTTAACCTGAGCTTTTTCGCCTTCATGCTTGCTATTCTTATACTCATCAGTCTCGAAAATAGCTTCTTCACCAGCAGAAAGGCCTTCCAATGCCTCATCCATTGCTTTAAGAACACGATTAGCACCAACTTCGATGCTTTCGCCTTCGCTGCTTGCTACTACATCGTCACCGAACGAAGAAGTATAGTCGATATTAGCAAAATCACCCTTCTGAATTGGGCGATCTACACCAACAAGTGTTGCGAAACGATGACGCAACGCTTCAAGACGAGCGTTTACATCTTCATCAGTTACTTCAGGCTTTTCAACTTCAATTTCGACACCCTTAAACTTGTTCAACTTGAACTCTGGGCGACGCTCGACTGTAGCAACAAACTTTAACTTTTCGTCACCGTTGGCTCTTGTTGGCACTTCTTGAACTTCGAACTCTGGCTGATCCATAGGACTAATCTTCTTTTCTTCCAAAGCCTTAGAATAAAGCTCTGGAACAGCAGAATTCACAGCCTCACCGGCAACTGCGCCGAAGCCGACACGCTGATCTACAATCTTCCCTGGTACATGACCCTTACGGAAGCCAGGCACGTTAATCTGCTTGGCGATTTCCTGACGAGCCTCATCCAAGTAAGGCTTGAATTCTTCGAGTTCTACGGTAATGGTGAGCTTAACTTTAGTTGGCTCAAGATTCCTGACGCTGATTTTCACGCTTCATGCTCCTGAAATTACGTTTTTCTAGCTTCTGCCATATGGCACAACCGTTATATGATAGCGCGAGTCACGGACTCAGAAATTAAATCGGCTTGCCAATCTCTAGCGCCTTGCTCAATAAGAAATGAATGAACGTCAATATTCTTAGGATTATCAGTCCAACAAAGGCTACGAATTATTTGAGGTTTAATTAGTATATCTGTCGGAGTATGAGTATCTTCAGATATGCTCATAACAACAGCTTTTACTTTTTTCAATAATGCAAAACGTTTAGGATGATGCTCTCGCCAATATTTCATTGACTTTGGCGCGCCTTGAGTCTCTTGTAAATATGAAGACTCAAAACTATTCATATCCTCTTCAGATTTTTCAATAAATTTATCTTCATTATTGTTCTTAAAACAATCACTATCGGCATCGTCAGTTGAAGATTTCTTACCAGAACAGCCAGAATTATCGAAATTATTAGTATTAGAACTACTACTAGAGCTGTTTGAATCAGAATCAATACTCATTGCGTCTATGCCACTTTTAGCTTTAGAAATAGCTTCTTCAATAACAAGCTTCCAAACATTTGGCTTGATTTTACGCTGAATTGGAGCATATCGCTCAAACATCTTATCCTGCTCACACCCAGTATGAATTCGAACTCTCTCATTAAGAATACGAATCGAACGGAAAGACCTGGAATTGTTTGGCTTACGCTTACTTGCTTCAATAATTGCAGCATCAGAAAGCAATAGCGTTGGAGCAATGTCGTATTGTCTTGCAAGCTCATCTCTTTTTTGCCACAGCTCTTTAGCTATCATTAATCCGATCTTATCGTGCATAAGAACGCTTATATGAGATATTCGAAGCCACGGACGAGGATGCTTAGCTTTCTTTTTTTCTCCAGCTATCAACAAGTGAGCAAATTCTTCTTCAGCCCATAAAAGCTTGCCCTGCTTTTTAAGTTCCGCACGCATTACTTCTTCTAATTCGATTAGCAATTCAACGTCTAAAGCAGCGTAATTTCGCCAATCTCTAGGAAGTGGGCGGTAAGACCAATCCGCTGCAGAATGTTCTTTTGCAAGAGTAAGACCCAAATAATATTCAGTTACAGAGCTTAAACCGAATCGCTTTCTTCCAAGTAATTTAGCCGCAATCTCGGTATCGAATAAAGCAAGCGGGCGCAAACCAATATCAAAAAATCCTGGCAAATCTTGCATTGAATCGTGAATAATCCAAGGCGCATCTCCTACAGCCTTGTTAAATTCATTCCAATCAGCTCCAAGTTTTGTAAGTTCTATTGGATCCAGTAACCCGATTCCTGCACCTTTGCGTTTAAACTGAATTAGCCAATCTTCATGACCATATCTAAAACCGGAAGCTCGCTCGGCATCTGCAGCTAAAGGACCTGAGCCTGCTGCCAACAAGCTACAATAATCTTTATATGCTTCAAGCGTATCAATGACTTCTGGAACTCCTTCTCTAGGCTCTTTTAAAAGCTTTGGTTCCTCGTTCAAGAACGCCTCCCGATTGTACGCTTAGCAAACACATGCATTTAAAAACTATATGCAATATTACACACATAGTTTGCACATTGCTACAGCGAGTAACGCAACTGGCTATACTAATTACGAGATTTACGCAACAATAGTATTCCTCGCGTAATCGCAAAACCTAATACGCTTATAACTAAGGTTGGAAGCATTGCACTAAGGAAATATGAAGCATCCATATAGAAGAATCTTAACGATATTGAGCCAATACTAAAGCACACGTTCTCAGCTAAATTCTTAGAACCGCATGGTAAACCAAGAAGATGCAAAGGCACTGCAAAACACACTAAAAGCGCGTCATAAATAATACCTACAAGTACCACAATCCATCCGCCTTTGCCAGCCATGGCAGCGCACACGGACACTCCAGCCATAAGCAAGAATGGGAATATCATAAGCGAAATCATAATACCTATTCCATCGCTCAATAGCACGAGTACTGTAGAAGCAATATAGCCAATAACTAAAGTAAACCAGCAGCCAGCAAGAATCTTATGCTTAGAAATCCAACTATCTTCTTTCATAAAATCTGTTTTACTCAAGCAATACTCTTTAACAGCATCCAAAACGTAATATCCAAAGGCGTAACCAACCCAAGTACCAATAATTCCTGCAAAAGCAATAGATAGAAGCACAAGTATTAACAATCCGAAAGAAAGCTTATCTCCTGCATAAGGGTAAAACGCAAGAAAAATGTCGAAAAGTATGCCACATAACACGCTTAATATAGATGTAATTATTGGCAACGTTAAACTTCTAGAACGCAACATAGAGAATAACGATTGAATAACAAAAAATATTACAACAAGTAAAACTGCTGGACCACACGTAACTGAAATACTTAAATTACGATTATGCACCAACGCATATGGAGCGGAAGCAAGAACAATCACATAAAAAATAAGCGAAACAATAACAGCAATCGAGGCCACAGTATGCGCACGATTCCATGTACAGTATTCCTTCAATTCCTTCAACTTCTTCACGATAAGCTCCTTTGCCTATGCAATATTGAATATTATTGAAATACTATCATAAACAAAAAATATAAATATAGAAAAATACGCTCTTAACAGAATTATTACAACTTACAGAGCAATATAATTTAAACACTCCGGCAATTGAATGCGCATATTTAGATTTAATACACTACGAAACCGTGGTCTTTGAACTGGTTTACAACTCGCTCTTTAAGTGCTTTAGAAGGCCCTTTCTGATTCTCAAGAGGGTACGGAATTCGAAGCTCATGCCACTTTGGGCGGCCTAGTTGATGGAAACCAAGCACGTCAATATGCTCAACAGCATCCCCAAACGAATCGCAAATCTCTGCAACTTTTTCAACATTTTCTTCGCTGGAAGTCAAACCTGGGACAAGCACAAAACGCACCCAAATCTTCTTACCAGCCTTCGCCAATCGCTGACCAAAATCAATAGTTGGCTGCAACAATCCACCAGTAACTTCTTTATACGTTTCTTCAGTGCCTGATTTAACGTCAAGAAGACAAAGATCAATGTCTTCAATCATTTCGTCAGTATAATTGCGATTCAAAAAACCTGAAGTATCTAAGCAAGTATGAACGCCCATCTCTTTTGCAGCACGAAAGACTCTAGATACAAAAGCTGGCTGCATCATGGATTCGCCGCCGGAAAAAGTGATACCTCCGCCTGTTGCTTTAAAAAGACTTTGATAACGGTCAACTTTTTTAATCATCGCATCCAAATAAACCGGCTTACCGTCACGCATTTTCCAAGTATCAGGATTTTGGCAATACTGACAGCGAAGTGGGCAGCCACTCATAAAAACAGTCATACGAGTGCCAGGGCCATCAACAGAAGTGTTAATATCCCACGAATGCACGAACCCAATATCGCCAGTTTTAAGAGCTACCAGGCGATCTTTACGATCCAGACCAATTGGTGACTCAAATCCAGAAAGACCACCCATTAAAGTTTGACGAGCATACTCTTTCGACTCTTTCAGCATATGCTGAGTTGTTGTACGAAACGCTGTATTTTCAACCATCGAGCAGCCCTCCTGAATAGTAGATTTTTTGAAAACCGCCGGGAGTAACACCTACCCCCGGCGGCTCATAAACACTAGCAAATAATTACAAGCGTTTTATTTTACTCTCGTTACTCTTATCACTCTTATTACTCTGTAACAGATCCCTGATGGAATGTACGAGAAATAACATCGAGCTGCTGCTCCTTAGTGAGCTTTACAAAGTTCACTGCATAGCCAGAAACTCGAACCGTAAGATGTGGGTACTTTTCTGGATGCTCAACAGCGTCTTCAAGCTGTTCCTTACGCAAAACGTTGATGTTTGCGTGATACAAGCCGTGACCGTTTCCAGCATCCAAAATACCTACAAGATTACCAATTCGCTCGTCTTCATCGCGACCTAAGCCATCAGGAGTGATTGTATTAGTAAGCGAAATGCCGTCGAGAGCGTCATCGTAGTCAATCTTACCAACGGAGAACATAGATGGAAGCATACCGTGTGCATCCATACCATTTTCTGGATTTGCACCTGGAGCATACGGAGTGCCCTTCTTATGGCCGGATGGGAAGGAACCAGTATTCTTACCGTATTCAACGTTAGAAGTAATGGTCAAGATGGACTGAGTTGGAACAGCATTACGATAAACAGGCAAACGCTTTACCTGACCCATAACAGTGCTTACAACCCACTTAGCCAAATCATCGGCGCGATCGTCGTCGTTACCGTAAATTGGGAATTCTCCAACAGTCTTGTAACCAACGATTAAATCGTCATCGCCGCCCTCAATGTACTCGTACTCATGACCTTCAGTAGTCTTTGCATCCTTGTTGTAGATTGGATAAACCTTCGCGTACTTCAAAGCAGCTAAGGAATCTGCAGCAATAGACAAACCGGACATACCGCAACCAAGCGTACGGTAGACTTCCCTATCATGCAAAGCCATCTCAATGGACTCATAAGCATACTTATCGTGCATGTAGTGGATGATGTTCAAAGCCTCAATATAAGTCTCGGAAAGCCATTCCAAAGCCTTCTCGTAGTTGGCCTTAACCTTCTCGTAGTCAAGAGTGCCATCAGCTTCTGGACGAATTGGCTCAACAACACCCTTATCGATAACCTGCATGCCAGTCATCTCATCGCGACCACCGTTAATAGCGTAAAGCAAAGCCTTAGCAGAATTCACGCGAGCTGCGAAGAACTGCATTTGCTTACCGACGCGCATTGGAGAAACGCAGCAAGCAATAGCAGCATCGTCACCCCAGTGCTCACGAATGTCTTTATCGGATTCGTACTGGATTGCAGAAGTATCAATAGAGATTCGTGCGCAGAAACGCTTATAAGCTTCTGGAAGCTTTGGATCCCAGAAAATAGTGATATTTGGCTCAGGGCCAGGTCCCAAATGCTCAAGAGTCAAAGTGTTAAGCAAACGGAACGAAGTCTTGGTTACGAAAGTGCGACCATCCTCGCTAAAGCCTGCATCAGACCAGGTTGCCCAATAAGGATCACCAGAGAAGATTGCGTCATAATCCTTAGTACGCAAGAAGCGCACAATGCGAAGCTTCATAACAAGAGCATCGATGATTTCCTGAGCATCGGTTTCGTTAATTAAACCAGCCTTAAAATCGCGCTCAAAATAGCAATCAAAGAATGCAGAAACGCGGCCAAAGCTCATTGCAGCGCCATCCTGGCTCTTTACGGAAGCAAGATACCCCATGTAAGTCCACTGAACGGCTTCCTTAGCAGTCTGAGCTGGACGGCTCAAATCCAAACCGTACTCATTACCCAAATTAATAAGCTGCTTCAAAGCTTTAATCTGCTCATCGTGCTCTTCACGGAAACGAATCCAATGCTCAATTTCAGTCTCAGTGAAATCATTACGATATGGAATCGAATCCTTATCGCGCTTCTTGAACTCAATAAGCATATTAACGCCATAAAGAGCCACACGACGATAATCGCCAATAATACGACCACGGCCGTAAGCATCTGGCAAACCGGTTAAAATCTTGTTATGGCGAGCAATCTTAATGTTCTTTGTGTAAACGCCAAACACGCCATCGTTATGAGTCTTGCGGTAAACAGTAAAAATCTTCTTAATTTGAGGATCTACTTCCTTGCCGGCTTCCTTAATAGCCTGCTCAACCATACGCCAACCACCATTTGGCATCATAGCGCGCTTGCAAGGCTCATCAGTCTGCAAACCGACGATTACGTTATCGACTTCTGGGCTTTCAATGTAGCCTGCTGGCATGGCATCAATGCCTGCTGGGATATGAGTTTCAACATCGTATACGCGACGCTCACGCTCAACAGCCAAGTAGTTGTCATCAAGATACTTCCACATATGCTTCGTTTTTTCAGTGGCGTTTGCCAAGAAGCTTTCGTCACCCTCATATGGAGTGTAATTCTTCAAAATGAAATCACGAACGTCAATATCTTTCTGCCAGTTGCCGGTCTCAAATCCGTCCCACGCCTTGGTGCGAAGATCCTCTTCACTGAGAACGGAAGCATCAACAGATGTCATTTTAAAACTCCTTTTGTACTCGCAACGCATCTTCACGCTGCATTACTAACAATGTTAGAACATAGGCAAACGCATACACGAGCAGTTTTGGAAAAAATCTAGTGAAATACATCACATTTTATTCACGAAATGCTGTTGTTACTGGCATTCTTCTATCTCTACCAAAAGCAATAGAACTAACTTTTGGTCCTAGCGGATATTGGCGACGCTTCCATTCAGCACGATCAACTAATCGCATAACAGTGTCAACTGTATTCTCATCGAATCCATCAGATAGTAAATCTTCACGACCATGAGCAAGTTCAATATGCGCTTCTAAGACTCTGTCAAGCAATTCGTATTCAGGCAAAGAATCTGAATCCTTCTGACCAGGTCTTAGCTCAGCACTTGGAGGCTTAATAATTGAATTTACCGGAATTAATATCCCATCTGCAGGAGCTTTCGAAATTTCTAAATCTTCAGCGCCAACAATTGGCAACATTCCAAGTCCAATACCATTTTTAGCAGCACGATTGCGCCAACGAGAAAGAGCCCAAACCCTTGTTTTAAACAAATCTTTTATAGGAGCGTATCCTCCAACAGCATCACCATAAATAGTAGAATATCCGCATGCAAGTTCTGACTTATTACCTGTTGCGAGCGCAAGCAATCCTTTTGAATTAGAATATGCCATTACGATTACGCCGCGTACTCGAGCTTGCAAATTTTCAGCAGCAACACCTTGCAAATCAAGCTGATTCTGGAAAGATTTAAAAAGCGATTCAATTGGTTGCACGTCGTAGTGAGAGCCGATTTTATCAGCTAAATCGCGCGCATCGTCTTTAGATCCATCTGAAGAATACATGCTTGGCATTGAAATTCCCCATACGTTTTCACCACCGCAAGCGTCTGCTGCCATTGTTGCTACTAGCGCAGAATCAATTCCTCCAGAAAGACCTAAGCAAACACCTTTAAATCCGTTTTTGCGCATGTAGTCACGAAGTCCAAGTACGCAAGCACAATATACTTCTTCGTCTGGTTCCAATTCTTTTTCAATAGTTGAAACTTTTTGTTTAGATGCAGAAGAATCGATATCAATGTATGAAATATCTTCTTTAAACATTGCTGATCGTTCTAGCAAAGTACCATCAGAGTCAACTACGAAACTTCCTCCATCGAAAACTAAATCATCTTGTCCACCAACTTGGTTTACGTACACTAGTGGAGCGTTAACTTCAGATGCTCTTTGTTTTGCTAATCTGACTCTGATATCAGTTTTGCCTTCTTCATATGGAGAGCCATTCATAGTTACAAGTACGTTAATTTTATTCTTCGCTAATTGTGCTACAGGACCGCCGTCTTGCCAAATATCTTCACAAATAGCAAAACCTATACGCATATCATTAATTTGTAGGATTTCGCATTCATTTCCAGAAGAAAAGATTCTGAACTCGTCAAAAACTCCATAATTTGGTAAGAAGTGTTTATCGTAGTGAAGAATAACTTTCCCGTCGTGTAATACAACTAGACGATTTCGTGGCTTACCTGAGGATTCATCTAAACCAACAGTTCCAACTACTACGTATAAATCGGACAATTCTTCTTCGCATAAACGCTTTGCAAGAGAAGATATAGCATTATTAGCAGCTTTACGAAAAGTATTCCTTAATGCAAGATCCTCAATAGGATATCCGGTTAAAGTCATTTCAGGAAATATGACTATGCTCGCGTTATTTTTCTTAGAATTTTTGCAGTATTGCAAAATCTTTTCACTGTTTGATTCTATATTCCCTACGCAAGTATCAATCTGCGCTAATGCTAAACGAATTACACTCATGCTTATAAGTGTAATCGAAAAATAAAAATCACTAATAATATTGCAAAATTTATACACTTAATATTTTTTAGTTATCCTTTATTTACAACGTTTTCTAACTGGTCATAAGTAATACAAATATTAAAACAGTAGCGTTAAATGATTTTCTCTCATATATTGAGATTTTGTTACTCGCGAAGGGGAAAAATTGCAGAGAAACAAGAGATAAGAAAAAACTTAAGAAGTGAAGACGGGAACAGAAGACAAAAGAATAAAAGAACAAATTAAAAAGCAAAATTAAAAAAGATTAAAAAATTAAAAAGCAAAATAATTTAAAACAACAAAAAAAATAAAAAATAAAAGCAATAACTAAGATTTAGATATAAGGAGAAACGCATGAATAGTAAGAAAATTATTGCAGCAGTCATCACTTTAACTTCACTCGTCGGATTGACTTTAGGCGGATGCGGTTCACGTAAAAATGCTCAGGAAGATAATAAAACTATTATAATTGCCGCTTCTCCTACTCCTCATTCTGAAATCTTAAATAAAGCTGTAAAGCCAATTTTGCAAAAAGAGGGTTATAAGTTAGTAGTAAAGGAATTTACTGACTACGTGCAGCCAAACACAGCTACTGAAGAAGGCGAAGTAGACGCAAACTATTATCAGCATCTGCCTTATCTTGATAATTTCAATAAGGAAAAAGGCACTCACCTTGTTTCAGTAGGTGGAATTCATTTTGAGCCATTTGGATTGTATCCAGGAAAAACCAAGACAATTAAAGCATTAGCAAATGGCGCAACAGTTGCAGTTCCAAATGATCCTACTAATGAGGCTCGCGCATTGCTTCTTTTGCAAGACGCTGGATTGATTAAGTTGAAGAATCCAAATGATATTAACGCTACTACAAAAGACATTACTGAAAATCCTAAGAATTTGAAGTTTAAAGAGCTTGAAGCAGCAACAGTTCCTACTGCTATTAAGGACGTAGACCTTGCTGCTATGAACGGCAACTACGCTATTCAGGCTGGTTTCAATCCAATTAAAGACCCGCTTGCTTCAGAAAAAGTTGGAGGCGTTGCAGCTAAAACTTACGAAAACATTATTGTTGTAAAGAAGGGTTCTGAAAAGTTTAAAAAAATCAAGGCCTTGCTTAAAGCTTTGAAGACAAGCGAAGTGCGCGATTATATTACTAAAACTTATAAGGGTGCCGTACTTCCTGTTTTCTAAAAAATACTCACAATGTAGCCATATAATGCCGCAATGTGTATTATCCATGTACGCTTGCGGCATTATTTTTATAAGAGTGTAATATACGTAATGCGCGCGCTAGTCATAGTGTTAACTAATAAATAAATATAGTTAAATAAATACAGTTAAATAAATACGATGCTGGATAATAACTTGTGCGTAACGTAATATGAAACGCTGGTATATTTCACGCCGAGAACAATAATCTGTTAAGGAAAAGCATGATTCAGATTGAACATCTTCACAAAAGCTACGGCAAAGGTAGCGAAACGAATGAAGCATTACATGATATTAATCTCACTATTGAATCGGGAGAAGTATTCGGAATTCTTGGTTCCTCTGGTGCTGGAAAGTCTTCGCTAGTTCGTTGCATGAATCTGCTTGAGCGACCAACCTCTGGAAAAATCATCATTGACGGGAATGATATTACAGAAGTAAAAGATAAAGAACTTGCAAAAGTTCGCACAAATATTGGCATGATTTTCCAGAATTTTAGCCTTTTCCAGCAGCGCACAGTATTAAGAAACGTAACGTTCCCATTAGAGTTGAACCACACTCCAAAAACGAAACGAGAAGAACGCGCAAACTATTTGCTTGACTTAGTAGGCTTAAAAGATTTTGCAAATCGCTACCCTAGCCAACTTTCAGGCGGACAGCAGCAGCGCGTGGCAATTGCGCGAGCGCTAGCTAATAATCCTTCAATAATGCTTTGTGACGAAGCAACAAGCGCGCTTGATTCAACAACTACTGCACAGATTCTAAACTTATTGAGCAAAATTAACCGTGAGCTTAACGTAACGCTTGTTATTATTACGCATTCGTTAGCTGTAGCTCGTAATATTTGCGATCGAGTTGCAATGATTGATGGCGGGCGCATTGTGGAACTGGGTGACACGGATACGCTTTTTGCAAATCCACAAAGCGATATTTTGCGCACGCTTATTGCGGATGAAAAGCAGGAAAATCATCGAGCAAAACCTACAAACAAGTCTGCAAACGCGTCAACAAATGAGGCAACAAACACACCTAAAAACGCGCTTAACAATGAGGTGAAATAACAATGTTAGAAGCTGCTACACAATTTATTAATGACTACGGCGACTTACTTATTGAAGGCGTGCAAGACACACTTGTAATGACATCAGTTGCAACACTTTTTGCGTATATTATTGGTCTTCCTATTGGCGTACTTCTAATTACGTCAAACAAAAAAGGTATTTGTCCTAACGCGCCAATTAACACAGTTCTCGGCTGGATTGTTAATATCGTACGTTCAGTGCCTTTTATTATTTTGCTAGTTGCAATAATTCCTTTCACTCGTCTTATAGTTGGAACATCTCTTGGAGTTCCTGGAGCTATTGTTCCTCTGGTAATTACAGCTGCACCATTCGTTGCTAGAGTTGTTGAACAATCTTTAGCTGAAGTTGACGGAAGCTTAATTGAAGCAGCACAAAGCTTTGGCGCAAGCAAATTACAAATTGTTTGCAAAGTATTATTATGGGAATCTTTACCTTCGCTAATTCGCGGAGCTGCACTTACATTTATTACGCTTTTTGGATTCTCTGCAATGGCTGGAACAGTTGGCGCAGGCGGACTAGGAGATATTGCAATACGATACGGATACCAGCGTTATCAATACGATGTGATGACAGTAGCTGTTATTCTTTGCATCATTCTCGTACAAATTGTGCAAAGCTTGGGAGATTTTATTTCTCGTTCAATTAATCATCACGAACGCTGAAAAATACAAATATATTAAAACTAATAAAACTGTCTGCGCGAAATAATCGTTCAGACAGTTTTATTTTAATTGCAATCTTTTATCGCAACATACCTTTTGCTTATTAAATGCACGTACTCGTGTAAAATATAGAAGTCACAACATTTTTGCAGGGGTGCTTTCTCAAGAAGATTGCTGAGATAAGTTTTTATAAAACTTAACCCTTCGAACCTGTTAGTTAATACAACGTAGGGAGCAACGACTTAGGTATGACTTCGAATTATCCATACGCGTCTATGCGTAATCAATTTAACCTCAGCGCCTGCTTTATTGCAGATGCAAAAACTTGTAATCGTCCTATCACTGATGTAGTTGATGACGCTTTACGCGCTGGAGCAACATTCATACGTCTTCATGCTAATAATGATAATGCCCAGGAACTCACAACTGTTGCTCGTGATATCGCGCAAATAATCGAAGATAATAACAAATGCGACTCGGTCACTTTTGTTATTGATGAACGCGTGGACGTAGCATGGCAAGCAAGAAATCAAGGCATTAAAGTTGATGGTATTCATCTTTCACAAGGAGATATGGAACCTAGAGAAGCTCGTGCTTTGTTAGGCGAAGATGCCGTTATAGGTTTGTCATTAGAAACAGAAAGCCTTGTAAAAGTTATTAACGAACTTCCAGATGGATGCATTGATTATATTTGCGTAACAGCAATGCATAATCCAGAAGAAGGATGCGAAAACTCTACTGCATCTTACGAGTTGGAAGCAAATCATACAACGCTTGATGAAGAAAAAATCAATACTATTTGTAAAGCAAGTGATTTCCCTGTTCTTGTTGGCGGAAGAATTCAACTTGATGATGTAGATATGATTGCACGCACTAATGCTGCTGGATGGTTCGTAGCTGAAGCATTGTATTCTTCGCAAACACCAGAATCAACTATGAGCGAATTTATTGAGCGCTGGAAAGCTGTTCGAGGAGAAGAAAAGCACGGTTATGCCAAGCGTGTAATCGTTCCAGAAAATGCTGAGAACTCTGAAAAGCCTCAAGAAAAGAAGCCAACATTTATTAATGCTAAAGAAGCAAAAGACGCTGCAAAATTAGCAAAACAGCAAAGAGTTGATATAGCTGCTCGTGGATGCACTCAACGAGACAAAGCTCATATTCGTAAGACTACGCCAGTTCATTTTGAATATAAGTATGGTTCTTACGATTTGGAAGTTCCTTATACAGAAATTAAGCTTTCTGATACTCCAGGCGTTGGTCCTAACCCACCATTTAAGGATTACAACACAGAAGGACCTAAGTGCGATCCGAAGGAAGGCTTGGCTCCTCTTCGCCTTGATTGGATTTTGGATCGTGGAGACGTAGAAGAATACGAAGGTCGTAGACGTAATCTTCAGGATGATGGAAAACGTGCTATTAAGCGTGGTAAAGCTTCAAAAGAATGGCGTGGACGCATGCATAAGCCAATGAAGGCTGTGGATCATCCTATTACTCAAATGTGGTACGCGCGTCATGGAATTATCACTCCAGAAATGCAATATGTTGCTACTCGTGAAAACTGCGATGTAGAACTTGTTCGCTCTGAACTTGCTGCTGGACGTGCAGTAATTCCTTGCAATATCAACCACCCTGAAGCAGAACCTATGATTATTGGTTCTCGCTTCTTAACTAAGCTCAACGCGAACATGGGTAATTCTGCTGTCACATCTTCTATTGACGAAGAAGTAGAAAAGCTTACCTGGGCTACTAAGTGGGGCGCGGATACCGTTATGGATCTTTCCACCGGTAACGATATTCACACGACTCGCGAATGGATTTTGCGTAACTCCCCTGTTCCAATTGGCACTGTGCCAATGTATCAAGCTTTGGAAAAGGTTGAGGATGACGCTTCTAAGCTCAGCTGGGAATTGTTCCGCGACACTGTTATTGAGCAGTGCGAGCAGGGCGTTGATTACATGACTATTCACGCAGGTGTACTTCTTCGTTACGTGCCTCTTACTGCAAATCGCGTAACTGGTATTGTTTCTCGAGGCGGTTCCATTATGGCTGAATGGTGCTTGCAACACCATCAGGAAAGCTTCTTATACACTCACTTCGAAGAATTATGCGAGATTTTCGCCAAGTACGATGTTGCGTTCTCTTTGGGTGACGGCTTGCGTCCAGGAAGCTTGGCTGATGCTAACGATGCAGCTCAGCTTTCAGAATTGATGACTCTTGGAGAGCTAACCAAGATTGCATGGCAGCATGATGTTCAGGTGATGATTGAAGGCCCAGGACACGTACCATTCGACACTGTCCGTATGAATATCGAGATGGAGAAAGCAATTTGCCAAAATGCTCCATTCTATACTCTTGGACCTTTGACAACCGATACAGCTCCAGGATACGATCACATTACTTCAGCAATAGGCGGCGTGGAAATCGCACGTTACGGAACAGCTATGCTTTGCTATGTGACTCCTAAGGAGCACTTAGGCTTACCAAATAAAGATGACGTTAAGCAAGGCGTAATTGCATATAAGATTGCCTGTCATGCGGCTGATCTTGCAAAGCATCATCCGCATGCTATGGATCGCGATAACGCAATCAGTAAGGCTCGTTTTGAGTTCCGCTGGTTGGATCAGTTTAATTTAAGTTACGATCCTGATACCGCTATCGCTTTCCATGATGAAACGCTTCCGGCAGAGCCAGCAAAAATGGCTCACTTCTGTTCCATGTGCGGACCAAAATTCTGCTCTATGGCTATTTCGCAGAATATTCGTAAGCGTTTCGGAGGAGCAGCTCAGCAAGAGCAGCTCGTCGAAGAAGCCCGTAGCCAAGCAATTGCAGACGGCATGAAAGAAATGAGTAAGAAGTTTCAGGAAGCTGGATCTTCACTGTATCAAAGCATCTGATATTTAAAAATGTTAGTTAGGTATATTTGCGTTGAGAATATGCCTAACTAAAGTCTTTGATACTGAGAAGTAAAGTTACTGATATTTCAAAGCGAGTCTTTAGTATTAAATGCTAAAGACTCGCTTTTTATTAAATAATTTTAAAGTAAACGTTAAAAGTAAATGTCAAAAAATAAACGTTAAAAAAAGTAACCGTTAAAAGTAAACGTTAAAAGTAAACGTTAAATTAATCGCGTTCCATTTTTCTAAGTCTTGGCTCAGCACTATCTTTAGCGCCCGTAATCCTGTAAACATCAAAAACACCTTCAATCTTGCGAATAGCGGCAAGCAAAGTATTCAGATGCTGAGGATCTGCCATTTCAAAAGCAAATTGGCTTGTAGCAACTCTATCGTCTCCAGTAGCAATAGATCCGGAAATAATATTTACTCCGTGATCAGAAAGCACTTTAGTAACATCTGAAAGAAGATGCTGACGATCCAAAGCTTCAACCTGAACTTTAACCATGAACAAACCTTTATCGCTTGTCCATTGCACAGGAATTACACGCTCAGACTGAGTTTTTTGCAAACCAATCATATTCTGGCAATCAGTTCTATGAACAGAAACGCCTTGATTACGCGTAATGAAACCAACTATATTGTCTCCAGGAACAGGCATACAGCAACGCGCAAGCTTAACCCAAACGTCACCAACGCCTTTAACTGATACACCAAGAGCGCCATTAGTTTTACGCGCTCGCTCAGGTCTTCTTAAAGGCAAAGCTTCCTGCTCAACCTCTTCATCAACCTCATCTGCACCAGCATCTTTAACAAGTCTAGAAATAACATTCTGTGTTGAAACTTGACCTTCGCCAATAGCTGCATAAACAGATTCAACATTAGGTGCAATATTCAACTCATCTGCGACGCCAATTAAAGCCTGCGGAGTCATCAAAGTAGAGATAGGCAAGTTACGCTTACGCATAGCACGAGTTAGCTCATCCTTGCCCTCTTCAATGGCCTCAGAACGACGTTCCTTGCTGAACCACTGACGAATCTTATTACGAGCACGAGGAGACTTTACGAAGCTAAGCCAATCTCTAGATGGGCCAGCAGTATCTGACTTTGATGTCAAGACTTCAACAGTATCTCCATTAACAAGCTTAGTATCAAGAGGCACAAGACGGCCGTTAACGCGAGCGCCCATCATGCGATGACCAACTTCAGTGTGCACAGAATAAGCAAAATCTACTGGAGTTGCGTCTTGAGGAAGAGCAACAATACTCCCCTTAGGAGTAAAGACGTATACTTCTGATGCTCCTAAATCTTGTTTTAAAGATCCTAAAAACTCATCCGAATCAGGTGTTTCACTAGTCCAATCGGCAAGCTGCTGAATCCACTTAAGATTATCTGCTTCGCTAAGTTCTTTACGATCTTCCTTTTCACGCTTTAAATCATCATTGTCTGGCTTACTTAAAGCGCGACCAGCCTGACCATTAGCTTTATACTTCCAGTGTGCAGCAATACCAAATTCAGCACGCCTGTGCATATCCCATGTACGAATCTGAATTTCAACAGGCTTTCCGCCAGGCCCTACAACAGTAGTATGCAAACTTTGATACATGTTTAGCTTAGGCGTTGCTATATAGTCCTTAAAACGCCCAGGAACAGGGCTCCAGCGCGCATGCACGGCACCTAATGCAGCATAACAATCTCGAATTGAATCAACAATTATTCGTACGCCCACAAGATCATATATATTTTCAAAATCATGTCCTCGAACAATCATCTTTTGATAAATCGAGAAATAATCTTTTGGACGGCCTTTAACAGAAGCTTTAACATGCTGCTCAGCTAAATCTTCGTTGATTTCTTCAAGAATCTGGCGTAAATAAACTTCACGCTGACCAGCCCTACGAGCAACTAAAACAACGATTTCATTGTAAATTTTTGGATATAAAACCTTAAAACTTAATTCTTCAAGCTCTGTTTTAATCGCGTTCATACCAAGTCTATTTGCAAGAGGAGCATAAACATCTAGAGTTTCACGAGCTTTTTTATGCGAGCTTGATGCTTTAACGTACCTCCATGTACGAGCATTATGCAATCGGTCTGCAAGCTTTACAACTAAAACTCGCACATCCCTGCTCATTGCTACAACCATTTTTCGTATGGTTTCAGCTTGAGCGTTATCGCCATATTCCATATTCGAGATTTTGGTAACACCATCAACTAAACCTGCTACCGTATCTCCAAAATCAGCCCTACACTCTTCTAGCGTATAGTCTGTATCTTCAACCGTGTCATGCAATAATCCTGCTGCAACAACTACTGGTCCCATGCCAAGATCTGCAAGAATTTGCGCCACTGCAAGAGGGTGAATAATATATGGCTCTCCTGATTTGCGACGCTGACCCGTATGCTGCTTCACTGCTCTCTTATAAGCACGATGAAGTATATCCATATTTTCACCGGGATGATGCCATTGGCACATTCGTAAAATTGGGCACAATGGGTTATTAGGTTCATTACTAATTTCGCAACCTAATTTATTAGCACCCTTTATTTCTTCTTGCGATTCGCCCATCGTACATCACCTCCCGTTTAACACTATCCTACATGTTTCAACAAAATCCGATAACTAAATTGTTGAATAACATAAAAAATATGAATATTCTTTGAACAAATGATAATAAATTCAAAAAATATCAGTAAATATTGTAAAACTTACGACAAATCCGACAAGCGCAAGCAAGTCGGATTTATAAGCATATTTATTTATTGCAATCCTGTTGAGCCAAAACCTTTATCAGACCGGTCTGAAGAAGGAAGTTTTTCAGCAGGAATAAAATCAGCCTTTACGTATCTTTGAATTACTAATTGAGCTATACGATCTCCTCTATGGAATTCAGCCGTATGCTCAGGATCCAAATTAATAAGCGGAACCTTAATCTCACCGCGATAACCAGCATCCACAGTTCCAGGAGCATTCAAAACAGTAACTCCTTGCTTAACTGCAAGACCAGAACGCGGGTGTACAAGGGCAACGTATCCTGCAGGTAACGCAATCGCGACTCCAGTCGGAACAAGCGCACGCTCAAAAGGTTTCAAAACAAAATCTTGAGTAGTACGCAAATCCGCACCAGCATCCGAAGCATGAGCATAATGAAGAGGCTCCATCGGCTCAGAATCATTATCGAGATAACTAATAAGCACCTCTAACTGTTCTGGTCCGTTATAAGTTTCATCATATGCCATTAAGCTGCGCACTCCTTGCAAATAGGATGGTTTTCAGTAGAAGACTCAGCAAGCTGACTGCGATGCTTAACCAAGAAGCATTCTGAGCAAATAAATTCATCACCTTGCATAGGAATTACTGTCACAGATGCATCTTCACCACTAAGATCTGCACCAGGCAACTCATAATCTTCAGCAATAGCATTCTCATCATCGTCAATCTCATTAGAAGAGTTCTGCGAACCCTTGATTAACGCTTGCAATGACTCTTCATCCTCATCTTTACTACGAGGGGAATCATAATCTTGTGCCATTATGGTCCTTTCGTTCTCTAAAGCTTCTACGCGCATAGCATACATGAATGCCACCCCGCACAGAATACACGTTTTTAAATATATGTAAAATGTTAAAGAATGCAGAGTATAGACTAAAGTATATAGATAGTATTGTTGGAAGCGAGGAAAGTGGTGTACAATGCTTGAAAATCCGCCAAAAACGGCGAGTTTCGATCATGTGGATGAGAATGGCGATTTAATTTTTATTTTTGAAAACACGCCGTTAAAAATTTTCATGGACGACACGCTGAAGCACGCCATAACAGAATCACAGCGCATTAAAGATAAAAGTAGTGAGAAATCCGAAGAAGGAACCTCAACATCTAGTGCGCTTCCTATATCACAAATTCAAGCCCTTATTCGAGCAGGTATTGACCCAGCTCATGTCTCGCAACGCTATCATATTAGCGAATCGCAGGTTAGAAGATTCTCTGCTGGCGTCGAAACAGAAAAGCAATACGCTATAGAGCAATTCTTAGCTGTTCCAGCTCCTAAGCAAAGTAATATGCGAAATCTTTCAGATTTAATCGAGCGAACACTAGCAAAAGCTCGCATTGGAATGGAAACAGTGAAATGGAAAGCCACTCGTAGAGGACTTGAACCATGGCGAATTGTTGCTCAATTCAACACTGCTACTCGAACAATTAAAGCTGAATGGACTTGGAATATGCATGACAATACTGTTTCGTGCATGAATCCTTCCTCTAGACTTTTGCTTGGCGAAGAAATAGCATCTTCAGCTCACGTAAATACAAATAAGTCTTCATTCACTACTCCTTATCGAGATAATGTAAATGCGGCTTTTCCTTTTGAAAATAGTGAACTTCCTGGAAATTCAATACGTTCAGCAAGAATTGAACGCGCTATTTCTCAATGGGAACTTAACGATAAAAACTCTAACGCAAATTCATTAGCAGTTTCTAACGATGCAAATCAATTTGATTCCAGTGAAGATTCACAATTAAACAATCAAAATGAAGTAAACACTCTTGCGGATTACGTAAATAAATCATCCGCATCCGCGTCAAAGAATTCTTCAAACGGAAATGAAAAAGTTAGTGCACCTTCCAAACTGAATGTGAAAGCAAATCATAGTTCCAACAGAAGCAATACATCAGCTAAAGTTGGAAATAAATCTGATAATGCTACAAACACCAATATTTCTGACACTAATTCTGCTTCAGAAAGTGCTTCGAAAATAGCAGAAAGTTCTAAATCTTCTAGATACTCTCAAGAGGATTTATTGCTGCAAAAAGATGACATATCAAAATTATCAGCTTATGAAGCTTCACAAATAAATGCACAAGAAGCTTCAAATAGCACAATAAAGCATTCCAATAAGCGCACTAATTCTCAAAAAGCTGAAATAGGTACAAGTACAAACAACGAAAAGCATGATTCTAATAAAAGCCAGAATCTTTCAGATGCTTCTACCCTGATTTCAGCTGAAAACACTAATGCGGCTGAAAAATTAGATAACGAAGAAAAACAACGTCCTAATGAGCATAAGAGAAAAAGCGGAAGATCTGCTGTTCCTAGCTGGGATGAGATTTTATTTGGAGAAGGATGATTTTATTTAGAGAAGTATGATTTTAGAAAGCTATCTATAAAACATCTAAATACCTTGCTT
The DNA here is from genome assembly GCF_049244095.1 of Gardnerella sp. KA00255. NCBI lineage: Bacteria > Bacillati > Actinomycetota > Actinomycetes > Bifidobacteriales > Bifidobacteriaceae > Gardnerella > Gardnerella sp. KA00255. Next base: position 301,495 of record NZ_CP058374.1, read on the forward strand.
AATCACAATGTCGATTAACAAAATCAATCGACCAAATCAATTAAGCAAGGTATTTCCATTTCAAGACGCGTCATAGATCCATGCACACTTGGCAAACTCATAGCTTTTTCAGATTGCATTCGAGAATCAACTATTGTAACGCGATTCTTAGCTTGAACAATCACATCACCTAAAATTTCACGAGCTCTACCACAAACCTCACCAAAAACACCATCTGAAATAGCTTGATCTTTAGTTCTAACTAATGCTTTATCTTCTAAAACATTCCTCCAATTTTGAGCTAACTCATCTGCGCTAACACCATCCTGTGCGTAAAGCATTACAGATCTAGGCTCTCCAGCAACTAAAGAAACACCTTTCATTAATTGTGCATTCTTAGCTATGTCAATGCGCTGATTAGCGTCAGATTGAATCATTCCATGATCAGCAGTAATAATAATTAAAGTTCCACTAGCACACTGTCTACGCAATAATCGCAATTGCTCATCAACTTGCTCAAAAGCAGCAATCCATTCTCCAGAATCACAACCGTAATTATGGCCAACCTTATCTGTATCACGCAAATACATATAAGTAAGTCCAGGTTCAAATGTTGTTTTAGCAGCAGCGAAAATGCGTGCGCGCGGAGTTCCACCAGTTATATAATTTGCTCCACGTAATGCAGCAATAGTAAGAGGAGAATTTTCAAATTTAGGAAGACTTACACTATCAGAGCGAACACCTTGCTCTGATAATAATTCAAAAATAGTTGGCTGACGTTGCAAATCTTCTGGATTCGGGGCATCACGAAATTGAATCAATTGAGCTAAAGCGCCCGTTTCATGATTTTTTTGAGTATATCCAGTCATGCATGTAAGACCTGGGCAAGTTCCGGTTCCAAAAGTACTCATTGCTGCAACTGTTGTACTCGGCAAACACGAATAAATCGGACGCTGATTTAACGGTTCTTTCATAAGCGAGCGAAGATAAGGAGCATGACCAATTCTATTAACAATATTCCAATAACCTAAACCGTCAACAAGCACAACAATTGCTTGACGCGCACATGGAATATTTAAAGCTTTTCGCAAAAAAGAAGAATCTTCATGAATAGCAGTTCTTACTGGAACACCAATCGCATCGCAAATTGCAGGAAGAACAGACGATAAATGTAAAGCGCCGCCAAAATTATAAATAGACGACGACTGCCAATCGCCATATCCAACTTTTTCATCAAATCGCAGCAACTCTTGCAAAGACAGCATTTCAACGCTCATACATATCATTGAACCACTTTATGAAGAAAACACACAAGTTTAACTAATGAATAACAAGTTTAACTAATCAATAACATCAATCACATCAATAAAATCAGTAACAAGTTTTATCAAACATTAAACTATTTCAACACCTTGTGCACATAAATTGCTATTATGATACTTTGTATAATCATTCCAAGGAGTTACATCATGCCTTCACGCCGTCATTCAACAGCACCTGCTTTTGACCCAAGAAAAGTTAAAGAGCATATTGTTGAAACGCCGCTAAATGAAGAAATGAGCAAGTCGTTCTTGGAATATGCTTATTCCGTTATTTACGCACGCGCTTTACCTGATGCACGAGATGGCATGAAACCAGTTCAAAGAAGAATCGTGTATCAAATGGGCAATATGAATTTAAGCCCTGATCATGCTTATATGAAATCCGCTCGAGTAGTCGGCGAAGTAATGGGTAAATTGCACCCTCACGGCGATTCTGCAATTTATGAAGCAATGGTTCGTTTAGCTCAGCCATTCTCTTTGCGACTCCCTCTAGTTGATGGACACGGAAACTTCGGCTCCTTAGACGATGGTCCTGCAGCTTCGCGTTATACAGAAGCGCGTTTAGCACCTGCAGCTTTAGGTATGAATGCAGATATTAACGAAGATACAGTTGATTTTGCACCAAACTACGATAATAAGCTTAAAGAACCAACAGTTCTTCCATCCGCAATACCTAATTTACTTGTAAATGGAGCTTCTGGAATTGCAGTTGGCATGGCCACTAATATGGCAACTCACAACTTAGGAGAAGTAATTGCAGCTGCAAAGTATGTTATGAAGCATCCTGACGCAACTTTAGATGATTTAATGCAATTTATCCCAGGACCGGATTGGCCAAACGGTGGAATTATCGTTGGCAGATCTGGCATACGCGAAGCATATGAAACAGGTAGAGGCGCTTTCACTACCAGATCACAAACACATATTGAAAATATTACCGCTCGTAAAAAAGCGATTATTGTAACTGAACTTCCATTTATGGTAGGACCTGAGCGAGTACTTGAGCGAATTTCTCAAGGAATTAAAGCTCATAAACTTGACGGAATTTCTGGAGCTATCGATTTAACAGATCGCCATAATGGCACTCGCTTAGTAATAGAAATTAAAACAGGATTTGATCCAAACGCAGTTCTTGCGCAACTTTTTAAGCACACTCCACTACAAGAAAGCTTCACGATTAATAATGTGGCTTTAGTGGACGGAAGACCGCATACTATGGGATTGCGTGAACTTTTAGATGTGTGGATTTCTCACCGCAGAACAGTAGTTCGCAGACGTAGCGAATTTAGAAGAACTAAAGCACAAGAACGTTTGCACTTAGTTGATGGATTACTGCTTGCTTTACTCGATATCGATGAAGTGATTCAAGTAATTCGTTCTTCAGAAGATGCTGATAGCGCTAAAACTAAATTAATTAAAGTTTTCGATTTAGACGATATTCAAGCACAATATATACTCGATTTACGTTTGCGCAGACTTACAAAAATGAGTCGCATAGAACTTGAATCCGAACGCGACGATTTACTAAAGAAAATCGATGAATTAAATAAGATTTTAAGTTCTAATATTGAGCTTGATAGAGTTGTTATAGCAGACATGGATTCCGCTGTAAAACAATGGGACACTCCACGAAGAACTATTCTTTTAGACGAACAAGAAGATGGAAGTTTCACCACAGTTCAAACTCGAAATACTAAAAGTTCAGATGCAGATATCGCTATGGCAGCTGTTCATGAAGCCAATAAGTTAACTTCCGTCCAAGCAGATGTTGCAGCAGCAAATGCAGCCCGTCTTGCTGGAGAATCTAATGCCGCAGCCGCAGCATTGCAATTAAGCGATGAGCCGTGCGCAGTTGCCTTAAGCGCATCTGGATTAATAGCTAGAACAAATATAGATACTTTTAATAAGTGGAAAACAAGCTCTAGAAATATTTTCGATACGCCTTGCCACAATATGTTTGTAACTACAACACGCTCAACATACGCCCTGATTACTTCAGCTGGCCGACTTGTTCTTGCGCATGTAGCTGATTTGCCTCAACTTAATTCGAACGTAAATGGTGAAGATTTACAAACTGAACCACTGCATCTATCTAGCGGCGTTAAAGCAAATGAATTATTAACATCAACTCAAAGCACAAGCCCAGTTGATGGAGAAAACGTTGTTTCTGCGCTATCACTTAATCCAGATAAACCAGAACCAATCGCTATGGGAACAAAAGACGGCGTAGTAAAACGCTGGAATAGCGATTCCCCTACTACCATGGATTCTTGGAGCGTTATTGATTTAAAGCCTGGAGATAGTGTAATTAATGCGGCTATTGCGCGCGACGATGACCGTCTAGTCTTTATTAGCTCGGATTCTTCATTACTAACTTTCGAAGCAAAACAGGTGCGACCACAAGGAAGAACAGCTGCAGGAATGGCAGGCATTCGTTTAGCAGATGGATGTATCGTATCAGCATTCTCAGTAGTTTCCAAAGATAATATTGCATGGAACTATGAAGAAGGCGATAATGGATTATTCTGCGCATCCGGAACTATTGTTTTCACAGCAGCAGGAGATGAAAATGCTCTGCCTGGCACAGATAATGGAGCAGCTAAACTAACGCCACTAGCAATGTATCCAACTAAGGGACGTGGAACTGGTGGAGTACGATCGCAAAGATTCTTGAAAGGACAGAATACTTTGTTACACGCGTACGTTGGAAATTATCCACTTTATGCTGTTACTCCTGGTGGCTCAAATGTTGAATTACCTAAACCAGATATGCGACGGGATGCTTCTGGAACAGAGCTAGTTTCCCCTATTGCACATATTGGCTAGATAGAAAGTTAAAAATAAAAATCGCGGTTAGCAATATAACAAAAATGGTGCCTTCATTCTAATAACGAAGGCACCATTTTTATATTAAGTTTAGATTATTTTTGCATTATAACCTTAGACTCATGCATTTCTTCTTAGACTCATGCATTTCTTCTTAGACTCATGCATTTCTTCAAGCAAATCTTGTACCAAATATTCATCACTCATGCAATGCATATCCGAAATACCGTTGCGCATCACGTGGAAAGCGTTTGCCTAATGTCAAAAGCTTAATAGGTGGGTGCATTTTTGCCCTTGTGTAGCAGGGCTTAGCGTAGTTAAACGTTAAAAGGTTTAATGATTGGTTTCTTTAGGCTGGTTTCTTGCGGTGTTAAATGCGATTTTGCTATTTTATCAGTTATAACTTATAAATTATCGATTTTGTCATTAAATTTCACTTATAAGTGTGATAGACTGTAATTGGTTAAGGAATGAGGGTGAAATTTTATGATTAAACGCGAACTGTATATGAGCCGTATTCGTCCATTTATTGGAACTGATTTGATTAAGGTTATGACTGGTATACGCCGATGTGGAAAGTCGGTTATGTTGAAGCTGATTCAGCAAGAGCTTACAGAATCTGGTGTTAGTTCGACGCAGTTTATTTCAATCAACTTTGAAGATATGTGCTATTCGCATCTTCTAACTGCTCAAGCGTTGAACGATGAGATTGTCAAACGTGCTAAAGAGATTGGTGGGAAGGTTTACCTATTTTTCGATGAGATTCAGGAGGTTAAAGATTGGGAAAAGTGCGTTAATTCTTTACGTGTTTCTTTGGATTGTGATATTTACATTACTGGGTCGAATGCGAAGTTGCTGTCTGGTGAGCTTGCGACTTATTTGGGTGGTAGATATGTGGAGTTTGTGATATATCCTTTCTCTTTTGTGGAGTTTATGGAGCTGTATCATTCAGTAAATCCCGATGCGTCCAATCAGCAGTGTTTTCAAGAATACTTGCTTGCTGGGGGCATGCCTTACCTTGCAAATCTGCGTTATGTAGATGCTCCGTCTAAGCAGTATCTTCATGATTTGTTTAATTCGGTCCAGCTCAAGGATATTGTAAAACGTAATAAAATTCGTGATGTTGATTTACTTGAACGAATCATTGCTTACGTGATTGCTAATGTTGGAACGACTTTTTCTGCAACGTCTCTTGCAAAGTTTTTGAAAAACGAGCATCGTACTGTCGCTCCAGAAACGATTTTGAACTATATAAAGTACTGTTGCGATGCGTACTTATTCTATCAGGTAAAAAGGGAGGATTTGCAGGGCAGGCAGGTTCTTTCTTCTAATGAAAAGTACTATATTGCTGATCATGGTATTCGCGAGGCTATCTTCGGTGGCAATATGCGAGATATTAATCTTATTTTGGAAAATATTGTGTATTTGGAATTACTTCGCCGAGGTTATGAAGTGACTGTTGGCAGAATGGGTGACAAGGAAATTGATTTTGTATGCAGTAAGCGTGGTGAAAAACTGTATGTTCAGGTCACTTATTTGCTTGCTTCAGAGGAAACGGTTAGTCGTGAGTTTGGAGTGTATGATGCTATTCGCGATAATTTCCCGAAATATGTTGTTTCTCTTGATGAGTTTGATATGAGCCGAAATGGGATTAAGCACAAGAATATTCGTGATTTTCTTTTATCTGATAAATGGAACTGAAAAAGCCTGAGTATGGTTCGGATGCTTAGTTAAGGTATTGGTTTTAGCATAAACACATGTTATTTTTACGTATTGTAAGTGGATGCGAAAAAGCTCGCACCTATTGAAAAAATTAAAAATTTTTTCTTTAATAAGGCTTCTGCTTAGTGTATTAAACATTAAACAGAAGCCTTAATTATTAACAAAACGTAAGCAATCAAAACTACGTATTATTTACCACTTATAACTAGTTTCTGCGCTTGCGATTTGCAGCAAATGATTCAACAAAGCCAGCTATACCTGCAAAAAGCGAGGCAATTGCGGAAGCGAGAACTGTGGTTGTGGTTGAGCCAGTTTGTGGAAGATACTTGGCAGCGTGCTTAGCTTCAGGATGTTTTTGCTGTTTCGGTTGCTCCGGTTGATCAGGAGCTGGCGCTGGCGCTGGCTCAAGTTCATGATCAAGCTCAGGAACCGGTGTTGGTTCCGGTTCTGGTGGTGTCGGAGGGGTCGGTGGCGTTGGCTTCTTAGTAACAGTTACTGTGGCAGATGCTGTTGCAGTAGCGCTACCATTATCCGTTACACTAAACGTAATCTTATAGGAGCCAACTTTAGTATTATCAAAACCACCATTATCAGTTAACGTTACTTTACTGGTTATATCCCCATCTTCAGGATCCTGAGCAGACACAACAAGTGTCTTTAGATCAAGCTGCTCGCCTTCAGTAATCGTTTTATCTTGCAAAGTAAGCGTTGGCGAATAATTCTTATAAATCGAATACACCGTCATATCGTTATCTACTTTAGCGCCAGCGAGAAACGCTGAACCTGTACCATCAGCTTGAGTATTCCACCCCATAAAAGAATACCCATACTTCGAAGGTTTAGTAGGCATAGACTGATCACTAATAGACTCACCAGCTTGCACTTTTACTTTCGCATACTCACTGCCCTCATTCATAAAAGTAACTGTATGACCAGCTTCTTTTTCCCACTTCGGGAACACAACGAAAGTGTGATTTGTAGTGCAATATTGTGTACCGAGCATACTACCAAACGTATTAACGCCCTTGCTGTCTCTAATTACAGCAAATAAATATGGATAATCAATAAATGGCTTAGTACCAAAATCCGAATACGCAACAGTTGTACTTTTAATAATCTTTTTATCGTCATCAAACATACGGTCATACGACGTATATGGTTTGCCGTTTTTCTTTTTAGCAACATAGAACTGCCAACCAACAAACTTGTAACCTGCTTTTGTAGGATTAGTTTTCGGGAATTGAATAGCGTTGTCTTTTACACGAATACGCTCAAAAATATTGTCATCATTATACTTGAAATTCCAGTTACCATCAGATCGATAGCTTCCATCAGCATTTTTTGCCTGCTCATACGAAAAGCACTTGTCTGCCACAGACTCATCCTTGGCATAAATAATTTCCAAGGCGTTAATACGGAACAATTTATTCTGATACGTTTTATTCGACCCTTTAGATGGAATCCATTTAAAATGACTTATATCGCCTTGAAATTCTTTTCCTTCATCTGCGGAAACATTATTATACGTCACATAATACGGGCTTGGAATTGTTCTGCCTACCACTGACACTTCGTACTCATGGCTTGAATCATAACTACCCAAGCTTTTTGTTGCGCTCGTAGCAGTATCAGGATTATAAGTGCCAGCAGTCGTTGCTACTATCTCGTTATCAGTTAAATCTTTTATCTGAAACTGGATCTTTGAAAACGCATCTTTAACGTCTTTTCCAATTTTGTCTGAGTTAGGACCAGGCCAATTCACAAAATTCAGTTGACCAAAATCGCTATTACCATTAATCAATGCATTCTTATTATCACTGTTCATGGTTTCAAATACAAGGCTAACCTTAAGCTCAGTTGTTTGTATTTGAGGATTTGTCTTATTAGGATCTGGCTTACCACTAGCAAAAAGCGCTTGATTAAAAATCGTTGGAGAAACTGAGTCTTCATTAACTTTAGACTTTGAATCAATATTTGATTCATCTTTTGTATCAGTATTTGCAACAGAATCTACATTAGATTTAGTAGTAGTCTTAACGACAGTGTTTACATTAGTATTTGTATCAAGCTTGACATCAGACTTTACACTACTCTTGGTCTCAAGCTTGGATTCAGTCTTTATATCAGACTTCGTATCAATATTTGTACCAGACTTTGGTTTCACATTCTCTTCAGATTTTGCATTACCTTTTTCAGAAGATTCAGAAGACTTTATGCCATTCTTCCCAGAAGCATCGGTTTCTTGAGAATTGCTATTTGCAACTGGGGGGGGGGGGTAATAATTTTTGCGGTGGAAGCATCAGTAACAGTAGAAACCTCAGACGCATTCGCAGTCTGCGCAACGCAAAAAGCACAAGCCGCAGTAGCAATACTCATCATTGTTGTAGACAATACAAGCACAGTTCTCTTGTTCATTTTTCCCTCTTATAAAATAAACAAACTTAAAAACTTATAAAATAAAAATCACACAGTTGCAATCTCATCCTAAGAATGCAACCACACAAACCAATATACCATAATTCAATATAATGTATATACAAAATTATGAATTAAAAAACGTATCAGAATAATTAAGATTCATGCATTTCTTCAAGCAAATCTTGTACCAAATATTCATCACTCATGCAATGCATATCCGAAATACCATTACGCATCAAATCGTAAGTAACCGAATGGTAAAACACGTCAAGCGCCTGCTCATAGCTCAGCCCAGCACGCTCAGCAAGAAGACTTACAACTCTCGCATACTTCATTTGCAACAAAACAGGATTCGCATTCAAAATCCATCACTCCCCTAAAATTTCTCCATTTACACACTCGCTTTTTACGTATGTGAGACACAAATCAATAGATTTTTGATTTCTAAAACAAATTTGATCATTAGGCTTCTCATATTTTAGCCTACCCAAAGCTTCAGCTTTAGTAATTAAATTATCAAAAAACAATTCAAGAGTGTTATAAACTTTATCGTTCGCAACACCGCCAATTACCACGTCAAAACTACTTGTATCATTCCCAGAACGAGCATTAAGTATGAAATTAAGCCATTCTTCAGAATATGAATCAAACTTAAGAACAGATAATTTACTGAGCGCATCATAGTTAAAATTATAAGAAGAAACAAAAGCATCTTTGCCTTTGCTAATAAATTTCTTCGCCCAATTATCAGCCTGACTGCGTATTGATGTGACGTAAAATCCGGCACCAAAATCAACATTCTTACGCGAATGTAATACATCCGGAAATTCAACAGGCATAAAAGAACCGTGATAAACAATCATACTTTCACACCTTTTTCGCGCATGAAGGAAATAATATCGTTTGTAATATACTCTTTGCCTTGAGTATGTAAAGCATCATATGACGGAACAATATAAGACATAAGAATATTACTTTTCTTAGTCAAAGCATCATACGTATCGCGAGGGTCTTGATTAAGTTTCTTAGCAACATTTTCAATACAAAATATCGCAAAATCAAGCTTATCTCTATCAAAATCTGCTTGCTTATTATCAATCATAACCCCTCCTTTTGTAAAAACATTATTAGAAATACATCTACTAGATAATGCGTATACAACAAGTCCTAACACACCTAACACAAGTCTACATCAAAAAATCTAAATAATACTTCTGCTTGGTGTATTAAGCATAAAGTTTCAACAAACTCAGCAAAACTTAAATTATTCAACAATTACTTATTTTTTTAGTAAAATGGGGCACCTGAGAAGATAAGTAAGGATTTTGTTGAACAGTATGATAGTGAAACAGAGCGTTTGAGGCATAGACTACCTGTAAACATATGCAGTAAGATACTTGGAACTCAGCATAAGTCTAATATGAAATTGCTTAAGGGCTTTATGGAAAACTAGTAAAATTCGCTGCAGAATTTTGCTAGTATGATAACATTATATTTGAATTGCGGTGGACGTCTTCGGACTAAACCTAGAAGGATCTGATGCGTCGGATTCTTCTTTTTCTTTTATGGGGTTATAAGTTGTAAGACTTATAACCCCAAATATTTCACATTATGGTTCTTACTTATAACTGCAAACTATTTATAACTAGTTTCTGCGCTTGCGATTTGCAGCAAATGATTCAGCTAGTCCGGCGATACCAGCGAAAAGCGAGGCAATTGCGGAAGCGAGAATTGGCGTTGTATCTGAGCCGGTTTGAGGAAGATGCTTAGCAGCATGCTTAGCTTCAAGCTGCTCTTGCTGTTTCGGTCGCTCCGGTTGATCAGGTTGATCCGGTTGAGAAGGAGCTGGCGCTGGCTCAGGCTCAGGAACCGGTGTTGGCTCTGGCTCTGGTGGGGTCGGTGGTGTCGGCCGTTTAGTAACTGTTACTGTGGCAGATGCTGTTGCAGTAGCGCCACCATTATCCGTCACACTAAACGTAATCTTATAGGAGCCAACTTTAGTATTATCAAAACCGCCATTATCTGTTAGCTTTACTTTACTGGTTATATCACCATCTTCAGGATCCTGAGCAGACACAACAAGTGTCTTTAAATCAAGCTGCTCGCCTTCAGTAATCGTTTTATCTTGTAAAGTAAGCGTTGGAACCTGATTTAAAACAACAGCATTCAAATCATAAATAGCATAAACTGTCATATCACCTGTTACTGGTGTGGCAGCACTAAATTCCTTGGTTTTATCTTTACCGGTTTCGTCCGTGCTCCAACCTCTAAATGTATAACCCGTTTTAGAGGGATTATCCGGCATAAACTGATTTAAAATACTCTTGTCGTTTATGGATTTATTCTCTTCTACCCGCACCTTTGCATAGTTTCGATTGGTATCATTTACGAATGTAACCGTGTAAATCTTAGCCTTAGGAACGATTTTGTAAGTGAAGTACGAAATACCAATTATCCTAAATTGTTTGTTGATAATATCGTAAAACATGCACTGACCTTCAAGTGTGCCAGTTTTTACTGCTATATATTTACCTTCTTTATTCTTCTTAAAGTAAGATGAATGTTCAATCTGTACTGGAGTACCATTTTCTTTGAACCCTCCCACTACACCAATACTCTGATTGACACCTTCTTTCGTAATTTTAATAGGACTTTTATATTCATCTCCTACTTCAATATTGAAAGTTCCAGGATTCTGATTATCAAATACAGAATCACCCTTCTGTGGATTATTAGATGGGAATAATTGATACTTAGCCAAATTATCTTTTACATCAATTTCAGTAATTTTATTACCCTGGAAGGCAACAGTACCAATTCCAGAAAGATAATACGGATTAGAGTCTGTATCGTGCTCTTTTCCCTTACCATCAATTACACCTTCAAACACAACTTTTTGAATTTCATTAGCTAAAAAAGCGCCATTATGTATTGAAATCACATTTTTTGGAATAACAACAGTTCCTTTAATTTTATTCCAAGCGAAAGCGCCATATTCTATAATCTTAAGAGACTGCGGAAGTGTTACACCTTCAATATAAGTTTCGCCGTCAATATACTTGTGCTTGTCTCCGACTTGTGTTGTATTTCCAGTGAAAGCACATTCATGAATAACTTCAATGCCTTCAGGAATTACCAGATGATGATTTTTCTTAAGTTTTTCCTTGCCTTTAGCAGTAAGTCCATACACATATTCATTTACCGCTTGCTTCTTATCAGGATAATAAACATCTTTCTTATATCCAATCTGCTTTCCATCCTTGGTAATATTAAAATCCTCACGAGTCCAAGTCAAAGATTCATCATTTGTAGTAGTTGAATCAGTTGATACTGATCTAGATTCTGCAGATTCGGGTACGTTTATATTTTCACGATTAGTTGTTGAAAGATTACTATTGCTTACATCTATGAGAGTTTGCGTAAGTTTAGTAGTTTCAAAATTTTCAGTAGCGTCTACAAGTTTAGAAGATTTAACAACATCATTATCAGTTTTTGCAGTTTCGGTAATTTTTGCAGCTTCATTAGAATTGGAGGAATTGATATTTTCAGAAGGTTTTACAGAATTGCTATCGAAAGCAGACCCCCCCCCATTGGTTGTTTTAGAAGTTACGTTAGAAGAAGTTAATGTATTAGATGTTACAGTATTAGAACCTGCGTTAGAAGAAGTCGCAGAAGAATTTACAGTTGAACTAACGCCAGCAGTCGCCAAACTTTCAGCTGCATTCGCAGTCTGTGCTACACAGAAAGCGCAAGCTGCAGTAGCAATACTCATCATTGTTGTAGACAATACAAGCACAGTTCTCTTGTTCATTTTTCCCTCTTTTTAAGAAAATATAAAAAATTATTTAATAAAAACTCACACACTCTGTCTCATAACATTGCTAAGCAACGTATATATACATATCTTATACAGATAGCATCATAATAACATAACAAATGTGGCTAAACTCACAAACAAACTTATAACAAGATACTCAAGCCCAAACAAAACATTTATGCATCAATAGATGCATTTTTCTTGATAAAAACACTTATTTTTTGTATCATAAAATAAATCGTAAATTATAATAATAGATTTTAGAAATGAGCTTCAATAAATGAATACAGATAAGACATTTTGCGAAGAATGCAGGAATGATGTTGAGTACTCAACAAAATCCGTTCCAATGACTGCATCTATTAAAGGAAAACAATATTCATACACTGGCACAGAAGCACACTGCAAAGAATGCGGTTCTGCCGTATATGTACCAGAAATTATTGACGCGAATCTTCGAGCATTGTATGACGAGTATCGTAAAGAAAACAATATTATTCCGCTTGACGAAATCAAGAAAATCCCTGCTAAATACTCAATAGGTAAGCGCCCACTATCACTACTGCTCGGTTGGGGTGAACAAACGTTTTCTAGGTTTGCAGATGGAGACATTCCTTCAAAACAATATTCCGACATTTTGCAACGCATTTATAACGACCCGGAATATTACTTGCAATTATTAATCAGTAATAAGAATAATCTGAAATCTGCAATTAGTTACGAAAAAAGTTATAAAGCAACACAAAAACTAATAAACGAATCACAAAATAATTCTGCAAATATTAACTTTGATAGTAATAAGTCGAGTGACAAAATAAACAATGTAATACAATACTTGCTTATAAAGTGTGAGGATATAACTCCCCTAGCCTTGCAAAAGTCCTTATACTACATTCAGGGTTTTTATTTCGCTTTTTATAAAGCGTTTATATTTACCGATGATTGTCAAGCATGGGTTCATGGACCTGTGTATAAAGACGTCTATTTGCGCTATAAAAACTACACTTTTGATCCAATAGATTCGCCAACAACAGAAATATCAGGAATTAAATCATCAGGAAAATTAGATGATTACAGATACGCTCAAAAAAGTGACATCACACGACTTACAGCAGAACTAACAACCACACTATCTACTACCGAAAAATCAGTATGCGATAGTGTTATTGATAATCTTTGCTGCTACAGTGGTAAAGAACTTGAACGATTTACGCATCATGAGGAGCCTTGGATACTTACTCGCGGCAATCTAAAAACTGATGATTCATCAGATAAAATAATCAGCAAAAATATGATTGGCAAATACTTTACGAAAATAAAAGAAAAGTACAATATGATAAATCCAGATGACATTCGCCAATATGCGAAAGATATGTTTGCCAGTAACTAACTAGCTAACTAACTAAATAAATAACTAATCTACATAAAAATCCTCCTGCAGTAATTCACTAGACAGGAGGATTTTTGTGTAAGTAATTTACACACAATCGATACTCGTGAGTAATTCACGTTCAATATAATTTATTTCACTATAAACAAAAACGTTTATATAACAAAATCAGGTATCGATTTTGGAACGATCGAAGTCGTCTGCATTATCAACAATAAACTGCTTACGCGGAGGAACATCATCGCCCATTAGCAAATCGAATACTTCACTCGCCTGCTGAGCATCTTCCATACGAATCCTTCTAAGCATACGGGTTCTAGGATCCATAGTGGTGTCTGCAAGCTGATCCGCATCCATCTCACCCAAGCCCTTATAGCGCTGAATATCGCTGTTAAAATCAATGCCCTTAGCTTGCAAATCATCAAGCTTTCCAGCCAATTCGTCGTCTGAGTAAGTATAAATGTACTCGCCCTTGTGCTTTCCAGCGAGCGCAATTCTGTGAAGAGGCGGCACTGCAGCATAAACATGACCGTGCTCAATAAGCGGACGCATATAACGATAGAACAGCGTTAGCAGCAAAATACGAATGTGCGCGCCGTCAACATCAGCATCGGTCATCATAACAATCTTGTTATAACGCGCTTGCGAAATATCAAAACTTGCGCCCGATCCCGCTCCAACAACCTGAATAATCGCAGCGCACTCTTTGTTTGAAAGCATTTGTGCAAGACTTGCTTTTTGCACGTTCAAAATCTTACCGCGAATCGGAAGAAGCGCTTGGAAAGCAGAATTTCGAGCAGCTTTTGCAGTACCAAGTGCAGAATCACCCTCGACGATGAAAAGTTCTGCAACATCGTCGTTTCCAGGCTGGCAATCAGAAAGTTTCGGCGGCATTGAAGCAGACTCAAGCGCATTCTTTCTGCGAGTAACTTCCTTAGTTTTACGCGCTTGAATACGCGCATGCATTTCGGAAACGATTTTCTCTAAAACTCGCGCAGACTGCTCTTTGAATCCTCGCTTAGATCCGGAAATCATTTCTCCGAATTGAGCGTCAGTCATTTTAGTAACGATTGGCTTAACTTGAGCGGTTCCAAGAACATCCTTAGTTTGACCTTGGAATTGAGGTTCAGCAATGCGAACAGTTATAACAGCAACCAAGCCTGCTGTAATATCATCGCGTTCAATTTTTGTATTCGAATCTTTAAGATTTACTTTTAGCTTGCGAGCGTTATCTTCAACAGCTTTACGAATTTGCTTAGTCAATCCTTGCAAGAATCCGTCTACGTGCATGCCTCCGCCAGGAGTTTCAACAACGTTCACGAAACTGACAATAGTTGAATCGTAGCCGTTCACCCAGCGCATTGCAATATCAACGCCGCATTTTCGAGTTACTTGCTGCGCGTGTAAATCTCCTGCAGAATCAACAGCTTGCGTTTCTTCTACATACGTATCTTCGCCAGAAATACGCCAAATATCTGATACTGCTTCACCTCTTGAAAGAAAATCAACGAAATCTTTGACGCCACCATTATGCAAAAATTCAACTACTCGAGGATGATGCTTATTTTGCATTGAGTTAGCAGACTCAGCATTTGCAACAGATTGCGCAACTGATTCTTCAGATTCAGATTCTTCAGATTCAGCCTCTTCAGTATCATCTTCAGTCTCATCTTCAGAATCATCTTCAGAATCATCTTCATCTTCTAATGTTTCTTCAGATTCTAAGCCATCAGATTCTAATTCTTCAAATTCGGACGCAGAGTAATCGCTATTATCAGACTGATTTTCAAGAAGATTATTTTCTTCAACAGTACCTTCTTCAACAGCACCTTCTACAACAGTACCTTCCGTATCTTCCGGCAAATCAATTTCTTCAATATTTGCCGATTCGCCTTCAGGCACATGCTCGTCAATAACAGTAATTTTTAAGCCTGGAACTAAGAAACTTGTTTGACGTACGCGAGCAATAAGCTGCTCATAACTAAAGCGAGCTGTTGAATTAAAAATCTCAGGATCAGCCCAATAGCGAACTCGAGTACCTGTAGTTTTTGGAGAAACAGTGCCAATAATCTCAAGCTCAGTAGGCTTGTTCTTACGCGTACGCTTAAATGGAGAAGCTGGAGACGGATGCATTGGATCTGCGTCACTATAAACTCCAGGATGCCCCTGATGAAAAGCCATGTGGTGTGTTTTGCCATCACGATCAACTTCAACATCCAATCGCAAGCTTAAAGCGTTTACAACCGAAGAACCAACGCCATGCAAACCACCTGCAGCATTGTACGAAGCGTTACCAAACTTAGCTCCAGCGTGAAGCTTAGTAAGAACAACTTCAACACCCGTAAGTTTTGTTTTAGGCTCTACATCTACTGGAATACCACGGCCGTTATCAGCAACTTCAATAGAACCATCGTCGTGAAGAGTAACAGTAATATGATTGCAGGCACCAGCTAAAGCTTCATCGACAGCATTATCAATGATTTCCCAAAGGCAATGCATTAAACCTTGGCTATCAGTTGTACCAATATACATACCTGGGCGCTTTCGCACAGCATCCAAGCCTTCAAGCACAGTCAGACTGTCGGCATCATACTGTTCTCGATCTTTATTAGAGACCACTTTTACCCCTTGCACGGATTAAATATACAACCGATTATCTTAAGTAATAAGTGTCGTACTATCACTAAAAGTAACAATACGACACTTCGCATATAACACTACTCAATCACTGATCTAAGAAGTCACGCAAAGTTTGCGATCTAGAAGGATGACGCAACTTAGACATTGTCTTAGACTCAATCTGACGAATACGCTCACGAGTAACACCATATACTCGACCAATATCGTCCAAAGTCTTTGGCTGACCATCTTCCAAACCGTAGCGCATTTTAATAACGCCAGCTTCCCTAGGAGACAAAGTTTCAAGAACTTGTCTAAATTGTTCCTGAAGAAGTGAGAATGCTACAGCATCCGATGGAGCGATTGCATCAGTATCTTCAATTAAATCGCCAAACTCAGAATCGCCATCTTCACCCAAAGGAGTGTGCAAAGAAATTGGCTCACGACCATATTTCTGTACTTCTTGCACCTTTTCAACAGGCATATCGAGCTCGCGTGCAAGCTCATCTGGCGTAGGTTCGCGACCAAGATCTTGAAGCATCTGGCGCTGAACTCTAGAAAGCTTATTAATAACTTCCACCATATGCACTGGAACTCGAATAGTACGAGCCTGATCTGCCATAGCACGAGTAATAGCCTGGCGAATCCACCAAGTAGCATAGGTTGAGAACTTAAAGCCCTTCTTCCAATCGAACTTTTCTACTGCACGAATTAAACCGAGGTTACCTTCCTGAATCAAATCAAGGAAAAGCATGCCTCGACCGGTATAACGCTTTGCAAGAGAAACCACAAGACGCAAGTTTGCTTCAAGAAGATGATCTTTAGCTTTCTTACCATCTGCTGCAGCCCACTTAAGCTCGCGCTTACGCTTGAACTCCATTTGGTCAATTTGCGTATCAAGCAAATGCTGAGCATACAAACCAGCCTCAATACGCTCTGACAAATCAACTTCCTGCTCAGCATTAAGCAAGCTCACGCGACCAATCTGCTTTAAATAATCCTTAACAGGATCCGCTGTAGCACCAGTAGCGATTACGCGGCGCTTAGGATTACCAGGAGCAGAATTTAAAGGATCGTCGTCATCATCATCGCGTACAACAAACGCACCTTTAGCTTGCGGAACAACAGGCTCTTCAGCTTTTGCATTATCTTCTGAATCTTCATTATCGTCGATATCTGAATCATCAAAGTCAGCATCTACGTCGTCATCAACGTCTAAACCGTCTACGTCGTCTACATCATCAACGTCAACGTCATCAATATCTTCAGGATGAATATCGTCGAGATCATCCAGCTGCATACTCAAATCATGATCGTCAACGTCGTCAATGTCAACGTCATCATCGCTAACAGAATCTAATGAATCAGGTCCATCTTCATCGTGAGAATCATCATTAAAATCAACATTCTCATCTTCATCTAAATCACTAATTTCATCATCTTTTTTAAGCGAACTCGAAGATTTAGACGTTGCGGAAGACGAACGCGTACTGCTTTTATGAGTACCGCTAGTCTTACGAGTTTTTGCTGGCTTATCTTCTTTAGTGGTAAGTTCGTCAGCTTCTAGTTCTTCACTCGTCAACTATTCCTCCTGATACAACCATTGTCATAAAAATTACATAAAGGCATAGTTATGGCAATGTCAACTTTGTGCGTCTTGCTAGTTAACCACCTTCTAAAGACAATCTAGCTCCTTAATTTTTAAACTATTCCTGATAAGTCAGCGAATTTTATCCTTTTTCAGCCATTGTGGTTCAACACCGTTTTCATATGCAGATTTAACAATTCTCGCCATTGAACAATCCTCGGAAGCATTTAAAGCAAGATTTACATAACGCTCGACTTTTCCTAAGCTAAACCACCATCTCAGATACGCAATCAATGCATAAATATGCGCTGTTAATTCAGAATAATCACTCATGATGTAAGCCATAGAAGTTAAAACGTCAATAGCATTATTCACTCTGCGAATGTCTGGGATATGATCGTAATAAGTAAATTTACTTTCTAAACAATCCCTAAGATGCTGTGACATTACTTTTGTATGAGGTTCGAAAGCCAAAGAATACAATGACTTATACTCATACCACTCGTGATAATCATCTAAAATCGAGATAAGCATTGCATCACGCACATTTATATTGCTAGTCATAACTAATGGCAAATATATTAAATCAATTCCGCGCAATCCTATATTTTCACTTGAAGCGCATTCATTTTCAGAAGAATTTTCTTCGATACCAGCTTTCTCATAAGAAAACATTTCATACCAGTTACTTAAAGCCTTTTCTCCGCAAATAATATTTGCTTCTGACTCTCCACGCATTTTAACTAGACTTTGATAAGAATTTATTCTATCGGATACAAGAAAGCGCAGATTTTTAATCCACTGTGAATTTTCGGAATTATTTTTAGATATGAAAGACTGTTGAAATACATGTGACAAATTTTCTTTAATGAAATCATAATAGTCAGAAGACTTGCTATCTAAGTTATCGTATTCTTTTGCATTGATTGGTTCATTGTCCAGATCAACACATTCATACGTATAGATATGGCTATCAGATTTATCGATAATAATTCCAGTTGTAACAGTCATAATTCCCCCTAAACATCCCCATGTTTTACGTTTTTACGTTTTATGTTTTTATGTTTTATGTTTTAGCCAATGATTATTTTTTTAAAAGCATAATCAAGCTTTAGTTAAAAAGTTTCCCAACAAAATTTTTAATTAGCAATAAAAAATCATCATTGTGGTCAGAAGTTCAAAAACAAAATAGAACCAAAACAAAAACAAAAATTAAAACAAAAATTAAAACAAAAAACTTAAATGTAAAGTATAAAATTTGTACACGCACGTAGGATAATGTCTAAACCCTGTGGATAACTTCATATTATGGATATTGATGCGGAACTTAAGCAAATAGAAAGTCGTATTGGTGTTCTTATAGAGCAGCAATTCGAGTCTCCGGCATGCAAAAACCTTCGTTCAGCGTGCAAAGACACCATGCAAACAGTGATAGACCAAGCTTTCACGTCTAGCGAAGGAGGCAAGCGTCTACGCGCATTGTTGGCGCTATGCTCTTACGATGCTGTGCTAGCAACTAAATCCAACGCGCAAAACTTAGATTTTGAACCTTCTTTAGACGATCCTAAACGAATGTCAATGATTGACATGGCGTGCGCTATTGAAGTTTTCCAAACAGCTGCACTTATCCACGACGATATTATTGACGAATCGTCATTAAGACGAGGCAAGCCAAGTGCTTACTACGCTCTTACGAACGTTTATGACAGCCAGCAAATAGGCACAGGCTTAGGCCTTATGCTCGGCGATTTATTAGCTTCTGAAAGTTTCGATATAGCTCGAAACAGCGCGAATAATCTTAGTAATACTCAAGAGCTTCTCGCAACGTTTGCCGATACTCAAAGAAATGTTTGCTTAGGCCAGGTATTAGATCTTTCAATCGAAATGATGGATTTGAGTGATCCTAAGACACTCGCTGACTCTTCTGTTAACGTGTTCCGTTGGAAGACCGCAAGCTATACAACTGTTGCTCCAATGCACTTAGGACTTCTTGCTGCAGGATTTACAGTTGAGCAAGCACATGATTTTGCTTATAGCGTTGGAGAGCCTTTGGGAATTGCATTCCAGTTGGCAGATGATTTGTTAGACGTTGTTTCAGATCCTAAGCATACTGGAAAACCAGTTGGTGGTGATATTCGCGAAGGTAAGCGCGCTACACTTCTTGCAGACGCTTTGCAGACTAGCAACGAATCTGATCGCAAGTATTTGCAAGAAGCTTATACTAAGAAAACTCGCGACGATGAAGACGTCAAGAAAGTTATCTCGATCTTGCATACAAGTGGTGCTATTGATAAGTCTAAAGAGCGAATTAAGGATCTTTGGAATAAATCTCAAGAAGCTCTTGACAATAGCGATTTGAATGAGTGCGGCAAAGATATTATGCGCCAGATTATGAATCGCTTCATCCCTGAGCAGTGGAGAAAGTAAAAACTTAAGAAAAGTAGAATATATAGCGTGTTTTTATTGTAAAAAAGCAATAAAAATGCGCTATATCTTTATTTCTCTACCCACTTGCCTGTACACTCGTAAATAGTGAATAGCGTTTGCGTATAAGGATTTGCAATAATGAGTGAAGCTACACAAGCAGAACCTGGCATGTACATTGAGAACAGATACCGTCTAGTACAGAAAATAGCTGAAGGCGGAATGGCTACAGTTTATCAAGCTCAAGATGAAAGACTTGGTAGACCTGTTGCCATTAAAATAATGCATACGCAATTGGCACAAGGCGTTCATAGAGAACAATTTATTGCTAGATTCAGGCGCGAAGCCACATCTGCTGCCTCAATAGCAAATCCTCATATTGTACAAGTTTATGATACTGGCGAATACGAGGGTCTTGATTATTTAGTTATGGAATATGTTCATGGCGTTAATTTGCGTTATGAAATGAATATGCATGGCACTTTTACAGTAAAAGATACTTTGCGCGTATTAGCTGAAACTCTTGATGGATTAGCTTCAGCTCATCTTGCCGGAGTTGTTCACAGAGATATTAAACCAGAAAATATACTTATTAACGATCGCGGCCACGTGCAAATAACAGATTTCGGCTTAGCGAAAGCTATTTCTCAAGCAACTTTATCTTCTACTGGATTACTACTTGGAACGGCAGCTTATTTGGCTCCAGAGATGATTGAAAATAATATTGCAACTCCTCAAGGCGATTTATATTCAGCCGGAACAATGGCGTGGGAAATGCTAGCTGGCAGAGTTCCGTTCACAGCTGATAATCCTGTAACTTTAGTTTTCAAGCATGTGCATGAAGATACGCCTTCTATTTCCACTGTTTGCCATGAAATAAATGCTGACGTAGCAAAATTCTTAGAAACACTTACGTCTAGAGATATGAATTTGAGGCCTAGCGACGCTTCAGAAGCATTGTTGCAATTAAAAGAATTAGTTAAAAAGCTTAATCCTCAAGACTTTGTATATAGGCTTGCTCCTACTGAATTAAACAAGTCTTATGATGATATAGACAGCAATAAAATTGCAAATTTGGCCGATAAAATCAACAGCAAAGCCGGCGACAGCAAAGCCGGCGACAGCAATTCCAATATTGAGGCCAGCAATAAAGCCGAGGACAATTCCGACATCAAATCCGACTACAAATCAGACATCAAAACTGCTGAGTTAAAGCAAAATACTGATTTTATCAATACCGATGCTGTTCCTAACGGGAACACAGATAATTCAGCAGAAACTCAAGCAATACCATTATCGAATACAAAATCAGATAATTTAGCTTACGGTAAGACATTTAAAACTTCCCAAAACGATCCATTGGAAGCCTTTAACGACAACAATCTTCCAACAATCTCTTTGCAAAAAGCAAAAATTCTTAATGAATCCATCAATAGCGAAGAAAAACAGAAAGAAAAGTCTCACAAAAAGAAGATTATCATTATTTCAAGTTCAGCTGCGGCTGCTATATGCGTTTGCGTTATAGGAGGATTGTTATACTTCTACGGTCCTAACAGTTATTGGTCTTTACCAAAGCCTAATGATTTGCAATGCTCGCGCACAAAAGCTTGTAAGATTACTAATGTTCAGTGGAAAAATTACGAGAAATTACTTAAATCTTCCGGCATTCCTTATAGCATGGATTTAGCTTATAGCGATGACATTGACTCTGGATATGTGATTTCTACTACCCCAGATATTGTCGGCGGTCATGTTGGAAAGCATAACAACGATATGCTAAAAGTTGTTGTTTCTAGAGGTATACGTCAATCTACGATTCCTATTGACATCATGACTATGTCTAAAGAAGAAGGAACTGACCCTATTGAAGCATTGCGAAAAGCAGGTTTTACAGATATTTTGCATCGCGCTTCTCTAGATATGTATTCTTTGGAAGTTCCTCAAGGAAAGATTATTGAAATAACTCCTGATCCTGGAACAACAATGGATCATAATAAGCCTGTAACTGTAGTTATTTCTCGCGGTCCTATGCCTGTAGAAATGCCTGATATAGTTAATAAACCTAAGACTGATATACAGCAAACTTTAGATGATTTAAAGCTTAAAGCAGATTATAAAGAAGAATATAGCGATACTGTTGACAAAGGAAACGTTATTAGCGCATCTAAAGATAAAGGCGCACAACTTCATTGGGGAGATAAAATTTCTATTGTTGTTTCTAAAGGACCTAAGACAATAACAATGCCTGATGTTCGCGGAAAGAACACTAATGAAGCTCGTAAGATACTTGAAGGCCTAGGACTAAAAATCAGGATTTCAGCGCCTTTAGGTGACTACACACATGTTGTAAGATTGCAATCTGCTGCTCCTGGAAAAGAAGTACCGCTGAAAGATAGCAACGGGAATCCAACTGTTATTACTCTTACAGTTGTGTGAGTCTTACAGAGTCTTACATAGTCTTACAAGAAAGCTTACAGTAAGACTCTTAAAGCTTACAGAAAAGCTTACAGAAAAGCTTACAAGAAAGCGTTACAGAGATTTACAGTCTGTAACGCTTTTTCATTCACGAAAGCAAGAATACCTAGATTAATCAGATTTCTACGCTTTTACAGCCTTTGCTACGCATGACTGCTCAAACTATTTAGCTTGCTCGGAAAGATTATCTTCAGCCTGCTGAGCTTCTTTCATGCGCTTCTTAACAACTTGAGCGTACTCATCAACATATTCTTGACCGCTCATAGCTTGAATTGCTCTAGTGATACTATCTGTAACTTCACGCAAGCGCTCGCGCGTTATTTCTTCACTACTTTTTACAGGCTCAACAATAATTGGCTTACCATAAATAGCACAAGTCTTGCCTTTTGAAGGAATAACTTGTCCTTTAGGCTGCAAGTCGCGAGTACCAATAATTGCCACTGGAATTATAGGGCAACCTGTTTCTAAAGCTAAACGAGCTGCACCGGTATGTCCCTTGTATAATCTTCCATCAGGACTTCTAGTTCCTTCAATATGAATTCCAAAAAGATGGCCTTTTTCAATAATCTCTCTAGCATGATTCAAAGCGCCAAGAGATTTTGAACCTCCAGAACGATCAACAGGAAATACGCCTACAGAAGTAAACCACCACTTTTTAAAGCGACCTTTAAAACCTTTGCCTTCGAAATATTCAGCTTTCCCCATAAAATGAATCATTCTTGGGCAAGTTAATGGCAGTAACGCGTCATCGATAACAGCTAAATGATTAGCTGCAATAATCGCTCCACCTTTTTTAGGTATGTTCTCTACACCTTTAACACTCGGATGAATCCTCATACGAGCTATGAAACCCAACCCCTTTACGAAAAACCAATAAAGCATGCTAAAACCTTTCTGCGCGCACGCAAGATATTAAGAACTTGTTTAACACGCTATCAAGCAGACTTGCTACAGTATAACTCATGACATCATCTAAGGATACCAACTCCCCTCGCCTGGGAAACAATAGTGGAAAAGATAACAATTCACACGACTTGCAAGATGATTGGTCGAATTTCTTGTCTGAACACGCTGAAGATTTTAAAGATATAGAAAAATCTAAAAACGCAAAAAACTTCGAAAAATATGTCAAGCGAGAAGAAAAACGCAATATTAAAGAAATTAAAGAACAAGAAGAACAGGCTCGCAAAAATGCACAAAAAAATTTAAGACGCGAACAAGAAGAATTTTTATCGCATGGACCAAGAGATAATATTCGCTCTAGCTGGTTAGACGTCGATAGCACTATGGATAAGTACGGAGATGATTTTGTACCGCCAAATCCGCGTTTTAATAACATTCGCTTATCAATCGTAATTTTGTGGATCATGCTATTAGTTGGTATAGCAGGCATTATTACAAGCGCATTTATACCGATTATTGCTTATATAGCAGGATCGATAAGCATAGTTTTAATAATAATTGGCGGATTCGGATTATTGATGATACGAAAAGATTCACATAACGAAAATAACGAATATAGCGATTACGGAAAAGGCGCTAGGGTTTAGATAGTGCTTATATCGCGCAATATGGCACTTTAAACGGATAAACATCCATTAGATTAGAAAAAGTAAAGACCAGCTGAAAACAGCCGGTCTTTACTTATTTTTATAAATTATTATTATTCTTCAACTTCGTTTTGACCATGGCACAACTTGTACTTACGACCAGAACCGCATGGGCACTCATCGTTCTTGCCTGTGCCTGGGAATGTGCGGCCATCAGCCCACGGAGTCTTCCACTCTTCTGCCTTTGGACGCATACTTGCTGGGACTTCACCTTCAGCATGGCTCAAAGGAGCAGGTCCTACGATAGCGGAGTTTTCTTCGGAATCTATTTCAGCAGAAGCTTCAGCAACATCGTTATCTACATCACTATCTGATTCAACTTCTTCTGTAGAAGCAATCTGATCAATATCAATGTGGAATAGAAGCTGAATTGACTCTTCCTTAATGGCTTCAATCATGGAATTGTACATCTGGTAGCCTTCACGCTGGTATTCAACCAGAGGATCACGCTGACCCATACCACGAAGACCAATACCATCCTTCAAATAATCCATCTCATAAAGATGTTCACGCCACTTGCGATCCAAAACAGCAAGTACAACGCGACGTTCAAGCTGACGAATATTATCTTCACCTAAACGATCTTCGAAAAGACTATATGAATTCTTAGAGTTTTCAACAATAAGATCGCACAAAGCCTTAGTAGCTTTTTCGCCCTTAAGCTTTTCTACTGTTGCACGCACTTCATCCCAATTAAGCGTTACAGGCATAACAAGGTCAAGAGCATTCTTCAAACCATCCCAATCCCAATTCTTAGGCTTATCGGAACGATTTTGAGCTCCACGAACATAGCTTTCAACAGTATCAGAAATGAACTTCAAAATATCGCTATGAATGTCTTCGCCTCTAAGAACCATCTGGCGCTCAGAATAAATAACAGTACGCTGCTTATTCATAACGTCATCGTACTTCAAAACATTCTTACGCATTTCAAAGTTTCTAGCTTCAACAGACTTTTGAGCTGTACGAACGCCGTTAGAAACATACTTGGATTCGATTGGTTCACCCTCAGGCAATCCCTTAGACATAACACGAGCTACAAGCTGAGTGTTAAACAAGCGCATCAAATCATCTTCCAAGCTCAAGTAGAAGCGAGATTCACCAGGATCGCCCTGACGACCAGAACGGCCTCGAAGCTGATTATCAATACGACGAGATTCGTGACGCTCAGTGCCAAGAACATACAAGCCGCCAAGCTTCTTGACTTCTTCATGCTCGTCTTTAACTTGCTCTTTAACTTCAGCCAAAACACCAGGCCAACGCTTCTCGTACTCTTCAGGAGTATCGTCTGGAGAATATCCATCAGCCTTCAACTTTGCATCAGCCAAGAACTCAACGTTACCGCCAAGCATAATATCAGTACCACGGCCTGCCATGTTAGTAGCAACAGTAACAGCACCCTTACGGCCTGCAACAGCAACAACAGCAGCTTCCCTTGCATTCTGCTTAGCATTCAACACCTGATGAGGAATACGAGCAACATCAAGCAAAGAAGAAACAATTTCTGAAGATTCAACAGATGCAGTACCGAGAAGAACAGGCTGACCTTTAGCATGTCTCATTGCAACATCGCGAATTATTGCAGCAAGCTTTTCCTTCTTAGTGCGGAAGATCAAATCATCCTTATCCATACGAATAACTGGACGATTAGAAGGAATTGGAAGAACACCAAGCTTATAAGTACCCATAAATTCTGCAGCTTCAGTTTCTGCAGTACCAGTCATACCAGCAAGCTTGTCATACATGCGGAAATAATTCTGCAAAGTAATAGTTGCAAAAGTCTGATTTTCAGCCTTAACTTCAACGTTTTCCTTAGCTTCGATTGCCTGATGCAAACCATCGCTGTAACGACGACCAGGAAGCACACGACCAGTATGCTCATCAACAATCAAAACTTCACCGTTTGTAACAACATAATCGCGGTCACGTAAGAACAAATCCTTAGCCTTCAAAGCATTATTCAAGTAACCAACAAGTGCTGTATTGCTTGGCTCATAAAGATTATCAATACCCAAATAATCTTCAATCTTAGCGATACCAGAATCGAGAATACCAGCAGTCTTCTTCTTTTCGTCAACCTCGTAATCTTTATCACGATCTAACTTCAGAACAAGCTTTGCAAACTCACGATACCAGCGAGTCACATCTCCTTCTGCAGGACCAGAAATAATCAATGGAGTACGAGCCTCATCGATAAGAATAGAATCAACCTCATCGACTATCGCGTAATGGTGTCCACGCTGTACAAGCTCACTCTTCTCCCACGCCATGTTATCGCGCAAATAATCGAAGCCGAACTCGTTATTCGTACCGTAAGTAATATCAGCATTGTACTGCTTACGACGCTCTGGTGGCTGCTGATCTGTAATAATGCAGCCAACGCTCATGCCAAGGAATCGATAAATTCGACCCATCAATTCACTCTGATAGCTTGCAAGGTAATCATTAACGGTGACAACGTGTACACCTTTGCCTTCCAAAGCATTCAAATAGCTAGGCAAGGTAGCAACCAAAGTTTTACCTTCACCTGTTTTCATTTCTGCAATATTGCCCCAATGCAATGCAGCACCACCCATAAGCTGCACATCAAAGTGACGCTGACCGAGAGTGCGCTTAGAGACTTCTCGCACAGTAGCGAAAGCTTCAGGCATAAGCTTATCAAGAGATTCACCGTTGTCTAAACGCTGCTTGAACTTGGCTGTTTGACCCTTCAATTCTTCATCGGAAAGCGCAGAAATAGTTTCTTCTAACGCATTCACAGCCTTGGCTACGTTTTCAAGGCGTTTCAACTGACGGCCTTCGCCCATTCGCAAGGCTTTGTCGACGATATCTACCACGTTTCACTCCCTTAGGTCATGTCTGCACCGACGGCCTAGACGGCACAGACGAAACTGTGCCCATATTACGCGACAGCTGGGATTTTTTGAATATAGCGCGTTGTTATTTAAATATAACAATACTTTTACTTAAAAATATCAGCATGAATATAGACATAAAATACGCAATATACATAAAAGACACATATAAACACAAATATTTTAGATAACAAATATTTATTACTTCTTTTCTCATGCATAATGCCCACTAAGATTAAACCTAGCGGGCATTACACATGTATATTTTATATACAATTATTGTAGAACTTTTCTATCTGAAACCTACCTATGCATCACTTCTTTACATTTTCTGGAGTATCAATCTCAAATACGCCATAGCTCCAACCATGCCTACGATATACAACCGATGGACGCATAGTTTCTTTATTAACAAACAGGAAGAAATCATGGCCAATAAGTTCCATCTCATACAATGCTTCATCAATACTCATTGGCTCAGCAATATGCAGCTTGCGACGAATCACAATAGGAGTGCTTCCTACACTGACTTCAACCGATTCACCAGGACCAAGATCCGAAGCAACAGCTGCATCAGCACTATTGGTTTCTTCTTCTTCATCTGGTTCTTCTTCAACTTCTTCAACTGGAACATCAGCCACACCCAAATCAACCGGAGTCATCTGAGCATATCCGCGACGATGATCCTTGCGACGATCACGAGTACGACGTAAACGCAACGTAAGCTTATCTAAAGCCATATCTAATGCGCTGTATTGGTCTGTACTCGCTGCTTCAGCGCGAATAACTGTACTTCCTGCAATAACGGTAATTTCTACTCGTTTTGCCGTATCTGCCTGCCTTGGATTACCTTCATGCGAAACAACAATTTGTACGCGCTGTGCATCCGGGGCAATGGCGGTCACACGACTCATCTTGCTTTCCACAACGTCACGAAACTTTGGCTTAATCTGCGTATGACGTCCGGTAATGACGATTTCCATGCGAACCTCCTTAAAATAACCCGAGCACTATACTCGGTCTGTATGCACATCGATAGCCACGATGCCATCGATATATTCATTATATAAGGTTTCTTCTTAACAAACTAGCGCGTTTTATAAAAATAAAAGATTATTACATTTACTAAGGGACGCCTATTGAATTTGCTAAGAAATACATATTGATAGTAAAGGAATTCCTATTGATAGCAATTGCTAAAAAATAACTACAAAAAATAATTTTTTACGATTCTAACTAAGTCTGCTATACTCAGGAAGGTTGAGGTTTCACGATGGCCGCGGTCGCAATGTTCATTCGGAGTGACTGAGGAACTTCCGGGCTCCATAGAGCACAATGGCGGATAACGTCCGCCCAGGGTGACCTGAGAGATAGCGCAACAGAAAATAAACCGCCTAATCGTTTTTTAAGTGCGTTTAGGTAAGGGTGAAATGGCGGTGTAAGAGACCACCGGACTTCTGGTAACAGTTAGTCGCATGGCAAGCCTCATTGGGAGCAAGGTCAAGCAGAAGGCATTAAGGGCTGCTCGCCCAAGTCTTCGGGTAGACTGCTAGAGTTTGGCGGCAACGTCAAATCGAGATGGATGGCCATCCGTGTGCATTTATGCACATGACAAAACCCGGGGTATGTGAAACCTCACCACTCAACTGCATTGCAGCTTAAACTATTTGTTATATTTTGGGCGCGTCATAAAAATCAGAAAACACTGCTAAACAGTTTGACAATAAAGAATCTTCTTTAAAATCGCTTTTAACATCATCTAATAATGCGCACGTTCGCATACCAGCTTGTTGAGCTGAATATAAAGCTTTAAAAGAATCCTCAAAAACAATACAATCAACCGGATTAACACCAATTTCACGCGCTAAATCTATGTAAAACTTCGAACTGTTTTTACCAACAATATCTAAATCTTCACCAAAAAACATAGTATTGAAATATTTAAATATTCCAGTGCGCTTCAACGAAGGTTCACACAAAGATTTAGAAAGAGTAGTGACAAGAACTAGATTGATACCTTTGCTATCCAAATTCTCAATATAGCTTTTAGCACCTTTTCTAAGCTGCAAACGATTAGCATACGCGTCAAACGCCATTGCAGACCATTCCTGCATCAAATCTTCTGGAGAATCTTCAAAACCAAAACGTTCAATAACATAATCAGCAACTTGCTTAGGAGTCATAGTAGCTGTAACTCTAGCAAAATCTTCCGGAACGCTAATACCCCTTTTAGCAAAGCTTTCATTGTCAATATCATCCCAAACATGCAAAGAATCAATCAAAGTTCCATCAAAATCGAATATTGCAGCGCGAATAGGAAGATTACTTTTATTAAATTCCATCAACAAACTTTCTGCTAGTATCCAGAAGCTCTTTAGCATGCTCCAAAGATGCTTGAGATTGACTTCCAGAAAGCATCCTAGAAATTTCTTGTTCTCTTTCAGTATCATCTAATTTGCTAACAGTAGTATCTGCAATTAATGAAGAATCTAAATCAGATTCCAATACACTATCTAGCACATCTTGAGAAGTATTAGAAACATCAGTGATTTTCTTACTAACAACAAACTGAGCATCCGCAAAAGAAGCAACTTGAGCTAAATGCGTTACAACAATCACCTGAGCACTTTTAGCAAGCTGAGCTAATCTCTTGCCTAATTCAACTGCAGCAACACCGCCTACGCCAGCGTCAACCTCATCAAAAATAAAAGTCATGGAATGATTATCGTCATGCTTAAACCTAGCAGCTACAAGTTCCATAGCAAGCATAAGTCTACTCAACTCGCCGCCAGAAGCACTACTGCCCATTGGCAAATACGCAGAACCCGGGAAAGGCTTAAAAAGAAACTCAACATTATCTAAACCGTGAGAATCTAAAGATACCCTTCCCGACTCTTCAGATTTACGCTTTTCAACTTTAATTGCAAGCACAGCATCTGGCATAGCTAATGATTTAAGCTCTTTAGTAACCTCCGAAGAAAACTTTTCTGCAGCATCCTTTCTAGTCTCATAAAGCTTATCAGCAAGATTTTTAGCCTCAAGATATCGCTTTTCACATAATTCTTTTGAACGCGCAACTGCTTCAGGTGAATCATCTAAATCTTCAAGCTCTAATTGTGATTTTTTAGCCCACTCTAAAACATCTTCAATTTGAGGACCCCACCTACGAGTTAACTCATTTAAATCATGAATGCGCTCATTTATAACATCTAAATCTTCTTGACTTTCATCGATATCTAGCTGCTGAGCCAATTGCATGACGATATCAGAAATTTGAGCGCAAATGTCATCAAGCTGATTTGCAATGTCATTGTAATTTCCGTCAACTCGTATAGAGCGCACGGATTTAGCAGCATTATCTATTAAATGCAATGCATCAACAGAATCCATAGCTCCATAATCTATTTGACTTGCATCCAAAGCAGATATAGCTTCACTAACACCGCGAATTATTTGAGCAGCATTCTCAATACGATCTCTTTTAGCTTTAAGATCCTCATCTTCATGCGGCTTAGGATCAATTTGACGTATTTTTTCTAATGATTCACGCAAATAATCAGCACGCTGACGTGAAGATGATTCCTGATTTATAAGACGATTATAGGATTGAATAGAGTCTTGAAAAGCTTTAAAAGCTTCTGAATATTCCTCTAATTCTTTAAAATTGCACGCAACTGAATCTAAAAATTCTCTTTGCTTTGTGCTTGACGCAATTCTTAGCTGATCACTTTGACCATGAATTGTTACTGTTTGGGCACAAACTTGTTCCAATAATGATTTAGGAACACCACATCCGGAAATAGCTGCCCTCGATCTTCCAGTTTTGGGAACTGTACGAGAAACATAAATATCTAAATTAGAACTATTATTTTCAGATTCCTCTGGATCAATCCCGGATTCATGCAATAAATCAGCTACAATGCTTGACTTCGAAACAGAAAATACGCCTTGAACCCAAGATTCATCAGAAGATGACGAAACTCTTGAAGAATCTGCTTTAGCTCCAGATATCAACTTTATAGCGCTTAAAAGCATTGATTTTCCAGCGCCAGTTTCACCAGTTATAGCAGTCATGCCACATGAAGGAGTAATAACAGCATGAGAGATTGGTCCCAAATTTCGTATTTCTAGTTCTTCAAGCACGATATCACCTACAGGCTTGTATCACTAATATCAGCAATATTAGTGGTGTTAGTATGCTTACAATTACTTATATTAATTTGACTATCTTCATAATTCCTATCAGTTTCATTATGAAGATTTGCTTCATAATATTTAGGCTTAGCCGCTATTTTACGACGATTTTCACGCCATCCAACAACAGGTAAATCAAACTTCGTAACTAATCTTTGAGTAAACGGAACTCCAGAAAGACGAGCTAAAAGTAATTCATCTTTAGATTGGCGGATTTGGATTCTAGAACCCTGCGGTAAAGCACGCTGACGTCTGCCATCGCAGCAAATCCATCCACCAGACGATGATTCTTCAAGAATATTGATAGTAAAAGTAGATCCCGAACCAATAATAAGCGGACGAGCAAAAAGCGCATGTGCTGCTAAAGGCACTAATTGCAATGCTCCAACATTTGGCCACATAATCGGGCCTCCTGCTGAAAATGCATAAGCGGTAGAACCTGTAGGCGTGGAAACTATTACACCATCACACCCAAAAGATGACATTTCCACGTCGTCAACTTGTATTGAAAGCTCTACCATACGGCCCCTGTCAGAACGATCAAGCGTGATATCGTTCAAAGCCCAGTCGCTTAAAGGTTCACTAGCTCCAGGAAGCCACACATCTACATGAGCTTCCATTCTGCGCTCCAGAAAATAATCTTTTTGCGCAATTCTATGAATAGCCTCATCTATTTGAAAACTTTCAAATTCAGCTAAAAATCCAACATGCCCAAGATTAATACCGATAATTGGCACAGGAGTACAATGCACTAGTTCAGCTGCTTGAAGCATAGTGCCATCTCCCCCAAGCACAACAACAATTTCAGTATTTTCATCAACAACACGAGTTGGAATTTGAGCAAAATCAGACGCGGCAGCACTGTTAAAAACGTCTACATGAAAACCAGCATTAACAAGTTGATTTTTAACTTGACTAACAACATCACTTTTGCTGTCAAGACGTGCATGCGTGACAACAAGCGCACGACGAATACCCGAAGCAAAATCGCCCATGAATTGTTCCGGCATTACACAGCCCCCTCACACTGTTAGCAACAATAGTAACTATTGTAATATAGTCACCATTGTAATTAATACATGAAATATTGGGCACAAAAAATATTTAACTAAAAAATAAAAGAGCAAATACTTAATTTACAACTATTTAATCTGCAATTATTTAATCTACAATTCCAACAATTTAATTTACAACTATTTAATTTACAACTATTTAATTTCTAACAATAGCGTATAAAAGATATTCAATATTCCCATGTGTTCCTTCTATAGGAGATTCATGAGTACGAATAACGTTCAAACCGTTATTTTCAGCACAATCTTTAACTGTATTTAAAGCTTTGATTCTAAGACTTTCATCGTTTACAATTCCGCCTTTGCCAAGGTTACCTTTGCCGACTTCAAATTGCGGTTTAACAAGTAAAACTACATTAGAATTCGCTTGAGCAATACGAGAAATCACTGGAATAACAAGAGTAAGCGAAATAAAAGAAACGTCAGAGACTATCAGATTTGGCTTATACGGCAAATCTTCATCATGAACATCTCTAATGTTTACACCGCTCATCTCAATAACACGAGGATTATTTGCAATTTTAGGATGCAACTGGCCGTGCCCAACATCTAGCGCTATAACAGATTTAACACCTTTTTGTAATAGAACATCGCAAAAACCTCCAGTTGACGCGCCGATATCTAAAGCTAGAGTATTTTGATCAATTTTTAATCCAGAATTTTCAAATAATGAAAAAGCTCCTTCTAATTTAAGCGCGCCTCGAGAAACATATTTAAGGCATGAACTTGCATTATCAGAGTTATTAATGGTTATTTTTTCTGAATTTTTAACTACAAAAGATGATTTTTTAATATTACAATTATTTACGTTTACTGCGCCTGATCGAATAAGACGCTGAGCTATAGTTCTACTTTCAGCTAAACCGCGATTCACAATAGCTAAGTCAAGACGCTGAGCCAAATCCTGACTTTGCGATAAGTTTTGACTTTGAATCAAGTCCTGTTCAGAATTCACAAATAAATTCCGATTTTCTCTCATAATCATAGAGAAAACTCCGGCAAAATATAATCGTCAAGCGCTTTACCACTATCTTGCAAACTCCATGTCAGTGCACAAGCTGCTCGCAAAGCATTGCAATCATTAGTGTTATTAACTTCAATAGTATTATCCACAACTCTTGCTACGGCATCTTCGCAAGTAAAAGTAGTATCATCAACGCGTTCAGGAGCATTGTGAGATTCGTTTAATCCTCGCAAGTCTTTGGAAACAAAACTTGGACGCAAATGTTTTGGAGCAAGCATAAGCATATGAGGATCTGTAACTCCAGTAAGAACAAGCAAAGAGTCATAACCCCCTCTTGTTCCAGCTTCAATATCAGTATCTAAACGATCTCCAACCGCTAATGAATTCTCAACACTAATTACAGGATTACCAGACTCGTCTTTTTCAGTGTATTTTGCATATTCAGCATCATCATGTTGAGCATTAGCAGCAACCAGGAACCTCGCTTCATCATACATTGCAGATTCCGGCTTTCCAGCAGATGCAATAGGCTCTACACCAGTAGCATTAATAACAGCTTGAATCATAGAGCCGCAGCCTGGAGCAATACCAAGCTCTCTTGGAATAGTTAAATCGCGGTTGGTAACGAAATATTTTGCGCCATGTTCAACAGCAAAAGAAACTTCCGCCATTTCTTGCCAAGTCATTTGAGGATACCAGCCTTGAATAACAGCTTTAGGATTATCTTCGCACGAATCTACAAGCTCTAATCCTACGCGTTGTACTTCTTGACGCAGATGCTCAGCACCTAGAACAAGAACTTTAGAGCCTTTTGGAACATGGCGAGCAACCATTCTTGCAGCAACAACAGAAGACGTTATAATCTGCCATGGTTCTACTTTTAAACCAAAACTTTCCAACTGCTTTGCAACAACAGATTGAAAACGCGAAGAATTATTAGTCGTGTATTCAATGAACATACCGTGATTTTGCGCGTTAGAAATTGCTTCAGACGCATATTCAACAGCATTTCCGCCCCTATATACAACGCCATCCAAATCAAGTAAAGCTAAGCTAAAAGCCTCGCTTAAAATGCGCTTTGACGATGAAAAATTCGTTCGTTTATTAGATTCCATAAAACTAACCCCGCCTGTTTTGCATGATTTCAATGCACTTGATTCGCATTTTAATCCTAATAATCCTAAAGTAGTAGCAAATATTCGTAAAGTAACAATTGCCCGGCTTACCATACTTAACATACAGCAGCCGGGCATAAAATAACGAGTCTAATTATTCTTCGGAAGCATTAACAGCATTCATCTCAATAGTTTCAGTATTGTCTGCACTATCTAAATCATCTGCGCTACTCGAAGTATCTGTATCATCCTCAGAATCCTCAGAAGTATCTTCACTAGAATCTTCACTAGAATCTTCATCAGAATCTTCGTCATAATCCTCAGAATCCTCGTCAGAATCCTCAGGAGCGTCTTCAGGAGCATATTTAGCATCTTCTTCGCTCACTCCAATATCTTCTAACAAAGAATCATTGAAATGCTCTAAATCATAGTCAATAACAATATCTTCTGGATTAATTTCCTCATCATCAGAATCAGCGTATTGTTCTTCCAAACGATCCAATAATCCTTCTAACTCAATAGCTTCATCACTACGACCAGCTTCTTCCAAGAAGTATTGTTCTGCTTGAATAGCTCGCATGCGATACTCGCCAGGCAAACCTTTAGAGCGACCCATAACATGAACAAGCTCTATAGCTTTATCAATACGATTTGTATCAGCTAAAACTCCAGCATAAACTAAGAACAACTCAGCTTTTACTTCTCCAACAACAGATTTCGCATCATCAGACATGCAAATCTCTAAAGCTTTATCAAGATTGCCCATGCCGCGTTCACAATCGGCAATAAATGGCAAATAATCAAGATAACCATTCATTCGCATAGCAGTGCGAAACTCTCTAGCAGCAAGCTTATAATCACCTTGACGGTAAGCAATAAATGCAAGAGTCTCACGCGAAAAATCAATGCGAGAAGCCTGCTTAGCAGCCCATTGAGCGTGCTCTAAAGCTAATTTTGGATCTTCTTCTTCCAAAGCATATGCTGCAAGAATATGCAAACCAATATTTTCTGAATGCTCCTTAGAAAGTCCACGCAAACGCTCTCGTGATTCCTTAGAAAGCATGGAATATTCTAAGCCCTTAGGCATCTTAGGTTCGCCAGGACGACGCGCAGTATAAGGATTTTGCGAAGGATAAGAAATAGTTCCATCAGAATTTCTACGAGGACCATTTTCATAACTAAAATTACGACGTTCATTGCGGTTATCGCGACGATCAAAACGATCGCCATCCTTCTTAAAACCGTCACGCTTGAAGCCCTCGTGCTTTACGCCATCCTTATGGAAGCCATCGCGACGCGGCTTGCGATTATCATGACGATCATCTTTATGATTAAAGCGATTGTCATCAAACTTTTTATAACGCGGATTTCCACCCTCGCTATTTCTATTTTCATTTCTTGAACGGTAGTCATTATTTCGTTCAAAACGATTATTTTCGCCACGCTCTTCGCCATGATTAAAGCGACGATTATCGCGGAAATCTTCACGACGATTGTCGCGACGATCAAAACGATCGCCATCCTTCTTAAAACCGTCACGCTTCATGCCATCGCGCTTAAAGCCATCCTTATGGAATCCATCTTTATGGAACGACTTCTTAAAGTCACCGCGACGATCTTCATTACGATCAAAATCGCGACGATCTCCATCTTTCCTAAAGCTATCTTTCTTAAAACCGTCGTGCTTTACGCCATCGCGTTTAAAGCCATCCTTATGGAAACCTCCCTTATGGAAGCCATCCTTGTGGAAACCGCCATGTCTCTCAGCGCTTCCACTTTTGGCACCGTTACGATGACCACCAAACTTTCCATGTCCACCACTAAACGACTTACCACCGCTTCGCGAGAATCCACGTTCTTCGCCCATTATTGGCACCTCTCATATACATGCTTAAAAGCAATTCAGCATATTGCATAAGCACAGTTATTTCATCAAATACCAAATGAAAGTCGTAAACAAACAAAGTCCTAAACAAACACAGGTATCTATTTATTATTTATTATCTTATTTAATTATTCGCACACATTATTGTTATCTATACTGTTAAAACAAGTAATATTACTTGCAAGTAACAGCGCCAATAGCTTTCTTACCGCGGCGAAGTAAAGCAAAACGATTTTGCAAGAACGAATCTTGACTTAAAACATCGTCAACACTATCAACACGCTCATTGTTTAAATACAAACCGCCTGCTTCAATAGCGCGACGAGCTTCGGAAATAGTGCGGAACAATCCAGCAGAAACTGCAGCCTCAACAACACGATCTCCAGCATTAGCTTTAGCGAAATCTAAGCTACCATCTTCAGCCTTAACTTTAACGCCATCTAAAGCAGCTTCAAGAGTCTGCTCATCAATATTGCTAAGATCTCCACGACCAAACAGAGCAGAAGAAGCTTCAATAGCCTGATTAGTTAAATCCTCACCGTGAACGAAACTTGTAACTTCCCACGCGAGCACACGCTGAGCTTCACGGCTTCCAGGATCATCCTGAATTTGTTGAGCCAAACGCTCAATTTCATCTTTTGGCAAGAAAGTGAATACTTTAAGCAACTTAACAACTTCATCATCCGGCTGATTAAACCAGAACTGGTAGAAGCGATAAGGGCTAAGCATAGAAGGATCAAGCCACATGGCATTACCTTCAGACTTGCCAAATTTACGACCCTGATTATCTGTAATAATCGGGCTAGTAAATACGTTTACTGAAGTTCCGCGAACTTTACGAATCAAATCCATGCCGGAAGTGAGATTACCCCACTGATCCGAACCGCCAAGCTGCAAAGTCACGTTGTAATTATCAAACAAGTACAAGAAGTCGTTACCTTGCAAAACCTGATAGCTGAACTCAGCAAAAGAAATACCTTCATCAGAATTTAAGCGGCGAGCCACAATATCCTTAGAAAGCATTGTGCCAACACGGAAATTCTTACCAACATCACGCAAGAAGTCGATAGCAGACATCTTAGAAACCCAGTCGTAATTGCTAACAAAACGAACAGGATTTTCACCCTCAAGAGGCAAAATTCGACCAATCTGCTTGCGCAAACGTTCAGCCCAGCCAGCCACAATATCCTTAGAATTAAGCGTGCGTTCACCACTTTGACGAGGGTCACCAATCAAACCAGTAGCACCGCCAACTAAAGCAATAGGATGATGACCTGCAGCCTGCAAATGACGCATATTAATAAGCTGAACAAGATTACCAATATGCAACGAAGCAGCAGTAGGATCGTAACCGCAATAATACGTTAATGGTTCTCCGTCAAGCGCTTGAGCAAGTTGCTTCTCATCAGTAGATTGTGAAATTAATCCACGCCACTTAAGCTCTTCAAACAAGGAAGTAAAACCAGCTTCCTTGTAATTCCTGACCTGAGCCATTCGTATCTCCTTATTGCATTCTAATAAAACACGAGTAGACAATAATACGTCTACAAGCCATTCAATTCTGTCAGCAGACGACGACACTTAATAAAGAATTCAACTAATTTTTTGAAGCCATATCGATAAGCCAATCAGCTCTGTTTTTTGCCATCTCATCAGATTCGCAAATAACCATAACTGTATCGTCACCACCAATAGTTCCAAGAACACCTTTTAATGGTTGCTTATCAATAACACTAGCTACATATTGAGCAGCTCCAGATGGAGTGTGAATAACCAATAAATTATTGGCACGAGCAACTTGAGTTACTAATCCAGACAATATGCGACTTACTTGCTGTTCTATGCGCAAAGAATCTACGTTATGCCCGTGAGACGTTCCATCCCCCAAAACATACGCAATTCTACCATCGTGAAGACGGATTTTTACAGCATTAATTTCATCTAAATCACGACTTAAAGTAGCTTGAGTTACTTCAATTCCATGACGCGCAAGAACTTGAGAAAGCTGAGATTGCGAAGTAATAACATCAGTAAACAACGCTTGCTCAATAAGACTTAAACGTGCCGCGCGCGTCTGCGGACGCTGCCTATAGCTATCTTCCTTCGAAGAATCTTCACTAGAAAAATCCTCGACAGAAGAATTATCGATAGAAGCATTACCTACAGAAGAACCACCTTTAAAAGAAGATGCATTTGAAGGATCCATCGATTCTTTTGAATAGGACTTCGACACGTTAAAACCTTTCAAAATAAATTTATAGAATAAGTGGAGCTATAGAATATACCATAACTCCACTTATTTTAGTCAATATCAATAGAGATTTATTAATAAATTTTCGAATAAATCTACTAAATCCACTAGATTTACCAGATCTGCTAAATCTACTAAATATTCGCTAAAATATCCAATTTTTTAGTTATCGAGAAAATATTAACAAAATCCACTACAAGCTTGTTATACACGCAATGTAGCTGTTATACACGCAATGTAGCGTGCAAAACAGACGCAGCCTTCGTAATCGATTCACGAACAGCTTCCATTTCATCACCTGAAAGCGTCCTATCTGCAGCTCTGAAAGTCACAGAATAGGCAAGAGATCGCAAACCTTCACCAAGCTGTTCACCTTCATAAACGTCAAACAATTCAACTGACTCAAACAAATCACCAGAAGCTTTTTCTATAGCTTCTTGCAATGTTCCAGCACTAAGTGAAATTGGAGCAACAAAGGCAAAATCTTGCTTTACAGGAGGGAACGTAGAAACAGGTTTTGCTTGAACAGGCTTAGCTTGCATAGCATCAAACAATGCAGTTAAATCAAGCTCAAAAGCAGCAGAATGCTTTGGCAAGCCCAAATTCTCATCAACCTGAGGATGCAACTCTCCAACAATACCAATTTCAACATCATCGGCACCATCAACAGGAATATACACCTTCGCGGTACGACCCGGATGCCAAGAAGCAGGAACATCATCAGCATTAAGCTGACGAATATCAAAAGCAACGCCGATTCGCTTTCCTAAGCGATTAACAGCTTCTACAGCATCGCTCCAATCAACTTCCCTATGATTTCCAAGCCAACCAGTTTCTTCAGCATTACCAGTCAGAAGAGCTGCAACATGCAAAGGCTGCTCAGGCAAACCAGCATCCAACGCAGCAAGCTGAGCATCCGTAGGGCGAACCGAGCCAGGCAAAGCAGGAATTGCCGGAGCATTAGGATCCGCAAAATACACGTGACCAAGTTCATAAAGCGAAACATTATTCAAACCACGGCGAAGATTCCTGCGAACAGTACCAGCCAAAGTTGTAAGAACATCGCGACGAAGCCAAGGACGATCTCCAGCCAAAGGATTTGCAATCAATACACTAACTTTGGAAATCTCATCAACATCTT
Source organism: Gardnerella sp. KA00255 (assembly GCF_049244095.1). Taxonomy (NCBI): domain Bacteria; kingdom Bacillati; phylum Actinomycetota; class Actinomycetes; order Bifidobacteriales; family Bifidobacteriaceae; genus Gardnerella; species Gardnerella sp. KA00255. The sequence continues at coordinate 341,163 of NZ_CP058374.1, forward strand.
GACGGAAAGCATCAAAATCTTCCTTGCCAACAAACGGGTAGCTCAAAGACTCAACCAAACCCATTTCAGCAAGCTCGTACGCAATAGCCCTGCGAGTAGCCTGATCTTTCGTTAAGCCAGTTTTACCAGTAACAGGAACAGCTGGAACTTTAACAGGAATCTCATCGTAACCGACCAAGCGTGCGATTTCTTCAACCAAATCGCATGGAGCATTCAAATCAGGACGCCACGTTGGAGGCAAAACAGAGAATGAACCGTTACCGCCACCAGCAACCGAGCAGCCAATATCCGTAAGAATATCGCTAATACGATTCAAATCAATATCAAGACCAGCTACACGCTTTACTTCATCTGCTTTAAAAACAATAACATCGCGAGGCTGCGTATTGTTTAAATCACGAGGATGACTAGATGGCTCGCCACCGCCAAAATTAGCAAGAAGCTTAGATGCCATCTGAGCTGCAGCAGGCTGCAATTGCGTATCAACACCGCGCTCAAACCTACGTGAAGCTTCAGAAGGAATCTTATGACGACGAGCAGTACGAGCAATAGAAACAGGATCAAAGTGAGCTGCTTCAATCAATACATTCTTAGTCTCACTCGTAACTTCTCCATACATGCCACCCATTACGCCAGCAAGACCAAGAACACGCGAACCGTGATTTCCACTTGGAGAATCACAAATCACTAAATCTTCATTATTTAATTCGCGATCTTTGCCATCCAAAGTAGTTAAATGTTCACCTGAACGCGCGCGACGAACAACAATCGGAGACTCAATCTTGTCTAAATCATAAGCGTGCAAAGGCTGACCCAAATCCAACATAACATAGTTAGTTACGTCTACGGCTAAGGAAATACCACGCATTCCAGCTCGAGTTAAACGACGACGCATCCACTGTGGGCTTGAAGCATTAGCATCTATATTTCTTACAGCGCGAGCATAGTAACGATCGCATCCTACAACGCCATGAATAGGATTATTATCTTCTACGCTAACCTCAATATCGGCCGCTTCTGCTGATGTAACACTATCTAAGATTGGAACATTCTTATTTAATTCTTCAACAGGATCTTTATAAACTGCTCCAGTTGAATGATGATATTCGCGAGCAACACCGCGATAAGAGAAAGCATATCCGCGATCAGGCGTTATGTTAATCTCCAAAATCGGCTTATTAAGATGGAGTAATTCCATAGCGTCATCGCCAGGCTTTAACGCATCATACTCAGCCTTAGAGAAGCCATACTCTCGCAACAAAATAATTCCGTTGTGGCTATCTCCTAAACCAAGCTCACGTTCGGAAGCACACATACCATCAGAAATATGTCCGTAAGTCTTACGCGGCTCAATTTTAAAATCTCCAGGAAGAACAGCACCAGGAAGAGTAACAACTACCTTTTCACCAGCAGCCATATTAGGAGCGCCACAAATAATGCCGCGAGGAACTTTTTTACCGTTCTCGTCAACATCGTTGTATTTATCTCCAACGTCAACATGACACCAGTTAATAGTTTTACCATTCTTCTGAGGCTCAGGAGTTGCATCTACTACGTAGCCTACAACAATAGGACCAGTAACCTGAGAAGTATGAATTTCTTCTTCCTCTAAACCAACACGAACTAAATCTTTAGCAAGCTGTTCGTATGTTAAACCTTCTGGCACTTCAACATGATCTTTAAGCCAGTCAATATCTACCATTGGCATGAGTTTTACTCCCCCATCACAAACTGTTCACTGAAGCGCTTATCGCCTTCAACCAAATCATGCATATCGTTAATGTCATGTCGAAGTAGCAAAGTTCGTTCCAAACCTACCCCGAAAGCAAAACCAGTATAAACTTCTGGATCTAAGCCAGCGGATTTAAGAACATTAGGGTTCACCATTCCGCATCCGCCCCATTCAATCCAGCCTGGACCACCCTTTTTATCTGGGAACCATAAATCAAGCTCGGCACTTGGTTCAGTAAATGGGAAGTAGCTTGGTCGCAAGCGGCTCTTTGCATCAGGACCAAACATAGCAACAGCTAAACGATCAAGCACACCCTTTAAATCAGCCATGCTCAAATGCTTATCTACTGCCAAAGCTTCACACTGATGGAAAACTGGAGTATGCGTTGCATCAAGCTCATCGGTACGGAACACTCGCCCAGGAGAAGCAATGTACAGAGGAACGCCTCGCTCAATTAACGCGCGAACCTGATCAGAAGAAGTTTGCGTGCGCAAAACCATGTTTGAACCGACAAATCCTGCAGCATCCTTCGCCTGATTGCCTTGCACGTAAAAAGTATCTTGCATTTGACGAGCTGGATGATCCGGACCAAAATTCAAAGCATCAAAATCGAACCACTCTGTTTCGACTTCAGGACCTGCAGAAATCTGCCAGCCCATAGAAACGAAGAAGTCCTCAAAATCCTCAATAATACGCGAAATAGGATGACGCGCACCCAAAGGTTTACGATTAATCGGAAGAGTCATATCAACAGTCTCTGCAGAAAGCATACGCGCTTCTTCAAGAGCTTTAATACGATCAGAAGACTGCGCAAAAGCACGGCCAAAATCAGCTCGCAACTGCGACATTAACTTTCCGACTTCTTTTTTCTGGTCAGCAGGTAAACTACCAATCTCTTTACTGGCTAAAGTCATAACTGACTGAGAACCTGCATACTTAGTTTTCGCTAACTTCAAATCTTCCATGCTTTTAGCTGAATTAACACAAGCAATGCCCTCTTCCACTGCTTTTTTTACAGCTTCAACATCAAACGTATTATTACTCGTCACAGCACCCTTCCTATCCAAGTACTAACAGTTATTTAAATAACGTTACAAAGCTACATTTTTCGCGCATGACTAGACATAGCCAAGCCCATAAGCATCACCGCTGCGCTAGTAGCCAAATTCATAGATTCAGCCTTCCCGTAAATAGGAATAACAGATATTTCGTCTACTTTATTTAAGACACTAACAGGCAATCCTCTAGCCTCATTACCGAACAAAACAGCAAGCGAAGATTCCATAATATTATTGTCGTCAAGAATAATAGGAAAATCTTTAGGCTTACGCTCGTCCGTACCATAAATATCTGCCGCTATAATTCTTATTCCAACTTTTTTCGCCCAATCAAACCATTCATTTTCACTTATTGAAACAACTGGCAAATGGAATAATGAGCCTGCAGTAGAACGAATAAGTTTAGAATTCCAACGACTTACGCAATCATCAACGAATACTACAGCATCGCATCCAGCTACGTCTGCTACTCGAATAATAGCTCCAGCATTACCAGGATCTCTTACCTGCCAGCAAGCAGCAATTCGCAAAGGTTTAATATGATTCTCGCCTAAAGAATTATCACCTAAAGGATTCTGCAAGTTATAAAAAGATCTAGTATAAAAATCATCTAAAGACTTCGAATTTAAAACAGCTACTATTCCTTGAGAGTCACTACTAATCTTGCGTATAACTTCAAGACTTACAGGATGCACATAGCATTCTTTTTCTAAAGATTCCTCAACGATAGCGCGAATAGTATCTGTAGAATTATTCTCATTCGAATCAGAAGAATTATTATTCGTAAAAGACTTATAATCGTTTACAACATTTTCTGCAACATAAATATCGCAAATAGAATCTGCAGCATACCGAACTGCCTCGCGCACACTTTGTGGACCTTCAACCAAAAATTTATGTAAATCATTGACTTTGCCACGCGTAAGAGCAGCAATACGTTTCACTCGCTCACTATGAGGATTATCAATTAATTCTTTTAAAGGCATGTATATAACTCTACTTCAAAAAACTTCAAAATAACTTCAAATAACTTCAAAAACCACTCAAGATTTCACGGCTGGTGATGCTCTGAGGAACTAGGAGTCGTATACCCTTCTGGCTCCAATTGAAAAGTAGTATGCGAAACAGATACTGGGAAATGTTCGCGCAAACAATCTTGGAGCTGACTAAGAATTTGCGCACACTGCTCAATCGTCAAATCCTTCTCAACAACTACATGAGCCATAAAAATAGGCATACCCGTAGAAACAGTACTAGCATGCAAATCATGAACAGCTATAACATGCTTCACGCCTTCCAAATGCTTACGTACTAAATCTAAATCCAATCCTTCAGGAGTTTGCTCTAAAAGCACCTTTATTGCGTTCTTCAATAACTTCAACGCTCTAGGAATCATCAAAATCGCGATAATTCCACCAGCAACAGCATCAAAACCAGTCCAACGCGTGCTCATCATAACAATTGCCGAAATCACTACTGCAACAGATCCAAGAGCATCATTCATAACTTCAAGGAACGCAGCACGCATATTCATATTGTCATGAGAACGAGAAACTAAAATAATAATAGATCCAACGTTTGCAGCCAAACCAAGTAAACCGAAGAAAAGCAGCTGATTAACATCATGAATACCATCATGACCGTTCCCAAAAAGACGCATACCTGCTTCAACAAGAGCATATACGCCAACAAAAAGCAGAACTAAAGCACCAGCCGCAGCAGTTATAACTTCCAAACGAGCCCAACCCCAAGTACGCTTTCCATTTGGTCGACGCTGCATAAGAATTGCAGTAACAGTAGATGCCACAAGCACAGAAATATCTGTAAGCATATGTCCTGCATCAATAAGCAGCGAAAGAGAATTCGTGAGGAATGAGCCAACTACTTCTGCAATAAAAACTATTGACGTAAGAGATAGCGTTAATATTAGACGATGCTGATGCGAGCGATGCAAGCTACGCGATGCATTCGAATCCTGCGAAATATTATTATTCGAAGTATTATTATTATTCGAAGTATGATTATGCAATCCTCAAACCTCCAATTGTCACGTTAAATATTCAATATACCAGTTCTATTTGCTTTAAGCTTTTTAGCGCGCGTATTTCATAAATCTTATAAGCGTAGTTATTTTATGCAATACAAGCGAGCATAAAATAAAACAAATCCTTCTACGATACAAACGCATCTTTAGTATACAGCTGTATACCTCTATATCTGTATATTTCTATATGCAGATATATGGGTATATCTCTATGAAAATAGTCAGATAATCAGCAATATGTCGAGTTAGTTTAAATGCCTTCCATGCGGCTCAATATTTTTACGACGATTGCGGACCATTATAATAATCATTGTGGCAATAACAGCCGCCGATAATATCATCGCTATAAGGAACAGCGTCATCCAAAGCGGCCATTGAAGATGATCTTCTGGAGCATGCGCTGGGTCTGGTAGAACGCGATATCCCGTCACCAAAAGCCTATGCGAGTTAACACCATACGGAGTGCACGTAAGCAGCGTTGCCAAATCGCGCCCTTTTTCGCGCTGAAGCAAACTAATATCGTGCGGCTCAACCACGCTTATGCGGAACACTTTGTATCGCAAGGTTTCACCTTGTACGTCAATATAGAAGTAATCTCCACGCTTCATGTCAGTTAAAGCGTCAAACATGGTTGCTGTAGGCAATCCAGTATGAGCAGTGATAACAGTATGCCTGTTTTTGCCACCAACCGGCAAATCAGTACCATACAAGTGCCCTGCTCCGCGAGCTAGAACATCACGCGAAGCACCATGATAAATTGGTAGTTTCACGCCTATTTTTGGGATTTTTATGATTCCCATAATTCCCATTGGTTCATCTAGTTGTTTGATATACGACTTATAGTCTTCTGTTTTTTTGTAATTATCACTGCCATCATACGGATCGGCTGTAAAAAATTTTTTCCTTCGCGCATTGTATTTTCGCGCATTTTTTAAAATAGATCGTCGCACACTAGCGGATTGATTGTAACTTACTTTGTCGTAATCTATAGAAATTTGTTTAGACACGTGGTTGTTCCACAGTGTTGACGCCACTGGGTAACTGAAGCACAAAATGCCTGCAAGCACAAACGCAATCGGCTCAATGATTTTACGAATCATAGACTTTTGCTTGGATTTGTGGGCAGCGTGAGGTTTTTGTGCTGAGACCTCTGGTGAGTTTGTTACGTTAGCTGCGGTTGCTGCATTAGTTGCGTTAGTTGTTTGTGAAGATTGGTTATTCTGGTTTTTAAAAAGCTTGTTTTGTGAAATCTTGTTGAGAAAAGCATATACTTTCGTAACAGCGCTGTTCAATTTCATGCTTCCTCGTTTCGTGTTTTTCTTATCTTAGATTTACTGATTTTTGAGTATCGTCTATAAGCTGTAGATTAATATATTCACAGTTGTTCTTCTGCGTTTAATAAAAACTATCTAACGAAATATATAACGCATTCCCACTTTTTTAGGCATTGATTGAGCTCGATCCATTTTCTTAAGCTCATCTTTATAACGCTTCATTAGTTCATATAAAAAACATACAACTATAGACAGCACTACTTGTATTAATAAAATATCGAAGAAAGCAGATCCCAAAAACTCCATGATACTACTTACAAGGCATTCATTATAAGATTTATTTTGACTTGCACTTTGTATAACACTCATCATTGATTGAACGAATGCAAATAAAAATGCAGGAACAAAATTCACAGTAAGAATCTTTGAAAGATTATAAGAGAACCTTACCAGTTTAAGTTTGCCTTCTAACTTTTCTTTGGTATTTTTGTTTTTTGCACAATTTTTATTATTAAATTTCTTAAACATTTTAACTTCTTCTTTAATAAAGAATGAATTGTTATTTATTAAAGTTCTTACAGCACAATCAGTTGAAAGCAATGCTGCAAGAACAGTTAGAATTTATCTAGTGTTTAGCTATTAATTAGCCATTAATTGGGTGGGGCGCAAAGAGTATTAATCCCTGCACCCCACAAGATACTCACCTAACAGCGAGCATCAGAACTACAATCAGGCAGCCTGCTGCTCTTCATCCTTCCTGCGATTACGCATGAAGACGAAGATGCCAACAGCGACCAAGCACATGCCAACAAGAGCAAAGATAATCACGCCATAAGCACCAGTCTTAGGAAGCTTGAACCAGTGGTCAATGCCATTGTCGCTCGTTGGAACATCCTTGAACGAGTAAACAAATGTTTGCGTTTGACTATCATACTGAGAATCTTTTGTGTATTCCGTAGGAATAGTAACTTCTTCAACTTTTGGAGCCAAGACATATTTGTCTGGAGCTTGAGTTTCCACAACGTAGAACTTTTGTCCAATTTTTGCTTTAAATCCAGTTGCTGTCAAGCCAGTAGTTTCAGCAGTTTCAGTATCAGCAGCAAATCCCTTAGAAGACTTGTTTTTGCACTTATCAGCAGAACGAGAAGCATCAGCAGCACATGCGTTTGCCTCATCTGCCTTTGCAAACACAGCAAACTTAGCACCCTTAATAGGTGTTCCGTCAGTACTGCTTATCTTCTTAATCTGGAATTTAACAAGAGTTACCTTAGATTCGTTGCCTGGATCTGGGTTAACAGGCTTTGGCTTTTCATTTTCAGGAGTACCTTTCTTATATCCTGGCTGATAACCATACTTGTTAACGAGGTCACCAGAATCAACTCCTTCGTTAAGAGTGAATTTAAGATCAACAGTTAACTTTGCATTTGGCGAAGTCTTAAGAGCAGTAGCAATATCATTAAGACCACCATTTTCACCCTCAGTAAACTCTATCTTAATACGCTTACGAGTTGCGGTGCCACTAGTCTTATCGATAGGACTATCTTCAACAGTAACCTTATACTTATCTTCTTTGTTTTCAGAATTCGTAATCGGTGTATTACCGATCGTAACTTTCTGCACAACTTTCGTATTGGCATCATATGCTTTAATCAACGCATCATCCCACACAGCAAAACCAGTGTAATCATCAGCCGTACGATCTTTAACAGGCGTACCACTATTTGTGACTACAGAAGTTGAAATGGTATATGGCAAATCATCCTTTGTACCAACCATTCCTGTAGTGTCAACAGTCTTCTTAATAGCATCCTTAGTATATGCATTCTTAGGATCGACAGTTGGATTGTAATCATATTCTGTGCCACTTTTACCACTGGTAATCTCTGGAATAGTCATGAAGAACGGCTGCGGAAGCTTTTCATATCCATCTGGAACACTAACTTCTTCAACCTTATACAAGCCAATTTGAAGATTGTTAACAGTTACTTTACCATCAGAGCCTGTTGCAAACAGAGTATTATCAGTTTCGCCTTGAGCTGGATTAGGATTAGTTACTGCAGTACCTAAATCAGTACTTGGCAAAGAACTAGGATTTAAGTTAAGACTTGGCACTTTAGCAGCAACTTTTAGCCAATCATCATACTTCTTAAGATCAATAGCTGTACCATCTAGTTTGCTAACTGGAGTTACCTTAAACTTTGCACCAGGAACAGCAGTTTCCTTCTTCTGTTCACCTTTATCATTGGTTTCATCTTTGTACTTGGTGATTGTGATGGAACCAGTCTTGTTGGCAGCAGCTTTATCCCATGGTGCAGGATCAGTACTAGCTGCTTCAGAACCCGTAGCAAATGCCACGTTGTTTGTCACCACGGCGCCGGCGACGCACAGCGTGCCAGCCATTGCGAGCGAGGCGAATGCCGCCACGCATTGTTTAGTGAATTTATTCACTTTCTTCTCCTTTGTTCAGTGCCCTTGTGGGCAGGTTTGTGAGAGGAATTACGGTTATTGTTTTATTTTGTGTTGCGCACGGTCGGCGGAGTCATCGCAAAGCCGCATGAACTCTGTCGGCGGCTACGATTTGCGCCGCGCGCAGCAAGATTAAATCCGAACCATGCTCCGGCATAATTACCGTTACTGTGTAACGTCACTGTGTACCATCACTACGTAACGCGTAATGTCATTGCCAGCACATGGAACGTTGATACTGCAGTTTTTAAGCTGCAGAAAATTTTCATCAGCATCGCCACCTTTCGCCAAGTCGCCTTAAAGCGCGAAGCTTTTTGGCAGTTTTGCAGATAAAATCTTTAATCAGTGCCTTACGCAGCAACGACTCAAGCAGAGTGTGACCCCACTTCGTCTGATCAACGAAGAACGCGCCGCACATAACGCACATGCCGATTATCATCAGCACCAGCAGCGCCATATTCATCCCCTCGCCACCGGTCTTTGGCAGCGCGAATTTAGGAGGATCTATCACGTTCACGTCGAAGGAAATTCTGTTCCAATCAACAGCAGACTTTAATTCTGTAAGCTGAACCTTTTTCATATCTGTAGATGAACTAAGCCCATTAAACACCGTCAGTGCATTCGGCTTCAACGCAAACACAGCGCACGTGTAATTTCCAGCCTTTTGAGGTATGCCAGCAATATCGTCTTCACTGCGAGACACAGCGCTTTCTATGCTGTTCGGATCTTTATTCTTCGTGAAGCCATACAGCAAGTTAGCTATGCACTTATCACCGTTCTCACTGCAAGACTTTCGCTGATCAGCATTTGCAAAAGCCCACGGTCTTACACCTTCGCCATAATTCTGGTTCAGGTGCATATTGAGCGTATCGTCAAGCCCGTGGCTCCACTTTTGCTCGCCTTGCTTAGTGCACATCATGCGCAATGAAATATTGCTACGATCTTTCAAGCTCCACGCGCGCACATACGGATTCTTAGTAAGGCTCGTGCCGCTCATAACGGTAAGAGAATTATTACCACCAAGCGTGTCAACAGGATCAGCGTCCTGGGATCTTAGCAATGTCATCTTAAGATCCTTGTCAGATCCACTGAAACCTCCAACTGTAACTTTCGCATACACAGGCTTGCCGTTGTTACCAGAATCCGGGTCGTCAGAAGTGGATCCATCCGGGTAATGGATGACAATCTCTTTAAAGTACGCTTTAGGAGCAACAGATTGATCCGGGTGGAAGGTCACTTTGCCGTAACGCGTGCCGTCATCCTTGGAACTGTGCTTGCCATTCTTTTGCTTGGAAGGATTGTCAGGCTTATTGCTTTGCTCACCAGTTTTATCGGTGGCGTTGCCAGAAGCCCAATACGACCAGTCTAAAGACACACTGTTGCCCTTAGTGCCGTCAGCATTTACTTCAAAGCCGTTTGCGGCATCCTTAAACTCAAACCAAGTTCCGTCCGGAAGCGCGCCAGGCCTCACAGCATCCTGATATTTATCTGCACCGTTAGCACTCTTAACGCTTTGCGGCACAGCATTCTCAACCTTTTGACCAGCCGTAACGTTCACATCAACATACTTCGGGTTGTAGAAGTGATTGTCGTTGTGAATTTGAATTTGTATTGCGCGATACTCGTAGTCAACACCTTTAACCGCGTCTTTTTTACCAGTATCACCATCAAGCTTCCACTTGAAGCCTTTCAAAGGATCAGTGTTGCTTGGCGTTGCTTTGCCGCTTTTATCTGGTTTAATCGACTGAACAGCATTATCAAAGCTCTCTAATAATTTGCTTCCCTGCTTAATCGCGTACACTACGCACTCGTAGTCGCCGGATTCGTTAGCCTTGCCAACAAGAGATGCACGCGTACGCTCAGTCGTATTCCTAGAATTACCATTAATCACATAATCGTCATACAAAAGCTTCACATCGCACTGTTTTTTATCCCCATAGCACTTATGCTGCTTTTGAGGATCTTCCTGATGATCCCAAATACTTGGATTCTCCATGGTAATGCCAGCAATACCATTCCAAGTGTATTCAGACGTAGTATCAGCAGTATTATCCTTGTGAATAATCTTATGACATATTGTCCTAAGCTCGATTTTGCCAGGCTTATGAGTAGACCATAAGTTAAGACGGCGAGGATGACTATTGGTAAGAGGATCACCCTTCTTAATCTTAATAGTCTTATCAGCCCAGCCACCATTGTTAAAATTGTTCGTTACATCAAAACTCAAATCGCCAGGATTATAGTCGTGTGGTACAACATTTACTTTCGCATACACTGGGTTACCATTGTTACCAGAATCCGGGTCTTCCGAAGTAGAACCATCGGGGTAATGAACAACTACTGGAGCATTATCACTCCTATTAGTGCTAATCCACCTATGAGGATGGAAAGTCACATTACCAAACTGACCCGTGCCATTCTTAGCTGATTTCTTACCGCCCTCATTCTTGACATTATCGTCATCATTTTCAAAGAAAGCATAGTTAAGAGGTCCATCTCCATTAGGCTTTCCATTCTTCGTGTACTGCTTAAACTCGAACCAAGTTCCATCTGGCAAAGGCTCATTGTCTTTCACATCATCCTGATTATTCTTTGCACCATTAGCATTCTTAACACTCTTTGGCAGCTTAGAGGTACCAGTTTCGCCAGCCTGTAGTTTTTTAACCTCTTCATACTTCGGGTTGTAGTAGTGAGCGTCCGAGTGCACGTGAATTGGGAAGGTTACAGAGTCCCAATCAACGTGTCGCACAGAGTTATTCTGAGGATACTTTGCATCTACTGTGTTATTGAGTAATGCGTTAATATTACTCAGTGTTCCACTTGCATCATTTTTGATATTTTTAACAAAAGCATCAAAACGAGAAACAAGACCGCCAGTCTTACCCTTATGCGAAAGAGTTTTCAGTCCATAAACCGTGCAAACAAAATCGCCATAGCCTTCAGGCTTACCAGTAATATGACCGTTCGTTCGCTCGGTGGTTTCCCTATTGCCGTTAACACCATCTTTTACATCATAGTCATAAAGATAAGTTCCAGTTTCGCAACCACTCTTATCATTACGATTACATGTTTTACGCTTATCACTGTTATGCTCGACATCCGCATGCTGCCACTGCTTAGGCTTACTATTACTGTCACCAGTAAGACTCAACCCATTAATTCCACCAACTTGATAGGAGTCAGCAATTGGCTGACCAGTATTAGAATCATACTTGTAGCAAATCACTCGCTGATCAATAGGTCCAGGCTTATACGTAGACCATGAGTCTACTAACATATCAACACTTTGATTCTTTTTGAAGGTAACACCTTGCGAATCGTTATCTACAATACGCGTTCCGCCAGTTCTGCCAGTGTAAAGATTCAAATGAAAATCTGGATTTGCTGTTTTTCGCTCTACCTTAACTGGAGCATTCACAGGTTTGCCGCCATTAGCAGACTCACGGTCAGTTGACTTAGAACCATCAGGATAATGCACGACTACCGGATAATTGTAAGTGTCTGCTTCCTGCCACTTATCTGGACTGAAAGTTACCTTACCGTATTTTGTACCATCTCCAGCATTATGATTCTTACCCACATTTTTATTAGCAGGCTTGTTATCTTGACCATCTTCAAAAGAAGCCCATTTTGACAATTTATCTTTCGGCTTTGCAGGCTCAAACCAAGTTCCATCTGGCAAAGGTACATTGTTCTTCACATAGCTAGGATTATTCGTAACTCCATTAGCGTTTCTGAAGCTTCTTGGAACTTTAGAAACGTTATTATTCTTATCAAAGTTACCTGCCTGCACAGTAGAAGTCTCGTACTTAGGATTGTACATTTCTGCCATTGGGTGCACTTTAAAACGGAACGTGCGCGAAGCTATATCTTTAGAAGTATAATTAGCAAACAAAGATAACATTTCAGGATGATTTTTGCCAAGATTATCAAGGTTATTGAGAATCTGACTACCCTCATGTAACGCATACACAACGCATTTAAAATTGCCATTATTTTTAGGCGTTCCACTAATAACAGCTCGAGAACGCTCAGCGGTATCACTATCGTCAGTGTACAAATACTTTTTCGTATTGCATTTATCACCTTTGCAATCTTTTTTATATATACCAAGCTTTTCCCATTGCACAGGCTTACCAATTTTCAAACCATTAAATTCTTGCTTTTCATTAGATAAAAATGTGTACTTATTGTTAGTTGTAGGATCCTCACTGCACAATGTTCGAAAAACAATTTTACCAGGCTGAACATTAGACCATGAGTCAAGCACTAAATTAGGCTTAATAGGCATGCTGTTTGTATAGTGCAAAATATCAGAGTCTCTGCTGCCAATTGGAGCACCAGCAGGACTATATTCATTATTTCCATTATGAATATTCAAATGCATATCTTGATCGCCAATTGGAAGCGGATTGACCTCCACACTGGCGTACACTATACCTCGGCCACCATTGAAGTTAGCAGCATCAGAATCCTCAGATGTAGAACCATCTGGATACGTAACAATAACAGGAGTTTTTCCCTTCAGTCCAGCTTCTTTTCTACCTGGCTTAAAATGTACTCTACCTGTTTTCTTATCTTCATTTTCAATATGTGACCACGAAAGTACTGGTTCACCAATATTGCTACCCTTGCCACCATTAGCTTTATATTGTCTTAAGGTAAAAGTAGTTCCTTCAGGCAATGGGCCTTCCTTAACCCAATACTTGCCATTTGGTCGCACGCTCTTAGGGCGCTCAGTAAAAGCATTTGATGACGTAGGCTCCACATTCTTCAATGTTTCATATTCAGGGTTATACCGGGACGCCTGAGAAACGACGTGTATATCAACGCCTTTAACCTTCACAATTGAATTGTTCATTTTACAATTGTTAGGTTTAGGATCAGGGTAGTTTATTTGAACATCAAAATGTATGGTTCTGCCTCTATCAGAAGACTTAGGACTATACTTAACTTCGCCTGTTTTTGGATTAATATATGCCTGACCAGGCTTCATATTATTAGGATTGCTAGCCTTAGTAACACCGGGCGGAAGTATCTCCATATTTCCGAATTCATTCTTTTTAAACGTAAATTCTATTCCAGCATCAGTTGGAATGACCTCAGACGTAGTACTGCCTCGATGATTTGGCATGTCCTTATAATATTTAAAATCGCCGTTATAAGAATCACCAACCCACTCACCAGTATTTATATATGGTTTTACGGAAGTAACTTCACCGTAAACAGCGTCCTCTTTAGACTTCCTTGGGAATTGGATATCATCATTATTTTTAGGATTTAAACCATAATTAAACTCTTCCAAGTCTGGTATGCCATCACCATCGTGATCATACGGACCCCAAGCTGTAAACTTATGCTTGTCACCTCTAAGTGAAATCCAGCCAGCAAGGAAAGGCAGGTCATAAGGATTCACTCCATCTTCAACTTCAGCAGAAATAATCCAGTGAACAGCATCTACACCATTATCTTGTTCCCAAGATTTAAGAATTCTGCCAAATTTACCAGCTCTACGCCATGTATTAATTTCACAAGCATTGTCTGAACCCATACCACATTTTGAAATAGAATTATCCCAGAGGCCCTCGTATCCTTTATCACCAGGCAATTTGGTTTCATTGCTTCCACCATTAAAATCACCTGGTGATTGATTTTCGCCTCGAGTCTCCCAAGAGTACGTAGTAATAAACGAATATTTACCGTCTCTCTTAACAGGATGTCGACCGTCACTCCTAGTTCTATAACGCGTAATCTTAATAGTATTGTCCTTAAGCTTCGCAGGAAGAATAAGATAAAAGTCAGGTCTACCACCATAAGTATGCTCAGCAGCTTCCTCATCACAGTCTATAAATGGATTCGCAATTTTTTTAATTCTGCAAGAAGTTGCATTAAAAAGAACATCCCACTTGATAGTCGTCGTTTTCTTTCCATTAACGGTTACCGTATTTATATCTGGCGGCTGAACACCGAAATCCCTATATACATCCCAACTCGCAACAGAGTTAGGAGAAATATATCCATTACCAAGGTAATCCCAACTAACATTAGCTGCATTAGCGTTGCGCACTGGCGGAACGATGAGCATAGTTGCTATGGTGGCGGCTGATACGAGCATTGCGAAAAGCGCACGACGGAAGGTGCGAGAAGTGTGAGCTGTGCGAGCCGTGGTGACGTTGCCGGAAGTAGCTGCAGTGCTGGAAGTGCGAGCGGTGGCGCCATCACGCTCGCCGTCCTTATGCAAAGCCAAAGCGCGCGACGCAAGACGACCCACGCGTGATGCGAATCCACGGAACTTTGCTGGTAACATTTTCTCGCCTTCCTAGTCCTCCACTGCAGCAAAAGCCGCAGTATATCTCAAATTCCAACTCTCTAAGTGTTAAGCTTCAAACACTCAGCCTGCATACGATGCCGATGTATGGCAAATCAAAAACCTTGCGCACTCGCTACTACGAATGCAACTAACTGAGCCAAGCACAGGTAGTCAGTATAAAACATATACGTATGCCTTATATGCAGGCACGGCTTCCCAGAAAGCCTCTAACAGTTCTACCCCCCCCCCATAGCAAAATTCAAGCAAAATCAGCACATTTCTTAATATTCGTAAAAATTCCTAGATTCTGTAAAAACCACAATAAAATACGTTAAAAATATATTGAAAACTTGATATTCTTCGCTTCTTTTAGTGTACATATATCGCACCAGCGTGTCACAAACACAATATACAGTCAGTTAGATAAGCATAACCACAATATACAGTGATTTTGCATACATTAATCTCAATCTAATTCCGTGTTGTTTCGGATTATTTCCCAAAAAACAACTAAAAACAGAGCTATAGTCTAAAAACATCCCAGTTTTTAACAAAAAAACGTTGCACAGCAAAAGCCATGCAACGTTTTATTCGTGCCTCCGGTGGGACTCGGACCCACAAGCCCGTAAGGGCGTCAGATTTTAAGTCTGATGCGTATGCCAATTCCGCCACAGAGGCAACAGTCATACATTATGCCATATTAATTACATAAACACAACTCAGCGTGTGGCGAATGATTATGTGGCAAGTCAGCGTGCCGAATCAGCGTCTACCAACTCAGCGTGTGGCGAGTAATTTTCTGCCTAAATCAAGCGTTATTCCATCGAGTAAACCATGCTCACTAGCCACAAATGTGTCTAATACCCCACCATGATCCTCATATGCTGCTTTAGAAACACGCTCAAGCACACGGCTCCAAACAATAGCCCCACCGCCAACAACATCAATACGTCCAGGGTGAATTGTTGCATACGTACGCCTACGATCTCTAGGCATATGTAAGAATCTATCGTTAACTGTATAAGCTTGCTCTAGCCCAATATGTGCGCCATCAACTGCACTATGATCATAATGCTTCAATCCTAAAGCGAGCGCAGCCATTGTTGTAACTGAACCTGAAACTCCAATAATAGTATTTGCTTTACCTACTGGGACGCATCGTAAAGCTTCGTCAATATTAGCGTCGATATCAGCAATCGCGGTATTAATTTCATCATCAGTTGGAGGATCAGTGTGAAGATGTCGTTCAGTCATTCTAACTGAACCAATATTCATTGAATACGCAGCTGTAACTTCCCTAATATCATTATTTATTCCGTCTCCGCCTAGAACTAATTCAGTAGATCCACCGCCCAAATCTACTACTAAATAAGGCGCAGGTAATTCATCCCTAGAAACAACACTAGTTGCTCCAAGGAAACTTAGTGCAGCTTCTTCTGTACCACTGATAACTTCAGGACGCACACCAAGTTCATCTATCATCATTTGCTCAAAAATCTCACGATTTTCAGCATCGCGCGTTGCAGACGTTGCAACAAATCTAATACCATCAACAGGATTGTCTTTTAAAACTTGCGCAAATTCGTGAGCTGCAGCTTTAACTCTCTCTAATGCTTCATTCGAAAACTTATGAGTTTCATCAATGCCTTGCCCCAATCGCACAACTCTTAACATTCGCGGAACAATATCTGTCATACCGTGATCGTTTACACGAGAGATTTTTAAACGAATTGAGTTAGTACCGCAATCAATAGCTGCAACGCACACAGATTTTTTTGATTTTTTTGATTTTTGCGATTCTGTATATTTCATATTTTCCACAACATTCTTAGAACTATCGCTATTAAAATTACTGGCATCAGAATTATCGCTATTATTTATTACTTCGCTATCGCACTCAGTTGAATCATCACTCCAAGGAGTTGTACAACGGCACACGCCAGGATCAAACTCATTACTGATTCGAGCTAATACCATGTCTCCAATTGGATTAATCCCACTACCCATAACAAGAGTTTGAGCAAGAATCGCGTGTAAACACTTAACTCTTACAGGCATACCTCCGGCGCTAACATCAGAAATATGCTCTTCACTATCCGAAAGTCGAATTGCTAAATTATGCCTAAATAACTTATAAATTTCATGAGCTTTAGCATACTGTTCAGCAATATTTGCATCATTTTTCAAAAGCTCATTACACTCACGCATAAAGCCTTCAGCTTCAATATGCGATACAGCTTTCACTGCTTCAGGACTAGTTAAATAGAATGTAGTAGGAAAAGGAGTTCCATCTTCTAAGCAAGGACGCGTAATAACAGCTAAAGGTCTTCCGCACACACAACGAGCTCCTACAGAAACCATTCCTCTTGGGAAACGCCCTAGTTGTCGGTAAACCATATCTTTATCAACGTCACTTGCAGGATTATCACAGAAGCGATTTATTGCAGCTTCTACATCAAATACCATTACTAACTCCTGTATTATTTATACCTAAAACATCTTCGTATTATTTAATCTTAACAAAAACGAATACAAGCAGGTTACACGCTAATCCAATGTAAAACTATCGCAAAATAATCACGTGTTTTACATAAAAATTAACAGTTACTTCAGTCACCTTAGTTACCTTAACTTCAGTTTCAGCTACCTTAGTTACTTCAGTCACCTTAATTATTTGTACGAGTTATATTACTATCCGCATTTTTATCCGATGAATGCTCAACCATATTTTCTGGCTTGTCAGCTTTGTGCAAAGTGTAAGACAAATTACTATACCAAGGAAGTGCAGTATGAGAAGCGCTATTGTAACTGCTTTCAGCAAAATTATTAGGAGCTTTGCCAGTAACAGCTTCAGGATGTTCAACACGAACAGCTTGCTCTCCTGGGAAAACAAACCCCAAACGATCGCGAGCGCGAGTCGCTACATATGCTTTATCTTTCCAACGGTCAATATTATTGAGCAGTGTATTTTTACGAGTTTGCAATGAAGATTCTTCATTTTGCAACGTATGCAATTCAGCTAGGCTTAACGCATAACTTCGAATAGTTGAAATAAGCTCTATAGAGCCTAAAATAACAACAGCAAGCATAATTGCAAACACTATCGGACCAGAAAAAAATTTAAAACTCTTTTTCTTGTCTCCATTCGTATTAGCATTGACAAGCATACGGCGTTTTCTTGCACTCATAATTTATAACCTACTTGGCATATTCGACGTGTGCTACAAGTAAACGTGATTCTTTAACATGAAACATTTTATTTAAGCCAGTAGTTACGATTAATAACGTCAATCATATCTACTAATTGCTTTGTTTCAGCTATATCATGAGCACGAATTACGCGACCGCCAGCCATAAACATCGCTGTTTCCGCAACAAGAGTTACAGGCAAGCGATCTTCTTTATCAAGATTGAATAACTTTTTGCCAAAGCCTTTTCGAGAAATTGCAACTAATATTGGACGACCAAAACGATTTAGCTGATTAATATTACGCATCATAGCGTAGTCTTGCTCGCCATCAGCAACTTTCGCGTATCCAATACCTTGATCGAGAATAATCCTATCTTTATCAATTCCACCATCTATAAGCATACGAAGATTATTGGTAAAGAATTCACACATAACTTTTGTTAAATTATCATATTCTGTATCTCTATTGCTGTGCATTGTAACTAAGCCAACATTAGATTCAGCCATCAATTTTACTTTTTCAGGATCTTCAAATGCGCGAACGTCGTTAACAATATCTACGCCAGCTTCAATTGCTGCTTTCATAACTGGAATTTTATAAGTGTCTACAGCAACAGCAATTTGAGGATAATTATCGTGAATATAACGAATCGTTGGGATTACACGACTAATTTCTTCTTCAGGAGTAATTTCTACATATCCCCCTGGCTTAGTTGTTTGACCGCCAACTTCAATAACGTCAGCTCCAGCATTAACGATTTCTTCTACATGCTTTTTAATTTGCTCTTCTGTTTGATATCTTCCACCGTCATAAAAAGAGTCAGGCGTAATATTCAAAATTGCGTAAACAATTGGCTTGTCAATAGTATCAAAG
Organism: Gardnerella sp. KA00255; assembly: GCF_049244095.1. Lineage (NCBI taxonomy): Bacteria > Bacillati > Actinomycetota > Actinomycetes > Bifidobacteriales > Bifidobacteriaceae > Gardnerella > Gardnerella sp. KA00255. The sequence continues at coordinate 360,111 of NZ_CP058374.1, forward strand.
CAGAAACGTCCAGCTTTCCAAATAATAGTATTTTCGCGCGCAACAGAATTAATGCTTTCTAATAGATTAGAATCATTATTCCACGTTTTTTCACATGCGTTTATAAAAGGTTTAATGGCAATAAGCGGCAATAAAAATTGAACAGACGACTCTTTTACTTCATAAGAAGTATCAAAATGATCAATGAAATCAATCACCTTTTGCATGCAGTCAGAAGGTATATCATTCCAGTTCAAAACTAATTTTTGCTCTTTTTGTACTTGATTAAGAAGAACTTTTTCTGCAAGACTTGTGCCAGTAATATCACGTTCTTTTGTAATATTCATAACTATTCCTATCTTTATGTCTAAATACCTAAATAATCATATACTATTTGCAAGCTAAGTATGCGGATTTGCAATTTTGTTTCTAGCTTGCACATACCATAAATACAAATAAATATGAATGGAATATAAATAAATATGAATGTGAGAAAACGTCTTATTTAATTAAAAACTTCACTGCCTTCAACGATTTTAATCCAATGAGAATCATTAAGATAAGATAGTTTTTCTTCAAGTAAGTCATGATAGTCAGGATCATCTTTGCTGATTTCCAATAGCGGAACCAAGACAAATTTGCGATTATCGCGCTCTTTATGAGGAATAGTTAAATTATCGCTTTTAAATACGCATTTATCGTAATCAATAATATCTAAATCGATTGTTCGAGGACCCCAATGGATAATCCTCTTTCTGTGTAAACGCTGCTCTATCTCATGAATGAAATCTAAAAGTTCATAAGGAGTTAAGTCTGTTCTCAGCCTAATTCCAATATTATAAAAACTATCTTGCTCAACGTCTCCAACTGGTTCAGTTTCATAAACAGAAGAAACTATTACATTACTTATATGGGTATTTTCTTTCAGCATTTTAACTGCTTGTTGTAAATTATTTAAACGATCCCCAATATTGCTTCCAGAACTTATGTATACTAACGAACTCATACAGACCCCCAAATTGTTTTATATTTGTTTTAGATTGCTTTATGCAATTTTATTCAGTTTTATGCAATTTTTATATTTTTTAAATTGTTTTATTCAGTTTTATTTATTGCTTTAGATATTTTAATTCAGTTTTATTTTTATATAAAACGGCCAGCCACCGAAGTGACCGACCGTTTAGCATATTCAAATTAGCTTATTGTAGCTTATCAAAATGCAATTCAAAACTATGAAACTACTTAACGTACTTCTTGCAAGCCTTGAATGCACTGTAACCAGCGTACTGAGCAGTAGAACCAAGCTCTTCCTCAATCTCAAGCAAGCGGTTGTACTTAGCAATACGCTCGCCACGAGCAGGAGCACCAGTCTTGATTTGGCCGGTGTTCTTAGCAACAGCAAGATCAGAAATGGTGGTATCTGGGGTTTCACCAGAACGATGGGAAACCATGGAAGTGAAGCCATTCTTGGTTGCAAGCTCAATAGCGTCGAGGGTTTCGGTAACGGAACCAATCTGGTTCAACTTTACGAGCAAGGAGTTAGCTGCTCCAAGCTCAATACCCTTAGCCAAACGCTTTGGATTAGTGACGAGCAAATCATCGCCAACGAACTGCAAACGATCGCCAAGACGCTTGGTGATTTCTGCCCAATCATCCCATCCTTCTTCCTGGAATGGATCTTCGATGGAAACGATTGGATACTCGTTGATGAGCTTCTCGTAGTAATCAAGCATGTAAGCAGATTCGCGCTCTTCGCCATCGAAACGATACTTACCAGTTTCCTTGTTGTAGAACTCAGAAGAAGCAACGTCAAGAGAAATACCAATCTGCTTGCCTGGCTCATAACCTGCAGCTTCGATCGCATCCATGATGTACTTCAAGGAATCCTCATTGGACTTCATCTTTGGAGCGAAGCCGCCTTCGTCGCCAAGACCAGTAGCCAAGCCTTCCTTCTTCAAAACGTTCTTCAAGGTGTGATAAACCTCAACGCCGGCGCGCAAAGCGTCGCTGTAGGTTGCGAAGCCGTATGGAGAAATCATGTATTCCTGAATATCGGTTGCGAAGTCAGCGTGAGCGCCACCGTTCATGATGTTCATGTTTGGAACTGGAAGAATGTGTCCGTTAGTTCCGCCGATGTAACGATACAATGGAAGCTCTGCAGATTCAGCAGCTGCATAAAGAGCAGCAAGAGAAACGCCAAGAATAGCGTTTGCGCCAAGCTTGCCCTTGTTTGGAGTGCCATCGAGCTCAATCATAGTTTCATCAAGAGCGCGCTGGTCAGTGGCATCCATGCCAATAACCTTAGGTGCGATAACCTCATTGACGGCCTTGACTGCTTCCAAGGTACCCTTGCCTTGGTAACGGGACTTGTCGCCATCGCGACGTTCCCAAGCCTCAGCTTCACCAGTTGAAGCACCAGAAGGTACTAAACCAATGCCCTGAGCGCCATCTTCAGTTTCCAAATAAACTTGAACAGTAGGATTTCCACGGGAATCCAAAATTTCGCGTGCATATACGCTTTCAATAGCTGCCACAACTACTCCTTAATACTTATGGGTTGTGATGACTCTTTTAACATTAGTGCGTTTTATGGACGTTATAGATTCTTCCATTGTGTTTATGCCGTGAACGTTCACAATATCTTGATTTACTTCGAGTCAAATTAGCAGATCATCGATTTTTACACGAATATCGTTTATAAATATCGCTTTTAAATAATACTTGTCCATACCCTTAATAGATAATGACCTCAGACACGGGGTGCGCAACTACATCGTGCCAAACAACAATATGTACAGTGTTGCGCTGAGAATACACTCGTCGAACCTGATATAGCTAAAACTATCGAAGGGATTGTCGCATGACTTACAGTTCGCCTAATAAAGCGAAGAACATATTGAAGATTGCGTTTAAAGCGGTATCTTCGTGCAAAGTGTGGATTTCAACTATCCTCATTTTGGTTTTGTGGTTTTTCACAACTCTTTCTCCAATCGAAGACCGTTCTTTGCCATCCCCATATGAAGTAATACAAGCTTTTATTGATTTAAACAATGAAGGCATATTATTAAAATCCTTAGGAATAAGTATTTTACGAGTTCTTTTAGGACTTTTATTAGGAATTATTTTTGCTGTTCCAGCAGGAATACTTGCAGGAGGCAGTAAGCTTGGCAATATTGTTGTTGATAAACCAAGCCACATGTTGAGGTCAATTCCATTCCCGGCTTTAGCTCCAATATTAATAATTTTCCTCGGAATAGATGAAACGATGAAAATAGCGCTTATAGCCGTTGGTGTTTTTGGACCTATGTACGTTAATATTCGCGATGGAGTGCGTAATATTGATCCAAAACTTCTTGAATTAGCGCAGGTTTATCACGTTAAAAAATCTACTATTTTTATATCTATTTTGCTTCGCGGCACACTTCCAAGTTTTATGACAGGTTTGCGATTTGCAATATCTGTAGCATGGGTTGCATTAGTGACTTGCGAAACAGTTAATTCTTCTATTGGAATTGGATACATTCTTTCAAGAGCACAAGAATTCTTTAGACCAGATCAAATGATGGCATGCGTTATTATGTACGCAATTGCAGGTCTTGGATCTGAGCTTACTGCAAATATATTAGAGTATCTTCTTATACCTGAACGCAGATTAGATAGAAAATCACGCAAATAATCTAGTAATATCAACATTTTTCTAAAATTAACTACTTTTTAAAATGCATTAAATTGCTTTTTAAGAATTAGTCAATATTTAGAATCAACAACCAAATAATAACAACCAAACAAACAACAAACAATAACAACCAAACAAAAGGAGCTATATATCATGGCTAATTTAAAAATGCGATTTTCTAAAAAGAGCATTATTGCATTAATCTGCGCTGCTTGTGCAACTGTATCTCTTGCAGCTTGCGGAAGCTCACAAAAATCATCAACCGCTTCTTCAAAAGACGCTGGAACTATGAGAGTTGCTTATCTTTCTACAGCAAATTATTTAACTACTTTGAAAAATGAGAAATTCCTTCAAGACGAATTTGGCAAATCTAAAGTAGTTTACACTGGTCCTTACACTCCAGTTGACGGTCTTACTGCTGTGATGAGCGGAAATGCAGATGCTACAACCACTGGAACTGGACGCTTCATTGATTTGATTGCTGAAGGACAGCCATGGGTTGCTTTTGCACTCGAATATTACAATGGTGATTCCCAAGGAATCGTTGCATCCGCAAAAAGCGGCGTGAAAACACTAAAAGACTTGTATGGCAAGAAAGTTGCTATTATTCACAACGGTGACACTGGCGATTACATGCTTCACCGCGCATTCGATAAAAGCGGCTTAGATGTTTCTAAAGTTAACAAAGTTGAGATGAGCCCTAAGAACTTCCAGGCAGCATTTACTTCTGGACAAATCGACGCAATTTCCTCATTCGATCAGAATCTTGCTGCAGCAATGACAACTCCAGGCGCAAAGTTGCTTGTAAATGCTAAAAAGTACGGCAATATGAACGTCACCATTCACATTGTTTCTAAGAGCTTTGCTCAAAAGCATCCGGATCTTGTTAAGAAGATGTACAAGGCTCTTGTTCGCGAAGCAGAAAAGTCTCATAAAGAAAACAATGTTATTGGAAACGCTTACAAGCAGCTCGGAGCAAGCGAAACTATTATTAAGCAAATTGAAAAGTTTGACAATCCAACTATTCGTCCAATCGATGAAAAAGGTTTGGAAATGATGGAAACTCAGGCTAAAGAATACGTGAAATATGGTTTAATTAAGCAAGCTCCAAAGAATTTGAAAGATTCTGTAATGGATTGCTCGAAGTAAATTAATCCATATATCTATAAAACACATATCAGTAAAAACAAAAATTAAATATCAAAATAAATATATAACTGATTAATCAAAATTAGAACAAAGTTATATAACAAGTTTGTATAACAAAGTTATATATATTATATAAACATGATTTAGAGCAACGCAGTAGGAGTAAAATATGAACACTCAAATAGAAGAAAACTATGAGACTAAAAATAACTCTTACTGCGTTACTCTAGAACATATTGGCGTAACTTTTAAAAATAACGCTAAAATATTGCGAGATATAAATCTAAATATTAAAAAAGGTGAATTTGTATCTCTAATCGGACGCTCAGGATGTGGGAAAACCACTCTTCTTAAAGTTATTTCAGGATTAATCAAACCTGATTCTGGAACAATAAACGTCACGCAACATCAAGCAATAGGTTTCCAGGACGCAAGATTAATACCATGGCTAACAGTAAGTAAGAACGTAGTTTTCGGCATGCAAGGAAACAAATCAGAACTAAAATCTATTGCAGAAAAAGCTCTTAACGATATGCAACTTAATAATTGCGGTTCGAAATGGCCGTCAGAACTTTCAGGTGGTCAAGCACAACGAGTCTCATTAGCTAGAGCTTTAGTTCATAATCCTGAATTACTACTTTTAGACGAGCCTTTCGGAGCATTAGACGCTTTAACTCGTTTAGACATGCAAGATTTGCTTGATAATCTAAGGCAAAAACATGGCTGGACCACAATAATGGTCACGCACGATATTTCTGAAGCAGTAAGACTTTCTGACAGAATTCTTATGATCAAAGACGGAATCATTGAGAAAAACTGGAATATTGATCGAAGCCAACTTGATGCACAAAAGCGTCCAAATAATCACGTTGAAATAGAAGACGAACTGCGCATGGCATTGCAATAAATATTTTTAATACTTATATTGCAACAGATATTACAAATCAGATATTACAAATCACCACGCTAAATCTTCAAGTAATTGTTTAGACCACTTAAGAATATCTGATTCATTCATAGAACTAGATCCTAATGATGATTCAAATGGAGCAGGAATAATCAGCATATGCGTAAGTGGACGATACTGTACTGACTTATAAATCCTCTTTAATCTCATTAACAACGATTCTTTAGGATCCATACCTATAACTCTCACAGATTTACCTTGCGAAGCTATTTGTGTAATGCCTAATTTACTGGCAGCAAATCTCAATCTAGCAACATCACACAAAGCTTCGAAAGCTTTAGGCGGCTCACCATAACGATCAGATAATTCTTCTCGGATTTCTTGCAAATCTTCATCGCTACGAGCAGCAGACAACTTTCTATATGCTTCTAATCGCAACTTATCGCTATCAATATAAGAAGTAGGAATAGAAGCTTCTATCGGCAAATCAATAGAAGTTGATACTTCTTGAACATGTTCTGGTTCTTTATACTTTTCAACAGCTTCTGAAACCATGCGAACATAAAGATCAAAGCCAACTCCCTCAATATGTCCACTTTGAGCATCGCCTAATAAATTACCAGTTCCGCGTAGCTCCAAGTCCTTCATAGCAACATCAAAACCAGAACCTAAAGCCGTATGCTGTGCAATAGTTGTTAGCCTATCATGAGCTTGTTCAGTCATAGGCTTAGACGGATCATAAAGGAAGTAAGCATACGCTCGCTCACGCCCTCTACCAACTCGTCCACGTAATTGGTGAAGCTGACTCAAACCAAAACGATCAGCATGGTCAACTATAAGCGTATTTGCATTAGAAATATCAAGACCTGTTTCAATAATCGTAGTGCACACGAGCACGTCAATATCGCGATGCCAAAAATCGCGTATTACAGAATCAAGCTGCTTTTCGCCCATCTTTCCATGAGCAACACCCACTCTTACTTCAGGAACAAGATCATGAATTTTTGCAGCGACGCTAGCAATATCTTCTACACGATTATGCACGTAAAACGCTTGTCCTCCACGCAATAATTCGCGCTTAATACAAGCCGCAACCTGCTTTTCTTCATAAGCTCCAACATACGTTAAAACAGGAAGTCTATCTTCAGGAGGCGTAGCTAAAGTAGACATTTCGCGAATACCAGTTACTGCCATTTCTAAAGTTCGAGGAATTGGAGTAGCAGAAAGACTTAAAACATCTACATTCGTGCGCAAAGCTTTTAACGTTTCCTTATGTTCAACGCCAAAACGCTGCTCTTCATCAATAATAACTAAACCTAGATCTTTAAATTTAATACTAGGATTAAGCAATTTATGAGTACCTATTACAACATCTACACTACCGTCAGCAAGACCGTCAATAGTTTGTGAAATTTGACTAGCTGTTTGGAATCTACTCATAGCAGCAACTTTTACAGGGAATCCTTCGAATCTAGAAGTAAAAGTTTCATAATGCTGTTGAACTAAAAGTGTAGTAGGAACAAGAACAACTACTTGCTTAGAATCTTGAACAGCTTTGAAAGCCGCGCGCAAAGCGATTTCAGTTTTACCAAAACCGACATCGCCGCAAATCAAGCGATCCATAGGAATCGACTTTTCCATATCTGCTTTAACTTCATCAATAGTAGTTAACTGATCAGGAGTTTCTTGATAAGGAAAAGCATCCTCTAGCTCTTTTTGCCATGGAGTATCTTTGCTAAAAGCAAAACCTTTTGAAGAAGCACGCGCAGAATATAATTTAATCAAATTTTCTGCAATATCACGCACATGACTTTTAGCTTTAGCTTTAGTTTGAGCCCAATCGGATCCACCAAGCTTATTTAGCTTTGGTATTTCTGCACCAATATATTTACTAACTAAATCAAGCTGATCTGTTGGAATAAATAATTTATCTGCTGGAGCATTTCTCTTACTTGGAGCATATTCAATAACTAAATACTCTCTTGTTGCGCTAGAATCACCTGTTGAGATGCTTCTCTGCTTCATACCGATAAAACGACCTATGCCATGTTGCTCGTGAACAACAAAATCGCCAGGCTTTAATTCAACTAAATCTATTGATTTTCTTCTACGTTGAGGAGTTTTTAACTGACCAGAACGAGCACTATGACCTGTTAAATCGCGCTCAGTAAGAATAGCAATCTTAGCGCTTTTATCAATGAAACCATCCGATAAGCAAGAAGTCACTTTTTCAAAACTAGCTACACCAGTTTCGTGAATAGCTCTAGCTAAACGAGATAAAGTACCTGCAGCAGATGCAGTAATAATAACTTTGTATCCAGAATCAATTAATCCAGCTACACCACCAGAAATTTTGTTCTCATCGCCGCGAAATTCTTGTGCTGCTTCAACAGGCAAAACAATATTATTGCGTAAACTTCTATCAATGCTTGCACCAATACCAGAACCAATACCGTCGCCAATGCCAGCATCCATACCAAATGACGTAAGATTCCACACATCGTGATTTGAATACGACAACGAGTTAATAGAATCATCAAAATCAAGAAAACTTGCTTGATCAAAACTGATAGGAGCACCAGCACCATGACCGGATGCTGCAACATGCCAACTAGCAGCTAAAAACTCATTTGCAGTCTGAGCTAAATCTTCTGCAGCTCTTCTGCATTTTTCTCGATCAGATAGCATGATAATCGCATCATTAGGAAGCATATTAAATATTGGTTCCATATGCTTTACAAGAGCTGGCATTAAAGACTCCATACCCTCAACAGGTATAGAATTCGAAATGGATTCCAACATATCTTCAGCGTTAGGAATTGAACCTATAAGATTCTTAGCTCGAGATCGAACTTCGTCACTGAATAATAATTCGCTACAAGGAGTAGCCCACGCGCTTTTAATATTATCCCCATAAGTACGCTGATCAGAGGCATGGAATTCTTTAATAGTATCTATTTCGTCACCAAAAAATTCAATACGAATCGGATGACTCATAGTAGGTATAAAAATGTCAATAATTCCGCCTCTAACAGCAAATTCACCGCGCTCCATAACTAATTCCACGCGCGAATACGCTTGTTCAACCAGTCTTCGAATTGCATCTTCCATTGCAATTTCTTGACCACATCTAAACACTAAAGGCTCAACATCACCTAAACCAGAAACAACAGGCTGTATAAGTGAACGAACTGGAACTACTAATATTTTTATAGGCCCAAAAGTTAGATCTTTTTCATCAGGATGGCATAAACGGCGAAAAACAGCCATTCTATTCGCAACAGTATCCGCCCTAGGAGAAAGACGCTCATGAGGTAAAGTTTCCCAAGCTGTTAATTGTTCAACGTCATGAGGATTACCTTCATACCATGCTCTAATAGACATAACCGTATCTTGAGCATCACGACCAGAAGGAACAACAAAAACAACAGGCTTACGTTTAGATACAGCTGAAGCTATAGCAGCTCTAATTCCTAAAGGAGCTTTAATAGTAATACAAGACGAGTCTGATCCATTTAAATCACGACTTATCTTTTCGCTAGTATTATCTTCTCTACGATTATTTTTTAAACTTCCACTTTCTAAACTTCTATCGTCATAATTGTTGAAATCTAAACAATCGTCAATATCGCCTGAAACTAGCGAATAAAATACTTTATCTTTGTCACATAACTCTTTTAATGCATAAGAAAGTTGAGATAACTTACTCGTATTAGTAGTTGTGCTCGTAGTTGTGCGCGTATTTGTATTCGCACTCGTACCAGTATTCGTAGAAGATTTTTTATTTAAAGCCGCAGAATTCACATCCTCATCGACCATTGAAATGCTCCTGCGTCAATGAAAGACCGCGGAAAATAATGCTTTCTACAGCATCAGCCCCATCAGCTAAAAAGTTAGGAAGCTCAGATTTTTGAGCTGCAGCAAATCCGCCCAACACCCAATTAACAGTATTATCATGAGCGTGAGCACCACGCTGAGCATGACCGACACCCATCCTGACTCGCGCGTATTGAGGAGTTCCAAGAGAGCGATCGATTGAGCGAATACCATTATGTCCGCCAGCAGATCCTCCTGATTTTACTTTAATACGCCCAAAATCTAAATCCATATCATCATGAATTATCACAATATGATCTGGCTCAATCTGATAATAAGAACTTATTGAGGATACGGCTGCTCCAGAATCATTCATAAAAGTCAATGGCTTAGCTAAGAAAAACTTGGCATTTTTACCATCTAAATTCATAACACCTTTGCCAAGCTTAGCTAGACCTTTATGATCCGAAAGGGATACCGACCAGCGCTGCGCCAAGACATCTGCCACCATAAACCCCATATTATGGCGAGTTCCTTCATATTTTGCGCCAGGATTTCCTAAGCCCGCAATAAGCCAAAAATCTGATGCCATACTATCCCCGTTTTCTTCACAATCACTGTTACAACTAAATAACAGTCATAACTAAAACTACAAAACACCAAACAAGAAGGGCGCATCAATGCATCGCGTACATCGACGTTCTGCAGATACGCCCTCGCATACCTTTGCCTATTCTAGCAAGATGGTGGTCAATAGTAAGATAATGTTTTAATTATTTTAAACTATTTCAAAAATTCATCCGTAGAAAGCTTTTTAGCATTAGGTACTTGCTTAGTTACTTTACCCTTAGAATCGGTATAAGCGTCTTCTCTACTTAAGAAATCAAAGTAATCTTGAGCGCCTTTAACATCAGTGGTTCCAAACACGAATTTACCGCTCTTAATATCGGCCTTGCTTCCCCAATATTCGCCGTCAACAATCATTTTCATACTGCGTTTAACGAACTTTGGATCAAGATTTGCTTCTTTTGCTTCTTTTACAAGAATATCTGACGCTTCATCAGGATGCTCATAAGCGTATTCATACCCACGCTTTGCAGCTTTAACAAAAGCACGAACAAGCTTAGGATCTTTATTCACAGTCTTCTTATTAGTTATTATGCCAATAGTATCTGGCTGACCTGGAACACCGTAATCGCCCTCTTTAAAGCAACGAAGCTTTGGACCAAACATTTCAGACTGCACGCCTTCCCAAGTGCCGTAGAATCCACCAAAATCAGCTTTACCAGATTCAAGAGTCCTGAAAGTTGAAGTACCGACAGTAACTTTATCGAATTTTCCTTTGCCTCCATCGTGCTGAATCATTCTACGAATTACAGCATCACCTTCAGCTGATCCGAAAGTAGCAAAAGTACGACCGTCAAAATCTTTTGGAGAGTGAATCTTATTGTTTTTATCAAGCGAACACCAAATAGCACTTGGCTTTTGCTGAACTTGCATAACCTCTTCAAGATTTGCTCCCTTAGTAGAAAAATCAGCAACATTAGTTAATGTACTAAGCGCAAAATCAGCAACACCACTATCAACCGCATGCTCAGATCCAGTTTGTGCAACAGCCAGAATATCTACATCTAATCCAGCATCCTTAAACCAACCCTTATGTTTTGCTACATAAATACCAATATGATTAGTATCAGGAGCCCAGAAAAGCATAAAAGATACTTTTCTAAGGCTTGAATTTTGATTACTGCTAGACCCACATGCTGCAAAAGAAAAAACACAGCACAATGAAAGAATAAACGCAAGAGTACGCTTTAAAACACGCATATTCATGAGTTCCCTACTTTGTTTTACTTACCATTTTCTGGGAAATGCAGCACAGACTTGGCAGAAAACGGTATCAAGGGCCTAGCCCGCGCCGTTCAATGCCCCCGAGCAGATTAGAATCTACCGCGGTTTGCCACACATTGACTCACGAAACATTTAGATTATGCACGATTCAAAAGACAAATTCGTATTAATTGTCAAAATAAATATTTTTAAACATTACTGGTTGTGCGATACTAATAGCTGGTTGTGCGGTGCTAATAGAATGTGTGTACTAAACTGATTTTGTTTTTATGCGATTGGGGCAGCAATCGCAAGTTTAATGAAAGGAATCAATCTCTATGACGCGCTCGCGTTTAAAAAATATGCTATTAAAATATCTGCCTACCCCGATAGCAGTAGTGTTTTTACTACTTTTATGGCAATTTGCGTGCGAATATTTTAAAATATCAGAGAATTTGATTCCAACTCCAATTTCTGTTATTCAAGAAACTTTTGAATCTTTCCCATCTATGTTGCCAGCGATATTAGCTACTACTCAAGAAGCTGTTATTGGTTTTGGGATTTCAATTATAGTTGGAATACTTTTAGGAGTACTATTCCACGTTGTTAAACTTTTAAAATACGCGTTATTCCCACTTTTATGTGCTGCGCAAACAATGCCACTGATTTCAATCGCACCAATTTTTTTGATTTGGTTCGGCGTTGAAATATCGGGAAAAATAGTAATAGTCATGATTTTTAGCATTTTCCCTATAGCTGTACAAACTATACGAGGACTTGACGCTGTTCCAAGTTTTTATACAGATGTTGCTTTAACTTGTGGAGCTACTCACACTTGGACTTTATGGCATGTTAAATTACGAGTTGCAGCTCGTCAAATTTTCGGCGGAATACGAATTAGCGCAGCATATGTTTTTGGAACAGCTGCTACTGCTGAATATCTTGGAGCTAGAAATGGCTTAGGAATTTGGCTTCAATTCGCGTATAACTCGTTTAGAACTCCTCCTATTTTTTCCGCAACTATTGTATTAATAATTCTTACTTCTATTTTGATGCTAATTATTAAAACTTCCGAAAGAGTTCTTTTAGGCCCAGTAGAAGATGATGAGGATCCTGATAATCAGCTTTGATAGCACAATTTAGCCACTAATACTTAAATTGATATAAATACTAAAACTCGATTATCTAATACCAAAACTCGACTATTAAATGCGATACTAAGCGATTAAAAAAAAAAACAAAATTAATGCCGGTACTAAAAAGCACCGGCATTAACATTAGTTGTGTGAATTTATTAATTTTATTTAGTTTTATTCACATTTATTTGGCTTTATTTACCTTTAGATTCTTCTTGAATAGCCTCATTAATTGCGTCGCTTAACTCTTTTTGAGCTTTTCCATAAGCTTCCCAATTACCTGAGCGCATAGCAGAATCAGAATCCTTCAAAGCTTTAGCTGCACGCTTAAGCGCCTCTTTAGCTTTGGTACTCATAGAACTGTTTTTCACAGCATTCTTAGATTCTGAATTATTAGAGTTATCCTTAGAATCCTTAGAAGCAGAATCCTTCGCATCCTTAGAAGCATGATCCTTAGAATCCTTAGAATCCTTCGCATCCTTAGAAGCTGCAGAATTATTTGAAGCATCTCCAGCTAAAGCACCAGAATCGCCTCCAAATACTTGATCTAGAGCTTCATCTAATGTATCCGCAAATCCAACTTGATCTCCAAACGCAACCAAAACCTTCTTTAACAAAGGATAACTTGTAGATCCGCTTGACTGCACGTAAACAGGCTCTACGTAAACAAGCCCTCCACCAAGAGGCAAAGTTAGCAAGTTTCCACGCTTAACTTTCGTTGAACCAGATTCAAGCAAATTCAACTCTTTAGAAACATTCGCATTAGCGTTGAAATTATTTTGAGCTTGACCAGGTCCCGGAACATTAGACACCTTAGGCAATTCCTGCAAACGAAGCTTACCATAATTCGGACCAATCTTTCCAGGAGTATCCCCAGCATCAGAATCAACAGACAAGAAACCAGTCAATATTTCACGCGTGATTTTACCAGCTGGAATATAAGTAGAAACAAGCGAAAACACTGGTTTCTTTGCGTCTCCAGTTTGCAAAGTCAAATAATATGGAGGTTGCAAAATATCTTCTTTTTGTGCTTTTTGAGATTCAGTAGGATCCACAGGGGTTTGCCAAAAATCTTCTCCAGAGAAGAATTGGCTTGCTGTATCCACATGATACTTTGCAAGCAAATAGCGTTGAACTTTAAACAAGCTTTCTGGATAACGCAAATGCTTCATCAAGTCACCAGAAATCTTAGAAATATCGTGATAGTGACCAGGGAAAATTGAACGCCATGCTTTAATCACAGGATCTTTTGTATCCCACACATACAAATCAACAGAACCATCATAAGCGTCAACTGTAGCTTTTACAGAATTGCGAATGTAATTTGCTCGTTGATTAGTCAATCCCTTAATAGAATGAGAAGTTGTTGTTGTGGAATCTTGAGTTATCTTACCAAAATCAGTCATCTGAGAATACGGGTAAGAAGCGGAAGTAGTATATCCATCAACAATCCACTTAACACGTCCATCAACAACAGCAGGATAAACTCTACCGTCCAAAGTTAAGTATGGAGCAACTTTGGATACGCGTGTTTTAGGATCGCGATCGTACAAAATCTGCGAATCCGGAGTTACGCGGTCAGAGAAAAGAATCTGATCTGACTCAAATCTAACTGCATGTAAAAGCCTAGAGAAGAAGTTTCCTACGCTTGGACCACCATTACCCTTGAAAGTAGTTAAAGCACCTTGAGATCCAGTTGGATAATCAAATTCCCATGGAGCAGTACCTTTTGGAGATCCAACAATAGAATATTCAGGAGCATTTGGCGAGAAGTAAATACGCGGCTCATAATTTTGTGACTTAGTAAGCTTTCCTTGAGTAGGAATACCATACTCCATAAATTGAGGCTGGCCATCTGCCGTCACTTTATTTCCATAAGCTGCAACAATTCCATAGCCATGCGTATAAACAGTATGGTCATTAACCCAATTTCGATTATCATTGCCAGCTAAATCAAGCTCACGCGCAGCAATAACCGTATCTTGACTTACACCGTCAATATCGTATTTATCAACTGAAAGCGTATCTGCAAAAGTATAGTATTGCTTAGATTGCTGCAATTGACGGAAAGTTGGAGAAGTAACTTGAGGATCTAGAAGACGAATTTGCGCTGTAGATTCAGCTTCTTTTGCTAAAGCTCCAGATTTTCCTTCAGAAGTAGCGTTATACGATTCTTTCTTTACATTATTTAAACCATAAGCAAACTTAGTGGCCTCAATATTCCTCTGAATATAAGTAGCTTCCAACTCTTGCGCATTAGGTGCAACCTTAAATCGCTGTAAAAGAGCTGGCCAAGCAAAAGATATAACAATTGAGCAAACAATAATAAAAGTTAAAGCAATAATTGGTGTTTTCCATGCCTTAATTGCGGTTTTAAAACGCACTGAAATTGGTGCTTCTACAGATAAGGCATGAGATTTCATAAACCAAAATGCAATAACAGACCCAACTAACACCGTGATCACTGCCATTGCTATGCTTCCAGGAACGCCAGCATTCATATCAGTGTATGAACCGCCTGTAATTCTAGGGCCATCAAGAGTTACTAAAGCGAACATGTCTAAAATCTGTTCAAGTGCCCACGTCAAAATCACAAGCATAAACCATACAGAAATTTGTCTACGTGCTTGTTTTGTAATGCTGAATATGCCTTTACCGTCGATAGGCATACTAAAACGAATTGCTCCCATAAGAACATGGGTAATAATAGAGAAAACAAGGGATATTACCAATAAAAGCACAAATGCGCTTATAAATAACCTTAATCCCGGAAGCACAAATACATAGAACCCATTGTCAATTCCAAATTGCGGATCTTTAATACCAAAAGGTTGAGCGTTAAACATTAACAAAATTTGCGCCCAATGATTGTAGAATTTAAATCCAAATACTGCGCCTACAATCAATGAAAAAATTCCCGCAACATGCAAAGCAAGCTTTGAACTAATTCCCTGCTTTAAATCGATAACATTGCCTTTAATTCGAATATAAGTTCCATCCGCATTGCTTGGACGCGCTTTTATTGCCAAAGCTGCAGACAAGTATCCAAAAGCAGACATTAATATTGCATAAAGCACCCAAACGCCGATTTTTGCCCCTAACTGAATCCAAATTACGCTCTCGAATCCAAGCTGAGAATACCACATGCAGTCAGTTATAAAGTTTGCAAGACCAAATATTGCAGCTCCAGCAAAACATAGTATTACAACTAAAATTGCAAAAATCCAACGCCACTTTTTAGATATTTCAATAATTTTATTTACTTTAATGGAATCAGTTACCATAAACTTATTGCTCTCCATATTGCTCTCCTTGCTACTTTCGTAGCCTCCATCATTTTCGTAGCTTCCATTGCTTTCGTTATTTTCGTAGTTCATATCGTTATTTTCATAATTCATATCATTTTCTTTATTCTTTAGAAAACTTTTAAATAAATCTTTAACTTCACTGTCACCATTTACAAGATTATTAAAAATGTTCTTATAATTAAAGTTTTTATTTTTAACATTTTTATTATTCTGATTCTTTTTCTTCCCCTTAGATTTGCTCACCAATATAGAGCCAACACCTGTCCACATAATCAGAATAATTATGTCTAAAATAATCTTATCCATAGAACAAGTATACTTTTGATTCAAACATTTAATGCAAAAACACGCATTGAACTAAAAACATATATACTATAGTTCCAGCCGCAATTGAGAGCAGCATATTCTTACGCCAGCAATGAAGTACTCCAACTACGACTAACGCAATTAATTCAGGCAAGCCATGCGATCCCGTTAGAATCGGCGTAGTTTTAAGCGAATACACTAACAAAAGACCGCTCATAGCATATGGCAAAAGGCTTCCAAGGTATTGGACGATTTTAGGAGGCTTTTTGGATTCTGGAAATATCCAAAACGCTGCGAAACGAGTTGATGCAGTACCAATAATTGCAACAATAATAATAACTATGCTTTGATATAGGTTCATACTCATAAAATCACGCCTTCTTGGATTCTAAATCTTCGCTTGATTCAGATGAATTATTGTCATAATTTACATATAACTTTTCAAAGTATTTTCTAAACACTATAAAAATAATCAAAAATGTAACCAAAGAAGGAATCATAAACATTTTTGGACCAAGTATGCCAAGTGCCACAACAGCAACAACAATACCAATAATAAGCACAATATGATGTTTTTGCGCACGCCATTGTTCAATAAAAATCACTAAAAACAGGGCCGTTAAAACAAACTCAATACCCTTCATGTTTATTGGCAAAACACTGCCAACAAACCACCCTATTATTGCTCCAATTATCCAATACCAATGGTTGAGAATAGAAACAAAGAACATGAACCACTGGCGATTCACGCTTTCAGGAATTTTTGCAGACGAATTGATTGCGAAAGTTTCATCCGTCATGTCAAAAATCATAGAGAACTTCTTTATTCCAGCTCCCTTATATGGCTTTAACATTGTAATTCCGTAGAAAATATGTCTCACGTTTACAGCGAGCGCTAAAACAAGCGCGGAAAATGGGTCGAAAGCGCCAAAGAATAAGTCGAGTGTAATAAACTCCATTGTGCCAGAGTAGATTAATATGCTCATGCAAATTGGATACCATATTGAAAAACCTTTGGCATGCATTAACATTCCGTAAGAAATACCAAGGAACATGTATCCAGCGCAAATTGGTATAGTAAACGGTAAGGCAGTATCAAATGCCTTTAAAATCACAGATTTTCTATGTGAATGCTCTTTAGAAGAAGAATCCTGTTTTTTAAACACAGAATTTAACAACTTCATATATGGCACACTTCCTTATCTTTATCTTTATATTTATCTTTAATACAAATATTTAACAAAATACAACTCAAAGGTTTATAAGTATATAGCAAGGTAGGCACGTTATAACAAATTTAGCGCGCTCACAAATTAATGCAGGCGCGCTAGAGAAATAAGATTTTGTTAGAAAATCAAACTGTATTGTTAAGCAATATCTGGATCGTTTTTAGCAATCGTGCCAGTAAGCTTACCAATAACCTTCAGTAAGTGGTACACAACCAACACCACAACGGTTCCAATTGCAATGCCGTTGAACTGAATACCAGAAACTGCAAACTGGAAGTTAGCAATGCCAATAATCATAACGATTGCAGCAATCATAATATTCACTGGCTTGTCGAAGTTCACTTTGTTTTCAACCCAAATTCTTACGCCAATCATGCCAATCATGCCGTAAAGCAAAGTTGTTACGCCACCAAGAACACCAGCTGGAATTGAGTTCACAATTGCACCAAACTTCGGGCAAAGGCTTAAGATGAACGCAAACGCTGCAGCACACCAATAAGCGGCAGTGGAATAAACCTTTGTTGCAGCCATAACGCCAATATTTTCACCGTACGTAGTGGTACCGCAACCGCCAAACAAACCTGCAATAGCTGTACCAAAGCCATCTGCAAATAATGCGGTTCCAATCTTAGAGTCATAGTCGCGACCAGTCATTTGAGATACAGACTTTACGTGACCGACATTTTCTGCAATAAGAACAAGCACTACTGGCAAGAACATGAGCAGAACAGAGAAATCAATTTGTGGAGTGTGGAATTTAGGGAAACCAATCCAAGAAGCTTCCTCAATCTTTTTGAAATCAACTTGCCCATGGAAACACGCGTATGCGTAACCAACAAGAACACCTAAAAGAATATTCAAACGACCAAGAAGACCGCGGAAAACTACAGCAATAAGCATTACAGCAACTAATGTTACAAGCGCTGTATCTGGAGCTTTCTGGAAGTTAGCCCAAACTGCAGGTCCCAAATTAAAACCGATAATTGCAACGATTGCACCGTTTACAACAGGCGGCATAATAATGTCAATCCACTTAGCTCCTGCAAAATGCACAAGCACACCGATAAGAGCAAGAAGCAAACCTGTGCACATAATGCCGAAGCTTGCAACTGCAATACCTTTATGAGCTGTTGTTACAGCCATAACAGGTGCTATAAGACCAAAAGAGCTTCCTAAATAACTAGGAAGCTTATTTGCGTTAATAAGTAAGAACAGTGCCGTAGAAATAGCAGTGAACATTAATGTTGTTGATGGATCAAAGCCTGTAAGAATAGGCACCAAGAACGTAGCGCCAAACATTGCAATAACATGCTGAGCACCAATACCAGCAGTACGAGTCCAAGTTAGACGTTCGTCTGGCTCTACAACTTCACCAGGCCTTAACGTTTTGCCATTACCGTGAAGCTTCCAAGTAAATAAACTCATATTCTCTCCTAGCTCTAAATAGCATCCCTTTTTTGCTTTTAAAAGCCAATAGTCCGAGCGCAATTAAAACAGAACCAAAAATTCCTTTGCGCAACAGCTTTGTAGCCAAATCTTCATTCTAACGTATATAGCTTAAAAATCATAGTGTTGCTTGGACTAACTTGCTTTTCTATCAATTAGGCAGCGATTTGAGTTTTTCGCCCATGCATTTCCCCGATTTTGTTTACTTATGTACCCTCTAAGTAAACAAAACCAAGAATCCTACCCCGATTTTGTTTACCAACACGCACTCTAAGTAAACAAAACCAAGAATCCTACCCCGATTTTGTTTACCAACACGCACTCTAAGTAAACAAAACCAAGAACCCTACCCCGATTTTGTTTACTTATGTACCCTCTAAGTCCACAAAATTAAGCGCGACGACTTGATTTGCTATTCACAAGACAGAGATTTGAGATTCTGAGTTATTATGTTCGATTATGTGATTTTTACATTCAGCATGTCGCGCATAATTCCAGCAAAAATGCATAATCATTAGCTAAATATTTAATTTTTGTTCGCTTTTGTCCGATTATGAGAGAATAATGAGCTAAATGGTTAATTTCTTTGATACATGGAAAAAGAAAATCTGCACCATCGATATGGCTCTTATCGCTGTATTGACACTTCTAGCTTCCTTTATTGGCAGCTGGCTTAAACAATACCCAGGTTTCAAATTACTTGGTGCTCTTATTATTGCGTTGCTTGTTGGCATGGCTCTGCAGCTGCCATTGCACGCATACAAAAAGAATAATGATTTACGACGAGCAGGCGTTAAAAGCGCTGCTGGTTTGATTGCAAACAAGCTTCTTCGTCTTGGTATTATTCTTCTCGGCTTTAATCTGAATTTGCACGATTTGTTTACCGAGGGCATTAAGTGCTTGCCTATTGCAGCTGTGTTAGTTGCAGTAATGGTCTGCATAACTTATACCATTGCTAAACTTCTGAAAGTAAATCCTCAGCTTGCAATGCTAACTGCAGGCGGCACAAGTATTTGTGGAGCCGCAGCAGTTATGGGTCTTTCCGGATCAATGCCAGTTCTTCCAGAAGAGGAAGACGAGAAAGAGCAGAACGAAGTTATGGCCGTTGCAACAGTTGCAATTATGGGCACTATTTACGCTCTTGCTGAAATCTTCATTCTTCCTCACTTTGGTATGAGCACGCAGCAGCTTTGCATTACAGCTGGAGCATCTCTTCACGAAATCGCACATGCTGTTGCAGCTGGTGGAGCATTCAATAATATCCATGTTGCAACAATTATGAAGCTTGCTAGAGTTCTTATGCTTGTTCCCGCTTCCATCTTTATTGCAATTTGGTGGAATGCGCGTCATAGCAAAGTTGAAAATGGCGGAAAGCATAAGATTAGCTTCCCATGGTTTATGCTTGGCTTTATTGCAGCATCTGTTATTGGAACTTACGTGCCTTTCATAACAGCACACACAACAACTCTTGTAGCAGCAGGATACGTTTTCCTTGGCATGGCAATGGCCGCTCTTGGAATTAACGTTAACTTCAAGGTTATTTTCAAGAAGGGTCGCGCAGCTTTCGCAGCAAGTTTCTTAGCGTCTATTGTGTTGGTAATTCTTGCATGTGCAGCTGCAAAAATCTTCTTTGTATAAATAACTAAGTAAATAACTAAGTAAATACTGATTTATGAAAATAGGGAGCCTTTATAGACCCCCTATTTTTTATATTTCATAAAGGATTATCAAATAATAAATCTTTCTAAATTAACCTAATATTAAACGTTAAATAATTAAGTTAAATAATTAAGTTAAATAATTTTCACATGCGTACCTGGCTTAATGTTATCGAAGAACCACCTAGCATCGGGAACACTCAACCTTATGCAACCATGTGAAGCTTTATGCCCCAATTTACGGCCTTCTTCTTCAATATAATCTCCAAAGTTTTCTCTAGTAGGCACTGAATGGAATAAGTACACATCATCTTTGAAAGAAACTGCATAGTCGCCACCCATTCCACCACCATCATAAGCATTATAAAAATGTTCAGTTCGAGTACCAATCAAAAAATCACCTTTAGGAGTTTCTGATCCTTTAACACCTGTGCTAGCAATCATTTCATAAATCACTTTTTTACCGTGATAAATATATACACGTTGCTTTTTTGTATCAACTTTTACGTGAACATCCGCTACATTTAAATGAGTAATATCCGGATAACGACCACCAGTAGGGTGCTTCCAGACATAATCAGGATCTTTCCTAGCAAAAGCGTTATTATACTTATCTTTTGTCTTTACTTTACTTTTCCCTTTAGGATTATCTTTGACTTTGCCTTTAGGCTTATTTTTAGTTTCGTTCTTAGAATTTGCTTTGCCCTTAGACTTGTCATTTAGCTTAGACTTAGAATTGACTTTATCTTTAGACTTACCCTTAGAGTCAGCAGACTTACCCTTAGAATCCCCATTATTCTTATCTTTAGACTTATTGTTTACATTAGGAACTGGAGCTATACGACTCTTTTTAACTGCATGCTTTTCTTCGTTTTTCTCTTTAACAATCTTATTGCTAATATTAACTACATTGTTTATTGAGTAATCAACAAATCCTAAATAAACAAGCACCATAACCATGGCACCAACAAGACCGACAAATCTACGCCACATAGTCCCGTGAAGCCACAAATCAAAGCCTTTTTTAAGCACATGACCAAAATTCTTCATGTCACTTATCACGGTATGAAACATTTGCATCGTATCTCCATTAACAATAAAAATGCTATACAAACTACATTAGCATTAATAACTAATAAGTAAATCTTCAAACGAACGTAGATTACTTAATTATATAAAAAACGTTGCTAAATAGTAATCAAACTATGAAGCAACGCTTATTCTGTAGATTTCCAAAAAATATCTTCAATAAAAATATCTACAATAAAAATATCTACAAGAAGAAATCAAATAGAATCAAACATTAAACTTGAACTCTACGATATCTCCATCTTGCATAATGTAATCACGGCCTTCAAGACGAAGCTTTCCTTCTTCCTTAATTTTTGCCATAGAACCGTCAGCTGCAACAAAATCATCATAAGATACGATTTCTGCCTTAATAAATCCACGCTCAAAATCAGTGTGAATCACGCCAGCAGCTTGTGGAGCAGTCCAACCTTTATGAATCTGCCAAGCGTGTACTTCCTTAACACCAGCAGTCAAATAAGTTTGAAGACCCAAAATATCAAATCCTACGCGCGCAAGCTGATCCAAACCAGATTCCTTCAAGCCAGCATCTTCAAGCATTTCGCGCGCATCAGCTTCATCAAGTTCAGTAAGTTCTGACTCAAACTGAGCGTTCAAGAAGATTGCTTTTGCAGGAGCTACAGAAGCAGAAAGTTTAGACTTCAAATCTTCATCAGCTAACTCCGAATCATCCACATTGAATACGTAAATAAATGGCTTAGCAGTGAGCAAATGCAAATCGTAGACGTCGTTTTTATTGATCAGCTTTTCATTATGAGCTTGGTCAATAGTTTTTCCAGAAGCAAGAATTTCCTTAGCTTTGTTCACGGCATCAACATATTCTTGAGTGACTTTCTTGCCTCGCAAATCCTTTTCCAACTTTGGAAGAGCATTGTCAATAGTTTGCATATCGGCGAGAATTAGCTCAGTATTAATCGTGTCAATATCGTCAGCAGGATCTACTTTGCCGTTAACATGCACAATATCGTCGTCGTTAAACGCGCGCACAACTTCACAAATAGCATCAGCTTCGCGAATATTAGCAAGGAACTTATTACCTAAGCCTTCACCCTCAGAAGCGCCTTTAACAATGCCTGCAATATCAACAAAAGTAACTGTTGCAGGAACAATTTTTTCAGTATTAACTAATTTAGCTAAAACTGGTAAACGATGATCCGGAAGTGGAACAATACCAGTATTCGGTTCAATAGTTGCAAACGGATAATTTTCCGCCAAAACGTTGTTTCGAGTTAAAGCATTAAACATAGTGGACTTGCCAACATTTGGCAATCCAACAATTCCAATAGTTAAAGACATATTCACCTAGTTTAGACCAGTGTCGGGAAAGCCGACACAAATTGATTTTATTTACTATTTATTTTCAATAGCATCAACTGCAGAAATCACATCTCCCCTAAATCCACGAGATTCTAACTGCGCAACTCCTCGAATAGTTGTTCCTCCAGGAGAGCACACCGCATCCTTCATAATCCCTGGATGAGTGCGAGAATCCATGTATAACGCGCCTACTCCTTCAATCATTTTTGCAGCCAAACGATAAGCACAATCACGTTGCAAACCGTATTTCACACCAGCATCCCCCAACGCTTCCATATACATTGCTGTAAAAGCAGGAGCACAGCTAGAAATGCACATTGCAATATTCATATGCTCAGCGTCCACTCGTTCTACTAAAGAGATTGGCTCAAACAAAGCATTAAACATCGAAAGTTGGCTATCTGTAAGCGAATGATTAGTTTCAGCTAAAGTCACGCCTTGACCTACTGCAATAGGAGTATTAGGAATAATGCACTGCACATGAGCATCCTCGCCAAGTAACTTTTGATAGCGTTCAAGCGTCCAACCTGCAGCCACAGAAATAACAGCAAGACGACGTTCTTTAATAAAGTCAGCAATAGGTTCTAATACTTCAACAACTTGATACGGCTTTACAGCAACAATAATCGCATCGCTTGCTTCACATACTTCTTTAGCAGCATGCATAGCGCGAGCGCCAATTAGCGAAGTATTACGCTCTAGTTTTTCAAAATTATGCGCGCACGCAACAATATTTTCACCTTGCAATACTCCTGCATTCATAGCGCCTTTAGCAATTGCTTGCGCCATATTGCCATAACCTATGAATCCTACAGTACCGAATGTTTTAACGCTCATACATAATCCCCTTTAGCGCATATAAATAAAACACTATCTAAACAACACTATCTAAACAACACTATTTAAAAACAAATAGATGTATAGCATACCAAATAGTGCTCTATTAAACACTAAAACGCAAAACTTATAAGAATCGCATTTGCTTTAGCGCTTATAAATTCCCTCTAAATCACCGCGATTCAAAGATTCATTGAAAAGATGAGCAAATACCACGTCTCCATGCAAACCGTCGTGTTCGAACTCGTTTGTAGTCCAATAATGCGAATTAGCTATGCGAGATAATGTATCTAATTGCAAACCAGAATCAACATACATGTCGTCGAAGTAAACAGCTGATTGCAAAGGAACTTCATTATCAGCTAATTGTTCCTCATCGTAAATCTTGCCAAATTCTGTGTCATTCATCATAGCTTCAACAGCAGGCTTAAACGGCTTTAACGCATTTTCTTGATCAAACATCCAAGGAAATACTGCTTCTCCTGTGAAAAGAAGTGGACGAGCGGAACAAGAAAACTCAGGCATTGACTCGCGCACTTGTTGAGCAGCCCAACAAATAGGATTTTCTAACTCACCATCAGCATAAATAAACTCTTGCAAAGGCCAATAAAGTGGGCTTGAAGAAGTGCTATCCATAACTGAATACAAGAACTCATCGCTTAAAGACCCAGCTAATGCTCCGCCGCTGTGCTTAAACGCTTTAAGAGAACCATCGCCATCAGAAAAAGCTGAATCCAGTAGCCAATGAACACGCTCAAAGCTTGGTTTCATGCCAAAAGAGGATCCCAATGTTTGGAATCTTTCAACAGTAAGTTTTTCGCCATTAGGCAAAACAACATCTCCCTGCGCAATACGATCTGCAATAGCAGCAGCACGAGATACATCTTGTGGGTATCTCTCATAGAATTGCTCAGTTTTACGAGCCATTCGAGGAAAAGTATGCTCATAAACTTCACGAGCATTAGCTGGAACATGAGGAATACCGCCAGTTGTGAAGCTAGCGATTAAACCTTGAGGGAAAAGCGACAAATAAGTAAGAGTCAAGAATCCACCATAGCTTTGACCTAATGAAACCCATGGCTTGGCATCGAATTCAGTAAGTCGCAGATGTTCAAAATCTCTAATAATAGAATCAGCTAAGAAACGCTTCAAATACCAAGCTTGATGCTCTACATTCACGCCATCAGCTTCCATTCGCTTAATAGTTGAAGCATCAACTCTAGAAGAACGACCTACACCTCGTTGATCCGGTAAAACTACGCGAAAATGTTTAATAGCCTCAGCAATCCAACCATCACTAGAAGGTGAAAGTGGACGCGGGCACTGCCCTCCAGGACCACCTTGCAAAAATACTAATAATGGCAAATCATCATGAGCATGTTCAGGAGAAGTAACAACTCTACAGAATAAACGTATAGTCTCCCCTTTAACGCAATCTCCCGGCGTATTCCCATTCCAATCAAGAGGCACATCAATAGCACGTTCTTCTACATACAACCCTGGTACATAATAGTGTGTTAATAATGTCATGACTATTTGCCTTTCTAAGCTACTTTGCATGAAAAATTTTTAGCAAAACCATCAATAACAAAAGTATAGTAGAGAATCGACTATATAGCTTTTATACTAAATTATGTTTCACAAATCATGTTTCTAAATAAATTAAATTATGTTTCTAAATAAGTTAAAATAAGTTTCACAAATCATACTAGAGTTTGATTGTACGATAAAGCACTATGCGCTAGCCTTGTAATTATGAAAGTACCTAATATGTTTCAATGTGTTATACAGCGCTTACGAAAAGAGCTCACATTAAACGACATATTATTGGGTATTATTACACTTATTCTTTTTATACTTTCAACCAATCGATATATTATAAGCAATGTTGACGGATTCTTGACGCAAAGTTCGCTAATTACAGCCTATCTTATAAATATTGTTGTTGCATTACTACTTTCAGTACGAAAACTATGGCCTGAACAAGCGGCTACTATTTTTATTGTTATTTGCATTGTACAAATAATATTTGGCCCTATTCAACTTTTTGCTGATTTCTTTGGTTTCGTACTACTTGTTAATTCTATTGCGCGCGGAAATCCAGAGCATTCAAAAGCTTTTGTTATTGCAGCTTACGTAACAACAGTATTATCTTGCGTAGTAATATCGTGGAATATTGTAATGGGACCAATATATGGCATCAATCATTCAAAAGCTAGTTATGCTTGTAGCTTACGAAATATAAATAGTAGTAACATAAAAAATTGCGTTTCAAATATACTTGATTTTGCAATTCCTTCAATAATTTTTGCGATTATTATTACTACTATTACGGTTATTATCGGCTACTGGCAGCGCACTCACGTGCATACTATTCAACTTTTACAAGATCACAATAATGCTATTCGCGCGTACCGAAAGAAAGCTCAAAATATTGCTATTACTGCAGAGCGCGCAAGAATTGCTAGAGATATGCACGATATTGTTGCCCACACGCTTTCTATTATTATTGTGCAAGCAGATGGTGGTCGTTATGCAGCAACCAAAGATATTTCGCTCGCTAAAAAGACAATGCATATTATTAAAAACGAAGCCGAACGCGCCGTTCACGACATGCGTCGGCTGCTAGAAGCTTTAACTGATGCACCTTCTAACGACACAAATTTGAATCACGTGCCATCACTTATTGAGCAAGCGCGAATTGCTTCACCAAATAATATTTTTTGGCATACTGTTGATGGCATAAATTCTTCTAATAAACTCAACAAAGATGCGCAAACTGTAGCATACCGCGTTGTTCAGGAATCACTTACTAATATTCGAAAGCACGCAGGCGAATGCGTTAAAGTAAACATTCATGAAGAATGGAACACCCAAGGTTTAAAACTAAAAATTACAAATGAAATACACAAAATCGAAGCTAACCAAACGCAAAATAGCAATGCGCAGCATAAAAACGGTTATGGCTTAATTGGCATGAAAGAGCGCATTGAAAATCTTCATGGAACACTTGATTATGGAATACAAAACGATGGAACATTTAGTATTGCTGCTTTTATTCCATATTCTTACAGCACAGACCAATCAAACACTACTGCTTTTGCATTAAATAATATTACTAACGCTACTTATAAGAACATAAAAGTTAATAATCCATTATCAGTGCAAGAAAAGGCAGAAAATACAAGCGATAAAACCTCATCAAAAGTTTTGCCAGAAGCAAATAATTCACAAAATAGGATTGAAAAAGTATCACAATGGTTTGAACAACATTGGCTTATTGGAGACACTATTTATGCATCACCTTGGGTTGTTATGATGCTTTTTACACCAACTTACGATTTTACTGTTGGAACTGGAATTACTTCGCAATATTCAAGCTCGCTTTCATTTCAAATACTTTATAGAATACTTACGCTTACTACTATGATTCCATTTATGTTTCGTAGAAAAGCTCCGACTACGTGTGCAATTGTTGCAGCAGTATTTTCTGCAATACAGCTAATATTCTTGCCTAATATTTTATTCGCTAATTTTTTCATACCAAACATTATTTACGCTGCTGTACTCTACGGCAAAAAGCACACATGGCAATGGGTTAGCGCAGTAGTGCTTGCAGAATCTGCTATTTTTGCATTAAAAATTGGTATTGCTACAAGAGATATTCCACAAAATGCAACTCCAATACAATTCTTTACATCAAATATTGTTACAACCAATTTTTATGACATTATGCAAATGGCGTCCGTAGGATTAGTTTTTGGTTTCATAGTTGCAATAATTTGCTTTACAGTTATTGCGTTTGCTTATTACCGCAGAAATGATGACAATAATTTGCTGATTCTAAAAGCGCGCAGAGAAGAATTAGAGCAAGAGCAAAAACAACTAGAAGTACTTGCAGCAAATGCCGAGCGACAACGACTCAGCTCTAATATTCAGCAAGAAGTTTCTGCTACTTTGCGAAGAGTTATAAATGCTGCAGACACTGGAATTAGCATGTTAAACGGATACCAATCTGAAAACGCTAATAAAGTTGACCCAGCAAAAGTTGATTACTCAAACAGCAGCGATAAAAATACGATCTCAGATAACTCATCTCTTACTATTGAGCAAACAGAATCTATTGCTGAAGCATTCAAGCACATTGGCGAAGAAGGAAGATCAGCCTTAAGATACATGCGTCACTTACTTGGAATTTTGCGAGAAACTGAATCAGTCTCTAATAAGTCTGCAAAAAACAAAAATGCAAATCTTGCTTTAAGACCAGCAGAGTCATTAGATAATCAAATTCGACAGAATAATTCAACACAACAATTCACGTAAAACTTCACACACTGATAGTATTGAATTATGAACGATGGCAGTGTTATTCGAGTAGCTATTGCAGATGACCAAGAGCTTGTTAGAGCAGGCTTCGCAATGGTTATAAATTCACAAAGAGACATGCATGTTGTATCCCAAGCTTCTGATGGATACGAAATAGTCGATATAGCTTCCAAAGAAAATCCTGACATCATTCTAATGGATGTGCGTATGCCAAGAATGGATGGATTAGCGGCAACTAAACAGATAATTCACAATAACTCACGCGCAAACACACGTATCATAATTTTGACAACATTTGATCTTGACGAATACGTTATGGCTGCTATCCACGCTGGAGCTTCAGGATTCCTACTAAAAGATACAGAGCCAGAAACTTTGCTTAATTCCATACGAACTGTGTATCAAGGAAACGCGATTATCGCTCCTACGGCAACAAAGCGTTTGATTGAGAATATGATTCAGCAAAATCACAACTCTTTAAATTCAGATTTTCAATCCAATAACAACAAACAAGACTATCGAAGTGTAAATATTTCAAACACGCATATTAGCGAGCTTACTGATCGTGAACGCGAAGTACTAATTGAAATTGCTCACGGACTTTCAAATCAAGAAATCGCTAACAAACTATTTATTAGCTTGCCTACAGTGAAAACACATGTTGCACATATTTTATCTAAAATTGACGCTCGCGACCGTGTGCAAGCTGTAGTCTTTGCTTACGAAAATGGCTTACTTCAGCCGTAAGCATATACGCTATTTACCAGACATGCATTGCTACCAAGTAGGCAGAGATTTGAGATTTTTCGCACAGAGCGAAAGAGATCTTTAGTACCACTTTCCATCGCGCACGCAGTAACAGCTCAACACTTCGCTGGCGAGGAAGTCCACTGGACTTCCTCTCTGTGCCAGCTCACTCATCGAAGGAGCTTAAAGCGCACTATGCTGCTTTAAGCTCGGTCGATTCGCAGCCCTTCGATGGTGATTCATTGAGCGAAGAAGAAAAATTGAAAAATCTCGGTGATTAACCGAAGATTAAAAGACTAAACATGCCAAGAGCTGTCGGAGTTTCTCTTAGAGCAATGTAAAAATCTTGCGATGAGAGAAACTCCGACAGCTCAGCCCCAATAGAATGGATCTTAAAGCGCAGTCACTATCCAGCTTTAAGCTCGGTCGATTCGCCAGATAGCTTTTAAGCCTTAGGAAGGCGACGATGACGCATAACAGTAACGCCTACTGCAGCAGTTCCTACAACTGCTAGCGTTCCGACGACGCCAATAACCACCTTCCCAAGTACATTTCCTGAAGATTTGTTTTCACTTGTAGCACTAGCTTGAGCTTGTGGCTTCTTGCTTTCAACAGGAGTTTTTTCTTCAACTTCCTCAGTTTCACTGTTATTATCTTCAGGCTTCTTCGAGTTTTCTTCTGAAACCTGTGATTCAGTTGACTTATCTGCTTGCGAAGTATTGTTCGACTGAGCCGCAGCAGCTGTAGTCTGAGCAGCAGCATTAGCAACGGCCGGAGCCTGAGATGCGGCTGCAGAAGAAACCTTTTTAGCTGCTTCAGCAACTGGAGTTACTGCCTTCTGAGTATTTGCAACAGTAGGATTTGCTGCAGGTACTGAAGACACTGAAGGAGCCGAAGGTGCTACAGGAACAGCAGGAGCTGAATTATCTTCAACTTGAACTGCTGGCACTACTGGGTCTGCAGGAGCAACAGATACTGATGGAACAACAGAAGCAGGTGGCATAGCTGGAGCTTTAACAGACGGAGCTGGGATCTTAGCTTCAGGTACTGCAGGAACTGGAGCAGCTACTTTCGGAGCGGATCCTACTGGAGGTGCAGGAATTTGATTAGCATGATCTTGAGATTCGTTAGCTTTTTTAGACTCAGAAGGTGCTGGAACACTAGGAGCAGCTTGCTTTTGGGATTCTTTTGCACCATCATTATTGCCAGCAGAACTGCTGCTATTTTGCTGATTCTTTTGAGCTTTTTCCTGTTCCAATTGAGCTTTGAGAGTAGTAACTTTAATTCTAGCTGCCTCAAGATTCTTTTCTGCTTCCTTTAAAGAATCTTCAGCTTTCATCTTTAAATCACTTTTCTCAGTTCTCTCATGAATCTGATTTTTCTTAGCTGCTTTAGCACCCTCAACACCATTTTTTAAGGAGTTAATTTTTTGGCTTAGCTCATTATCTTTGCCAACTAACTTATAGTTCTCAATAATATTATTAAGAAGCTTTATTTCAGACTCTGCTTTCTTTACTTCAGAATCTTTACTATTAGAAGCTTCAAGCTTATTGGCTACATCTTTCTTAGACTCATCAATTTGATCTTTAATCTTTTTAAGTTCTTCATCTGCTTTTTCAAATTCTTGCTTTGCTGTTTTGAAAAGAGTATCTAATTGTTTCAGAGTTTCTTCTTTAGCAGCAACAGATTTCTTATTTCCTTCAACTTTTTTGCTAAGTGAAGTTTGATCATTAGAGACTTTTCTAAACTGCTCCGCTAGAGAATAAATATTACCGGCATCGTCTGGATCAGCTTTTTCTAACGCAGATTCTAATTCACCGATTTTTGTATCATACTCTTTAACTTGAGCAGAATCACTTGCAATAGATTCCTTAAGAGAATCTACTTCTTTGTGAAGATTTGAAATCTGCGATTCATATTGTTTTATGTTAGCTGCAGCTCTTTCTTTTGTTTCACTTTTTTCTTCTTCGTCATTTTGCAAACCATCAAGAGCTAATTTTGCATTATCATATTGCTTTTTTAAAAGTTCGTATGCTTCTTTTAATCCGGTAAGATCGCTCTCTTTTTCTTTTTTGGATTTTTCAAATTCTGCAACCTTTGCTTTTGCAGCTTCGGAATCCATTTTTAATGCATTCTCAGCTTCTGAAAGTTCTTTCGCTTTATCATTTTCAACGTTTTCAAATGTTTTTTCAGCATCAGAGATTTTATTTAAAAGATCGTCAAATTCTGTAACTTTTTTCTTATACGCTTCAATTTGATCTTCTAATTGCTGAACTTGCTCTTCAGCTTTTTCAATTGCTTCCTCAGTAGACGCTTTAACAGTCGCCTCTGCTGGAGCTTGTGGATCTTGTACATTCTCAACAGCATCTTGCGCCCACGCTGGCATTGGGCTTTGCATTAACAATAAGATTCCTGCAATTGCTGCGGCAGATTTTTTATTGACCGTTACCATATTTTCTACTCCTTGCTCGTAGCGGCCTTCATGTCTAACTTATGTCAGCAGTCATTCTTGAGCATAACAAAGGAATAAATACAAATACAAGATAAAAGATACGGAATATTTCCGATTAATTAACTTATTATGCATATTAAACATAACATATTTGTAAATATGCTATAAATACTTATAAAAAAGAGAATATTTATGCATAATATAGAATGTTATTCGTAAATAAGATTTACTTTTTGTTAACTTATACTTTTTAAAACCCTGCGTGTCGCAAACCCAACAGAAAAAAATAATGCTGACATAAAATTAATCATGCCAGCATTATTTATATACTTTCGACTACTAAAAATCTTTATAAATTATCGAAAATAACTTAATCTTTTTATAGTCGATATACTATATATTTTATTTAATTATTGTATACATTATTCACCTTGTTCATGCATATATACAATTTATCTTAAATTCATATATGTAAGATATGCAATCATAAAGCGAATACTATTCTTCCGCGAGCGCAGCCACTGGAGAAGACTTCACTGCTCTACGAGCTGGAAGCACACTAGAAAGAAGCGCTGCAAGCAAAGCGATTAGAGCAAGAACCGCGTAAATAGTCCAATCAACTACAAACGGAACTTTGCCAATTGTGCTAAATACCATGTAGGATCCAATCCAACCAAACATTGTTCCAACAATCAAGCCAGAAACAGTGCTCGTCAAAGAAATCAACGTTGCTTCCAACGCAAGAGATCTTCTAACCTGTCCTCTTGTCATGCCTATTGCGCGCAAAGTTGCAGATTCTTTGGTTCGCTCAATAACAGACAAGCTTAATGTGTTTGCAACACCTATTAAAGCAATCACAACAGCTACAGCTATTAATCCAACGAACACCATCATAATCGTATTGATAGCACTATCCCACTGCGCTCGCTGGAATATACTTCCAGTAGCCATAACCTCAGCATAATTAGATGTAGTTTTTTGAATGTTTTTAACAATATCTATAAGATTAGCTTTGCTAGAATCTACCGAAATAAGCAGCATATGCGTTGTAGGCTTAAGATAGTTATTGAAGTAGGATTTGCTTACAAAAGCGGTATTATTTGAATACACACCAACATTTCGATACTTCTTAAACTGAACTTGCTTTACGGTAATGCTCTTATCGTTATTACTCGAGTCAGTATTCATACCAGTGAATGGCGTAATATTATCACTGTCTGTTTCACCAGAACTGTACTTTTCTACGTAAGCTTGTAGATTAAGGTTTCCTTTTTTAAGTTCAAAAGGCTCTCCACCCTCACTATTAAACTTAGGCAAAAGCACAGAATCTTTCTTTATTTCAACGCCATCAAGATCAGTATGCATTACATTTCGAAGTTGATCTACATTATCAACTCCAGCTACCATAGCGTACTCAGTTTTGCCCTTAGCATTCTTAAAAGTCATAGGAACTGCAGGAAGCAACTCAGTATGCTTTATTCCACTAATCTTTGAAATATCGGCAGCTAGAGACTCATCAACATTCTTGCCTTGAACAATAATGTCAACACTGTATCTATCATCAACAAAACCTTTAAGAGTTGCTTTACCACAAGTTGCGCCCGTTACCACTGTTGAAACAAGCGTTACGCCAATAAGCAAAGCAGTTCCAGTTGCTGCAACTCTTCTAGGATTTCGCTGAACATTTGCGTTAGCAACTTTAGATGCTGGCCCACAAAGTGCCATAATTGCTCCAGTTGCCTTCATAGCTAGCGGCATCCAGAATATGGCTGTCATAACAATACCAATGAATATAAGTGCACAGCCAAACATTGCTCCAAGCAAAGTCATCCAAGAGTCAGAACCAGCATTAGGCGACTGCCGAGCAAGCATGCTTGCCAAAGAAGTGGCACTTAAAGCCGTAGCTAAAATACCTACAACAATAAACAGAACGCCAAAAACTGCTCGAACAATACTAGCTCGCTTATCTTTAATCAAATCCATTGGTCGTAACGCTTCCATAGGCGTTACTTTTGTAGCAGATCGAGCAGCACCCATAGATGAAAGAACTGTTACTATCATGCCGATTACTATTGGCCACACAACCGCTGGAAGCGAAACAATCAGAGGAATCTTAGATAATACGCCAGAATTAAGATTCACGTTACTAATTGCGCCCATAAATCCGATTGCGCAAAGCACACCAATACCTGCAGAAATAACTCCAAGTATTGCAGCTTCAAGCAAAACTGCAGCATAAAGCTGGTGCGACTGTGCGCCAATTACGCGCAAAAGTGCAAGAGTTCGTCTACGTTGTGCAACTAATACTTGGAATGTATTTGCTATAACAAGCGAAGAAACCAGCAACGCTAGAATACCAAATGACAACAGGAACATAACCACGAAATTAGTGCCGTTGGATGCATTTCGAACAGCTTTTACACCAACTTCGTGCCTAGACATAAGAGAGAATTGATCTGGAAGCAAAGCGTTAATCTTAGGAGATAAATCGTTTATTTTAGATTCATCAATACTCATATATACTTTGCTTTGCACAACTTGATCGTCAAAATTCTTAAGATTGTTGAGTTTTGCACAAAAACCATTCGTTACGCCACCAAGATACGTGCCGCGATTTGAAATTGGTATTTGAGAATGTTCTCCATCGCCTACAAGACCAACCACACGAACATCGTATGATTTTTCTTTATCTCCGCCAGTGTCATCTACTTTAACCAAAGTTATAGTATCGCCAATATTTGCATGTATGGATTTAGCAATACTTTTAATAAGCGTAATTTCGCCTATTTTTTGCGGATCCCTACCTTCTGTTGATTTATACACAGGAAGATTTCCATACAAGCCAGTAGACCAAGCAATACTCGTAACTGATTTATCGCCTTTTTCTACTCTTACAAGCGCAGTAGCATCGTTACTACGAATGCCATTAACACCAGGCATCTTCGATATTTTATCTAAATGAAGGTTTTTATAATGGATTTCACTACTCGGAGAACTGTTAGGATTTTTAAATGAGATTGCATAATTTGCGCTAGTGAATTCTTCCGTTGCGCTGCGAACCATCAAGTCGTCAACACTATTTACAAAAAGCAAAGTACTGCTCATAAACATGCTGCCTATAAGAATTGCAATTCCAGAAGCTATTAGCATGCGTACGCTTTTACGCATAAGTTTTAGTGCGATTTTCCACATTCTAATTTCACCACCTTTTATTGCAATTGAGCAGGCTGAACAAACTGAGAATTACCATTATTAATAGGTAATGCTTCACTTCGATCCATAAGCATCTTGCTCATGCCTTCTGCAGTAGGATTCTGAACATCTTCAACGATTTGACCATCTGCAAACACGATTGCTCGATCCGCATAAGATGCTGCAACAGCGTCGTGAGTAACCATAATCACAGTTTGGCCAAGCTCAGTTACAGACTTTTTCAAGAAGTGCAAAACTTCTGAGCTGGAAGCAGAATCGAGATTACCGGTAGGCTCGTCTGCAAAAACTACTGAAGGCTTAGAAATCAAAGCGCGAGCAATTGCAACCCTTTGACGCTGACCACCGGAAAGCTCAGCTGGCCTATGCTTTAAACGATTTTGCAATCCAAGAGTATTAACCAGGGTGTCAAACCATTGCTTATCTGGCTTTTTGCCTGCCAAAGTAAGAGGCATAAGAATATTTTGCTCAGCGCTAAACATTGGAAGAAGATTAAAACTTTGGAAAATAAAACCAACCATCTCGCGGCGCATAAGAGTAAGCTGCTTGTCATTCATGGTTGTAATATCTAAGCCATCAACCAAAACTTTTCCAGAATTAACGCTGTCAAGACCAGCTAAAACATGCATTAAAGTTGATTTACCTGAACCAGATGGACCCATAATAGCAGTGAACTTACCGCGCTCAAAGCTAACGCTAACGTCTCGCAAAGCGTGAACAATACCAGTTCCTTTTCCAAAATTTTTAACAACATGCAAAGCTGCAACCGCTGTCTCGCCAATCAAATTGGAATTACCATAATTATTCAAATTAAGATTCTGTGAATTAAAGCGAGTGTCATTTTTATCAATTGCATAACCATACGGATCATTTTCGTATAGATTTTGTTCATATTTGTCGTTCACGTTAACTCCTTTAATAAAGTGTTCAAAATGCATAGTTAACCTATTGCTAATATCAAATTTACGATAAAAATCATTGCTGAACATCGTACTAAAGGCGGAAATTCTCACAAAAAAATTAATAGCTCATTCTTAAGGATGACTTATAAATTCACAGAATATATACAAAAAATCGGAGCGCATACAAATACAATATGTGCTCCGAATTAAATGGTAATGGATCTTCAGGAATATTTTTTAATTAATAACTTTTGATTTCACCTTCGCTTTGTTTTCTCTTTTCTTTTAAGCAAGACCTGCTTTACGAACCGCGTCAAATCCTCGCTGCAAATCAGCAAGAATATCGTCAATATGTTCAGTTCCAATAGACAAACGAATAGTGCCTTCATGAATACCCTGATCCTCCAACTCTTCATGAGTTTCCTGAGAATGAGTGGTAGATGCAGGATGAATAACCAACGACTTCACGTCAGCAACATTTGCAAGCAGTGAGAAAAGCTTCAAATTATCAATAAATACGCGAGCAGCATCCCTTCCACCTTTAATATCAAACGTGAAAATAGAGCCTCCACCATTCGGGAAGTAACGCTTATAAAGCTCGTGGTCAGAACGCCCTTCAATAGAAGGATGACTTACAGATTCAACTTCTGGCACAGTTTGCAAATATTGAACAACTTTCAACGCATTCTCAACGTGACGCTCAACACGCAAGCTCAAGGTTTCCGTGCCTTGCAAAAGCAAGAATGCTGCAAATGGGCTAATGCAAGCGCCGGTATCGCGCAAAATAATCGCACGAATACGCGTCACAAAAGCTACAGAGCCAAGAGCTTCATAGAAGTTTAAACCGTGATAGCTAGGGTCAGCTTCAGTAAGAGTTGGGAATTTTCCAGGAACTTTAGCCCAATCAAAATTGCCGCCTTCAACAATAATGCCACCAAGAGTTGTACCATGACCGCCAATAAACTTCGTAGCAGATTCGACTACAATATCTGCACCATGCTCAAGCGGACGGAAAAGATATGGAGTTGCGAAAGTATTATCAACAAAAACAGGAATGTTGTGGCGGTGTGCAATCTCTGAGATAGCTTCAAAATCAGGCAAATCTGCGTTAGGATTACCAAAAGTTTCAAAGTAGACAAGCTTTGTATTTGGCTGAATTGCATCCTCGAAGTTTTGAGGATTCTTAGGATCGACAAAAGTAGTTGTTACACCATCTCGAGGAAGAGTGTGACGAAGAAGGTTATAAGTTCCACCATACACATTCTTTGAAGACACGATGTGATCGCCCTGCTGAGTGATGTTACGAATAGCATAATCTACGGCAGCTGCACCAGAAGCAACAGCCAAAGCTGCAGTACCACCTTCAAGAGCTGCAATTCTGCGCTCAAAAACATCTTGAGTAGAATTCGTTAAACGACCATAAATGTTTCCAGCATCACGCAAATCAAAACGAGCTGCAGCATGATCAAAATCATGGAATACGTAGCTTGTTGTTTGATAAATAGGAACTGCACGAGAATCAGTTGCCGGATCCGCCTGCTCTTGACCAACATGCAATTGCAATGTTTCAAAATGATATGCACCATCAATATTTTCAGCGTTAACAGCCATAATTTTCCCCTTCATAAAATCTGAAATACAAAATCTGAAATACAAAAGCTGAAATATGAAATCTGAAATAATAATTCAAAATTCATAATCAAAATTCATACTTCAATTTTCGTTAAGCTACTACTTAACTTTCACGAAATATCAACAATATTGAGATTAAAACAATAAACGTTATAAAAACAAATTATCAGTTATCACGATTAGCTATAACGCATTATTTACAGATGCAATACTCGCAAAAATTGCATAAAAATTTTTAAAAATAATCTTGATTTTAAGCCCGACACTCCCATAAAGAACTTCTGACCACATAGCTTAAAAAAACTAGCTTTCACCAACTTTCATTGATGAAATAGCATCATGAAAGAAACACATTACACTTATGAACCATATTCAGATTACGCGTTAGAAAACACGAAATATGAATACAGCGAGGAACTTATTAGAAGCAAGATATCTAATCTCGCTGAAGCGCTATGCGAAGAAAAAGATAGTAAGGCAATCGGAGCCTTAGGCGAAACATACGCGTCATTCAAACTTATACAAAAAGGATGGATTTTATTAAATCGAAATTGGCATTCTCGTTTTGGCGAATTAGACATTGTTATGTTAACTCCTGACAAAATACTAGTTTTCATTGAAGTAAAAACCAGAAGAAGCACACGTTGCGGAATACCTTTAGAAGCAATCACTTATAAAAAGCGCTTAAAAACGCGAAAAACTGCAATGAAATGGCTGCAAGAAAACGGATCGCAAGTTAGACATTGTTCAACAAGATTTGACGCAATATCTATAACTATTCCTTCTATAACTATTCCTTCTAAAGCCATTCCTTCTAAAAACACGAATAGCGATACACAGTTTAGCAACGAAGAAAGCATACAATTTAAACACATCCAAGGAGCATTCTAATGACTATTGGAAACGCATTATCCGTAGGCCTAATAGGACTAAAAGCATTTACCATACAAATACAATCCTTTATATCTCAAGGGCTTCCAGCTTTTTCTATTATTGGATTGCCAGATACATCTTTAAGCGAAGCTAGAGAACGCGTAAAATCCGCTTACCAATCTTTACATTGCGAATGGCCAGAATCGCGAATAACTGTGAATCTTTCACCTGCATCTATGCCTAAAAGTGGATCTTCATATGATTTAGCAATTGCAGCAAGCATTTTAAGCGCAAGAGGAATAATTCCATTGCAATCTTTAGATAACACGATTATTCTAGGAGAACTCAACTTAGATGGAACAATTCTTCCAATTAACGGCTTACTTCCTATATCACTATTCGCAAAAGAACTTGGAATAAAAAGGATGATTATTCCTGAAGGAAACCTTAATGAAGCTCATCTAATAAGCGAAATTAATGCAATTGGAATAAAACACATACTTGATTTAGTTGACGAACTTCATGGAGAACTCGATTCTAAAGATAGAAAATATGCAGAATACAACAGAGAACGAGCATTACAAGCCAATAGCAATACGTCATATGAACATATACACGTTAGCGAGCGCAATGCTGAAAACTCTAATAATTCAGAAAGCAACAATAGCAATTACGGAAGCGGCGTAGAAAATAGAGAAAACAGGGAAAATAAAGAAAACAGTCATGAGAATAGTAGCGAAAATAATCAAAGCAATATAGAAAAATCTTTAACGCAAAAATCTGTTTTAGAAGCAGATACGCAACATTCTATTGGAGATATGTCTGAAGTTCTTGGACAAGAACACACAAAATGGGCTCTACAGGTGGCAGCAGCAGGAGGGCACCATGTTATGATGATTGGCCCACCAGGATCTGGAAAAACTATGCTAGCTTCACGTATGCCTGGAATTATGTGTCCTCTTAACGAGCAAGAACAATTAGAAGTTGCTTCCATACGCTCTTTATGTGGAACGCTACCCTATTACGGAATTAGCGATATACCACCTTTTGAAGCACCTCATCATACTGCTTCATCTGCATCACTTATAGGCGGAGGAACAGGAATTGCAAAACCTGGTATTATCACTCGCGCTCACTGTGGAGTTCTTTTTATGGATGAAGCACCAGAATTTTCGCCTCGTGTTCTACAAACATTGAGAGAACCTTTGGAATCTGGGTTTATAGCAGTATCTAGATCTAAAGGAACTACTTTTTATCCTGCAAAATTCCAACTTATAATTGCAGCAAACCCGTGCCCTTGTGGATACGCATATGGAAACGGCGAGCGCTGTACATGTAAAGAAAAAGATAGAATACGCTATTTTTCAAGACTTTCAGGACCAATCCTGGATCGTATTGATATTCAAATGGATGTGCCACCAGTTGAACGAATACTAATTCCTCAAAGTGAATCTAATTTGAATAAATCAACTAATGCACAAAACCGAGTAGTAAAAGAATCAAAATCAATTAATAATAGTCAAAATAATAATGAAAGTAATGCAGAAAAATGGCAGAACTACAATAATACGAATCAAAGTAGTAACAGTTCTAACTACCATGGTGAGCCTATATTGACAAGCGCTATCATGCGCAGGAACGTTACGATAGCTAGACATATAGCTCAAAAAAGATTTGCAGCTCAAGGTTGGAATTGCAATGCTCAAGCTTCTGGTACGTGGTTACGCAAATACACTTCTAAACAAGCTCTAATACTTGTGAACAATGCGCTTGAAAGGCATCAGTTAAGTTTACGAGGTGCAGATAGAGCTTTAAGACTCGCATGGACTCTTGCGGATATTGCAGGACACACTTCACCAGACATAACAGATATGGCTCAAGCAATTAGTTTAAGAACAAGAATATGAGAAATGTGTAAATTTGGGAAATTCGATAAATGCAGAAAACATTAGAAATGTGGAAAATGTGGAAGATATGGAAAATATAAATATTAAAGTAAAAAATCAAACTAACAATCAAAACGATAATAGCCTTTTTATTCTTGATGCAGAGACACTATCAAGAGCAATATTGACATTCTGCTTAGATGGTGCCGACGCAATCATGTACACGCTTATTCTTGGAGCGCCAAACGCTTCTTCAATAGTGCAAAAATTACGTATGCTTACAGTGATTTTATGCGAAAAGTACAATGCCATTGGCAAAAACGAAAACATGCAATTGGAATTACTATTAGACGAGAAAAATACAGACGTTGAAAATACAAGCGTTGAAACGGATGTTGAAAATACGTACGTTGAAAATACGAATCACTATGAAAATGAATTGAGCACAAAAGAAAACGAATCTGAAATTATTAAAGACGATGATTATTACAAAAAGCAAACAGCAGAATATCGTCTTATTAAATCGATAGAAGGCAATCCTCATCTAAAGATTTTAGAACAATACTTCCATCAAGGGCTTATATCCTGGGGGTACGCTAATGCGAATAATTCTAAATCGCTAATTACATTACACCGTTCAGTTATACGCTGGTGCATGAGATTAAGTCATTTGCCTTCATGGGATGTACAGAAATTAACTGCATGGTTTACCGTTGGCGGCTCACAATGGATTATTGCGCCGAACAGTAAATACTGGCCAAATCAGCTTCAAGATTTAGCATTACACGGACAATGGGCACCACCTTTATGCTTATGGGGACTCGGAAATCCTGAAGCATTAATTCAATGCAAAAAACCTATAGCTATTGTTGGATCAAGAGGATGCGACGACTACGGTCGCGAAATAGCCGGAAGAATAGCTTATGACAGCTCCTTAAAAGGACATACAGTGATTTCTGGTGGAGCTATGGGAATTGATGCTGCAGCACATTGGGGTTCATTAGACGCTCGAAGTGTTACCGAATCAAACAACACTACTTCAGGTTGCACTGTTGCAGTATTCGCAGGAGGTCTTAACAATAAAGGACCTCACTCAAACGAAACCCTGTTTAAGCAAATAATTAATAATGGTGGCGCTTGCATTAGCGAATTATGCCCAAATACAACTCCTATAGCAAGACGATTTTTGATAAGAAATCGTATTATTGCAGCTTTATCTTCAAAAGTAATAGTCGCTCAAGCTCGAATCAGATCTGGAGCGCTTAACACTGCATTATGGGCATCTAATTTAAATCGTGAATTGTATGCAGTACCTGGAGATATCACAAGTCCTCATAACACTGGATGCAACGAGCTAATTCATGATGGAAAAGCTATTATGATTTGCTCATTTTCAGACATTGAATCTATATATCCAACCAAGCACGCGATGCCAAAACAAACTGATGTCCAAGACAAGAAAGCAGACGAGGAATTAAATAGAAACACATTAGATTCAAACAAGTTATCAGAAAATTCAGAATCAAATTATGAAAATAGCGCAGACTCATCCTCTTATAATTTATTGCAAAAATACATATTAAAAGGTATTGCAATATGTAGAAAACAGCGCATAACAACTACTATGGATGCAGTTTACAACGCAACCGTTGAAATAATAAAAAAGGATTCAAGATTATGCAAAACAAAGAATATTTCAGATAACACATCTAACACAACTAACACATCCAGCACAAATAACACAGCCAACACAACTAGCACAGCCAACACAACATCCGTGTCTTCTATAAATATTCCATCTATAGCTGAATTTTCAGGAATAATCACATTATTAGAAATAAACGGAGTTATTAAAAGGAATAATGAAAGTCTTGTAATAGTAAAGAAATAATATCGACTCACGAAAAGACAAAAATATGCCTAAGCAAATAATATTTTGCTGTATCTAATGAAAGATTGTGAGAAAATAAAAGTATGCATTTATATCCCGATGAACAGAGTACGAGTAACGAACAATCGCAAGCCAATAGCAATAATAATATAAAAATAGTTTCATCAAACTATGATGCGGTTATTATCGGAGCAGGCGGAGCGGGTCTTTCAGCAGCTCTAGGACTTGTAAGATCAAATGCATACGAACAATTGTCACAATCTGGTAAAAAACCATCCATACTTGTTATATCTAAATTACAAGCATTAAGATCGCACACTGGTTCAGCAGAAGGCGGAATAGCAGCAAGCTTAAGCAATAACGAACAAGATCATTGGCAATGGCACTATTACGACACTGTTCACGGAGGAGACTGGCTTAGCGACCAAGACGCGGCAAAGATACTAGCAAAAGAAGCGTCAAAAACCGTAATACAGCTTGAACACGATGGTGTTGCTTTTTCGAGAACCGATGACGGGCATATAGCACAAAGACGTTTTGGAGGACATACAGCTGAATTTGGCCAACAACCGATTCGTAGAGCGTCATACGCTGCGGATAGAATCGGGCATCAAATTTTATATAGTTTATGGCAACAATGCGTATCAAAAGGTATTACTTTTTATGAAGACTGCTATGTAACAGATATCGCAATCAACCATGAACTCAATAAAATTGAAGGACTTGTAGCATACGACGAATCAAACGGGAAGATTCTTGCTATATCGACTAAAAACTTACTTATCGCAACCGGCGGAGCTGGAAGACTTTTTAAAACAACATCAAATTCGTGGGATTTAACAGGCGACGGAATGGCTTTAGCCTTAAAAGCAGGATTACAACTAGAAGATTGCGAATTTATACAATTCCACCCAACAGGATTATCTCACACTGGAATATTGCTGTCTGAAGCTGCAAGAGCCGAAGGAGGAGTATTACGAAATTCTTCAGGCGAAGCATTTATGAAAAAATATGATCCCATTCATTCAGACTTAGCCCCACGAGACGTAGTGAGTAGAGCTATTATTGCGGAAATTGATGCTGGCAGAGGCGTGGAAGATTTATATAGCGAAAACAAGTCAAAGGACTGCGTATGGCTTGATATGACCAATATAGATAAAAATCGCATGAAAAGCGCATTGCCGCAAGTTCTTGAAACGATTGAAAAATATGGACATTGCGATCCTTCTAACGATTTCGTGCCAATACGACCTACGGCTCACTACACTATGGGCGGAATACCTATTACATTAAACGGAGAAGTTTATAAATGGGACGGGAATAATAAAAATATAATAAATGGTTTATACGCTGCAGGAGAATGCTCATGCGTTGGAGTACATGGAGCAAATAGGCTTGGAGGCAATTCCCTACTAGACGCATGTCTTTTTGGTACAAGAGCTGGAATAGCTATAGCAGATTCTATTGCAAAAATTGCAAAAGAAAATACATCAAAGACAAATGCCTTAGAATTTGATGCGCCAAAAGATGATACTTTAGAAGATGATAAATCTAAAGATACTGAATCCAAAGCTGACAAATCCGAACAATGCGACAGTTCGATTCTTAAAAATGCTGCTCAAAATCGTGCGAACGCAATTAATATGTTAATAAGCGCCGTACAAACCAACCAAACAGCACAAACAAGCCAAGTAGCACAAACTATTAATGAAGATAACGCTTATACATTGTTTGGAGAATTAGGCGAGATAATGGAAAATGCTATTGCAGTTAGATGTGATAAATCCTCGATTCTAAAAGCCTTGGAAAAAATCGAAAAGATTAGCAAGAAAGCTTCATTATTGAAATCTCATAATAATTCTCTTGTATTCAACCAAGAAATAACAGCAAT
Organism: Gardnerella sp. KA00255; assembly: GCF_049244095.1. NCBI lineage: Bacteria > Bacillati > Actinomycetota > Actinomycetes > Bifidobacteriales > Bifidobacteriaceae > Gardnerella > Gardnerella sp. KA00255. The sequence goes on from NZ_CP058374.1 coordinate 403,604, forward strand.
ATGCGAATTAAATAATATGCTTACTCTTTCTAAAGCAATACTTTTCGCTTCCATGAACAGACACGAATCCAGAGGATCATTTACTCGCCTCGACTACCCTAATCACGACGATTCCAATCTTCCTCAGCATTCATTTATTGACAATCAAAACAATCTATATAACAAGCCAGTTAATATAATTGATTTTCAACCAAATAAAGCTGTAGATAAATTTATTTCATTAAATATTAAATAAATTTGCAACACGCCGAAGCAAAGATTTGGAAAAGGTGTTATAGTTCTATCTGTTGCCTAAAAACAACGTCCGGGTGGCGGAATGGTAGACGCGCTAGCTTGAGGTGCTAGTGCCTATTTGTACAGGCGTGCGGGTTCAAGTCCCGCTCCGGACACCATGTAAATCTCAGCGAATATGGATTATATCCGCTGAGATTTTTTATTTCACATCACAGGCTTCAGCGAATATGTCACCATATCAGCTGAAACTTTTTATTTTTGCAAGCACTGTTTTTTATGCGCTATATGCTCTCCAAGACTTGCCAACAAAATAGCACCAAAGATTAAAGTGAATCCAATAAGAGCCATATATGTTACTCGCTCACTATAAAGAACACTGGAGAATAGAAGAGTAAACAAGCTTTCAGTGCACATAATTACAGAAGCATTGGCTGTAGAAAGGTAAATCAAACTATAATTTTGCATGATTTGCGCTACTACAGTTACAACCACAATAAGATAGAACATATTTGCAAAAGTAGACCAATTATTATCTGAACTGAAATTAGGCAATGGTTCACTTATTGCAGCTCCAGATAAGAAAAGTACGCCAGAAACTACAAACTGACCAAAAGTTAATGTAATTGGATTATACTTGCGAGAATAATATGCCAAGAATGTCAAATTAAAAGCAAACACTGCAGCACAAATCAGAGTCAAAGTATCTCCATGAGAAAGCGTAAGAACAAGCATTCCAGGCTTCAAAGCAACAAATCCAACGCCTGCAACACAAGTAACTGCAGCTAATAATCCCAACAAAGTGGGCTTTCTCTTAATAATAAGCCATGCTGAAAATGGCGCAATCACGCAATACGCAGCTGTAAGAAAAGCGCTTCTACCTGGATCGATCCAACGCAAACCCTCAGTTTGCAATACAAGAGTAGCGTAATATGTAATACCCGTCAGAATCGAAGGTACAATAAGTCTTTTAGTAAAATTCTTACGAATCGTCTTAAAGAAAATAATACCCATAATTACGCACGCTCCAACCATGCGCAATCCCATAAGCCACTGAGGCGGGAACACACTAAGCGCATATTTCGATGAAACATAGCTGCCGCCCCAAATTGCAGCACAAGTTAGTAACATGATTTGAGCCGAATGAACGCCAAGGCGTTTTGACTTTACAGATAATGACTTCGTTAAGTTGTTTTGCAAAAACATGTCACTCCCCTCCCTACTTACAGCAGTAACACAAACGTAGCATTAAAATTTTCTTTTATAAGACGGTAAAGCCTTATAAATTTAAAAGGATAGATACAAAAACAAGAAAAGTACAGTGCAATACTATTATTTAGTAAAATTTCCGAGATTTACATATTGTTAACAGTATATTTGCGCCTTCAAAGTTTATATATTTCAGAATCAGTGATTAATATCACATCGATTAATAAATTTCTATCTAATTTCATTAACCAAATCTTGTAATAATTATCTAAAAACAACGATAAAAAGCCAAAAAATGATGTTAAATCGCTTATATAATGCAATTAATTTAATTCAACTCGAGCAAGAAAACTACTGACTATGTCAAAAAAACTTATAGAATTGATTAAAGGAGTTATAAAATCTCAACAAAATAAAGATTATAAAGAAAGGAAATATTATGGCATCACTTACAGCTGATATGAAAGAATTTATTGCAAATAATTTGGCTTGGATTGCAACAGTAAGCAAGGATGGCGAGCTTGATCTTGGACCAAAAATGTCTATGTTCGTGCTCGACGACAATCATTTGGCATACCATGAGCGCACTGCAGGCCAGCATTATAAGAACTTGCAAGACGGCAGCCAGCTGGTTGTAGCAGTTGCTAATTTGGCAGAAAAGAAGGGCTATCGCTTCCGCGGAACCGTAACTCTTCACACTGATGACGCAATTTACGAAGAGCAGGTTCGCGTAGCTGAAGAAAAAGGCACAAAGAAGCCAGCTGCAGTTCCAGTTATGGAAATCACTGAGATTCAGGATTTGACTTCCGGAGCTACTGCCGGCAAAACTATTGCAAAAGATTAATTCATAATTTAAAGCAAAACGCCGAATTAGTACGTTTATAGTAGGCGTCATAAAATATCGAGTGGCGTTCGTCCTCAACGGCGAAGATGAACACCACTCAATTTTTTTATTTAATTATTTATTTAATTATTTAGTTGTCACTAATTTACTTGCTTTCTTTACGCAATTCGCGCAATCTAGAGTTCATTTCTTCCGCTTTCTTCTTCTCGAAGTAATAGATTATTCCAGCAATAGCAATCGGGAAAATAACAGTGAACGCAATCCATCCGCAAATAACCGCTGGCTCATCTTTGAATGAAATCCATCCAACAATCACAGACACAATAAATTGAATAGCAATTGGTGGAACTAGTGCAAAAACAAACTTTGCAAGATTTGACATACGCTCATTCGACCAAAAAATAGCGAACACTCCATAGCCTATGCCAATAACAAACGACGCTACAGCATAAGATGCGATTCTGTTTCCAACTGCGGTATGCGCTAACAGGCTCGACACAAAACTAATTGCAGTAAAAATAGTGCACGCTATGCCAATGCCTTTAACAATATTTTTTACAATTGTTTTGCCTAAAGTTGCAACTTGCTTTTCCATAATAATCGCTTCCTTTTTAAGTATTAAAATCTAGTAATAAATAATTAGTATTAAAATTTTGATAGTTTTATATTTAACTACGCTTAAAATTACATTCCTAAGCGCTTTTTGAACCCAGCTAAGCATCTGCGACTAATCCACTCAACGCTTCCGTCGTCCATTTTTACGCTCATACTTCCGCCGAATCCTGGATCAACTCGAACAATGCGATTCAAGTTCACGATTGCGGATTTAGATATGCGCACAAACGACGCGAATTGCGGATTGTCGAAATCCATTAAGCGCTTGTAAGACACGCACTCGCCTTTATCACTGTGAATGATTACGCGCGAATTTTCCACGCAAATCATAATCACATCTGGCTCGTGCATAACAATAATCGAATCGTTAATATAACCATATATGAATGAATTCTTGTTGCTATTTGCCGCATTCACAGTATTATTTTCAGCAATCTCAGCATTATTTTCAGCATTGCTTGCTTCTGCATTTTTAGAATCAACGCTTTGCAACTGAGATATAAGACGCTTAATATCATCGTCAATATTGTGAATTGACAACTGCGCGGACTGCTCCTCTTCTGGCGGAACAATAGCAATCATTACTTTCATAAAGCCTCCTTTCCATATTGCTACCGTTAGCGTTTGCTAGCTTTTTGTTTTGTAATTTTGACTATACGGCACTGTAAATAGTCTGTCTTCACAAAATCGCTAAACGGTAGCTTTCGAGGATTAAGCGGAAAAAATAAGATTCACGCAGTACCCCAAATACGAATAAGACGCTGGCTTGTAGGGTCGGCTGCAGGACCCTGATCATAAGCATCCAAACGCCAATGAATCGAGCCATCTGAGTTTTGACTTGGAATTAAGCGCGCCCAACGTCCGTTTCCCATTCCGCCAATCGTCTTATAAGAAGGATCTACTTTATCTAATCCAAGTAGTTTATGAACAGTTTGTGAAAGACAAGATCCATGAGAGAATACCAGCAAATCACGGTCCGATCCAGTTTTACGCGTCCAATCCTCAATAGCGGCAGCTGCACGCTCACCTACTTCTTGCTTAGTCTCTGCACCGTGATTGAGTTCCCCACCTTTGCCATCAACCCATGACTTAAAATCTTCAGGCCATTTTTCACTAATCTGCTGGCGATTAAGACCTTCCCACTCGCCAAAAAATCGCTCGCGCACGCCATTTTCAACATGCACATTAAGACCAATCTTATCTGCAAAAGCGTGAGCCGTTTGCTGAGCACGAATAAGCGGAGAAACAATCGCAACAAAACTATTATCTGCTTCTTCTGGCGTAATACGCACATGTTCTTCACTGTTAGGATTCTTTGGATCTTCTAAATCGGAAGCTCCAAAAAGAACGCGCAAAGCTTTACCAGATCTAGTAACTTGATCTATTCCTGAATCATCCAAAGCAATATCAATCATGCCTTGAAGACGAAATTGCGCATTATAAGGCGTTTGACCATGGCGAATAAGCATAACAGATCGAGCAATTCCTTCATGCGCACTATTAATGGAATTATTTACGTTACTCGAAACATTTTCTACGAAATCAACCATGGTTTGTACCGTACTTTCTTCTTATTATTCAGCTTTACTAGAATCTTCAGTCTCACTAGAATCTTCAGCTTCGCTAGCATGCTCTGGAAGTTGCAAATCTATAGACGGGCAATCATTCCACAAGCGTTCCAAACGATAAAATGCGCGCGCTTCTTCGTGCATAACATGCACAACAAAATCACCAAAATCAAGCAAAATCCACTGCGCTAATTCCAAACCTTCGCGAGACAAAGCCTTGCGCTTGTTGTCTTTTAAGTACAAATCCTTTTCTATTTCTTCAGCAACAGCTAATACTTGACGTTCATTCGACGCAGAAACCACAAGCATGGCATCAGTAATACCAAGCAAATTACTAACATCAAAAGCTTGTTGATTGGTAGCTTTTAACCTATCTGCTGCAGCCGCAGCAATTCTAATCGCGTTAACAGAGCTTTCTAAAGCTGCCATATGTTTCTCCTTAACTATCGCTCCCAAGCTGGCTTCCAGCCCTCAACAACATGCTGAGTATTTTCCGAATACACCATCGAATCCGCTGGAACATCGTGACGCACAACAGAGCCTGCACCAGTTGTAACTCCATCTCCAACAGTAACCGGTGCTACAAACAGATTTCCTGCACCAACGTGAGCATTAGAGCCAATAGTAGTGTGATTCTTATGTACGCCATCATAGTTTGCAGTAATCGTACCACCGCCAATATTCGTATGCTCACCTAAATCAGCATCGCCCATATAGCTTAGATGCGGAACCTTAGTGCCATTCCCAATATGAGCTTTCTTCATCTCCACAAATGCTCCAGCTTTACTTTCCTCGCCAAGAACATTTCCTGGTCGCAAATAAGTCCACGGACCAATATTGGCAGCTCTGCAAATATGCGATTCCTGCACGCGAGAACGCTCAACAACTGCATCTTCATCTACCTGAGCATCAATAAGAGTTGTATAAGGACCAACTACAGCACCGCTTGCAACCTTAGTGCATCCCTGAAGGAAGCAACCTGGAAGAACTGTAACATCTTGGGAAAGAACAACACCATCTTCAATCCACGTTGTTTCAGGGTCAAGAATAGTCACGCCTTCAAGCATCCACTTTTCACAAACGCGTTTATTATGAGCTTTTGCCAACTCTGCTAATTGCACACGCGTATTTACGCCTTCAACACTCAAAGGATCCGGCGCAGCCATAGCGCCAACACGACCAAGAGTATGCGCATGCTCAAGCGCATCAGTCAAATAAAACTCTTGTTGAGCATTCTTAGAATTCAAGTTAGCTATTGCATCTGAAAGAACTTCAGCATCAAACACATAAACAGAAGTATTAACTTCATGTATAGCTAATTCATTTGCGTTAGCGTCCTTATGCTCTACGATTCGAAGCACATCACCATTTGCTTCTCGCACAATACGGCCATAGCCAGTAGCATCTTTTAAAACCGCTGTTAAAACAGTTGCAACATTCCCATGATTTTTATGGAAGTCAATTAAAGATTGCAAAGTTTCAGTATCTAGAAGAGGCATATCGCTTGCTGCTATTAAAACAGCACCAGTAAGATTAGTGCCATTTTTTTCTTGACAAGACGCGTTCAAATCTCTCATTGCACACTGAACTGCTCGCCCTGTTCCAGGTTTATCGTCTTGATTTACAATTCGTACTTCTTTGTTATAGCTAAGCGCAGCAGAAGATACGCGATCAGCTTGAGCATGCACTACTACAGCAAGCTCTTCTGGTTTTACACCTGCAACAGCGTCTATTACTCTATTTAGGAAAGTTTTACCAGCAAAAGGATGCAACACTTTTGGAGTAGTTGAACGCATACGTGTCCCATCACCTGCTGCCAAAATAATTGCCGCGGCTACTTCATGCTCTTCCACGTGTATGCTCCTTACATTTAATCACAGAATAAATATCGCGTATTTAATTCTATTACTTCTCATAGTCGTGTAAAACAAAAAACGCCACCCGACTAAACGAGTAGCGCCTCAAGCAAGCTCCCTCACCTGGATTCGAACCAAGACAAAGGGTTCCAAAGACCCGTGTGCTGCCATTACACCATGAGGGAACGGCGGAAAAACCGCCGAGTATCTATTATGCCATAATATCGAAAAACGTCAAATTGGCGTGCCGCAAAGCAAACCAAACGAAATCAATACTTAAGCAAATAAGAATCCTTGTCCGTGATGTTCAGGATAAGTGTCGAACAACTTAGCAACTGATCCATCTTCAAACACTGCTTTAATAGCACTTGCAAGAAGTGGAGCAATTGAAAGAACAGTCAAACCATCCCAACGCTTTTCTTCTGGAATTGGCACAGTATCAGTCAAAACCACTTCGCGAGCGCCGCAAGACTTCAAGCGTTCAACAGCAGGACCAGAAAGCACGCCGTGAGTTGCAACTACTGTAACAGACTTAGCTCCAGCCTCTTTCAATACATTGCAAGCACCGGAAATAGTTCCTGCAGTATCAATTAAGTCGTCGACCATTACGCAATCGCGTCCATAAACGTCTCCGACTACACGATTAGCAACAGCTTTATTCGGGCAAGTAATATCGCGAGTTTTGTGGACGAAAGCCAAAGGACCGCCGCCCAAACGCTGAGCCCACTGCTCAGCCACGCGAATACGACCGGCATCTGGAGAAACTACAGTAACATTATCTAGTTCATCACGGAAACGATCACGTACATAATCAACCAAAACTGGCATTGCAATCAAATGATCAACAGGTCCATCAAAGAAACCTTGAGATTGAGCAGCATGCAAATCCACACTCATAATTCGATCTGCGCCAGCTGTTTTCAATAAATCAAACATCAAACGGCAAGAAATAGGCTCTCTACCGCGATGCTTTTTATCTTGACGAGAATACCCAAGCAATGGGCATACAGCTGTAATAGAACGAGCAGAAGCTCGCTTCAAAGCGTCAATCATGATCAACTGTTCCATAATGGATTTATTAACAGGATCACAATGGCTTTGTAAAACAAATACATCAGTACCACGCACAGATTGCGTATAACGAACATACATTTCACCATTAGCGAAATCGTATGCCGTAGTTTCCAACACTTCGATACCAAGCTGAGATGCCACATCACGAGCAAGTTTCGGATGGGCACGGCCGGTAACAAGAACAAGGTTTTTATCTGGCTTTCCTTCAAGGATGATGCTCACCATATCTCCAAACGCTAGTTCGCTGAGTTGAACTTACTTAATACTAGCCATTCACAAAGACTAAGCCGACAGGCCAATATTCTTCTACTCTTTTACGTATAAACCGTGCTTGACAATATATTGCACTACTCCATCTGGCACCAAGTACCAAACTGGCTCAGAATTCTCAGCACGCCTTCGAACATCTGTTGAAGATATAGCCAATGCAGGTATTTCTAAAATATCTACTGGAAGATGATTTAAATCTCTATCGCTTATATCGTTAGAATCATTAATATTCATTAACTTGCCAGAATCATCCATTCGAGCTGCACGAGGAACTAAAGGATAATTAGATGAGGCTAATTTTTCTGGCCTAGAATACCCTGGACGAGTAACAGCCACGAATCTAGCTAAATTCCACATTTCGCGAGCGTCTTTCCATTGCATAATTTCAGCAATAGCGTCAGCTCCAGTAATAAAGAAAAGTTCTGCATCAGGATGCTGAGCGCTTATATCTCGCAAAGTATCAATAGTATAAGTAACTCCAGGTCTATCGATATCAACTCTTGAAACAGTGAACTTTGGATTAGAAGCTGTAGCAATAACAGTCATCAGATAACGATCTTCAGCATTCGTAACTTTTTTATCTAGCTTAAAAACAGGCCTACCAGTAGGAACGAAAATAACTTCATCCAAATCATAAACCCAAGCAACTTCCGAAGCTGCAACCAAGTGGCCATTGTGTATAGGATCAAACGTGCCACCCATAATCCCAATACGCTGATGCTCGTGCAAATTTCCTCTTGTAGAACGACGCTTAGAATGAGCCGTAGCAACTGTAGGTGGAGCAGCTATTGTTTTATTTAAATCACCCTGAAATAAATCTGACATGCGTCGAGAATCTTCGCGATTGGCAATATTAATGCTATTGGCGCAACTGTTTGTACTATTGGAATTACTTTTTAAAGCACTCGAAGAATTCAAATCCGCAGCGCAATCATGATTCATGCGACTTGTCTTCCTTTTCTTCTAATCTGCTCTCATCAATAACTTCTGAAGCGGCATTAGCACTATTAGGATCAATATTGCCCATTTCTTCATTCCACTCGTCTGTTACGACTCGTTCTATTTCACTAAAAGTAGGAAGTGGGAAACTAGGCTGAAATACACCTCGAATTTTTGCAACGCTATTCGTCACATTAACCAAAGTGTCTGTCATTCTATCAACATCGCCTGCACGCTCGAAATCACTGAACGAAGCAATATCATCTTCCATGGAACGCATTGCAGTGTAAACTTCTTGCATTTGAGAATCGTCTGGAGGCATAACAACATCATCATCGCTTCCTTCAGGCCATCCCATAAGAACAGCATCGGCATATTCTAGCGAAGATCTCTGCGATGCAGTCGGTATGCCGTCTTCTATTTGCACAAGGAAGACATATCTAACAATAGATAAGCGCTCGGCCGCAACGTCAAGAGCTTCTAAAGGAGTTAAACAAGAACTTTTCTCATCCATATTTACCATATTCTTACAATACCTCACTTTATGCCCTTTATGCTCTTATTTGGCCATCGCCATAGCCAATCCACTTGGTTGTTGTCATTTCAAGCAAACCCATAGGGCCTCTTGCATGTAATTTTTGCGTAGAAATACCAAGTTCTGCACCAAAACCAAACTCGCCGCCATCCGTAAAACGCGTTGAAGCATTTACCATAACTACAGCTGAATCAACACTTGCAATAAAACTTTGAATAGTTGAATAATCTTCAGCAATAATGGTTTCAGTATGACCCGTAGAATATTTCGCTATATGAGAAGCTGCATCAGCATAATCGTCTACAACTTTCACACCCATATTTAGCGACAAATATTCTCGCTTCCAATCTTCCTCAGTGGCATGCTCAAGCTGCAATTCTTGAATATTAGCGGATTGCAAAATATTGTAAGATTCCTCATCTGCGTGCAGAATTACATTATGTTCAGCTAAAGCAGCAGCAATTTGTGGCAAAAATTCTTGGGCAACATCTCTATGTACTAATAATTTTTCAGCAGCATTACACACGCCTACTCGCTGCGTTTTTGCATTAATAATAATCGGTATAGCTTTTTTAATATCAGCACTTTTGTCTACGTAAATATGTACGTTTCCAGCTCCAGTTTCAATAACGGGAACCGTAGATTCTTGAACAACTGCTGCAATAAGATTTGCACTACCTCTAGGCACAAGCACATCAATGTGACCGTGAGCATGCATCATTGACGTAGCTCCGTCTCGTCCTAAATCGTCAACAGACTGAATCAAATCAGCACTAAAGTTAGAATTTTTAAGAACTGACTGTATAACTTCGATACTCGCCTGATTCGTATGAAGAGCCGCGCTTCCGCCACGCAAAATCGCAGCATTTCCAGATTTAATACACAAAGCAGCTACGTCAATAGTTACGTTTGGACGAGCTTCGTAAATCATTCCCATAACGCCCATTGGAACTCGAATTTGCGAAAGTTTAATTCCGTTAGGAAGAGTGTACCCGCGAACTACTTGACCTACAGGATCCTGCAATTGCGCGATTTTTCGCACGCTTTTAGCAGAAGCTTTGATTCGCTCTTCATCAAATTTAAGCCTATCAAGCTTTCCAGCATCCATTCCCTTAGCTTCAGCTTCTTCAAGATCTTTTTTATTAGCTGCAGCAATATTTGAAGCTGAAGATTCTAACGCGTCTGCCATTTTTTCGAGAAGAGCATTTTTTGCGCGAGTATCTGCATTAGAAAAATTACGCCACGCTTTTCGTGCACAATCCGCACGATTATTCACTAAATCATCAACAGACAACGTTTCCCCCTGTAGATTATTTGCCTAATCATCAATTAATTAATAGTAAAACAAAAGTATTTATACATATGAGATTAGCACACGCCCATTCGCCCAGCGCTTCAGGTACCATAATTTGATATAAGTTGTGTAAATAATTTACATAAATAATCTATGTAAATAAAAAATATTCTCTATAAATAGACGGTTACGGAGTCATTATGGCATCAGATACAGCTATTTTCCATAGCACTCGTTCGCTTAAGCCAACATACACATCAAAAGAAGCAATACGTAAGGGAATCGCTGAAGATGGCGGATTATTTGTAGCTGATAGCCTTGGTAGCGAGCGTTACGATATTTCTAAATTGCAAGGAAAATCGTATCAAGAAATTGCGCAAGATATTTTGCAACTGTTACTGCCAGATTATACTTCAGAAGAGCTTTCTTCTTGCATTAAACTTGCATACGGTAATCAGTGGGCTGATGATGATAGCGCTATTACCCCACTTCAGCAGCTTGGAAACACTCGCGATTTTGTGATGGAACTTTTCCATGGCCCTACTTGCGCGTTTAAGGACGTTGCTTTGCAAATGTTGCCACAATTAATGTCTCGCACTAAAACTCAAAATGAGAACGAATCTGATATTGAAAAAAACGTTATGATTCTAACTGCAACTTCTGGAGATACTGGTAAAGCTGCTTTGGCTGGTTTTGCTGATGTTCCAGGCACTTCTATGATTACTTTTTATCCAGAAGGAAAAGTTAGCCGCGTTCAAGAATTGCAAATGACTACACAGGCGGGCAAAAATGTGAAAGTTTGCGCAGTTCGCGGCAATTTTGACGATGCTCAAACAGGCGTTAAACAGATTTTCACGAATGCTGAGCTCAACAAAAATATTGAAGAAGATGCGAATATAGTATTGTCTTCAGCTAATTCAATTAACGTTGGCCGTCTTGTGCCTCAAGTTGTTTACTATTTTGCAGCATACAAGCAGCTTGTTGAACGCGAAGTTATAAAACTTGGAGACGAAATAGAATTTTGCGTCCCTACAGGCAATTTTGGCGATATTCTTGCAGGATATTATGCGAAAATGCTTGGTCTTCCAGTGAAGCATCTTATTGTTGCTAGCAATAGTAACAATGTGCTTTTTGATTTTTTGGTAAGCGGAACTTACAACCGTCAACGCGCATTCCATCACACTGTTGCTCCTTCTATGGATATTTTGGTCTCTTCTAATTTGGAACGAATGCTTTATTACATGTGCGATAAAGACACGCGTTTAATACAAATGCTTATGAATGACTTACAACAGTGGGGAGCTTTTGAGATCCCAGAAAATGTGCTTGCAAAGATTCGCTCACTGTTTGGTTGCGGTTGGGCAAATGAAGATCAAATTCGCGAAGCTATTTATGACTGCTGGAATAAGTACAAGTATGTGATTGATCCACATACTGCTTGCGGATTCTTCGTTATGCAAAATATTCCACATGACGAAAGCACACCTAGAGTATTGCTAAGCACTGCAAGTCCGTATAAATTCCCTCGCGTTGTTGCTGAAGCTTTGAATATTGAGCATGTGCAAGATATGGATGATTTCAAATGCATGGATGCGCTTAGTGAAGCTACAGGAACTAAAGCTCCGAGAATGCTTAGAGATCTTGAAAATCAAACTCCAAGGTTTAACGATGTTATTGATATAGCTGAAATGCCTAGCTATGTTCAAAAACAAGCACACAATTTTGCTAAATAACAAGTTAAGCTTCAAATGAAATAAACATTTTAAGATAAGAGAGGCTGATTCTATAAAAATTAGCCTCTCTACGATTAAACTATCTACAATTAAACTATCTACAATTAGCCTATCTGTTATTCTTCATCGTTTGCAAAAAGCTCTTCGTATATTTCTTTGATTACGCTTAAATCATGTCCTTTTCTAGCTCCAGCTGAAAAGAATCGTCTTTTTCGCACGCACTCGTCAAGATTCCTTGTTCTTGAAGCAACCTTCCTGCCTAATTCCCAAGCAGCTTCTTCAAAAACTCCATTTTCTCTAGCTTCTTGTAATAATTGCGACGAAGCACTTATAGGAATACCTTTTCTTTGTAACTCAACTCTGGTAGCGCGCTCACCTAACATTCTAGATGCGCATGACTGTATGAAACTTTGTATATATCGCTCGTCATCAACTAAATGTAATTCTTCTAAGCGATTTACTACTGTATCAACAGTATTTTCTTCATAGCCTTTTGCTAGCAGTCTATTTTTTAAATCATAAGAGGATCTTGCAGCATAATCTAATATGCGCAAAGCAGCTTCCTTACAATTATCAAAATCATCAGCTTTACTAGCATCAACCTGTTTTATAGACTTCTTATTATCTTCAGAAGAATTAACAGGTTTATGACTGCGAAGAAAATTTTCAACACTAATCATTTTTACGCTACCAATATCGCCTTATACAATCGCCTATTCATACATACACTGTTAAAGGATAGATTATTCTTCAAAACTATCTTCTTCACCTGCTTCTAAAAACGAATCTGATTCTTCTGAAGATTCAGAATTCGAAGTCTTAGAAGACTTAGAAGACTTAGAAGAAGCTTTAGAAGACTTTTCAGCCTCAGAAGCAAGTGATTCAGACTTATCAGTATTATCAACTGAATCATTGTCTTCATTTTCTGCAAATTGATCTTCTGGACGCATAAGGCCAAATGCAGCCTTAACTTTATCACTTATTTCTTCAGTAATAGCAGGATTGTCTTTCAAGAATTTACGTACGTTCTCTCTACCCTGACCTAACTGATCTCCTTCATAAGTGAACCATGATCCAGATTTCTTAATAACACCGCATTGCACAGCCATATCAATAACAGATCCTTCTGTCGAAATGCCTTCACCGTAAAGCACATCGAATTCAGCAGATTTGAAAGGAGGAGCCATCTTATTCTTTACAATCTTAACCTTAGTACGATTTCCAACAGCTTCTTCGCCATTCTTAATAGTCGTAACTCTGCGAATATCCATACGCACAGAAGCGTAGAACTTCAAAGCTTTACCACCAGTAGTAGTTTCTGGATTGCCAAAGAAAACACCAATTTTTTCACGAAGCTGATTGATAAAAATCGCAGTAGTTCCCGCTTGAGCTAAAGCTCCAGTCATCTTGCGCAAAGCTTGGCTCATTAAACGAGCTTGCAAACCAACATGACTATCCCCCATGTCTCCTTCAATTTCAGCTTTAGGAACCAATGCTGCAACAGAATCAATTACAATAACATCTAAAGCTCCAGAGCGAATAAGCATATCGGCGATTTCCAAAGCTTGTTCACCATTATCTGGCTGAGAAACAATAAGCGAATCTGTATCAACGCCCAACTTACGCGCATATACAGGATCCAAAGCGTGTTCAGCATCAATAAAAGCTGCTACGCCACCATTTTTTTGAGCATTAGCCACAATATGCAATGCCAAAGTAGTTTTACCTGAAGATTCAGGTCCATAAACCTCAACAACACGACCGCGCGGCACACCACCAATGCCTAATGCCATGTCTAGCGCCAGAGATCCTGTAGGAATAACTTCCACATCTTGCATTGGCCTATCGCCCAATCGCATAGCAGAACCTTTACCATACTGCTTTTCTACATTTGCTAAAGCAGTTTCCAATGCCGCCTGACGACGGGGATCCGTGCGATCAGCATCGATCAATCTACCGGCAGAACTTTTAGTTTTTGCTTGTTGCACCATGTTTGCTACTCCTTTCACACGTGCAGTCCGTATCGACGAGATTAACCTGCACATTGCGTCTGTGCAAGCGTTTAAGAGCAATGTGGTCAGAAGTTCAGTACACTACATTTGCATAGCGAAATGCAATTCACATAAACGCTAAGCTAACGTAGTACGACATTTACATAGCCTTCCACGCTGCAACCAGCCCGACATAGATTATTATATATCATTTTACGAACATTTGTTCGATTTAGCGTGTTGTGTTGAAAATTAAGAGATGCAAGACCAATAGACACAAGACTAAGAACTACAAGACCAAGAACTACAAGACCAAGAACTACAAGCATATAAATCAAAATTGTTTAGCCGGCATAGGCGGAGCATTATGATCCTTACCCCACCTTTTATCATCCGGAATACTCATATGATCACATAAAACATTCCAAACAATTCTAGGTTCAATACCAGCATCCAAAGCCTGAATCACATTCATGCCATCAAGCTTTTGCAAACCCTGATCTCTAGCAATACTTCGTCCGAATTCTCTTCCAAAAACCTCTTCGAGAAGTTGCCAAAATTCACGCTCTTTCAATGTTCCCACAACCTTCACATAGCAATAAATGCAATAATTTCAGCAACTTTGCAACTACACTGTTACGAACTTCTTCGCGATTTCCGCTATTATGCAATTCGCTTGATATAAGAGTCCCATAAACTGATTTATCTACAGTTATATCAAAATAATCTTCTAAACAATCTCGACTAAATATTGGTTTTTCTGAATAGCAAGAGTCAGAATCAGCACATGATTTTACATTTTCGTCAACATTCAAACAAAGCAAATCATAAATAGAAGAATTAAGCGAACTTTCAATATATTCCTCTACTACTTGCGGCAAGAAAATACCTACATACGCCAATCCTGCAGGCTTATCACCATCAGGCCCAGGGCCAGCAACTCCTGTAGTAGATAATCCAATTACAGGAAAATCGGGATTTCTTAAATCTTTAACATATCCCTTATAAACATAATCCCACTCTGAGCCGCTATATAATCGCGCAGCACCAAGAGCCATCAAACGAGCAACGCGAGCATCTACAGCCCCACGCGACTTTAATAATTCAACGTCAACACCAAGAACTTTAGCTTTAGCGTGAATATCATATGTCACAGCAGAACCAAGGAATACTCGCGAAGCTCCAGGCACGCTAACAAAAGAATCTGCAAGCAAGCCGCCAGTTAGTGATTCAGCAGAAGCAATATGCCAATGATTTTCTAGACAACAATCAAGAACACTAGAAGCATCATCTAAAATTGTCTTCATTTTCACATTCGCCTTTAATCATAAAACTAAAGAATATACTGCTATGCTGCTTATCACTAACGCTAATTTCTAACGATTATTAACACCTTCATTAAAAGCATTATTATTAACAGCACCATTATTCGCCGTATCAGTAGAACCCTCAGAATCAGGAACACCACCAGCAGAAGTTGGAGTATCAGCGACTTCGGAATTACTTACTGTTCCATAACCTTTTCTAATAGTGCGCAACGTAGCGAAAGCTGCCTTGCAATATCCGTAACCAGAATACAAAGCAAGAACTAAGGCAGCCCAAAGTAGGCTATACGCAATGAAATAGTAAACTAGCACCCAAGACGGTAAAGTATAATCCGTAGTTACAGCAAGAGGAGAAACAGGGAAAACAACCATAGAAATTCCGATTGATTGCGCAACAGTTTTGTACTTGCCAAGAGAAGAAGCGGCAATAACTTTACCGCCTTTAGCGATAACAATAAAGCGCAATAAAGTTATTCCAATTTCTCGTATTACAAATAAGACTGTAACAATCCACAAAATTTCAGAAAACATTGCAGCAATAATTAACGCACCAAGCATTAGAAGCTTATCAGCAATAGGATCAAGCAACTTACCTAATTCAGTAACCTGATTGTATTTGCGAGCCATCCAACCATCTAATTTATCACTTGAAGCAGCAACAACGAAAAGAATAAAAGCACCCCAACGCGAAGCTAAAGAATTGAAACCATAAGATCCAGATATCACATATAAGAATATAAAAACAATAGCAAGAAGAATACGAGCATACGTAACTATATTCGGTGCATAATTCCAGCCATGCAGCAAAGACATTTTATTGCTTTTTCTCATTTACCTACCTCCATGAATGCTACGGAATATGCCATAGCAAAAGCAAAAACTTGTTAACACTCTGTATTGAACCTAAAACTTAATTCTAGCAATGACCGCATAAATATCTATAGCAAATAAATATCTATAGCAAATAAATATCTGCAGCAAATAAACTTAAACTAAACTTAAACAGTAAATAACTACAGATACTAAATCGCTACAAATAGATACAGGTAGCTACAGGTAGCTGCAAATAGCGCTAACTTATAGATTCAGATTCTCCGCGTATAAATGCCAAAACTTTTGGCAAATCTTCCGGCTGAACCAAAACTTCGCGAGCTTTAGAACCTTCAGAAGGACCAACGACGCCTCGAGATTCAAGCAAATCCATCAATCGACCTGCTTTTGCGAATCCAACACGCAACTTTCGCTGAAGCATTGAAGTGGAACCGAACTGCGAACCAACAACAAGCTCAGCAGCCTGGAGCAATTCGTCCATATCGTCGCCAATATCGCTAGTTTTAAGCTTGTTTTGAGCTTGAGCATCCGCTTTTTGAGCCATTTGCTCAATATCTTCACGATACTTTGGCTTGCGCTGCGTGCGAACATATTCCACAGCTTTACGAATTTCAGATTCACTCACCCACGAACCTTGCACACGCTGAGGCTTAGCAGCACCCATTGGAAGGAACAAAGCGTCTCCTTGACCAATCAAGGTTTCTGCGCCAACAGTATCGAGAATAACCCTTGAATCAGTAGCAGATGAAGTAGCAAAAGCCAAACGAGAAGGAATATTTGCCTTAATTAAGCCTGTTACAACGTCAACAGACGGACGCTGAGTAGCAAGAACCAAATGCACGCCTGCAGCTCGAGCAAGCTGAGTAATACGCTGAATAGAACTTTCAACATCGTTCTTAGCAACCATCATCAAATCAGCCATCTCGTCTACAACCACAAGCAAATACGGATATGGAGCAACTTTTCGATTAGAACCAGCCGGAGCATGAACTTTTCCTTCACGAACAGCCTTATTGAAATCTTTAACATGGCGGAAACCGAAGAATTGCAAGTCGTCGTAACGAGCGTCCATTTCTTTAACAACCCACTCAAGAGCCTGAGCAGCCTTCTTAGGATCCGTAATAATCGGCGTAAGCAGATGCGGAATGCCAGCGTAGGCAGAAAGCTCAACGCGCTTAGGATCGACCATAATCATGCGAACTTGCTCAGGAGTTGCCCTCATAATAATCGAAGTAAGCATTGAGTTAATAAAACTCGACTTACCAGATCCAGTAGCACCAGCAACAAGCAAATGCGGCATTTTATCGAGAGCTGCCGTTACGAAATGACCCTCAACATCTTTTCCAACGCCTGTAAGCATAGGATTAGGATCATTCATAGCTTTTTGCGAGCGCAGAACATCTCCCAAATGCACAATTTCGCGGTCGACGTTTGGAATTTCAATACCAATAGCAGACTTTCCTGGAATTGGAGACAAAATACGCACATCCGTACTAGCTACAGCGTATGCAATATTTTTTTGCAAATTCGTGACTTTTTCAACCTTAACTCCAGGACCAAGCTCAACCTCGTACTGTGTAACAGATGGGCCTCTAAGGAATCCAATAACGTGAGCATCTACGTCAAATTGCTCAAAAGTGGAAGTTAGCGCGCGAATAACATTGTCATTAGCTTGAGTTCTTGCAACATGAGGCTTACCGTGAGCTAGCAAATTCATATCCGGAAGACGATAAGGCTTATTTTCAGGATCTGTTGAAGAGGCAGAATCACCAACGCTTGAATCTTTTAAGATTTTCGAATCGCTATTTTCTAAATCGCCTTCTTGAGATTTTCTATAACCTTCCATTTTTTCTTCTGGAATAGCACCCCAAGGATCTTCTGATGCTGAAAGCGGCATAGAAGTTGTTCCGCCAATATTTCCCATATTTCCAGCATTTCCCATAGAACTCATAGGAGCTTTAGGAAACTCATCAATACTCATTGTATTGAAATGATTTGCGCTAGAAGGACTAGATAAGTCAGATGAATCAGTAGAATCATGAGAATCGGAATGCCCTGAAGAAACAGAGCGACCTGAAGAATTACTACTTGCTACTCTTCTAATCGGAGCAGCAGATTCTTCATTAGCGTTTCCATGAACAGAAGCCGCAGAATCAAAAGCATCGTCTCCAGCATATTTATCTAACAGCTCTTTACCATTATCTTTGCGCTTGTTTTTAAACAGTGAATTAATCCACTTCAATAATGGAGATTGATTTTCAACATTTTTCTCATCATTTCCATCATGTTTTGGTACGCCTTCAGCAAATTCCAAAGAATCATCGTTTTCTTCAGAATTCAGCTCATTTGAATCTTCATCAAGTTCACTATTAGATGAACTAGAAATTACCCTGGAAGTATTGGAATTATTAGACTTATTAGACTTATTCGATAACTTATTTTCAGAACTTTTTTCAGATTTACTATCAGATTTATTCTCAGAATTTTTTGCAAGCTTAAATGAATGATTCTTGATAATAGAAGCAAAGAAGCCAAAAACATCCGTTACATGCAATCTTGAAATTAGCAATAACGAGAAAACAAATATAAGTATAAAAATCACTAATGCGAATGTTTTAGATAATCCCAACGAAAGAGGCGAACCTAATGCAAATCCAACTAATCCGCCAGCTTTTTGCAAATCAACTATGTTAAAAGCATCTTTATTTGGAACTAAAAGAATATCGATAATAGAGCAAATGGATAACAGTACAAGTAAAAATCCACCTATAACTCTCGGATTACCAGATCCAGAACCACTGTTTCTCATTAACCTAACAGCTATTACAGCTAACCAAACAGGCAATACGATGCTCATCATGCCTAAAACGCTTGAGGCTATAATATGCAGCCAAACTCCAATACAGCCTTTTACTCTAAACCATTCAGAAGCACAAAATAGCACTGAGAATACAAGCATTATGAAGCACAAACCATCTCTTCTATATGCTTCATCGTACTCACCTACACCAAAAATAGAGCGAACAACTTTACCGATAAGTCGCGGTATAAAAAGCAGCATTTTCTTCCACCATATTTCATTTGATGACTCTTTACCCGCCATATGCTGCTCCTTAAAACAGATAATTAGAAAATTACCAACCTTTTATATTTTACTCAGATAAGTGTTAATTCCCAAAAACAAATAAAACAAAACTAAAAACAAATACAAAAACAAAAAACGGCCGATATTTATCAGCCGTTTAAGTGGGGTGGCTAACGCGGCTTGAACGCGCGACCTTCTGAACCACAATCAGATGCTCTACCGACTGAGCTATAGCCACCATGTGCATGAAACATAATGAAACACAACGAATCACACAACAAAGGGATACTATACACTATTTTTTATTTCCACGCTAGTCCACTACTTTTCGGCGCGTCGCTATTAGAACACATAAATTCAATACTCAATGACACAATAGGCTTATGAGTTCTTACGATTACGCGCAACAAAGCAATTCAAACACCCGCATTTTTGGCTCAATCACGCAAAAAAACAACACTACTGCCTTACTTCTTGGCTCCGGTGAACTAGGTAAGGAAATTGCGATTGAACTTATGCGATTAGGCGTACGCGTGTGCGCTGCAGATAGCTACGAAAACGCTCCAGCAATGCAAATAGCTCACGAATATTACGTGCTAGATATGTCGAACCCGCAAGAATTGCAAGAACTTATTTCAAATGTAAAGCCTGACATTATCATTCCAGAAGTTGAAGCTATTGCTACTAAAGTTTTGAAAGATGCTGCTAAAAAGAATATTCAAGTCGTTCCTAGCTCAGATATTGCCGCGATTGCAATGGATCGCGAGCGCTTGCGTAGGATTGCGCACGAAGATTTAGGACTACCTACTACACCGTATCGTTTTGCTTCATCATATGAAGAATTAGAGGATGGAGCTAAAAAAGTTGGATATCCTTGTGTAGTTAAGCCTATTATGAGCTCTTCTGGGCACGGTCAGTCAATAGTTCGTAGTTCTGAAAATTTGCTTGCAGCCTGGAATGAAGCTCAGCATGGCAGGCGTGCTGCAGCTGGTCATGAAAATGAGTGTTCACGCGTTATTGTTGAAGCTTTAGCTCCGCTTGATTATGAGCTTACAGTACTCACAATAAGCTCTTGCGCAGGAATTACTACTTGCGAGCCGATTGCTCAGCGTCAGCAAGACGGGGATTATAGAGAATCTTGGCAACCTGCGAATATTCCTGAATCAATTCGCACTAATGCGAAAGATATTGCAAAGCGCGCTGTAGAAGGTTTAACTGATATTGCGCAAAAAGCTGGCGAAACAGGTTTTGGCGTTTATGGAGTTGAGTTATTCGTATTAAAAGATGCCTCACTATTATTTAACGAACTTTCACCTAGACCACACGATACCGGCATGGTAACTATGATTTCGCAATATTACAGCGAGTTTGCATTGCACGCATTGGCTATTTTGGGAGTACCAATTACATCTAACTATACAGAGCTTTCTTTGAAAAATAATGAAGTTGCGGCCAGCCATGCAATTGTTATAAATGGGAATGGGCCAATCGGATTTACTAATATTCCTAAAGCTCTTGATACAACACAAGTAGATCAAGATAGCACAGAAAATCAAAAGACTTCAGAAAATCATGATGGCGAAGAAAAAAATAGTGAAAACATGCGTTTAGGTTTGAGAATCTTTGCCAAGCCTGAAGTTCATGGTCGAAGAAGAATGGCTGTAGCATTAGCTACTGGAAAAAACGAAAATAGCGCACGCTTAAATGCGACACGCATCGCATCTTTGCTACAGACAAAATAAACATATGTTAAAGACGTTGGAAATAAAGGAATATTTAAATTTGCAAATCGCTGATTTTCAATAATTTTCAATGTTTACGTAATAAAAATGTAGGTAACAATTGTTAGTCTAAACGTGCTGGCTACGGTCAGGTAAACCTACAAATATTGTTGGTTTGCGCCTACAACTATGTATGCACAAAGAGAGGCGAGTCAATGGAAAAACTTGACAAGTTGTATGAAGGCAAAGCCAAAAAACTGTATGCTACCGATGACACCAATGTGCTCTGGGTTGAATATATGAACCAGGCTACTGCTGGTAACGGTCTGAAAAAGGCTCAAATCGCCGGTAAAGGCAGTTTGAATAACAGGATTACTTCCCTACTATTCCATCTGCTCGAGGCTCGTGGAGTAAAAAGTCACTTCCTCGGACGTATTTCAGATACAGAACAACTCGTGAAGCGTATGCGCATGTTCCCACTAGAAATCATAATGCGCAATACTGCAGCTGGATCCTTCGCAAAGCGTTATAACGTTAAAGAAGGAACTCCTTTGAAGAAGCCATTATTGGAATTCTGCGTGAAATCCGACGAACTTGGCGATCCATTTATTAATCCTGAAGGCGTTGTAGCTCTTGGATTAGCAACAGATGAAGAGATGGCAGAAATTACTCGCCAGGCTCATGCTGTTAATGATGCATTGCTTGATGTTTTCTCTAAGATTGACGTTCAACTTGTTGACTTCAAGATTGAAGAGGGCGTAGACGCGCAAGGAAATATTCTTCTTGCCGATGAAATTACTCCAGATACTTGCAGACTTTGGGATAAGCGCAACTCTGACTCAGATTCTTCTCATGTAAGCCACTTAGATAAAGACTTATTCAGACGAGATTTAGGCGATATAATCCCAGCCTACGAAGAAATCTATAGCAGACTGAAATCTCTTGCTCAAAGCGAAGGTTTGGATTGTGCTGAAATCAATCCAAACGAGTATGAAAAACACTAGATAATTTTGTGGCTCGCATCCTCAACTGGGTGCGAGCCATGTGCGTTCTTAAGAAGAACAAAAACTAAAAAACAAACAAAAAACTTAAAAATAAAAACTTAAAACAACAAAACAACAAAACAACAAAACAACAAAACTTAAAATATAAATAGAAGCAACAGGAATACAGCAAACAAATACAAGGCAGGTTCACCGTGGTATTTCGCGTGTATGTAGAAAAGCGATCCGGTTTTGCAGTAGAAGCGCAACAACTTCTCCACGAGCTTAAAGAAATTCTTGGTATGAGCGCGTTAACTTCAGTGCGCGTAATTAACAGGTATGACGTTGAAGGTATTTCGCAAGAATTATTCCAAACAGCAGTTCAAACAGTATTAAGCGAACCTCCTGTTGACAATACTTATGACTATCTTCCTATTAATACGTCTGAACACGTATTTGCAATAGAATTTTTGCCTGGCCAATTTGACCAACGCGCACAATCTGCTAGCGAATGCATTCAGCTTATTAGTCAAGGCGAACGCCCTCAAGTTCGCAGCGCAAAAGTAATCGCTCTTTCTGGAAATCTTAGTGAAAAAGATATTGAAACAATCAAACACTATGTAATTAATCCTGTAGAAGCACGAGAAGCGTCTCTTGATACGCTTACTACTCTTAAAACTGAAAGCATAATTCCTTCAGATGTTGAAGTACTTAATGGCTTTAACGATTTAGATGATTCAGGCTTAGAAGAATTCATTAATTCTCGCGGTTTAGCAATGGATTTAGCAGATGCAAAATTCTGCCAGCAGTATTTCCAAGAAGAACAACGAAATCCTACTATTACCGAAATTCGAGTTATTGACACGTATTGGTCTGATCATTGCCGTCACACGACTTTTGGCACTGAGCTTACCGATATTTCTATTGACGATAGCACTGTTCAAGAAGCATTTAACCGTTATCTTGATTTGCGAAAAGAATTAAATCGCGAAAATAAACCTATTTGCCTTATGGACATGGCAACTATTGGCGCAAAATACTTGAAGCATACTTGCGAGTTGAAAAATTTGGATGAATCTGAAGAAATCAACGCTTGCACAGTAAAAGTCAAAGTAGACGTAAACGGTCACGATGAGGATTGGCTGTTCCTATTTAAAAACGAAACACATAATCATCCTACAGAAATTGAGCCTTTCGGTGGAGCTGCAACTTGCATTGGCGGCTGCATTAGAGATCCTCTTTCCGGTAGATCTTACGTTTATCAAGCAATGCGAGTCACGGGCGCTGCAGATCCGCGCACTCCTATTAGCGAAACCTTAAACGGTAAGCTTCCACAACGCAAAATCGTAACTTCCGCTGCTGCAGGTTATTCTTCATACGGAAACCAAATTGGTTTGGCAACTGGCGAAGTTCATGAACTTTATCACCCTGGATACGTTGCTAAGCGCATGGAAGTTGGAGCAGTTGTAGCTGCTACCCCAGCGGATCACGTGCGCAGAGAAACGCCTAGCGAAGGAGATGTAATTATTCTTCTTGGCGGACGTACCGGACGTGATGGAATTGGCGGCGCAACCGGCGCTTCTAAAGCCCAAGATACGGATAGTATTGAAGAGTGCGGAGCTGAAGTACAAAAAGGTAACGCTCCTATTGAACGCAAACTACAACGACTTTTCCGTAGAAAAGACGCTTGCAGACTTATTAAGCGTTGCAATGATTTTGGCGCAGGCGGCGTTTCTGTTGCAACAGGAGAAATTGCGGACGGCTTGGTTATTAACTTAGATAAAGTTTCTAAGAAATATGAAGGACTTGACGGAACTGAACTTGCTATTTCTGAATCCCAGGAGCGCATGGCAGTAGATGTTGCTTCAAATGACGCTAACGAATTCTTGGAATACGCGCGCGAAGAAAATCTTGAAGCAGAAATTATTGCTACTGTTACTAAAGAAGCTCGAATGCGTATGACTTGGCGAGGAAAAACTATAGTCGACTTAAGCCGAGCATTCTTAGCATCAAACGGAGCTCCAAAACAGCAGATTTTGCATGTAGAAAGTGGAGAAAACTACGAAACTCCATGGCAGAATCAATCAGATTTGCCATTAGAAAAGCGCATGAACGCCTTAGTTTCAGATATTAATATTGCTTCAAATAAAGGCTTGTCTGAAAGATTTGATTCAACTATAGGTGCCACAACTGTTTTAATGCCTTTCGGTGGCGTAAATCAGCTTACTCCAGCTCAAGCTATGGTTGCTAAATTCCCGGTATTTGGTAAAACAAACACTGCTTCTGCAATGGCTTGGGGCTTTAATCCATACTTAATGGAAAAGAATCAATTTACTGGAGCTTATATTTCTGTTGTGGAATCTTTAGCTAAGCTTATTGCTACTGGTTTTACTCGCGAGCGCGCTTATTTGAGTTTGCAGGAATATTTTGGAAAGCCTCAAGATGTTCCTGAGCGTTGGGGTAAACCAGCTGCAGCAGTTCTTGGTGCATTAAGCGCACAAATTGATTTTGGTGTTGGAGCTATTGGCGGCAAGGATTCTATGAGCGGCAGCTTTGAGAATCTTGATGTTCCTCCAACTTTGATTTCATTCGCTGTTTCTACAGGAGATGCTCGTTTAACAGTTTCTCCAGAATTTAAGGGTGTAAATCATCGTGTTATTCGCATTTGCCCTAAATATAAATCTGATGGAATTACTCCAGAACGCGAAAGTTTCTTAGAAGCATTACGCGTTATGCAGAATCTTACGCAATCTAAAAAAGCTTTAGCTGCTTCTACTCCAGGTTATGGAGCGAGCGCAGAAAGCTTGTTTAAGATGACTTTAGGAAATCGCATAGGCGTTGTCTTGCAAAATATTAGCGACGACGATTTGTTCTCTAACGCATACGGATCATTCTTTGTTGAACTTGCAAACGAAGCCGATATTCCAGAAAGTTCCGAAAACGTTACTATTAGCGTTATTGGAACGACTTGCAAAGATTATTCCTTAACTTCTGCTTCTGGCGAATGCGTTGATTTAAACGATTTGCAGCAAGTTTGGGAATCTCAGATGGAAAACATCTTCCCTTACAAGCATGCTGGAAATGGAAAAGAAGCTAATCAGCAAGTTGCAACAATTAGCGCTAAGACAAGAGTTTCTAAGCATAATCACATGCGTTCTCACCGTTTGAAGCCGCTTTCTCATCCGCGCGTTATTATCCCAGTTTTCCCGGGTAATAATTGCGAGTACGATACTCAAGCTGCTTTTGAAAAAGCCGGAGCAGACGCTCATACGCTTATTATTAATAATTTGAGCGCAAAAGATATTGCACAGTCAGCTAAACAGTTGGTTGAAGAAATTAAGAAGAGTCAGATTGTAATGATTCCAGGCGGATTCTCTGGAGGCGACGAGCCGGATGGTTCTGCAAAATTCATTACAGCATTCTTTAGAAATCCTGCTGTTAGCGATGCGGTTCGCGATTTGCTTAATAATCGCGATGGCTTAATGCTTGGTATTTGTAATGGTTTCCAAGCTCTTATAAAACTTGGATTAGTACCATTTGGAGATATTGTGCCAATTGATACTGAATGCCCAACTCTTACTTTTAATACTATTGGACGCCATCAAAGCCGTATTGTTCATACTCGTGTAGCTTCAAATATTTCTCCATGGCTTGCAAATACGCAAGTTGGCGATGTTCATTCTGTAGCTATTTCTCACGGAGAAGGCAGATTTATTGCAACTCCTGAAGTTATGAGCGCTTTGATTGCAAATGGTCAAGTCGCAACTCAGTATGTTGACATCAATGGTCAGCCTTATATGGATCTTGATGTGAATCCGAATGGTTCTGTTATGTGCGTAGAAGGCATTACAAGCCCAGACGGTCGAGTTTTCGGCAAAATGGGTCATTGTGAGAGAAGCGGTGATGGCTTATATGTAAATATTCCTGATTTTAAAGCTCAAGATTTGTTCTCAGCTGGCGTGGAGTACTTTACTGCATAGTTAAAAATTAAAAGCTGTTAGCTGGTAGATAATTACTGCCAGCTAACAGCTAAAGAAAGTTGAATAAATATACAAGATTATTTTAAATAAAAGTGTCTTAATCATTGAAATATACTTGATTACGGGTGCTTATACAGTTGCTTATACTGTTACTTATGAAGTTGCTTAAAAAGTGACTGAAAATAGGGGGTGTAGATGTCTGCAGAGCTTGAAGATATCCATGAAGAATGCGGCGTTTTTGGCGTTTGGGGTCATCCAGATGCTGCAAGACTTACTTATTTTGGATTACATGCGCTTCAACATCGTGGTCAAGAGGGTGCTGGGATTGTATCTAACGATGATGGGCACTTGCACGGACACAGAGGACTCGGATTATTAACCCAAGTTTTCAGCAATGAAAAAGTTATGGATCGTCTTACCGGTAACCGGGCTATTGGTCATGTGCGATATGCTACTGCTGGTTCTGGAAGCGTTGATAATATTCAACCTTTCTTATTCCGTTTCCACGATGGAGACGTAGCTCTTGCACATAATGGAAATTTGACGAATTGCACTAGCCTGCGTAATTCTTTGGAAGATGAAGGCGCAATATTCCATTCAAATTCTGATACTGAAATATTAATGCATTTAATTCGTCACTCTAGTAAAGCAACTTTTATGGATCGCTTAAAAGAAGCTTTACAAACTGTTCATGGCGGTTTCGCTTACTTATTGCTTACTCAAGACGCATTAATTGGAGCAACTGATCCAAATGGTTTCCGCCCTCTTTCGCTTGGTCGTATGAAGAACGGCGCGTACGTGCTTGCTTCTGAAACTTGTGCGCTTGATATTGTGCGAGCAGAGTTTATTCGCGATATTGAGCCTGGCGAAATTATTGTTATTAATGACGATGGCTACACTATTGAGCAATATACAAAGCACGTTCAGCATGCAGTATGCTCAATGGAATTTATTTATTTCGCTCGCCCAGATTCTAATATTTACGGTATTAATGTTCATTCTGTGCGAAAGCGCATGGGTGCACGTTTGGCTAAAGAATCTCCTGTTGAAGCAGACATGGTTATTGGAGTGCCTAATTCTTCACTTTCTGCTGCTGCTGGATATGCTGAAACAAGCGGAATTCCAAACGAAATGGGATTGATTAAAAACCAGTATGTTGCACGCACTTTTATTCAACCAACGCAAGAATTACGCGAGCAAGGTGTTCGTATGAAACTTTCTGCTGTTCGCGGCGTGGTTGCAGGAAAACGCGTTATCGTTATTGACGATTCGATTGTTCGCGGAACTACTTCTAAGCGCATTGTGCAATTGCTTCGAGAAGCTGGAGCTAAAGAAGTGCATATGCGCATTTCTTCTCCTCCGCTTAAATATCCTTGCTTCTACGGTATTGATATACAAACCACAAAAGAACTTATTGCAGCAAAGCATTCAGTCGAAGAAATTCGCGAGTATATCGATGCTGATTCCTTAGCATTTTTGTCTTTAGATGGATTAGTCGAGTCGATTGGATTAAAAAAGCCTGCGCCTTATGGCGGTTTGTGTGTTGCTTACTTTAATGGTGACTACCCTACTGCACTAGACGATTACGGCGAAGAATTCTTGGCTTCACTTACTCCTGAAGAACGCGAACATTTGCAAGAAGTAAGAAAGCACAGTAAATACACACACGAAAATCTTATATAACTTAATAACTTAATAATTTAGTCGTTTACTAATTTAATTGTTTATCGCAATTTATAAATAAAAATAAAACTTAAGAAAATACTTATAACATAGTTATGAACATAGTTATGAAAGGAACCGATATGCCACACGCATATGAAGAAGCTGGCGTAAGCGTAGAAGCAGGATACGAAGTAGTACGTCGTATTAAATCTCATGTGAATCGCACGAAGCGACCAGGCGTTGTAGGTGGCATTGGCGGATTTGGCGGCTTATTTGATTTGGCATCTCTTGGTTACAAAGAGCCAGTGCTGATTTCTGGTACAGACGGCGTTGGAACCAAGCTTGTGATTGCAAAAATGATGAATAAGCATAACACCATTGGCATTGATTGCGTTGCAATGTGCGTAAACGATATTGCAGCTCAAGGTGCCGAGCCGCTTTTCTTCCTCGATTACATTGCGTGCGGAAAAAACAATCCTGAAATACTTGAGCAGGTAGTTTCAGGCGTTGCAGACGGTTGCGTGCAATCAGAAGCAGGTTTAATTGGCGGCGAAACTGCTGAAATGCCTGGAATGTACGACGAAGACGAGTACGATCTTGCAGGTTTTGCAGTAGGCGTTGCAGAACGTTCAAATATTGTTGACGGCTCCACTATTACTGCCGGCGATGTGCTTATAGGACTTCCTTCTTCAGGCGTTCATTCAAACGGATTCTCTCTTGTTCGCAAAGCTTTGTTTGAAGAAGCAGGTTTTAGCGTAGATACGAAGTTGGATGAGCTTAATGGCAAAACACTTGGTGAAGTTCTTCTTGAACCTACTCGAATCTACGTAAAAGCCTTGAAGCCACTTTTTGCTGAGCATCTTATTAAGGGAGTTGCTCATATTACAGGCGGCGGATTTATTGAAAATGTTCCACGCATGTACGCAGACGATTTGGCTGCAAAAATTGACACTTCAAGCTGGAACGTTCCACCTATTTTTGGCGTTATTGAAAAAGCTGGAAAAGTTGCGCACGCTGAAATGTTCAACGTTTTTAATATGGGCATTGGCATGGTTTTGGCAGTTGATGAAAGCCGGGCAAACGATGCAATGCGTATATTAAACGAGCATAATGAAACAGCTTATATTATTGGCAAAATGGCTAAGCGCGAAAACGCTGCAGTTGAGTTGCTATAAGTAAAAAATACGCAAAACAACAAATACGCAAAACAACAAATACGCAAAACAACAAATACGCAAAACAATAAGCAGCAAAATAGTAAGCAGCAAAATAGTAAGCAGCAAAATCTTAAAGCAATAAAGGATTAAAAATGAAAGTTTTAGTAGTTGGTTCTGGCGCTCGCGAACATGCTATTGCACACGCGCTACTTAAAGGAGAAAGCGTTGAAGAAGTAACTGTTGCTCCTGGAAATCCTGGTATTGCAGCAGATGGAATTCAAACTGCAAACATAAGTCAATCAGATCATGACGCTCTTATTAAGTTCGTTAAAGACAATAACTACGATTTTGCGTTCATTGGTCCTGAAGTTCCACTTATGAATGGCATAGTGGATGATTTTGAATCTCAAGGAATCCCAGCTTTTGGTCCAAACAAAGCCGCAGCTCAAATCGAAGGCTCTAAAGATTTCGCAAAAAAGCTTATGGCTCGTCACAACGTTCCAACTGCCTCCTACAAAACATTTGATGCTTTGGAACCGGCACGCGCATACGTTCTTGAGCATGGTGCTCCAATTGTTATTAAAGCGGATGGTTTGGCTGCTGGAAAAGGCGTTACTGTTGCTATGGATGAACAAACAGCAGTTGAGGCTTTGGAAGATATTTTCGTCGATCATCGTTTTGGTCAGGCCGGAGCAAAAGTTGTTATTGAAGAATTTTTGCAAGGTCAAGAGTTTTCACTTATGAGTTTTGTAAGCGGAACTGATTTTTGGGTTATGCCTATTTCTCAAGATCACAAGCGCGCTTATGACGGCGACAAAGGACCAAATACTGGCGGCATGGGAGCTTATAGCCCTGTTCCACAAATTAGCGACGAAACAGTTAAGCGTGCTATCGACGAAATTGTGCGCCCAACTGTTGAAGGACTAGCTAAGGAGGGTACGCCTTTTACTGGCGTGCTTTATGCTGGCTTAATTGATACAGCAACAGGTCCTAAAGTTATTGAGTTTAATGCTCGTTTTGGAGACCCAGAAACAGAAGTTGTACTTCCTCGCCTTACTTCAGATTTTGGTGCAGCTATATGGAATATTTTGCAGCATAAAAATCCTACTTTTACTTGGAAAGATAGCGGTGTTACGCTCGGCGTAATTATTGCTAGCGAAGGCTACCCTGGCACTTTAGTTACTGGAACTCCTCTTCCTCAAATTCCTGTTGACGAAAATCAAGGTCAGCACGTGTATTATGCAGGAGTAAAAAGCGATGAAGAAAGCGGAAAACTTCTTACTTCTTCAGGTAGAGTAGCTCTTGTGCAAGTGCATGGAGACGACGTAAAAGACGCTCAGAATAACGTCTACAGCATATTAGATAAGCTTAATCTTCCGCATATGTTCTTTAGGCATGATATCGCATCTAAAGCTTTAGAATAAAAGACAAATGTCTAAAACAATAAAGCTTTGTCTTTAGAACAATAAGTCTTTAAATAAGTCTTTAAATAATGCTTTAAATAATAAGGCTTTAGGATTTTAAGTAATTAGAATTCTAAAGCCTTAAAAAATAGTTACACGCCAAGTAACGCACTAAGTTACGCTCTAAGTCACATGCCAACGCACACGCTAAATTACACGCTAAATTACACGCGCAACTTACATATCACGCGTCTTTTTTATGCCCACTTTGCAAAGTTTTCACCATTTCTAATAATTGCTTAGGCTTCGTTTCAGGCAAATAAGAGTTTGTGACAGCTAGCGAAATTTGAGCTAATTTTGCAGAATCCTGATAACAAATATACACAGGACTTGCATCAGGCTGGAATTTCTTTTTGAAGAAATACAGGGATTTAAATCCATACGCAGGCTCCAAAATATCTGAAACCATTGTTAGAGCATGCTTTATTATGTCATTATCTTGAGCGTTCTGCGGCATTGATTTATCGCCATTATCCGCATCATCCATTCCAGCTAAAGGCGCTGCCGACAAGCTCATAAATTCAATTGCAGAATCTGGGTTATCTATCCCCTCATCACGCAATCTTTCAGCCATTCTAGCTATAAGAAATTCCATGATTCCATTAGGACTATCAGTACGATGTCTCATAAAATCAAGAGTCCAACCAACAACCTTATTATTTTTATAAACAGGCATCCAACTTGTAACGCCCAAAACGCGATTATGCAAATCAATAGCGTAAAGAATCATAACTCTAGGGTCTTGTAATTCTTCAATTCCACCAAGAGTAAATTTCATCTCAGGCAACGCTTTAAGCTCAGCCCATTCTTCAGAGATCTCAACAATTTGCTGCTTAATATCAACTGGAGCACTGTCAAAGCTGCTTAAAATATCAGTAATGCCTTCTCGCTTAGCCTTATTAATAGCAGTGCGAATATCCTGCCATTTTTTGCCACGCGTCTGCCAACCGCTTGGATTAACAAGCATTTCTGTACCGACTTTAATAGAATAGAATCCCAATTCTTCCAATACTTTACGCTGATTTTCATGAACAGCATAGAACACAGGAGTCCAAGAATTATTCTCGCAGAATTGTATGAATCCACGTAAACTTTGATTATATTCGTTTCTTTCTCCGAAAGGACCAGTAAGAGTAAGAGCTATTCCATATTTCACACGGTAAGCGATTCCCGATTTTCCACTTGAAGAAAACCAATAATGATTTCCAGACCAAGTGGTCATAAAACTCATGCTTTCTCCGCCAAGCTCCACTAATTTGCTTGCTTTCTTACGATCTTCTTCGCTTAAAACAATCATAGTTCTAAACCAACGTAAGCAAACCAATAGCATAACAATCCAGAAAATTACGCCTACGCCTTGCATAATAACAGAAGTTAGAATTGTTTTTGGCAAAAGCATAACTCTAGTTCTGCTGCCAAATCCCATTGGCATCCATCTTCCTGGAAGATCACTTAACAAGTGATATAAACTAGCTTTCGGTAAGAATTTTTTAGGCATCAATAAACCGTAGGAAATATACCCTGCAGCAGTTATTAGCAAAGTGGACAAAATAATAACAAGTCCAATTATGATCTGACGTTTATCTGTTTGAATTGGGAAATGCTTAATACTTAATGCCAAAGAAATTGCAATAAGAATAGGAGGCAATGCAGTTAACGCAAACGCTACAGTAACAGCACTATACTTATGATGCGCGCTTTGCAAATATATAAGCAAAGGCAAAATCGTAAAGTATGTTATTACAAATATTGCAGTAATAGCATTAACTATTATTGCTGTCCATGCTGCGAGCCGTCTTCCATGAAGCAAACCCCAAGCTATTAAAAGCATTACAATCATTGGCAATGCTGCGCGAACTAATAATCCTGTAAAAGCAGCATGCTGTAAGCCAGAATGAAGTATGCAATTAGCTGAAGTTGAATTCGTCATGCATCTAGTAAGCCACGATTTGCCATCTAATTCTGGAGACATAAACAAACCAAGCATAGTTAGTATGCCTGCATGAGATTTAGACGAAAGAGCCAGAATAGGTCCGATTGCCATAACTACTTGTGTTATTGCAAACAGTCTTCTAACTTCGTAATCAGTACCATGCCACCAACTATTTGACTTATTTTCTGAAGAATGAGTTATAAGCTTTCCAATAGCATGACCGCTTAAAGCAGCAAACATAGTGCAATAATCCCCTGGATTGCCACTGTATAGCATCATTGCAAAAGTTATAGTGTAGCCGAGCACCAACATTCTTCTTCGCAAAAGAATTGACTTATAAGAAGCAGATGCCATAAACACGCCTACTAATAACGTGAATGGCGAAAGATGTATAGGTATTCGTCTAATCCATCCTAAACTACTGATTATTGCAGAAAGCCCGCCTATAAGAACTAAGCCAAATATTATTCCAAAAATAGTGCTAATAATTGAAATCCAAAGCATGCGAAGTTTTCTTATGTGATTTTCTGCTAAACCAATCAATATGATTGCAAGAATCGCATTCACTATAAGAGACAAAAAACTATCGACGTAAATAAGCGTTTTTAATAGTTGTGAAATAAGTATAGGAATATTATTGTGCCCAAAGAATAAAGCACTTCCTATTTTCGGCTTTTTATAAAGAAATAATTTAGAAAGAGTTGCCTCAGGGCCATGAACGTATAAGTGCGTTATTGAAGTCGAAATCCAATTAACTACATTGAGAATAATTAAAATTGCAGCCGTATAAGTTGCAAGAACACGTTTTTTAATCCATACAAGCATGTCCTTATACAGAACTCTCATATGGTTAGATTGTGGTGAGGAAGCGCGTTTCATAATTACTCTCGTTTCACTAACTGTTCTTTAACGATTTTTATGTCTTTATATGAAGTAAGAGAAGGAAGTTTGCTAGAAATACCTGTACGCTTGCAAAAACGGTCAATTGCTACACTCAATCCTGCTTTTACAGTATGCCAATCATGACCATGCCCATTTGCAATCATTGTAATAACGCTTATGCCTGATTTATGCGCAGCTTTAGCAATTGATTCTTGACTTTTTTGAGATTCCACATCAAGTTGACCTGCAACTGAATAGTAATATTGATTCAATGGAGCTTGAAGAGTCATAATAGTAGAAGGAACATGATTCTCATAGGCTTGGGCGTCACCATTGAAATAACGGTCTATAGTTTTTTGACGATCTTTGTACGTTGGCTCTAATTCTCCAGAAGCTGCAAAGATATTTCCATAAACATCAGGATGAGCTGGAACTAATTGAGTACTGCAAGTTCCTCCTTGAGAGAATCCTCCCATCATCCAAAAGTCAGGATTATTGCTTACAGGTAGATTTTTCTTAATCCAATTAGGTACGTCTTTAGTAAGATAAGTTTCCGCATTCCCATAAACTGTAGTATCTGCGCAAAGAGAATTATGCGATTGGTTACCGTTTTGATCCGGAGAAACGACTATAGGCGCAAGACCGTTGTGTTTACTAGCATAATCGTCAAGAGTTGCAACAATATTACTTGCAGAAAAGAATCTATTAGGGCTTCCTGGCTGACCTGCTAGCATAACCATAACCGGCAATTTAGGAGGATTCTTTACTAATGCTGCAGGAGGCAGATAAACATTCGCTATACGAGCTTCAAAATGCGATTTTGTATTAGGTATTTTTACAGATCTTGTAATTCCTTTTGAAGGGATTGTAGGCAATTCATTTTGTTCCGCTAAATTATTCCATTGCTCAATTGTCATATGAGGGCTTTTTTTCATAGATTTTTCTAATTTAGGATATCCGCCTAATCCAAAAATAGATCCAATCGTTGTGTATTCGCCATAGATTATGTCTACTTGTAAAGCTGTGCTTATTAATACGAAGAAAATCGTGACTATTGAAATAATGCGCAATGTTGAGCGCGTCATAATGGCAGATGAAATTGCAAATCCTAAAAAGCCAAATCCGGCTGCAATACTTAGCATAACAAGTATTCCGACGCTTACTCCGAAAACCATAAAAACGTCTGAAATAAGCCAGATTATAAGCCACCCAACAAAGAACGATATAACAGATATTCCAAGTTTTACAAGAGTTGGTATGACATATTTTTTCTTTTTACCCCAATTAGACTTACAACATAACAATATTATTATTCCTAAGCCAGTTAAGCCAAAAACGCTTATTGGTAACCATCCTTGTATAAGACTGATAGATTCCAGCGATTTCATAATATTAACGTTCCAAGTCCTTATCTATTGCAAAATTCATACGTAGCTAATATAGTTCTTTTCCCTAATATTTTTCTATAAAATTTCTATAATTTTTCTATAAAGTTTCTATAATTCACTCCATAAATTTAAGTATTTTTAACAGTTTAATAGTAAAAACAATCGCATTAAGTGTAATCGTCCTTAAGTATGAAAGTCATATTTGTTTTAATCTATGACGACAGGAATAAATATAATGTTTTAGTATTGCATTTTCTCGTACAGATTATATACGAGTTTATTTTCTAAGAATGATTGAATGATTGGAATAGATTATGGACAAAACCACAGTTGAGTCTTTAAAAAGCGAAAAGAAAGAGGGTGAAATTAAAAATTTCTTTAAACGCTTACAAGCAATATTGGGTAAGTGTCGTATAACAATTCCACGCTGGCTTTATATTGTATTTTTCATTATTAACGATATCGCAATTATTGTTATTCTTCATACTGGTGTTCAAACCGGTAATCGCGAGCAAGTTTGTACAAGCTTAAGACAAAATCTTTCTAGGATGATTAAAGGAATATGGAAGGATCTGAATTTCATATTCATTTTGAACATGCTTATTGTCGCTGCGATTTATGCATTATTGCTTTTTATAACTAATCGCTTTTGGATTACTTCTATGATACTTCTTTCAGTTTCAATGGTTATTGCAACTGTTGAATACATGAAAATATTTGTACGCAATGAAGCTATTCTTCCAGCAGATTTGAATTTTTTGCAAAGTGATACTGGCAATATTTCAACATTCTTACCATATAATGCGCATAGAGTTATTTCATATGCAGTTATTGGGATAATTTTCTTTATTTTACTTTTTATATCCCTTAATTTTATAGATAAAAACCATGGAAAAGTAGTTTGGTTTAAACGTAAAAGTCTTAGATACGGCGTCCGCGGCGGTATTTTCGCATTCATATTCTTAATATTTACGTTATATGTTGCGTTTGTTGGAACTGTCGGATCTGCTGCAAATTCTTTTAACAAATTCATGGGCGATTTCCCAGTAATGTGGGATTCAGCATATGATGCTCAAACAAATGGACCTTTAGTTGCATTCTTTAGGCAAGTTAATACAAAGGTAATGCAAAAGCCTGCAAATTATAGCGAAGCCACTATGAAAGAAGTTGTAGCTCGTTATGAAAAGCAAGCTAATAAGCTTAATGATTCTCGAAAGAATAAGATTAATAACAGTACAGTTATTATGATTCTTTCAGAAAGCTTTGCAAATCCTGAGCGCGTTCCTGGTATTTCTTTCAATAAAAAGGTTATTCCTTTCATTGACGATTTAAAGAAGAATACTGATAGCGGTCTTATGCTTTCTTCAGGATACGGCGGTGGAACTGCAAATCTTGAGTACATGTCTATTACAGGCTTGAGTATGGTTAATTTCGATCCTTCTCTTACTAGCCCTTATCAGCAATTAGTGCCGAATACTTCATGGACTCCTACTATTAATCGATATTGGAATAATGGTAAAGATTCTTTAGCTTTCCATCCGTTTGAGCCGTCTATGTATTTGCGAGCTAAGAATTATAAGAGGTTTGGATTTACTAAGTTTTATTCGCTAAGAGAGCCAGATGTCATAGCTTATCAAAATCATATTGACTCTACTCCTTATGTTTCAGACGAATCTGCTTACGATAGCGTTTTGGATTCGATTAAATTGAAGAAAACTCCAGAATTCATACAATTAGTGACAATGCAAAATCACATGCCTTATAACAACTGGTATAAGGATAATGATTTCAAGGTTTCTTCTACTGATTCCAAGAAGCCTTTAGGCGTTGAGGAATCTTCAATAATTCAAACGTATGCTAAAGGTGCTAATTACACTGATAAAGCTACAGAGAAATTCCTCAAGAGCTTAGATGAATTAGATAAGCCAGTTACAGTGTTGTTCTATGGAGATCATCTTCCTGGAGCGTATTCCACTGCTAGTGCAAATAAAAATAACTCTCTTGTTTTGCACTTAACTGATTACTTTATTTGGTCTAATAAAGCTTCTAGAGAAGAGCTGAAGTCTGAGGAAAAGACTTCAGAGGAATCCTCGGAAAAGTCCTCAAACAAGTCTGATGAAAAGACTACAGAAAAGACTGCTAAAAAGTCTGAGGAAAAGACTGTTGCGAATACTGCTGCTAAGACAAATCAGTACTCTTCTCCTAACTTCTTCATATCGCAAATTGCAAGTCATATGAATGCTAAAGTTTCTCCTTATGTTGCTTTCTTGACTAAATTGCATGAACACATTAGTGCTATGGAACCACCTGTAGTTAATAGTGTGCAAACGTGGTATAGAATTCCTGCAGGTCAGTCGATTTATCTTGACAATAGCGGTAAGCCAATGGCTTATTCAGATATGGATAAAGAAACTAAGCAATTATTAGAAGATTACAGGCTTATACAATACGATATTACAGCTGGAAAGAATTACGTTCGTAATACTGACTTCTTTAAAATGCCGTAATTCATATAACTTAAGCAAAATGTAAAACTACCATAAATCGCACTACGTGTTTAAACATGCGGTGCGATTTATTTTATAAAGTTAAATATTTGATTAATATCTTTACTCACAAATTTATACGATTAAATCATGGAAGTTATGACGTTATAACATATACTTAAAGGCAGATTATGCGTTAATATTGCTTTATATACGAGTTTTAATAAAGATTTGTATGCAAGCTTTATCACGCGCTATATAACAAGCTTTATCGAGATTTATCGAGTAC
Source organism: Gardnerella sp. KA00255 (assembly GCF_049244095.1). Lineage (NCBI taxonomy): Bacteria > Bacillati > Actinomycetota > Actinomycetes > Bifidobacteriales > Bifidobacteriaceae > Gardnerella > Gardnerella sp. KA00255. Next base: position 440,951 of record NZ_CP058374.1, read on the forward strand.
ATGTCGCTGAAAGGATCGCTAAATATGGTAGGAGTTCAGCCAGTTAGAAGGCATACTAAGCAAAAAGAAACAGTTTTAGAATATTTACGCGAATCACGTAATTTCGTTTCAGCACAAGAATTGCACAGATTACTTGCAGACAACGGTGAAATCATTGGACTCGCAACTGTATATCGTCAGCTTAATTCACTTACTCAAAGCGGAGAAGTTGATACAGTTAGATACAACGGACAACAGTTATTTAGAATATGCGATGAAAACACTCACCATCATCATCTTGTTTGCGAACGCTGCGGTAAAACTGTTGATATAGAGCCGCCTGACGATGAAGGTTGGATTAACAAAATCGCACAATCTCACGGTTATAGCGTTGTAGATCACACTCTTGAAGTATTCGGTTTATGCCCAGACTGTCGCAAATAATCTTATTATTTTTTTGATTATTAAATAAAAAAATTGATTATTTAGCGAGTGTTATATTACATATTTGCTATACTAGCTTTTTGCGCCTCTGTAGCTCAATGGATAGAGCAACGGCCTTCTAATCCGTTGGTTGCGCGTTCGAATCGCGTCGGGGGCACTTTTTTATATGCTTTTTGCTTTTAATACACAACTATTCTCTATTCTCCTTAGCTTTGCGTAAAGTTAGCATTGCATGTCATGGGAGGTTATTGTGCCAGAAGCAAAACCAATTGTTGCAGTCGTAATGGGATCCTCTAGTGATTGGGAAACCATGCGTCATGCTTGTGAAATTCTAGACAGATTCCGTGTTCCTTATATGAAACAAGTTATTTCCGCACATCGCACACCAGAATTAATGGCAGATTTTGCTCATAGTGCGCGTGCAAACGGATTCCATGTGATTATTGCTGGAGCTGGAGGAGCCGCCCACTTACCTGGAATGATTGCGGCACAAACCACACTTCCTGTTATTGGCGTGCCAGTGCGCTCGCATGCGCTATCAGGCTGGGATTCATTGCTTTCAATAGTACAAATGCCAGGAGGTATTCCTGTTGCAACTACTGCAGTTGGAAACTCCGGAGCAACAAACGCTGGATTGCTTGCTGTAAGCATTTTAAGCACAACTGATAATCGTCTTGCTGATGAACTAGCAGAATATCGCAATGAATTAAAAGAAAAAGTTGAGGAATCAAATGCCAACCTTATCTGAAGTCACTAATGGCGCTGTTGAACGTTTAATGCCGGGAGCCACTATTGGAATTATTGGCGGCGGTCAGTTGGGTCGCATGATGGCTATTGCAGCTCGCCATATGGGTTTTCGTATTGGTGTTCTTGATCCAACACTTGACTGCCCTGTTTTCCAGGTAGCAGATTTGCAAGTTGAAGCCAATTACGACGATCCAGAAGGATTGCGCGAGCTTGCTGAGCGTTGCGATGTATTAACTTACGAATTTGAAAATGTTAACGCAGACGCACTTGATAAAGTTCGTCATTTAACTGCAATTCCTCAAGGAACTGACTTATTGCGCGTAACTCAAGATCGCGTAAGTGAAAAAACCTTTATCAATAGTCATGGAATCGAAACAGCTCAATGGCGTGAAGTAAATAATTTAGATGACTTAGATGCTGCTATTGACGAAATAGGCTTGCCAGCAATTCTTAAAACTCGTCGCGGTGGCTATGACGGTCACGGTCAAGATGTTTTGCGCACAGAAGAAGATGTTGCAAATATTCACCATCGTGCGGATCGCGGCGGAAAATTCCCTCCATCAATTCTCGAAGGTTTCGTCGATTTTGCTTTCGAAGCATCAATCCTTGTTTCCGGAAACGGTAAGGATTTCGTAACTTATCCTCTAGTGAAAAACGTGCATCACAATAGTATTTTGCACATGACTTTAGCTCCTGCAGTAGTTGATCCTGAAGTTGAAAAAGCAGCTCATGAATTAGCTTTGCGCTTAGCTAAAGGATTCGAATTAGCAGGAACGTTAGGAATTGAGCTTTTTATCACTAACGATAATCGCGTAGTAGTAAACGAGCTTGCTCCTCGCCCTCATAATTCCGGACATTACACGATTGAAGCTTGCGATATGGATCAATTCGAAGCACATATTCGTGGTATTGTTGGATGGCCTTTAAAGAAGCCTAAGCTGCTTTCCCCTGCTGTTATGGTAAATGTTCTTGGTCAGCATGTAGCTCCTACGCGTTCGCTGATTTTGGAACATCCAGAATGGCACGTGCACGATTACGGCAAAGCTGAGGTTCGTAAGAATCGCAAAATGGGTCATATTACTGTACTCTGCGATAATCCTGTTGAAGCTGCAGCAGCATTGGATGCTACAGGATGCTGGGATGACGAATTAGACTAATTCTGTATAAGTAATTCTGTATAAGTAATAAAAAACGTATAGAGTAAATAAAACGTATAAAATTTACTCTATACGTTTTATTTACTCTATATCGCTATATCGTTCGCTATATATCTATCGCTGTATTTCTATATATATTTCTATATCGCTATATTGATATATCGCGTTTTATTTATTCTATATCGCCTAATTTCTCAATCAGTTTCATGTTTTCGCGATAGTCCACAGGGCAAGCAATCACGTCAACTCCTGATTTTTGAGCTAAGGCTTCGCGAAGCATATTGTATAAATCTTCAGGTTTCTTAACAATAGCTCCACGCGCTCCGAAGCTTTCTGCAAGCTTTACAACGTCAGGATTATGGAAGTCAACATACTCATGCTCTCCTGCATGCAAATCCATCTTCCACTTAATTAATCCATACGCGTTATCTTCCCAAACCAAAATCACCATGCGAGCTCCAACTCGTACAGCAGTTTCAATTTCTTGCACATTCATCATGAAGCTGCCATCACCCATAACAGCTAAAACAGGATTTGTATTCCTCTTGCCTTCGCTATTTAGAATAAACGATGCTCCAACGGCTCCAGGAAGAGTCCATGCCATAGTTGAAAGGCTATTATCGATTATGCAAGTATTCGGATGCATAGTTGGATACAATCTAGCCATCCACATTTTCAAAGCACCCGTGTCAACAAGCACAGTAGTTCCTTCTGGAACAGCTCTTCGAGTGTCATACACAATTCGCTGTGGCTTCATTGGCATACTCTCGTCGTTTGCGCAAGAATGCAATTCATCGCTTAACATTTGGCGAATACGAGGATGACTTACATCAAACGTAATATTTTGCTTCTTTAAAACAGCTGTAAGAGCTAATAACGTCTGACTAATATCTGCCATGATATTTAGCGAAGCGGAATAGTGAGCATCAGTATCTTCCACAAAAGTGTTTATGTGGATAATAGTTTTATCATTATTAGGATTGATTTTCTTAGGATCAAATTGTTGAATAGAGAATCCTACCGCAATAATTAAGTCTGCAGTATCGAAAGCAAAATTCTCATAATCGCGATGCATAAATCCAACAACGCCTAAAGCATTAGGATGAGCATCAGAGAATACGCCTTTACCCTCAAAAGTAGTAGCTACAGGCACATTAAGCTGTTCTGCAAATTCACGCAATTCTTCTTGCGCATGAGATCTTGCAACACCGTTTCCTGCAAGTATGATTGGTCGTTTTGCATTTTTAATAATCGACGCTGCTTCGTCAATAGTGTCCTGCGCTGGGAGAATATGCAAAGGACGAGGCAATGCGAGCGGCTTGGCATCGGCAGGAGCTGGCATTTCGCTAATATCTTCAGGAATAACAAGGCATGTTGCACCTGGACGTTTACGCTGCGCAATTGAAAATGCTTTTCTAACCATTTCAGGAGCAGCAACAGGCGCAAGCATCATAGAAGACCATTGTGTTATAGGTTGGAATAACGAAACTAAGTCAATAATTTGATGCGATTCCTTATACAAGCGAGATACGTTTCCTTGAGCGCATAATGCAACAAGAGGAGTAGTGCTCGCGTTTGCTTGAGCTACAGGAAGAGTTAAATTCAAAGCTCCAGGTCCAAGAGTTGCAAGGCATACGCCAGGCTTTCCAGTTATATGAGCATAGGTTGCTGCCATAAATCCAGCGCCCTGCTCATGACGAGTTACTATGAAACGAATATGACCATTTCTTTCAATAGCTTCAAGAAGCGGGATATTTTCTTCGCCTGGAATACCAAAAATAACTTCAACGCCTTCGTTTACTAAACACTCAACAATCAAATCAGCAGTATTTTTCTTATGATTGCTTTTAACAGAGCTATCAACGCTAGAACTATTTGCGCTATTTAAACTACTTACGCTATCTACTTGCGATTCGTTATTTTTATTTTTGGAATCAATAACTTCTTGGTTAAGTTCATTTTCCATAACAGTTGCTTCTCGCTTCTTATGGTTTTGGGCCGCTAAATTCTTTTCCATTATAGTATTCGTATTCCCATCGTTAGCATTCATAGTATGTTGCGCGTGTCTTATAAAAAGGTCGGAATTTTCATAGTCCGATTTTTGCTATTAGCACTTGGATTTAAGGTCGATTTACATTGCAATTTCAATGATTTTGTCGGAAATAAAAACGAAAAATAGGTGCCGTTTACGGTACACTTGAAAGAGTTTTGTAATTTGTCACGGAGGAAGAATGCGACGCTGGCTTCTTAACTTAGTCAAGTGTGAAACTATCCTTATCGTGGCTACGATTTTGGCTATTATTTCTTGCTTCTTCGTAAAGCCTGATGCGCAATATCTTAGCTATGTTCATACTAATACTATTGCGCAGCTTGTTGGCTTAATGATGGTCGTATGCGGATTCCAGCGTATAGGTGTTTTTCGTAGTATTGGATCGCGCCTACTTAGGCATGCTAAAACTGAGCGCGGCTTAGTTATAGTGCTTATGTCGTTGACTTTCTTCTCATCAATGTTTATTACAAACGACGTAGCATTAGTTACTTTTGTGCCATTCGCTCTTTCTGTATTAGTTATGGCTAATGCAGAAGAACACTCTATTTTAGTTATTACGCTTATGACAATCGGCGCAAATGTTGGAAGTATGCTTACGCCTATTGGAAACGCTCATAATCTATATTTGAAAGCCTTAACAAAAAAGTCTACAGGCGAATTTATGGGCATTATGGCTCCGTATACTCTTACTGCAGCATTGTTAATGGTTGCTTTCGCGTTCGTGTTTTTCAAGTCGCGCAGAGTAGACGAATTTTCTGGTTTGCAAGGCGATGATATTGAGCAAAATGTTCTTGCTCCTTCTCATGGAAAACCTAAGCCAGATGAAATTCGATTAATGGGCTATGGAACAGGTTTTAGCAAATGGCGAGTAGTTGTTTATAGCATTCTTTTCGCAATCTGCTTATGCGGCGTAGCTGGCTGGATTCCAGATTGGGCAATGATACTTTTAATCGTTATTGCTTTTATAATTTGCGATCGTCATGTATTCCGCTCTCTTGATTGGGCATTGCCGCTCACATTTATTATGTTCTTCATTTTCATTGGAAATATGCGAAGAGTGCAAGGCTTTACTGAGATTGCTCAAATGTGGGTTGGAACTCATCCTATGGAAGTTTCCGTTGTCTCAAGCCAATTTATAAGCAATGTGCCAACTACTATCTTGCTTTCAGGATTCTGCAATAAGTGGAATCAGCTTATTATTGGAACTAACTTAGGCGGCATGGGAACGCTTATCGCTTCTATGGCTTCATTGATTTCTTACAAAGGTATTACTAACAAATATCCGCATCATAAAGGTAGATATTTGCTTATGTATACTTTAGTAAATATCTTATTCTTAGCTGTTTTAATAATACTTGCTTGGATTATAAATAATCAGTAGCAAATAAAATCAGTAGCAAATATTTAAAAATCACACTATAACAATAACGCAATAAAAATAGCGCTATAGAAATAGCGCTATAGAAATTAGGCTGTAAAAATCACGCAATTCCGCGATGTATTATCGGAACCATTTTACGTATAACTTCTACACCCTGACCGCGCAAAACCAAATCTTCTCCCTGCGAGCATCGATAAACTTCAGGAGGCTCACAGTATCCATTAGAGATATTGTTATGGAATTCTTCTCGCATGCCATCCAAGAAAGATTGACAGATAATATCTGAAGCTCCATAAATAGCAACATCGTGCAAATTAAGCAATCCTACTGGAACAGACATTATACGGCCTAAAGTACATCCTGCATCATGAAGGATTTTATCCCTATTTTCAGGATTTTCCGCTATACGATTTCGTAGAATCGGCTCAGAAAGCACTGATTCTAAGCATCCTCTCCTACCACAATTGCAAACATCGCCATCTGGATTAACAATAATATGACCTATTTCTCCAGCTGAAAAAGTCGATCCGCTAACGATTTTGTCATTTATATAAAGACTTGCACCAACTCCGCCGCTTACTGTAATAAGCATTGAATTTTCTGTAGCTCGCCCGAAGAATCTTTCTGCAACAAGCGAAACACTTGTATCGTGACTCACTATTGTTGGGATACCGGTTGCGTCTTCAATAATTTTCTTAATCGGAAAATCAGTTAAATTAAGACGCACTGATCTTACAACAGTCCCATCTTTATTAACTATTCCTGCAAGCGCTACACCTATTCCTAAAATATTTCTTTCAGTAGCAGAAGCAAGATTATGACATAGCTCAATAATTTTATTTACTTTTTCTTCATCAGTATTTCCACTAGAAACTTCGATTCGCTTAATAATGCTTCCGCACAAATCCATGATAGCGCCTTTAAAAGCGTACGAATCAGACAAATCTAGAACTATAACTCTCCAATATGATGTGTCTATGGCCAGTACTTTTGAACGCTTTCCACGTCCTTCACGCATATCATCTCCAACTTCGCGAAGAATATGATCTCGTATCATCTCTCCTGTTACTTCGCTTGTTGCCATTCGCGAAAGACCGATTTTATTACCCAATTCCACTCGTGGCATTTGTATAGTTGGAAAAAGCAAGTTAAAAATTGCTGAAATATTATTAACACGAATATCTGAAGGTAATTTCTTCATTAGTTCATTGCTCATCTCTTCCTCCGCTAAATAAAAGCACAAGCACTGCCACATTGTAGTTACATGTAATATTTAAAAACGCTTACTTCATTATATTACTTTTAAACATTTTGTCAATAATCTTTACTTTTGTTTATATTATTCAAAACTAGCTATTTTAAGCCAATCTCAAAGCTAATCTTCAAGCTTGTTTTACGACTTATATTAAACCTCGTATAAAAACTAGCATAATCTTAAAAATAAAAGAAAATACAAAAAATAATAAAATAACATTCTTTATATAATCGTAAGAAACCTGAAAATATGCCCTATTTTGCATTGAAAATATTAAAAAATATTTATGTCATCAACGTTGACAAAATAAATAACAGGGGCTACAATTTTTCTTAGATTGCGCGGTAGCAATTAAATTCAATCTCACAAAGGAGAGAGATGGACATATTAAACACTAAAAGTAAATATGTTTTCAGCTATTGTGCAATAACAAATTGCAAATACGTTGTACAACTCATAGCGAGTATTTATCAATGATGTAAATAAAAGCTAAAGGATGGATTTATTATGACTTCAACGGGACGTTTTACACTTCCAAGCGAATCAAATTTCGCAGAAAAAACTAAAGAACTCGCTGAGCTATGGGGCGCTGACGCTATTCGTAATTCAGACGGAACTCAACTCGATGAACAAGTATTGGCCCTAGGTAAGAAAATCTACAGCGCTTACTTCCCTACTCGAGCCCATAACGAGTGGATAACTCTTCACATGGATGAAACTCCACAAGTCTACTTGCTAAGCGAAAGAGTACTAGCGCAATCAAGTAGCACAGTTATACCTCTTATGGATCGTTTCTTTATTGAACAATTAACTCCAAATTATGATGCCGACCCTCATAAGTATTGGGAAGTAATAGACCGCACTACAGGAGAAGTTTTGCCAACCGAATCCTGGAGCGTGGACCCATCTTCGCACAGCGTAATAGTAAATAACACAATCCCAATGCATGAATACACGGCATCATTCCTGGCTTATATCATTTGGGATCCTGTCGAAATGTATAATCACCTCACAAATAATTGGGGAGATAAAGAGCATGAGATTCCATTCGATATTTATCATGAAAAAACTCGCGATTTCGTAATGCGAACCTTTGAAAAGTGGCTTAAAGACAATCCTCAAACAGACGTAGTACGATTTACAACATTCTTCTATCAATTCACACTTCTTTTCGACGAATCGCATAGAGAAAAAGTAGTTGATTGGTTTGGATGCTCTTGCACAGTATCTCCTAAAGCGCTTGACGATTTTGAAAGCGAATACGGCTATAGACTTCGCCCAGAAGATTTCGTTGACGCAGGATCATACAATTCAGCATGGCGTTGCCCACGAAAAGCACAGCGAGACTGGATTGATTTCACAACACGTTTTGTGCGCGAAAACGTAAAAACAATGGTGGATATGGCTCATGCACACGGCAAAGAAGCCATGATGTTCCTTGGAGACCAGTGGATTGGAACAGAACCTTATAAAGAAGGATTCGAAAAACTTGGACTTGACGCTGTAGTTGGTTCTATTGGAGACGGAACTACAACGCGCATGATTGCTGATATTCCAGGAGTTAAATACACTGAAGGCAGATTCCTTCCATACTTCTTCCCTGATACTTTCTATGAAGGAAACGATCCTAGTATTGAAGGTTTAGATAATTGGCGTAAAGCTCGTAGAGCTATTCTTCGCTCTCCTATTTCTCGAATGGGTTACGGCGGATACTTATCTCTAGCTGCAAAATTCCCTAAGTTCGTTGACACTGTTACGAATATTGCAAACGAATTCCGCGATATTCACGATAAAACTCACGGTCATGCAGCTGAAGGAGAATTAAACGTTGCTATTCTTAACGCCTGGGGTAGCATGCGTTCGTGGATGGCTTATACAGTTGCTCACGCTCTTCCAAATAAGCAAACACGCTCATACTATGGCATTCTCGAAGCACTTTCTGGCATGAGAGTAAATGTGAGATTCATTAGTTTTGACGACGTATTAACTAATGGAGTCGATAGCGATATTGACGTAATAATCACAGGAGGACCAGTAAACACTTCATACAGTGGTGGCGAAGTTTGGCAAAATCCACAACTCGTAGAAATTTTGCGCACGTGGACGCAAAACGGCGGCGGCATGATTGGTGTTGGAGAACCAAGCTCTTACTATAAAGCAAACGATAGCAGATTCTTCAAGCTAGCTGACGTTTTCGGAGTTGACGAAGAGCGTTTCCAAACTCTTTCAATCGATAAGTACTTCCCTGCTTTAGTTACTTCACACTTTATTACAGAAGATATTCCAACAGATGCAGCGAAGATTGAAGAAGCAAATAGTAATCGCGCTATTGCTCTTAGCGGTTGCGGCGGAGGCCAGCCAGCTTCGTTGAATGATATTGATTTCGGTGAAGCAATTTTGAACACTTATCCTATTAACGAAAACGTTGAAGTATTGCGTGCCGATAACGGAGAAGTTCAGCTTGCAGCAAACAATTATGGTAAAGGACGAGGAGTTTATATTTCTGGTCTTCCTTATTCAGCTGTTAACGCTCGACTTTTAGAACGCATACTTTTCTACGCAAGTCATAAGGAAAGTTTGTACGCTGCATGGAGTTCAACTAACCCAGAATGCGAAGTAGCTCACTTCCCTCAAGAGAATCTGTATTGCGTTATCAACAATACAGATAAACCACAAAATACAACCGTACAAAGAGCAGATGGCACTCTTAATCAATTCCATCTTGATCCAAGTGCCATCGCCTGGCAATCATTGTAGTTTCTCTCTCAACGCAACACACTCTACAATGATTTGTCAGTTAACACATTGAGCTGCTTGCAATGCAGCTTGCGGCTCAGTGTGTATTTTCACAGAAAGAAAATTTATTATGGATAACGAAACATTACACGAAATTGCACAACAATTTGACGTTGAAGAATCTTTTAGCACAATTACCCCTTATGGCAGCGGTCATATAAACACTACCTATTTAGCTGTTACTCCAAAGCGTCGATACATCTTGCAAAAAATGAATACAGACATTTTCCCTGATACTGCTAATTTAATGCGAAATATTAAATTAGTTACGAGCTTCTTGCGCGAGCAGGGACAAGAAACGTTGGAAATCATACCAACTCGTGACGGCAATAGCTATTACGAGTATTACGAAAACAGCGATAAGCCTGAAATGTATAGAATGTATGCGTTTATTGAGAACACTATTTCTTACGATTTAGTTCCAGATCCTGAAGTTTTCAGAGATGCTGGTGCTGCTTTCGGTAGTTTCCAAAATTACCTTGCTAAATTTGATGCTTCACAATTAGTTGAAACAATCGCACACTTCCACGATACTCCTCATCGCTTTGCTGATTTCAAGAAAGCTGTTGAAAAAGATCCTCTTAACCGTGCTAAAACATGCAAAGAAGAAATCGACTTTTACATGTCGCACGAAGATTTTTATCCAACTATTACTAAAGGCTTAGAAAGTGGAGAAATTCCTTTAAGAGTTACGCATAACGACACTAAATTAAATAATATTTTAATGGATGCAACTACTCATAAGCCTCGCGCAATAATCGATTTGGATACTATTATGCCTGGCAGCATGCTTTATGACTTTGGCGATTCGATTCGTTTTGGCGCTTCAACAGCTTTAGAAGACGAAAAAGATATTGATAAAGTTCATTTCAGCACTACGCTTTTCAAAGCATACGCACATGGATTTATTAGCGAGCAGATAAACAATATTACAAAGCGCGAAGCTGAGTTATTACCAATTGCAGGAAACATGTTAACTCTGGAATGCGGCATGCGCTTCTTAACTGATTATTTGCAAGGAGATACTTATTTCGCAACTCGTTATGAAACTCATAATTTAGTTCGCACTCGTACGCAAATTAAATTAGTACAAGAAATGGAAGAAAAATCCTCTCAGATACGCGAAATAGTAGACCTTATTATGCAATTCTAAATCGCAATAAAAGCGCAAATATTAGCGTATAAATATAGAACTTATTCGAGCAAAATATGAGCTAATGCTTACAAAAAAGTAAAATCATTAGCTCATATAACAGCCACTAACGAGGCGTATTATGTCAAATGCACTGAATGCTGTGTATGCAAGCATTGATGAGCTTGTTATGTTTGCACAGGAAAAATTGGAACTTGATCCACTAGATGCAAATATCACGAGGAATCGCATTTTTGCTTTATTTAATTTAGATTCTTATAAGTCAAACTTATTGGATGAAACACAAGTCAAACAAAACAATAAATGTGAATCAGCAGATAAGAGTGACGAAACACAAGAATCTAATTCTGTAGTAAAAATAGACTCTTCAATCGATGATATTTTACGCCGATTTTTTGAAGCAGCTTATAATGCAAATCTGCTTGACGAAAGCCAAGAAGAAGCATATAGCGATGAGATTATGGGATTGTTAAGCGCTAATCCTTCTAAAATCCAACAACTTTTTAAAAACATTGAGAGTAAAGATAGCTCAGTCGCAGCGCAACAATGGCTTTACGATTATTGCGTAAATAATACTTACGTTAAACAATCTGCTTTAAATAAAAACATTAGATTTAACTCGCATAATCTAATTATCACAATCAATTTAGCTAAACCTGAATTTAAAAATATGAGTAAAGCTGCCAGCGGAAACAGCGTTTCTGGAGGCTACCCAAAGTGCACTATTTGCCGAGAAAATGAAGGATTTGCAGGCAGAAACAAGCGCACTCTTCGCACATTGTCTCTAACTCTTGGAGGCAAAGAATGGTTCTGGCAGTTTTCTCCTTACGGATACTTCAACCAGCATGGTATTTGCGTGAATGCTGAGCATACTCCTATGGTTGTTAACCGAAATACTTTCGTGAATTTACTTGATTTTGTAGATGAATTTCCACATTATTTCCTGGGATGCAATGCGGCTCTCCCACGAATTGGAGGATCAGTTCTTGCTCACGATCATTACCAGGGAGGTGGAGAGCATATGCCAATGCATCATGCTCAGGTATTAAAAACTCTCCACCTTTCAAACCAACTTTCAGACTATCTTTCAAACCGCATATCAAACTATGAAAATACGATTGTTGAAATATTAGATTGGCCAGGCACAGCTATACGAGTTGTTTCTAAGTCTCGCGAAAGCATTATTGAAGTATGCGATTGCATTCGCAAAGCATGGGTGGATTACGATAATCCAAAATTAAATATTGCTTCAAAAGACGAGCATCAAAATCAACAATCAGCTTTATCTCCAAGCGTTATTAAAACTGATTGCGGCTATGAAATGAGTCTTATATTCCGAAATAACGCTGTTAGCAACGAGTATCCTGATGGGATTTTCCACGCTCACCCTGAATATTACGCTATAAAACAGGAGCCTATTGGATTAATTGAAGCTCAAGGATTATTTATACTTCCAGGAAGATTAGTCCGTCAGCTTAACGAAATCGCTAAAGCTTTAGAATCTGGGAAAACCGCTCAACTTCCGGATAATGAATCCGAATTTGGACTTGTTTGGAAAGAATTGCGCGAATCATTGCAAGGAAACACAGACAAAGATGCTATTAAAAACGCTATTAACGAAGAACTCGGAAGCATATGCGAACGAATTTTGTTAAACACGGCTGTTTTTAAAGATAAACAGGATCTTGTTGCTTTCCTTAATTCTTTAGGGTTTATTGAATCATGATTTGAAATCAAATGCGATTATCAAACAAGCATGATTGCAAAATACAACCGATTATCGAACAGACTAAAACAAGCTAAAACGAATCAAAATAGATTCGAAAGCCAAAACAAACGCGTGTGAAAGTTATAGAAAAGAGTTGTTATGAATACGCAAACTTCGAAGGTTCCGCATGATCTAACAATCGGAATTGACATTGGCGGTACGAAAATTGAGGGCATAATTATAGATGGTCAAAATCGCGTACTAAAAGAATTACGCATACCTTCAAGAATAGGTGAAGAACAGGTTGTTGAAGATATTACGCGAGTAGCTAAAGAATTATCCGAAAAACCTATACCCGTTGGCATTGGAATCCCGGGACAAGTTGATTGGCGTACAGGATGCGTAAAAAACGTTGTTAATTTAGGCATTTCTACTTTAGAATTAGGCTCTAAAGTAAGCGAAGCATACGGCTCTTGCGTACATGTTGAAAACGATGTGAATGCTGCAGCCGTTGGAGCAGCTAGCTTAGTCAACACAGATAACAATGCTTTATATAACGACCCTGATTCAACTATTGTTATGCTAAACTTTGGCACTGGATTAGCAGCTGGCGTTGTAAAATCAGGTAAAGCTTTACACGGTTTTAGCGGTGCTATAGGGGAAATCGGACACATACCCGTAGACGGTAATATGTTCCCATGCCCTTGCGGACAAAAAGGATGCTTAGAAACAGTAGCTTCAGGAGGCGCAATATCTCGTTTATGGCCTTCCGCCAATCCTGCTATGCCAGATTTAATCAGTAAAGCTGAAGCCGGGAATTGCGATGCAAAGCGCATACTAAACATTGTTGTTCACGCTATGGCTGATGCTGTACAAATCGTGCTTCAAGCTTACGATCCGCAAATTATTGCAATTGGAGGCGGAGTGGCTCGCACAGGCGAACCTTTGCTTAAAATTATTTGCGAAGAGCTTAACAATCGCGCTAGCACATGCCCATTTTTGCAAAGTCTTAATGTGACTAAAAGACTTGTGCTAGTGCCATCTGATCAGCCTGTTGGAGCACTCGGAGCAGCAATATCCGCTCGCGTCAATTGCTTTGCCTAGGTTAGGCAAAGATCTGAGTTTTTCGCAACCGGATAAGTAAACAAAAGTAAGAGCTCTTCCCCGATTTTGTTTACTTATCTGGCGTGTTGGTAAACAAAACCAAGAACACCTCCCCGATTTTGTTTACTTATCCGGCGTGTTGGTAAACAAAACCAAGAACACCTCCCCGATTTTGTTTACTTATCCGGCGTGTTGGTAAACAAAACCAAGAACACCTCCCCGATTTCGTTTACTTAGAGGGTACGTAAGTCCACAAAATCAAGAACACTCCCCGATTTTGTTTACTTATCTGGTTGCGAAAAACTTGAATCCCTGCCTAGCTAATAGAGAATCAGTTGGTGGTTAATTATTTGAACTAAAAACGCTCGCTTTAAGATTTTTGCGCTCAGCTTCCATAGAGCTGATTTGGCCAAGAAGATTCAACTTTTCTTGGCCATCTTGCAATTTGGCCATTCGCATTTTTGCAGCACCAATGCAACGCATGTATCCAATGTCTAAAAGTTTTATAAGAAGCTCATTAGCATATTGCGATTCAGCTTCGTTTGGCTTTCTAAGCATATCTGCCGGAGAACCAATCTGACTTTTAGCATTGCCAATTTGAATATTTTGGCCATTTTCATATTGCTGCAATGAAGAAGATTGAGATTGATTAGAATATTGACCGCCAATCGACGCATTGTAATCTTCACGACGAGCTGAAGGAAGCGGCAACGGCATAACAGCAAGTTCAGTAATAACTGATTCAAGCATAGGCCCCCCAGCTTTCATAAGCTTATGCAACCAAAGTCCTTGACTTATATTTGGCTGAGGGAATCCGTCTGCAGCTATAAATGCTTGGAAAATCGTTCTAAAAATTGGCGTAATAAAATTATTCAAAGTCAAACGCGTTAATAGCTTTTCTTGGAAAGCTAAAGGCATTTGCACTAGCATCGCCATAAATTGTTGCTCACACATGAAAACAGCATCATCAACACGATAATAGCTTTGAGATTTATACGCTTCACGCATCATAGCCATTTTATCTGCGGGATTAATAGCATAGGTTTTAAGAGGATTAAATCCTTGAGAAGCAGATCCTGAATTAGATTCAGAAGATGCGTATGCTCCCCCAGCGTATGCCGATTCTGTCATAAACCTTGGAGCATATGCGTCCTCTGTGCGCACGTGCAATCGTCTTCTAGCAGAATCAACTTCACGTCTCATAATAGATAAATCAATGCCAATAAATCGCGCTGCTTTACGCGTATACATATCAAGCAAAGACTTGTCTCTAATCTGAGCAACTAAAGGAGAAACAGCTTTGACAGCACCCATCTGACCAGTTGAATAAGTTGTATCAAAACGACGTATAACCGTATTTATAACAAAATCATAAAGCGGACTTGCACTATCAATAAGAGCTCTAACAGCTTCATCGCCACGCTGAATACGTAAATCACAAGGATCGAGATTATTATCCGCTACAGCAACAAAAGTTTGAGTCAAAAACGCTGAATCTAAGCCGAAAGCGTGAATCGCAGCCTTTTGACCAGCAGCATCACCGTCGAAAGTAAAAACAATACGCGAACTTATGTTTTGCCCTTTAACATTAAGAGGCCCAACAAGCTGAATACCACCTAAAGAATCATCCGCTATTAAGCGACGAACCATTTTCGCATGCTCAGCTCCAAAAGCAGTACCGCATGTTGCTACAGCTGTATCGATTCCTGCTAAATGACAGGCCATAACATCCGTATAGCCTTCAACTATAACAACTTGTCGCTTCGCAACAATATTTGGTTTCGCAATATCTATACCATATAAAACTTGATTTTTACGATAAAGCGCAGTATCAGGAGTGTTAATATATTTTGCACTAATAGAATCGTCGTCGTAAAGTTTGCGAGCGCCAAATCCTAAAGTTCTGCCTGTAGAATCACGAATTGGCCATGTAAGACGTCCTCTGAAGTAATCGTAAACTCCTCGCTGACCTCTACGAGCTAATCCAGCGTCTAATAATTCTTGATGTGTAAAACCGCGTGAAGATAAGTATCGTACAAGATTATCCCAACCTTGCAAAGCATATCCGCATCCGAATCGCTCACTTTGAGCTTGAGTAAAATTACGACCTGCTAATAATTTACGCGCTGGAGATGCTTCTGGAATAAGCAGATTTTTAACGAAAAATTCTTGAGCTGCATCATTTGCCTCTAGCAAACGAGCGCGTTTAGTTCCTACGTGAGATTGATCTGTATCATCTTTGCTATTTTCATAATGCAATTCAATGTGATATCGATCTGCTAGCAATTCAACTGCTTCACGAAAATCAATATTCTCTTTTTGCTCAACGTAAGCAAATACGTCTCCGCTTAATCCGCATCCAAAGCAATGCCATACGCCTAAAGCAGGTCGAACGTTAAAACTTGGCGTCTTTTCATCGTGGAATGGGCATAGGCCTACAAATGAACCAGTTCCAGCGGTTTTTAGCGTAACAGTTGCAGACACAATATCGTATAAATCTGCTGTTGCGCGTACACGCTCAATATCTTTTTGCGAAATGATTCCAGCCATAATTATTCACTATATCTTAAAGCTTAGTTAATTAATTACAACACTGATTACTTCGAAGAATCTTAGGAACAAATCTACGCTCACAATACATTCAGCACAACGCACTTAACCCAACACTCTTAGCACAAAGCAGCACGACTTAGCACAAGGCAGCGTGAAGAGTTGTAGCAGAACCGTCTGTAAGACTTGCAACCTGGTCAATAGCCACTCTAAGCCGCTCATCGTCATTAGTGCACTCGTTCCAATCCCCTACGAATACTTCTTCCATAGCATCGTGCGGACGAGGAGATTTACTCATAAAAACTTCCACTAAATCGGTAATGATTTTCTGCTCACGCCTATAAAACTCACGCTCGCGAGGAGCAATAATAAAATGAACAGCTAAACTTTTTAGCATAACCATTTCATAACTCGTGTTTTCTGGAATCACAACATTCGCACGATATCTGATTAACGCCCCATCGCCATATTTTTCACGAGTTGCTTTTTCAACAGAAACAGCAAAACGTCCTATAAGCATACTTGTTATATTTTTTAACTTAGCTAAAGATCTGCGTGAACCGTCGAAATTTTCCGGAAAAACATTAAGCTTACGCAAACGTTGAAAAGCTGCTAAAAGCTTATCGCAATCCCATTGCTTTCCATACCATGCATGAGTATCTTCAATAACACTGTCCGCTAAAGAAGGATCCGATACGCATTGTGTGTTAAAAGCGCCTACAACAATCGCATCCTCAATATCGTGCACGCTATAAGCAATATCATCTGAAAGATCCATTATTTGGCATTCCATTGGACGCGAGTTTTTAGGAGCACCAATTTTCAGCCATTCAAACACGTCGCGATCATCTGGATAAACGCAGAATTTCAAATCACGCTCACCTTTATCGTGCGCTTTTGCTTCATCCAATCCCCACGGATACTTTACAGTAGCGTCTAATGCTGCTCGAGTAAGATTAACCCCTGCACTACTGCCATTTTCTCGAAAAACTTTCGGCTCCAAGCGCGTAAGTAAGCGGAGGGTTTGGGCGTTACCTTCAAAACCGCCAATATTTTTCGCTATTTGTGCAAGCACGCGTTCGCCGTTATGACCAAAAGGAGGATGCCCCAAGTCGTGTGATAAGCAAGCGCAATCAACAACATCCGGGTCGCATCCAAGCATTGCCGCAATTTGCCTACCAATTTGAGCAACTTCCAAAGTATGCGTCAAACGAGTACGCACAAAATCATCCGATCCTGCAACTAAAACCTGACTTTTTGCTCCGAGTCGACGCAATGCAGAAGAGTGTATGATTCGCGCACGATCACGCTCAAAAGGAGTACGAACACGCGTATGATGAGGCTCACTCGCCCAACGCTCAGTGTCGTGCAAATCGTATTCGCCAACGACTTCATTATCTGATGCAATTACTTCGTCGCACATACAACACCTCTTTTATTTGCAATTAAGGCTATTATTAACCTTTATTAACCTTCTAAAAATCAAGCAGCAACAAACTATATAAGACTTTTTGCATCCAATCTTGCAATATCGCTAGAAGATAGCACTTCGTAAGCGTTGCGGTAAAGCCGCGGCACGCGAGGCCCGATTCCAGTCATGATTTCGTAGCTGATTGTCCCTGCAGCTTCTGCCCAATCGTCTGCAGTAGGCTCAGCAAATTCCACGCCTCTTCCAGGTCCAAAAAGCGTTACAGTATCGCCTTCACGAACGCCTAACTCTGCAGCATCGCCTTTTAAATCAACTATGAACTGATCCATGCAAACTCGCCCTGAAACGTTCAAAATTCGAGCGCCCTTATTGGTTTCCACTCTCACTGGTCCGCCCGGCTTATCAACATGACGCGCACCTTGCATATCAAATCCTGAAGCAGAACGCAAAATACCATCAGCGTAACCAAGCGGCACAATAGCAGTACTCGTATTATTTGGAGTTAAATACGTGCGCCCGTAGGAAATTCCATGCCCTTCTTCTACAGCTTTTACAGTGCCAAGTTGCGCTTGAAGCGTCATAGCTGGTTGCAACCCATAAGTTTGTGAATCCCCCATTGCAGGATCCGGCTCGTATCCATACAAACCAATTCCTGGTCGAACAAGCTCAAAACGAATTTCAGGACGATTAAGCGTTGCAGCAGTATTCGCTAAATGACGGATTTTAGGAGCAACCGATGCTTCTTTCATTCGTTTTGTAAACTCGTGGAATTGTTGGATTTGCCTGTCAGTTGCATCTACAAATTCCGGAACATCAGGAGAATCTGCCACAGCTAAGTGACTCCATTGACCAATAACCTCAATCACGCCTTCGTTAGAGTATTGTTGCAATTTTTCTAAAGCGGCACTAAAACCTTCTGGAGTGAAACCGTTTCGTCCAAAACCAGTATCGACTTTTACGTGCACGCGCGCATGTTTACCTAACTTTCGTGCAGCAAAAGCTACAGCATTAAGCGAGTCAATAGAGCCTACTGAAATATCGATATTCTCTGTAATTAGATCTGCAAATCTCGTAGTTGGAGCGCTAGTAAGCCAAGTGAGAATATGACAACGGCTGGAATCAATACCAGCCGCACGCAAACGTAACGCTTCGTACGGTTGAGCTGTGCCAAGCCAAGTAGCACCTCCAGCTAAAGCTGCGAGCGCACTAGGAATAAGCCCGTGACCATATCCGTCTGCTTTTACGACTCCCATAACTTCCGGCGCATTCTGACCAGGCTGCAAATCTTGACTAACTCGCGCAACCAAAGTGCGCATATTGTCTCGAAGCGCCTTCAAATCGACAATTACCTGCCCAGGGTATACGCTTAACGCGCGAGCATAGTTTTCAGCAAGTACTTCATTATTTACAAACTCACTTTGCTGCTTATTTTCGCTCATATTATTCCCTTATTCCCTTCGATTGCACAACTTCAATCGCAAACCTTCAAATTCGCATGCACTTTGTATATATGTAACTATATTAGACTGTAGGAAGCAAAAGCTGAAATATTAGAATTTACATTATTGCTGCGTTTACAAGAGCTTGAGTATAAGAATGCTTAGGATTATTAAGCACGTCACTCACTCTACCTGATTCCACAAGTTTTCCTTCATTAATAACCATAACGCGCGTTGCTAAATGCCCGATCATACCCAAATCGTGACTAACGAATATGCAAGCCATGTTTTTGCGCTCAGATCGAATTCTTGCAAAAGCGTCAAGTATTCTAATTCGTTCAGCAACATCGATAGCACTCATCGGCTCATCGGCTACTAAAACTCGCGGATTGTTGATTAAAGCTCTCGCAATCGCCACGCATTGAGCTTGACCGCCAGAAAGTTCGTGAGGGTATCTTTTTGCGAAAACAGAAGGATTTAATCCAACTAATTTCAACGTTTCGTCTACCTTGTTATTAATTGTTTCAGCATCAATATTTAATTGCTTACGCCAGATTTTTAAAGGCTCTGCCACGCTTTCTCTCACAGTCCAGCGCGGATCTAATGCCGCAAACGGATGCTGGAACACAAGCGAGGATTCTCGTCTAATAAGCGTATAAGCATTTTTATTTACTTTTGATAAATTAGGATTATTTACGACTTCACCGCAATAGGTAACATTGCCTTCGCAAAGAGTTTCAAGCCCAAGCATAGCGCGTATAAGAGTTGTTTTGCCGGATCCAGATCCTCCAATAATCGCTAAAGATTCACCTGCGCAAACATGCGCATCAATACCTTTTAATACTTCTAAACGATTTTTCGCCGAACCCAATATCACGTGAACATTTTTTGCCGTTATAAGCGCATTTTCTTCGCTACTGGCATTGATGGTATTTGATTTTTTGGAACTCTCGCTTAACGAATCTAAATCAGAACCCAAATCGGTACCTTTGTTTTCAGAAGTCGAATCAGAACCCAAATCGGTACTCGAATCAGAACCAGCTCTTAACGAATCTAAATCAGAACCCTCGTTTAATGAACCCAAATTTTGCGCTCGCAAAGTCAATTTTCTAGCTGCATCCACTAATTGCTTAGTCGAAGAAATACGCGGATTATCAAGCAAATTCTTAACATTTTCACTATCGATCACACGCCCAGAATCAAGCACATAACAACGATTAGCAGCACGCGAAAGCACCGAAAAATCATGAGTTACAAAAAGCATTGAAGCGCCCATATCGTCCACAAGCGAAGTAAGCATTCGCACAACTTCACTCTGAGTAACCGAATCAAGCGCAGTAGTAGGCTCATCAGCCAAAATCAAACGCGGAGACGTAATCAAAGCTGTAGCAATACCAACTCGCTGCTGCTGACCTCCAGAAAGCTCAAACGTGCGTTTAGATGCTAATTTGCTTGATAATCCAACCTTCTCTAGCATTGAAATAACGCGATTATGCACGTCATCCGCATTCAGACGATAATGTATGCGAAGCGGCAAAGAAACCTGCTGTTCTACTGTCAGCAAAGGATTTAGCGCGCGATTAGCCTGCTGAAATACTACTCCAACGTATTTTCCGCGAAGATTCGCTAAACTCTCTTCCTTTGCTTTAACAGTTTGAATATTGCCAAGCATGCAAGAACCTGAAACTTCAGCATTTGACGGCAGTAATCCAGTTATCGCTCGAATAAGCATCGATTTTCCAGATCCGGAAGATCCGATTAATCCAACTCTTTCGCCATCCTCAATCCTAAGCGTTACGTTATTTAATATGCTTACATTGCCAAATTTCACACTAAGATTTTGAATATCAACGCTCATTTTCCCCTACTTTATTCGTACTTTTTGATGAAGGATCTAAAACTTTGCGCAATACATCACCTAAAAGATTTAGAGCAACAACAACCAGCGTAACAACCAATCCAGGCCAGACAACCGATAAAGGATTTACATGAATCAACGAAACAGAAGTAGACAAGACTCGTCCCCAGCTAGGAACCCCTGAAGGAACACCAATACCCAAATACGTTAAGCCACTTTCAGCCAAAATCACAGTTCCAGCAGAAAGCGAAATCTGCACCATTGCTACAGGCATAATATTTGGAATAACATGTCGAAAAATCACACGATTCCTAGACGCGCCTTGCGAAAGCGCAAAATTTACGTAATCTGATTGCAAAACCAGCTGAGCACTTGGACGAATAATACGAGCTAAATTCAAACCATAACCTATACCGCATGCCAGTATAATCACGATAACTGTAGTTCCAAGCGGCACAACCAAAATAAGAGCTATAAGCACAGTAGGTATTGAAATTAACGCGTCAACAATTATTACAGAAGCTCCCTGAATTAAAGGCGATTTTGCAATCATCAAACCCAATAAGCCAAATCCAATAGAAATAGCAACGCATACAGTGCAAATAACAAGCAATAATTCCATACTGGAACCAGCCATAATCCAGCTAAGAGTATCCGCACCCGCGCCATCAGTACCAAGCCAATGATTAAAAGAAGGATTTTGCCACACGTTATTACCGTTTGTTGCAAGCAAAGGATAAGGAGTCCAGAACACAGAAATAGCAGAAACTATCAACCATAAACTTAAAACTATGCAAACAAATTTTCCGCAACTTGCGTGCCAAATGCGATTCAAAATCTTTAACATTACTTCACGCTTTCCCATCTTCATCATTGCTATACGAATCCTTAGCAAGACGTGAATCAAGCAAACGATGAGAAATGTCAACAATAAAACCAACAGTTAAGAAAAGCGCAGCAAGCATAAAAAGCTCACCTTGCACGGCAACAAAATCACGTAAGCCAACATCTCGAACCATACCCATTCCCAATCCAGGCAGTGAGAAAAGATTTTCGATAACCATAACACCCGTAACCATATGCGCAAAAGTTAGTCCAATAACAGAAACTAATTGCGGCAACGCAAGCCTCAAACCAACTCTCCATACAACCTGTTTGCGCGTCATACCGCATGCCATAGCTTGAGATGCAATCTCACTTCGCGAAATATCTTCAACAGCAGCGCAAGTGTATCGCATAAAACTAGAACCAACTATGATTCCAACAGTTAAAGCAGGCAAAAGAAGCGAAAGAAAAGCCTCTGTAAAATCACTCCAACCATCCGCAGGAAAATCCTGAGTCGGCAAAATACCAAAAATTCCAATACCCTTACCCAGTAGAAGAATAAGCAATAATCCACCCCACAGAGCAGGTATAGACCCGGCGATTAAAGCTGAAAATCGCGACAAGGATTGAGCTAATTTGCCTTCATGCGTAACTTGCCAACAGCCAAGCGGCACACCGATTAAAAGCGCAATAGCAAGACCTAATAAAATCAGTGGGAACGTGACAATAGCCCTGGACGCGATTACTTTAGAAACCGGTATTCCCGTAATCATAGAAGCGCCAAAATCGCCGCGCAAAATACCGCAAATCCAGTCAAAATACTGCGTGTACAACGGCTTATTCAAGCCAATCTCAGCGCGCAATTGTTCGACTTTACCCTGCGGAGCGTTAAGGCCGGCCATGACTTGCGCAACATCTCCCGGAAGCACTCGTAGCGCTAGGAAAACGACTACAGAAATGCCAAGTAAAGCAAGAATAAACAGCAATACTCTGTGGCAAATCATGCGCAACATAAAATGCCTCCTTTCTTAGTGAGTTTTCGCATTGAAGAAGTAAACAAAAGTAAGAAACCTTCCCCGACTTTGTTTACTTACACACCCAATAAGTAAACAAAACCAAGAAACCTTCCCCGACTTTGTTTACTTACACACCCAATAAGTAAACAAAACCAAGAAACCTTCCCCGACTTTGTTTACTTACACACCCAATAAGTAAACAAAACCAAGAAACCTTCCCCGACTTTGTTTACTTAGCGCCCACTGCTATCTCGCTCGCAAGCGAGGTCTGCCTTCGTTTTTACTAACGAAGGCAGAACAGATTTACGCGATAAGGAATTAGAAACTAATCAGCGCCTAGCAAATAAAAATCAGCTAAGTCGCAAATTGTACAGCGGCAAAATCTCCTGATTCATGTCAAACGGCATTCCTTCAAGATTCTTCACTTTCGCAGTAGTTACGCGATAATTAAACAGCCAATCAGCAGGAGCATCCTCGCTAATAATTCTCGCAGCTTTAGCAAGCAACTTGTAGGATTCTTTAGAATCAGTGCTAAGCATCGCCTTCGCATACAAATCCTGGACTTGCTTATTGTCGTATCCGTAGTAATACGTAGGATCCGCCCACTGTCCAAAATCGTGACTCTCATTGTGATCTACCATCGACAAATCATACTGTTTATTCTTATAAACATCCTGAAGCCAAGTAGTAAACTCAACAACATTAACTTTCAAATTGATTCCAGCAGGCTTAAGCTGCGAGCGCAACTGATCGCCAATTTGCGTGCCATAAATATTCGGATAAGTAAGCGTCAAATCCATAGGATGAGATTCGTCAAATCCTACTTCCTTCATCAAGGTCTTAGCGCGCTGCAAATCATGCGGATACAACTTAGTCAAATCCTCATAACCAGGGTCAAGAGAAGGAATCGGGCCTCCAAGAGCCAAGTCCACTCCTCCGCGAGAAGCAATAATCTGCTTGTGGTCAATCGCGTAACGAATCGCTTGACGAACTCGCTTATCTTTTGTGCGCTCGCCCTTCATGTTCATAGCCAAAACGAACTTATCGGTACCATTTCCGGCTCGAACATCATACTTCTTAGAATCATCCTTGAAAGGCTTGGCGAGTTGACCAGAAATAGGAGCTAATGCTTGCACGGAACCAGAAGAAAGCGCGTCTATTGCGGCATTGTCATCCACAAAATAGCGAACTACGATTTTCTCAGTTTTAGCAGTGTTAGCGCCTTTGTATTTAGGATTTGCCTTCAAAACAACGCGATCATTAGGCATAAACTTTTCAATTAAGTATGGGCCAGATCCAATAGCTTGAGTTTTCGCATCATATTTTGCGAGCTTATCAAAAACTAATCCAGATCTTCCGCACAAAGCCCACAAAAGCGTAGAATTTGGCTCTTCAAGCTTGATTTCAAAAGTATAATCGTCTGTAGCTTTAGCAGACTCAACTTTTCCAACCATATTCGATCCGCGATATTGCTTCGAAACAAGCTCGTTAAACGACCATTCTGCATCTTTAGCCGTAAGCTTGTGACCATTAGAAAATACGGCATCTTTACGCATATGGAACGTATATGTCAAGCCGTCTTTGCTTATATCCCAGCTTTCCGCAAGCGAAGGCGATACTTGATTCTTTGAATTGCGAACAACAAGCCCCTCGTAAACGTTGCCGATAAGCAGCTGATCGAGCGCTGAACCTGATTGGTTACGAATATCAAGATTTGTAGGAGCTAATTTCAAGCCGATTGTGACTGTTTTATGTTGCATAGCGCCAGTTGACGATTGTGAATTATTCAACTTCTGCGACGCAAATAAAGCACCGACGAATACGAAAATTAGAACCACTACTGTAAATACCCAGCCGTTTACTAATTTGTGCTTTGAGAAATATTTTGGTGACTTTTCTGCATTATTCAACGACTCATCTGTGCTAGCAGAACTATCATAGTTGTTATCTGAATCGACAGAGGATTTGGCTGAATCGACAGAGGATTTATCAGTTGATTTATAAGTCGCGCCGCTTTCTTCGTGCACGCTTTCTTCGGGTGATTTATTACCCATACCATAACCTTTCCAAATGGCATTAAAATGGCATTAAATATTAAATTGTCATTTTGTTATTTTTGTCATCTTTATTATTTTTATTATTTATTGTTTTTATTTTGCTTTTTAATTTTTGCTTTCTGATTTGTTTTATTAACTTTTAATCGCTCGACGCTTGATTACATAGTGCTCAAGTCACCGGCCTTACTAATCGTAGTCCATTCACATGTCATGATTGTTATTGGCGAGTCCAAACGCACAACCCTACAAACGCATAACCCTACAAACGTATAATCGTCCAATCACACAACCCTACAATCACACAAACATCTTATTTAACGAGAAAAATTCATAATACGCATAACGCAAAAATTCACAATGTATCTAATACAAAAATTCACAGTTCATCTAATACGAAAATTCACAATATTACTAACGCAAAAAATCATAGTGTAGATAAAGTTGTAATATTAACAAGGGTATATCCTACGAATGTGCTTAAATGCCAACAGAGCGTAAACCTGAAAACGTCTTTTGCACGCATAAAGCATGCAAATTTACATGCAGTCAGCGCGTTTACAGATTCGTAAAAACAAAGTTTAAAGCGAGGAATGATGTCTGAAAATTTGAATACTACAGCAACCGTGAACGAATCCTCAGATCCGCAAAATAAAAGCGGCGAAGACCGTACAGCATTGAACCGTCAATTGGCGCAAATGCTTAAAGGCGGCGTGATTATGGATGTCACCACACCTGAGCAGGCGCGAATTGCTGAGGATTCTGGAGCTTGCGCAGTTATGGCTTTGGAGCGTATTCCTGCTGATATTCGCGCAGCCGGCGGCGTTTCTCGTATGAGCGATCCAGCAATGATTCACGGAATTCAAGAGGCTGTGTCTATTCCTGTTATGGCAAAATGCCGTATCGGTCACTTTGTTGAAGCTCAGGTGCTTGAGGCTATTGAGATCGACTACATTGACGAAAGCGAAGTGCTTTCCCCAGCAGACGACGTATACCATATTAATAAGCGCGATTTTGCTGTTCCTTTCGTTTGCGGTGCTAAAGATTTGGGCGAGGCTTTGCGCCGAATTAACGAAGGCGCTTCAATGATTCGCACTAAGGGCGAGCCTGGAACTGGTGACGTGATTCAGGCAGTGCGCCACATGCGCATGATGAATTCCGCAATTCGTAAGCTTACAAGCATGCGCGAGGATGAGCTTTTTGAGGAAGCTAAGAATTTGCGCGTGCCTTTCGAACTTGTAAAGTACGTTGCACAAAACGGCAAGCTTCCTGTTGTTAACTTCGCTGCTGGCGGTGTTGCTACCCCAGCTGACGCTGCTTTGATGATGCAGCTTGGTGCTGAAGGCGTGTTCGTTGGCTCCGGCATCTTTAAGTCTGGAGACCCAGCAAAGCGCGCTGCTGCAATTGTTAAGGCTGTAACTAATTACAAGGATGCCAAGATGGTTGCTAAGCTTTCCGAGAATTTGGGCGAAGCAATGGTTGGCATTAACGAGCAGGAAATCAAGATTTTGATGGCTGAGCGCGGCGAGTGATTGAGGCGAATGATTTTGACAGACTCACCTATCAATACTGATAACTCCGCTGCTGGTTCCGCTACTGGTAACTCCACTGCTGATAACTCCGCTCACACTGTAGCAGTTTTAGCTGTTCAGGGTGCTTTTCTTGAACATCGTTTAATGCTTGAGAAACTTGGCGCGCGGGTTATAGAGCTTCGGCAGGCGCGCGATTTGGAGCAATCTTTTGATCGTTTAGTGTTGCCGGGCGGAGAAAGCACCGTGCAAGCTAAGCTTCTTCGCGAGCAAAATATGCTCGAGCCTTTGCGCGAGAGAATTGAAGGCGGAATGCCTGTTCTTGGCACTTGCGCAGGATTGATTTTGCTTGCGAAGCACGTGGAAGGTAACGAGGTTAACGGCTTCGGCACTTTAGACGTAACAGTTAAGCGCAATGCTTACGGCCGACAGCTCGGAAGCTTCCATTGCGAATCTGAGTTTGGAAGCCATAATAGTTCGTTAGATCTTGGTAAAGTGCCGATGACGTTTATTCGCGCGCCTTACATTGCAGAGGTCGGCGCTAATGCTGAGGTTCTTGCAACTGTTGACGGTCACATTGTTGCCGCGCGCCAAGGTAACCAAATCGGTACATCCTTCCACCCAGAGCTTGACGACGATACGCGAATCCACCAGCTTTTCCTGGATTTGTAATCTGATTCTTAATCGCATCGTAAGTAAAAGCTTAAATCTTACATAAGTTACATACAAAATAGCCTTCGCAAGTAGCAATGTTGCGGAGGCTTTTTGATTACAGACACTAACGCAGTGCGACTACTGCGCGAAGGTCTTATAATCGCCAACCAGAGACCATAACGCAGAACACAATCTGCAATAGCAACACACTTTTTAACGCTGACGTCAAAAAGTCATCAAAATACAAAAGTTTTTAACGCGGACGTCAAAAACTTTGAATTTTATGTAAGTTTTTGATATCATGATTAAAAAGTTAGAAAAGTAGAGTAAATGTTCAAAAAGGGAGATTGCTGTGATATACAATTCAGAAACACACGCACTCATAAATCGCCCAGAATACCTAAACCAGCTTATTGAACATAAAGACGTAGACTTGGTGAAAATCGTAACTGGAATTCGAAGGTGCGGAAAATCTTCACTACTCGACCTTTTCCACAAACATCTGCTTAATTCCGGCGTAAACGAAGACCACATTATTCACATGAATCTTGAGTCGCTTAAATACAGAAACATTACAAATTACGCGGAACTGTACGATTATATAAGCGAACGAATTCCAGCAGACTGCGCAGAAATCACAGAACCACAAACTGCATCACACAATGTAAACAACAACACCAATAACAACACCAAATCCACAAAAACTTATCTTATTTTTGACGAGCTTCAAGCAGTAGAAAATTGGCAAAAAGCAGTAGAGTCGTTCCGCATTGATTTCAACGTTGACATTTACATTACAGGATCCAACGCGTATTTACTTTCCAGCGAATTTTCAACGCTACTAGCAGGTCGTTATGTTGAAATCCGCATGCTGCCATTATCCTTCAAAGAATTCCTAGACTTTTACAACTTCCCAGCAAGTGCATCAACAGACGAAAAGTTCCAAAAATACTTGCAATTTGGCGGAATGCCAGTGCTAAGCGAGTATAAATTCAACGAAGCGCGTAGCATGCAGGCTTTGGAGGGAATATATTCAACCGTTATTTTACGAGACGTTTTGCAAAGAAATGAAAAAGCAGACCAAATTGTTTTACAAAAACTTATGACTTTCTTATGCTCAACTATTGGCAGCACAACTTCCCCAAACAGCATAAGTAAATCGCTTCGAGCTGAAGGAGATATTGAAAAAACTACAGTATCTGTTGCTAGCAAAACTGTTAGCGATTACATACGCATGCTAAGCAACGCTTTTATTATTTTTCCAGTACAACGCTACGATATTCAAGGCAAAGAGCTTCTGAAAACGCTTGGAAAAAATTACGTTATTGACTTAGGTTTCCGCAATATGCTTTTAGGATACAGGGGAACAGATCGCGGACACATTATAGAAAACATTGTATTTCTTGAACTTATTAGACGCGATTATCGCGTTTATATTGGAAAAGTTGGTAGCACGGAAGTAGATTTTGTTGCAGAAAAGCCTAACGAAAAAATATACGTTCAGGTAACCGAAAGCATGCAATCTCCAGAAACGCGCGAACGCGAGCTGAAGCCATTACGCGCCATTAAGGATAATTATGAAAAAATCGTAATTTCAATGGATCGCGATTACATAAACTCTTATGACGGTATTAAGGCGATTAACCTTACGGATTGGCTGCTTAAGTAAGCGCGCTCCGACCTGCTTAAGTGCTCGCTTTGAAGGAGTCTGAAATTATTGGAATTTCAGACTCCTTCAAAGCGTGATTTGGCTCAATTGTGAAGCACAGCGTGCTTCACATGCCAAATCAGCCGAACGGCTATGCCGTGAGGATTAGCGCTGTTTAGTGTGCTTGCCGAAGGTGGCCAAAGCAGTGCTTGGAAGCACAGACGCGACCCATCCATGACGACCGAATGCGCCAGAAACAGCGAATATTGAGAACAGTCCAATAGACAAGAACGTAAACATAACAGCCGACTGGCCTCCAGTATGCGGCAAAGGCACTGGCTTAACAAAGGTCTCCAAATAGTACATCGTAGTGAAGAACGTTACAGGAGACATTGGATTATCAGGCGCAGCACCATCTTCACCTTCGCCAAGTTCTGTCCATGCGCAAGTACTTCCGCTTGACTTCTTAAACATGATTTTATAAGTACTGCCCTGTTCTTCAGGTTCAGGCTCAGGTTCAGGAACTTCATCAGGATTTTCATCTTCATCATCGACATCTCTTACAGATTGCGATTCTCTTGCGGATTGCAATTCCTTTACACGCGATTTCAACCTTGCACTACGCAAGCCAGAATTAGAATCTTCTTCACCACCAGTATCTTCCTTTTGATTATTATCTATAGCATACCGCAACTTTGAAGCGAAACTATTTTTTACAATTCTGTACGCATAATCCTGCGATTTTTCGTTCTTTTGCCTCTCTAAAGTACCCGAATTATACAGTGCAGGAACATTATAAGTAGTGCCACCAGTAGTTCCACCCGAGTCACCGCTACCATCACACTTACATGAACCCATATCGCCAGGCTCCATTAGCTTGGCTTTAACAGGAATGTAGTATGCAGTATTTTTAAGATCCTCATTGTTTGAAATTGTATCTAAAATCGTAACATTATTAGTTACGACTATATTATCGCTGTAACCGTTCTCATCGAAGGAGAATATTTCACCCGTAGCAAAATTACTTTTGATAGGATCATCATCAGTATTATTCTCAAAACCACTAGACTGCAAGTTATTCGCAATCAACGTGCCTTTAAAACCACTGAACATACTATCAACAGAAACAGTAGTAGACTTAGAATTAGTAGGTTTTGTAAAGTTCTTATTGCTGAAATCTAATATAAGACTGTCGCCACTTTCTGCTCCTGCATTGGAAAACATCGAACTAAGATCCGTAACTTTTGAAATATCCCACTTGCTTAAATCTGCAACGCCGGTAAGTTTTTTGCAATCAGAAAACATGCTAAACATATTCGTAACATTGCTAACATTCCACCCTTCTAGACCTTTAAGATTACCCAAGCGAGTACAACCACTGAACATGCTAAACATATTCGTTACACTGCCAACATTCCAGCCGCTCAATGCACTTATATCAGCCAACCCTGTTATTTCTACTACTACATCACCTTTTTTGTTTGTATGCTCAAAGTAGCAATTGGAGAACATGCTGCTCATGTTCTTAACATTGCCAACATTCCACTTTTCTAGACCGCTAAGATTACTCAAGTTAGTACAATTGTTAAACATGCTGCTCATGTTCTCAACACTGCCAACATTCCACTTTTCTAGACCGCTAAGATTACTCAAGTTAGTACAATAGCTAAACATGCTGCTCATGTCCGTAACACTGCCAACATTCCAGCTGCTCAAAGGTTGAAGACTAGTTAAACTACCACAATTACTAAACATGTCGCTCATCTTCTCAACACTGCTAACATCCCAATCTTTCAAAGGATCAAGACTAGTAAGACTGCCGCAAGTGTTAAACATGCTGCTCATGTCCGTAACATTGCTAACATTCCACTTTTCCAAAGGATAAAGACTAGTAAGACTGACGCAATTATAGAACATTCTAGACGTGCTAGCTAATTTGCTTGTGCTGCTATTACTTGTATTCCAATTATCTAATCCTTTGATATTTTTAAGATTAGAGCAATATGCAAACATGCCATCCATTTTTTTAACGTTACTTACATTCCACTTTCCTAAGCCTTCAGTACTTTCGATGTTGCCGCACAGCGCAAACATTACCATCATGTCTTTAACGTTATTTACATTCCACTTTTCCAAAAATACAAGCGAACTCATACTCTTGCAGTATTCGAACATACCGATCATTTCCTCAACGTTTTTCGTATCCCAACCTTCCAAACCAGTAAAATCTGTTATGCTGGTGCAACCCTCAAACATTCTGTTCATGTTTATAACATTGCCAACATTCCACTTACTTAAAGGTTTAACCGAAGCAATCGCCATCTCACCTGCATACCCGTCTACTGGATTCAAAGTATCATGTTGATCTTGGTTCTTAATAACAGACGCGAACATTCCAGACATACTTCTAACATTGCTCACATCCCAATTTTCCAACCCTTTAAGAGATTTCAGACTAGTGCACCCCTCGAACATGTTGCTCATGTCTGTAACATTGCTCACATTTCTAGCCTTGCTATCCTTGCTAGCTGTCTTTACCCAACTACTCAAGGCACTTATATCAAACCCCTTCTCCTGACTATTCTTCTGAACCTCACGCACAAAATCAGGATCAGAAGCGCATTGATTGAACATTCCACTCATGTTCGTAACACTGCTTATATTCCAATTTTCCAACCCTTTAAGAGATTTCAAACTCGTGCGACCCTCAAACATTCCAGACATGTCTGTAACCTTGCCAACCTTATTTGCCCAACTACTCAAGGCACTAATGTCCGTTAAATTGTCTGAACCATATAAAAATTCATCCTTATTCTCATTACCTTCACTGCCCAGTATCTTAGTCCCTTTACCTTTGAACATGTTGCTCATGTTCGTAACACTGCCAACATTCCAATTAGCCAAACCATCAAGTTCTTCAATACCAGTGCACCCCTTGAACATGTTTTTCATATTCGTAACCTTGCTCACATCCCAATCTCTCATACCTTTAAGATTTTGTAGATTCGCGCACCCCTCGAACATGCCCTCCATATTCGTAACCTTGCTCACATCCCAACCAATTAAACTCGTTGGATCATAAAAATTAACATAAAAGAAATCAACAGCCAGTGAGGAATCCTTAAACAGATACGACATATCCGTAACATTACTTACATCAAAGTTTTTGCCATTACGAATGTGAAAAACGTTTGCCCCCGAAAAAAGACCTTCCTTATCTTTTGACAAACTACCGTAGCCATACGCTTTAACACCGTCTACAAAATCGATTTCGCCATCACCAGCAGAGAGAGACTCAATTTTTTCACGAATAGCATAAAATGCACCACTCTTCTCATTGGCACTGATAGCACATTTAGCTTCCCCTGATGGAGACTTAATCGTAACTTTAGTATTATCCTCGTTAATTTCAGCCACGCAAGCAGGAAGATTTTTAACGTCTTCTAGGCTTAATTTCTTACCAGCGTTGTCCGCATCGCGATCTTTGCCCTTAGTTTTTTTATCGTCTTTGCTATCTTTTTTAGAAGCTTTGTTAGCATTTTTGTCAGCATTTTTGTCAGATTTACCAGATTTACCAGATTTTACAGCATCTTTATTGGCATCTTTGCCAGCAGTTTTGCCATCACCTTTGCCAGCAGTTTTGCCATCACCTTTTCCAGCAGTTTTATTGGCACCTTTGCCAGCATTGCTGTTATCTGCAGACCCCCCCCCCATTAGGATTTTTAACAGTTCCCTTATTACCTACAGTACCTTCTCTATTAGCTTCCCCTCTACCAGCTTCCCCATTAGCTACCCCATCATTCCTCTTACCTTCTTTTTTATCTACCTCTTTAGCCTTCTTATCTCCTTTATCCCCTTTAGCAGTCTCCCCTTTAACTCCTTCTTTTTTACCAGCTTCCCCATTAGCTGTTCTGTTACCAGCTCCCCCTTCACCCGACTTATTTTGACCCCTATTATTCTCGGCAGCAGCAGCCAAAACAGCAGCAAACAATGGATTCTTCGTCACCTTGGCATAAGCCAGCCCCGGCAACACAGTTACGCTTAAAATCATAGAAATTACACATGAAACGGCGCCTATTGCCGAAAGAATACGATGCTTCCTACTCTCCTTCATCAAACTACCTCTCAAATGTAAACAAATCCACTACCGGCGTATAAACAGGACACAAAACGCATCTCCAAGAAGGTTCACCGGCGAACGCAATCTTTACACACTCGTTTTATATTATACACTCACGCACATAAATCGGAATAGCGAAATTTATTCGTGTAATACTAAACGTGTAGTACTAAATGTAGAAAACTAAACGTAAATAATTAAACATAGAAAACTAAACGTAACGAATTAAACGCAGCGAACCAAACGTATAGAACTAAACATAGAAAACTAAACGTAGAAAATTAAACGTAACAAGCACATCGCCATTGATGCGTTTGTTACAAAAATAGAATAAAAACGTAAAAATAGAATAAAAAATATACACAACTGGGGCTGAAATCCACTATAGCTTTAAGAATTTCACTATAGCCTTGCGAATTCCACTATAAATTATGAAATCCACTATAGCTTTACGAATTCAACTATAGAATCGCAGTGAAATCCACTATAGCCTTGCGAATTCTAACCCCAGTCGAGTACTCACTTACTTGCGATGAGCGCGATAGAAGCGAATCAAGCTCTGGGTAGAAGCATCCTGAGCTGCCAAAGCTTCATCATCCTTAGAGATTGCAGGAGTAATCTGCTTTGCAAGCTGCTTGCCAAGCTCCACACCCCACTGATCGTAGGAATCCAAGCCCCAAACAGTGCCTTCAACGAAGGTGATGTGCTCGTAGAGAGCAATCAACTCGCCCAAGCTAAATGGAGTCAAAGCATCGCCGAAAATGGACGTGGTTGGACGGTTGCCCTTGAACACGCGAGCTGGCACAATCTCTTCTGGAGTTCCTTCAGCGCGAACTTCGTCAGCAGTCTTGCCGAAAGCAAGAGCCTTAGTCTGTGCAAGATAGTTGCCCAAGAAGAGCTCGTGCACATCCTGATCGCCATCCTTAGTAGGATTTGGCGTGTTCACGAAAGCAATGAAATCAGCTGGAATAAGCTGAGTGCCCTGGTGAATCAACTGGTAGAAAGCGTGCTGGCCGTTAGTGCCTGGCTCGCCCCAGAAGATTTCGCCGGTTTCGCTTGTTACAGGAGTGCCATCCCAGCGCACAGACTTACCGTTGGATTCCATGGTGAGCTGCTGCAAATAAGCTGGGAAGCGGTGCAAGTACTGATCGTATGGAAGCACAGCGTGAGAAGCAACCTTGTAGAAGTTGCGGTACCAAACGTTGAGCATACCAAGAAGTACAACAACGTTCTTCTCGAATGGGGTTTCAGCAAAGTAAGTATCGATTGCGTGGAAGCCCTTCAAGAACTCTTCGAAGCGCTCTGGTCCGAGAACTACAGCCAAAGAAGTGCCAACAGCGGAATCCACGGAGTAGCGGCCGCCAACCCAGTTCCAGAATCCGAAAGCGTTGGTTGGATTGATGCCGAACTCTTCAACCTTCTCAAGGTTGGTGGAAACAGCCACGAAGTGCTTAGCAACAGCTTCAGCCTTCTTTGCGTCGCTTCCGTCAATAGCACCGCACTCCTGGAGCTTGTTAAGCAACCAGGTGCGAGCAGTACGAGCGTTGGTCAAAGTCTCCAAAGTAGTGAAGGTCTTGGAAACAATGATGAAAAGCGTGGTTTCTGGATCCAAATCCTTGGTCTTTTCTGCCATATCGTTTGGATCGATGTTGGAAACGTAGCGAGCGCTAATACCAGCGTCAGCATATGGCTTCAAGGCTTCGTAAACCATGACTGGACCCAAATCAGAGCCGCCAATACCAATGTTTACAACGGTCTTGATGTTCTTGCCGGTAACGCCCTTCCAAGCGCCGGAACGAACTTCGTTAGCGAAATCGTAAATGCGACCCAATACTTCGCGCACGTCTGCAACGGTATCTTGACCGTCAACAATGAACTTGCCAGCATCCTCTGCAGGACGACGCAAAGCAGTGTGCAAAACTGCACGATCTTCGGTATTGTTAATGTGCACGCCGGTGTACATTGCCTTAGTGCGCTCGTCAAGCTTAACTGCCTTTGCAAGGTCAGCGAAAAGCTTAAGAGTTTCAGGCTTAATCAAATTCTTAGAAAGATCGAAGTGGAGATCTCCAGCTTCGAAGCTCAACTTATCCACGCGATTTGCATCCTCGGCAAACCACTTCTTCAGGCAGACGCCTTCTGATTGCAACTCGTCGTAATGCTTCTGCAATGCAGCCCACTCTGGGGTTTTTACGGCGTCAACTGGCGGATTGATGGCCATTGTAAGGTCCTTTCATATTCTGTAACGTGACGTGATGTGCGGTTTATGCCGCTCTATGGCAAACCGCTACTATGACAGATTCCGTTCGCGCACGTATATCGTATATATAACGTATAGCGCTATGTAACGCATAACGCATAAATAACGCTATATAAGCCACATAACTGATATATAACGAATACATAATGTATAACGATATATAACGGATATATAACGATATATAACGCGCGCAACGCAACTATCGCATCACAATCATCCACTTCACAAGATACTCACAAAAGAAGACAGAAGTACACGATATTCGAACGTAACATCACTACTAACTCACTACCAACGCGATACCAACTCACTACTAACACGCCACGCAGTAGACAAATCTAAAAAAATATAGTAAGCTTTCGTATTCGTGCGCGAGTCGCGAATGCTTCTCGGGCAACATGCCACTTTAGCTCAGTCGGTAGAGCGTCTCCCTCGTAATGAGAAGGTCGACAGTTCGATTCTGTCAAGTGGCTCTCTAGCCCGTTCGGGTGTATAAATATTTTATTTGTATTGTCCGATAGGTTTTACTTAGCGGATTTGCTATATGCGGATTCACTAACTGTGGATTTGCTATATGATGAATGCTGATCTGCTGGTTGGCTGGCTTGTAGATTTGCGGATTTGCTAATCTGCTGGTTGCTGATTGACCGGTTGGCAAATTGGCTAGATAACGCGCGAGTGGCGAAATGGTAGACGCGCAGGATTTAGGTTCCTGTGTCTTACGACGTGTGGGTTCAAGTCCCATCCCGCGCACTTTCTGAGACTTAAGCGGATATGTCTCATATTCCGCTGAGATTTTTTTATTTTCCATCACCAGTTATGCATTAAACGCATATGCCTGAAATATACATTGACACCACATATAACACCACTTATACTTTTATAAAACCTTTAAAAATCAGCATAATATGAAATCAAATATGACTAAAACAAATAAAGCTAGCAAAAATATCACTCACAAAAACAACGCCAAAACACTCACAAATAAAACACTCAGCTACTACATGTCACTCCCATACAAGCTGGAAATTGTAAAAGATCCAGATGAAGGCGGATTTGTGTCCTACTACCCTGATTTACCAGGATGCATAAGTTCGGGAGACTCAGAACAAGAAGCAGCAGCAAATGCGCAGGACGCTAAGCACGCTTGGCTTGAAGCAGCTATTGAAAGCAAAATCAATATAAAAGAGCCATCTCGCACTGAATTAAATGACTATTCCGGACAATTCAAATTGCGTCTTCCTAAAGAATTACACAGACAGTTGGCTGAGCAATCTCAAGCTGAAGGAATAAGCATGAACCAGTATTGCGTATATCTTCTTTCGCAAAACAACGCTATTGAACGCGTGCTTGAGCGAGCGTAGAAAATAAATACCTAGCTACTTTGCTAGCAATCACCAGCAATTACTTGCAATGCAACTTCAATGCCTCGAAGCATATCAGCTAAACTCATAGAACTCGTACTCGGCTTATCGAGAATCTGCTCAGGCAAATACGGAACGTGAATAAAACCGCTCTTAATCGGCAATTCCATAGTCTGGCAATAATGACAAACACTGTAAAGCACGTCATTGCATACGTACGCACCCGCAGAAAAAGACACAGACGCCGGCAATTTCGCTTTACTCAAAGCCTCAACTATGCTCACAACTGGCAAAGTCGCTTTATACGCCACATCGCCATCTTGCACAACAGGCTCATACCAAGGCTTATATCCACTATTATCCGGTATGCGCGCAGCTCTACAGTTAACACCAACATACTCGACGTTAAAACAAGCAGAACCGCCAAATTGCCCTAACGAAAGCACAGCATCAGGGTGAACTTCCTCTATTTTCTCAATAACTTTTCGCGCGCCCTTGTTAAATTCCGTAGGAATCTGCAAACGAACAAGTTCCACGCCCTCAGGCGCATGCACTGATTGCGCGATCTCCCACGACGGATTTATAGACTCATTATCAAACGGCGTAAAACCAGTAATCAAAATACGCATTACAATACCCCTAATACAACTCTCACTTATCAAAACATTAAAACGCATCACAAAAACTTTACATATGTGAATGTCGTTGTATATAAACTGTATACAAACTGTATATAAACTGTATACAAACTGTATACAAACTTCAGGATTCCACTACGTAATTCATGTTCGCAAAAAGATTAGTGATAGTCATATTGCGAAATAACCACACAGCTCACCCACAACACGCACAGACCTTTACCGCACTACAAATCTGTTCTATCTGCCCATTGTTCACACTGCTTTATAACAGTTTCAAGTGCATACTCTAAATCGCTAGGAGGGTATTTATACTTATTGAGAAGACGTTTAACGCAAATTCGCATTCTAGCGCGTACTGTTTCTTTCTTTTGCCAATCAATAGTGCGATTTTTACGTAATGTTTCTGTAAGCTCTTTTGTGATAGCAACAAGCTGATCATTCTTGTAACGATCTTTTATCGCTTGCGGCTTCGTCAAGGCATCATAAAAAGCAAGCTCTTCATCAGTAAGGCCAAGTTCTTTACCAATACTTTTTTCATGCATAATCTGTTTGGCCATATCAAATAATTCTTCTATGACCTTTTCGTTGGTAATCATGCCATTAATGTATCTATTTATAATACTTTGCATTATTTCGCTAAACTTTTCAGATTTTACAACATTTGTCTTTTTGTATATGCGAACCTGTTCCGAAATAAGACTTTCCAAAATCTTTACAGCAATATTCTTTTCCTTCATTTTTGAAACTTCACTCATAAATTCAGGGTCAAATATTGAAAAACCTTCCTTAAAATCGGAGAAAAGATTTATAACACCCTCACTTTTAATACTATTTTTAAGAAGATCGTTAATTCTGCTATTCATCTCTTGAAGAGAAATTTTCTTGCCAGATCCGCTATAACTTATACGAGATAAAATAACGCGTACAGACTCAAAAAATGCCGCTTCAACTCTTAAATCACGCTCAACAATTGACGAGCATAAAGATAATACTTGATGCAATAGAAGCGCTTCTTTTACAAAATTCTTTAATTCTTTCTCTTTACTTACATCGAGTATAAAATTGACTGCTCCAGAAACAGCTTTTGATCTTTCTAAATTAGTTCCATTAACAAATTTTGAATAATCATATCCATAAAAAAGATCTTTGCAAATCGACAATTTTTCTAAGAATTTAGGATAAGCAGAATGAGATATATCCATATCACCATAATTTTCTTTATCCCTAACAGTATAGTCTTTCATAGCCTGCTTCAAAGCAGAAATAATGCCTACATAATCTACTATTAAGCCACCTTCTTTACCTGCAAATACTCTGTTTACGCGCGCAATAGTTTGCATAAGGTTATAGCCCTTCATCGGTTTATAAATATACATGGTCGAAAGCGACTGCACATCGAATCCAGTAAGCCACATGTCAACAACTATCGCAATCTTCATATCACTATTGTCATCTTTGAACTCTTCTGCAAGAGCCTTACGATGACTTTTATTGCCTATAATTGCTCTCCACTCTTCAGGATCTTTGTTGCTTTCAGTCATTACAACCTTGACTTTTTTATCCCATTGAGGTCTTAATTCAAGAATCTTATTATAAATTTTTATTGCAATTTCACGAGAATACGCAACAATCATTGCCTTGCCTGTTAAAAGATTTTCGCGATAATTCTCATAGTGATTAATAATGTCTTTAACAAGTGAGTCTATTGTTGAATCATTACCAAGAATTGCATCAAGCGTTGCAACTTCTCTCTTACTTTTCTCAATGACTTCAGAATCAGCATAATCAGCCATTGCGTCATATTCATTATCAATCATGCGTAAAGTTGATTCATCAAGCTTAAGTTTTACAACTCTACTCTCATAGTAAACTGGAGTTGTAGCACCATCTTCAACAGCTTGAGTCATATCATAAATATCGATATAATCACCGAACACTTCGCGAGTATTTCTATCTTTAGCTTCAATAGGGGTTCCAGTAAACCCTATAAAAGTTGCGTTAGGCAGAGCATCCCTTATAACTCGCGCATTGCCTACTTTAATTTCTCCTTCACTGTTTACTTTTTCAGAAAGACCATATTGACTACGATGCGCTTCATCAGCCATAACAACAATGTTTTTGCGATCTGATAATGGCTCAGAAGATTCTTCAAACTTTTGCATAGTAGTGAAGATAATTCCGTTTGCTTTTCTTCCTTCAAGCAAACTCTTTAAATTATTACGACTTTCAGCATGTTTAGGCTCTTGCCTAAGAAAATCCTTGCACTTAGCAAACTGAGAATATAATTGATCGTCTAAATCATTTCTATCAGTAATAACAACTATTGTTGGGCTGTTTAAGACTTGTTGAAGCAAGTGCGCATAAAACACCATAGACAACGATTTTCCACTGCCTTGTGTATGCCAAAAAACACCGCCCTTTCTATCTGTTTCCGACGCATGTTTAGTTGATTTAATAGCTTTTTTAACAGCAAAATATTGGTGGTAGCCAGCTAAAATTTTTATTAATTCACTACCATTTTCTGAAAAGCAAATAAAGTTTTTTATAATATCAAGCAAGCGTTCTTTAGTAAACATGCCTTCAAAGAAAGTATCGAATTGCGCATATTGCGTATTTTCATAGCTTCCATCTTTAGATTTCCAACACATAAAACGATCTTCTTTGGAAGTAATAGTGCCAGCCTTACTCGTAAGCTGATCACTTATAACGCAAATGCAGTTGTATATGAACATGGAAGGAATCTCTTGCATGTAATTCCTAATTTGCAAATAACCTTCTGAAGCATCAGTGTTTTCTCTAGAAGGAGATTTCAGTTCCATTAAGACTACTGGTAATCCATTAAGGAACAAAATAACATCAGGTCGCTTATTACTATTTTCAATATATGTCCACTGATTAGCTACAACAAAAGAGTTATTATTCTTATTTTCGTAGTCTGCAAGGTAAATAATATCTGAATGTTCTTCACCATCTTCAAAATATTTTACTTCAACGCCATTTTGCAAATAATTCATGAATAATTCATTCTTTTGCACAAGTTCTGCATTCTCAAAGTTTTTGATTTTGCTCAATGCTGCTAATATCGCATGTTTTGATGCACTAGGATTCAGCCTATACAGAGCATCATTAAGCTCTTCTTCGTATAAAGGGCTATGAAAATCACGTTCTAAATCTGGAGCATATACATGCCTATAACCCATATTTTGAAAAAGCTCTATTATAGAATTTTCATAATCTGCTTCAGTATATGATTCTGACATGCTTCACACTCCATCGTATTAGGATTTCTATAATTATCCTACTATTTGAGAAGTTTTGCACTATATAACACAATTTATTTAGATAAACAAGAATTTAGAGCAGCAAATCCAAGAACTATATAAAGAATGGTTTATTACTAATCGTGAAGCCAATTGGCAGCGTATACCTTTGTCAGATATTATATTTTTTCAAGAAGGTCCAGGTATCCGAAATTGGCAATATGTTGAAGATGGTGTCAAATTCATCAATATTAGATGCATTAACAATGGACTAATTGATACTTCAACCGCCAATAAAATATCTTTAGAAGAAGCAAGTGGAAAATATTCTCACTTTATGCTTGAACCATATGATATTGTTATGTCTTGTTCAGGTACTTTGGGTAGATATGCAATTGTTTTACCTCAAAATTTACCATTATGCTTAAATACTAGTGTCATTAGATTTAGACCTAAGCAATACAAAGACGACTATTCATTTGTGTATGGTTATATGACTTCTAAAGAGTTTTTAAATCAACAAATCACTATGGCTAATGGCAGTGCTCAGGTTAATTTTGGACCAACTCACTTAAAAAAGATTGAAATAGTTGAACCACCTGTTGAAACAAGGAAAAAATTTAATGATTTAGTTTTCCCGTTAATTGAAACTCAAATATCATTACGAGCAGAAAATACTCGCCTAGTAGAGATACGAGATACTTTGCTTCCTTGCTTAATGTCTGGTGAAATTGATGTGTCCGAGGTTGAAATTTAAGCCGCTAAATTCTTGTTTATTGCTCTGTTGTTTTTAATCTTTTCATCTGTTTTTCGTAAAACGGAAGATATTCTCTTTTGTTCACCAATTTCTGGCAACTCAAATGTGTACTCCCTCATTTGCTTTAAGGAAATATTTTTTATTGTTGTTCCTGTTGCATTGCTCTCAAGATACTGCTTAAATGTCGGCGAGGAAACGATATAATATATAAAATCTTTGTCTACAGATTCTTTAACATTAAAATAGCAGGCGCTTTTTCCAAGAATTATTTTTTCTGAGTCATATACGCCAACATTACCCAAAGTTCCGTTTATGGAAACTAGAATTGTTCTATTTGTTAATGGTTTCTTATACTTTTCATATTGGCTATAATCAACTCTTTTTGTTTCTTTTTTTATTAGTATTTCACCATCTACGAGGTTATTCCCATTAACAAATGCGTATTCTCCATTTTCTGTATATTTAGGTGTTCCGTGTAGTCCGTCCCCCAAAATATCAGTACATTCTTCCAAGGTAGTGGTTCTCCATTCAACCATAGTTTTTCCTCTCTATCCTATATATTTCCTATGTGCCAATTTTACATTGCTTTGTTTCACCATCGCATATTGCAGTGTAGTATCGATCCGCTTATGGCCAAGCAGTTGTTGCAATTGTTCGATCGGCATACCTTTGTCAATCGCCATCGTAGCAAGCGTGCAGCGGAACTTATGTGGATGAACTTTCGGAATATCCAGATGTTTACCCATTTCACGCAAGCGTGATTCTATGCCACCAATTTTAATTCTCTCATGCGGAGAACGCAAAGTGACGAATAGTGCCGGATTATCATCAGTGCGTTCTTGCAAGTAGTTAAGCAAATGAATCTTCGTTCGTGCATCAAAGTACACCATTCGTTCCTTACTGCCTTTACCGAACACCACACATTCTCGCTCTTCAAAGTTGATATCATCTCTGTTAAGGAGAACCAGTTCTCCAACACGCATTCCCGTTGAGGTAAGCATATCTATAAGTGCCAGATCTCTTGCTTCTTCGCAATTATCGCGCATTTTCTCCAAGGCTTCATCGGTGTATGTTTCTTTGATAGTTAAAGCCGCTTTAACCTTATGGATACGACGTGCCGGACTCTTTAGAATATAATTCTCATCCTCCAACCAAGAGAAGAAGCTCGATAGAATTCTTCTAATATTGTCCACAGTAACCTTGCTTGAGTTTTTCTCATGCTGATATTCTGTCAAATATGTACGCAGATCATCTGTTTCCAGCTCTCTGACATTCTTTTTAATTCTTGTTGTCATACATTCAATTGTTGCCCGATAGTAAGTTAACGACTTTTCAGAGCATCCCTCGATCCGCTTGGCTGCGAGAAAATTATTCAGAAACTGTTCATTTGTTAGCTCCGCATTAGCTTCTTCCTCTGTTTCACTTACTTCCTTATGGAACAATGCGTGTTCCAGGACTTCTTGCAGCTTTTCTAACTGCATATTGTTGAGGCAGCCGAGCATGCCTTGCATAACCTCATTGATTA
The DNA here is from genome assembly GCF_049244095.1 of Gardnerella sp. KA00255. Classification (NCBI taxonomy): domain Bacteria; kingdom Bacillati; phylum Actinomycetota; class Actinomycetes; order Bifidobacteriales; family Bifidobacteriaceae; genus Gardnerella; species Gardnerella sp. KA00255. The sequence goes on from NZ_CP058374.1 coordinate 483,651, forward strand.
CTTTCTGTTTCATAGTCTATTCTCCTTTTCTATCGTAGAGAAAGACTACGGAGTGGCAATCCCTATTTTAACTCTCGTCACTCGCAAGAGTTATGGCTGTGCGTTAAACAAGAATTTAGTGGCTTAAAGGTCGATGTTGGAGACATCGAGTTCACCGGTCATTATTTTAGGTAATAACGTATCTCGAAGTTGTTCTAAACGACAAATTTCATCGTAATTGTTGCGAATAGTGGCATCCATTGGAGCAACTAGTACTTCAAATTCTTCAAGCTTTTCATTTGATGGTATAACGAGTGGCATTTCGTTCAGTGAATTTCTGTTAATTGAGCCAAACACAGTACCCTCTCCATTAAAAACACCTAACTGTTTTTTTAAGGAGAACATTGTGTAAAGCACGAAAGATTGATGATTATTCTTTGAGTGAATAGCTGCAAGTCCTCGACCGATACAACAATCAGTATGAGCAACATTTAGGTCACCGACAGGTGCTCGAACACTCATTAAAGTGTCATTAGCACAAGCCATTCGCTTCGGTTCAGTTGTATAGAGGCGAACAGTTGGAAATCTGAAACCAAATTCGGCTCGACCTTGGAAGAAAATTATGCCATTACCATGTTCGTTATAGCTACTGCCACTTGGGGACTGTCCCATTGTAATATTGGCTATATCGCTCAATGTGCCTTTTGTCCATTCTGAGCTTGCATTATCAATGAACATCTGCTTATATATTGCCTGTGCTTGCTCTTCTAAATTCTTGTTTATCTTATTATTCAGTTCAATCTTGTCATCTAATGATTTTAAGATATTTACAACTTTGTTTTGATCCTCATATGAGAATTTTGGCACTTCATATTCCATGATGGCTTTTTTATCACCACGCGGCATCTTTGTCCCTCTTGATGTAGCTATCGCATAATTGAAAAATGAATCATCAGCCAGTGCATAGTGCAGGAACTGACTGTTTATTACACCCTTAGCCCTAAATACAAGAACATCGTTTGAGCATCCTCCATCGAAAGTCGCATACCATATCTTCTTAAAATATGGTCGAATATTCGAGACCAGTACATCATTCTTCACAAAAGCCTGTGTCTGCTCCTGTGTGGGAATTGAAGCCGCTTGAGTTATACCACTCTTATTTGGTAGCATATTTTCTGTCGAAATATAGGTATTCTCATCAAGAGCTGATATCTTTATTTTTTCTTTTGCATACTCGCAGATGTCTGAAAGCTTATATCTCATACCCAATTGCCCCCAAATTCTTCTTGATTTCAGCCTCTAATTCATGCGATTTTGCAAACATTTCTGAAAGTTCAGAAGTAAGCCTCGTCATCTTCTCTTCAAATGGCTCTCCGTCATCATCCTTCTCTTCAATACCAACATATCTTCCTGGAGTAAGAATGTAATCTTGATTAGCTATACCTTCTGTTGTTGCTACTTTGCAAAAACCTTTAACATCTTCTAAAGTTCCATTTTGAAAAGCTTCAAACGTGTTGGATAATTTTTGTATATCGTCATCTGAAAGATCCCTATGCTTACGGTCAATCATATGACCCATATTCCTAGCATCAATAAAAACAGTTTTACCAGTCTGCTTCTTATTCTTCGTAATAAACCACAATGTAACTGGTATAGTAACGCTGTAGAAAAGCTGAGTCGGCATAGCAATAATGCCTTCTATTAAGTCATCTTCAATAATTTTCTTTCGTATGTCGAATTCTGAAGTAGTCGATGTAGACAAAGCACCATTAGCAAGAACAAGACCAATTTTCCCATTTGGAGCAAGATGATGAATCATATGCTGAATCCAAGCGTAATTAGCGTTTCCTGCAGGAGGAACTCCATACTTCCAACGAACATCATCAAGTAGTTTTTCTTGATTCCATGGATGATAATTGAAAGGAGGGTTAGCAAGAATAAAATCAGCTTTCAAAGTAGGATGCAAATCATTAGTAAAAGTATCTGCCTGATACGGTCCTAAATCAGCATCAATACCACGAATAGCCATATTGATTTTAGCCATCTTCCACGTATCTGGATTAGCTTCTTGTCCATAAACAGAAATAGTTCCACGGCGATGACTGTGAGCCTCAATAAACTTCTCAGACTGAACAAACATGCCACCACTACCGCAGCAGCAATCATACACGCGGCAATTATCAAACGGCTTTAATACAGAAACTAAGGTTTTTACAATGCTAGACGGAGTATAGAATTCTCCACCATCTTTACCTTCTACAGCTGCAAATTGTGCTATGCAATACTCATAAGTTCTTCCAATAATGTCTTCATCAAGTCCATTACCGCTCATATCAATACTATTTGTAAAAATATCAACAACATCACCAAGAACCTGCTTATCCAAATCAGGATTTGCATAATTTTTCGGCAATACGTTCTTAAGGCTCTTATTTTCTTGCTCAATAGCAACCATTGCATTATCGATGACTTTGCCAATTTCAGGAGTATGTGCTGCAGAAGCAATTACATTCCATCTTGCATTTTCTGGAACATAGAAAATATTATCAGCAAGATACTCGTCACGATCATTTTCAAAACCATCATTTTCTTCTACAAGTTCTTTATAACGCTTCTCGAATGCAGTAGAAACATACCTCAAAAAAATTAAGCCAATAATTACTTTGCGATATTCAGCAGCAGGAATATGACCCCACAACACGCATGCAGCATCCCATAATTGCTTTTCAAAACCTATATTCGCCGCATTTTTATCAGCCATCTATACAACCACCTATCTATTTGCAAAGCTTAATCATCCACAGAATAAATCTAGTATTAAGTTTACATCAATTAACGATTTACTAATTAAATCTAAACATAAAAGAGCGCAGCCATTGACACCACATATAACACCACTTATACTTTTATAAACACAACAAATACGCTATTTTAATGGGGAGTTAAATGTCACAATGGGACAAATTACTTAGAAGAATACTCAGCATATCCAAAGATATGCGATTTGATGAATTGAGAAAAGTATTAGAATCTTACGGATATGAAATGTGCAATCCACGAAGCGGAAGTAGCCATTATACTTTTCGCAAAGAACACGCAAACCCGATAACAATTCCAAAACATGAACCAATAAAAAAGATATACGTAGAAATGGTGAAAGCTGTAGTAGAAGCAGCAGACGAAGAAGAAAAATAGTAAAAAGTAGGAAATTGGATATGATAAAAACACTAACAAATAAAACACTCAGCTACTACATGTCACTACCGTATAAGCTGGAAATTGTGAAAGATCCGGATGAAGGTGGATTTGTGTCCTACTACCCTGATTTGCCAGGATGCATAAGTTCAGGAGACTCCGAACAGGAAGCAGCAGCAAATGCGCAGGACGCTAAGCATGCTTGGTTTGAAGCAGCTCTTGAAAGCAAAATCAACATAAAAGAGCCGTCTTACCATGAGCTGAATGACTATTCTGGCCAGTTCAAACTGCGCCTTCCTAAAGAATTACATAGGCAATTGGCTGAGCAATCTCAAGCCGAAGGCATAAGCATGAACCAGTATTGCGTGTATCTTCTTTCGCAAAATAACGCTATTGAACGCGTGCTTGAGCGAGCGTAGAAAATAAATACTTATACTAATTCAGTCTTAGTATTGTTTTCGACCTTACTTTCGATTTCTTCGGAAACATCTTTTACATTATCCTTGTTCTTACTAATACGATTAACTTCATCATCAACGAGTTTTCCTAATGTTTTCTCATCAATTTCAACTTTTTGAGCCGCAACAGATTCATCAGCAAATCTATTAAAGATTTCCTGTTTATTTTCAAGGACTTTTGTAATTCCTTCATCAATAGTTTTTTCAGCTAAAAGATGATAGACAATCACATCCATAGATTGACCCATACGATATGCTCTGGAAATTGCTTGATTCTCAGTAGACGGTTTAAGCTGAGGCTCACATATAACTACCACACTGGCGGATTGAATATTAAGACCGGTACCACCAGACATGATTTGAGACACCAACACACTTCCAGCTGGTGCATTATCAAATTCTTCAATAATCTTTATTCGTCTTTCTGGTGAAACCGAACCATTTATCAAACCAATGCACTTGTTTGAGAACACATCAACTACTTTATGCAAAGTATCCAAATAGAAAGAAAAAATAAGTACTTTTCTCTCCTCTAATTCTGCTTCTTCGACTATTTCCTTTAATAGTTTTGCCTTACTTGAGTTACGCATATCATCAACATTCCACGAAACTCGCCTAATAGCATGGAAATTACCACTCATCAAAGCTTTTTCGTATTCAGATTCTTCTTCTGTATTAAGCTGGCACCAAGATTTATTCTCAATTAACTCAGGAAGTTCAAATAAAACATCTTCTCGTTTTCTACGGTAATAAACAGGAGCTATTTTCTCTTTAAAAAGATCTGAAAGAACGAAACTTCTTGTACCAGCAATTTCGGCAGCAATATCCGGTTGCAATAATTTTATAAGTCTCACCATTTCACTAACTTTATTTTCAAGAGCAGTTCCTGTCATAAAAAGAATATTGTTAGCATGATTAAGAATTAATTTTGTATTCTGATAGCGTTTTGTTTCTGGATTTTTTATATAGTGAGCTTCATCTACAGTAATCATTGAGAATTCAAAATTATCTGGTAGGTTAAAATATGATGTCATTTCATAAGTTGTAACAGCAACACCACCATTGCTTATCCAATCTTTTAACGCAAATTCTCTATCTCTTTGAGAACCATGCACCTTAACTACTCTTAAATTACTAAATCTTTTAATTTCCTTGCACCAATTCACAATAATGCTTGCAGGACATATGACAATGAAATGAGTACCACCTTCATTTCTTAAAGAAACCATTGAAGCAATAGCTTGAACAGTTTTACCAAGTCCCATTTCATCACCAAGCAACACTCTTTTTTGGTGAAGGATATATTTCACACCCAATTGTTGGTATCGTCTAAGCTGACATGATAAACCATCTGACAATATAGGCTGTTTCTTAACTTCGCCAGCAAGCCCTTCAGGTAAACCATAAAAATCGTCAACACTTCCCAATAGCCACGGAACAAGATCTTCAATAACATTCGCACATTGAATCGGATTCTTCTGTAATTCATCCCACGGATCACAGCTAAAATTACGTATCTTATCTAAATTTTCTAAAGAAAGATGAGCTTGTTGACCATATTCACCAGCTAATATATCACTAAGCAACCTACAAGCTTCAATTGCGCGCTGTCTATTTTCATTTGACGCAAAAGCCCATCTCAAAAACCCTTTTGCCGGTTTAGCTTGTTCGACAGCTGACTCTATAACGGGAAAATACTTATCAGCTAAATTATTACTAACCTTCGTAAACCGACTAGTATACCTATAAAGAAAAGCAAAGCGAATGATATCTTCTACATCTTTGCTTTTATTGCTTAAACTAAGCTTCAGTTTAACTCTCTTTTTTAATTCTTCTACAGTTTCATTGACAATTCTTTTTATTTCAATTGCACCATTCTCGCTAATACCTCTAATAGCCGATAATTCATACACTGATGCTTTAAATACATCAGCAAAATTATTAAAACCAGCATTCTTAAGAATTGATACTCTTATACCTTTTTTCTCACGATTAACTTCTACAATCGAAACATTTTTTGCCATTCTGATAGCTTGATTAGATATATATTTTTGTGCAACATGCTCAAGAAGCGCCCTAGCCTCATCTTGTTTATTATTTAAAGAAACAAGATTGTATTGCAAATCTTTATGCAGCCTTATCAGATTCCTAGCATCTGAAAATGAAAATTCTCTTCTCATGTTTCTCCTTAAATCTGCAGCATTTTAACTTATTCTACTAGCAATCACTTGCAATCATCCGTAATTACTTGCAGCACAACTTCAATACCACTTCATATAACTCTCACTTTTTCAAAACATTAAAGCGCATCATAAAAAAACTGTACATATGTGAATGTCACTGTATATAAACAGTATACAAACTTCAGGATTCTACTACGTAATTCATGTTCGCAAAAAGATTAGTGATAGTCATATTGTGAAATAACCACACACTCCCCACAACACGCACAAAATCAAAATTGGTAAGACTCACATTCATGTAATAAGATTGTGCGCTAGATGTGCAATCACGCTGCAGCGTGAATTAAACAAAGCAGTTGAAGCACATACAATAATTTCAACAGAATTTAGCGGAATTAAATTAAACTAAATTAAACTAAATTAAATTAATTTCAGCAGAATTCAACAGAAATAAACAAAATTAAAACTAGATTCAACGACGAAAAGAGATTACCGATGACCAAGATTATTCAGATTGGCGCAAATCATGCTGGCACTGCCTGCGCTAACACCATTTTGAGCTACCCAGGAAACGATCTTACAATTTACGATCAGAATAGCAATATTTCCTTCCTTGGTTGCGGCATGGCTTTGTGGATTGGCAAGCAGATTCAAAGCAGCGATGGTCTGTTCTACCAGAAGCCAGAAGATTTCGTTAAAAAGGGCGCAAAAGTAAATCTTGAAAGCAAAGTTCTAGACATTGATTACGCAAAGAAAGAAGTAACAGTCGAACTTAAAGACGGCACTGTTATTCACGATTCTTACGATAAACTCGTTTTAGCTACTGGCAGCCTTCCAAACAAGCCACGCATTAAAGGCATTGATCTGGAAAACGTGCAAATGGTAAAGCTTTTCCAGAACGCGCAAACTGTTATTGCTAAGCTTCAAGAGCGCGATTTTAATAACGTTGTGGTTCTTGGCGGCGGATACATTGGCGTGGAACTTGCGGAAGCTTTTAAGCGCCTTGGCAAGAACGTGACTCTCATTGACATGGAAGACCATATTCTTAACGGCTACTTTGACCCAGAGTTTTCCGATAATTTGAAGAGAATTATGGAAGATAAAGGCATTAAGTTTGAGCTTGGTCAAACTGTTGAAGAGATTGTTGGAGATACTGAAGTCAAGGCTGTTAAAACCAGCAAGGGCACTTACGACGCAGACATGGTGATTTGCGCTATTGGATTCCACCCGAATGTTGCTCTTGGAAAAGATCACTTAAAGCAATACGAAAATGGCGCTTTCCTAGTTGACAAGAAGCAGCAAACTTCCGACCCAGACGTGTACGCTATTGGCGATTGCGCTACAATCTACGACAACGCTCGAAGCCGCGTAAACTACATTGCGCTCGCTACTAATGCCGTTCGAAGCGGCTTGATTGCAGGCCACAACGTTTGCGGAACTCCTGTAGAAACAGAGGGCGTGCAAGGCTCCAGTGCAATGATGATTTACGATTACAAGCTTGTTTGCACTGGTTTGAGCTTGACTGCCGCTCAAAAAGAAGGCATGGACGTTGATTACGTTGATTTTGAGGATACTCAAAAGCCTGCGTTTATGGAAGTTGAGAATCCAAAGGTGAAGATTCGCATTGTTTATAAGAAAGACACCAAGGTGATTGTTGGATGCCAGTTAGCGTCTAACTACGATATGTCTGCAGCAATCCACCTGTTCTCACTTGCCATTCAAAAGAAGGTCACGATTAAGGAACTTGCTTTGTGCGATATCTTCTTTATGCCTCACTTCAACCAGCCATACAACTACATTACGATGGCAGCTTACACGGCTTTGTTGAAGGGCTGATTAGACTTTTCTGATTAGCTTAGGCTGAATCGCTTTTTGCTGATTAGCTTATGATTAGCTTATGATTAGCTTAAATCGCGTTTATTAACCAAGCAATTTGTTCTATAATGGAGCAGTTGCTTGGTTTTTTAATCATCCGCGCACAAATCGCGAACCAAAACGCGCCTATTAGCGTGAAACCTGCAGATTAAAACAAAGGAGTCTAGGATGAAGCAGCTCTCTATTAAGCCGACTATTCACAAATTTGAAAATACGCGCGATTTTGCGCAAGAGTTCAAGCTTGGCAAGGGTGATTTGGTTATCACGAACCAGTACATTTGGGAGCCTTATTTTGGCAGCTTGAACCTTGATTGCAATGTGATTTTCCAGGAAAACTACGGCAAGGGTGAGCCGAGCGACGCAATGGTTGATGCAATCGTTAGTGACATTCACACAACTCCAAAGCGCGTGATTGGCATTGGCGGCGGCACTGTTTTGGACATTTCCAAGGTTTGTGCTTTGAAGCAAACAAGCCCGCTTGAAGATTTGGTCGACGGCAAGATTCCTGCGCAAAAAGGCGCGGATCTTATTCTTGTTCCAACTACTTGCGGCACTGGTTCCGAAGTTACGAACGTCGCAGTGTTCTCTCTTACCAAACGCAATACGAAAAAGGGTTTGGCGAACGATGCTTGCTACGCTACGGACGCGGTTCTTATTCCAGAATTGTTAAAGAGCCTACCGGATTACGTTTTTGCAACCAGCTCTATCGATGCTCTTACGCATTCGATTGAATCTGCTCTCTCCCCTATTGCAACCGACCTCACGAAAATGTTTAGTTACAAGGCTTGCGGACTTATTTTGCAAAGTTATATGCGAGTTGTTAAAGAAGGCATCAGTGCAAAAAGTCAAGTTGTAAGCGATTTGGTTTCTGCAAGTCTTTACGCTGGAATTGCGTTTGGTAATGCTGGTTGCGGTTGCGTGCACGCTATGGCTTATCCGCTTGGCGGCACTTTCCACGTTGCTCACGGCGAGACGAATGCTGCTCTTCTTACAAGCGTTTTGCGCTACTATGCTAAGCATGATGCGGAAAACAGCGATTGTGCAGAAAATACTGCAAATAACGAAAATACTGAGCTTTCGAAGCTTTTCGACTTTATGGCCAATATTCTCGAATGCCAGAAATCAGACGTATTAGACAAGCTCGACGAAGTGCTTAACACGATTCTTCCTAAGCACAAGCTTCACGAGTATGGCATGAGCGAAGATATGATTCAAAGCTGGGCTGCAAGCGTTGTTAAGGAGCAGCAGCGACTTTTGAAGAATTCGTACATGCATATGGACGAGTCTGCTATCGCCGAAGTCTACGCGTCTACTTTCTAAAGTTAAAGTCAGATGCCATATTTATGAAGTAGCTAAATTAAGCGAGCTTCCCCCGATTTTGTTTACTTACACACCCAATAAGTAAACAAAACCAAGAACACTACCCCGAAATTGTTTACTTACACACCCCAAAAGTAAACAAAACCAAGAACACCTCCCCGATTTTGTTTACTTATCAGGCATATAAGTCCACAAAACTGAGCGCGACGACACACTCGAGCGTCAAATTCACCAATCAAGGACACTGGTGCAGAACGCGTACTGCACCAGTGTCTTAAGATAGGCAAAATCTGACCCTAGTGCAGAAACCATACTGCGCCAGTGTCAAAAGATAAGCAAAATCTGCCCTGCCTTCGTCTTTACTGACTCAGGCAAACCTCGCTCGCGTTGAAAGCGCACTGTGCTTCACAATTAAGCCAAATCACGCTTACAGCCACACAATTAGATGCTTGGCGCGCAAAAGCTTGTTACGACGGCGATTGCGTATTGTAATCACGATCATCGCTACGAGAATAGACGTGCAGAACGCCATTGCAATCACGAATAGCGTCATCCAAAGCGGCCATTGCACGCGATCCTCCGGCGGCTTCACGAGATCCGGCAGCACGCGATACCCTGTCACCAAAAGCCTATGCGAGTTCACACCATACGGGGTACAGGTAAGCAGAGTCGCTAAATCGCTCCCCTTTTCACGCTGAAGCAAGCTTATATCGTGCGGCTCAACCACATTGATTCTGGACACTTTGTATCGCAAAGTCTCGCCTTGCACGTCAAAATAGAAAAAGTCGCCCTTCTTTAAATCCACCAAATCATCAAACATTGTGGCATCGGCAAGACCAGTGTGCGCCGTCACAACAGAATGACGATTCTTACCCCCAACCGGCAAATCCGTGCCATACAAATGACCAGCACCATGCGCCAAAACCTTTTGCGAACTACCGTGATAAACAGGAAGTTTTACACCAATTTTTGGAATTTTTACGATGCCTATAATGCCCATCGGCTCATCAAGCGCCTTGAGATAGCGCTTGTACTCAGGCGTATTAGCTATATCCTTTTGACCATCCGAACCATACGGATCCGTAGCAAGCTTGCTTTCGCGCGTTTTATTGTAAAGCTTTGCGGCACGAATGTGCGCACGGCGAACTTCACTAGCCTGACTGTGGTTATATTTGTCGTATGCGTTAGAAATTTCCTTAGATACGCGATTATTCCAAAGCGTTGACGCAACAGGATACGTAAAGCACAAAATTCCTGCCAGCACGAATGCGATTGGCTCGATGATGCGGCGGAGCTTGGATTTTGGTTTTTTCGTTGGCTTTGTTTGGGATTTCGCTGCGGATGAGGCTTGGGTTGGAGTCGAGACGGTTTCAGTAGTTGCGTCTATTGCTTGAGCAGAGGATTTTGCTTTGTTCTGCTTGAAGAAAGCATATACTTTCGTAACAACATCGTTTAATTTCATGCTTCCTCGTTTCGTTGGATTTAGATTTGATTTATGATTTATTTATTTTTTGCTCGCTAGCTCGCTTACGAAACTCAAGCTGAAAGTCCACTGGACTTTCAACGCAAGCGAAGATATGGCTGTGGCGGTGAGGAATAAGGATTACTTGTCTCGCAGACGTTACGCTCTCGTACAGTACATGGTTTTTAATGCTTGTGCTACTAGTGTTTGGATTCTTAGTTAAGTTTTGATTCCCAATAGGATTGGATTATGTGAAAGTCTGTTTAGAATCGCTCCACTCTTATATTGCTCGACCAAGCAATCCTTATCCCTCACTACTACTTGGTATGCACACATGGGCGAAAAATCTCAAATCTCTGCCTACTTGGTAGCAAAGCAGATTCCAACCAAACCCTCACTAGATCTAGCAAATCGACTTGCATGAGCGCTTAAAGCACATGAATATTGGAGCCGAGAGCAACAAGTCGTCCCAGCTCCAATATTTATGCCATCAATCAGGCAGCCAATCAATCAGGCAGCCAATCGATCACGCGACCAGCAATCACACTGCCATCAATCAGGCAGCCTGCTGCTCCTCATCATTCTTGCGATTGCGCAAGAATATGAACATTCCAACAGCAACCAAGCACATGCCAGCCAACGCGAAGATAATCACGCCATAAGCACCAGTCTTTGGAAGTTTGAACCAGGATACATTGTCCTTAGTTGGGACGTTTTCTATGGTAACCACTTGAGCTTGAGCATTATTTGCAGCGGTCTCCAATTTAACTTCATAAACCTTAGTAGAGCGAACAAATCCTTCTGGAGCCTTAACCTCAACAAGGTAGAACGTCTGACCAACCTTGGCAGAATAATCATCTGTAGTGCCACTATCACCAGTTTTCTTAGTTCCAAATCCACTAAGAGCAGAATTGCAATTATCCCCAGTAGGATCATTCGCACACTTCTGAGCTATTTCTTTAGATGCTTCGCCTTCATCACCAGCGAATGCTTTGAATTCTGCATCTTTTATAGTTTTATTCGAATCAGTTCCATTAACCTTCAAGATATGGAATTTACGGAACTCGTTATCCGCACTTCCTCCAGGAATTATCTTGTCAGGGACGCCATCGCCATGACCTGGAACAAATCCAGACTTGTTAGTTAATTTCTTATCACTACCAGTGAAATTAGAAAGATCATTTTTTAGCTTAAGTTCCAACTTAACCTTTACGCTAACATCAGCATTATTGGCATCATTTACAGCAGTTGCAATTTTTTCAAGACCATCTTGTGTAAATGTAACCTTGATGCGAGTACGATCCGCTTCTGGGCTATCTGATTTAGAATTATCATGACTTTCTTTTTCAACATTGTAATAGGTTTTACCATTTGAATTTTCAAGTTTACTATCACCAATACTAACTTCTTTAACGACGCCAGTATCTACAGATTCATATGCATCAGTTACAGCATCATCGAAGACAGCAAAACCCTTAAGCTCATCCTTTGTAATTCCTTTATCACTGTCAGCAGCATCAGATTTTTTCTTATTAACTTTTGCAGTAATGGTGTAAGGCAATGTGTCACCAGCACCAACAATCTTTCCACTATCAGCAGTCTTGGTTACATTATCCTTAACGTTGTTGTTCTTAGGATCAACTGACACTTCATATGTATAAGTGTTGCTAGTAGATTCCTTTGCACGTGTAATCTCAGGAACTGTCATGAAGAATGGCTTCACATCAGTAGCATAATTAGTAGGAGCAGACTTTTCCTTTACCAAATATAAGCCTAAATCAACGTTATCAAAGACAGCTTGACCCTGACCTTCGGTGGTCTTTTCTTTCACATCACCCAATATAAGTTTTGTTTCATCAAGAGGCGTGGAATTAAGCTGCTTTACTTTAGCAGCAAGCTTAGTCCATCCGTCAAAAGAAGTTAAATCTACACTAAGGCCCGTAGGGTCATTATCACTCTTAATAAGAGTAACCTTTTGAATTGTAAAAATTGCACCATTCAAAGGCTTATTACCGTCAGATGAATCCTTCTTGTTAATAGTGATTTTGCCCTTTTGCGCCTTGCATGCAGTATTCCAAGGTGCTTGATTATTGCAGGTGTCAGCCGCCCAAGCAGAGTTACCAACCACCACGGCGCCAGCGACGCACAGCGTGCCAGCCATTGCGAGCGAGGCGAATGCAGCCACGCATTGTTTAGTGAATTTATTCACTTTCTTCTCCTTTGTTCGGTGCCCTTTAAGGGCAGGGTTTGAGGAAAATACGTTTATTTTTTAATGTTTAGTGTTGTATTTTTTATTGTTTAGTGTTGTATTTCGTGTTTTATTTATTGTTTTGTTTATTGTTTTGTTTATTTTGTGTTTCGCTTTATGTTGCGCATAACATTGCGCGTCACATTGTGCGTCACATTGCACCTTGTGTTTCGCATAGCATTGCGCAACAAGTTTTAGCGAGAATCGCAACGCAAGCTTGCAGTCAGTTATGTCTTGCGACTAACCAGCCAGCAGGATTGCGTGCAAATTTTTTCATCAGCATCGCCGCCTTTCGCTACGTCGCCTTAAAGCGCGAAGCTTTTTGGCAGTTTTGCAGATGAAATCTTTAATTTGCACATTGCGAATCAGTGTATTTAGCAACGACTTCTTACACAACAAAACCTTGGGAATCGCTGCCTTACGCAGCAACATCGCCTTACGCAACAACACCGCCTTACGCAGCAACATCGCCTTACGCAGCAACATCTCAAGCACCGCGCGCCCCCACTTGGTTTGCTCAAGGAAGAACCCAACCGCCATCACGCCCGTGCCAATCACAGCAAACGCTCCAAGCAGCACGTTCCAGTTCACTCCGCCGGTCTTTGGCAGCGCGAATTTGTCAACAACAGTTACTGGGAAGAATTTGACAGCATAGTCAACGCCACTCTTGTCGGTAAAGCCCATAGCAGTAGCAAAGTCATTATCAGTAACGCTAATCTTGCTATTCTTAATAGCGTTCTTATACTTACCCAAATCCTCAAGCTTCATCGCGAGCACAACGCAATAATATTTGCCAGACTTCGTAGGAGCTTTGCTGCTGGTGATAGTTCCGCTCGCACGCTCCATAGTGTCGCCAGTGGTATCGAACAAAAGATACTTACCTTCAGGATTGCAGCCATCACCTTTCTTACCACTCTTACGGCAAGTTTCCTGCTGTTGGAAGTCCGCATGATCCCACGCCTTCTGCCAATTAAGCTTGAAGAACAGATTATCGAGATTCTCACTCCAGGTATGAGTTGTACTCTTTTTAACTTCATCACTGTCGTCTCTGCACAAAGCTCTAAGCGTAATACCTTCACGCTTGGCTGTGGACCACGAGTCAATGCCCATATCCTTCAGCAAGCCAACGCCTTTCATAACAACAATTCCATTCGTGCTATCTACAGGCCCAGTAAACTTGCCATTTTCATACTGCTTGTAAACGTTAAGATGCAAATCGTTGTCACCAATAGCTGGTCTAGTAACCTTCACCTTTGCGTACACAGGGTGACCGTAGTTAATCGAATCCTCCTGATCCGTGGAACTTCCATCCGGGTAGTGCACAACAACCTCTGCCCAATACTCGCCCTCATCCTGCCACTTATCAGGCCTAAAAGTAACGGAGCCTTTGCCGGTAGCGTTCTTATCTTTTGCTTCTTGCTTACCTTCAGCTTTGTTGTCTTCGCCGCCTTCAAAATTCGCCCAAGGCAAACTTTTTGATCCAGAGTTACTAATATCGCTAGCCTTAACAAAGCGCTTAATACTAAACCACGTGCCTTTAGGCAAAGGAACATCATCTTCAACTCCGCCCAAATCATCTTCTGAAACGCCATTAGCGGTTACTTGCTTGCCGTCTACTGTGATATGCGCATAACTCTTTGGCGTCGAAGAACTGTTATCAGTCTGATTTTTAAACGCACCTGCTCGAACAGTCGGAATTTTTACGTAAGTCGGATTGTATCTTTGGTTGTCTTTAAGTTTGACGCTAAATTTAAAAGTATTATCCGCCCATTCCGCAGTTCGCTTAGAGCCAGCACTAGATGAGCCAGATCCACCAGATGAGCCAGCACTAGATGAGCTAGATCCGCCAGAGCCACTATTATAATTCGCTCCAAAATCGAACAATTTGCTATGATTTTTCGCATTCTTTGCTTCAGAATCAAACTTTTTTAACCAATCAGATCCTTCATGGAACGCACACACTTTGCACTCGAAATTGCCACTCTTCTTAGGCTTTCCATCAATTACCGCGCGCGAACGCTCCAAAGTGTGCACATTGTACGAATCGCTAATTAAATAGTTGTAAACAAACGGCTCAACATTGCATTTCCCAGTTCTCTTACACTCTCTTTCCTGACTCTCGCTGGCATGATCCCACGAATGATAATCCGTAAAGCGTAGACCATTTATTATTCCGGCATAACTTTGATTCGCCGAACCAGCAGAACTTTGATTCCCAGAAGACTCACGCTTCCCAGAACCAGAAAACTTCTGCTCCCCATCAGGCGGAGTAAGTACCGTAAAACTTTTGTTGTCATTCTCTTCGTGACACACAGCGCGGAACTTAATTTTCCCAATGCCATTCCACGACCACGAGTCGAGTACTATCTTCTTATCTGCGTCAATTTTGCGTATATTTTTATAGTCGTTTTCGCTATATCTGCGATACATTTTATGGTCAGTATCACTACTATTTGAATCATGCATACCCTTGCCTTCATGAAGGTCAAGGTGTAAATCGTTTGCTATCGGATCATGCCTAGTAACTTTAACTGGAGCATACACAACGCTTTTTTGCTTGTCATCCTTAGTTTTTCCACCATTGCAAACATTGCCTGCGTTCAAGTCTTCAGAAGTAGATCCATCTGGATACTTTACAATAACAGGAGTGTTATAAGGATTTGCACGCGGGTGAATAACTTTGCTTGGCGCAAAATGTACGATGCCATCTTTTTCGTGATTTTTACTAATATCCGACCAAGACAATGTTTCATCGCCTATTGGCTCATTTCCGCCAAAATAGTACGTATTCCTTTTCGGCTTATTATTACGCGCCAACTCAAACTTTGTATCTTTCGGGAAGTAATTTTTACCGTACTTAGCAATAGCATTACTAACTAAAACACTATCCGGATTACAAGTTTTAACCTCGTTAAAAGGCTTCTCGCTATCCTTGCCATTGTTGAAAATATTGTTAAAATCTGCTTCTGTTTGATTGTATTTAGGGCTATGCAAAGAGGCTTGAGGAAGCACGCGAATTGTGAGAGGGTGACTTCGTACAATTCGATTATTACCATAATCAAGATTGAATGATCCAGGCGCTGGATACTTGATTTCTATAGAAAACGTAAGCAGGCCATCGTCCTGTCCGCGCGTTTTTCTTTTCCAATCCGTAGGCAAAGGATTATATGTTACTTTACCTCTGTACCTATCTATTTTGACGCAACCCTTATCCCTGCTAACATTACAACCGCTAGAAGTTCCGTTATCTTCACG
Source organism: Gardnerella sp. KA00255 (assembly GCF_049244095.1). NCBI lineage: Bacteria > Bacillati > Actinomycetota > Actinomycetes > Bifidobacteriales > Bifidobacteriaceae > Gardnerella > Gardnerella sp. KA00255. The sequence goes on from NZ_CP058374.1 coordinate 499,626, forward strand.
AACACCACTAGGTAATTTTCCATTAAACCTGTATTCTATGTGTTTTTCGTCAATCTTTACAGGCAAATCTGTTGTTGTAAGGTTTTCAGTATCTTGGCTAAATGTATCTAAAATTCCACCTTTTTGTTTAGGATCTCCAAACCAATTAGTGTTCCAGTTTCCCCTACTACCCCAGTTAATTATTTTTGAAAAAGGTTTAACGTTTATAGTTGTTCCATACGTAGTAATTGGAACATTATCGGTCCAACCGTAATCAGTTGCAGTACTGTTTCCTGGCTTTGAAAAATCTTTAAGCATATTGCGCCTGTACACAGGGTACTTAATCTGATCAGTGTCATTAGGATGCATGGAGTATCTATAACTGAGATTATCTGGTATACCGTCACCATCACTATCGAATGGACCAATAATCATAAACTTATTTTTGCGACTATTACCAGCACCCTTGCTTCTATCTCTTTCACTTGTAAATCCTGCAACTATAGGCATGCGATAGAGATCATCTGCAGAATGATTATTATCAAATTTTGCTGTAATTCTCCAATGATACTCAGGAGAAATTGCAAAACCTTTCCCATAGTTAATGTTTATTTTATCGAAAAAACCTACTCCAAATTTTCCTTCATTTTTCCACGCGTAGAGTTCTTTTACTGAGTACTTTGTTGGAATGCCATTTTTCATGTAACTTATATGCGACATTTGGCCAGAGCCAACACCTAAATCTCCACTTGCTGGACCAACACTATTATTCCAAGGACCGTCACATGTAGAACCAAAATCACAAGAATTAGCATTATTATAAATATTGAGATAACCTTCATGCGCGCGTTGAAGATGAGTTCTCTGCATACGATCTCTGTCGAAATAATACTTAATTCGTTCCACAGTTATAGAGGATTTATCAAGACCATTTGGAAGAAAAGCATACAATGTTGGATTTGTTCCAAAAGGACGGTTTATTCCAGAATCATCAGCAAAATTTTTTCCATAACTAGAGCCTAATTCCCTTTTGTTATAGCCTTTAGGATTAAAAGTAATCTCCCACGTTATTGACTTATTATCTTGGGAAACTTGCGGATTAATATATACGTCTCGCTCTGCAGTTGTTGCGTCATTTGATGCCTTGCTGATTGGTTTGCCATTGTTATCTTCGGTTGTGGCAGCGAGGTAACCGTAGCCACCGTATCGCCAATAGATATCGTATGCGCCGGCTTTTTCGGTTGGGAGCATAATAAAAGTTGCGAAAAGTGTGACGACGGCGATTAGGAGCGCGAGGATTGCGCAGTGGGATGTTGGATTTGGTGCTGGGTGCGATATCTGGTGGCGAGAAGTACAGGATGCTGGGTGGGGGTATGTTTGAGGTGCTGTTTGGCGGATGGATGTTTGGCGTACTATTGGGTTGTCTGAAGTTTGGGATGATGTTGAGAGTGATGTCGAGTTGGATGATGTTTGAGATGATGTTTGAGGTGATGTTGTGCACTCTGCTTGAGACGCGGCGGATACGCTTAAATCTTGGGATGCGCGAGAGAAAAGACTAGCAACGAACGACGCAAATATGCGGAACTTAGCTGGTAGCATTCTCTCACCTTTCTAACTCGCCATTGCGCAAAATACGCGGTCTAATCCAACTAACGTGACAACTACAGATAGTGAGCATAACATACCTGTATCCCCTATATGAAATTGCACTTACTGGTAAAAGGCCTCTAATGCCTATACCCCCACGATAGCGAGAAATCTCAAGTAATCTATGCGAATTTTGTACATCTTGAAAAAATTTGCCAAATAACCAATATAATTTTAAAAAATATGAAACAACGCTGTTTTTTCAGAAGATTTTTAACAAATTAAATGTTTATTTTCTATGCTTGTCATGTCTTAAATATATGAAAAAAATACGATATATTGTTATAATGTATTTACAATTCCACTATATATTGTGATTATTATCACAATAGTACACGCCGAAAAAACTTCATTTTTGATTGTGAAATTTCATTTTTGCCCAGCCTCTCTCACTCATCGCCTGAGCACTAAGCGCGACGACCTGCTTGAGCGATGCGATATAGCGCGCGAAGGCAACTCGGAGCGCCGAGCTTGCTAGAAGTTGAAAGCACAGTGCGCTTTCAACGCAAGCGAGGTCTGCCTTCGTTTTTACTAACGAAGGCAGGGTGATTTATTTGGTATTGCATTGTGAATTTAGTAAGCGAGCTAACAAGCGAGCTTCCCCCGAATTTGTTTACTTACACACCCCAAAAGTAAACAAAACCAAGAACACCTCCCCGAATTTGTTTACTTATCCGGCGTGTTGGTAAACAAAACCAAGAACACTACCCCGAAATTGTTTACTTATCAGGCATATAAGTCCACAAAACTAAGCGCGACGAAAAACAAAATCGCCACAAAACCATAAACAAAATCCGATGCAAAAATACACGAAATAAGCATGGAATATATAGGAATCGCGTAGTAGCATTTATAAAATAATCTACTGATCAATTAATAGAGAGTAAAGAGAGAACAAAATGAATAATAATGATCCGAGACTTGTTATATTCATTATTGGCGTTATAGTACTCGTTCCTGCATATTTCATAATTATGGGACTCGAATCAAGCAAGCTCAAATCAGAGGGAAAGATTATAGATCGCAAGCATCATTTCGCGAAATACACAGAAGTATTCATATTAAAATCTATGCCATTTGAAGATATTTGCGATGCAATCGTGAACACTGAATATTACGGCAAAGCCAAAGCTGAGGGAAATACTATGATGCGTTTTATTACGATTGAAGGCAATAATTGGCTTGGGGAATTTTCGCCGGTTGACTTAGACGAGCCTATTTACAACGATGGTAAATTAATGCAGGCTTATCAGTTTTCGTTCTTGCAATGGACCCCTGGAAAATCGAATAGCTTTGATATGAATATTGCTTTGACGGCCTTGGAGAAGACGCTGTTGCACTTGGATCCAATGACGCAAGTGGCAATAAAGCGAAACCAAGTGAACACAAAAACGGAATTCTAAGATTCGCAAATCGTCAAATCATTAAATAATCAAATCTTAAGGAGCTTCAAATGAATGATAATCAAGGACTAGGCGTAATTGTTGTTATTGGATTAGTTATAGCTCTTATTGCCATAAGATATGTTCTCTCATATTTGGTTAATTTTCTATTTAACAAAGGTAGCGATGTTATTTCGAACGGAATAGCAGAAGTTCGCGGCGAGATGGAGCTTTCCGATTTCGAATATCTCGCAAACTGGTATGCCGACATGTACAACGTAAGATACGTTGACGCTAAAAATGGCGAGAATGCGTATAATCAGAATCAGCCTTACGTGAATCCGAATAATACGAATCCAACTAATACGAATCCAACTTATGTAGACCCTAACTACGTGGATCCAAACAACACAATCACAAGAGGTACGAACGCGGACACAAACGCAAACGCAAATAATGCGAGCGATACTAGCGTGAACGATGCTAGTGTAAGCGCGAATAATGCTAGTGTAAGCGCGAATAATGCTAGTGTAAGCGCGAATAACACTAACGCTAATAACACCACTAGCGCAAATCCGCCTTACGTAGATCCAAATTACGTGGATCCAAGCTATGTATATCCAAGCGCGAACGCGAACAATGCGAATAACACTAGCGCAAATCCGACTTACGCAAATACGCCTTACGTGGATCCAAACTACGTGGATCCAAACTATGTGGATCCAAACTACATGAATCAGAATAACCAGAATTGGAACAACCAAAACTACGAATATTCAAATCAGAACTACAATAACTACGATAACTACAATTATTCAAACGATCAAAACTACGCAAATCAAGGTTACGTGGATCCGAACTATGTAGATCCGAACTACCAGAACCCAAACTACACAAATGCAAATGCGCAATATGTAGACCCGAATTATGTGGATCCGAACTACCAGAATCCGACTTACGTGGATCCAAACTACGTAGATCCAAATAGCCAGAATTATAACTATCCAAATAACCAGAACTACTCAAATTATCCGGATAACAACCCAAACTATCCGAACTATCCGAACAATTACCCAAATAATCCGAATTACCCAAATTACAACTAGTATTATTGCCTAAAATACAGTTTGCTATTGGAACACGGATGCAGCCGCGCACATACACACGAAAGCAAACGCAACAATGCGCATAATAAGCGCAAAATGCAACCGCGGCACATACGCACGAAAGCACGCTAACGCTCGGTCACAAAATACAAACCGCGCATCACACACCGCGTTATAGCCAGCGTTAGTTTAAATGCCTTCCATGCGGCGCAATATTCTTACGATGCCTGCGAACCGCGGCAATAATCATCGTGGCGAGAATCACGAAACACCCTATAAGCGCTAGCACGAACATCGTCATCCAAAGCGGCCACTGCAACTTGTCGCCCGGCGCGGAAACCGGATCCGGTAGCACGCGATACCCCGTCACCAACAGCCTCTGCGTATTCACGCCATACGGCGTACACGTAAGCAGCGTCGCCAAATCGCGCCCCTTCTCGCGCTGAAGCAACCTAATATCATGCGGATCAACCACGCTAATGCGGAACACCTTGTAACGCAGCGTCCCCCCTTGCACGTCAAAGTAGAAGAAATCACCCTTCTTCAACTCCACTAAATCATCAAACATGGTCGCATTCGGCAAACCAGTATGCGCTGTCACCACCGAGTGACGAGTTTTACCCCCCACTGGTAAATCCGTGCCATACAAGTGCCCAGATCCATACGCCAAAACCTCCTGCGAACTACCGTGATAAATCGGCAGCTTAACGCCAATCTTCGGGATTTTCACAATACCCATAATCCCCATCGGCTCATCCAACTGCTTCGCATAATCCTTATACTCTGGCGTTTTCATATAATCCGTTGTGCCATCGTACGGATCGGCCGTAATAATCGACTTATGCCGCGCGTTATAGCGGCGAGCCGCGCCCAAAATCTTCTCGCGAGCACTCGCAGTTTGCTTACGACTCAGCCGATCATAAGCCACAGAAACTTCCTTCGACACCTTGTTATTCCACAACGTTGACACAACCGGGTACGTGAAGCACAAAATTGCTGCAATCGCGAGAACAATCGGCTCGAGCGTGCGACGGAGTTTGGATTTTGGTTTTTTCGTCGGCTTTGTTGCGGGTTTTGATGCAGATGAGGCTGCTGTTGACTCGGGAACTTGGGTTGGAGTTGATGCGGTTTCAGTAGTTGCGTCTATTGCTTGAGCAGCGGATTTTGCTTTGTTCTGCTTGAAGAAAGCATATACTTTCGTAACAACATCGTTTAATTTCATGCTTCCTCCGTTTTCTATGTTTATGTATGTAATTTTATTTTATGTAGTGCGAGTTTGGGTGGTGGGTGAGGAATAAGTATTACTAGCGCGACGACCTGCTTGAGCGTTTAAAGCTTCTGCCTAATGTTGCTGAGCTCTCGGAGTTTCTATCATCGCAGGCTCTTTGACTGAGCTTGAAATTGCATAAGGCATTTCAAACTCCTTCAAAGCGTGATTTGGCTCAAATGTAAAGTCCAGTGGACTTTACATGCCAAATCAGCCGAACGGCAATTAGCCGTGAGGAATAGTGCGCTTTCAACGCAAGCGAGGCATGACTCTGGCTGTGAGGGATAAGGGTTACTTGTCTCGCAGACGTTACGCTCTCGTACAGTACATGGTTTTTATGCTTGTGCTACTAGTGTTTGGACTCTTAATTAAGTTTTGATTCCTAATAGGATTGGATTATGTGGAAATTTATTTAGAATCGCTCCACTCTTATATTGCTCGACCAAGCAATCCTTATCCCTCACTGCTACTTGGTAGCACGCATAAGAAAGTGCATGTGAAAAAATCTCAAATCTCTGCCACATGAATATGAGTCTAGGATTTAGTTAAGTAAACCCTAGACTCACACTTTGCTATTAGACTACAAGACCAGCTTCAGAAAGCGGATCAAGCGTTCTGCTGCTGTTCTTCTTCCTTGCGATTGCGCACGTACATAATCACGCTCGCAACAATAAGAACCATGCCCACGACAGCGAAAATCAGTATTCCGTAAGCACCAGTTGCAGGAAGATTGAACCAGAAGCTCTTGCCGTCGTCGCCACCCTTAAGTGGGAAGTCCTCAAACTGCTCAGTCGTAGTCTTATCTTTCTCAACAGTCACAGCGTGGACTACAGGAGAAATCGCATAACCCGTAGGAGCTTTAACCTCAACAAGATAAACCGGCTCACCAGCGCGAGTCTTGTACGGAGTTGTAAACTTACCTTCAGCGTTTGTTGTAGCAGTATGTACGTCAGTAGCAGCAGCGCCAGCTGGTTGGGAAGCACCAGCATTTGCAGTAGCATCACTAATAGTTGACGCAGCCTTGCAATCTTTAATCTTGTCTGCTTTCTTGGTAGGATCTGTTAATTTTTTAGCACAAGCATCAGCCTTATCTTTATCAGCAAAAATCCTGAACTCAGCACCAGAAAGATCAGTCTCTTTACCATCCTTCATGTAGTACTTATGGACATCAAGGAAACCGAAGTCAATAGTCGCCTGAGCCTTCTTATTATCAGGAATGATTGGTGGCAAGTCGCTCTCATTACTCTCATGAGCCTGGAAGAAGCCAGACTTATTTATAATCTGATCCTTGCTAGTGTCATCTGCAGTCTGACCATCCGCAGGAGCAGTACCACCTTTGAAAGCATCGCTAAGCTCAAACTCGAGATCAACCGTAACCTTAGGAGCTTCTGCGCCTTCCTGAACATTATTCAAAGCATCAGCAATCTTACCTAAGCCAGCATCTGTAAATGTTACAAGAATACGAGTGTAGCCTTGAGCAAGATCCTTACCTTCAGGTTTAGAATTATCAGTCACTAAAGTGACACTGTAATCCTTAGTGTCAGTAGCAGAAGTACCCTTTTCAAGAGAAGTTGTGCCAATCTTCACAGTCTTCACAGCATCAACAAGAGTTGGATCAGTTGTTGCGCCAGCAGCCTTTTTCACTGTCAAAGCAGCAGTTGGAGCATCATCGAAGACCTTATAACCCTGAAGATTAGCAGCAGTCAACTTACCCTCTTTAGGCTTAGCTTTGTTCACTTCTGCAGTAATCGTGAAAGGCACTTTATCCTTCACGCTAGCGAACTTAGTCTTATCGTAAACCTTCTGAATAGTAGCCGAGAGATCCTTATTCTTCGGCTTCACAATAGGATCATAGTTATAAGCCACAGTCGTCTTGGTGTTAGTCTCCTTGCCAGTCGTGGTGTACTCCGGCAAAGGAAGCGTCATATAGAAGGATTGCAAGTCAGAAACACCATAGCCCTTAGGCGCGCTAGTTTCCTCAACCTTATACAAGCCAAGATCAAGATTATTCTTGCCATCACCAAACTTGGCTATACCATTTTTATCAGTGTTCTTCGGCTCAATAGCGTTAGTAGCATCAAGCTTGACTTCTGCATCATCACCACTGTCTTTAATAGTGTGATCATTCAACTTAGTAACAAGCTTCGCAATCTTCTGCCATGAATCAAACTTGCTAAGATCTAAGTCAACATACTTGTCACCTTCCTTAACAGAAGTGACCTTAGTCAATTTGAAAGTAGCGCCTTCAAGCGGCTTGTAACCAGCAAGGCAAGAAACCTTTGTTCCCTGATGAATAATCTTCCCGCTACCTCCAGAAGGAGTAGAAGAAGGAGTAGAAGAAGAAGGAGTTTTAGCGTCCTTATCCTTCACGCACTTAAGGATGGTTATAGTACCTTTCTTAGGAGCATAATTCTCCCACGGAGCCGGAGCAGGTGGTTGCGTTTGAATCAACTGATTAGGACCACCCCACGCAATGCCAGACATTGTTACAGCGCCGGCGACGCACAGCGTGCCAGCCATCGCAAGCGACGCAACCGCCGCCACGAATTTATTAGTGAACTTTTTCATGTTCACTCCTTTCATTTGCCGTCTACGGCAACTAGAGAATTAGTTTGCATTAATCATGCTCATACGAGTAAAGTTTTAAAATTTTTTGCATTTACCTTGTGTTATCACGCTCCCAAATCCCGAAAGATTGCGCAATAAAACAATGCGCGAAACAGGAAGGCTTTATGCGCAAATGCGTACGTAGTCGCCTTATGCGAAGCACCGCGAGTAAATGCATATACAACTGCTTTATACGTGATTGCATAAGCCTCGCCACCTTCCCAAAATTAATTTGCGGCCGCACTCACTTTGACTTACCACAAAGCCAGCAGCCAGCAGATTCACCAATAATGCTGCAAGAATACCCAGCTGCAAATTCCAACTCTGCCCGCCCGTGTTCGGCAAAGTGAAATTACTCGCCAATTGAATATTGAGCGTAAAAGCAGCAAAATCCTTATGTTCCTTAAAAGCCGTAGGAGTAGCAGAAGTTAGCGCAGAGCTTATCAACGTAGGCGTTAAGCTGCCAGATTGAGCGGCTTTGCTTATTGCATCATCAAACTTAGTAAGCGCTTCAGGCTTCAACGCATACACAACGCACTGGTAATCGCCAACCTCAGTCGGCTTTATGCTCGGCTTTATGCTCGGCTTTATGCTCACTTCCTTATCAGTTCGCGCAGCCACATTCGTCTTAGGATCAGCCGACGCGCAAGTCTTATCGCCTTCTTTATTAGAGTGGCACGTATTTTGCTCCGTATCCTCAGGCACACTCAACCCAAGCTCGGCAAGATTGCTACTCCAAGTCTTGTATTCAAGATTCTCCGCAGCTTGCGACGAACCAGAAGGCTGCTCACTTTGCGAGCCAGATTTCGCACTGCTAGACGAACCATCGACAGCAGTAGCGCCATTTGAGTCACCGACAGCAGAGCCGCCACCTCCGGCATCAGCAGCAGCCTTCTTCTCGCCCTTCGAGCACAGCACGCGCAACGTAATCTTCTTCGTGCTATCCGCCGCAGAAGTAGCATCAACAAACGGCTTAAGCTCCATACCGAGCATCGCAGAAATCTTGTTATTGTCGCTAGTCAACGCTGTTGTAGAATCCTTAAACGGATACACTTTCAGCGTAAGATCATTATCACCAATTTCTGGCGGCTTCGGCTCTGGAGGCTTATTCGACTTCACCTCAATCGTAACTGACTTATAATCCCAGTCAATGCCTTGCTTAATAGACGCTTTATTAGTCCACTTATCTTCAACAATGTTTTGTTCTGGCTTTTCAAACAGAGATTGCTTATTAGTTTCTACTCTAGTATCAAACTCGTCTAATACTGTAGAATATACCTTAGTTTTACCGTTTCCTGAGTTTCGCTCTAATTTAAATTCATCATCTTTTTTAATAGCAAACACTCTGCACTCAAAAGTCCCAGACTTCGTAGGCGTGCCACTAATCCATCTTTGAGATTCCTCAGTATACTTATCATCTTCATACAAAGCAGAATTATCTGCAACTTGAGGAGGTTTAGGTCTGTCCTTATTTTCCTTATGCTTGAACTGAGTTTGCGTACCTAGACTCAAACCATTAACACTGCCTACCGTATAACTGGCATTATCATCACTACCAGTTTTGCAAATCATACGATGATAGATAAAACCAAGCTTTTTAATCGACTTAGAATCAATAAAAAGCTTATTAATAGGATCGTAAGTGTCTGTATTATCAGTACCGCTAGTAGTGTCTCCGGCAACACCTTTAGGCTTTGGATTTATAATAATTTTATTATCTTTTATCTGAGCACCAGCTTGCTTATTCACAAAATCATATAAGCTCAGCTTTAAATCATTCTGCACGTCAGATACATCAACTTTTACACTTATTGTAGCGTATATTTTTTCGCTTTCGTAATATGCATAAACTTTAAATTTATAACTACCGCGATCCCATTTGCCTGGGCGCAACTTAACAGAACCATCAAAGCCTGTTTTATCTTTACTAGTATCCTTAACTTTAGTGGCACCATTATCTTTTTCAAAATTCGCCCAACTTGGTACAGGATATTTAAGATATTGTTCTAATTTAAACCACACGCCGCTCGGCATAGGGGCTGGTTTTCTCTTAGTACCCTTAAGTTTAATTTCGAATTTTGGCTTAATAGTTATAGTGTTACCAGGCTGTATTAAAACAGGATGATTATTATCGACAACACTCTCATCATTATAGTAGCTAACAACATAGCATTTTTTAAAAGGCTTACTACCACACTCTTCCGAGAGACCAGCGTCTTTCACACTTCTGTCAGTGCCTTTAACAGCATCCGCAAAGGCGTCTTTCTTTTTAGAGTCTTTTGCGTTTTTCTTTACAGCAGTCTCAGCTAACTTAGCCTTATCGACACCATTGTTACTAACGGTCTGCTGCTTTTCAACAGGCTTCGATTCCTTATTATTAGTTAAAGTGCTTGAAGAGCCAGTATTTTTCTTATTAGGCTCAGTATTATTATTAGATTCGCTCTGCTCAGTCTGCTGCTTATTCGATTCACCATCATCCTTAACAGAACCAGACTTAGTAGAACCAGCCTTCTCGCCCTCAGTTTTCTCAGTAACAGTAGTATTTGAGCCAGCGCTTAAAGCAGAAGTTGGAGCAATCACAAAAGTAGCAAGCAACGTTGCAGATGCTACAAATAACGAAAGTAACGCTCGACTCGTGCACGAACCGCACGCTTTTTGAGACGAATTTTTAGATGATTTTACGAACGAGCTTTTGGACACATTTTTAGACGCGTTTTTGGACGCGTTTGAGCGCAAAGCGGCGCAAGAAGCCTTTTTAGACTCTCTTGCAACGCCAGAGTCAATGTGACGAGCAACAAAATCTCTAATCGCGCGCAAAACTTTTAATAAAACCTTCTGAATATTCATAAATATTCCTTAATATTCCTTTAAATGCTCTATATACTCTCCCTGACCTTGCACAATAAATAAAGGCTAAAGGTAATGTCTTTACTGCAAGCACAGCCATGAAAACCGTTAAACAGTACGATCAAAACCCAATGCAATGTACAGCTGTAAGCATACCCCCCCCCCATGGTGGAATTCAAGCAAAATTCACGAATTTGACAATCTTTTTGAAAACCACTTTTTCTATGAAAATAATCATGAAATACGTTAAAAAATATTCAAGATAACACATGTTTTTAGAATATTTTACCGTGGACGATTTTAGTTCTATAAACTTCGGGCGTGTCGCAAACCACAATATAACAACACTCAACCATCCGCCAACTACTAAATACAGTGATTTATTGCATATCCACACACATCTATCCATTAGCCATTAACTCAGAAAATGAAACTGCACCAGTGCCCAAAGGCAAGCAAAATCCGACCCTCGCGCAGTTTTATTTCTGCATGAGTGTCCCCAAAGTGCAGCGTACTGTACTTCTATTAGTTAGGCAGAGATTTGAGATTTTTCGCAGTGAACGAGATCTTTAGTGCCACTTTCCATCGCGCACGCAGTAACAGCTCAACACTTCGCTGGCGAGGAAGTCCACTGGACTTCCTCTCTGTGCCAGCTCACTCATCGAAGGAGCTTAAAGCGCACTATGCAGCTTTAAGCTCGGTCGATTCGCAGCCCTTCGATGGTGATTCATCGAATGAAGAAGAAAAATTGAAAAATCTCGGTGATTAACCGAAGATTAAAAGACTAAACATGCCAAGAGCTGTCGAAGTTTCTCTTAGAGCAATGTAAAAATCTTGCGATGAGAGAAACTCCGAGAGCTCAGCAACACTGCATAGGAAAATTATAAAATTCTGTACTGTACGAGAGCGTAACGTCTGTCCTCACGGCTAATTGCCGCTCGGCTGAGCTTGCGTTGAAAGCGCACTGTGCTTTCAACCCTGAGCAAGCTCACGCTCCGAATTGCTTTCGCGCGCTACGCTTTAAGCGCTCAAGCAGGTCGTCGCGCTAGTAATCCTTATCCCTCACCGCCTGAGTCATATCCTCGCTTGCGTTGAAAGTCCACTGGACTTTCAACCCTAAGCAAGCTCGGCGCTCCGAGTTGCTTTTGCACACTACGTTCTAAGTGCAAAAGCAGGTCGTCACGCGCATCGCGATACTATAGAATTGCACGTATAGATACTTTCGAAAGGTTCGCCATGATTGTTGTTTCTACTGATGGTTCCGCGCTCGGAAATCCAAACGGCTCAATGGGTTGGGCTTGGGCAGATCACACCGATGCGTCTGGCAACGCCCACGAACACCATCACACTGGAAACGCAGATGCCGGCGGAGCCACTAACGGCACGAATCAAATCGGCGAATTATGCGCGGTTTTGGAGGCTTTGCGAGCGCATCCTGGAAGCGAGCCGCTAACAATCGAAAGCGATTCGCAATACGCTATAAACTGCGCGACTACGTGGATTCACGGCTGGAAGAAGAACGGTTGGAAGAACTCCAAAAACGAGCCTGTGAAAAACGCCGAGCTGATTCGCGCGATTGACGCGGAAATTACCAAGCGCGAAGGTGCCGTAAAATTCGTGTGGGTTAAGGGGCACGCTGGAAACGCCGGCAACGAGAAGGTTGATACTTTGGCGCACGGGTATGCTGAGGATTGTCGCGATGGTATGAAGGTCGGCTATTTGCCTTTAGAAGGCTGGAAATCGCTGCTTTCTTCTTCTTACGCGAATGGCACTGATATCCCCGACGATGCGCATCTTCTTCTCGATAATAAAATTTCGAGCGCGGAATATCACAAAAATCGCACTGTAGGATCGGATACGAATCCTGATTTTCTTTTAACTAATAAAAATATAGAAGATAGCGATACTAAAGCTAACTCAACTACAGATAGCGATACTACAGATAACGTAATTAAAGCTAGCGAAACTAATACCAACGATACTACAGACTCTACAGATAGCGTAACTGCAGATAGTGATACTACAGAAAACGAAACTACAGCTATCGCACAAAAACAATCCCAAGAAACACAATCCCAAGAAACACAATCCCCCGAAACGAAATCTACACAAACACAATCCCAAGAAATTCTAAAATCCGTACCAGGACTAAGCGTATCTGGCGTACTTCAATTCACTCCACCGCCAAATACCAGCCCAACTTTTAACGGTGAAGCGCGTTATATCTCCGGCACAATAAACGTAAGCGGATACGTGCAACCTGATGGCACGCTACGATTAGATCCTACATCTTTTTATATCCGCACAACTTCCAAATAGATAAAGCTAATCTAAAACTAGCAGCGAGAACCAAAATAGTTAAAAAATCAGCCTAGAGACTAATATTATACGTGTACATGATGTGTACGCGAGCGCATATAACATGCCTCTCCCGCAATAGCGATGGAAGTTCATCGGCGAACTCGGGAATAACAAAAACAAGAAAGCAGGAATAATGGATAAAGCACAACAAGACGCGCTTAAAAAGGCAGCAGGCATTGAGGCCGCAAAGATTGTAAAGAATGGAATGATGGTTGGTCTTGGCACCGGCTCTACAGTGCGCTTCTTGGTTGACGAGCTTGGCCGCAGAGTTAAGGAAGAAGGCTTGAGCTTCACGGGAGTCACCACTTCTCGTCGCACGCAAGAGCAGGCAGAAGGCTACGGCATTAAGATTCTCGACATTAACGAAGTGGATCACATTGACGTTACAATCGATGGTTCTGACGAAGTTGACAAGAATTTCAACGGTATTAAGGGCGGCGGCGCGGCACTTCTTTGGGAAAAGATTGTGGCTATTAACTCCGACCGCATTGTGTGGATTGTTGACGCAAGCAAGGTAGTTGATACGATTGGCAAGTTCCCACTTCCTGTTGAGGTGATTCCGTTTGGCTCCGCGCAGGTGATTCGTAAGTTCGAAAAGCGCGGATATAAGCCAGTTTTGCGTCTTGATGCGGACGGCAAGGAAGTGCGCACCGACGAGAACAACTTCGTGGTTGATTTGCATATGGAGCGCATTGAGCATCCGCAGGAGTTGGCGAAGGATTTGATTGAGACTGTTGGCGTTGTGGAGCACGGCCTGTTCTTGAACATGGTCGACACAGTGATTGTTGGCGATCCAAACGGTCCGCGCACTCTTACGAATCCAAATAAGTAACGCAAAAACCTTACGAATAGAGTCCGCAAACGCGGGCTCTATTTTTTATTACTGCACGAGTGTCCAGAAAAAGGGGTACATATCAGCACTCTAAGTAAACAAAACCAAGAACACTTCCCCGAATTTGTTTACTTATGGAGAGTATTAAAGCGAAAACAAAAAAGCGCCGGAAATCCGACGCTTCAAAAAGTCTTACGTGCCTAAACGTTCAGACACGCATCAACGCATAGCAAGAAAATTACTTGCGCTGGTGACGAGTCTTACGCAGCAGTTTGCGGTGCTTCTTCTTGCTCATCCGCTTGCGGCGCTTCTTGATGACAGAACCCATCTGAAGCCTCCATTCCTATGTAAAGTGTGCAACTTGCCTAATGTTACACCGTTTTGACGACTTTCGCACACTATATCAAATAATTCCCAAATACAACACGCGCAAAACGCTAAAACATGGCTGAACAACGGCTAAAACACAGCTAAGTCACATTTAATCTGCATCTAAACTTAGCAAATCAAAACGCTTAGCTAATCACATCTTAGCCCATCAAAACGCTTAGCGAATCACATCGGGAAACTACGATAGAATCGCTCAACCGACTGCTTAGAACCAGATGCCTGGAACACAGCAGTATCATTTTGCCAAATAACAGTTGCCTGATTCTTATCCTCTTCCGAAGTGCGCACAATATAGCTACCGGTAGTTTTGCCTGAAACTTGAATCTTTCCCGAAGCCAAATCATCGCCCTTCAAGCCTGAAGCCAAAACCTCGTACTGCTTATTTGCCGCATCCTTAGTCGGCCATTGCGCAACAATAACCGAAATGTCAGCGCCAGATTCGCCCGTGGAATACTTAACAGTGTATTCCTCTAATGGCGCCGCAGAAGTCCACGTAGCACTCGCCGAAGCATCCACCCTTGCAAAGTCAAGGACGCTATCCGGCATTTCTTTCAAAAGCGCAGTAGCGTTAGTAGGAAGCTTTTTTGCCGGAATAGATGGAGTTTTTGGCAACGCAACAGCATGATTTGAACGCTGAGTAGACGAATGATTCAAAGCCCATCCTGGCCACACAAAAGCCGAAAGAAACGCGAGGATAACAATACAACCAGCAGATGCTAAAACAATAAACAATCCACGGTGAGAATGAGGAGTAATACTCGAATTGCTACTATATGACATGTCTGTATTATCGCACAGTGCGATGACGGCAATTCGCAATAAACCGCTAGCCCGAAAAATGTCTAGAAAGCCATATAGCGTCTAAGCATGGCTGCAAAATCTACTACTAATTATCTCTGCTCTGAATGCGGTTGGAGCGGATTAAAATGGTATGGCCGCTGCCCGGAGTGCGGAGAATGGGGCACAGTTAACGAGTTTCACGAAGCGCGAGTTAGCGGATTATCTCGTACAACACGCGAAGCGCGGGCAATTGCACCAGCGCGGGCAATTGCATCCGCAAAATCTACGTCAACATCATACGCAGCATCGGCATTAGCGAAATCCAGAACAACAACAACATCAACAACAGCGGCATCAACAGCCACAGCCACATCCGCATCATCAGAATCAGCATCCACATCAACATCCGCGCAGCCAATCACGCAAATTCACGCAGACGATAGCATGCGCATTCCAAGCGGATTCTCTGAATTCGATCGCGTTTTAGGCGGCGGATTAGTTCCAGGCTCAGTCACGTTAATAGCAGGAGAACCAGGAATAGGAAAATCCACTTTACTCCTCGAAACCGCTGGAAAAGTAGCTAAAAGATCGCAAGAAACCAAATCAAACCCAGTCTTGTACATTTCTGGAGAAGAATCAGCCGCACAAGTTAAACTCAGAGCATCTAGGATTAACGCGCTAAACGACTACTTACTTTTAGCGTCAACAACTAATCTCGGCACCGTGCTTTCGCTTATAGAACAATATCAGCCAACGTTAGCAATAGTGGATTCAGCGCAAACAATCGTTTCCCAAGACGTAGACGGAATTACGGGCGGTTCCACGCAGGTTCGCGAAGTGGCGAGCGCACTGATTGACGTTGCAAAAGCGTATGAAATTCCAGTGCTTTTAGTAGGACACGTAACTAAAGATGGATCAATCGCGGGCCCTCGAACTTTGGAGCACTTGGTTGACACGGTTTGCCAGTTTGAAGGCGATAGCCAGACTGCTTTGCGCATGCTTAGAGCTGTTAAAAATCGTTTTGGACCGACAGACGAAGTTGGATGTTTCGATATGAGCGGCGAAGGCATTGAGGAAGTACCGGATCCTTCTGGACTGTTTTTGTCTTCTCAAGAAGCGCAAACTGAGGGAACTTGCGTAACGATGACTTTAGAAGGACACCGAAGCTTGCCTATAGAAATACAAGCGCTCGTAACTAATTCTGCACTGCCGACTCCTAGAAGAGCTGTTTCTGGAGCGGATAGCAACAGGATTGCCATGCTTACCGCCGTACTTTATAGGCACGGACACGTAAACCTTTTGTCGCAGGATTTATATGTTTCCACGATTGCAGGTGCAGTGGCAAAAGAACCGGCTTGCGATCTTGCAATTATTGCCGCTCTTGCTAGTGCTGCTAAAACTAAAGCTGTTAAAAGTAACACCTGCGCGATTGGCGAAATCAGCTTAAATGGACAAGTCCGCACAGCTCCAAGAATGGAACCAAGACTTCGTGAAGCCGCGAGACTTGGATATAAGCGAACCATAATCTGCCCTATGCGTAAGAAGATAAGCGTACCGGGATTAGAGATAATCGAGGTGCGTACAGTACGTGAAGCATTGCAAGCACTTGGGTTGTGAGAAGTCTGAAATACGAATATCAGACTTCAGAAAACTCCATAAAACCAAGCAACCCTTCTTGCTTTTGTTTACAAACACGCCCAATAAGTACACAAAACCAAGAACACTTACCCGAATTTGTTTACTTAGAACGCATGTAAGTACACAAAATCAAGAATACTTCAGAATACTTCAGAATCAGCATCTGTAATAGCGCGAACGTTCTCAACGTCACGCTTAATCGTATCCTTCAACTCGTCAACAGAGCTAAAAGTATGCTGAGGTCGCAAGAAATTAGTGAATTCTAAGCATACGCGATGCCCATACAAGTCTTTCCACTCATCAGTTAAAGCATACGCCTCTACAGTATGTTCTTGAGGATCGGAACCATTGGAATCATTCGACAAATCTCCAGCACCATCTCCACCAGCGAAAGTAGGCTTAGATCCGATTGAAATAGCTGCCGGCCAACGCCACGGAGAACGCGCACCTAAATGTAATTCATCGCGACGAAGCAAGCTGGTAGTAGGAATAATATCTGAAGAATCGTTCTCCTCAGTATCAGATCCGCCAACGCTACGCACAGCATCCGAATCTAAATCAATAAGCCAGCCAGCATAAACGCCATCAGCTGGAATATATCCTTCAATCGACTCACCTAAATTAGCTGTCGGATATCCAAGCTCACGACCGCGCTCATTTCCGTGAACAACAGTTCCCTCAACTCTATGTGGCTGACTTAAAACCTCACGAGCATCCTTCACTCGCCCAGTCGCAAGCATCCAACGAACATTCGTAGAACTCCACGCGCGAACTTTTTTATTTGGAATTCCCTTGCTCCACGCGCGATATTCAGCCTTATTCATGCCTTCCGAAGGGTCATGCGGATCGCCATCTTCTTTAGGCTCTTCGCGCACAATAGGATCTGGAACGCGAACTTCTCCTGGACCGCAATCGTCAACAACAATCAACTCAAAAACGCCAGTCGCACTCGCAAGTTCGCCAATCGTATGAATATTACCAGCACGACGAGCTCCAAGCTCAGCATCCTTCCCAAGAACTAATGCGCGCATGCCAAGCTTTCCAACAAGTTGCCCTAAGAAGAATCTATAAGACTTAGCCGCGAAAGCTAGGCTGTATCGAACTATAAGCACATGGTCAACGCCCAAATCAGACATAACACGCAAACGCTGACGTATACTGCTTAAAGCTTGATCATCAGCTGGGATATCGCTAGAAGAATCGCCAAAGTCATCGTATTTGTCTGGATTTTTGTGAACAGTACTAGGACGAGGATTGAACATGATAACGACGGAAAAAGCGCCATTGCGATGAGCAATATCCACGGTTCTGCTGATTATTTCGCGATGCCCGCGGTGCATGCCATCAAATGCACCAATTGTAACAACTGACTTTTTTTCGGCGCTTAAGGTTGGCCAATTAATCATGCCGTTTGCATCTGGTCTAATATCTATGACCTTCATCATATTCCTGCTATCAAGTCCAATCTTTTACTCATCATGACTCTTACAAAATCCACATACAAAGTCACGACTATTTTCACTCAGCTTCTAGTTTACCAGCCTTCTGCTCTGCCGGAAATACCACAACAGGCTTGATTTTCCCACAATTGTCATTTTCCGCTGGTTCTACGATTGCAACAACGTCAACAACTACAGATTTTGAGTCAGAAGATCCGTTATATGCGTAAATATTACCAGATTTATTAGTAGAAGACTCACAAATATCGGATTTATTACTATTTTCGCTAATAGTTTTATCGACTTCCTCTACTGTATAAGTTAAAGCCGGATATTTTACTGCAGTCTGATTATTAACTTCAGCCTGATTATTAACTTCAGCCTGAGTCTGCTCGCAAGTCTGTGCATTAGCCTGAGTTTGATTGCAAGCCTGCTCGCACAAGTCCAAATCCTGAGATTCATACTGCAAATATGGCTTCGAGAACAGCTCTAAATTAGGAACTTCGGCATCTTCAGGCAACTCGATAAAACGCCCAAAACGCAAATCTTCCGCTTGCGATTTATTAATGCAAACAATAGGAAGCACGTATTTTGCGACCTGCAACATAGTTAAGCAATAGTGAGATATGCAAGGCGCACTTGAACATTTGTCAACAGAACCAGTCGCACCTGAACACGACGCACCGAAATCTTCCAAGGGAGCAGCCTTCAAGCGAGTTTGCAATACGCCATTTTTATCCGTAAACTCTTTAGATTTAGCGCAAAGCTTAAGCACTCGAGGATTGTCGACAGAGAAATAGCCAATATTAGTACGTCGTAATTGAACTAAATGACCGCCAACTCCAAGCATACGACCCAAATCTCGAGCCAACGCACGAATATACGTTCCACTAGAGCAAGTAATATTCGCGTGCACGTCAATCACCTTCGCACCGCTTACGCCTTCAGTTACTTTTGCATCTAGAACAGAAAAATCATGAATAAAAATCTTCCTAGATTCTAAATGCACTTCCTTCCCCTCGCGAGACAACTCATAAGCGCGTTTTCCGTTAACCTTAACGGCGGAATACGAAGTTGGAACTTGCATAATACTTCCAAGAAAATGCTTGGAAATTACGGATTGCAATTCTTCAATAAACGACGCACTATCAAACGACTCAGAGTCAACCGAATCTCCGTCAACCGAAGCTCTGCCAACCGAAGCTCTGCCAAAATACTTGCTTCTAAACGACACGCCCGATGCAGCTTCAGAAGATGCAAAATCATCCTCGAAAACTTCATTCGAGATAACATCTCCATCAGCATCATCGGTGGTAGTCGCCTCACCAAGACGAATAACCGTTTCGTAAGTCTTATTCTGCCCAAGCAGATAATTAAGCAAACGAGTTGCACTCCCGAAACCGACAATCAACAAACCTGTTGCCATTGGATCAAGAGTTCCAGCGTGGCCTACACGCTTTGTGTGCAAAATGCCACGAACGCAATCAACTACGTCATGGCTTGTAACGCCTTGAGGCTTATCAACAAAAATAAAACCAGACTTTGGCATTTTCTCTCTCTTTAACATTTTTACGGCTTAATAAACTTAACCGACAGCGCGCCCTAAACGGTTAAACAACTCCAGCGTCTTAAACGATTTATATCACTTAAGACTCATGTCCATCTCGCTTAAGACGCCACTGTCAATAAGTTAATTAGTAAGAATCGGAAAAATTTCACGAATCTTAAGTTTTAGAAGAATCATACTACTTAAAGCGATAAAAATCATCACCTAAATCAGAAAATTTTTCAGATTAATCCTAAAAACAGGATTTATCTGCCAAATCATCCGCTAAATCATCCACAAAATCGGATTAAGATTCTTCTAAATCATCCTATAACGATTCGTCCTCAGATTCGTACTCAGAAGTAGCGCCATCCTCTAAAGATTCATCCTCAGAATATTCATCCTCTTCAGATTCATCATCATCTTCAGATTCCAAAGAGTCAATTTCTCGCGGCTTCTTATACGGATCGACATCTCCCGCATATTGAGCATTTTCACGCGCTTTAGCTAATTCTTCATCTCGTTTTCTAGCAGCAACAAGAATATCCTCAATTTCATGCGCTTCAGTTGGCACTTCGTCATAAATAAACTGCAATTGCGGCGTCAAACGCAAGCCAGCTTTAGCACCAACAAGCGAGCGAAGCCTACCGTGAGCCTGCTGCAAAGCCTGGGCTGCACGCTGACGCTCACCCTTCTCTTTGCCTTCGTGACCAAGTTGCGTCCAATAAACTTTCGCAATCTGCAAATCGTTCGTAACGCGCACTTCCGTAATAGTCACGCTAGAAAGACGCTTATCGTGCAAATGCGATTCCATATTAGACGCAATAACACGCTGGATTAACGCCGCTATTTTCGCAGCCCTAGGATTTGTTCCTGCCATAATTACTTACGCTCAATCTGCTTCATTTCAAAGGTTTCGATTATATCGCCAAGCTCAATGTCATTGAAGCTACCGAGATTAATACCGGCTTCGTAACCCTCTTTGACAGATTGAACATCGTCTTTGAATCGACGCAAGCTGGAGATTTCAAGATCGTTGACAGTAGCAACGCCGTCGCGCAAAATACGGCACTTCGTACCGCGCTTGACTTCGCCGTCTTGAACCATAACACCAGCAATATTGCCGAACTTGGACGAGCGGAAGATTTCGCGAATCTCAGAGTGAGAAGTAACAACCTCTTCAAATTCAGGCTTAAGCATACCTTTCAAAGCAGCTTCGATATCTTCGATTGCCTTGTAAATAACCGAGTAGTACTTAACTTCCACGCCTTCGCGTTCAGCCAAATCAGCAACCTGACGGTTTGGACGCACGTTGAAGCCAATAATCACAGCCTTATCAACAGTTGCCAAGTTCACATCGTTCTGAGTAATTGCACCAACACCGCGGTGAATAACCTGGATTCCAACTTCTTCAGAAACCTCAATCTTCATCAAGGAATCTTCCAAAGCCTCAACGGAACCAGAAGAATCGCCCTTAATAACGATGTTCAGCATATCAACTTCAGACTTAGCGAACTGTTCCTTAAGGCTTTCAAGAGACACAACCTTGCGACGCTTAGCAAGCTGAGCTGCACGTTCTGTAGCCGCACGCTTCTCAGCAATCTGACGAGCAGAACGATCATCCGAAGTAACCAAGAACAAGTCGCCAGCGGTTGGAACTGAAGTCAAACCAAGCACCTGAACAGGAGTGGAAGGAGCCGCATCCTGCAAGTGATTGCCGTTTTCGTCGAGCATTGCGCGCACACGGCCGTAAGAAGTGCCGGCAACAATAGAATCGCCAACGTGAAGTGTACCCTGCTGCACAAGAACAGTAGCAACAGCACCACGACCCTTATCGAGTCGAGCTTCGATAGTTGCACCGCGAGCGTCCATATTTGGATTTGCCTTAGGATCAAGCTCAGCGTCAGCAGTCAACAACACAGCTTCAAGAAGCTTATCGACGTTCGTGCCCTGCTTTGCGGAAATATCCACAAACATAGTGTCGCCGCCGTATTCTTCAGCAACCAAACCGTATTCAGTGAGCTGGCCACGCACCTTTTCAGGATTAGCGCCTTCAACATCAATCTTGTTAACGGCCACAACAATTGGCACGTGAGCAGCCTGAGCGTGGTTAATAGCTTCAACAGTCTGAGGCATCACGCCGTCGTCTGCTGCAACAACAAGAATTGCAACGTCTGTAAGCTCAGCACCGCGGGCACGCATAGCAGTAAACGCTTCGTGGCCTGGGGTATCGAGGAATGTAATCTTACGAGGCTTACCTTCAAGATTTACCATGACTTGGTAAGCACCAATACGCTGGGTAATGCCGCCGGCCTCGCGCGCAATAACATTCGACTTACGAATAGTATCAAGCAAGCGAGTTTTACCGTGATCAACGTGACCCATAACAGTTACTACAGGCGGACGAGATTGCAAATCGTCATCTTCTTGCAATTCTTCTTCGTCCAAATCAATATCGAATTGCTGCAAAAGCGCCTTATCTTCTTCTTCTGCAGAAACAATACTGATATTCCAGCCGATTTCTTCGCCCAAGATTTGGAATGTTGACTCATCCAAGGACTGCGTAGCTGTTGCCATTTCTCCCAAGTGGAAAAGAACAGTTACCAAAGCTGCTGGATTCACATCAATCTTTTCTGCCAAATCAGAAAGAGTTGCACCCTGACGCAAGCGAATCGTAGCGCCATTACCCGAAGGAATACGAACGCCACCAATCACTGGTGCTTTAAGCTCTTCGTATTCACGACGCTTCGCTAAACGATTCTTACGAGCCTTAGAAGACTTGCCTCCCTGACGTCCGAATGCACCTGCAGCACCAGCACGACCGCGACCGCCTCGCGATGGTCCACCATTTGGCGCTCCAGCAGCAGCTGCTTGGAATCCTGCTGCAGCTTGTGCTCCTGCAAAACGTGCTTCAGAAGAAGCTTGACGAGAACTACCACCCGATGCATGCGAACGATGTGAACCACTCCATTGGCCTTGACGTGCTGAACCGCCTTGACCTCCCTGGCCTCCTTGTCCGCCTTGGCCTTGTTTGCCGCCGCGACCGCGACCGCGACCATTGCCATTACCAGCACCCTGGACTTGACCGCCCTGACCTGGCTTGCCACCGCGATTGCTTTCGCCCGGACGAGACATTGGATGAGGACGAGGAATATCTCCAGGTGTAGGAGAACGCATGCCCTGTTTACGACTAAATGGATTATTGCCCGGACGAGGAGCATTTGCACCAGCCCCATGAGCTTGATGAGGACGAGGACGTGGAGGCATTTGCGAACGATCAGAACGATTATCGGAGCGCTCGGAACGATTCGAACGATCTTGACCTTGGCCATTTTGACCTTGCGCTTGGCCACCCTGACCGCCTTGTTTTGCGTTACGCGACTGAGAACGCGAACCATCACGACGATCCGAACGACGATCATTCCCATTAGAGCTGTTAGCACCGTTAGCAGAACCGTTAGTTCCGTTAGAACCGTTAGCAGAACCGTTAGTTCCGTTAGTCCCAGCATTTTGATGAGCGTGAGTGTGAGCTCCTGGCTTAGGAGCAGAGGATTCAGACGCAGTGTGTGCTGCTTGCGCTGACTCGCCACTATACGCATCGGAAGGCTTTTTCTCGCCACTATTGGCATAAGAATTATCCGCAGAATTTTGCGAATTAGCAAAATTATTTACAGCGCTATTGTGGCCAGGCTTTTCTGAAGACTTATCAGAAAGCTTTTCGGAAGACTTCTCGCCGAACTTTTCAGAATCGGCACCCGCATTTTTAGAATCGCCTTTTGAAGAACTAACCTTTGCGGAATCCATCTTCTCATTCGTAGCTCCATTCGATGCTGAATTCGAAGCAGACGAAGACGACGAAGATGAATTAGCGCCAGAACCAGCTACTTTTGTGCCGGCTGACTTAGTTGCGGAACTATTATTACTACCGCCGTCAGAAGCAAATGCTGTCTTCAAACGACGCGCAACAGGAGCTTCAACAGTGGAAGATGCTGATTTTACAAACTCTCCCATGCTCTTCAAACGCTCCAACACGGTTTTACTATCTACACCAAATTCTTTGGCTAGTTCGTACACGCGCTTTTTTACCACTCAGTGTTCTCCTCAGTCTGTGGCAGCGCTAACCCACGCAACCACGTTTATTATTGCGAGTTTTTATGTATTATCGTGCGATATATCATCGTGCGACCATGATTTTGTACCTCGTCTATCACTGGATGAAAGCAAACGCATTCACCCAGCAACCTGCTAAGCCACTTAATAAGCCATTTAAGCCACTTGCCCAGATTTCAGCTAATAGCATACCGGAAACGTTGGATTCGATATCAACCCAACTTTCGATTCTCCTATCAGCCTAATTTTGAATCCGACTATCAGCCTAATTTTCAGCTTGTGCTAACTTAGCAGCCTCAACCTTTTTAGCATGCTCTTCAGCAGATTCGACACCAATCTTCCAACCCGTTAACTTTGCAGCCAAACGAGCATTCTGACCTTCTTTACCGATTGCCAAAGAAAGCTGAGCATCGTGAATATACGCAATAGCAGTCTGACTCTTTTCGCTTACAACAGTTACTTGTGTTGCAACAGCTGGCGAAAGAGCTGCAGCTACAAACTTTGCTGGATCTTCAGACCAGTCAACAATATCTATCTTTTCTTGTCCAAGATTTTCCATAACAGCGCGTACACGAGCACCGCCAGGACCAATCAAAGCACCCTTAGGATTGACTCCGTCCGTATTTGCACGGACAGCAATCTTAGTGCGAGCGCCGGCTTCACGAGCAATAGACATAATCGACACAGCTCCAGAAACAAGTTCAGGAACTTCACGTTCAAACAAACGGCGAACAAGTTCAGGATGCGATCTTGAAACAACAATTTCAGGCCCACGCAAGCCGCGCGCAACATTCACAACGTAAACTCGAATGCGCTCACCGTGACGATAACGCTCACCAGGAACCTGCTCACGACGTGGGAGAATTGCCTCAACATCCCCAACTGCAACATGTATATTCGAAGGATCCTTAGAATCTTGCTGAATAATGCCATTAATCAGCTTGCCTTTTTGACCAGAAAAAGCTCCAAAAACACGGTCATCTTCTGCTTTGCGGAAAATCTGGCTAATAACCTGTCGCGCTGTAGCGGCGGCAAGACGTCCAAAATCATGGGGAGTATCGTCATATTCCTCCCCCAAAGTTGTGGCAGGATGAGGATTCTCTTCCGTAGGAACACCTGGTATTTCATCTCGTGCCCAAACAGTAAAAGTACCAGCGCGTTCATCTAATTCAACGCGAGCATGCTTAGCAGGATGCGAAGTCTTCATATATGCAAGACGTAAAGCCTCGGCGAGTGCCTCGTCCAGCTCTTCGGCATTAATCCCCTGCTGAGCCGCAAGCTGATGCATTCCCGCCAAATCCAATTCCATCGTGCACGTCCTCTCGTATATTTAACTTATAATTCACTTATAATTATTTGTAGTTATGAATTTTCATTTGTATTTATAAATCTTCAATTACGCCATATTTCTATAATCAACACTTTTTCAGTCTAATTACATAAAATCTATACAATTTACGTAATTAAACAGCTTTATTATAAAAACAAGCATAATTTTTAAGTATTTCCATTATTTAAGAGATAATTTTAGACATCATTTGATGTTGAAAATCTAAAAACTCCGCATTGGTCACACTCGTTGCTTATTCTATTAGATTATGCAGACACTTAAAGTTTTGTTAAAGGATTCAATACGCAAAGCAAAAAGTACAGCTAAAACCGTTATTTCAGTAGTCTTTTGCTGCGGAATCGTACTTTCACTATCTGCATGTAATAATGTTCGAATAGACCAAAAGGCACTTGAACAGTCCTCAGCAAAATCTAGCCTTTGCGCGAGCGCCTATCGTATAGCTCAAAAAAATCAAAAATATATAGATGCTAATAGCTCTAGTAATGATTCTGAAAACGCTAATAACGCGAGCAGTGATACTGGAAAAACCGATAAAAGCAACGATACCGAAAACTCTGCCAAAAGCAAGAATACCGTCAAAAACAATACTGAAAACTCTGCCAACAACGCTTCCAACAATTCTGTCAACAGCGCTTCCTCAAAAACAGAAAAATCCGCGCAATTAAATTACTCATTACTCAAACAAACCGCTAAAGCGTGGCAAATAGTCGCAGAACAGTGCCCGAGTAGATTTGCTGAAGGAATAGTAAAAAGCACACAAATAACAGTAAAACTAATACAAAATAACAGCGATTTTGCCAAAGAATTTGCCGAAGAATTTACGAAGGATTTTTCCGAAAACTCATATAAAGACTTTGCTGAGGCCTCGTCTAAGAACTCATCTGAAAACTCATCTGAAGAATTTGCAGAGAATCCTGAAAATTCAAAAAATAAATCAGACGATTCAGATTCTAAAAAATCTTACGCTTCACAAACCCCATCCGATCGCTTAACGCGCGTGGCAGATGAAGCGGAAACACACATGTTTGAAGCTATACGAAAATTTGCGCACGATCACGAAAGCTTACGTTTGACGCACGCCCCTATCGCGCGAGCAGCACTTGGAGAGGATCAACTTGCTTTTATTTTGCAAACGCTCGCCTCAAATCAAAAAGACCGGGATTTGTTTAAAAAAGGCGAAAACGCGGCAAGCATATCTGATACTTTCATGCATTTTGCCGGAAAAGGCAAGGATATTCGCAAAAAAACATATGATTTCCCATTCGAATCATTGGATTCGCAAAAAGCAAAAGACACTGCTACTGGAAAGAATCTTAAAGTTGAGGCAATTGTCTATATGGATTGCGCGCGAACAGAACTTGCAGCTTTAAACGAAAATTTTGCATTTACTGGATATGACGCTAAAAGTGAGATTCCAGAAGCAGATTACGACTATGCCAATTCAGACAACTCCTCCAATTCAGATAACTCCTCCAAGAGCGGCAAAACTGCAGATTCCTCTCACAAGTCAGGATCTCACAAGCCTGGATCTCACAAGTCAGATTCCTCATCTATCAATCTGAAAAAATCTTCTATAAAAGAAGTAAATAACGAATTGCACAATATTCTAGCGAAACTCGTAATCTCAAGGCTTTTGCGCGCTTACTCAATGGGATACCCAACAGACGTATCCGCAATTCTCGCTAAATAATTTCGCGCTCATCCACAGCGCCACTAAGTACACAAAATCGTGGAAACGTTCTTGATTTTGTGGACATAGAGGGTACATAAGTACACAAAATAGGGGAAACGTTCTTGATTTTGTGGACTTAGAGGGTACATAAGTACACAAAATCGGGGAAGGGTTCTTGATTTTGTTTACTTATTGGGCATATTGGTAAACAAAATCAGGGAAGGGTTCTTGATTTTGTTTACTTATTGGGCATATTGGTAAACAAAATCGGGGAAGGGTTCTTGATTTTGTTTACTTATTGGGCATATTGGTAAACAAAATCGGGGAAGGGTTCTTGATTTTGTTTACTTAGATCGCAAAAATCAAATACGCAACGCAGCTTCAATACAAAGCTCAAGCGCATAAGCTTTAGAGTCTCCGCCCCAATTACGCTCATCGTAATTTTCAACATCGTGCAACGTATCTGCAGTATAAAGAATCTCACCCCATACAATCCCACGCATTTGCGCACAAGCCGCTAAAGCAGAACACTCCATTTCAACAACCGCGCATCCCTCCTGCTTACGATTAGCAACTTTCGTCTTAGTCTCACGGAAAAATCCATCCGTAGTCCACGTTTTAACTTCATGATAAGGCAAATTATGCGCCTGCAAAGTTTGCAAAATAGCACGCCTCGAACGCTCTGAAACATCAACATAACGACTTGGAGGCAAATAATGATAAGAAGTCCCCTCATCCCTTAAAGCTTTATACGGAACCAGAAAAACGTTTTCCGCATAATCAACTAGCGATCCGCAAGAACCAGCACTAACAACTTCCCTAACGCCGTAAGAAATCAACCAATCTAAGATCTGAACAGCGGCAGGAGCGCCAACTGGAGCCTGTACTAAGCAGATTTTTTGCGTTTCTTCTACTACTTCACTGTTTGTATTTTCTCTTACTTTATCTCCTACTTTTTCGTCTAACTTTTCGTCTAACTTTTCGTCTGCTTTATCCCCTACTTTCTCCCCTACTTTTTCGTCTGAATTCTCCTCTGAATTTTTCTTTACATTTCCCCTTACGTTATCCCCTAGTTTTTTCTTTACTTTTTCTTCCAAAACATATATCGGATACACTTTAGTTGCAGATTCAAAATTTGTTACAACCGTAGCTTTCTTACTTAAAGCATACTTATCGATTTCATCGCCCAAAAAAGCAAAAACCGCTTTAGATGGTAGCTGAACAGCAATATCATCGTGATTTGGCATTAAAACTGCACTTTTATTGGAATCATACTCTAAAATCGGCAAATCATATTCTGTCATACAATCAGCTCCGTAATACAATCAGCTCCGTCATATAAGCCATTCAATTTTACATACCAGCATGCGCATTATCGCACAAAAATCACAAAGTTTCTAATCGAAATGAAGATTTTTGCCATTTGCGGCAATTTTCTTCATCGACACAACCCAGAACGTAGCCAACCCAACAGTCAGACAATTCTAAAGTAGCCAATCGCTGCAAATACCTAAACCCACAAAGTAGCCAAACCCACAAAGTGGCCAATCGCTGCAAATAACCAATCCCAAAATCAGCACTGCCTTCGCTAGTAGAAACGAAGACAGACCTCGCTCGCGTTGAAAGCACAAAGAACAACTCTCAGGCATGTAGCAAAAATCACACGACAGCGATAATTTTCTAGTAGTAAGGTACTACTTAATTTTTATGCCAAATTTTTTCATTACTTTCAACAATTCTGTATTATATCTATCATCATTAGTCGGAGTATTGTTCAACGGTCGATCAATATCGTGAATAACTACACGGAATGGCAGAATATGCTTATTGGTGTCACGCAATACAATTGCCTGCTCAACAGATAAAAATGGGTTAAATACTAAAACATATTTGTCTTCAGAATGATCAAGGTAGCTTTTCAAGTGAATCGCGTAAATAAACACATCGAATTTATTAGGGTTATCTTTTGACGGTATAACTAATTGATAGATTCTATATCCATAGTAGTCATCTTCTGATGAATCCGGAACATCAACAATACCAACAACACCACCAGGTGTTACTGTTGTTCTTTCAAAACCCTGTTCGTAAAGCATGTATCTAGCTACACTCATCAGGCTATCGCGGTGAGCCGACTTGTAATAGTCAACTGCGTTACCATTTTTATCGACGTATGTCGGCTTATTTCTATTCTGGTCACTATATGACAAAAGAATAGGTTCCCAAACAGTACGCCCAGAGGGCTCACGTGTACCATCATCCTTTTCGACACACATCGTATTATCGCCAAATTGACTTTTGCTTAATAAACCAATAAAATCAGCCTGACCTTTTGTACTGTATTTATGATGAGTAATTATATCTTTAGATTTAGAATAATCTGCTTCATTTGTGCAATAAAATTTATAGAGATTAAATAGCTGTTGTTCATCCTGCTTGTTATTAGCGACTCTATTCTTAAGAATCGGGCCCACTTGCCCTCCAGCATCTTCTTCGGATTCTATTACAGAAGGTGTCGAATAATCCTTCGGCATATTGAGGTCTCGCTCAAAGCCTTTATTATCAAATTTATCTTCATCTGTTTTTGGATCATACGGACGCAGCCCAAGCCCCTTACCTTCTAAATCCTTGCGCGACCAAGTAGAGTAGTCTTTTTGGGGAATGCCGTTTTCATCGCGCCCCTGAATAAAGTTGATAATATAATTAGTCGTCCCACAGATAAACTCGCGCGGCCCCTTAAACATAGTAAATCCAACTATCACTACAACACACACAATGCCAAGCATAATGAAGGCATTAAGCGATTCCTGCCACTTTTGCAATTGCTTCTTTTTTTGCGTATTGTCGTGCACAACGTTGGAACTGCCCGCGTTCATTGCATTATATGGAGCAGACTGCTTTACATAATCGGAAGAATACGAACCCGTGCCATTCGAATTTACAGTATAATTGTCTGGATATTGAGCCGAAAAATTATTGGCATTTTGATTGTACTGATTATTCACATATTCTTGATTATTATAATATTGCGAATTTTGATATTGTGAATTTTGATATTGATTAGGATATTGTCCATACCAGTTTTGATTATGAGCATACTGAGATTGCTGATACTGGTTCTGTTGATACTGCTGATTCTGAGATGGCTGATTCTGCTGATACCTATCATTGCCATTGCTATTATTCGCACTATTATTCACGCTATTATTCACAGCAACCGATTCACCTTGATCATGTAAGCCATTATCATTGTTTGGATTTGTCTGATTCTGCTCATTCGATTCATAGTTATCTATATCATTCGAGCCATTCTGATTAAACTGTTCCATCTCTACCTTTTCTCTAAATCTATACAATCTAAATTACACATAAACATTAAATAAATATAGATTTTTCTAAGATTTATTCTGCAAAATTTTAAATCAAAGAAAACACTGCAAGCAACAACACAATTCCTTAAAATGTAGCGAAAAAGCAGGTCATATCACCACAAAGTAGCCGATCGCTGCAATTTTGCACTTAATGGCTAATTGCGCCAAACAGAATTCGCACCAACGCAGTACGCAATCTGCACCAGTGTCGAAAGATAGCCAAAATCTGACCATAACGCAGAAACCATACTGCGCGCGTGTCTACGATTGCTAATTCTGACTCAATCTAGCCGTTCCAAATTTTGTGAATTCGTACGGCATGTAAGCACACTGTATGTAAGTTCACAAAATCGTGAGTATAAACACAAAAACGGCCTTAACTATCAACTTAGTCAAGGCCGCCTCGCGTTTACTTCATAAGACTTTACTAAACCTTATAAAAGCACGTAAAATTTCAACTTACACAAGTAAACGCTAATTATCTTCTGGATTTTGCTTCAAATATTCTCCTCAATCGCACAACAGCGAAACTGGCAATAGCAAAACCTAAAGCCGAAATCAGTGCAACAACCGAAGCTGGCTCACCAGTCTTAGGCAAAGCTGGAACATGCTTTTCAGCCTTCTGACCAGAAACAGGCGATTTCACAGATTCATGTGCTATCTTATTCACAGGTTCCGGAGTTTGAGATTCAGGAACTTGCACTGGATCCTCCAGCCCTGGTTCAGGCTCAAAAGGTGCAGGCAAAATTGGATTTATAGTAGGTGCCGGTTTTGGTGTTGGTTTCGGATTCGGATTTGGCACAGGATTCTTCGTAAAAATGGCATATACAGTCGTATCACTATTTACTGTGGTTTTACCAGTAAACGCAGTACCTTTACCATCCGCCTTAGTATTCCACTCTTTAAACGTGTAGCCATCTTTAGTTGGATTCTTAGGCATTGACTGATCAGTTAACGCATCAGAATCAATAGCCTTACCAGTTTCCACCTTTACCGTTTGAGTCTTATCGCCATCCTTGAATGTAACAATGCTTCGAATCTGCTTCCACTGAGCAGTAAACGCAGTATTAGCATTCAACGCATACATATCATCAGGCTTGTAGGCTTTACCAGCAGCATCCACCCAGTTTAAGAACTGATAATCTTCGCGCGTAGGAGCATTTAATAGTTTAACCTTCAAACCTTGCCGTCTTAAAGCACTTATTTTTTGTTTTCCATTGCGAAACGCTCCGCCGTTTGCATCAAACGAAACTTTTGCATTCCACTGTGCGCGAAGTAAAAATTGATAGTCACCCAAAGGATCTAAAATCTTATCATTCCACTGCGGCAAGTCACAGCTGGTATCCGAAAATAGGGACTTATTGGTCCAATAGCGACGCGTGCCTACCATGTTATGATCCCGATAATACTCAATATCAGGAAACTCGGTATACCATCCACCAAACACTAGATTCTCTTTTGTTGGGTTAGCTGGGAAATCAACCGTATTATCTGTTTTTACTGTATTTGTGATTGCATCTGTTTTACCGCCAATATTTCCGCCCTGAAGATCGAATTTCACGTTCAATTTGCCAAACGAAATCCGCAGAGGTATAGGCTTACCATTGTCGAGTTCATATTTAACGGTGAATTTAAAGTAGCCATTTTCTGGAGAAATATAGCCGTTTTCCGAATGAATATATGTACGATCCCTATCATAAGAAATATGATAGCCCTTGGGAATTTTACCAGTATCAATAGTGATTGTTAGTTTTTGCCCTTCTGCAAAATTGCCAACAAAACGCTGAAAGTTAGATTCTAGCTTGTTGGGTACTGTGGTTTTATTTCCCTTTTCATCCTCGACGGTTATCGGAAGATTTTTCCACATGCTTTCAATATTTGATTCGAGTTGCCCTGTAGCACCTGGATGAATGTGACCAAACCTAGGATCTTGGGCAATGTCCATATCAAGTAAAAACGGATATTTCTTTACGCCTGCAGTTACTGTATCAGCAGCCTGTGCGGTCGCTGCCCCCGCAAAAAGTCCAATCGTAGCTACAAAAGCGACTACTAGACTAATAACTTTTTTTATTCTTTTATTATTCATTTTCATTTCAAACCAAACTAACAATTATCGCAATAATAATTTTTATTAATTTCGAAAATTTATATAGAGTAAATCACGCTAAAATGCATATAAATATGCAGAACCACTCACCTATTTCAATGCAAAATAAATAAGGCATAAAGTAGTGAAAATTATAAAAAATTATGTCACAAAAAAGACAGCATCACACTGTCTGTCTGTCTGTCTGTCTGTCTGTCTGTCTGTCTGTCTGTCTGTCTGTCGAGGATTATATTTTTCATAATCTCAGTTTGTCAACCTCCGTTACCGAATTAACATGCGGAATTATAACAAACAGACCCATTAAATTCTAGTGTTATATAAACTCTCAAAACACACTCTGGCCAATCGCTGCAAATACCTAAACCCACAAAGTAGCCAACCCACAAAGTAGCCAATCGCTGCAATTTTGCACCTAATGGCTACTTGCGCCATCTCAGCTGTAAAAATCACAAATCCTTACATGTAAATAGTTTCAGGATTAAGAAGGAAATTCAGCAATCCCAATACAAGAACGCCTTCATCAGTATGCCAAGGCTTTACGCTCCCACCAACAAGAATAATCTTACGGAACGCATCACTAATATTCATCAAAGATTTCTCTTCTTGCAACGTCTTCTCTCTAGTAGGTAACGCAAGTGCAGATTGAATATAAAATCTTTGATCTGCCATATTTACAACAAAATCAACTTCCGTTTGTTTGCGAACTGATTTACCATTTTTATTCACTTCACTAACTTGCACACTACCAACATCCACCTTGTAACCAAGACGTTTTAACTCATTGTAAATAACATTTTCCATTATGTGAGTTTCTTCCATCTGCCTAAAGCCAAGCAACGCATTCCTCACACCAAGATCCGTAAAATAATACTTCACAGGACTACCTATATACTTTCTGCCTTTAATGTCATATCGAATAGCACTCTCTAAAAGGAACGAATCTTCTAAATAAGAGATATATCTCTCAACAGTCGTTCTTGTAGTCGAAACCTGTGAAACAGATTTAAACGTTTGGACGATTTTTCTAGTGCTAGTTAAAGCGCCAATAGATGAAGCGATTACTCTAGTAACATCATCAAGTTCACTTCTTTTCCGTATTGCATGACGATCAAGAATATCTCTTTTATAAGTGTTTTCAAAAACTGATTGAAGGAACTCGCGTTTTTGCTCATCGCTTTCCATTAAAACAACTTGAGGAAGACCACCAAATCTCCAATATTCTTCCCAAGCATCTCGCTCATCTTTTTCATTAATAGACATGAATTCAGAAAACGAAAGAGGATAAATTCTAATCTGATCGCTTCTTCCTCTAAATTCTGTAACTATATCCGACGAAAGGAATTTAGAATTACTACCGCTAACGTAAACATCTAGATTACTAATATGCAGAAAACTATTAAGCACATCTACAAAATCGTCCATCATTTGAACTTCATCAATAAACAGATAGTATATCTTATCGTCTTTCAGAAGCTCATCAACATGCGCAAGAATATTATCAGGATCACGCAAGTCTTTATTTCTTCTATCGTCCAATGCTATGCGAATAATATGATCATCTTCTACACCATCCGCAATCAAATGGTCATAAAATAGTTT
The DNA here is from genome assembly GCF_049244095.1 of Gardnerella sp. KA00255. Taxonomy (NCBI): domain Bacteria; kingdom Bacillati; phylum Actinomycetota; class Actinomycetes; order Bifidobacteriales; family Bifidobacteriaceae; genus Gardnerella; species Gardnerella sp. KA00255. The sequence goes on from NZ_CP058374.1 coordinate 533,657, forward strand.
CATTAAAATATACGTTTTACCGCATCTGCGCATGCCAGATATTACCTTGATAAGACCATTATTTTTCGCCGAATCGAGCTTTTGGATATAATAGTCTCTTTTTATTTCTTTAACAGGCATATTTAGCATCCTTTCAATAAGTATTGTGCAAACGCGCGGCAGCACAAAGCTCTTATTGTTATGCAAATCTTTTTATTGCTACTGTCGTTACACAAATCTTTCCGCAAGCACTGCAACAAGTATGCATAACTAGCCAATCCCAAAGTAGCCAATCGCTGCAATTTTGCACCTAATGGCCACTATTATAATCTGGATAATTTAAACTCTCAATATCCCAATGTAGCCAATCGCTGCAAATTTACAACGATTGGCTACTAAAACAAGATTCCAGACGATTTAGAAAAGTTATTCAAATAATAAAATAACTTAATCTACAATCTCATTATGAAAGAACATCAAAAAGAAATTCATATCTTGCATTATTTCTTCCCACAAAAGACTTTTAGCCCAAGGCGCTTTTCTTTGATAATCCTTCCACTTTATTCTCAACACTTCACTATCTTTAATCCTATCGAAAATTTCATTCACGTTACTAAGTAAATAAAGGGTATCTCTCGTTTGAGAAGTAGCGTAAAAAGCTTGAGCTATCTCTTCTCTCTTAAAAGCGCTATCCCCTTGAGACACTCTAAGAGCATGCAAATCATAAAAATCTCGCATTCTAGTGTTAAATTCTTCCCTCACAAGAATTGTTTGCAACTTTTCCGCTAAAATCGTTGCAATTGGATAAGTCAACAAAGAGATAGATTCTGAAAACATTAAAGGCAATTCTGCTTCCATAGCAGATGGAGTAATAGCATGCCCAGTTGAAATATCGATTTTAACAGGAGTTTTTGTACCATCAAAATCTGCAACTAGGCTAGCTCGTACCCCTGGATAGTCAGATTCTTGCATAATAGAATCAAGTGTTTGTAGCGTAAATTTAACACCGTCATCAATATTAATAGATATTACATCTGATATAAAAATGCGCACATCATCTTCACTAAGAGAAATATTTTGCATAGTTGTATCAATATCCATTGTCGTACGAAGATTTACGCCAACAAGATAAGAAATCAGCATTCCACCTTTTAGAACAAAATTGTCTTTATAGCGCGAGCGAGAAACACGATCTAAAAAACGCTCCATCATATATACGCGCATTAGCACTCGAGGATCTACACCCTTTTGGAGTGCAACATTCTTTATTTTTGCTTTAAGCTGATTAGCATCCTTCATTCTCATAATAACACCCCCAAATATTGTGATATCAACTTTGAAACCCTAAATTTTTTAGCGTAATCACTCAGTATATCAAGTCGCTTATCCCTTCTTTTAACATAAGCTTTTAACGCACCAAATACAACCTGTGCATCTATTTGAGAACGAGAACGCAAAATATCGCAAATTGTGCGCTCTAAATCATAAGAAGGTACAAGATTACCTTCAAGCGACATAATATTTGTCTTACCAATTCCTAAAAAATCTGGTTTTATATAAAACACTCTAACACCAGTCTTAGTTAGACTACTTGCATTATAAGTTGACGGAACAGTCACTGTTAAAGAAGAAGGTTCTCTATCAGTCAAATTATGTAAAAGAAGGGCAGATTCATGTGAAAAAACAGCAACAGATGTGCGCTTTGACAATAAATTCATCTCATCATTCCACAAATTGCTCTTAACGTAAACACCTTTTGATACGCGTTCTAAGCTTTCATCTTTAATAAATCGATAAACACTAGACGGGCTAATTCCAAGTTCTTTGACGGCACTATCAATGCTTAAAACTTGCTTTTTCTCTATGTAATTGCGCAATTGATTTCTTAGCATTGCCCACCTACTTTATGACATGTTTACGCTGATTTCATATATTATATCAGCATAAACGTATCAAATACGCAAGTAAATCTCAAAGTTGCAAATAACAAAATAGCCAAACCGCAAAGTAGCCAATCGCTGCAATTTTGCACTTAATGGCTACTGTAATTACGAAAATCAAAACCATAGAGGCAATAATCTAAGACAATAATCTAAAGAAATAATCATATAATATCTTTAGATTACATTAAACTAAGTTAATATTTCATTTATGCACATAAAACAAGACCATACAAGCTAATTCAAAAACTCGATAAGCAAATTCAAAAAAAAATAATAAAATAACCAAAACCAAAAATAACAGAATACCAAAATAACAAAATAACAGAATAACAGAATAACAAAATAACAAAATAACAATCATCTCAAAGGACTCGCACGATGCCAACTATTAAGTCAAGCACAGATTTACGCAATAACTACAACGAGATATCAACATTCTGCCACGAAACAAAAGAACCAGTTTTCATTACAAAAAACGGTCGCGGAGACTTAGCCGTAATGAGCATCGACTTATTCAACAAGTTCATGAGCAAATACGAACTATGCAGCTTACTTGATCAAAGCGAGTCTGATTTCAGCAACAATCGCACATTATCTTTTGAAGAATCAATGCGAAACTTAAGAGAAGAACTCAACAATGGCGCAAAGTAACCCAAAATACACAATAATCGTTTCGCAAAGTTACCATAAAGATTTGCAAGACATAGTTCATTACATTGCGCACAATCTAGACTCGCCAATTACAGCATCCGAATTCCTCGATAACGTAGAAGCCACTGTTTCAAGCCTATCTACAATGCCTTATCGATACCGATTGGTGAACGATGATTACCTGAGTAGTAAAAACTTTAGAAGATGTTTCGTTAAAAAATATGTGATCTTCTATAAAATTTGCGAAGAGAACAAAACGGTTATGGTGCATAGAATACTTCATGCTAGACAAAACTGGGCTGACATACTGTAAATTGAATCTATATTTTGAATAGTTAAATTTGGAATAGTTGAATAATAACCACTTTAATTTTGATAGAGAAGTTATATATCTGTGATTATTTTCCGCAAAAATTTAATACAAAACAAATAATAAAGAATCAGTTAAAATAACACAAAATAAACAATATAACAATTTATAACACATTAATTTTCAACTACTTTAATAACATTTCTCAAAGCGTATAATAATCGTTAATTTACTCCTTAACTGAAAGGAAGTCATAAAATGACAAAGAAAGTAAGGAATATTTAGAGCGTTAAATTAACTACCGCTTCACTCGTACTAATACCAGCCGCAATTGGCATAAATTATGTTGCAAAACTCTTCGCCAGCATGCTAAAGCTACCTCTTTGGCTTGGCTCATTGGGCACTTGCATTTCAGCATGCTTAGCAGGCCCAGTTGTAGGCGGAATTACTGGATTTTTGACTCATATTATTTACGGCTTAACGGCTGATTCCATTTCTACAGTTTATGGCATCACAGCTGCTGCAATTGGCGTAAGCGTTGGAATTGCGGCGCGATTAAAATATATGAGCAAATGGCATCACATTCTTATAACGAGTCTTATCGTTGCAGCTATATCCGTAATCATTTCTACACCTCTAAACATGATTTATTGGGGCGGTACAACTGGAAACGTTTGGGGTGACGCTGTTTTCGCAGCAATGGGTTCCAAAGGATTCTTTGCATCATTCGTAGATGAGCTTGTTATAGATATACCAGATAAGATTGTTGTTTTATTCATAGCAGCTGGAATTTATAAAGTTCTTCCTAAGAGTTTAATAGCTATTTATCAATCTGATGATGAAGATCTCGGATCTAATTATGAAAGCCTTAAGAAATAAACGTTTATCGCCATCACATAAATCCGTAAATCCATATATCACTTAAATCACATAAATAGCGCAAACGTTAATTTTTAGCGTAAACACTAAGTTTTAGCGCAAACACTAATTTTTAGAATAATCACAATAAGACGGGATAGCATGAAAAGCATCAGCCTATTTGAAGATAAGCACTCGTTTCTAAACGGTCTATCTGCAAAAAGCAAACTTGCATACATAATATGTGCCATGAGTACACCAAGTTTGATTGGCGGCTATGCTTCTTTCATTTCCTTCATTATTTTGAGCCTGATATTACTTGCAACGTCAAAAGTCCTAGCAAAAATAAAAATCGTAATACAAAGGAGTGTTCAGTAAGGGATTAAAAGAAAACCAACTGAAAGCCTTTAAGCGGGAACATAAGAAATAAAACGACCATACAAGAGTAGAGATACTCTGTGTGGCCGTTTTCTTATACTCAGATACCGAAATAGTATTTGAGATTTTTAGAACAAACCTTGTATTTGAGCTTGTATTAACACTGCAGTAACGCTGGCACCTGTATTAATTAAAAAGTCTTTTAGTCCAACCAATGCTGATTTTAAAATATGCGGTTTCTTCTCTTCTTCAATTTTTAATTTGATGTCAGCTAATAATTCTGTTGCGGTTTCTATATCCTCTTTTGATAAATCAGATTCACTAATACTTTTTTCAACGGCATCAACTACATCCTTAACTTTATCATAGGAAAATGTAACTGTATTCTCACTTCCAGACACTATCTGTACATTATCGGATGGCGAATTGATCACACTTGTATTCCCGTAATAATTATTCACGGTTTGCGGCATGTTCACTGCGGATTCTTTTTCAGTCTCAGAGAAAACCATATTTTCCCCTACAATACCTTCCGATTCTAATTTCAATGTCCATTCTAAAATAGTATTTTTGACTTTTTCTTCAATGTCTTTAACTGCAGTTGTAGGTACATGTAATGCATAATCCATTGGAAGTAGCGAATCAGCCATTTTATCAAACAATGCAAGTTGTTCGCCTGAAAAATCTAAAGTTAATACATTTCCTGAGGACTGACATAAAGAAATGATTTCAGAAATTGAATTTACTAACTTTCTTTCACAAATCTTTTTTTCGTATTCATTATCCTGTATTGAGGTTGGAATCCAACCGCGATAAGGATTGAAAGTTTTTAAACTTCCACGAACCTTTCTATACTCAGGGCAAGATTCTGGGTCAGGATAACCATTTAATTCGTGTTGAATCCATTGATCAAAATCAGCAAGCTTTAATTTTGATGCAATCAAATGTGCTTTGCGTAATATATTAACAACATCGCAATTTGATGACACAATTTCATTCTGTAATTCTAAAACAATACTTCCCATGTTATTCACCATCCTTCTTTCTACCATATAGGGCACTATTCTCAGCAAACATCATAGTTCTTCACATAGAAGCAATAAGGAAAAGGAATAATCTAACTTTCTGAAGTTGTTTCAGAATGCTCCTCAAAATTTTCTACCTGCTCCATCACCTTTGTGAACACTTCAGGACTATACTGTGGCGGATAGCCGTTCTTAACCAAACAAATCTTTATCTTCAATTTTAACTGATTACGCACATTCTGATTGTTGAGCCAGTCCACAAATGAAGACTCGGTATCTATTATTTCCTTAACTTTTTTAGCAAGTGTCTTGCATTTATCGTTTATCACAACACCGTTAACTTCTTTGTCAATGCCATATTCAAACTTATACTGGTCACGAAGAGCAATCAAAATATCATAGAATGCCTTTTCTTCAAAGGTTAATCCTATTTTACGGAAACTCTCACGATTTTCGTTCATCTGACGAAGTATCACTAAAGCTTGTTCAGTTGCAGCCTTAATAATATCTTCTGAGGCAGCTTCCTGTGTTGCCCCGGCTTCTTCAGCAGTAAGGTGCTTACGTCTTTCATGGTACTCATCAATAGTCTTTTCAATCATTTCTTGGAAAGATTTCGCTGCTAATTGGTTAACCCTGCCATATTCCTTTATTTGCTTACGGAGCATTTTGATAAGTAATTCTAACTTTGTAGCAGGCATTTCTACATCTGATAATTTTTCAAAGTATTCAGGAGAGAAGATATCTTCTTCCTCGCCACTTTCAAGAACACTTTCTACCTTATTGTATTTTAATGCCTCTTCAACCATCTTTGATACCACAAGATTCATAGTTTCAGCATCAACATCGCTGGTTCCACTCATTTTACGAACGAAGCCTGCTATAGCCATAAAGCACTGTGCAAGCGCAGATTCTTCTTCGCCCAGATTTCCAGAAGGTTGGCAAATATCAAAAGCACTTCTCATTCTCTTAACAGACTTTAAGAAATATGTCTTAAATGAGACCTGATTAGTTTTTCCGTTTCCTTCTGTCTGCAAGACCTGTGCTGATGTAAAGACATACTCAGCCGCTTTGGAAAGTAATTTATATCTTTCAACAGGGTCACATTTCGTATTAAGGAATGGAGCTAAGTCATAATCTGTAAACAGTGCTTTAAGTATTTCAATCTCCTCCCTGAATGCAGAGGTAGCCTGCTCAACGTCATCCGATGTGGGAGCAACTGATGTATCACCACCGTAAACCTTCATGGCCTCACGCATATTATCGCGAATGCCAATATAGTCGATAACCATACCATATTCTTTGCCGGGATATTTTCTGTTTACACGACTGATAGTTTGAATCAGCAAGTGCTTCTTCAAAGGCTTATCGTTATATAAATATGTAAGTGACGGAACATCAAATCCCGTAATCCACATATCAACTACGATAACAATATGGAAATTAGACTTTTCCTGTTTAAAGGCTGCATCCAGTTCTTCGCAACGTTTATCATTTTTAACTCCACCAAGATAGTTATACATCTCAGCTTCATCATTACTTCCAACACTCGATACCATAGCCATAAATGGCATAGGCTTTAATTCTTTAAGTTCTTCATCTGTTGCAGTAACTCCGTCAGGAGTTTTCTTTTCTTCAAACCATTCCGGATATTTATCCTTGAATTTCAAAAGAAGTGAATATGCAATTTTTCTGCTAGAGCAGACAATCATTGCTTTCTGAATTCTATCTGGGTCACTATCACAAGATGAAATATAATGGTCATGAATATCTATAGCAAGCCTCTCCAAGCGAGAAGGCTCGCCAAGGATAACTTCCATAGAACTCATTGCACGTTTACTGGCTTCAATATCATCATACGTTGCACCATCATCGGCACACTTTTTATAGTAATTTTCAATTTCTTTAGCTTTGGTCTTATCAAGTAACACCTTGGCAATACGAGGATGATACTTAATAGAAACAGTTAGTCCATCTGCGACCGCCTGATCCATAGTGTATCTATCAATTTCCTGACCAAAGGTCTGATATGTTTCGGCAATAGGAGTTCCTGTGAAACCTACAAACGTAGCATGTTGAGGCGGTAAGTTTGCTAGTCAAGGAGTAAAACGACGAAGATTAGCATTTACTTCCGCCCATGCGATAGCTGTCCGTGATTGACAAGTGCTAGCACGCAGACAGAACGGAGATAGCGAACCGCTGAGTGTGTCGCTCTGCTCGTAAAAGCTTAGAAACCTTTGAACGAAAGGGATAATGAAAGCCTTGATTGCAAGGCTTTTTGCTTTATGGTGGGTAAGTATCAGAGTGAGAAAATTTTTGGAATGAGTAGAAGTGATAGCTAGAAATTATCAGTTTCTATTTCCATTTACCCTGTGGGTACGTGTTTGTTTCCATTGACAAGGAGTTTGTGGGAATAGAAATGTACCCACCTTGTTTGAATCAAGTGAAGTGTAGTTGAAGGAAATCTGTTGAAAGCAATACTTCATTTTACCGAATAAGTAATAATTTAGGCAACTTCAAATCGATTAAAAAAAAACTATTTTAAAGGTTAAGAGTAGACAAAAATTGTCCACTCTTTTTTGCAAACTCAATTTATCAATAAATGAAATGAGGGAATGTAAAATGAAATATTTTGAGGTTGAGTTAGAAAATCCTGATGAATTTTTAAAACTACAAACAGAAGATTTTGTGAAAGCTAATCGCTTGCTACTAAGGAAGATAATCCAGAGCGTTACAGTCTATGAAGAAAACTTCGTCATATCCTTTAAATCTGGCATCGAATTGGAAGTATGAGTCTCATTCCATAACTTTTATATTGAACATATCATCTTGTTGTGTTATACTATAAATTGATATAAACAAAGATGTAGGAGGAACCGAAACTATGACAGCCTCAATGCGTTTAAGATAAGCTGGCAATAAAAAAAGCAGAATCTATACCCGATGATAGGCTTTTTTGTTGTGCTTATTTATACGATATTGAGCATTCATTAGTTACGGTGAGGATATTGGTTATTTAACTATACCTTTATTTAACTATGTCTTTAATATGAATGTTTCCAAATTGTATGTATGCAGACCAAAAGCCACATTGTGGGGTTTGGCCTGCATTTTTTATTGCCTAGAATGCTATTCAAAATAGAAATTCAAGCAAAATAATATGCAGGAGATAATATAAATGGAAAAATACAACAATTGGAAACGAAAATTTTATGCAATATGGGCAGGGCAAGCAGTATCATTAATCACTAGTGCCATCCTGCAAATGGCGATTATTTTTTACCTTACAGAAAAAACAGGATCTGCGATGGTCTTGTCTATGGCTTCATTAGTAGGTTTTTTACCCTATGCGATTTTGGGACCTGCCATTGGTGTGCTAGTGGATCGTCATGATAGGAAGAAGATAATGATTGGTGCCGATTTAATTATCGCAGCAGCTGGTGCAGTGCTTGCTATTGTTGCATTCTGTATGGAGCTACCTGTCTGGATGATTATGATAGTATTGTTTATCCGTAGCATTGGAACAGCTTTTCATACCCCAGCACTCAATGCGGTTACACCACTTTTAGTACCAGAAGAACAGCTAACGAAATGCGCAGGCTATAGTCAGTCTTTGCAGTCTATAAGCTATATTGTTAGTCCGGCAGTTGCAGCACTCTTATACTCCGTTTGGGATTTAAATGCTATTATTGCCATCGACGTATTGGGTGCTGTGATTGCATCTATTACGGTAGCAATTGTACGTATACCTAAGCTGGGTAATCAAGTGCAAAGTTTAGAACCAAATTTCATAAGGGAGATGAAAGAAGGAGTTGTGGTTCTGAGACAAAACAAAGGATTGTTTGCCTTATTACTCTTAGGAACACTATATACTTTTGTTTATATGCCAATCAATGCACTATTTCCTTTAATAAGCATGGAACACTTTAATGGAACGCCTGTGCATATTTCTATTACGGAAATTTCCTTTGCATTTGGGATGCTAGCAGGAGGCTTATTATTAGGAAGATTAGGGGGCTTCGAAAAGCATGTATTACTAATAACAAGTTCATTTTTTATAATGGGGACCAGTTTAGCCGTTTCGGGAATACTTCCTCCAAATGGATTTGTAATATTCGTAGTTTGCTGTGCAATAATGGGGCTTTCGGTGCCATTTTATAGCGGTGTGCAAACAGCTCTTTTTCAGGAGAAAATTAAGCCTGAATATTTAGGACGTGTATTTTCTTTGATCGGAAGTATCATGTCACTTGCTATGCCAATTGGGTTAATTCTTTCTGGATTCTTTGCTGATAAAATCGGTGTAAATCATTGGTTTTTACTATCAGGTATTTTAATTATTGGCATTGCTATAGTTTGCCAAATGATAACTGAGGTTAGAAAATTAGATTTAAAATAAACAATATTGGAGGAATATTTATGTATCTTATTTTCATGTAACTCTTCCTGCTAAAATCGCAGGGTTTTCCCTGCATACAAGCAAATGAAAGCATGCGATTATAGACAGGAGGAAATGTTATGGAATTAATATTAAAAGCAAAAGACATTCGTGTGGAATTCAAAGGACGCGATGTTTTAGATATAAATGAATTAGAAGTATATGATTATGACCGTATTGGTTTAGTAGGAGCAAATGGTGCTGGAAAAAGCACTTTACTCAGGGTACTTTTAGGAGAATTAACTCCCCCAGGATGTAAAATGAATCGTCTGGGTGAACTTGCCTATATTCCCCAGTTGGACGAAGTAACTCTGCAGGAGGAAAAAGATTTTGCACTTGTAGGCAAGCTAGGTGTTGAGCAATTAAATATACAGACTATGAGCGGTGGTGAAGAAACAAGGCTTAAAATAGCACAGGCCTTATCGGCACAGGTTCATGGTATTTTAGCGGATGAACCTACGAGCCATTTAGACCGTGAAGGAATTGATTTTCTAATAGGACAGCTAAAATATTTTACAGGTGCACTGTTAGTTATTAGCCATGACCGCTATTTTCTTGATGAAATAGTAGATAAAATATGGGAACTGAAAGATGGCAAAATCACTGAGTATTGGGGAAACTATTCTGATTATCTTCGTCAGAAAGAGGAAGAACGTAAGAGCCAAGCTGCAGAATACGAACAATTTATTGCGGAACGTGCCCGATTGGAAAGGGCTGCGGAGGAAAAGCGAAAACAGGCTCGTAAAATAGAACAGAAGGCAAAAGGTTCTTCAAAGAAAAAAAGTACTGAAGACGGAGGGCGTTTAGCTCATCAAAAATCAATAGGAAGTAAGGAAAAAAAGATGTATAATGCTGCTAAAACCCTAGAGCACAGGATTGCGGCCTTAGGAAAAGTAGAAGCTCCGGAAGGCATTCGCAGAATTCGTTTCAGGCAAAGTAAAGCATTGGAGCTCCATAATCCATACCCTATAGTCGGTGCAGAAATTAATAAAGTATTTGGGGATAAGGCTCTGTTTGAAAATGCATCTTTTCAAATTCCGTTAGGAGCAAAAGTGGCGTTAACTGGTGGTAATGGAATCGGAAAAACAACTTTAATCCAAATGATCTTAAACCATGAAGAAGGAATTTCTATTTCGCCTAAGACAAAAATAGGTTACTTTGCACAGAATGGTTACAAGTACAACAGTAATCAGAATGTTATGGAGTTTATGCAGAAGGATTGTGACTACAATATATCAGAAATTCGTTCAGTGCTAGCATCTATGGGGTTCAAACAGAACGATATTGGAAAAAGTTTATCTGTTTTAAGCGGTGGAGAAATTATAAAATTGTTGCTTGCTAAAATGCTCATGGGTAGATATAACATCCTAATAATGGATGAACCCAGTAACTTCCTTGACATACCAAGTTTAGAGGCTTTGGAAATACTAATGAAGGAGTACACCGGAACTATCGTGTTTATCACCCACGATAAACGATTACTCGAAAATGTAGCAGATGTAGTTTATGAAATTAGAGATAAGAAAATAAATCTGAAACATTAAATTTAAGGTAGTCGCTGGTCAGTATAGTCTGTTCTGGTTGGCGACTCCATTGTTAAAGAGTATAAAGACTTTAGATTTTATGAATATTAAAAATAGGAACAGTCAATTGAACTGCTCCTATTTTTCTGCTAAATATATTGTAGTTTTCTTATATGTATAATGATAGATTAGCGGATTCTCATCTACGGTACTTACTTCAAATATGAAGAAGTGATCGCGGTTACCTGCATATTTGTTTTCTAACGCTTTTAGTGCGAGTAGGTTATCTCCATGTATGAGCATGTTTTCTGTATTAGGATCATTTTTGCAGTTTGATTTTTCTTTATCCTCAACTAGAATCCTAGGCTCTATTTTGATTTCTTTATCCTTACCAAGCCACGTAAGTTCCAGTTTTTGATTATTAGCCATTACTTTTCATCCTCCGCTATAAATTCCAAAATATCGTTGGGCGTGCAGTGTAAAGCTGTGCAGATACCTTCCACTTTTTCCAGTGATATATATTGCCCAGTGCGTAGTTTCGTAATAATGTTGGCGGAAATATTGCTCATTCTCATTAAGTCCTGATTGGAAATATCTTCTTCAATCATGCGATGTAATAGTTTTTTATAACTAACAGCCATAATTCCCTCCTTATTTTAATAGTTAAATATTATCACGATTCTGTGAGTATATCAACGATATAAAGAGCTAGCCACTCCGGAATATAGCAGATTAAAAAAGTCTCCTTTGCTATTCATTCAAGGCAAATGCCTAATGAATGCTTAGGAGATTTTTATTGTCAAAAATTTTTTCTAAAACCGTCAGATTACACCCTCTTTCATGGCTACCAAGTAGAAGACCAAAAAAACTTTTTAAGACAGGTTAAAAAGTCGGCTTTTTCTTTTGCCTGTGATGTAGAAGGGATAAGCCTTCTAGAAAAGGAGGATCAAATATGGATCTAGAGAAACTGCCAAAAGCACTAAAGAACAAGAATATCTTTTGTTCATGGAAGTACGAGCAGCAAGAAAACGGTAGGCTCACTAAGCCGCCTTATAACCCCATAACGGGAAAGAAAGCAGCTACAGACAACTTAAGCGATTTCACCTCGCTTGATGATGCCATGAAAGTAAAAGACCAATACGACGGAATTGGTATAAAGCTTGTTGATAACCTCTTAGGCATCGATTTAGACCACTGCATCGATAATGGCATCATTAAAGACTGGGCAAAAGAGATTATTGCCCATTTCAAGCACGCTTATATCGAATACAGCCCAAGTAAGCATGGCTTTCATATCTTGCTTCTGTTTAACGGCGCATACGATAAAAAGTCTTATTACATCAAGCATGGGGATATTGAGGTTTACAGCGCTCTAGCTACGAATCGCTATCTAACAGTTACGGGCGACGTGTATCAGGAAGGCGAGCTTTTAGAAGACGATGAAGCCATCATGTGGCTTTTAGACACGTACATGAAGCGAAACATAAACACTCATGAAAAAGAAAATAACGCGTGTACAAGGTCATATTTAAGCGATACATCTGTTATTGAAAAAGCTGGCAACGCCATAAATGGAGCTAAATTTACAGCACTTTGGCATGGTGACATTTCGGCTTACCCTTCTCATAGCGAAGCAGATGCCGCGCTTGTGTCTATTCTTGCCTTTTACTGTGGCGGTAACAAGGAGCAAATAGACCGACTTTTTCGTAAGTCTGCTTTATTCCGTCCTAAGTGGGATGAACACCGTGGCGCGGATACTTATGGCAACACAACCATTCAGAAAGCTGTTTCTAAATGTCATACCTTCTATGAGCCTTTCCATAATGCAAGTGCTGAGGAAGACTTTGATGATCTCTTATCTAAATTACAGGAACTAAAGCCTGATGAAAATATACGATATCGCAACGGTGATTTAGGTAATGGCAGATTGTTTGCTGATATTTTCCAAAACATTCTGCACTATGTACCGGAGCGCAAAATGTGGTTCATCTTCGATGGTGTACGTTGGACTTGCGATATTGGAACGCTTAAAACGATGGAACTATGCAAGGATTTAGCTCTTTCTCTTATACGTTATGCTGGTGTCATTAAAGACGAGAGAACCCGTTCCATGCTTGTTGAGTATTGGAACAAATGGAGCAGCCGTCGTAACCGTGAGATTTATATCAAGGAAGCTCAAAGCGTTTACCCCATTTCGATGGAAGCGTTCGATAAGAACATTTATCTATTTAACTGCCAAAACGGAACTTTAGACCTTCAGCACGGTGTATTTCGCAAGCACTTAGCAACAGATCTTATTACCAAAGTATCACCTGTGTTTTATGACCCGAAGGCAAGAAGTGAACGTTTTCGCCAGTTTGTCGATGAAATTATGAGCGGAGATTGTGAGAAAGCCTTGTATCTTCAAAAGTCATTAGGCTATGCGTTAAGCGGTGATACACGCTATGAGTGCATGTTCTTTCTTTTTGGAGAAAGCACAAGAAACGGTAAAGGCACACTCATGGAAAGCGTTCTGTCTGTGATGGGCGATTACGGAAAAGCGGTACGCGCGGAAACCATTGCTCTAAAGAAGAACCCTAATAGCTCACAGCCGACCGAGGATGTAGCACGCCTTGCCGGTGTTCGCTTTGCCAATATATCTGAGCCGAGCCGAGGACTATTCCTTAATTCAGCCCAAGTTAAATACATGACGGGAAGTGATACCTTAAACGCTCGATTCCTGCATGAGAACAGTTTTGACTTTAAACCACAGTTCAAACTGTACGTGAACACCAATTATCTGCCCGTCATCAGCGATATGACAGTGTTTAGTAGCGACCGCATGCAGATTATTCCCTTTAACAGGCATTTTGAAGCGTGGGAACAGGATAAAACCTTAAAGGCGGAGTTTTCTAAAAAAGAGGTGCAAAGTGCCATTTTAAACTGGCTTCTTGAAGGCTTTACCCACCTCCGAGATGAAGGCTTTAAGCCGCCTAATAGCGTTCTTGATGCCATTTTTAGTTATGCCCACGACAGTGACAAGATGGCACAGTTTGCTGAAGATGTACTCGTTAAAGACCAGAGCTCTGAGATTCGAACGGCAGTTGTATACGACCACTACAAGAAGTGGTGCATTGATAACGGCTGTTTTTCTGAGAACAGCAGAAACTTCAATCAGGAATTAAGAAAATTTGCCGAGGTTGTAAGAAAGCGTCCCAAGACAGGCGGAGAAAAAACCACGCTTCTTAAAGGCTACAGGCTTAAAAGTGAGTTTAGCGATTTTTTAAGTGGCAACTAGTGGCAGTTAATAACCTATATCCCCATATAACCCTATAAGGCAATAACGAAATTTAACTGCCACATCATGCCACGTTTAAGGAGGTGGTGCCTATGATTGCGTAATTCGTATCGCAAACCTGTGTTGAACATGAAGAAGAAATACTATCATGCACAAATCAAAATACTGAAATGATTTCAGCTTTTTGACAACATTGAAGAAAGAAAACCTGCCTAGGTACTGTGCTGTTAGAAATTTATTCGCATACTACTTTCTGAACCTAACCCCCTAGGGGGGGTCAAATCTCTAAAGAGTACCCCTTCGGGAACGGGCGCAGGGTCTTGCGTGCAAAAACAGCGAATTCAAAAGGGTAAATGGGCAAAATCAAGCAAATTACTGCAGTAATTGCAGAAAACAGTAATGAAAGGAACTAACAATTATGATTAACAGAGATATTGAAAAAGAAATGAAACTAGCAAGTCAGGACTACCACAACACGTTTTGGAACGTACTGCGCGACGCAAATGGTAATGCGAACAATATTGCAGGAAAACTGCGCCACATTCATACAGGTGCCTATGATTTGCCGACTTCTTCTCTAGCAAAACTCGAAGCAAAACTTGCAAACAAAAGTAATCTTAGAAAACTGTGTACAGTGGTAAAAGCACACTCGCAATCAAGCAAATTGTTCATCTATGAAGGTACACCGTTCACTAAATGGATGAAAGATTATGATGCGAATATCATTACGCATATGCCTATTAAAGATGGCTTTAAGCGTATTGATGTAACGGATTATACCCTAGTTAACCTTATTCGTTTGGGTACGGATTTTACAGCTGATCTTGACTTTGATATCGAAGAGTTCATCACAAGCGAACTGACAAAGCAATTTACATTGAGTGAGTCGGAAGCTTTTATAAATGGCGATGGGATAACTAAGCCGACAGGAATTTTATCAGATACATCAGGTGCTGAGGTTGCTGTGCAAGCAAAAGAGATTTCCGCAGATACCATCAAACATTTATTCTTCTCGCTAGATAGTAAGTATCGAGAAAATGCCACGTGGCTTATGAATGATGAAACTGCTCTTTATCTTCAAACCTTAAAGGACACTACCGGAGCATACATCCTACCTGATTTTGATGGCAACTTAATGGGCAGACCTGTGGTCATTGACAATGCCATGCCTTCTTCGCAAAAGGGAGCAAAAGTTATCGCCTTTGGTGATTTTTCCAACTATTGGATTATCGAACGCCATAACCCAACCATCAAGGTTCTAAACGAAATATTTTCTCTTATAGACCAGATAGGTTACCTCTCTTTTGAGTATTTGGATGGGAAACTGGTACATCCTGAAGCAATTAAAGTATTGCAACTTTCTTAAACAAGGAGGTCAAAATGCATGGATGAACAAATTAAGGATACACCGGTAAAAACCGAAGTGTTAAGAATCGGAAATACTGAATTTACGGTTAACTCTCTTGAAAGCAAGAGTGCTCAGAAAGGTGTCAAAGACCTAATCAAACACCTTATTTTAAGCAATTTAAACCATGTAATAGAAGCTAAATAACTTGATAAATTCTGAGTTATACGGGAATATATACTGACCGCTTGAAGGCTGTCGGAAAGGAGGAAAAACAGATGAATAAACTAAATAGACAGCCTTCTTATACTCTAGATAATGTAGGCAAGATAACGGCACTTTACTGCCGTTTATCCAAAGACGATGAATTACAAGGTGACAGCAATTCCATTATCAATCAAAAGAGCATGCTGAAAAAGTATGCCGAGGATAATCATTTCAACAATCTTATGTTCTTTGTAGACGATGGCTACTCGGGTACTAATTTCCAGCGACCTGATTGGCTTAAATTAACTGCTCTCATTGACGAAGGAAAGATTGGAACCATTATCGTCAAGGACATGTCACGCTTGGGTAGAGATTATCTGCAAGTTGGTATGTATACAGAGATGGTATTCCCTAACGCTGATATTCGCTTTATTGCAATAAATAACGGCGTAGATAGCAATAATCAGTCAGACAACGACATGACACCTTTCATCAACATCTTCAATGAGTTTTATGCTAAAGACACAAGCAGAAAAATAAAAGCTGTGTTTAAAGCAAAAGGACAAAGTGGGAAGCCGCTCTGCATCAATCCTCCTTACGGATATCTTAAGGATCCTGAAGATAAAAATCATTGGATTGTAGATGAAGAAGCTGCCAGTGTAGTGCGTGAAATCTTTAGACTCTGCGTTAATGGGTATGGGCCTAGCCAGATTGCCAATGAGCTAATCAAAAGGAATATTCCAACACCTTCTGAGCATTTTTTCTCTCTTGGTATTAAAATTCCTTCCGCGAAATCGGAGATTAAGGGAGTCTGGAATCAAAAAACTATCTCTAATATGCTTGAAAAGCAAGAATATCTTGGGCATACGGTCAATTTCAAAACAAGAAAGAAATCGTACAAGTGCAAGAAAACATTATTGAATCCCAAAGAAGACTGGCTAATTTTCAAAAACACACACGAAGCAATTATTGACCAGGAAACTTTTGATATTGTTCAACGTATAAGAGATGGTAGACGAGTGCGTACCAATCTTGGAGAGATGCCGGTGTTATCGGGAATGCTATTTTGTGCGGATTGTGGTAACAAGCTTTATCAGGTTCGAGGAAAAGGTTGGAGCCATGATAAAGAATACTTTGTCTGTGCTACATATCGTAAGCAAAAAGGCAAATGCTCATCACATCAAATTAGAAATATTCAGATCGAAGCAATACTGCTTCACGAGCTACGAATGATTACTTCATTTGCCAAACAGCACGAAGAAGAGTTCGTGGGACTTGTGATGAAGAAAAGCGAGAAAGAACTAACCCAAAAGTTAAAGTCCTCTAATAGGGAACTCGAGCAAGCAAAAGCAAGAATTAGCAAACTTGACACAATTGTTCAGCATCTCTATGAAGACAACTTAGACGGTAAAATTTCTGATGAACGATTTAAGAGCATGTCTGAGTCCTACGACAAGGAACAAGCTGAACTGAAAAGCAAGATTGAATCCCTTGAAGCCTTTATTTCTAAAGCGCAAGAGGAATGTCTCAACGTGGATTCTTTCTTGAAATTAGTACGACAATACACA
Source organism: Gardnerella sp. KA00255 (assembly GCF_049244095.1). Taxonomy (NCBI): domain Bacteria; kingdom Bacillati; phylum Actinomycetota; class Actinomycetes; order Bifidobacteriales; family Bifidobacteriaceae; genus Gardnerella; species Gardnerella sp. KA00255. The sequence goes on from NZ_CP058374.1 coordinate 551,153, forward strand.
GATATACAAGAACTTAATGCAGAGATCATTCGAACCTTTGTAGATAAGATTTATGTTGAAAAATCTGAAAAGGTAGCAGGTACAAGAACCAAGAAACAAACCATATGGATACAGTGGAATTACATAGGTGCAGTTGATATTCCACTCCATAAGTAAAATCGGCGTAGCCGGTAGTAATACCGATTACGCCGATAATTTTTTAGGAATTAAATCCCTAAGTGAATGCCCCTAAGTCACTGGTTTTATTATTGTCACTATTTTTATAGTTCAAACTTTCTTCAGATCAGGAAACTACACGATTTTATTCAAACTAGGACCTTTGATTGCTCGCAAAGAAGGCTTTGAATTTGCATTGAAAATTGTGCTCAATGTATTAAATATTTCGTTTGCATTTTGCGTTCTAACGCTTACAACTAAACCATCCGATATGATGCAAGAAATGTTACAAGCAGGATTATCACCTAAAATTGGTTATGTTTTCGTTTCGCTATTTCAAATTATTCCACAAATAACAGAGCAAACTTCGACTATAGTTGACGCACAAAGAAGCCGAGGATTGAAAACAAAAGGCTCTATTATAACGCGTTGCAAAGCTTTTTTGCCGCTAATATCCCCGATTATCATGTCGTCTTTCACAAGCTCTAAAGAAAGAACTATAGCTTTAGAAGTTCGCGGATTCTCATGCACGAATAAAAGAACATTCATAAAACCATTCAAGCCTAGCAAATACGATAAGCTATTTTTATTACTTTGCTGCATCGTACTAATTTTGGCTATTCTCTATTCGATACTCCATAATTTAGGATATATAGCATGTCCGCTATTAGCATAGAACACTTAAAGTACCGATACCCTTATACTAAAACTCTTGCGCTAAACGACATTTCTTGCGAGATATCTAAAGGTGAATTTATTGGCGTAATAGGCGCTAATGGAGCTGGCAAATCAACCTTATCGCAAGCCCTTTTAGGTCTTGTTCCTAATCTTTATCATGGAGCGTACGGCGGAAAAGTTGAGATAAACGGCCTTAACGCAAAAACTACACCAATAGATAGTCTCTGCAAAAAAGTTGGTTTAGTTTTCCAGAATCCTTTTAATCAAATTACCGGCTCAAAGCTTACCGTGTATGAGGAGATAGCTTTTGGCCTTGAAAATCTTGGTATTGAGCAATCCGAAATGCAAAGTCGCGTAGAGCAAATCATGGAAATGCTTAATATTTCGAATCTTAAAGATTGCTCTCCATATGATTTATCTGGCGGTCAAATGCAGCGCATGTCTATTGCTGGAATTTTAGTTATGCAACCAGAAATAATAGTTTTAGATGAGCCTACTTCTCAGCTTGATCCTAAAGGTTCTGAAGAAGTTTTTAAGGCTGTAGAATCTTTAAAAAATCAAGGCAAAACTATTATTATGGTTGAGCACAAAATGGAAAAAATCGCGCAATATAGCGATCGCGTAATGCTTTTAAGCGAAGGAAAACTTGTTGATTTTGATACTCCACAGAAAATATTTTCTCGCGAAGATTTAAAAAAATATGGCGTAAATCCTCCTGTTTATACTCAGATTTGCAAGCAGCTTTCAGCAAAAGATGATAACGGATTGTACCCAATAACTCTTGAGCAAGCGTCACAAATTTTACGATCACGCGAAGGGAATCGCTTATAATGACTCCTACTATTGAAATACGCGATACGTCTCCTACTATTGAAATACGAAATGTATCTTTTTCATATGCTCAAAAAACGCAAATATTCAATGATTTAAACTTATCTTTTGCTCCTGGAGCATGCGCTATTGTTGGTCAAAACGGCACTGGAAAAACAACTTTACTTAAGATTCTTAGAGGACTTCTTACGCCGGAATCCGGAAGCGTATGCTTAAATGGTAAGGATATTGCAAAATGTAGTGTTCCTTCTCTTGCTGGAGATATTGGTTTCGTATTTCAAAATCCAGATGACCAGATTTTTGAATCATCTGTTATACGCGAAGTAATGTTTGGACTTTTGAGAATTGGAATTGATAAAGATAAAGCATTAATTCGAGCGAAGGAAAGTCTAAAACTTGTAGGACTTTTAGATAAAAGCGAAGTAAATCCTTACGATTTAAGCCTTTGCGAAAGAAAAATGATTGCTATTGCGTCAATTTTAGCAATGGACACGCAAGTTGTTATTTTGGATGAGCCTACAATCGCTCAGGATGATTCCGGCAAGCGCTGTCTTGAATCAATTATTAAACACCTTGTTTCTCAGGGGAAGATTGTGATAGCTGTTCTTCACGATATGGATTTTGTAGCTCGAGTATTTAATCGCGTTGTTGTGCTTTCAAATGGTCGGGTTCTTTTTGACGGTACCGCGCGCGACGCTTTTAGGCGAGACGACATACTGTCTAGCGCACAACTCGATAAGCCAGATGTTGTAAAGCTGTGCGAGAAACTGGGTTATGAAGATACGTTCCTATCGGTTGAAGAATTTGTGAATGCTTATCGTAAACGAAATAATCGCTGATAGTGGAAACCAAACTGCACCAGTGTCTTAAAACAAGCAAAATCAGACACTAACGCAGCGCGACGACCTGCCTAAGCGCTGCGATTTAGCGCGCAAAGGCAACTCGGAGCGCCGAGCTTGCTTAGGGTTGAAAGTCCAGTGGACTTTCAACGCAAGCGAGGTCTGCCTGAGTCAGTAAAGACGAAGGCAGGGTGATTTATTTGGTATTGCGTTGCGAGCTTCCCCCGAATTTGTTTACTTACTGGAGCTTTGCACAAGCGTTAAAACAACCTCACATAGACACAGTGTAAAGCGAGTAGAAGTAAGCCTTCTGATTCATAAGATCCTCAAAGCTTCCGCGCTCAATAAGCTCGCCGCTTTTCATCACAAGGATCTCATCATATTGCTTAAGCGAATTGGCATCCAAGCGATGAGTTACAACAAGTCGAAGAATTCCTTGCAAATCCAAAATAGACTGCGTTACGTTCACGCTTGTCTCGTTATCCAATGCGCTCGTTGCCTCATCAACCAGCAGAATCTCGGACTTTTTAAGCAAACTTCGCGCAATAGCAATACGCTGCTTTTCACCGCCAGAAAGATGACTACCGTTCTCACCGCACTGATAATCCTTACCTTTAGCAGCAATCAAATCATCCAAACCAGCCAAATGAATCACGCGATCCACTTCCGAATCCGGGAACGGCTTAAAAAGCGTAATATTATCTAAAATCGAAGCATCAAACATAAACACAGACTGCTGCATAAGAGTCGTCTTATCGTAAAGCGAACTCTTGCTCACATTGCTAAGCTCGTGATTATCCAGCTGCACATTACCTTCATAATCCTTGTAATAGCCCATAAGCAGATTAATCAAACTACTCTTACCAGCTCCAGAAGGTCCTACTATCGCGTAAGATTTTCCAGCTTGCAAAGTTAGATTTACATTTTTCAAGACTTTATGATCAGCATCATAAGCGTACGAAACATCGCGCAAAACAACGCTTTTAATAGAATCGTCAATGATCTCGCCAGAATCTTCCTTAGCGTTACTCATATAATCAGCCATCTTACCAATAAGCTTCTTAGCGCCCTTCATCTCGCCAAGCATTTGCGGAAGAGTTGCAATAGGCTGAAGCACGCCATTCATCAAATTAGTGAAAGCTAACACCATTCCAGCAGTAATAACACCAATATGAGCGTTAACCATCCAAGCACCAATAAGCATCACGCCAAGCTGAGTCCCAAGACTTGAAATTGTGCCAAGAGCAGAAACAGTAGTCATCGTTTTTTCGCGAAGATTCTTCGTATGCTCAAGCTCCATCGACTGATTCTGATAACGGTTAATAACCTCTTGCTCCGCCTTAAAACTCTTAATAACCGAAACGCCGTTCAAAACATCCTTCGTCAGGGCCGTGTAAGACTCGTTCGACTTAGAAACCTGCTCCTCGCGAGTGGCAATTTCGTTAGCTGTAAGAATCGAGCACGCCATAGGAAGCACGGAAATAATAAGAGAAATAACAGTGAGCAGCGGACTATAGTAAATCATAAGAGCTAGCGAACTTACAAGCATAAGAATGTCTTGAACAAAATCAAAAATCTTCTTCAAATACTTTTCTTGAATACGCTCGCAATCATTAGTAAGTACAGAAAGATACGTGCCGGAATTCGCAAGAGAAAAATCACTATAACTCTTTTTTAAAAGCTTCTTGATAACAGACTCTTTATACTGATTCATTGCTTTTTCAAGAAAGCGAGGGTATGCACTGCGCTTCAACGCGAAAATCAGGGAGATTACCAGCATAAAGGAAACACAAAGCAGCAAAATAGTAGTTAAAGAGTAGGATTCTTTACCTGCCATATAGTCGAAAATAATTTGCAAAATCCAGGAAATAGCAGTAAAAATCATAGACAATGCAATAAAAACTATCATCGAAAGAAAAGCTACAAGCTTGTTTTCTTTGAAAAATAGTTTTACGTAATTTTTTACGTCGGGATGTAGTTTGGATGATTGCTGATTTGCCGTATTGTCAGTTTTGTTCATTCCAGTTACCTCTCACTTCCTTTATATATCTCTTCTATCGCTGCTATTCTGCTATCTCTAGTATTTCTAATATTTATACTATTTTTGCTATTTCTACTTTTTGCTATTTCTTTTCTAACATAATATCGATAAAAATAACTTTCCAATATAATATCGATAAAAGCAACTGTATCATGTCCTATCTTTTATAAAACCGCAACACTCGATTTCTGAAAGCTCAATAAAACCAGCAGACTTATAAAAAGCAATAGTTTTTTCAGTAGAATCCGTAGTCAACTGAATTTGACGAACATTAGGATAGCAATCCACAATCGCCTTTAACAAAGCAGACCCTATCCCCTGGCGTTGATACTCAGGCAAAACAAGAATATCCTGAATAAGAACAACCGTATACCCGTCACCAACGGCCCTAACAATGCCAACTAGCTCATCATTTTTATACGCAGCTAAAACCTTGAGCGAATTGTTAAAACCATTTTCCAAGGCAGCTAAATCATCTGTGTACGCAGACCAACCAACGGAATCATACAGCTTTGGAATATCTTTGCTATCATACTTTTCGTACTCTTTGATTTGCACATCTGTTAGATTCATTTACAATAACACCTCCGAATACTGTTGGAATCGACGCTAGAATCAACGTCAAAATCGACGCTATATCCCTAGTCTGTAGCGTAACTAGTGTTTGGCAGCTGAGGCAAAACAACAAGCAGGCCGGCGGTAAAAATCAGCGCAAGTATAGGCAAAAGCTGCCATTGGAACGTAGACGAGAACACAAATCCAATCCAAGATCCGCTAGTAGCACCAATCGCAAACGCGAGGCGCGCCCAACCAGAAAACTTTGCGAGCGAACTACCTTTAAACAGAATCTGACGCGCAACAATAATCGGCTCTACTAGTAGCATTCCGCCAATCGCCTCAAGGAAGAACGCAACCCACATCATTGGCAAAAGACTACTAAACATAAAGAAATAAGAAATCACACTTGCAACAATTCCTAAAATCGCTACTTTTCTTAAACCGAGTTTTTGGGAAGAATGCGCATATAAAACGGACGCAAGCACGCTTCCTACACCAGTGAAAATATACAGTATTGTTAAAGATTTAGAGCCATATTGATTACCAAGACCAAGAAGAATATAAGAAACAGAGCATGCAGGAATAAAAGCAACCAAAAGAGATCCAGCAAGAAGCATGATTTTACTCTTGAGCGATGGATTCGCAGATTGCTTAGATGTAGATTTGTTAGTCGCATCATTTGCTTGATTTTCTTGCGATTCATTCTCTGCATCTTGCGACGCTTCCTCTACTTCATTAGTCTCATTTGATCCTTCACCTACTTCGCAAGATACTCGCGCAATGTCTTGTTTCATAATAAATCTCGTGGCGCAAGCTGCAAAAGAAGTTACGGACGAGAAAATCAAAACCGCAGGAACCGACCAGCTTGCAATCCACGAACCAAGTGGAGAGCCAAGCAACGTTCCAGTAATACTAGCCAAAACGCTTACAATGCCACTGTAGTTGACAATCATGCTGTCGTCTCCGCCTGCAGCATCAACCTCGAAAACTTCGCTAGCAATATCAATCACTTGCCCAGTAATCAACAATGCGCAAGAAAGAGCCACAAGTGACCACTTCCACGCTAGAGAATTGTAAGGCATAAGAAGCGGCAGCAAACTGAGCACGCCTTCCACGCCCTCAGTCATAGCAAGAGCGCGAAAACCGCCAAGCTTATCAACAATCCAACCAGAGCATGGCGAAAGAAAATCAGCAACCGTCATAAAAGTCTTACGAAAACCAATCACCCACGCCGGCAAGCCAAAAATAATAATCGAAGGCAAAACCGAGCCTTCATACGCTTGATTGCCAAGCATAGAAAAACAGAAGCCAACCAAAGCCCATCGCAATGCTGGACTAATAGATCTCATACGAATAAAGACATTATCTTTGCTAAAAATTGACTTCACAGCTACCAGCTCTCCCCTAAAACTCTTTCAAAATAATGCAAGCCTACATAACTACTCGCATGAAAACTTACATGCAAACTTACACGCAAACTTACATAACTACTCGCCAATCGCTATCAAACTTAAATAATCCACTACAAACTACACAAATCCAATAGCTTATTTGACAAATTTGATAACACTATACTCTCGTTTAAAAAAAAAAGCAAAAATTGCATCTAGAATCTCGAGAAGTAATCTTAAATCCACCGCACGCTAAACCTTTTAACGATAGCCCTCACTGAGCCTTGCTATACAAAGGCAAAAATGCACACACCTAATCAGCCTTTGACATCAATACTATGGTCTCTACGTACGTAGAGCCTTTTGCTAAAAGGAGAAGAAAACAGTCTTATAAAATCTTATGCTTCTACTGCGGTTCTTTTCCGTGGGTGCTGCTTGATAACGAGGACAATATCGGTAAGCACAATGCCAACGACTACGCTTACCCATACTAAGCTCGGTGTAAGAAGCCAAGCGAGAACACCAAAGATCAGCAGTCTAAGCAATACAACAATAACTAAGAAAGTCAAACTTTTTGTTAGGCATTTCTGTTGATCAGCCTTCAATGCGCCCATCAGAACCATAATCGCAGACGCCGCGCAAGAAAATAGCATATTGCCCAAGAATATGACAAGTAGCGTTCGCCAGCCAGCGATAGTACCAAGCATCCACCATTGCAGCATCAATGCAAGCAAAAATGTGACAACATCGCATACTGCTTCCATCAGCATATTCGCAACAATTAACGAGGAAAATGTTAAAGACACACCTCTAGAAGTGTCTGTTTTATCTGCGCTCTCATGCTGTAATGCAATCATGTTTCTCACCTCGGAGCGCTTTACGCGCTCTTCTTCAAGCATTTGAACGCCAAGCTCAACCGATTTCTTTGAAGCTTCATGTAATTGCGCATCCGTCATACCTGGCTGCCAAGGCTTTTCAAAAACAAACATCAACACACTAGTAATCGCGGCGCCAATAATAATGCTTAGCAGCGTGGTATTGGAAACAAGCAATAAAGCAATACCAGAAGTCACCAGCAGCCTGAGCACAAAATCGATGATTCCAATAAGCAAATACCCGTCATCCGGCCTACGATGCCTATACCACTGCAGATACGCTGTACTTAGCAGCGAAAACACCACAACACTCAGCACGAGTATGACCACAGTTTCCCAACCTAGTACGCGGTGCCCTACGAACTGCTGTACAAGAAGCGCAATAATCAGCGTGCAAATACCAGCAACAGTTTCTATAATCACATTATCCCAAAAAGCATGCTTGAAAAGCACTGGCCTTACCTTCGTCTCACTCATCATCTTTCCTCTATATATTAATCCAATACCTTCTTGTTGTAACATTTCCCCTTGGTAGGCTATTTTTCACTTTGTTCTCCAAAATTCCACCATTATTTTCTATAACTCGTATGGATCCGATATTATCGTCATCGCATGTAATCAAAATTTTATGTAGATTTAAAGTCTCTTTACAATATGTAAGTGCCATAGAAAGCATTTTTGTTCCATAGCCCTTCATACATTCAGATTGCCTAACTTCGTACCCTATGTGACCACCATAGTTAATTAAAAAAGAATTTAATTCATGCCTAATATTAATTTCACCAATAAATTTTTCATTATCTATCAGCCAAAATGTAGTAGCTTTAACATAATTTGCAGGTAAATTTATACCATGTTCATAGTTATAAGAACTCTCTATAATTGTCTCAGGGTTTATAAAACGTCTTTCTGCATTCGGCCTAAAAATTTCATCTTCTTCATTTGCTTCTATATAACTTTGGATATATTTACTATCTGGTCTAATTAGTCGCATACGTGCTCCTTATTCCCAATATGCAATTCTAATAAGAATGCAATTCTATTAAAATTGGAATCCATAATAGTCTGTTTAGCTTTAATAGTATTACTATTAAAAAAAAACCATACATACAAGCTTTATTAAAGAAAAATTTTTTATTTTTCCAATTAGTATAGGGTTTTCACACCCATAAAATTTTTCTCTTCCATAAAGCACAGCTTTTACTAGAAAAATGCATGATACAACCAAATATACAAACAAAAAAGTGGGTGCACATTTTAACTATAAGAATGTACTATTGCAAAAGGTTTACCAATTATTATATCAATGCTAATTTCTTCGTTTACTAGCAAACTATACTCTTTCATAAACAGCAAGATTCACAAAGCCAAAAGAGCCAGAAGAACCAACATAATAGCGCGTGTTTAACGCCTCCAACAATATTCCCTCATAAACGAAGCAATCACCTGCAAATCTTCACCCTCATAATACTCAACAAGCAACTTCTTAAACTCAGGAACCTTATTTTCTGGAATAACCAACAAGCCTTTACCGTGAGAAATCAAATAATGATTCGCAAAAATCACAGAAGCCCTCTTATTCCCATCTAAAAATATCTGCGACTTCATACAATAAACGCATAATTCAATCGCAATATCAATAGGCTCTTTCCTTCCAACTCTACCTTCAACATTCTCACTATCTTCCTCACCTTCAACAATATTCCTTATTTTTTCTTTAACATCTATTTCATTAGGAATAGGCGGAATATAAGTAGATCCACCAATCGCAACAGGAACACCCCTGATACGACCACCGTCTAAGAAAAAACCCTCATTAACAAGCTTCGCTATATGACTTAGCATGTAATAATCAGACCTGCTTAATACAACATCCTCGTCTAAAATAAACTCCCAAGCATGCTTCAAATTCAAGATTTTTTGAACATCACTCGCAGAAACACCAAACACTTTCCCATTATCTATAATCTCTTCAGTCTGAGGAAAAGTAGTAGCAACACCTTCCAAAACCGCCTGATCGTAAATATTCGCCTTTAAGTTAGCCCTTGAAAAAGCAATATTGTTCACCAAATCAGCAGATAACTCACTATTAGAATATCCAGCATTCGCAAGCTGCCTTACTACAGCGCGAAGTTCCTTACGCAATTGCCTAGATTCACTTGCATTGCGAAGAAGAAGATTATACAAATCGTCCGAATACACACCAACATACGTAGACGTCAACTTTCCTGAAACACGCTTTCTGGTGTATAAATATTTACCATCTCCACGATTTTTGATTTCAGGAGTACCATCATACGCAAGCAAACTCAAGCGAGCATTAATATCAGCCTTTTCTCTAAGCAATTCTTGCACATCATCATATTTTGCAGCCATCTTCACACTCCTTTTTCACATAAATTGGGGAACATTTACTTAAATAAAATACCGTTTTGTTCCCCAATAATCAATAATGTAGGGAACTTTTTTATGATTATTTCACCGATTTGTTCCCCAAAATATAAGCAACTAAATCGCATATAGACTATATGTCATTTATAAAATAACTCTCAAAATACTTAGGATTTATTTATCCTAAAATATATGCTATAATTCTCCTAAAAATGGAGGTTATACATATGAATGTAAATACAGACACACTTGTTTCTATTTCCGAAGCAAATCAAAACTTTTCTAAAGTTGCGCGACTTGTTGACACGTACGGATCAGCTGTTATTTTAAAAAACAACGCTCCTCGCTATGTAATTTTAAAATTCCCGAAAGCCAAAACTGAAAAAGTTACTGTTCCAACAGACGATGAAGTTATGGCTTTATCCAACATGTTCATCAAAAAGAATAAAAAAGTCTATGAGGAACTTGCCAAATGAAGTATTTAACACGAGAACAGGTGATTAAACTTCACCAGGCTCTGATTGAAACAAGCGGCGGTTCTTCAGGTATACGAGATGTAGGAATGCTTGATTCTGCATTAAAGACTCCACTGCAAACATTTAAAATCATTTTTTAGAATATGCCAAACTCTATTTCGTGCTACTAGTCACAGTGACGGACACAAAACACCAAAACAGTATTACTTCACTACAGCTTTCCCATTAAGGCAGTGCACAACGTAGTGAGCACATCCATCTGTTTTGTACCCAAGATCTGCTTTATGCTTATCACAAACTTCAGCCACGCCATTCTCACAATCTACTTCAAGACATGCGCCTTTGGTAATTTCTCCTTCTAAAACACTCGTACCATTTAACGTATCCACCATGCAAGAAGCAACAACCTTAACATTATTCGCCACAGCAGAACCATTAAGACACTTTAGAAAAACATCATTCGCCTGAACACTTCTTGCTTCCACCCTGCCGTTATGAACTTCCGCATAAATCTTGTCAGCTTTAATATCTGCTACTAATACTTGATTCGACTCAGCTTCAATCTCACAAAAATCAACACTCTCCGGCAACGAAACAATTACCTCAGGACTGCCTTTAGCAAGCCAATGCAACCAGTAAAAAGCCGATACTTTTTCTGTTTGAACAAGTTTTATATCGTCTTGATTTTCTTCAATATGAAATATATCTTTTTCACAATTAACATAACTAATACTAAAAGAATCAGCCCTTCTAACCGTTAAGCTAACATCTTTCGTTTTTGCTACAAACTTCCTACTATTCGCCACTTGAACAACTCCCTTGTTAAATATCGAGTTATAGACCAAAAATCAAAAGACCCGACTTGGTCCGCATTGTTAAGAGGCGCATCGGGTACTGTTAATTACATACGCTACACCAATGAGAGTATTTTATTAAATCTTTCAAACTAACACAAATTTTTTCTTTCTAACAAGATTATTTAGTCTTACACTCACCTTCATGAACACAAACAAACGTCAGAACGAAAACGCAAACTATCACAGCGCACTAAATATCTTGCCCTTTATGAGTTGATGACATGTATTTCACGCACCGCGCTTTCCAATCATCTTCACTGATGCCGCCAAACATCGGAATAAAAATCTGCCAATCGTCGAAACGAAAACCCGCCAATCGTCGAAACGAAAACCCGCCAATCGTCGGAAAATGATGATAGAATTCATAATTATCAGTAGAAAATACGAGCAGACTTAATTATAAAACAGGGTGACAGAGTTGAAAAAATATAGGAAAAGAATTGCCGACGATATTTTAAAAAGAAAGCTAGAAGGCAAAGGCGCAGTACTGATTGAAGGGCCGAAATGGTGCGGTAAAACCACTACTGCAGAACAATTTGCAGCAAGCGTTCTATATATGGACGACCCGGAAAAGAAAGAACAGAATATCGCTATGTCGGAACTAAGTCCAAAGCGATTACTGAATGGCGATACTCCAAGATTAATTGACGAATGGCAGCTCGCTCCAAAACTTTGGGATGCAATACGGTTTGAGGTGGATCATCGTAGTAAGCTTGGTCAATTTATACTAACTGGTTCTGCCGTTCCTGCGGATACTACAGAAATTACTCACTCTGGTACTGGGCGCTTCACGTGGCTAACGATGAGACCAATGAGCTTGTATGAATCCGGTGATTCCACTGGCGAAGTTAGCTTGGAAAACCTTTTTTCGGGAACTAAGGATATTGAGGGTGATTCAAACTTAAGTATTGACCGCTTAGCTTTTCTTGTATGCCGCGGAGGATGGCCACAATCAGTGGATATGCGTGATGAAATTGCTTTAGATCAAGCTTTTGATTACTATGACGCTGTTGTACATTCCGACATTAATCGTGCCGATGCCGTACAAAAAAATGCTGAAAAAGTTAAGCGCCTTATGCGCTCATACGCAAGAAATCAAGGAACACAAGTACCAAATACAGTGCTTTCGCAGGATATTTCCACTAACGAAGATACGCCAATTAGCGAGGAAACTGTTGCGTCGTATGTTGATGCGCTTCGCAAAATATTTGTTGTAGAAGATATGCCTGCCTGGAATCCAAATCTAAGATCAAAAACTGCTATTCGTTCATCCGATACACGTTACTATATTGACCCGTCTATCGCTGCAGCGGCTTTGGGAATCGGACCAAACGACTTGATAAATGACTTAAATACTTTCGGTTTTCTATTCAAGACACTTTGCATCAGAGATTTGCGCATTTTTGCAGATTATCTAGGCGGCGAGGTTTATCACTACAGAGATAAAGACGGACAGGAATGCGATGCTGTTATTCATTTGAGAAACGGTAAATACGGTCTTATTGAAATTAAACTCGGTGGCAGCAAACTCATTGAAGATGGTGCAAAAAGCCTTAAAGCGATGAAAGATAAAATCGATACCGATAAAATGAACGCGCCATCTTTCCTTATGGTTTTAACTGGAACAGGCGACTTTGCGTATTGCCGTAAAGACGGTGTTTATGTGGTTCCTATCGGCTGCTTAAAAAACTAATAGGAAGCCTTGCTCTGACAATAATGCGCTAAACCTTTTAACGATAGCCCTCGCTAAGCCTTGCTACACAAAGCCTAAAACGCAGCAATTAGACTGCAAGCACAGTAAAAATCATCAAAACGATATCTTGATTCAGTGCGATTTACAAAGGAACGCCACTGATTCTGTATGGATTGAGAGAACTCCAAGTATAGCTACACTTTTTTGAGTGCACACTATGGATAGTGGGTGCACTTTTTAACGATAGGAGCGAGCTATCGTTAAAAAGTTTAAGATTGGCTTGATAGCTTGATTTTTGGGAATGAAATCAGCCTAGAAGCCCCCCTAGTCTGGTTGTAACGTTTCGTCGATTGACACTCTTTTAACTTTTGCACTAGTTTATTTCTATATCTTCTAATCGTTCCCTTTTGAATTATCTTTCTTTCTTAATTATTCTCTTTCTCTTTCTCAATCGTTCTCTTTCAGCGCAAGTTCTATAAGCTTATCCGTGTAATCAGCCATAAATAACGGAATATTCAACATATCATCATCTAGTTTGAGATTATTCAGCGAGAATCGTATGCGTAATTTCGTTTGATTAGGGAATAATTCTTTAAACTTTTTCAAACTTCTACTATTAATATTTGCTTCAGATTTAACCTCAATAGGGAAAATATCATTTTCTCGTTGAATAAGAAAATCCACTTCATACGGCGGATTCGTTTGAGACCAGTATCTAGGCATCACTTCAAATTGAGTAAGTAGCGCTTGCAAAACATAATTTTCTGTTAAAGCACCCTTAAACTCAGTAAACAGCCTATTACCTTCCGCAAATGCAGTAGGAGCAAGTTGAGATAATCGCCTTAACAAGCCAACATCTGCCAAATAAATCTTAAAAGCAGATACATCATCATAAGCAGCAATAGGTAAACTCGGCGCAGTATTTCTATAAACTTTATACACCAATTGTGCCGATACTAGCCATTGCAAAGCATCTTCATATTCTCTTGCTCGCGCACCATTTTTAACAACTTTATACAAGAATTTTTTGTTTTCACGCGCAAGTTGAGACGGAATAGAATTCCAAATCATTGATATTTTAGGAAACTCACTAACATTAGGATGTTTAGCAAAATCTCGTTCATAAGCTGTTATAATCTCAAACAACGTTTCTTGCATTGCGCTTACATCTCGCGCTTTAGCCCACATTAAAACTGATTCAGGCATTCCCCCTGTAACATAATACATTTTTAATTTCTCGTATAGAGGATTAAAAAATGCGTCTGGAATCGGCTCTATTTTATCGATTTGTTCAATATACTTCGCTAGATTTTCATCTCCATTAGCAAGCAAAAACTCCGTGAAATTCATTGGATTTATTTGCATAAAATTAACTTTTCCAACTGGGAATGAAGATGGTTTTGCAAGCGTTATTCCAAGTAATGATCCAGCGCAAGCAACATGATACTGCGGAGCGTTTTCGCAAAAATATTTCATCGAATTTATTACTTCTGGACAGTCCTGAACCTCGTCAAATATAATCAGCGTGTTTTCTGCTTCGATTTTTTGACCACTTGCAAGCATGAGGTTTTGTAAAATTCGCTCCACGTTTTTAGTGGTTTCAAAGAATTGCTTATATTCTTTGTTTTCGTCGAAGTTAAAATAAGCAATATTTTTATAGTAAAGCTTACCAAATTCTTTTAATATCCAAGTTTTACCAACTTGACGCACGCCTTTTAATATCAATGGTTTACGGTACGGCGAGTTCTTCCATGCTAAAAGTTTGCTCATAATCAGCCTTTTCATGATTACTCACCTTTCACTTGACGTTACGCTATTAAATATTGCAACCGTATTATTGTTTTGTCGCGTTGCTATTTCTACGCGTAGTTGCACTGTTGTTCTGTTATATTTTGCGTTATCTTTTATCGTATATCACATTATTATATACGTTTTGGTGCATTTAATCACATTATTATACGTATTTTAGTGTTTTTTATCACATAATTATACGCATTTAGTAACACTCAGCATAAAATAAAATAAAATAATCAATCAAATTTTTACTAAATCATGCATATGCCTATGCTCATTTACCATTGTCATCATCACATGTCATCAAAACGATATCTTGAAACAGTCACGATTTGTAAAGGAACGCCACCGATTCTGTATGGATTGAGAGAACTCCAAGTATAGCTACACTTTTTTGAGTGCACACTATGGATATTGGGTACACCTTTTAACAATAGGAAAAGCTATCGTCAAAAAGTTTAAGATGGTTTATCTCGCTGAAATAAATATATTGCTTTCAATTGCTTGCGTATGCTTGCAACTATTTTGTAAAATAAGCACAGAAAGGATGCAAACACAATGACAAACACGAACGCTGTATATGCAAGAATCGATACAAATCTTAAAGAAAACGCTGAAAGCATATTGAGCCAACTTGGAATAACACCGTCTTCTGCGATTCAAATGCTTTACAGCCAGATTGTTTTACAAAAAGGCATGCCATTTGAACTTCGCTTGCCAACTAATAAGCCTACTGCTTTAGGCAGCTTAACAAGAGCCGAGTTGGATAAAGAATTACAAAAAGGCATCGACTCTATTTCAACTGGCAAACAATACAGTGCAGATGAAGTAGACCAATTCTTCGCTAAGGAATACGGCGTATGAGCACAACCTATAGCGTCATTTATTCTCCGCAAGCGTTCCTTGATCTCACTGAGCTATACGAATACATTCGCTTTAATTTACAAGTTCCTAAAACGGCGGAAAAACAAGTCAACCGCATTAAGCATGCTATACGTTCTCTTGAGACTATGCCTATGCGATATCAGCTTGTTGAGTGGGAGCCGTGGTTATCTATGGAAATACGAAGAGTTCCAGTCGACAACTACACTGTTTTCTACCAAGTAGACAAAAACCAAATGACTGTAACAGTTATTCGCATATTCTACTCAGGCAGAAATATAGAAAGTATTGTTAACGACCCAAACAATTAATACGCGATTTGGGCTAGAAAAGTACGGGTAATGTATCTACACTTTTTTGAGTGCACACTATTGATAGTGGGTGCACTTTTTAACGATAGGAAAAGCTATCGTTAAAAAGTTTAGATTAGGGTTATTCCCCAAAATGTGTGTACAGAATTTCTGGTTTTTGTTCTTATTTGAGGCGTGTTAGGTGTAGTACATGCTTAAAAAGCATGTATGAAGAACAGGTCTTGCAATAATCATGTTTGTGGTGTATGCGGTAACTGCCTAGTTAGTAGATATAAATAGTGAGAAAGAAATGTCGTAATAGCAGCTATTATCGAATCCTAACAGTACTTGGCAAACGGTGTCCTATTGACAAATTCATAGATGATTACGCGAAAGATGAGCGCAATACGCTAACTACACGCCGACTAATAGACACACTTTTGGGCCGATTACCCTTAGTTTCCCCTACACGCACGACAGAATAAATCGGGCTTGACACTGCAAAATCATTCACAAGCATCAAGCCCAATACGTCAATTGCCGATCATTGCAACCATTTTGGATTCACAGCTGGAATTCCCGGATATAAACTCGTATTTTTCTGAGCTGTCAAATAGAGAAAATCTTTATTAACTTTTATTTTTTTCAATAATTTTCCAGTCTTCCTATCAAATCGTTCGATAACGAAATCTTTCAAATCAGAGGTATCGATAATCGATGGTATACGAACTATTTCATGGTTTCCTACCAGCAAACGATAGTTGACGCCAGCTGACGACTCTTGACGCGTAGCTTTATCTAACAATCGGCGAAGAACACCTGTTTGCGTATCAAGAGTAAACACTCGTCCATTCTCGGTATCAACAATATGAAGAAGCTTTTCATCGTATGCCTGTGCGTTTATGTAGCCAGCAATCTCATAAGAGACTGTGGTCGGACCATACAACACTTGACCTTTGCTGTTCTTCAATGGAATTGTTGTTATTTTACCAGTTTTCACATCCCATCGCACAAGAAAATGTTCCTGAATAGCTTTAACATCATCAGCAGAATCGCTGTGTTCTACTGCCATATCCTTTGTGCGAGCAGACGATGGACCATACGAATATAAGAAAGTAATCACACCATTGTTGCATCGTGGGCTATAAGCAGCATCAATTACTCCTGTAGATTCATTTTCTCCTTGATATAATTGCTCACCCACCATGTCTTTTTCATGGTGCCGCGATACCTCATTTAGGCCAACATTTGCTTCATTGACCATGCGATACAATACAACTTCATGCTTGTCTGTTTGAGCAATTGCATACGCTTGATTGCCACAGGTAGAACAAGTTTTAATAAATAGGCTCTCTGAAAATCGTATTGTTTGCTGCTTACTCTCACCTTTAGAAGTCGTAGAAAGAATCTTATATGTTGTTTTACCTCTATGCTTCATCATGCTTTCGTCATACAGATCAACAAAACCGCCATTAGCAAGAGAAAATGCAAAATTCTGACGTTGCACCTTTTCTATAGAGTTTACTGTAGGTTTTTTAGCGTTCACTGGTATGAAATAACTATCATGGGAATCTGTATAGTGAAGCGCCTCAGTATTCCAAATTGGCGTTTGGCCTTCTATATTGCTCACCGTATGCAGCTTAAAACTGCCATCTTCATAAACAATTGACATAAATGCGTTGCCATTGGGAACAAGAGATGTCTGAGGGTTATGCAGCGGGATTGCAACAACCGCATGCTGCAACCGAAGATTTTCAAATTTCTCCGAATGAGCAGATATTGTATATTCTGTCGATAAAGCCCAATGAAAGAGACCTATAGTAACGGCTGCAATTACAGCAATTATACCTATGACCCCGAAAATCCAGACTACTACTCTATGAGTTTTATTCCCAGTTGTGCTTATTATATTTTTCACAATATTTCTTTCTCTATAAGAAGGCATACTATGCATCTTTACAATAGTAAAACACCTTGCTCTTATGGTATGCTTCTATGAAAAAATATGCAATACTCTTTTACGTGCCATCGCCATCCATACGCCAGGAGATCGTCGAATCCGCCATCCGCAAGTCAATGTATTGAATCAACGCTTCGATTTGGCACGACTGCTTCATCTTGGTGTCGAGTGTGTAGACAGATTCGTGCTCGTTCGCTGGAATTGGTCAAAGCATGTTTTTGCTCGGAAACACACCGATTTTTGCCCTTATACGTTCTCGGAAAAGTTCAAAGGATATGTTACTACCTATGATATGCAAATCCGTAGATTTGACGTTCGTTTCAAGACTTCGCTCTGAGGAAATAAGTCCGAAATCCCATCGTCTCGACATACCTATTCGTGAAACCAAAACTATACATTGAATGTCCGTTTTCCTCTATTCGATATATGGTTTCTGTCTCCAATGGTCGCTTTTTAATCCTCAATGTTCACTTTTTTATATTTCTGGTTCCTGCTGTTTGGCTTATCTGGTATCGTCATTTCTATTTTTCCTGCACTAAGCAAAGGAACAAGATACCTTTCTCTGAAATTCTTGCTATCCGTAAGGACAAGGTAATCCATCATCTCACGCTTACTTCGCGGTGTACTGCAAAAATCAATTAATCTCAATAACCTTTGTTCCAAATCTTGGGGGGTGACTTGATGGGTATCTTGAGGGACGACTTGTGGGGTACCTTGGGTAATCGGCCCGACCTTGGCAGTTGCCGCCTCAGAAAGAGGAATCACTGTCGTAAAAACATCTGCCTCTGTAAAGACAGGCTCTCCACCAGAATACATCTTCGTGTATTTATAGCTGTTGCGCATACCGCTTCCCAGTTCGTCAGCAAGACCGATCTCACGGAACACTTTTGCTATCGGCGGATTCTTTGCAAATGGCTTGAATGTTTTCAGATTCAAGTTTCCGTGCCCATGCGGATTGAGAGAACTCCTAGTATAGCTACACTTTTTTGAGTGCACACTATGGATATTGGGTGCACTTTTTAACGATAGGAAAAGCTATCGTTAAAAGGTTTAAGATTGGCTTAATAGCTTAATTATTAAGCATAAAAAAAAACAACCTAGAGAGGATTACCCCTAGGCTGACTTTTGTAACATTTCAAACGCTCACATTCTTTTGGCTTTTACGATGCCCTTTCAATATCCACACTAATCTCTGATTTAAAAGTTACGCTGAACTTGTCCTCGTAAACTTTTATTTTCTTGATGTACTTTCTTACTAGCTTCTCGTCATACTCACTAATATCGTGACGTTCACTTTTCAGAAAATCTTCCATTTCTCTGATTCGTATTTTAGCATCTTCTTGACCTGCTTTTTCTATAAGAAGCTGCTGTTTCTTAACTTTAAGCTCATCAATCTCGTTGACAGTTTTCGTATATAGTTTCATTACGTGTTGGATACAATGAAACCTTAGCTTTGAACTCTGAAACTTTAGCCTTGAAACTCTGAAACCTTTTTAGGCATCAAAAAAGACGGTATTACTACCGCCATTATTTACACATAACGTATTTAGATTTAGATTTCTATTTCATAGAAACTTGATCCTTGCTAAGCTCTACAAACTGGGATTTGTTGTAGTTATCTCCCATTTTCTTTAATTCCATATGTAATACACAAACAAATACTATCTCAATAATACATGCCGCAACAGCAACCGTTGTCCCGTTTAATGCACATCCTAAAATCAAGGAAATCATCGGAATGGAAATTGCAGCAACTGTGTATCCCTTTGATTGATACAACCATGAATACGGCAGTAAATGTGCTCCAAACACCATAGCGTATACCATAATCATCTTTCCCGGAACCGCACTAAACACCCACATAACGATTAATAAATAAATCATTTGATTTAAGGTGAAAATGAAGCCTAATTGTCCAAGTGGATTTTGTTTTGAAAAGATATCCACCTTTATAAGTTTACCAATGAGCCAAGCAAGCGGTAATAATGGGCATGAACAGCAAAATACCAATAAATTTTTCATATCCATATTGATATCTAAAACTGACACAAGTACTATCAGAAGCCATATAATCACCGATGCCATGATAAATGGCAATCCTTTTTTCTGCTTTATGATGATATCATTCCTCAATTCATCTAAGCTCATTGATTTCTCCTTCAAATGCTAATTTACACAATCTGATATTCCACGTCGTGGCAGTGTAAAGGGACTACGGTAATCAATCCAAAACATAAGTGTTTCAAGTATCAAGGTTTGAGACTCCGCTTTAGACTTCTGATTTTCTTCTCCCTCTCCACCGAATTCAATGATCATTGCTACGACATCAACGCGTATTCTGTGCCTTTCGAGACTCCGATAAGCGTAATTGTATCATGATCTATGTTTTCATAATCTATGTAAGAGAGTACATCTTCGAACTGCTCTAATGGTATCCTGGCTAATGTTTTCGACTGATTGTTCTGTCCGAACATAAACAGAAATAATGTTTATGTAACGATCTCTTGCCATAATAGTGGGATTCATTAATATCTTTCATCTGAAATTATATGCTCTATTCCACTATGCTCCGATTTAAGATATTCTTTCATAAATGTAGGGTAAGCCTTGCACTTATCAAGCTCATCTATAGGTAACCAATGCATTGTCTCTTTAGCACCTGACTCTGTAGTACTATGGCTCGTAAAATCTTTTTTGCCCAGGGACTTCATCATGTAGTAGAGTGTAATCTCATGGAAGTCTACTCCATCTAAGCTAGAGCTACCGATGAATAAGTTCTCGTGTATGACGGCAAGGTGATCGACCTCGTAATTAAGACCTGTCTCTTCAAATACTTCTCTCTTTACGGCTTCTTCTGATGTCTCACCCATGTGAACCGCTCCGCCAACTGAGTAGTAATAGTCGTCCTCATCATTTCCTGCAAATAGCACACAACCTTCTTCTACTATGATGGCTGCTGCTCTATATCTAAATGCTTTTTTATCGTTAATAAATCCGCAATTATGCTCCATAACTTTTTCCACTATAATTTTCCTCTTTTCTATTCTTTTGATCCATTTGATTTTGTTTAATTTTATTCTCTTGTCAACAACGCCACAGTCTCGACTTGGATTGAGAGAACTCCTAGTATAGCTACACTTTTTTGAGTGCACACTATTGATAGTGGGTGCACTTTTTAACGATAGAAAATATTGCCAAAAGTTTAATTGCCATTTACAACTTTCTCAATATCTCTTTTCCCATAAAGCACACGAGAAACCATAACCTCATGCTTTTCTTCAAAAACAAAATAAAAAATAAGAAAATTATCACACGCCATGAACCTTAAACCTCTACTTCTCCATGGCTCAAAACTAACTAAACGATGCGCAAGAGGAAACTCATCAAGACTCAATATTGCTTTCTCCAACCTATTTACCTGCCCCTGCGCGTTTTTCAAAGACAGTAAATTAAACGCAATATAAGCGTAAATACCGCGCAAGTCTTCTTCAGCCTCACGCGAAATGTGCACCGCGTAAATCATAAATCAAATTCCCTATGCAATGACGCAAAAACCTTATCCGCAGGCTTCACATCACCAGATAAAACCGACTTATAACCCTTTTCCAACTCATCATTCAACTCACCTTGAGTCATAGAACTCACATCACGCGGCTCTCTATAACCCAATTTCACATCAAAAGGAAGCCCCTGCTGTAAAACAACCTGCTTATAAAACATGGTAATAGCACTCGAAGGAGGAAGACCCAAAGAATTCAATATATACTCTGCCTGCTCTTTTAACTCCGGATCAATACGAGTATACAAGTTAGCTGTTTTCGCCATACAATCACCCCTTATTTCTTACGATGATTATACAACATTGCATTGGCATTGCAATGTCATTGCATTAACATTAGCATTAGACAAATCATAGTGAGAATCAAGAATATCTCGCGTAACAAAGAGATACAATTCATCCTTATTCATATAGTTTTCTGGTATACGAACTCTTCCCGAGACACAGCTACTGTTTCACAATGATACGACGCAGCTTATTGCAATTTTTTAATTGATTCACTTTCAGACAGTATCCTCATTTGTTCAATAGCTATTGCATTTAATTTCTCCAATCTTTCAGATTGACTCATACCTTCATTTATAAATACCGCATTAAGATTCTCAAGATTAGAAAGGCAAACAAGCTGAGATATATCTGCATAATCTCTAATATTGCCTTTTAAATCCGGATTTTCATCACGCCACTCTTTAGCTGTTATTCCAAATAAAGAAACATTAAGAATATCCGCTTCATTTGCATAAATAAAATTGATTTTTTCTTTTGAAAGTTTATCTGGTACAAGTTTGTTCTTAATGGCATTTGTGTGAATTCTATAATTGATTTTTGCCAAATTTCTTTTAATATCCCATCCTAACTTCTTCTGTTCTTCTTCCTTTAGACGTTCAAATTCTTTGATTAAATATAATTTAAAGTACGGCGATACCCAAGAGGCAAACTCAAACGCTATATCCTTATGAGCATAAGTTCCACCATATCTTCCCGCTCTAGCAACAATACCGATAGAATTGGTTTTCCCCACCCATTGCTTAACAGATAATATAAAACGGTTAAGTCCTGCTTCATTTTTAATTCCCTCGAATTCGATGGAATTAAAATTCGTGTTATACATTTCTTCCCAAATACCTAAAAACTCTATTGTATTCTTGTTCCTAAGCCACTTTTCAATCAAAGCAGAACCGTTATCAATATTTCTAACCATATCCGTTAAAGAAATATAATCTCTATTGCCAATGGCAATAATGCTGATCTCTGAACCTTCAACATTTATTTTAGACACCTAACTACCTCTCAATCATCCAACTTCACTCATTTAACAAATCATAGAAAGTACGCTCATCAATAATTTCTATATCTTGCCCCTCAAGCTTGAGCTTTTCTGCTTTCTTATGCTTTGAAGACTTCTCACCTTTAAGAATTGCATTGTAATCATTATCCCCAAGTATCAGATAGTTAGTCTGCTTAGTCACACTATTATCTAAGACACCGCCAAGATTCACTACAAGCTGCATCGCATCCTTGCGAACCATTTTCTCAAGCTTACCAGTAAAAACCACGTGCCGATTATAGAAAAACCCATCTTTATCAACAACCACTTCATCAGGCTTAATTGCTTTGATATCTATCCCTTTACCACCGTGACTTCCGCTAGCAGGCCATAAATCTTCAATTACTAGATTCTTCTCAGCCATGCGTGTTTTAACAGCATCATATAATTCTTTCGTCGCAATACAATCAGCTAAAGCACGATGCTCATTATTATGCAAACCCAAATAATCAGTTAAATCAGAAAGCCTGTGATGCTTCAACTCAGGATACAGTTTACGAGCAAATTGCATCGTATCCATATACTGATTAGACAATTGAGTCTTAAAACCCTCATTCAAAAAACGCATATCAAAAGAAGTATTGTGCCCAAGAATAATATCCTCACCAATAAATGAAAGCACAGCCGTTTTCACATCAGCGATAGACGGCATACTCTCCAACATGTCATTAGTTATTCCTGTTAACGCTGTAATAAAACCATCTACTTCTACACTCGGTTTAACCAGCTGATCATAACGGTCTACTATTTCATTGTTCCTGACCCTTAAAATACCAATTTCAATAATTTCATCGTAATACGCAGATAAGCCGGTCGTTTCGGTATCTAACACACAATAATCATCAATAATCTGCCTAGTATAGTTAGTATTCCCGCTATACATAAAATACCCCCAACCCCCAAAAACGATTATTATAATCCAATTATAAAGAAGAACTTTACGCTAACAACTCATATCACAATTTTTCTCTAACAACTCATATCACAATTTTTCTTGAAACAATATTATCGAATATTCCCGAATCACTTAAAACTACAATTTTTCAAAAAATATTCAACCCACCCTATACCAAAATCTCTAACATACTACAAGCAAACCCAACATAAACAACGCGAGAAGTAAGCTTAAAGCCGCCATACGCTAAACCTTTTAACGATAGCTCTCGCAAAACCTTGCTATACAAAGGCAAAACGCAGGAACTAAACTGCGCACATAGTATGTGTCATCAAAACACTATTTTGAAACAGTCACGATTTGTAAAGGAGCGCTACTGATTCTGTATGGATTGAGAGAACTCCAAGTATAGCTACACTTTTTTGAGTGCACACCATGGATAGTGGGTGCACCTTTTAACGATAGAAAAAGCTATCGTTAAAAGGTTTGCCAATTATTAACAAATCCCAAATGCTTCAAATCCACTAACGGATATTTATCAATTATCTTTGATAACTTACTAGAAAATTCCTTGTAATGTTCATTTTCAGGTTATAGGCCAAAAATCAAAAGACCCGACTTGGTCCGCATTGTTAAGAGGCGCGTCGGGTACTGTCATTTATATATGCTACACCAATGAAAGTATTTTATTAAATCTTTCAAACTAGCACAAATTTTTTCTTTCTAACAAGATTATTTAGTCTTACACTCACCTTCATGAACACAAACAAATGTCAGAACGAAAACGCAACTTATCACCACACACTAAATATCTTGCCCTTTATGACTTGATGACATGTATTTCACGCACCGCGCTTTCCAATCATCTTCACGAACGCAAGCAAACGCATCCGTTACAGACTGCAAACCTAAACTTTTAACATACTTACAAGCAATATTAAAACTATTGTCAACGCTAATCTCTTCATTTACCAGCAAACTATACTTTGCATACACAGCAGGAACAGCAGAGCCAATATCATCAAATAGAAAAGGATTCATATCACTTAAAAATGAAGCCAATTCTTCACTTTTATTTTCTTTCCAATAATGATTTAACGCGTAATAAATCATAGAAAACAATTCAAACTTATTCACAACTATTCCTCACGCGAATCATTATTTAATATTTCAACAAATCCTTACAAGCTAGCAAACACAGCTTTCGTATACAACTGGATATCTCTAGGAGAATTCATACCATACTGCTCTTTAATTTTCATAAAATAATCCCCAATCATCTGTTTATCAATAATCTTATTTGAAGAAGCACCATCTGGAAGATCTCCCCTAGTATTGATCCACGGAGACTCATTGTGTGTGAAGTCTTCCAAAATCTTTCCACTATAACAACAAATATTTCTGATCACACTATCTAAAATAGCCTTCTCCTGAGCGGTAAATATAGAAGAGTCAAATGATTCGACCTTTGAAATCGGATCAAAATGATAATCCGAATACCTCGCATAAATATCCCTGTAAACAGGCCCATGAGCCCAAGCTTCACAATCCTCAACAAAAATGTACTTTTTGAAGAATGCATAGAAGAATCCTTGGATATAATAAAGACTCTTCTGCAACGCTAATGGCGTGATATCCTCGCACTGATTTAAAAGATATGCAACAACTTCACTTATCTTCCCATCAAGCATGCCATTATTACCAATCAAAGCTGTAACAGCTTTATAACTTTTCTCGTAAGTCTGCTGAGAAATCAATCGACCCTTATTTTCTTCCAAAATACTCAGATAATAATCAGGATCATCAAATAGTCGATTCAAAGTTTCAGAATATTGCCGAGTCGGTATATCGCCATCCGCATAACGAGTAAACGTGTGCTCTCCCCATCCCAAAAGTATTGATAGTGGACGCTTACCAATATCATAACGTTCAGGAATTGCTCGAATCTTTTCAAGAGAAACGATACCATTCTCTTTTCGATAAACATCATAAAGCGCTTTCAAATTAGATCCACTAATTTCTTCAACATCTACATATGCTCCACAATTAGCACACTTTGCTTCCATGCCAACATAGTGATACTGAACACCACGAATAGTTCCAGTCATCTCCTTTTCTTCAACAGTATATGAAACTTCATCTCTACATTCTTCACAAAATACAACTTTTACACTCATAATAATTTCTCCTTTAAAACTCTCTATCTAAACAAATAACTAATAGGCCTATTAAGCTTATGGAAAGAGATCACAATTGTTCTTCTTCCATTCTTACCTTTAATCACGTTAAACTTCGTGTATATATCTACCAACTCTTGTTTTCCCAACGCATTAGCCAATGTTATTCTAGGAACAAAAACATAAAGAACTTCGCGCTCATATCCTATCTTCATATTTTGCAGACTATGACAAAAATCATCAACTGAAATTTGCATTAAGATTTCTTTTCGCTTCTTTGGATAAATGTTATATTCGTTGATGAAATTTATATTCTCCTGACGATTTTCATTCATTGCGATATTAAAACGACCAGCATTAATACATTCTTTTATCATCGAAAGAACATCTTCAATCTGCTTTCTAGTGTAATTTTGATTATAGTACGGATTCATGCTTCCCCCTAACCCCTTCGTGTACTATTGTACTAAAAATTGTTCAGAAAATCAAGAGGTTTGTACTAATTAGTACATTGTGATATTAGAATTGTTACAGCTGCTCAGCACGACTCATTCTAACGTAAACAATCGCGAGGAACTGGCTTAAAGCCACCGTACGCTAAACCTTTTAACGATAGCCCTCGCTAAGCCTTGCTACACAAGAGCAAAAATGCAGGAACCGGTCAGCGTACTAGACACGCAAACACCTTTTAATTCAGTGCGATTTGTAAAGGAGCGCCACTGATTCTGTATGGATTGAGAGAACTCCAAATATAGCTACACTTTTTTGAGTGCACACTATGGATAGTGGGTGCACTTTTTAACGATAGCTTTTTCTATCGTTAAAAGGTTTGAGATTGGCTTGATAACACGTTTACATTACAATTTGTTCCAGTTGCTTAGCCTGGTCTCTCCTCACGTAAATAACCGCGAGTATTTGAACTTCTTTTCTACTCTCATCAACACAAAAATAAACGTAATAATTTTTTACGCGTATTCTTCTAAAACCAAGCTCACACCACGGCTGCTCACTAATTAACTTCACACGATAAGGCATCGTCTGTAAAGACATCATTTCCGACTTCAACAGCTCGAGCATTCTTTTAGCCACTATCGGTGCTTGTAACTCCGTGGCGATATATTCTCGAATAAGTGCAAGATGCTCTTTCGCCTGACGAGTGACTTTTATCTTATACTCATCCATTAAAGACCTCGTTCAAGCTCTTCAAAAACATCATCTATCGGATAACTATCACCACGAACCGCCTGATCATAACCTTTAGCCATCAACGCGTTAAACGTTTTCTCATCCATATCATCTTGTGCTGGAAGAGACTTTGGAATAGTAAGCGAAAACGGAATACCCTTATTAAGAATGATTTGACGATAAAACATGTCAATAGCAGTAGCCCTAGGAATTCCAATCGTTTCCAGAATCTGCTCCGCCTGCTGCTTAATATTTTCTTGTATTCTCACATTCACATTCGCTGTTTTAGTAACTGCCATATCAATCAACCTCCATACACACATCATAAAATACTGTATCGCATATTGCAACACAATTACATGAATGGGATTTTTCGACTGATATATACACTTTCAATATTCACACTAAGCATTTAGTGCAAAATATTACTATTTCTTCTTATAACCTATAGCAACATTACCTGTTTTATTAAGTCCCGGTACTTTAAGAACATCAGAACTTGACTTGTCTTTTAAATCAAATCTCCCAACCAAAAATAAAGCTTTAAGCCCTGGACCAGGTAAATTGAAAGATGAGTCAACTAACTTGATACGCTTATCTCCAAGAGTTACTTTAGACAAATCATAATGAGAATCAAGAATATCCCGTGACACAAAGAGATACAATTCATCCTTATTCATATAGTTTTCTGGTATACGAAACTCTTCCCGAGACACCGCTACTGTTTCCCAATGATACGACGCAAACTCCGCCTTATCCTCACCATCGGCACATCCAGCAAGAGAAAAGAGAGAACCTATCAGCAGAAGCATAACAAGACAACTTTGAAAAATGGTTTTACAAAAAATAGTTTTACTCCTCATAACACCATTACCTTCCTTTTCTCTAACACGACTTTGTATCAAATAATCATAAAACAGACTATTAAGTAAACAAGATCTACCATTCGCTCTGATTACTGTAATAATCTTAATAAACATATTATTTTTTTTATCGATTTGTCTAGATTATCGACACTAATCTCTTCATTTACTAGCAAACTATAATTTTCATAAAAGCAAGGTTCGAAGAAACAGAAGAACCAGAAGGATCAATATCATCATGCTCGTTTAACGCTTCCAACAATATCTTGATAATAGATAAATAAGATAAGCGCCCCTGCTTAAACTACCACACCTACCGCCAGAATAAACATATACGACTTCAAAAAGCCATAGAATACCTGAACACATAGGCTCCAAATTCTAAACATTTTTCATTAGATTTTATTCTTTGATAGCGCCTCCAACATTTTCTTTCTTTTTTGCAATGCAGATAAAATAGTAAAAAATACAAGAGAAAAAACAAATAGAACTAGAAATATTAAGGTTAATATCCATGGGTTTTGTAATCCAAATCCCACCATAATAGACCCTGAACTTGTTTCATGCGCATCAAAAAACACGCTACCAAAAAGGCCCAGATGATGACCCATTTCCCTGCCTTTTGTAAACATAAGTATGATTACTGTTGCAGCTGTTAGAACTGCAGTTAAAATG
The DNA here is from genome assembly GCF_049244095.1 of Gardnerella sp. KA00255. Classification (NCBI taxonomy): domain Bacteria; kingdom Bacillati; phylum Actinomycetota; class Actinomycetes; order Bifidobacteriales; family Bifidobacteriaceae; genus Gardnerella; species Gardnerella sp. KA00255. Next base: position 579,546 of record NZ_CP058374.1, read on the forward strand.
AAAGATAGGGTTATTGCACTAATAATTTTCTTAAACATATTCATAATATTCCTTCATTTGTGTTGATTTTATACCCATTATTGAGTGAAATATGCACACCGCGCCAATAGATAACCATAATAAAACTGTGATGTTCCCAGGTATTTGCCAAACAAATATCGTAAAAGATATTAAAATTACAAGGCATAGTGCAGTAATCATTCCAACCAAAACAGAAAACGGATTATGCTTTTCCGCAGGAAAGAAAATACTAATAGCAATAGATGCTATAAGTGTAATCATACAAATGAATATTGTTTTTCCTACTTCTGCAAGATTAAGTCCTTTTATAGAACTTATTGCTAATACAGGAACACCTATTACAGATTCAGCTAAAGCATATGGAGCAAATAGATATAAGTACAGCCGACATGGACTCAACTTATGGCGATAAGTCTTATGTATAGCTTCTGTCGTTGGAAGAGCATAAACAGCCTGAGTAGATATAATAGCTAACCAATATGGGGGATAATATCCATGTATACCAAGTACAACAATAGATAAAGTTATAACAAAAAATGTAGCTAACAGAAACTCACCACTACGCACTATAGCTTTCAGATGGATAATGAAAAGACTATGAGAATTTCCAAGTGGAATTTTGAAGAAGTATTTCCAGCGCGAATGTTGATTAGGCGCCACAATAAGAATGACTAAAAGCACAATCACAGCAGAAATAAGAAAAACAACCCCTGCTGTTAAAACACCAAACTTATCATATATCAGAACAAAAAATCGAGAGAACCCATAGTAGGTTCTGCCTTCATAGAACGCGTCAAGAAATCTATTGGATTCACGTTGTACATACATATAAGCACTGAATAGTATGGATCCAAAGAAGCAAGGTATCAGAAAGCTTCTCCATCTCTCTACGTGAAAAACCTGTAGAAATCTATCAAATCCAAGATATATAACGTCCAACAATAAATAAAGAATTACTACTTGACCAATAATTCCAAAAAAAATTTCTGGGAATGTTTCACACCCTCCACGTATTGCCATCGAGAATGTCATAGGGCCAGATACAAGCGAAACACAAGATAATACTGTTATAGCTTCAAATATTGTGTAAGCTAAAATTCTCTGCTTATTTGTTACAGGAAGAGTATGCGTTAATTCAATGAGCTTATCTGCCTTCATGAATAAAACACGTATAATTATGAAAAACAGTAAAACCCACAGTCCTACAGTCATCGAAATGCTTTGACACACAAGAGATACCGCTTTACTGCTGAAAACCATTCCACGTACAACAATAAATGTTAGGAAACAATAACCAGCATAACTTGCCAAAGCTGTAAAAAACAGAAGAATTTTTGCACAACTAGATTGCATAACCTTGTGTAAAAACAACCTTCTAGCAAAGAACAGAAACAGAAAACGAACTAGCCTGAGAGTATTAGTATTCACTACCCTCACCGCCCAATTGTGGAATATTTGCTTTGACAAATGCATCTATAGATCCATATTTTGACACTAAAGCTCTGCACTCTTCATATACCAAAATTTCACCATGACTCATTAGTGCAATATGATCAGCAATTCTTTCCAGCATTGAGAAGTTATGGGTACAAAGAAGAACGCCATTCTTTTCACAAACCATATTGCGAATATCAACTTCAAAGTTATAAAGAGCTTCAATGTCAATACCATTAGGAGTTTCATCAATCATAGTTAGAGGGCGAGCAACCATTATTGCAGCGATTAGCTGAACCTTTTTCCGCATGCCATGTGAATAATCCTCTATCAAGTCATCCCAACGATGATCCATCTGATATCTACTAAAAAGTCTTTGAACCTCTAATATGTCACATTGCATTCCATACATATTATGTATGAAACGCAAATATTCTAAACCCGTCAAAAACTCAGGTAAATAGTCATTAGACGCAAGAAGAATTGAATCCTTCTTTGCTTCCTTAGTTGTACTAAGATTCCCACAAACAGTAATCTCTCCCGATCTTGGTTTTATAAGATCACCAGACAATCGAATAAGAGTGGATTTTCCAGATCCATTAGGCCCAATAAGACCAGTGACTCCACCAAAATCCACAGAAAACGAAAGATTTTTTACCACTTCGTGAGCACTATTATATCCAAAGGATAATCCCTTTATTTCTAGCGCTTTTAGCTCGTTCTCTCCGGACATAAACAAAACCTTGCTTCAACAGTCTATCTGCATTCAGTATATACTGAGGTGTACCAAGTGTGTAATTAGATTAAAAGAAAGCATACATGCACACTGAAATATAACAGTATAAGCTAGTTAGCCCAAAGAGGTAAAGCCTGCCAATGATCAGGTACCCCCGTTCGTTCGAAAGGGATAATCTTATTGTGGGGAAATGTTTCAAGGGTATTGGCTAAAAGATTACCGCCTTCTAGTCCTAATTGGACGTGAAGGAATTTAATAATACTTATCTGCCCAAATAACCTGTGCGTAAGAGTGTTTACTGGCTTCATAAGCTCATGGTCTATTGGTTTTGGCTTGATATCAAAACCACGATTAAAGAGCCGAGCATGATGAGCAGAAAGATTACGCAATATGTTCAAAGATTTCAGTGCTGATTCTAGCTGCGGAGCTGTCATAGCACACAAATTCGCAATCTCATTGCGAACCTTGTTTGGGCTAAACCGATACAAGTGGGATAGCATACCCCAGTCCATGATTTCAACTGCAACCCACACTGGTAATTGCCCGACATATTGATTGCGATGATGCGCTACAAAGTCTTCTTGTGAGTTTCTCACAGCTTCTGTATATTTAGAAAGCCACACTTCATGTTGGGTTTTATGCGTATTCTTTTTGTCAGCTTCACGCGCAACAGCATTAAGATTCTTAACGTGTATATGCACAAGTGGATCCACTTTCCCCAAGTGGTAACCCAAAAGAGCACGCAAAGCCAGTTCTATAGGCGCAAGGGTTGTAAACACGGCACTTCTAAGACGAGCATCAAACTCATACAATTCAGTACACAAATCCAAAGATGTACCAGGCTGGAAATTATCTGTGGGTTTGCCAGAATTAACATCAATAATGCGTGCCGAATACCAGTATCCAGAAGTCGATAGTAGTTACGCGTCTTAAGTATGTGACTTGCTTGTGTGGTATTTTGGATTTCCATGCCACGTGAGAGTAATAGCTTTACTTGATCTTCATAACTTTTATGGGGCTTAATCGGCTTACTGGTCACAACTTCTCCCAACGAAAAGGACCAGCCCTGGACTCCCACCGAAGCAGGTAGCGGAACTGGTCTTGTTGATTGTTATGGTAACACGCACCTTTGTCAATCGCGGGTAAGCAGCAAAAAAGTGTGCCTAAAACCCAAGTTTTTGTTGAAATACCAAGGAAAACTCGCTGTCGTTAAGCTAAAAAAACTTAACATTCAGCATTACATGACATTTTCGTAAACATGTACTCGCGCATTCAGGCGTATACAACCGTTTTAGACGTACTATATTTCTCTCATTAATATCATATGTTTAAAACCTCTTTAGCACTCATGATTACGAGAGTTTAGAGCATATTTAACGAGTGGATTGCAGGCATACGTTTTATTATCACTTCAAACATTTATAAACTATATAGCATATTCACTTACTGCAATAAAGCGATATTTCACTCAAGACACACCGATCAATAGACATACTTTTTGGCCTATAACCCGATTACCCTAACTAATCACCGGCTAAACAGGACGGACATTGAGCCTGACTTTAAGATTCATAAAAAGAAGTGACTATTACTGACAGAGATCAGTAATAGTCACCCAACGTGAGATATTCAACTATTGACTTGAACCAAACAAAATTCAATCAGTCTTTCGAAGGACAGTCTTAAGCGAGATTACTGTGACACCAATAGCAAAAGAGGTAAAACCAATTCTAATAGCAAGTGTGCCATCCCATATTAAGGCAAGCAGCATCGCGATTAAGGCAACCGTCAAGCCGAATGTCGCTACTTCACGGCAAAAACGAACGAGCTTGTCCATTATCCTTAAACACCTCCTCATGCACATACTAATAATAAAGTTTCACTTTACCTTTTGAGCTATATTTTACCACTTCACAAGGTGGGTGCAAGGTGGGTGCAAAGTGGCGAATCGACTTGCATGAGCGATTAAAACATAATTCGCGAATGCACATCGATTCGCTGAGCTTGCTCAAAGTTGAAAGCACAGTGTGCTTTCAACGCAAGCGAAGTACGTTAACATCCTGTACACTCAACCCTACACCGTTGATATCTTCACCCATACAGCCAAAACACGCTCAAAAACCACAAGAACTCAGCCTAAAGCCGCCACTCACTAAACCTTTTAACGATAGCCCTCGCTAACCCCTGCTACACAAGGACTAAAATGCACCCACCTAATCAGCCTCCTGCATCTTATAGCACAGTGAAGCGCCGTGACGGTGGGAAGCACCACTTATTTTTCTCGTTTGAGTTTGAACATAAAAATAGCAGATAAAGGGAAGGAAATAAATTTACACCAAAGTTAGGACTTGACCTATGAAATAATTAATCGTTCTATTTTCAATCAATATATAGAGACCGAGTCCAATAAACACGACAGGTACAATTACTTTTTCGTACTTTTCCACAGTCTCTCCGATAGCAGAAATTGAGGCGAGATTTTGAGATAATTTGCATAGAATCAAAATCCCTAAGGCAAATATTACTAAACTTATACTAATCTCAATCAAACTCTTTCCTGTAAAATAAGGGATATAAATTCCTAAATTATCTCCACCCATTGCCACTGTTAAACTTGTAAATGCTAAGATTTTTGATCCATTTCCGGTAATTTTCCCCTCGATATCTTCTTCATCAATATCTTCATCCACAAAAATTGCTCTTATACCAAGACCTAGCGGAATTAGACCAAGGAGTCCGATAATCCAATCTTGTGGAATAAAATTTAAAAAGTAAGCGGCAATAAGACTAGCCAGTACAAGCAGTCCTGTACCTAAATACTGCCCTACATAAATTGATTTCAAACCTTTCTTTCCTTGACTAGCGAATAAAATAGTCAAAACAACTAAGTAGTCAATGGATGTAGAAACAAAAACTAATAAAGCGGATACTATTGTTTCCATTATTCCTCCTTTCAAAATGTTAAATTTTTTAGACAAGGGGGTGCAAAGTGGCGAATCGACTTGCATGAGCGATTAAAACATAATTCGCGAATGCACATCGATTCGCTGAGCTTGCTCAGAGTTGAAAGCACAGTGTGCTTTTAACGCAAGCGAAGTACGTTAACATCCTGTGCACTCGACCCTAGAGCGTCGACATGTTTCCTCATACAGAAAAATCGCACTCAAAAACCGCAAGAACACAGCTTAAAGCTGCTTCGCATTAAACCTTTTAACGATAGCCCTCGCGAACCCCTGATACACAAGGGCAAAAATGCACCCACCTAATCAGCCCTTGACATCAATACGACACTCTCGACGTGGATTGAGAGAACTCCAAGTATAGCTACACTTTTTTGAGTGCACACTATGGATAGTGGGTGCACTTTTTAACGATAGGAAAAGGCTATCGTTAAAAGGTTTACGTTTGCTTAATAGCTTGAGTTTAGCATAAAAACAGCCTAGAGAGGATTCCCCCCTAGGCTGAGTTTTGTAACATTTCAAATGCTCACATTCTTTTGGCTTTTACGATGCCCTTTCAACATCAACACTAATCTCTGATTTAAAAGTTACGCTGAACTTGTCCTCGTAAACTTTTATTTTCTTGATGTACTTTCTTACCAGCTTCTCATCATATTCACTAATATCGTGACGTTCACTTTTCAGAAAATCTTCCATTTCTCTGATTCGTCTTTTAGCATCTTCTTGACCTGCTTTTTCTATAAGAAGCTGCTGTTTCTTACCTTTCAGTTCATCAATCTCATCAGCTATTTTCGTGTAGTCTTTTTTAGCTTTAAGCAAGGTTAGTAGTATCGCTTGTTTGTTTGCAATTTTTTTATCAACCGTTTCAATCTCGCTTAAGTTGTTGCCCGCGATAATTTCTCTAATATTGTTATTCAACGTATCCAATACTTCATCCGGTATACTAAACACCTTGTTTATGGCTTTCACTGTAGCAGACTGCAGTTCGTTCTCTTGTACTGTCGGAGCATCGCAAGCACTAGGACCATTTTCCACTCTGGTGCAACAACGCCAGACAACAGAATGCACTCCTCGATTGTTCCAAGCAATTCTTCTGTAAACATCCCCGCATTTAGAACAAACACATAGGCTGGATAGAGCGTACTTGCTGGAATAAACTCTCCTTTTTTTATTCTCCTCACCGCTAAACATGTTGGCTCGTCTTACCATTTCTTCTTGAACTTTAAAGAAAATATCTCTTGGAATAATAGGCGTGTGACTATCTTTGACATAATACTGTGGTTCTGTTCCATCATTTTTTATACGAACATGGTTGATAAAATCTGTCGTGATGGTTTTTTGTAAAAGAGCATCACCAATATATTTTTCGTTTTGCAAGATGCCTTTAATATTAGATAAATTCCATTTTAAATGCCCGGCACCGTTTTTAACACCGTCTTTTTCAAGACCCTCCGCTATATCTCTAAGACTTGCTCCTTCTAAATATTCTCTATAAATCCTTCTTACAACTTTTGCTTCCTGTTCAAGAATTACAAGATTCCCTTCATCGTCTTTTGTGTATCCTAAAAACCAGTTATGGTTGATTTGCACTTTGCCTTCCTGGTAGCGGAACTTAAGTCCAAGCTTCACATTCTGAGAAAGCGACGCGGATTCCTGTTGAGCTAAAGAAGCCATGATAGTAAGCAATAGTTCTCCGCTTGCTTCCATGGTGTTGATGTTTTCTTTTTCAAAAATGATCGGGATGTTTTTGTCTTTCAACTGTCTAACAAATTTTAAACAGTCGATAGTGTTTCTCGCAAAACGGCTAATCGACTTAGTGATAACCATGTCTACTTTGCCACTCATGCAATCGTGGATCATGTCGTTGAAACCGACACGTTTTTTCGTGCTGGTTCCTGAAATACCGTCATCAGCGTAGATGCCGGCAAACTCCCAGAGAGGATTTCTTGAAATATAATCCGTATAATGCTGAACTTGCGTGTCATAACTTGTTGCCTGTTCTTCACTGTCAGTACTAACACGACAATACGCTACTACTCTTAACCTCGGCTTATCTTCATGCTTATCTACCGTATTCCCCGCTATTTTTCTTGGTGGAATAATTGTAACGTTGGCATTCATTTTACACCTCCTTGATTTGACTGTACGCGTATACTGCTTGCCGATAAGGATCATCGTATTTCTTTTCTACCTTTTCTAACTGGTAGCTTGTAATAAGCCGAATTTCCTTTATTGGCTTAGGCTCTTTATAACGATGATTCCTGATAGCATTCTCATGCCTTATTTGTTGCACTTGTCTAAACATATCCTCATCGATAATCTGAGGATAAAACTCTGTTCCTAAATACAATTTCTTGCTAAGAATTTTGCCCGTGACTGGCCAATCCCTTTTTATACCTGATTTTTTAGCAGCTTGAGAAATATTTTTAAATTCAAGATAGAAACGAAAAAACTCTCTTACTTTTTGAGCTTCTTTTTCGTCTATAACCGCTTTACCGTCTACTATTCGGTAACCATATGGGATGTGTGCCATGTTTCTTTCACCTCTTCTTCTAATTCCAATCCGCATTTCAAATGAAAAATAAATTCTGTTCTGCTTTTAACTACGACATCGTCTACAAAATCCAGAAAATCCTCGTCCTTAAACTCGCTAAACACTTCTGTGACGATTACGAACCGTTGAAGTTTTTGTGCCTCGTTTAAGTGCGTTAAGTTACCGTTTAAACTGTTGGAAAGCTGAAGTTTTTCCTTAAGACAAGTATCCATTTCCGTTTTAAGCTGATTGCTTTCCAGATAGTAGGAATCCATCTCAATGTAGCCACCGGCTAAAAGCTTACTAAGTACTTGCTCTTGTTCTTGCAATTTAGCTATTTTTTCTTCGAGTTCGATAACTTTGTTCAAACCGTCTTTATTATTCACGTTTCTTAAGCTTTTTATGAAAGGCGTTAATATTTGAACGTATCCTGCTTTTAACTTGTTTAACATTTGCAGGAAAGAAATTTTAAGATAACTTTCCATAACAGACTTTTGTGAACAAGCATGAATATCTTCAAGATGCGTTATACAAACCCATATGCCATACGCCTTATTATGTTGATAAATTATTCGTCTTTTACACTTGCTTCCACACTCACCACAACGAATTTTACCTGAAAACGCATAAAGCTTATTGTACTTACCACTACCACATACTATGTTATTTTCACTTCTTCTCCACGCGATAATCTCTTTTACAAGATTAAAAGTTTCATGACTGATGATAGCCTCGTGATGGTTTTCAATAACATACTGTTTTTTCTCGCCACAGTTTTTATGACGGTTAAAACTATCATCCGTGTATGTTTTCTGAAAAACCACATCCCCTGTGTATGTTTTATTAGTCAAAACAGCGTTCACGGTACTTGAAGTCCAACTTCCGCCCTTTTTAGTTGGAATCTTTTTATCGGTCAATACTCGTGCTATTGCTTCTCCCCCCATGCCGGAAAGAGCCATGTTGAAAATTTCTTTTACTACCCTGGCTTGCTCGGGAACTATAATCATTTTCTTATTCTCGTTTTTATACCCATACGCAGGGCAGGGAATGACGAAGCTTCCATTTTCGAACCTTTTTTGGATTGACCACATGTTGTTTTCCGAGATGGATCTTGACTCGCTTTGCGCAATGGAACTCAGGATAGAAAGCATGAGCTCCGAACTCATATGCTCGGTATCAATGTTTTCTTTCTCAAAATACAAATAAATACCGAGACCGGTAAGTTTTCTAACTATTTCAAGACAGTCAACCGTGTTTCTTGCAAGCCTACTAATAGACTTTGTAACGATCCTGTCTATCTGACCGCTTTGACAGTCTTTAAGCAGTTGTTTAAGACTTTCACGCTTACCGATTTTCGTGCCGCTAATACCCTCGTCAAAGTAAAGCCCCGCATACTCCCAGCATGGATTAGACTTAATATAGTTTTCGTAATGCTCCTTCTGCACTTCTAGACTGAGAAGCTGCTCATCACTATCACTAGAAACTCTCGCATACGCTGCAACCCGCGTCTTTTTCTTAAAACCAGTTTTTCGTATTGTAGAGTCTATTTTTATTATTTCTTTCACTATTTCCCCTCACTTTCAGCTAATACTATTCATCACTCTAAAAGCAGTGTTTATCAAGCTTTTAACCCAATAATTCCTTGTAAAACGGGTGAAATTTTTCCCTGTTAAGACGGCTTATTTTTTCTTTTTCTTGCTCGCTGATAAGCCCTTTTTTAAAGAGTGAAACGGTAAGTTTTTCGGCTATTTCAAAACGAAAATCCGCCTGCATACTCTCTTTTGTCCAAGCCCTCGCTTTAACATCCTTTAGCCTGTGAACATCCTTACTGATTTGCATGATGCTCACCTCCAAAACGATGTTCTATATAGCAGGCGTGGCAGCAGTATTTTCGAGTCTTATTACCGTAAGAGATAAAAGAATTTTTGCAGTTAAGACAAGCACACTCATAGTTTGCCTGTCTTTTTACCAACTGTGTATGCTTACTCCACCACGTGTTTCTACACGCGTCAGAGCAGAAACGTTTAACTTTACGACCAGCATTCTGTTTAACAGGCTTAGCGCATAAATCACATAATTGAACGCTATTGCCAACATTTACGCCGCCAAGATTGTTGCGCTTACAGTAGCTTTTAACCGTATCAACTGAAAGATTTAACTGTTTAGCTATTTTCGTATAGCCAAACCCTTCACTACGAAGTTGTATGACTTGCTGTTTTTCTTTTATATTCATTTGCCTGTGCCTCCTTACATCACAGGCAAAGAAAAAACAGTGTTTTTTAACCTCTTGGCTTGATAATTTAACCTTAAAAAATAAAAAAAAGCCCGAGGATTGCTCCAATGTAGGAACAAGCCTCGGGCTTTACATGTTTCAAACTGTTTTATAAGAGTTCGTTTACTCGTTTTTGTACCGTATCATAATCGTATCCGGCTTGAGTTAGACGCTGTTTACGAGTGCTACCGTTACCCCAAGCGCCTCGGATTACTTCACATGCAAGCTCATCAACTGACTTTCTACAGGCTTTAACACCGAGAAGCTTATTAACTTTATTTTGCACGCTCGCATAATCGTATCCGGCAGAAGTTAAACGCTGTTTACGCTCATTTCCGTTACCCCAAGCGCCGTTAATAACTTCTCGCGCCACCTCATCAATACTCGAGGTGCGCGTAGCTTGGTCAGAGCCGCCGTTTTCACACCCGTTTAGGCCAGCGTTTTTAATAATGCTTGGATAATCCTTGTAAGCATAATCCATGTCAACTCTGCCGGCTACTCCAGGAACGCTGCCGTTTGACGAGTATTGCCAAAGACCATACGAGCCTTGATAACTGCAGTGCGTGTTCCACTGTGCTATCCACAAAGCGTAACGGTTTCTAACATGAGATGACACAAGATTATTAGCCACTGAAAGCGAAGTGTAAAAACCTGCATAATACCCGCAAGATTCAAGCTTGCTGCAAAAACTGGTAATTAGTGAATCGCAGAAAGCTCGCCCACGGTTAAGCTGGCTTTTTTCTTCCAAATCAAAGTAAACAGGATACTCAAAACTCTTACCTGAAAGCATGTTAGCACAGCTTTGAGCTTCTTCAGCTGCCTCAGAAGCAGAGTTTGCGTACGAATACCAGTAGGCTCCCACGTCAAGACCGGCTGTTTTTGCTTTACGATAGTTCTGTTCAAACCACTTGTCTTTGCATCCGATACCGTATCCTGCTCGAATGATCACAAACTCAACGCCGGATGCTTTTACCGCGTTGAAATCAATGTCACCCTGCCACTCTGATACGTCTATTCCTTTTTTACTCATGAGTATTGTCCTTTCTGTTCTTGTCGTGTAATTGTTCTAAAACGTTTTTTAATTTCTCAGGCACGGGAAGCCCCAGGTGAGCCGCGTTTTCGGTTAAAGATAATCCTTCGTTAGATAGGTAGAAGAAAATTACTGCGGTTCTCATCACGCTTCCTTGTTTCAAAACATGAAAATCTATAATGTTTGCTATGCCAACAAGCATAAAAATGAGCACCTTTCTAAAGATGCCCTTAAAACCAATGCTGCTAGACAGTTTCTTATCCGTGACCGCACACATCACGCCTGTAATATAATCCGTTACCACAAATAAAACGAGTGCGAGGATCAGCCCGTCGCATCCGCCTAAAAAGTATCCCAGCCAGCCGCCTACCAGTGTGAAAGCCAGTTGAGTACTATTCCAAAATCCTCTCATAATTCTCCTTACAAGTTTTCCTAACATTTGCCAGTACTCTTATAAAAACAAAAAGTAAAAGTAATAAAAAATGGCAGGCATGGTTTAACCCACACCTGCCCTAGCATTTCAGCATTTCAGCATTTCAGTATTTCAACTGATATTATTTTTTCAACACATGACTGCTACTTAACACATTCTTCAGCATCTTCACCTTTCCCAGCCGTTTCAGTTTTTTCAGTTTTTTCGGCTTTTATTTTCAAAATCTCGTCGTTAAGTTCGCGTTCTCTAGAATTAAAATAGTCTTCTAACTGTTTCACATACACTTCATATTCCATCGAGTTTTCCGCAATCACTGCCGAACGCATATCAGATAATACGCTTGCAACAATGCCTTCTATCATGTAAGTAGGTATTGGTATTTGCTTATTCAACTCGACTATTTTTTCGTTTAACTCAGCCTTATATTTTTGCACAGCTACCGCGTAGCTAATCGTCGGTTTCACCACTACTCTCCTCCAATCTTTTTTAGAATAATATCCAGCTTGTGGCTGATTTCGCATAAAATTTTCGTATTATCAACTACAGGTGTCGTAATACTTTCTGTCACGTCTTTTAAGCGCGTGCCTTTATTAGCCACTATTTTGTTTGTGTGAATAATTAGTTTCTCCATAACAAATTCTCCTCTACTTTCACTTAACGCTTCCACCCGCGCTTTTTAATAGTATTTAACTTTCATGAGTATCCCGTTTTTAAACACCATGTGAGCATTAGAACCCCATTTTGAAGCTTTCCCATCCTGGTTCATTTCAATAATCTGCACATAGTTAATATCCGCGTCTACTCCTGCACCGTCTTGCCAAACAGGATCTATAATCTTGTTACCATGCATGTAAAAGTTGCATCCAGCGTGAATACCATACTCTTTATAAATGCTTTGCGAACGTGAAAAACACAGCATAGTAGCGTATGTTTCTTCATCAGCTGATTTACGCTGCGCGAAAGCCATATACTTTCCGTCGCTAGTAAGATGAAAAACTAGACCCTTGTGAGAATTATCTTCTTCCCACTCGCCGGTTCCAACATAGCCAATATACACGCCGTTACGGTAGAAGTTGTTCCCATTTTTATCAAAAACAGCTCTTTTATGATCCTCATCAACTTCACCATCGTAAAGTTCTATCTGCCCGGGTGTTATTTGCACGTATTTACTCGAATGGTTAAACCCGAGAAGGAAACTGTTATAGTTTTGCTGCATGAAACTACCAAAATCACCTTTTTTAACCATTGAAGATATGGAATCTTCTACTATGGTTAGTTTAGAAATAGCCTTATCAGCCGTGAATTTAGCAGCCTCAATGTCTTTATCTTTAACTCTCAGCCAAGCGAACGTTCTAAAACTACTTATACTGTCAGCGGAAACGTAATGCCACAGTTTGCTTGTCCCAGCTTTATACGGGTGTTCAGACTCAGGATAATTTTCACCTTCAACCTCAATAATGTTAATATCTTCAGGCAGTTTAGACACGTATCCTGAAATTTCTCCTGAATACTCTTTTTTAATGCTATCAATCTTAAAACCATAATTGTCAAACGGAGACCAGTTAGTTCTAAAATGTAGCCAAAACTCACTTGATGGAACAAACACTGTTGCGCCAGAAATTTTTTCACCAGTTAAACCCGGTATAGCGTAAATTTTATCCTCATGCTTGTAAAAAATGTCTACAAAATCGTCAAAAGCTGATTCCGTATGCGACTTCTCATTAAATTTTACGGCTAAACTTTCCTGCTTAACAATAAGCCTGTAAGCGTATCCGGTTGACGTGTCGTAGAAAAAATCACCAACATGCTGCATTTTTTCACTATCCGTCAGCCACAAGCTCATAGGAGCGTTAAAATGGCTTGGAGTATACGAACCGTAATAGTTACCGTTTTTCTGTTTAAGACTATGGTTAACGCTTTCAACACCAGCCTCAATCTTACCGTCTGTAACATTCAGTTTCGTGTTGATTTCACTTATCGTGTAATAGTTTTCAAGCCTCCTACCAGTGTCTTTTATAGCCTCGTTTTTTGCTTTACTAATCTGCTTTTCTACCTGGGAAGTGTAAGAAACTGAAAGTTTTTCCGCGTCAATCGAATGCCCGATAATCCTGTCACCATACACCATGCCGTCAAGAGTCATCGCAGTACTGTAAGGCCCTGAAAAACCGTTATGGCTTCCAGCAATACCATTCATGTTAACCTGTAAAACTTTCGTAGCAGTGTTTTTATCAGGCGTATCCATGTAAAGGTCACGAACCCACATGCCTTTACTATCGTATTCGCTTATCTTATAGCCGCTTTGAGAATTACCCATTTGCGCTTTAATATTATCTATCGCAGCTTTAACACGCTCGTTATCAATTTTTCTAGCTTCAACCGTTTCTTCTTTTAACGTTTGAACAGCATGCGACAAGTTTTGCACATACCCTTTAGAAATCCTGCTCGCAAGCACGATTCTAACTTCGCCTGGTTTTTGAATCGGTATAGTCTGTTTTACTACAGGAAACACTCGGTCCATGCCAAATTGTGGAGCGAGGCAACGAACCCTATCCCCACACTTAATCGTCGCATAATATAAACCTAACTCGGATAAGTCAACCGCGCTAAGGCTTATTTCTACATGCTCAAACTGGTTATCCTGTAACCATTTAGTAGCTTTACGCATAAGATTAGTTGGGACTGTCACATTATTAAAATTAATAACTTTACAAACCCAGCCGAATGTTTTTTGCGCTTCACGAGATACTATATAGTTTTTCCCATTGTTTATTGAAGTAATATCAACATGCTTTTTAAGAACCTCGTTTTCACCATTCTCGTTTTCCAACTCTTTGCCGAGAGGAATAACCGCTGTAGTAACATCCTCTGCTGAAAGGTTTTCCGCGTATTCAAGCAGGTTCAAGCCGAAACTAATATGCTGGCTTGTAGCTTTACCTATTTCTTCTAAACGTAGGTAGTCTAAGTAAAGTTTCCCGTCTTCTTTCCTAAGACGCAAATATCCGCCAAGTTTTTCAACCATTTTTCCCATGATCGCTTCAAGCGTGGTTTCAAAATTAGTAAACCTGTATAGTGAATCATTCGAGTCAGATACGGTTACGAAACCAATTCTTATTTTCTTATAATCATCTACCTGACTGTTATGAGCTTGTAAAAGTTTTTCTAAAAGCTGGTAGGAACTCTGATCATGATATTCTTTCTGAGGTTGAATACTATCCGCTAAGTAAGTTAACAACCCTACGCAAGTTACTTTCTTACTACCATACAAGTCTTTTACTTGTTCTCTAACCTCGCCGAAGAAAATCTCCTCATCGTCACGCCACACGCTTACTATTGATTTCCGGTTTTTAATAAGCTCATAGCAAGGGTTTTGACTAGGGCAAGTAAACGTTAACGTTCCCGCAGTGTTAAGTTCCAAATTTAACGTGATATCATCAAGTACCGCTTTGTCATCATTCGGATAGTAAATCGTATTACCGTCAAGCATGATCCTGTACACTCACAACCACCCCCTTTTATAGGAAATATTTACCATCCCGTTTCCAACGAATGTTAAGCGCATGCTTATTTTTGAACGAAGCTGTGGGAAACGGTTAACACCTGTTTTAATCTCATACTTTTTACCATTAGAATCCAGTAGCATACTGTTAGATGACAGGTTGTTAAATTCTGGAATCAGTGTCATGTCAAAATCGTGAACGAGTGTTATTTCCCGCTTATCATCTACTTGCACACCCCATATTGTGTGAACACCATCCGAATCATCTACACTATACTTATATGGTTGCAGCTTATAGTTGAGTGTGAGAGTTGAATAGTTTTTATCCGATTTAAAATCACTAACCCACATTCGACCCTGATAGTAGAACAATGGTTCATCATCAAGAGACAGTTTCACACTCTTGCCGTGGATTAACGTTTTAACCCTATGGCATGTTTCACTCCACTTGTTTTTGTTTGCAACAATGAATTCAAAACAGCCTTCACGCATCTCGTATAACACTTCACCGGCAAGACTTTCACTAATATCAATACTTTCCTGCCTGCCTGGTATTTGCAAATACTCTAATTTAGGTTCTGGAAGTTGAACGAGCGGACGGCTTGTAGCAACCAGCCCTAGATCGTTAAAACTATGCAACCCGTTTATTAGCATCCCATACACTTTTACCACCCCCTTGCTTTTCTTGTTTGAAGCTTAAAAAGCTCACTGTCCATCCTGCTAGCAATACCACCCACTAGTTCGCCAGTGTCGAGCACAATACTCTGGTTGGAAAACTGTGGGAAATACGCGTCCATAATCGCTAGAATCTGGTTCATAACACTAAGCATTTGCGTGTTCGCTCCCGCGCTCATATTCTGCAAAGTATCAAGCCCCATAATCACTTCCGGACCTTTCTCTCCGCCGCCAAGCATACGCCCGTTTTTCTCACCGAAAATAGTCGCCCCGTTTAACAGCATTGGCTTGTTCATTGCTTTCTTATACCAGTCGATAGCAAGATACGGTACAGACGGTGGCGTAAGAGAGAATTGTCCTTTAATACTAAAATGCGGCAGTTTAATATGAGGAAGACTAAGTTTTATGCCAGAGAAAAACCCTGTTATAGCGTCGATTACTGCTTTAACCTTGTTTTTCGCCGCTTCAATCGGAGTGATGATAGCGTTTTTAATACCATTCCAAACTGACACAACCGTGTTTTTAATACCGTTAAACACAGACTTAACCATGTTTGCTACTGAATTAAACACTGTTGAAATGCTTGTTTTAATACCGTTTACCACGCTCATGATCGCAGTTTTAATACCATTCCAAACACTTGTTGCAGTGTTTTTAATACCGTTTAAAACGTTAGTGAAAAACGATACGATACTATTCCAAACATTCATGAAAAAGTTTTTCACACTCGACCACAGTTTGTTCCAACTAGTGCCAAAGAAAGACAAAAACACGTTAAAAACGTTTTTTAACGTGTTAAATACTGTTATGAACGTGTTTTTAACCGCGTTCCAAACAGCAGTAAAAATTTCTTTTACGCCATTCCAAAGCTGAGACCAGTTACCGGTAAACAATCCTATAAAAACGTCTAAAACGCCTGTGATTAAATCAAGAACGGTTTTGAAACTAGTAAAACTTAAATTTAAAGCGCCTTCAAACAGTGGAGCTAGAATAGCACACAAACCATTCCACACTGTTTTAAGCCCTTCAACAATACTCGTAAAATCAATACCAAGGCTTGACAGTTTTTCTTTAACACCATTAACAAAACCGGTGAAAGTTTCCTTAATTTTCTCCCAAACAGCAATAACACTGTTTCTAAACTCTTCGTTAGTATTCCATAAGGTTACAAAAGCTGCTACCAGAACACCAATAACCGCAACAACCGCGAGTATTGGCGCGGATACTCCACCTAAAACAGCGCCTAACCCTTCAAGAATGCTAGAGCAGGAAGTAAAACTTGCGAACATTTTACCTATAAACAAAGCTAGTTTAGAAAACCCTTGTATAGCAACACCTATTTTAGAAATACACGTTCCAAGAACCACTAAAAAAGGGCCGACTGCCGCAGCAATCAGCCCAAGTGTCACTATAAGTTTTTGGCTTTCTGGAGAAAGCTGTTTAAATTTAGAAAGCCATGCTGATATTTTCTGCATTAATGGTGTTATGACGGGAAGTAAAACATTACCAATAGTCGCAGCAATATTCTGCAACTCTGTTTTTAGAATCTTCATAGAACCCGAAGCGCCCGCAGCTTCACGCCCAGCCTGCCCTTGAGCGTCAGCAGTCTGCTCCATAATAAGAGCCAAAGTAGCAGCCTGTTTCGCTTGCAAGCTCATCGCGCCTCTACCATCATGCAAACCCATGGCAAGAGCTTTAGCTTTAATAGTCGCCTCGTTAACACCCATACCATAATTGTCAAGCATCGCATTATTACCTTTAAGCGCGCCTGTTAAAGCAAGAACAGCAGACTCGGTTGTTCCACCAAACATAGCAGACAAGTCGCCTGCAAGAGCAACCAGCTTCTGACTCATCTCGGCTGCTTCAGCATCACTTTTCCCACCAATATTTTTCAACATCGCGCCCATAGTATTCGCATACTCTAAAGCTTGACCTTGAGCAATACCATAATAGGATTTCAAACTTCCTGACCATTTAAGCATCTTGTTAGCAGACTTACCGTAAATCTGCTCTGTAGCCCCCATAGCATCCTGTAAGTCTGCTGCAGCAGTAAAACCAGCAGCACCAATAGCAGCAATCGGCAGCGTAACTTTCGTGCTTAAACTTTGACCAAGAGATGACATACCATCTCCTAGTTTCTTTATCTTTTTACTCGTACTATCAAACTGGCTACTAAGCTTGGTTAAACTAACACTACCTACCTGTTTTAATTTTTCTTTTAAACTATCAAGATTATTTTCTGTCTCAACAATCTCACGCTGCAAAGCATCATACTTGTCTTTACCAAGCTCCCCGTTTTCCAACTGTACTTTAGCCTGCTTATCCGCCTGTTTCAAAACGTTAAGCTTATTAGACGTTTCTTGGATTTCTTTCTGCAAAAAAGCCTGCTTTTGGCTTAAAAGCTGCGTGCTTGTCGGATCAAGTTTCAAAAGCCTATTAACATCACGAAGCGACTGTTCGGTTGAGCGAATAGTCGAATTCACCTGTTGTAAAGACTTATCTAAGCCTGTAGTATCCCCACCAATTTCAACAGTAATACCTTTAATCCTGTTTGCCATAACATCACCTCCTTCCTAAAAATAGGCATGAAAAAAGCACCTACTATTTAGTAAGCGCTAGAAATAATCTTCCATGATTAATTTATCAGTAAATCAATCTATTCAAGTTCTTTAGTTCTATTTCATTTATATTTATGTTCGTATAGCCGTCTTTCAATAATTCTACTCGTACAGATCTAAATAAATCCTCACATACATCTGGACGATTTAATGTTTTTAATCGATCATCATAATGTACTGTAGTTGTTAGAAATAACTTATCACAATCTATTCTAGTTGGTCGCGTAAATGGATTCCTAGATATATCTGGCTGCTCATCATGATAATGAACCATTGGGTTTCTAATAAGCATATAAGGTTTTAGTGTTTGACATTTAATATACTCATACACTGTACCCGAATGTTTATTACAAATATACATATGTGAAGCCACAGCCATCCCATCCGATATAGACGGATAAGGCACTTTCATCCTCACAACATCTTTTTCGTTAATCAATCAGAAGCCTCCCTTCTTCGTCAATATCGACGAATACTGGATTATGGAGTTCTTCATTTTCCGCAAGAGTAAGCATCATATCGAAATGTTTCTCCGTAAGTAATTCCGAATCAGATTTTGAAAATACAAAGTATTTTTTATCTAAATTTATAATTTTTGAGTTTTCTACCATATTTGTTGAATACATTGCATCTAATGCATCGATCAGTTTTTTATCATTATAATTGAAGTCCGATTCATCTAAATCTACTTGATACTCACCAGACACAATGCGATTTTCTTTTGATTTCCAAAGATTCATCTGATGTGTAAGATCAGATAATTCCTTTTCCGTCATAGTACCAACTATAAAAGCGCATTTTTCAGCCCTTTTAACATTAATAGCTTCAACATTTTTATCATACGCATTCTGAGCCGCCACATTAAAGCTTGCTCTTTCCTTAGTATAATCTCCCCAAACATTACTAAATACCGGACCTTTTTTATACCCTCTTAAATGACTAAAATCAGGTGTTTCTCCAGATACTTTCGTAAAGGCTTCATAAAACAGCAAAAATTTTTGCAACTTTAAAGGGGTCTCATATGATGTATTGTCATTATTCTTTAGCCAACCACTTAAATATAGTTTTCTTTCATTTGAATAAATCATATTCATACTCCTTTCGTAAATCTTTTCATTTTACATCAATCTGATATTAATGTAAATATATTTTCCCATTTTTTGTGCTTATTACTATATTTATCATTATCATACCAAAAATACTCAAGTCTTTAAATTAGAACTTATCAAACTCTGCTTGGCTTGCGAGCTTATCGTATTTCACACTATCGTTTGCTTTCTCCGTCCACATGTCTAAAACCATGCCGATGGTTAAAAGATCCAGTTCGCAAATACTAATCCCGATTTCTGTGCATCTAAGAAGAAACAACGCGGTTGTCATTTGCCGTGTTGTTGCTTTAAATTTTTTTTAGATTTTACTTCAGTTTCCAAGTTTGCTCCCCAAAGTTCTAGAATTTCAGGAAGAATCTCGTAGATAGAAAACATTTCAAACTCGTCAAGCCACTCATCAATACTCGCTGGAATACTATTATCCGCGTGATAAGCCATGATATAAGCCACGTTTTCAAAAATTTCAAGATCTGCTATTTCAAAAACACCCTCGTTGATTTTAAACGACTGCTCTAATTTTGACAGGTCTTTGAAAATATCACGCTTGAATTTAATACGATACAATCTTGGAATAGTGGCGGAAGAACGAAACTTCACGTCTTTACCATTTACTTTTACTGTTTTTTCTAACACTTTTACCCCTTTAAAACTTATTTGATTTCCGTGTTAACTTGCGGAACGTACACGCTCTTATACCATTTCTCATAGGTTTCTTTTGAAGTAGTGTCACCGCTACGGGATTTCACCAAACCATCTTCTCTAGGATCAGCCGTAAGCGACAAAGTTTCCGTACCCGGTTCTATAGTGTCTTCCTTAGTTTCTGACTCAATAGACGGTCGTGTTGCTGAACAGTTATATAAAACGTGTCTGATCGCGTTCACGTCACCATCAAACTCAAACAGGAGCGCGAATTTTTCTGTCTCACTAATCTTCGCGTTTTCAACCAGCACACCGTTTTTATCAAGTTTTTCTTTTAATATTTCCGTTCTAAACCATTCAGGTATAAGAGCAATTTCCAAGTCGCCACTGTAACCGTTGTTAGCAGTCGACCTGAAGTAAACAATCCCGTCAGCGTAAAACGGTGAAGATTCACCCTCAGCCTCAAGGCTTATACTCACCGCCCCCGGAATCGGCTTAGGCTCATCGTAGGAGAAACCACTCGAATCTTTTTTAAGTTTTGCCGCATACACGTTTTTCAGATTGTATTTAACCTTGTTTCCCATTTATTGTTACCTCCATTTCAAAAATGTAGAGTGTTTCATAAAGCTGTTCCGACTCTATGAACGCTTCTGTTTTGTTATAAAAAATGCCGTGCCTATCAAGCACGGCCTCAACTTGTTCTTCCAGTACGGGGTTCTTATAGTCCGCGTATAGTTCAACATGAACTTCGTTTGCTTTAAAATACGTTTTCCCATCTGCCGCAAAATTACTGCTCGCAGGCGTTAAAAACAGAAGAAAAGGCGGATTAGGTGATTCTCCCTCAGCAAAATGATGGTAAGCAAAAGGAAAACCTATTTCTCGCATAATGCTTAAAAGTCTAGTCATGTTCTATTGCCTCCCTTATTTTTTCTTCGAAGCTTTTAACCGCTTTTTCTTCCGCAAGCTTAATGTGTGCTCTTGCTTCCACGCGTCCGCCGCCTCGTTTAGCATGACCGTACTCTAACAAGTGTGTAAGCTGATACTTGTTTCTAGAATGCACTACGAGAACTAGCCTGCTGCCTGTTTCGCTTAATGTTTTAACAGCCCAACTTTTCGCATACGCTCCAGTTCGTTTAGGAGCTGTCATGTTAATTTCTTCTTTTGCTGTTTTACCAGCGTTTTTTACTGCTTCTTTTACTTTCCCGGTTGTAACTTTCGCGTAAGTTTTAAGCTCTCTAATAACTTCTTTAGAGAGGCTGCCAATACTTACTTTGCTCACTTTTTACACCTCTTACAGTGAAGTTTCAGGCTTTTCTTCCTGTAATTCATGTGGTCAATACCTAAAATCTCATAAACCGTATCACGGAAAATAATCCTGTAACCAAGCGATGAGACTACGGCTGTTTCTTTCGAATAGCGGATAGTAAAATCTATTTTTGACTCATCCCACACGTTTCCCGCCGAAGTCTCTTCTATGGGACTTTCAGCACTCACCGTGGCGTAACACTCGTAATATTTACTCCACTTAACCTTATGATTACCAACCTCATCAACTTCAACACTGTTTTTAAGCAGCACAATACGCTCGTTTAATAAACTTATTCTCATTTAAAACCCCGTTTTTCTAACAGTAAAAAGCATCGAACGTAAAGTGAGAGTTAGCGCGTGATGGTCTGCTTCTTCCCGATGCTCATACAAGTAGCCTGTAGCGTATAAGACTGCGAGCCGATACTCGTCAAAGTTTTCACTAATCAAACTCCTATCGTTTTTACGAGCCACTCCCTGGCAGAGTTTTTCAGCAGAACGAATAAGGGTGTTGATAAGCTCATCATCTTCTCTACTATCCACCCTAAGATAGTTTTTTGCTTCCTCAACTGTAACTATCATCAACACCCCTCCTTAACTTTTAGCCGTCTTTTAAGCTGCTACGCTTGTTTTAACAGGCAGAATCTGTACTGCTTCTTTAAGCACGAGTTTTCCGTCTACACGCTCTTTAGCAACAAAACCTATCATGCCGTTTCCAGCGAAAAGCTCAGTAAGCTCTTTAAACGAGCGTGAACCACGGTCACCAATGTTGTAGTACGAGTAGTCGCCAAAAGCCACCATGTTTTCAGGCGCGTAAGCAGACGTGTATACCGGGTATCCGAGAATCCTGTTCGGCTCATCATCCTGGTATGAAGGCTGCCAAACGTACGCGCCATTATTGTCTTTAAGTTTTCGTATGCTCGCGACTGTTTTATCGTTCATAATAAAACTCGCGTTTTTACGGTATGGTCGCCTCAAAGCGTGAATAAGATCAATCAGATCATCAGTTTTAATACCGGCTGTTTCTTTAAGGAACGTGCCGCCGTCTTTCTTGTTGAAAATACCAGTCGGTTTTCCCGCGCCATCCCCGTTAAGAAAAGCGTCTTCCTCAGCGTTAGCCAAAGCCATGCCGAAGGATGTGAGAAGATGATTCTCGAGGTTAAACGCATTATCATACAAGAGTTCTTCAGTAACTTTTACCGCAACGTGAAGCTTATGAGCGTCAAGCAGGATTTGAGCAAACTTGGAATCCCCAAAGTTAAGGCTTGCGCCTTCTTCAATCCAAGCCGCCGCAGGATCACTCATCGCAACATTAATCTTATGCTCTCCACTAGTAGTAATCGTGGTAGCAAGAGAGCGAATAATGTTTTCTTCTTTCAACGTTTCAATCAGACGATTATCATACTCTTCCGGCACAAGATACCCGCCGTCAGCGTCCACGCCTTCCTGCAACACGTTATCGACTCGTTTAAAATTACTTCTAAGAGCTGTAAGCATTGCCTGCTTATACTCGTCACGCGCACGACCTTGCTTTTCAGAGTTCACACCTGTTTTCATAGGTTTTGCAACAATCGCCTCGGATGTTGGTTTTGAAAGCTCCTTATCCATTTTTTCCATCTGCTCTAAACGATCAATTTCCATACTGTAAGCTTTCACTTTCGCTTCCATCTCATCATAGGTTTTCGCGTCTTCTTCTGAAATAAGCCCGTCCTTGTCACGTTTAGACTCAAGGAAAGCTTTCGCACCCTGCCAAGCCTTATTACGTTTCTCAACCATGTTTGAAATACTGTTCATCATATTTACCTCCAATTTTTGATTAAAAAAAGACGATCCATAAGATCGTCTGCACTAATATTGTTTGTTTCCTTACCGCTTATCCGGCAGGCTTTACATATTTTTTCCAATAACGTGTTTTGCACGCTTAATTTCGAATACAATGTTGAAACCTGTGGTATGCCAATATCAGCGGTTTCACCTCTAGTTAAAACACCGTCCGCAAACCCGAGTTCTACCGCCTTGTTAGCATCCATCCACGTTTCCGAATCCATTAAATGCGACAGTTTCACACGGTTAAGCCCTGTTTTAATCTCGTAAGCGTTAATAATGGACTCTTTGACCTCATCAAGCATTGATATTGCTTTTTCCATTTCGCCTCTGTTGCCAAAAGCAACAGTCATAGGATTATGAATCATAAGCATTGACACCGGGCTCATATAAACCTTTGTGCCAGCCATCGCAATAACCGATGCCGCCGACGCCGCAATCCCATCAATCTTGACCGTCACACAACCCTTGTAATCCATGAGCATGTTATAGATTTGTGCCGCAGCCACACAATCCCCACCAGGCGAGTTAATCCACACGGTAATATTCCCACTACCAGCGTTTAACTCGTCTTTAAAAAGTTGTGGTGTAATATCATCATCAAACCATGATTCTTCAGCAATCGTACCGTTAAGAAACAGTGTCCTCTCAAAAATCTCATTATTCTCATTAGTCTCATTGTTTTCCTTTTGGTTTTTCCACTGCCAAAACTTCCTCATTACCTTTTTCCTCCTCTCTTATATAAAGAAGCGACCAAGATTTTCTTGGTCGCTTCATGTTCGTATAACACTCATATAATACCTAAAGAACTAGCTTTACAGTTAGATAATCCACCTTACTTGTATGCTCTTCCATTTAAGGAAACTAGAGAATCAAATAATTGTGTTTCATCTAGAATACTCTCAGTTGGAGTTCTTTCCGTTATTGCAAGTTCTTTATACTTACTAGTAATTCCCTTAACAGCTTCTAATATCGATGGTTTAGAAACTTTGGAATCGCTTTTCCTATACTCTTTAATTAAATCAGAAACTGCAAAAATCCCTAATTCCTTAAATTTCTGAGTTCGGTCATGATCATTCAAAGTTTCATTATTACTGATTCTTTCAACATTAAACCTTGTATTGTTTACTTTTTCGTCATAAGCCATCCTAAACTCTAACGAATTTTTCCAACCATAGTCAGAATTGTAAACAAACTTTTCACCAGTTATGTCTTCAATAGCCATAGCTAGAATATATTCATAGCATCCAGCATCTCTACTATCATAAATAGCATCGTAAAGAGGTTTAATTGCCTTCAGTCCCAGTTTCAATATTCTTTGATAGTTTTTAGAATTCCTAATAAACTTTCCTGGATGTGCCTGCATAGCCACTTGTGGATTAGTCTTCGTCTCAGTTTCTATTTCCACCCTCAACTTATTCATGGCTCCCTTTATATCATCTAACTTTTCAGCATAAGCCACATTTACAGGCATCAATTTATGAGCTATATTCCCACTATTCTTTGATGCTTGATTATTTCCAATAATAAAAATTCCAGAAGATACAAATAGAACCAATAAAAGTAAAGTTCCTAGCGAAATATACATTTTTTTCTTAGACATAGTATTACGCCTCCTAGAATTCTATATTCGCAGTGTATTTGTGTTGCAAAGAACCATAAACAGAATTAGGGTAATAAGGATCATGACTACCATGGTTAAACAGCTCCAATTGTCCCCATTTAGCACGGCACCACTTAAGACCAGTAACTTTTGCAAAATGAACAATTTTATCAGGAGAATGACCATACGCTAGAATAAATGGATCATATTTATAAGGTCTATAACCTTTCTTTGCCAGATAATTATCCAATTGCGCTTTAGTAGCAGCATCATCACCAAAGTCACTAGGCCATTCGTACGTCATACTACCAGTTGCAAATCCTAGACAATTATATGCTGGCGTAGCCTTATCGCTATAAAACCATGTCCATGAAATACTATCATAAAACGATTTTGGTTGAGATAAAGTATACGCATAAGCAACAGAATTGGATGTGAAAAACAACATTCCAACAACCATTACATAAGTGGTTATTGCTGATAACATCTTTCTTTTTCTAATCATTTGTAAGCACCTACTTAAAAACAACATCTTTAACTAAGATTGAGATTAATCAGCTTTTATCTCGAATGATCACTATTCTTGTACATTTTATGATTTTTTTATAATGTCACATAAATTATTCCATCCTTTCTGCTATTATTAATTTGTTGTATACTCTCATAGTGTAGGATATTATCTTAGCTAAGTATCCATAGAGATTAAATTCTATTTTTCGCTTAACGTTAAGATAATTCGTTATGTCTTCGTTGCCTAAATGATTCATCCACTGTCTAAACAGTTATACTATAATAATATTAATATAACATGTTATATTAATATTATCAAGACACAAATTCATCTTAATCACCTAACTTATTTCTACCAATTACAGTGAACGCTCCAGCACGGTTAAGCGGGAGCATGTTACCGTTAATCAAATACAAGTCACCACCCTCACAGGCGGGAATCTTATCCAAGTTTTCTAACTGTCTAATATCGTTCGCGCTCATCCAACCGTTTTGACGAGCGGTAGCATAACCATTCATACGACTCTGATAGTCTCCTCGAAGAAGACCATCCACGTTAAACTTCACATAATAAGTTTCTTTCTCCTTATCAGTAAAAAGCCGCCTCGTAATAGACTGTTCAAAACGCGCCACCCAAGGATCAAGCGTGTATTTCACAAACTCCAACGACTGCTGCTCAATATTAGAAAAACTCGACTTTTCTAAATCACCAACCATGTGTGGTGGGACTCTAAAAATACGAGCAATCTCGTTAATCTGAAACTTACGAGTTTCAAGAAACTGTGCTTCGTTAGGCGAAATAGAAATAGGCGTATACTTCATGCCTTCCTCTAAAATCGCTATCTTATGCGAGTTAGAACCCGAGAACCCCTTATTCCAACTATCCCTCATACCAGACGGATCTTTCACTGTACCGGGGTATTCCAAGATTCCGCTTGGTGTAGCACCGTTAGCGAAAAACGATGCACCATACTCTTCCGTAGCTATCGCCATACCGATAGCGTTTTTCGCCATCGCAATAGGCGAATAGCCAACAAGCCCGTCAAAACCAAGACCGGGAATATGAAGCACGTCAAAAGGCTTAAGTTTCACACTCGTTTCTTTACCCGCTAAAACATCACTATCATTTAACGTATACTCGTAAAAAATTTGGCCACTCTCATCCCGGTCAACTCTCATACGATCAGGCATTAAAGGGTATAAGCCTAAAACCTCGCCTTTACCGTTTCGAATAATCTGCGCGTAAGCATTACCCCATAACAATAGATGCGTCATCAATGTTTCTCTAAACACGAAGCTTGTCATCTCAAGATTCGGCTCATCATGAAGCACCTTATACAAAGGATGTTTAACAGCTTTAGCCGTACCCGTACTCGTCCGCTCATACACGTGAAGCGGCAGACTCGCCACCGCCTCAGACAGGATACGCACACACGAGTAAACCGCCGTCATCTGCATCGCCGAACGCTCATTCACCCTCTTACCAGAAGAAGACATGCCACTAATAAACCTTTGAGCATTCAAGTTAAAACGATTCTCCGGCTTATCTCTGCTCTTAAAAATCTTACTAAAAATACTCATGACCCTCCTTATTACATGAATAGGATTCCTCGAGCGTCATACACGCTTTGAGTGTTCGCGTTACCGCATCTGATAGCACGGTCAAGTGCCATGATGGTGGCTATAGCACCGTCGATTTTCTCGGTTGATTTTTCCTTATCTGCCTTAATGTTTCCTGCCGGATCTGTGCGGATGAAAATGTTATCCATGTTCCAGCGAAGCACCGGATTCCCTGCGTGTGCGATTTTCTGCTCGAGTGTAAGCTTCATAAGCTCCTTGGTAGGCGGACTCATATCCTTGAATCCCTGTCCGAACGGAACCACGGTAAACCCCATGTTTTCAAGGTTTTGCACCATTTGCACTGCGCCCCAACGGTCGAAAGCAATCTCACGAATATTGAAACGTTCACCTAAAGTTTCGATGAATTTTTCAATAAACCCATAGTGAACAACGTTTCCTTCCGTGGTCTTAATAAACCCTTGTTTTTCCCACACGTCATACGGCACATGATCTCGTTTCACGCGCAAACTCAAGGTTTCTTCAGGCACCCAAAAATAAGGTAGGATACGAAACTTATCCGACTCATCTAAAGGCGGAAACACAAGCGAAAAAGCCGTAAGATCAGTGGTGCTTGAAAGGTCAAGACCCCCGTAGCAGACCCTGCCCTCTAGTTCTTCCTCATTCACCTGAAAACCGCAAGCATCCCACTTTTCCATCGGCATCCAACGAATAGACTGTTTCACCCACTGGTTAAGACGAAGCTGACGGAAAGCATTCTCTTCACCAGGATTTTGCCGGGCTGACTCGAAAGCAGCCTTAACTTTCTCCATTTGAACCGTCACCCCAAGAGAAGGATTAGCTTTCTTCCACACCTTAGGATCCGTCCAATCATCCGAATCTTTTGCACCATAAATCACTGGGTAAAAAGTTGGATCAATTTTCCTACCCTCGAGAATATCCACTGCTTTCTGATGCGTCTCATAGCAGATAGAATGCGTATCCGTACCGGCTGTGGTAATCAGAAAATATAGTGGCTGCATGCGAGCGTCCCCGGAGCCTTTAGTCATCACGTCAAAAAGTTTACGGTTTGGCTGCGTGTGAAGCTCATCAAACACGACACCGTGAATGTTAAACCCGTGTTTAGAGTACGCTTCAGCCGACAACACTTGGTAGAAACTGTTAGTTGGTAGGAAAATAATACGTTTTTGCGAAGCTAAAATTTTAACCCTACGATTAAGAGCCGGACACATTCTAACCATGTCCGCCGCCACATCAAACACGATCGTTGCCTGCTGACGGTCCGCCGCACAACCATAAACCTCGGCACGCTCCTCATTATCCCCACAGCATAAAAGCAAGGCTACTGCAGCAGCAAGCTCACTTTTACCCATTTTCTTAGGTATCTCAATATACGCGGTATTAAACTGACGGTAACCATTCGGTTTCACCACGCCAAACAAGTCCCTGATAATCTGCTCCTGCCAGGCTAGGAGCTTAAAAGGCTTACCAGCCCACGTTCCTTTCGTGTGTGTTAAACATTCGATAAAACTTACAGCATAATCCGCAAGCTCCTTACTATACGTTGAATCTTCTTTTTTAAACTTAGTAACCTCGTATGCTTGCAACTTAAGCTCCTCCTTTCTTTAGGCATAAAAAAAGACGCTTACAGCGCCCACATCATTTCTTAGTTTTTCTTAACGAGAAACAGGGCCTTAAGCCCTGCTACTTTTAACTAAACTTAAAGTTTTTACTCTTTAGTTTCTTGTGTCAAGGATCATTTCTAAAGCCTCATTTGCAAGCTTGCTTGTTGGCATCATGTCCCAGCCTCTATCGTAGTTTGCGATAACCTTGTTATTGTTTTTCAAAGTAAGCTTGGAAATTCGCCCCTGGTTAATCCCATATTCGCTTGGCTCTTCAAAAACCTTCATACTGTAGCTTACAACCTGATCTTCAACTCTAAGCGTATCTTGTTCCCACATGATTTTTTCTCCTTTTTCTGTGTTTTTTGCTGATACTATATATCACTCTAAAAGCACATAATAGCAAGCCATAAACGAGAAAAAATCGCGGATAATTCCACGATTTTTCTCCAGCCTTCCAACCCTATGGCTGACTATCCCCCCTTTCTTTTAGCTTCTTTCTTGTTGAATCGCTTGATACGCTTTTTGAATATCCTTGTCCAAGGTTTCAGCATCCGCAAACAGTTCAAACTCCGTATCGTTTAGTTTTCCTCCGCTTACCTTCCAAAGCTCCTCGTGAGCTTTACTGGCGCAGGTTTTTGCTGTTTGCGCAATGTCGAGCATGCTGATAGCCGAACTAATTTTCCCTTCTTCAGCTTTTTTGACTGCGTTTAATGTGTAGCGTCTGCATGTTTTAACTTCGTTTGCGAGGTTTTGTAAAATTTCTTTTTTCACAGGTTTTCTCCTTTGCGCACGTGTTTTTGCTGATACTATATATCACTCTAAAAGCGCGCAATAGCAAGCTTTTAAGCCAAGAAACACCGGGTATTTACACGTTTTTCCCCCACCAGTTTTCGCTAATTTTTTTACTCTTAAAAACCGTTAAACGTTTCTAAAATCATGCGGAAATAATCATCACCCAAAAATCATCTACCACAGTCAAACATGCTTTTACAAAAACCTCGTTCTCTTGCTCTAAAATCGCGAAAATTTCTTCAACCAAAGAACCTGTAGTACAGTCTTCACTCAACACGTACGCCTGGTCTTCACTCGAATACAGCATTACGCTCACCCCCGTTTCTAAAAGCACAGGACCCTTCTAAACGGGAAAGCATAATTTTCCTGTCTTGTTTAAACTCGTCTCCTATAAACCCGAGTCTAAGAAGAAAACATCTGAAAGCATACTTATCGTTAACCGTCTCACGCTTACTATTATTTACGCGTTTAATTTCCACGCTCATTTTACAAAGACTGTTTATAAACTTCGCATAGGATGCCAAGCCTGGTTGGTTAGCCTGCTCAAACCAAGGAAAAATAAGCTTATCATCTTCTTCCTTAATATTAAGACTGTTCACTCCTAACGCTTTTTTAATAAGATCACCCTTATTATCAAGAATTTTCCTAAGCTTTACCACATCAGCCTTATCTTTAGGAAACTCAACACTAAAACATTGCGTACCATCACACGCGCAGACTGGAAGACTTATACCATAGTCAACGTCTAACATGTTTTTCAAATCATCTAAGTTCTCTTCACTACTACACGTGACCGTACCATCTTTACTAATGTTGAAAACACCTATCTTGTAAGACATACTCGGAGTTTTTAAGTAAACAGCCTTTACTCCCGTAGAATCCTCTATAGCTTTAATAAGCGGCTGCCTATCTTTTCCTTTTAACCCGTATTTTAATTCCATTTTGCCTCCTTTAGATTTTTTCGGGTACATATATAAATCACTCTAAAGAAGGCTTATAGCAAGCGTTTGCAAACTATTTTTCATATAAAATACGAGTCTTACTCGTTAGCACATACTTCAGTAAACGAGTATTCTTTACCGCCTCTTAAAACTTTCACACTCTTATCATTTCCAACCTGCTCAATATAACGTTTCACAATCACGTCACAATATTTCTCGTCAAGCTCGATAGCGTAGCAGATTCTACCAGTCTGCTCGCAGGCTATAAGCGTGCTACCACTTCCAGCAAACGGATCTAACACAAGCGAGTTCGTCATACTCGAGTTTTTAATCGGATACGCTAAAAGAGCTATTGGTTTCATGGTTGGATGATCAGCGTTTTTCTTAGACTTTTCAAACTCCCAAACTGAAGTTTCTTTCCTACCCGCATACCACTTGTGTTTACCTTTTTTCTTCCACCCATACAAACACGGTTCATGCTGCCACTGGTAAGGGCTTCTACCCAACACCAGCGACGGTTTCTTCCAAATACAACAACCTGAAAGATAAAACCCCGCGTCCTGGAATGCTTTTCTAAAATTCAAACCCTCCGTGTCAGCATGAAACACGTAGATAGATGCATCATCTGCCATCGCCTGCTCCATGTTCACGAACGAGTTGAAAAGAAACTGGTAAAACTTATCATCCTCCATATTATCGTTTTTAATTTTCCCAGCAGAACCCTCATAGTTCACGTTATAAGGCGGATCAGTAACCACCAGATTCACTTTAGTATCCTCAAGAAGCGTCTTAAATGTTTCTAACTTAGTAGCATCACCGCAAATAACACGATGCTTACCAAGCGTCCACATGTCACCTGTTTTAGAAAAACACGGTTCTTCCAATTCTTTTTCAACATCAAAATCATCATCACTTACGTCTTTATCAGCATCAAAAATACTGGAAAGCTCCGCCTCGTCAAACCCGAGAAGATCAAGGTTAAAATCCGCGCCTTCAAGCTCCGACAACTCAACAGCTAAAAGCTCACTGTCCCAGCCTGCGTTAAGTGAAAGCTTATTATCCGCAATAATATAAGCACGCTTTTGTGTTTCAGTTAAATGGTTTTCTTTCACACACGGAACTTTTTTAAGACCCAATTTTTGCGCCGCGGCAAGCCTGCCGTGCCCCGCGAGAATCGTATTATCCTCCGCCACTAGAATCGGGGATAGAAAACCAAACTCGCGAATACTTGCCGCTATCTGAGATACTTGCGCCTCAGAGTGAGTGCGAGCGTTTCTCACATACGGGATAAGCTCACTTACGTCAGCCAAATAATACTGCATTTCTTTTTCCATAAGCTTTCCTCCCGTTAGAAAAGACCCCAGCAAGCCAGCTTTTCAAAACCACCCACCGAGTCAATATAATCTTTCGCAATTTTCACAATCTGCGCATACGGTTTACCATCAACCATTTCATCCCCGATAGCACAAGAAAACTCAACCACCCGACCGGTCTCCTGCGCTTTCAAAAACGCGTAAATATTAACCGACACATCAGCTTTCGTAAGATCCTTACCATGAAGACCGCCGCCCGTAACAGCATCATCCATATCTGACCCGAGTTTTCGATTAACCGCTCCCGTATCCACGCTGATACCACCCGTCCAGTCGCCTAAAGGATTAACAAACGCATTCGGATACTCTTTCAATAAGTCTTCTCGTTTAGCGTGAGACTGGCAGATGATAAGCTTTTCACCATCAAGAACATACTTGCCGTCATACGGATACTTTTCATAAACCTTTCGAGCAATAGTAGAAAGTTTCTTCTGCTCGCCTGTTAGTGGTACGCCTTTAAAAATCCCGTTATCGCCACAGCGAACCATACCATCCTGGTTTCGGCTTAAATGCTTATCCTGTGGCACGACCGTAATATCAATCTTTACTTTCCCAGGGCTTAAACGGTGGATAATATTTTTAATATCCTTAAACTTAAACATCACCGTGCTTTCAATACACACGGCACACTTACCATGCCCGAGCATCACTTCAACAGCGATCTTTGGATTCTCATCCAGCTTGTAAGCCAGATCAACAATTGCTCCAGCAATACGATCCGCAATCTTGTCCGGGTGACTTGGATTTACTTTTTCTATCATAATTTTTTCTCCTAAATGTTTTTACGTGTAATAAGCAGGCGTTCCATTAAATCGTTTTGAGGTGAAACGCCATCAAACTCAGTCGAACAGTTTTCTTTCACAATTTGGAAAATCTCATTCCAAAGCCTGACCGCCTGATTCATGTAGTTAATACCAATGTTGATAAAAGGCGATGGTATCGGTTTACCCGTGGTTGGATGCTTGGAAAGAAACCCGAGTTTACTGGTTACTTCCTCGCATTGAATCCAACGAGCACAGCTCATCGCATACCGTTCAATAAGAGGAGACGGGACTTTACTGCTAACACCAATGTCTTTTAGCCACTTCCATGTTTCAGCGAAAATTTCTTTAGCCTGAAGCTGAGTACCGTCTTTTTGCGTGGCGGATAAAAACTCGTGAGGAACAGGCATTTCAGCACCTTCAAGCTCCGGAATATCAAGCACGCTTAAAGGCCTGCCACCAGGGTTTCCTTCACTCGCTTTTTCAACAACCGCTTTCTTTTTACGCCCGGCACCCACGCGTCTGCCGCCACGACCGCCGATATTATTTGATTTTGTAGGCAAACTTTTCGCCTCCTTCCCACGTGAGTTTTAACTATTAAAAAATTTTTGTGTCTGATTTTGCCTATTACCCTTTTGAATTCGCTGTTTTTACGCAAAATACCCTGCGCCCGTTCCCCATGGGGTAGGCTCGTAGAGATTTAAACCCCCCTAGGGGGTGGGTTATTTGTTATGCCAGCGATCTCCACGCTTAGCGTGAATTTTAGAGTGACAGGATTTGCATAGAGAAATAAGATTATTCCTCTCATGCGTTCCGCCTTCAGCAATCGGTTTAATATGATGAACCTGCTCAACAGGCACAAGCACACGATTCTTAAAGCAAAGCTCACAGAAAGGATGCTCTTTCACATAAGAGTCCCTGACTTTCTGCCATGCTCTGCCGTAACGCTTGTGAGCATCATAAGGACGCTCGTATTTTTCGTAGCGCCTGTTCTCTTGTTTTAAGTGTTTCTCACAAAACCTGCCGTCAGTTAGGTTCGGACAGCCTTGATAAGAACACGGTCTTTTAGGTTTTCTTGGCAAGACTCATCCTCCCTTCGGGAAGCTTACACTTGTGATACAATTGTTAAAATAAAATAGTTTACAGGTAGTTGTTATGAAAAAATGTAAAACCGTAGCAAATATCCTTTGGGCATTAGGCGTTTTCTCATTACTTTTAGTGATTTTAGAAGAAAGAAACATTACGCATTTTCTTCCCATATACTCAGTCCATAAGCCTACAACTACAGAGCAAATTAACCTATCCAATACGCTAACGCTATCCATTTGCTGTATAGGCTATCTTCTTTTAGGCATATCACTAGTTCTTAAAATCGTTACCGCTACATCAACAAAGAAACTGCCTCAAACTAACAAGCCAATATATATAAAGATCATACTTATCTCATTAAAAGTAGTAGCAGTCATTTTCACACTGCTCATAATTGCCTTCTCCTTATTATTTGCTTTCTTTTCCTTCCTAGTTTTAGTTGTTGATTTTAATACTCCGCAATAAGTAACTCAAAATAAGAAGGAGTTCACAGCATTAAAATGCTATGAACTCCTTCTGCCTATAGAAATATGATAATTAGCTTGCCATAAACTCCGCATACATTTGACCTAATATCTTGGCTTCCGTCACCGTAGGCAAAACATCAGTTTTAGCAGCTTGTTTCAAAAGGTCTTTATTTACATTTTTTAACGGGCCAAAATCTATACCATCAGCTAGTTTCTTGAAGGCACTAATGACATTATCTTTAGACGAATTAAATCGTTCTTGATAAAACATCTTGATTCTTTCACGCTTACTATGCTGATATAGCTGTGATATAGATTTTGAAAACCTTGTATCACTATTATCTTTCTTCATGGAAGAAACAATGAGATAGGCATCTGCGTCTGCAACCACGTCATCGTAACCAAATCCTTGTCCATCAGTTTTGCTACCCAAATGCTCCTTTAACCACTCCGATAAATCTTGATCTTTGGCAACCCTCCTATAATTTCCAAACATTTGTAGTAAATCTAACGACCATCCACCTAAATCACCTAAGCTGTAATCACCTTTATTTTCTGGTATTCCCCAGCAAATATAGCCTAAGGCAGTAGCAGCCATATGAGCAATATCTATAGTTGATACTTTGTCCTTAATAGAAGGCTGTTTTGAACATACAGCATGACATACAGACCGAGACTCCATATCGTTTTTGTCGATATTAGGTTCTGGAGTGTAAAGCCTCCACAATCCAAAGTATTTGTCACCCCAATATTCTGGTTTTCGCAGGTATTCAAGAATATATTGGCCAACCGCAAATCGATATGCAATCAATGGGTTAAAAATACCTTCAAACGCTTTCAAACACTCTTTTTCTGTTGTAGTCACCCATTTAATAAATTGAGTTTCGTCTTGCTGATATTTCTGAGATGATAGCACACTATTACAGGCTGGTATTTTCCCATTGTAAGCAACTTTGTCTAAGTCCCATTTACCGCCATATCCTGAGATTTCATGGAATTGATCATAGTTCCAGTTTTTAGGAATTGGGAATCCCAGATTGCCACTAAAACCAGTAGACATATCTGATACGAAACTAGAAACAGACAACCCTACATTAGATATCCTTGTACACACATTACGTGACGCATAAATGCCCACTGAGTAACGAGAATCAATAGTTTCATTAATACCTTTAAAATAAGGAATAATGTTACTATCAATCTGATAATCATAAATATCCATGTCTACCGCAAAATAGATTACTGTTGCTGGTACGCCTTTAGATAATGCTGCTTCACTAGCTTTCTTACCGTGTTCAAGACCTTTTTGATACGTAAAGTCGCTAAGGTTACGACCATTTTCTTGGAAAATAGGGAAATATTTCAAGCCTCCGTCAACAATACGTTTCAGCTCACCTTCACGGATTTCTTTAAACGAGCCACCTGTTAAATAACGTCCAACAATTTCATATCCATCACGTTTAAGAGTATTGAGTAATTCCGAAGTAATTTCAAAACGTGTGTCGCATGCTTTTGCTTTTCTGTCTGGATTGCCTTTACTAGTTAACAATGACATCCACGTGTTAACATCAAGTGCTCCGCTGACTGGAAGCTTATAGTCTTTCTGGAATTTGGTGAGTTGCTCAGCAAAATCATCATCCCAATTCTCATTTTGAAGACAATCATATCTAATACAATTAAGTACAGCTTTTGCTAACCACACCCACTTACCATAGGAAGAAGCGTTTTGCCTGCTAATAGTTTTCAAATTACGTCGTGTACCATGTCCAAAATTGCCCGTGGCATCATCAGGCGAATAACCCTCTAACGACTGTAAAATCTGAATAAGTGCAGTGTTCATTTCTCGACCATACAAGCCGTCACAAGGAATGATACCAGCATAATCCTTATAGGTTCGATTAACAGTTTGTTGAATAATTCTAACAACGCCAGTACCACCGTAACGATTTAGTAAAACAAACTGTTGCATAGAAAGAAGAGCTTTCATTACATCAATTGTGACTGTAGAATCACCACCAATACCCATATCATTCTTCAACTCTTTAACAGCACGCCCCGTTCCACTATAAAAGTGTTGCGTAATATTATTACTTGTCGAATAACCCTTACACCATAAAGCACCCTGAATAATAGAGTAAACATTACTTTTCGACTCATCACTATCATCTTGTTGTTTAACACCGTGCGGATAACGTTCGTTAAATTTCCGTGTTGTACCAGCACCAAAATTATTTGCTGTTGCTGTTATACCAAGCTCAATCTGCAAAGCACGAATAAGCCCATTAATTGTATCCCAACCAGTATTCCCATCAGTAATAACTGAACCAAACCCAGGCTTATCACCATAGGTTTTGTTTAACCATTGCTGTGTTTGCAATACCATCTGATCCATGTTGTGCCCTCCTTTTAGGCATGAAAAAAGCCCTGAAAGATTACTCTTCCAAGGCTTAGTATTTATAATTTTTGCTAAGTTTATAATACCATATAGAAGGCAGTGTCATCTCGTATCAGAGCGTACCAAACCGTACCATTTTTTAGATTTGGATTAGATTATCTGGTAAAACCATGTGCTCTAATGCTTTACCATGCCATCTTATAATCGTCATTCTGCTAGCATGGAGTTCTTTACCAATATCCTCCCACGTCATGTTACTCATGTAACGGTAGCGTAAAATCATCTGCTCATCCACGCTTTCAAGTTTAGAAATCACATCCAAAATCTGCTCTTTCAAACTGATAAGCAGCGTGATCTCCATGTTAATCTTGGCTTCTAAATCCATAACCCTTATAAGAGCTTTCACAAACGGAGCTTCCACGCTTCGAGTCGTCTGCACATACTCTCTGTCGTATCTTAATGAAGAAACACTTGTAGCAAGCTCACGCAGTCTTACTACTTCATCCATGTCAGCCTTAATCCGTTTATCAAGAAGATAGGCTTGCCGTAAGTATTCTTTTTTGTTCATTCTTACCTCCATTTTGAGGTAAGTTCTCTCTAGAACCCCTTTCCCTCACTTCGTTAATTGATAGTCTTGCTTTAACCGACTCGATTAAAGCATCCTGCACTTTAGCCTTCATGCTTAAAGCCCTCATCACATCCTCATCAATCGTGTTCTTAGTGATGATGTGATGGATTACAACCGTGCTGGTTTGACCCTGACGGTTAAGTCTAGCGTTCGCCTGCTGGTAAAGTTCTAAACTCCAAGTCAGGGAAAACCAGATAAGAGTAGAACCGCCAGCCTG
The DNA here is from genome assembly GCF_049244095.1 of Gardnerella sp. KA00255. Lineage (NCBI taxonomy): Bacteria > Bacillati > Actinomycetota > Actinomycetes > Bifidobacteriales > Bifidobacteriaceae > Gardnerella > Gardnerella sp. KA00255. Next base: position 616,610 of record NZ_CP058374.1, read on the forward strand.
TAAGTTAAGACCATGACCTGCAGAAGCCGGGTGAATCAACGCTACAGGAATCATGCCGGCATTCCAGTCAGCAATATCAGCACTCGTTTTAATCTCACGCACGTTAAAACGATTCTTAATCCGCTCAAGATCATGCTTAAACCAGTAAGCTACAAGAACCGGTTTACCGTTAGCAGCCTCGATTAAATCCTCTAAAGCATCAAGCTTACGATCGTGAATATGAACGCTTTCTTTTTTCTCGTTATAAACCGCGCCGCCTGCCATTTGAAGAAGCTTATTTGAAAGAGACGCTGCGTTAATAGCATCAATCTCTTTACCCTCCAACGACACCACCATATCCTGTTTCAGCTCATCATAGAGTTTTCGCTCCTTACCGGATAACTCTACTTTCACCTCGTTTATCACACACGCCGGCATTTTCAAATAGTCTTTTGACTTCATCGAAATCGTAATATCAGCTATCTGCTTATAGATTAAACTCTCAGCACCATCTTTAGGCTTATAGGAAAAAATCATGTGCTGGTTACGCTTATCAGGATCAAAAAAGTTCTGCCGATAATACGTAATATAGCGGCCAAGTCTTTCACCCATATCAAGCAGCCTAAACTCAGCCCACAAATCCATAAGCCCGTTAGAAGAAGGAGTTCCTGTAAGACCTACAACCCTTTTAACTTTCGGCCTAGCCTTCAATAATGCTTTAAAACGTTTCGCCTGATACGATTTAAAACTTGAAAGCTCATCTATCACAACCATGTCAAAATTAAACGGCAGGCCGCTTTTCATTATCAGCCACTCCACGTTTTCACGGTTAATAATATAAACGTGAGCAGGCGTTTTTAGTGCTTGAATCCGCTCCTTCTCACTACCCGTCACGACAGAATAAGTCAGGTGTTTTAAATGCTCCCACTTTTCTAACTCTAAAGGCCACGTAGTGTTCGCAACCCTAAGAGGAGCGATAACCAGAGTCCTGGAAACATCAAAAAAGTCAAGCATCAGGTCGTTAATCGCTGTAAGACTTATAACACTCTTACCAAGTCCCATTTCAAGCAAAACCGCTGAAACCGGGTGTGTGATAATAAAATCAGTCGCATACTTTTGATACTCATGTGGCTCGTATCGCATCAATCACACCTCCAATCTGACTCTTGTCATCAACCACGAAAACCTTAAAACCTAAAGCCTGTAAATCCTTCATCCGTTTCACCTGTAAAACTCTAGGCTTTTTACCTGGTGCTTTAAGCTCCACAAAACCAATCTTGCCCCCATGAAGTAAAACCAGCCTGTCAGGAAGCCCGTCAACGGAAGGACTCGTAAGCTTTATAGCCATGCCTCCCGCAGCTTTAACATCACGAACGAGTTTTCGCTCAGTTTCCTTTTCTCGTAAAAAGCCCATCAGATACCTCTTTTGCCATCTCGATTATTTTCTTATCCACTTCGTTTCTCGGCTCATCAGAAACATCGCCGTAAAACACGTCAATATAGTGATTGCTTAACTGTGGGTGATCTTTGAACATATTGTCCTCAGCATGCGAAGATACTTCATCAATCATGTTCATGGCTTTTAACAGTCTGTCTTGATCTTTCGCTAAAAGCACCGGGCTAATATCGACCACTAATTGGCTAATCAGACTCTTAGTCAGTCGCATTGTTGCTCCTGCTTGCTTGTAGGTTTCTACTGTTCTCTCTTGTTTGTTAATCATGGTTTATTCCACCTTTCTCAAATCTTATTTTTCATTTATTGAATAGAGTTGTTTCACTCGTTGGTTTTGCCCCGTTTACATCAGGCGAATGTTCTTTGTGTAGCCATGTATGCTTTAGACCCATCTTTTACTTTTCTCTATATACACTTATATTTCTTTTATTTTTTTCTCTTATATAAAAAGTAAAGAAAAAGGGTACACTACAATACAAAACCCCTATTTATCAGGCTTTTCTTTCTTGAAAACGTGCATGGTAGCGTGTAGGCAAAGACTATTTTCGTGTATGAAAAAATCCTATAGAACATTTTTCTCTGAACCCGGTTTTTACCATACGAAACATTTGCCTACACGCCAATACATTTTTCAGGAAGTATCTTTCAGTTTTACCGTGTTTTCCATCAAAGAAAATCCTCCTGTGCCTGCAAATTCGGATTAATGGAAAGCCCACACCACTGGTAGCCTTTACCAGTCCGTTTTTTGCTATAACCCGCTAACAGTAAAGCCTTAGAAAAATCCCTATCGTTTCTAACATATTCACCGTTAAGGTTTGCCCACTGACGGTAAGACAAGTAAAGACTCCTACTCATCTCCGTTTCATTCACACCCTTAATGCAATAATCAGTAATGAAATGGCCTATCCAGTCGTTTTCAGCCCGATAAGCGTCCTTAGCCTGCTCTACCACCTTACAAGTAGGGAATTTATAACTGTTTTGGATATAAATCTTGGCTCCTTCAATCATCCATTGAAGTATTGCCCCACCTGCTTTTTGCAAAAGTTCATCAACATAGTCTGTTTTCGGATTCTTGATTTCTTTCGTAAACGGTGCGACAAAGATTCTCCGCCACGTTCCCTTATCGTTTGAACCGACTTTCGGCAGATGGTTCGTGTAGAGAATAGTTGAGTGGCTTGGTGTAAACGTAAAAGGAGCATAATATTTCCTCTCAGCTGAAATATCATCCACGCTTGCTATCTGTTTCAGCATGGAAATAGAAAGCCTTTGTCCTTCCTCGGTTTCCGAGGCAAGAATAAACCTTTTACCGCAAAGCTCTGCTAAATCCACTTTCACGTTTTTAGCCCGAGTGGTTAAAGACTCCGCAGGTATTTTCCCCGCATAATCTCCAAGCACGTGTGCTTCCGCATTAAACACGGTCGACTTACCGTTACCGCCTGACCCGTACACTAGCAAAAGCGATTCTTCAAACACTTGACCTATAAGCGTACTACCCGCATGGCTTTGAAGAAATGTTTGAAACTCTTTATCACCTGCGGTAACCATATCAAGCGTTGTCTGCCACAATCCCATGTTCTCCTGTGAAGGGCAAACAGCGGTCATTTTCGTACAGTACGAACACGGATCATGTGCTTTTAGCATGCCTGTCTTTAAATCCACGATTCCGCAAGGCGTGTTTAGAATGAAAGCATCACGGTCCAGTTCTTCGTTTGCAACTTCCAGCATGGATTTAGCAAGTTTCAATATCCCGGACACTTTACTGTGATCATTCATCTTCTTAGCAAACGAAAGATACTGTTTTGCCCGATTCACTTCACTCTTAGCTTTATCCGCCTGCTCTTTATCACCTGATGATTCAGCTTGAATGAACTGTTCGTAAGCTGTCTTAAACTCAACACCAGCATTCTTCAAAACCTTTTTAGCAATAAGCATGTAAAGTTTCATAACTTTAAGCTCAGACGCTTCCCACTTCTTTCCCGTCCAGTAAAGCCAGCCTGCAGACATCGTATAAACAGCCTTATTCTTGTTATGTTTGGCAAAAACCTCAGCCATCGCAATATCCGTTAAATCATCCGGCTTATACTCCTCATAGCTTTTGCCATACTCGCTAGGCGGAATATAACCTTCCTGACTTGCTACTTTAAGCCCGAACTTTTTAGCCGAATACCAGATTTTAGATAATTCTGCGTCAGGCAAAGGAGGATTACACCGCTCAGCTTCCCTCAAAAACTTCTCATGCGCTTCATCTGTCGCCCCATAACGTTTGATAAGCTTTCCTGCAATATGACTAAGCCTAGAGTTTCTCTGCCCTGATGGTATTTCTTCTGTTCCTGCATCAAATTCACCAAAAGCTTCTTCCGAGAGAAAATCAGTAATTGTTTTTTCACCCTCATAAAGTTCTACCAGCGGAGTTTTAACACCGTAGAGAAAACGTGCAGCATCAAGAGCGTTACTGTCAAAATACGGGAATACTGATTGAATCCTTGTTTTAAGCTCCACATAAGCTTTAGCATCGCTTACTTCTTCAATTGGAAAATAAACGTGAAAACGTGGTCTTGCACACTTCCCATGCTTGTCTTTCATATGGTTTCTACTATAAGACGCATAAAAGCACACGTTCGGAAACGCTAAAGCAACATCAAAAGGCGTCACCCAGTCTTTACCAACATCAGAATGATCGTTATCACAGTCCATCGGAATACAGGTAGACGAAATGAAATTATCTTTAGACCGATAACTGTTAGTAAACTGTGCTGTGACATGGTCAAAAGAGATAGCCTTATTAAAACTATCTCGATCACAGACTTTTATTTCGTCAGGATACAAGCAGTTACTACTGTTTCCCACACAGGAAGCTGTATAAATTTTGCATTCAAGCATCAACATTCACCTCCAAATCCTTATCCGTAAAATACTTAATCGGCTGCCTGCGTTTTTCAGCCAGATTGATTTCTACTTGCATGCCGCCTGTGATTTTCTCCCCGAACACCCACAGCTCGTTGCACTTGCCTAAGAGAATAATGTCCATAAACATCGCATCCCCTCTATGCTTTTGATTCTCATCATCCATGAACGGGAAAAGCAGGTGTGGAGTGATAGGAATTGCTCCGCGTGAATACGCGTAAGCCGCACACCGGATAGCGTGGTTCACGTTTCTTTCTTTATCTCCACGGTAGGGAGCACAAATGTAGACGATAGGCTTAAAATTCGGTGTCGTTTCTAAATGCTTTTTATAAGACTTACCCACTTTTAGCCTCCTTTAACACCACGTTTTTGCTTACTAATATTGTTTTTAATAGTCATTCGCGTATCCTTTTACGTTCTTTCTGAAGGCGGTATTGCCTTCTAAATCACAGGCAAAGAAAAAGAGCAGGTTTTTAACCCTGCTCCTAAAATTTTTTAATCTTTTTTGTAAAACTCACACTCGTAGCCGTCAGCTCGTAAAACAAGCCCTTCTGCCCAAGGTGGTGTTCTTCCCATTAGCTCACACACGCTTTGAACACTCACGCTTTTATCAGTTTCAATAATGGCTTCATCATGCACGTGAGCAACGATGCGATATTCTTTCAGCGTTTGCATGGCGTAAAGTAGAATGTCACGAGCTATAGCTTGCGTAATGTTTTCCACGAATTTAGGACCATAACTTTCCATCCGCTCCCATTTTTTAGTAGATCCCACACCCTCATAGGTGACTGATTCGCCACCATACTTGTTTTCTTCCACACGTGGCTTCACATAGTAAAGGCATCTTTTCGAAGGCAGTTTGATGATAAGAAACCCACTCTTGTAAGTGAACACTATATTGTGTGTTCGAACAGAAATGTGTTCGTGTACACACTGTTTTACCGCTCTGTCCACATCCCACCACAGTGTGGTCACCATCGGGTTAGATAATCTCCATGCGTCAACAAGTGGCTGCAGCTCATCCTCACGAACCCCCATGTCGAGTGCTCCCATAGCTTTTAACGCTCCAACAGAGCCGCCGTATCCAAGAGCGAGTTCCGCGATCTTACCTTTCTGCCGTAAATGCCCGTTTACTCCGTGTTTTTCAACAGGTACGCTAAACATTTGAGAGGCTGACGAGCAGTAAATGTCTTTACCTTCCGCGAATACTCGCATACGCCATTTTTCACCTGCAAGCCAGGCAAGGACTCTAGCTTCGATTGCTGAAAAGTCTGCGACAATAAACTTCAATCCAGTGCGTGGGATAAAAGAGGTGCGGATAAGCTGGGATAAGGTATCCGGAATATCCTCATAAAGCATTTCCAACGCTTCAACATTTCCTTGTTTAACAAGACTTCTAGCCTCCGCTAGATCAGGCAGATGGTTTTGTGGTAGGTTTTGTAATTGTACGAGCCTTCCTGCGAATCTTCCTGTTCGGTTTGCGCCATAGAAGCGAAACATGCCACGCTCCCGATAATCCATGCAGGCAGCGTTTTTCATCGCCGTATACTTTTTCACCGAGGATTTAGCAAGCTGCTGGCGAAGCCGTAAAACTTCCGCCAGTTCTTTACTCACTGTTTTAAGTTCTTTAGCGACTTCTTTTTTACCAAGCGACTCCATTTCAAGGCCATGCTTTTTAAGCCAAGAGCGCATTTGTAGCACGGAGTTCGGGTTTTCTAAACCGGTAATATGCTTAAGCTCATCCATGAGATGTGTTTTCACCTCCTGGTCGAGTTTTATGGCTGATTCAACGAAAAGAGGATCTATTTCAATCCCACGGTCGTTAATGGTTTGGTCGAGATAAAACTCCTGCCATAAAAAGTCTGGTACAGGAAAGCGTGAGAGTTTTTCTTGAATACTCATTTCAACTTCAACATCACGCTTGTTATACGATTTAAACAGCTCCCATTTTTCCTTATCGTGAAAATACTTGTTTCTTGTTCTTCCACCGTTTACTTTCGTAGGATTACACGGCAGGCAGAAGTATTTAATAAGATTCTTACCTTCAGTGAGTTTCTGCTTATCAAGCCCCAGTACTGTTCCCACGGTTTCCAAAGACATGGGAAGCCCCAGGGTGGCTGACCAGATCATTGTGCAATGCCAGGAGCTTGGGTTTAAAAACAAGCTTTCACTTTTCACTGTCTGACTAGGGTTAACATTGATGCCTTTATCTCGCAGGTAGCGTGATAGGCAGACTCTTTCAAACTGAGCGTTAAACGCCCACTTGGTCACTGTTTCATCTGTTAAAGCAGAAAGCACAGTATCGGGTATGGTTTCACCTTGTGCTAAGTCAACGACCTGAACTTCACTACCGTCCACACTGTAGCCAAAGAGCAGTATTTCAAAATCCTCTGATTCTGCGTACTTGTAAACCCCACATTTACCAAGATTTACACTCGAAAACGTTTCTAAATCCACACTCAAATTTTCCAAATTACATCACCTCCAAGCTTATAAAAGAGGTGACAGAAAACCTGCCACCCCGCTTATAGAATCTTCTAAATCCTGTTTTTCAGGAATCTTCTAATTCCTATTTAGAATGTGTTTAATATCAACGTAAAGACTCACGAGTTTCTTTACCGTGAAATCAAGAAGTAATACTCCTATAAACACTGAAATAAAAACCGCTATAACAATTTCCATAATTAACTCACGCTCCTTATGCTAGAAAGTCATCATCTTCTAAAGTCGTAAAATCATCGGTTGCGAGGCTACGTCCGCCGAGTGGCTCACCGTCTCGAATTTTTTGAATATTGCCAAGACCGCAAGCAACTCCCTTATTACCGTTAGAGTTAAACGCGTAGAAGTTGATGGAAACCCTCGCATAGCAGCCTGAATACACTTCACTGCGATCCATGATTGGTTTTACCTGTTTGTCTACAATCTGCGGAGCCGTGGTTGAGTTCGCGTTAATAAAGTAATGTCCTTTATACGCTTCATCATCACGCTCAATATCCCCGTCCCTGAGCGGGAGTTTAATTGCTTGCTTGTTTGGTTTCTTACCGCCGAACTTGCCGACACCTTCCTCAATCGCAGCATCAATAGCTTTCTCAATAGCGTTTACTGTTTCAACATCATCTTTAGGGATAAGCAGTGAAACACTGTATTTTTCAGGGCCGCCGTTAATAGACTTTGGCTCCCAACCGTTGAAATAGGAAAGACGCGTGTTCTTACCAGTGATAACCTTCGTGTTATTTAATTTAGACATAGTACTAATTCTCCTTTTTGAATTCTTGGTTTACATTTGTTACGTTAACTTTTGCCCGTTTATCCGAGTCTGGTACGAGCGTAAGTTTTCCGGACGGTTTGATAATGAGGTCGCCCAGAATATCCTCAAATTTTTTCTTGCCCATCAGCTTTTGCATTTCCGTTAAACCGATAAGACTAGTTTTGAAAATGTCGGTAAAGCCTGCGGCTTTCGCTTTCTCAATAACCGCTGTCTCGTCCTTAAACTTGCGAACTGAACGTCCTTCCACGAGTTTGAAACCATGCCACTCTTTGCCGTGGTTAATAGCTGAATCTGTGGCGTACGCTAAAACATCATCAGCCCACTTCGTAAGAGTTGGAATAGTTTTAAGAACCTCCTCAATCTCACTATCTGTTAAAACAGATGGCTCTTTGAACTCAAGTTCTGCGAGTTTAAGGTTTTCTTCCGCCCGTTTACGGCATACTGCTTTTGCTCTGCAAAACCTGCACCAGTCACCGGCTTCAAATTCGCCTTCGCCTTTAATAGCAAGCTCTGCTTTAGGCTTAAGCACGCTTTCAGCCCAACAGATAAGCTCTGCGACAGGTAGTGTGAAAGTTGATACGTTGTCACGTCTTGGCTGAAAAATACTCATCTCAACGCTTTGAATCTCGTACAAGCTGTCGAAAAGCGTTAAAGCTCCAAGAGCGTAGCATTTCATCTGAGGATTCTCGTAAGCGTCAACCAGCACGCCTTGACCGTATTTAAAGTCGATAACCTGCAGCGTTTTCTCGCCTACAATAATGCAGTCCGCTGTACCAAACCCGTCCGGCACGTAAGCTGAAAAATCAACTTTCTGCTCGATGAGAAGAATAGGATCTTGACAGTTAAGTTTTGCCTGCTCGTATTTTTCCATTACGAAATCCACGTAAGCATCCGAGCATTCCTGCATCTCGTTTGAGTCATACTCGGTTGACGGTTTTTCGCACGGACGGTTAAGAAGCTTATTCAGCTTGTACTCACACCACGCGTGTGCCGCCGTTCCTTCCTCGGCTGCCACAGAAGTAGTGTTTTCAAACTTTTCTTCTAAAACAGCGCTCGGAGTACACTTAATCCACCTGTGAGCAGAAGAAGGGGAAAGTAAAGCATGCTTAGTCACTTGTCATACCTTTCGCCTCTTCAAGAAGCTCAGCGTACTTACTTTCATCAAGTTCTGAAAGCTTGTTAGCTCCGAACTTGACGATAAGCGCTTTTACTTCCGCGGTTTTACCATGTTGGCTAAGTTTTGCTAAAACCGCTCGCACATCCTCTAAACTCACCTTTTTAACAGACTCCTTATTATTAGAAGCTGTTTCTTTACAACCAACACCAGAAGCACCGGCATCATCAAATAGTGCTTTAAGATGAGCTGTTAAGTTTTCCAAGTCTTTGATGACTTCTCTCAATATTTCCTTGTTCACGGTTTTCCTCCTTAAACTTCTTTGACATCAACTGACTGAACACTCTTTCCAGGATCTAATAGGTAGACTTGCGAGTAATCACCAAACAACCAGCGGATAAACCGCTGAGGTAATCGCATCACAGCTCCACGTAGAACCTGTTTCTTCTCACCGTTTTCACCGGTGACGTTAATAACGATCTTGTGTTTCACGAGTTTTGCCTCCTTTCTATAAGGGGTTTCTTCCTTACACATCACAGGCAAAGAAAAAGGAGGAGTTTTTAACCTCCTCCAAATAAAATTTCTAGAATTTTTTTAACGCGTTTTTCTAAGCTTTTCGAGAGCCTTATCCAGATGCTTTTTCACACCGGCAGACGAGATACCAAGCATGCTCGCAATCTCTGACTGAGTGTATCCTCCAAAAAACATCAGTTTTACTACTTGACTCTGCTTATCTGTCAGCGCTGAAAGCATTGATTCTGTTCTCTCTGACATTTCAAAACCATAATCATCAGCACTAAAACCATAATCATCAGTAGTACTAAGAGCTTCAGAAACATGACTTTTATCTACCTCAAGCTCACCATCTGCATCAAAATCAAGCGAAAGATTATAGTTACGTGGAAAATGCTCTTCAGCAGCATACTCAACATCATCCTTGTTAGGCTCATAACCGTGCTTAAGATTAAAACGCCGGATATATTCTTCTTTCCACGCCCTAATCTCAGCTTTTTCTTCAGCAGTTCTACCTGGACGCAGGTTCTTATTGTTGTAGTAAACCTCACTGTCATCCATTGAGTGAAGCATCTTAATATCCGCTTGAGTGACACCATTTTCGCCTGGCTTGATTTCGATAGTTTCTTCACTATAACTACTATCTTCATTACGAACACAACTTGTATACTTATATGTTGCTCGATCGTTGCTATTAGTTTTGCGAGTCCTCATGCTCACCCTTCCCGCCTGCAGCGGTAGGGTGAAGACACATACAAAAAAGAGCCGATACTTTATGAAGTACCGACTCTAATACCTGAAAAACAGCCATAGTAGAATAGAGGTACTTCATAGGAGTCATGAAAAAACCATGAGGATCCTATTGACGTATCTCATCGCCCTATAGCTAATCAGGCTTTAACTGTTTATTAGTAGTGTCTTATTGATTAATCATTAACCACAATCTTGTTAATTGTTCCAAAAATTCTTATAACATTTACCCGCTCTTTCTTAAAACCCGTATCATGAGTGTAAAAAAGAGTGGAATAATCTCGTTTTTATAACAGTTTGACATGTAAAAACCACACTTGCCTTGAAAGCTACGTGCTTTGAGGTTTAAGCGTTAACAATGTTTTCACCCCCCTTCTCGTTAAACAACACCCGTTTTAGAAAACAAAACGAGCATTAGCCACGCTCTAATAGAGTCCCAACCGTAGCTAATAAAGTCCCAACTGTATTTAATACAATCCCAACAAATCTAATATAATCCCAACCGTATTAATATCAGAAAGCCTCACTCCGCAAAAAGTGTTATAGGCCTAACTACTTTTAGTATTACCGTTAGAGCTTCTGATTAAAACACTTCAGATAAAACGTTCAAGTTATTACTATGCTAAAAATGCTCTTCAAAAAAACTGACAAATACGCACATATACGAGGTTGCATACACAAGATTGCAGAAGAAAACTTCTTTACTTATGACTCTCCTAGAATATGGTTAGTGTTGAGAACTAAAGGTATTAAAGTATCTGAAAAAGTAGTAAGACGGCTCATGAAAGAAGAGTTAATTGAGATTAGATATGCCAGGCGTAAAAGACGCTATTCAAGTTACATAGGAGAAATTACTCCCGCATGCAGTAACATCGTTAATAATAATTTTCATGCAAATTCACCTAATAAGATTTGGCTTACAGACATTACTGAGTTTTCAGCAAAAGAGTCAAAACTCTATTTAAGCCCTATGATTGACTGTTTTGATGGTAAAGTGGTCTCTTACGCTCTTTCAAACCACCCATATCAGTGTCTTGAAGATGAAATGTTAGAAGGGTCTTTATCTACCCTCGACACTACAGAATGTAAAAGCTTAGCTATTCATACCGATAGAGGAAATCACTATAGAGGTGGCGGGTGGATTGAGAGATTAGAAGGTCTTGGTATTACACGCTCCATGTCAAGAAAAGGAAACAGTTGAGATAATGCTGCCTGTGAAGGCTTTTTTGGACGAATGAAAACAGAAATGTATTATCCACTTAACTGGGATAGTACAGAAGAATTACGTAAAGCTATTCATACTTACATTGATTTTTACAACAACCACAGAATTAAAACAGGTCTTAATGGAAAGACAATTACGGAACATCGTGCTATAGTTGCACAAAATGTCTAAAAACTGTCCTAAGCCCCTTTTGGCCTATAGCTCATGAGACGCAATAGCACTCGCAGTGATGAGAATATATAAAAATCTAGGCGAATAGCACAAAGGTTATTCGCCTAGAATCTGGCAGGTATATAGCAATCGGTACTACATTCCCTTATGAGAAAAACTAGTCATCGAATGCGCAAGAATATACCTAACTGTAGATTTTTCATATGGTTTTACTGTCACTTTATTTTGCGTTGTTCCCAGAATGCTAGGAATGTCACCACAGCACCGGACAAGATTGTAGCAACGGTGTTAATCTGCGTTCCAGGGCTCCAAGCATAGCTAACAACAGGCAATTTCAGCACACTGCATGCTATATAATCGCCAAATAGAATAATCAACAATGTAATTATAATCACTGTCACATCCACGATAGCTATAACTTTTCTGCGGTACAAACAAGTAGTTGTTATTGCAACCAATAACTGAATCAACGCACCAACAACCCCGCACGCCATGAGAGCGTAGAATGGAGCGTACAGAGCAGAGGTGTTCAACCAGAAGCGATAAACTAGTATTCCTAGGCCTGCTAGCACAGCTATTAGGGGTATTAGCTGTAGCCTATTACCTTTAGCGGCGGACACGATAGTACGTTCCTCTGCCATTTGAATCTGGCCATCCGCCATTCCATTTAAGGTAGTTGTTGGTATGTTGTGCAATCCGCAACTTTCTACCGCTCTTGGTGTGGACGAAGCCCACATGATCTACAGTCCCATCACTTGTGAAGTCTACAGCAATGAAATCTCCACTACGCACATTAGACACGAAACTATCCCAGTGCTTTGTGCTATAACCAGACCCCATGTAGTTTTTGAAAACATTGGCATTCACCCATGATGTAGAGCGATCTCCCTTCGATTTCCACCACCATCCTTTATTTTGATCATTATAGGTATCCATTGGTACACCACCGGCGTGTAGGATCTGCGAAGCAAAATTAGTGCAGTCAACAGGGGCACCATACCATTTCTTTTCCTCACCATATTTGCCATTAATCCCTGTTGCCCACTTCTCGGCATAAGCGCGAGCCTTACTAAGGTCGATACCGGAATTTCGCAAAGCATAAACTGGTCTATCATTCCCATTTTTAGGCTTGGTTGGAATCCACATTTTTGCGAGAGCAATACCATCGTCTTTAGAAAGCTCACCTTCGGAAATCTTAAGATTGAACGCATCTAACTGTTCGATAATTTGTGAGTTCTCTTTAGGGTTTTCATAAACATCAAGAAATTGAACCAATGGTTGTAAATCTGGACGGCCATCCAAAACTTCAGTAATAATAATCTGTTTGTACATAGATGCTGTGTCGACGGTTAGTTCTGGTAGAGAATATTTGGTTTGAGCAGCTCTGAGGTCACTCGCGTAGAGAGCAACATATTTAGCCTTGGCAGCATCGCCATTGACATAGGTATCTAATAAATATAAAGTCTTCCCTTGGAACTTAACAGTATTAGTTGCAGTTTCTTGATTGGCAAGAAAGTCTTCACTGTGAGGCGGGGATGCGGATGCCATTGATGGAAATATTCCAATTGTAAACAATAGGCAAAATGCACACATTTTTACTGTGGATTTGTGTTTCATAATATTACTCCTTTGAATTAATTACAACAACACAATTATATATTATACACAAACTTCTTTGAATGTCAAAATGTCACAGTATTAGTAGATCATTGCTGCTTTAGACGCTTTGCTCGGTTGGTTAATTGCCGCATCTGATGGTGCGGTTCAACGCAATGATGGCAGCGACAAGGCGAAGCCAACACAAGCTTGGTTGGCTTTCTTCAATACCTACTCGTTCGTCCAGTCATCTTCTGATGATGCTTCGTAGCACGTGAGATGATTCAAGGGATGATTAGATGAGTGCATTTTAAGCTTTGTATAGAATAGTTTTTATTTCAAAAAATATATAAAACCAATCTAGTGATTTTTGAAAATAAAATTAGGAATATTAAATTTATTGCATTAAAACTAAAAAGAAGGTCTATAGGCCGAAAAGGGGCTTATGATAATTTCTTAAGTATTTTATGCAGTAATAGCACGATTATCTTTTAAGCCCCTTTTGTTTTCAATGTCAAGTAATACTAAATGTTAAGCTTTTTTAGCTTAACTACAGCAAGTTTTCCTTGGTATTTCAACGAAAACTCGGGTTTTTAGACACACTTTTTTGCCGCTTACCCTCAAAAATAGTTCCTTCATTAGGCAACGACATCGTTGTCATCAAAGCAAGCATAAACATAAGCGGACCGAGCGCATTTCCATACGTTTTGAACATCACACCAAAATCATGGCCGAATACCACCATCGACAAGTAAAGGAACATAAAATTCACAGCTGTAAACATAACCAACTTCAGCACGAACATAAGAACCTTGTACATAAGAATATCCTCCTCACTTACTCCACGGAGTCGCACACCAAATAGCAGAAGCTGCTAAACTTGCAGCTAGGGCCACAGCTCCACCTCTAAATGCGGCTGGACCAACTGCCTTTAAAATATACATAGCAGCTTGCTTCCAAAGCTGATTTTCAAGTAACTTTGTTAAAGCACCATGAAATATTCCAATAAGGCTGCTTAGACCAGTAGTTTCAAGTACACATTTAGCATAATCCTTCGAACGCACTGCATGATTATCATTAGACGAAATCTTATCAACAGATGCATTTGCATTGAGCTTATGAATTAAATTCTCAAGCACTTCTTTCGGAACATGAGAAAACTCCCCTGCTTGTGTTATAGTCCATTTTTTATTAATTTTATTAAACTTGAGATACCTTGAAAAAATAATTTCAAGACGCTTAGCATAATTATCTATATTCGCATCACTGACATTACTTTCTACAACACTTGGTCCATTATCCACTATCTCACTAGCTTGAGCAGTTGATACCAGAGAAATACAGGTTGATAATGCTGCAACAACTACAGCAATAGACTTAAAAATATGACATTTCATAGAAATTCTCCTTTGTAATTACAATATATAAAAGACCTATCATTAGGTTTAGTACTCATCTTATTCCATAATTTTTTGCCATACAATTGTTGTTGTTATTTTTGATAATATATAAAATGTATAAGGTGTTCTCAGTTTTACTTGTAACAAATAGGAATAGGGTTATCCCCCCCCCAAATACTAAATTATGCAAATAGACTACAATTAGAATACTCAAAATCACAACTACATCCCTAGTCTGTAGCGTAGCTCGTGTTTGGTAGCTGCGGCAAAACAACAAGAAGACCGGCGGTAAAAATCAGCGCGAGTATAGGCAAAACCGATCCTTCATACGCTTGATTGCCGAGCATAGAAAAACATAAGCCAACCAGAGCCCATCGCAATGCCGGACTAATAGATCTCATGCGAATAAAAATATTATTCTTACTAAATATTGACTTCACAGCAACCAGCTCTCCCCTAAAACTCTCTCCAAACAATGCAAACTTGCATGCAAGACTACATAACTACTTACACGCAGGCTTACATGCAAACTTACATAACTACCTTCAAATCGCTACCAAACTTAAATAATTCACTACAAACTACACAAATCCAATAGCTTATTTGACAAATTTGATAACACTATACCCTTGGCCAAAAAACAACAAATAATAATACAAAACAACAAAAACACTACAAAAAAACAGGGATCATAGACTAAAACAGTTCAAAACAAAAAGAGTGAAAAACAAAAAGCTTTCGGTTTTGAATGTCCCTAGTAGCAAACAAAACCGAAAGCAACACACTCAACACTCAAAACACACACGCATACGCAACCAACGCCAACACAAACCAGAGATAAAAATGTTAAAACAAAAACACAATCACTTTTATAACTCAATAAACATTACTGCTTTAATCAAAAACAATCTTGTTATACACTAGCTAAGCAATAAACAATAATGTAAAATAGTTTCATTATATTGTGTAGACTGTTTTATATTGCGTAAACTATTAAATTCTCATTTGAGAATCAAACCGCACTAGCAAAAGGTAGGAGTTTGTGAAAAATGATTTCAATTATGCCGACGATTCCGAGCGCGAATCAGACTCAGAAGCTGGAACAATATCGCCAGGCGTCAATGAAGAACGCTCAAAAACAAATCATGAATCGAAGAATGACTCGAATACTGCTGGGAGTGTCGACGGAATTACGTCAAATGACATTAACGAAACAATAGATTCAACTACCTTTGAAGAAAAACAAGCTGCTTCACTTATATTTGCACTCAAGACTCTAGGTTATAGCGACGAATGGAGCGGAATACTGCCAGATCCAGAAAGTTTTAATTTGTACCCAACGAATGTACAAGAAAGAATACTTAATCAGGCAGATGCTTTTACGGTCGATGAGTCTAAACGACAAGACAAACTTGTTAAAGCAGAAATAGAAACATCTAAAAGAAATACATGGATAAGCGCTGTACTATTTGTTTTATGCTTGCTTTCTGGACTAATAGCTTTCCTTATTACAAATAACCAATGGTCATGGACGCCATTGGCATTACCAGCAATTTCGTTCCTAAGAGATTTAATAACACACATAAAATCTCATTCAAGTAAGAATGAAACGGATAAAAACAGTAAAAACTAAATAGACAGGTAAAAACTAAATATACGGAATTGAAGCCAATAAAACCATTGAGTTTATGCCACTGGACTTTTTCCACGACAGTCTTCCGAGCGTAGATGTCGTTCTGTTGGATTCGATTTTAGCTGATTGGGATGATGACTGTTGTACAAAAATACTAAGAAATATTCTTCGATCGATTCGCCAATCTAGGGCGAACTTGGTTATCTCCGAGGCGATCAGATTTTCTTCTTCATCACATGTTGATGCTATAGGCAAACTGGCGCTAGCTTGTGCTGTTCAAGGACGGGTCAGAGAACCTGAAGATGTTCGGTCACTTGTTCTAGCTGCGGGTTTCACAGACTGTGAGCATGTTACAGAAAGTCCGATGCGCTTTTCCTTAATAGCACGACCTTAATTCATCTTTATTATTTCTCTGTGAGGTAAGAATATGGATCAGAGTGCTGTACGTTTGAATGGCGTGAGTCACAGTTTTGATGGAGATGTGCTCGTATTGAACGACATCTCAAGCCATGTTTCTAATACACGTATCGCAGTTGTCGGTGATAATGGAAGTGGCAAGTCAACGCTCTTGCGTATCATCGCAGGCACGATTTCTCCATCTCATGGCTCCGTAGTCCTAGGATCCGCACCGTATTTCATGGCACAGAATCGTAGCCCTGATGATAATCGCACGGTTGCCGAGTTTCTTGGTGTTGAGTGGTTCTTGAGGTCTTCCGAAAGACTTGAGGAAGGTAATTATAATGAGGAGGACTTAGCGTATTTAAGTGATAAATGGGAACTTGCGAGCCTGCTTGAGTCTGTTAAAGAAGAATGGTTCCCACAACTAGAGTATTCACGGTTGATCTCAGAAATCTCTGGTGGTGAGTTCGCGAACTTGGGGTTAGCGCGAGCTCAGATTGCCAAGCCGAGAATCTGTTTGCTTGATGAACCATCGAATAACCTTGATTTCGCTGGAAGAGAGCGGCTGGTGCGCTTTATTGCCGACTTTAAATACACCCTTATCGTGGCAACACATGATCGAAATATCATGGATTGCTTTGACAAGATTTGGGAAATCCGTGATGGTAGATTGACTCAGATAGATGGATCCTTCGCTGATTACTTGAACCATGTAAAGAATAGGCGAGCTGAGGCCACTCACGAGCTTAACAAAGCGCGAAAAGAGGTAAAAAGGCTGAAAAGTTCTCTTAGAGAATTAGAGCAACGGCAATCAATTCGTAGGAACGGTAATCAACGTGCATCGATTCAGAAGCGCGGCTCTAAAATGTCTATGAACGGTCTCAAAAGTAAGTCTGAGGGTACCTTAAGCAGACAACGATCACAGTTAACAGAGAAACGCCAAGATGCCGCTGAGACCGAATTGGCCGCAAAAAATAACATCGAAAAAGAACATACTATGCGTCTCGACGGTTTGCTGTCAGATCAAGAGGGCAGTAGGCGTCAGATTATATGTTTGTCTTCATGCACTGGCTGGCAAACCATTATCGGTGGTGACGATCGCGTTGCACTTGTTGGTGCTAACGGTGTTGGAAAGTCGCGCCTCATAGCAAGCATTAACAATAGCTCCTTGAGGTGCTCTGGTCCGGCTTGGGCAGAACCTTTGACCCCTGATCTTGAAAGTATTGGTATTCTCTCTCAGAACTCACTACATCTTGATCACTCAAAAACGATCTGGGACGAGCTTGTGCAAGGGATACCCAACCTTGAACGGCAACGAGTATTCGCTGTCATTGCTCGGCTTGATTTTAGCAGCGCAACGCCTGACAGCCTTGTATCTGAACTCTCGGGTGGCGAGCAGTTTAGACTTTCACTCGCGAAGCTCCTACTAGCTACCCCACCAAAACAACTCATTGTTTTAGATGAACCTACTAATAGTCTAGATATTCAAAGCCTCCGTGAGGTGAGAGATTTGCTGTCGCAGTTTGAAGGCGCTCTGCTAGTAATAAGTCATGATCGCGACTTTTTAGAGAGCCTCTCAATCACAAGATGGCTCGAACTTAGCAGTTCTGGATTATCTGAACTCGCATAATATATGCACCCGTCTTTCTGACAATATTAGATTTATGTGACCGAAGTGAGGTAAGCGATACACTTGCGATCAAAGAATACGTCGTTGAGTCTGCATCACTCAAAACCATGATGAAACTAAAAGAGCCCAAAGCTGGTCTAAGTTCAAACTATTCTCTTGTTCTGTATCTTACCTTTGAAAAAAGGGAAATTGGAGTCGAAATCCTAGCCAGTCGCTAGATATAGGGCATCCACCCTGAAGGATGTCGAATCCAAAAAAGTTGCAAAACTGTTGCTGCGCTTGCTGTTATAGCTGCATCATCTGCTATGTTGTCCGCTTGTGGAGAGCCAAAAGCTGTTCCTATGAACGATGAGTTCGCTGACAATTCTGGTCAAAGCGCGGATGATGGCGGTAATCCTTCAGGGAAGTACGATGCTGGCGCTCAGCAATCTCAGTCTTCTGCGCAAAGTGAAGATTCTGGGGATTCTAAAAACCAGTCTAAAACCGATACTGGCAATTACAAAGATGGCGATTACAAAATCAAAGCTACGTATGGTCCGGTTGCAGAAGATAGTTTTGATGTGCGCTTAAGCGTCGCAAATGGGAATATTAGCGATGTGCAAATGACTCCTCATCCGTTTACGCCGATTTCAAAAAAGCACATGAATGCTTTTGCTGGCGCTATTCCAGGTAAAATAGTTGGAAAGCCGTTGAAAGATTTGCATATTTCAGTTGTTGCTGGAGCAAGTTGGACTAGCGACGCATTCAATAAAGCGCTTGATGTTGCTCGCCAAGAGGCTTCAATTCAATCCGCACAATAATTGCAAGGCACAATCGCGATTATTGCGCAGATTGAATCAGCATCTAATCTTTTTTATTTTGAACGCTATCAACTGATTTTAATCGTACATTTTCCTTATATTTGTGCAACATTAAAGCAAAAGCTGTACAAGTGATTAGGTAGAAATTCCACGTAGTAACAAGAGTGAAAATATGAGGTCCAGGGTATGGATTGATTGAATACCCATACAATAGTTCTGTATCACTTGACCATAGCAATGTACCTAATGTATCAAAAATAATAATTACAATAGGTATTAATGCTTTCCATCGCATTGAATCTTTGCGCAAAGATAACACAGCAATTGCAAAGCAAATTGGCACATAAAATCCAGACAATTGTACTGCCTTATACAATGTTGAATTAACTGCATCATGCAATCCTGTAAACCAAAATCGAAGAAGTAATACAATACTTATAGCATCAATCACTACTAAAATAATCCACAAATATTTTGCACAGAAAGAATGAATATTTTTAAATTTTTTCTCCTCGGGAACAATATTGCAAGATGCACTATTTTCTGATTGTTCTTTCTCGATGAAAGTCTTATAACTATTAAATGCAAGAAGCATAACCAATACACTATGTACGCAAAAATTCAGGCATATAAGAACTGTATTTACTTCAGAGCCGGGATAATATGCATAATTTACCATAGGAACTTGTAATAGCTCTGCTAATGATTGCGCATACATGCAAATAAGCGTAGATATAACGAAAAGCGCTACTAGTGTTATTGACATTATCCAGCGTTTGCGCTCGCGACAAAATGCAATAACGCAAACCAACAATACAAGACTTACTACACTAGTCCATGCAAGACCGTCATATAAAACATACCCATTCGATGTGTTAATAAAATATCTATATGCCAGAGTAAGTAGGCATATAGTGTCAAGTGGAATAAACAATAACCACGCACACTTGCGTTTACAAATATTCTTTAGCAAATTCATTATTTACATTCTTCTTAAATGAAAATGTTACAAAATTTTACTATTTATCGACGTACTCTATAATAAATAGCTTTTCCGTCATGTTTTGGCCATCCACCATCCCACGCTAAATAATTCGTGGAATGTTGTGCAATCTTCAAACCATCGCGACCTTTTTGATACACGAAACCGATATGATCAACTTCTCCATCTTGGTTATAATCAACGCCGATAAAATCACCGTCAGCAACAGAATGAACAAGCTGTTTCCAATGCTTTGTATTGTAGCCACTTCCCATATAATTTTTGAAAGTATTAGCATTAACCCAAGAGATAGAAGTGTCATTCTGTGCCTTCCACCACCAACCTTTAGATGGATTATTATACATATCCATTGATACGCCACCGGCGTACAAAATTTGAGAAGCAAAATTTGTGCAATCTTCATCGCGTTCCCAAATCCACCAGCCTCTTTTTTTATAACCGTATTTTGGATTAGGTTTTACAGCATATTTTGCAGCATATTTTTTCGCGGCAGAAACATTAATCCCTAAACTACGGTCTGCGTAATATGGTTTATCATTATGATTTTCTGGTAATGTTGGCAAAAGTAGATAAGCGTTTTCTATGCCTTCTTCTTTAGATAGAAATCCATTAGAAATTTGTTTATTTATTTTTTCAAGTTCAGCAAGTATTGCATCATTCTCAGATCTATTTTCATACCAATCTAAAAATTCAACAGATTCTGTCGCGTCTGTTCTCAATGTATTTTTTTCATCCTCTTGTGAAAGAATGCTTTTATAAATTGTTGCTGTTTTTTCAGTTAATTCAGGCAATGAATAACTTTTCTTAGCCTTGTTGATAACACTAAAATGTTTAGATAAAAAGTTTTGCTTTGCTGAATTTGGGTCTTGGAATGTATCTAGTAATCTGAAACGCTCACCTTGGAATGCTATATAATTTCGTACTTTTACAAAACTACTTTCTTGAGTTGTAACGCCAGAATTATTATCGGCATATGCTACATTTACTAATCCATTAGCAATCAGTAGACAGGCAAAGCATGTAGCTATCATTTTATAACAAATTTTCATCTTATCTTCTCTCCTAATTAACCATGATGATCAGCAACCGTACTGATAAAAGAAACTAGCAAAGCGCTAGTTGCATGCATCTTTACGGTGCAACTAAACAACACATTAGAAATTCTACTATTGAATTTATATGGATGTCAATAAAATCATAAAACGATGTTTTATGTATATGGAATTGTTGTTCTGTTGCTATAAGTGCCATTTTGTTTCAAATATCAACTAAATATATTTAATATACTAAATGTATTAAAAATGTATGTAATTCTAGTCTTACGCCTTACAATTCAGTCATTGTAATTGTTGCATGACGCTGTAAACAGGACGCACGTTATCGTGGCAGATTTTGCTAGATTTGCGATTTTTGCCACGATAACTGTGTGTGTCACGCATTTGCTGGTTCTATTGCAATGCGTCCACCTAACGCTTGAACAACCTTCGCAATAGTTTGAAAGCTAGGATTGCCATCTCGTCTTAGGCTTTTATAAAGGCTTTCCCTACCAACCTCAGCTTTTTGAGCAATCTCTTTCATTCCTCGAGCTTTTGCAATATCACCTATAGCAGCTTGCAACAAGCGAGGATCGTTAAGTTCTGCTGCAGCATTGAGATATGCAATAACATCATCATCGTCCTCAAGATACTCACTCGCATCCCATTTACTTATATTTACCATTTCTTCTCCTCAATTAACTGTGCAAGAAGTATCTTCGCTTGCTTAATATCTTTACTTTGACTACTTTTATCCCCACCAGCAAGTAATAGCATTAACTTTGAGCCTTTTTGTGCAAAATACACACGATATCCTGGTCCAAAAGCGAAACGCAGTTCACTAATACCATTGCAAACTGGATGTAAATCACCTACTGGCTTACCTGCAATTTCACATAATCTCAGCCTCGCATTAATTCGAGCTTTAGATTGCAAGACCATGAGCCTACTAAGTCTCCTAAATTAGCGGATTTAGCTGATTAGTCGCGCGGGTTTTAAAATATACAAGGTTTGAAGGTGATGATTTTATGATTTCAGATAATATCTTCCATGATTCTTCACATGATAATTTGAAATCTAGCTTCATTACGTGTTGTATACAATGAAGCTTTGCTTTTGAACTCTGAAACTATTGCTCTGTACTCTGAAACTTTGATTTAGAACATCATATTATTTCTTACTATATTATGCTTGTAATACTGTATATCCCCACTTCACCAGCTGGGTGCAAGGTGGGTGCACTTTTTAACGTTATCCATCTTGTGCACTCGACCCTAGAACGTAGACATGTTCCCTCATACAGCCAAAACACACTCAAAAACCGCGAGAACCCAGCTTAAAGCCG
This sequence comes from Gardnerella sp. KA00255, assembly GCF_049244095.1. Lineage (NCBI taxonomy): Bacteria > Bacillati > Actinomycetota > Actinomycetes > Bifidobacteriales > Bifidobacteriaceae > Gardnerella > Gardnerella sp. KA00255. The sequence continues at coordinate 638,827 of NZ_CP058374.1, forward strand.
CTTCGCATTAAACCTTTTAACGATAGCCCTCGCTAACCCCTGCTACACAAGGGCAAACTTGCACCCACCTAATCAGCCTTTGACATCAATACAACACTCTCGACGTGATGAGTGTTGGGATATATGTCGAACGCGCGCAAAGACTGAACGCTGTAGCCAAGCTCCTTAAACGTGCCAACATCGCGAGCAAGACTAGTCGGATCGCAAGCAACATACACAACGCTTCTTGCTCCAGACTTCGCAATCTGCTTACAAACTTGAGCTTTAGCACCAGCGCGCGGAGGATCTAACACAACAACATCAGGATGCGCAAAGCGTCGCACAATCTTAGACGACTTACTCGCCTTAAACACCTGCGATTCAAGCGTTTGCGCAACATCACCTTCAAGCGCTTCAACAACATCCCTGCTAAGACCCGCGCGCCCAATATTTCGCCTTGCATTCTTTACAGCAATCGGCGCACCCTCAATGCTAAGCACGCGAGCTGGTTCAGCAGCACCAAAAGCGCCAGCAGAACTAGATAAATCTCCGCCAACATTAGCCAAAGTCGAAAGCGGAATCGTAAACAAACCAGATCCAGAATACAAATCCCACAAAACCGTATTCTTACTACGCCCACCAAGCGCAGAACGGACTAATCCCAAAACGTAGCCCACCAAATGCTCTGGAGCTGCGCGATGAATCTGCCAAAAACCGCGCGCGTCAACATCATAATCAAAAGTACGCATACGCGATGAATCACCATCAACCGCAACTCGCACGCGCTCTCGCAACAAAGCCGAGCCTGCAATCAGCTCATCATTTACTATAAGCGCATAATTTTCGCCAATCGCATCAAGAAGCGCAGTCTTGTCACCCGAAACACCAAAATCCAAACCCTCAACCCTAGGCTCTGGAACAGCAAGACGAATTTGCGAATTTGGCTCAAATTCTCGATTCCACAAATCCAAAGAATCCGCAACTGCTAAAACAGCGCGGGATGCAAGTGGCATAGTATCAATCGCAATGCGATCATGCGACTCGCGCTTACGCATAGACAATCGGCCTTCATCATCCGCCACCAGCTCCATGCGCGTGCGCCAATTAAATCCGTTAAGCTCCTCATCCCCCGGCATGCGCTCAACGTTAACATCGCCTTCTTCAACATCCATATGCGCTAAACGCTGGAATTGATTTGCAATCACGGACGCCTTCCAACGAATCTGCCCAGGCAAAGAAACGTGAATTAAATCCGCGCCGCCAACTCCGCCACCCTGAGCCAAAGGACCAGCGAGTTTCCATTGCGGCTCCACGCGATCCGCACTAGGCTCCAAAACTTCTACAACTTCACCGGTGAAAAAGTGCGCTTTTGCACGCATCGGCTCATCCATGCGCACAACAACCAGCTCACCAGGCAGCGCAAATCGCACGAATACAACGCGCCCGTCAAGATGACCTACGCATCTTCCTTGATCCGCATATCTCTCGATTCGCATCGTCACTTGCATGTACTACCCCTTAGTTCTGCTTTTCTTCACTTTGCTTTTCGTTAATCTGTTTTTCTTCGCTAGAATTTACTTCGTTTTGATTTTCTTCAACCTGTTTTTCTTCGCTCTGTTTTTCTTCGCTAGAATTTTCTTCATTCTGCTTCTCGTTAACCTGCTTACCTTCGTCCTGCTTCTCACCAACCTGTTTTTCTTCGTGATTTTTATGATGAAGACGCATAAACGGCGTTGCAATAATCAAGTAAGAAACCCAAATCGCGAGCGCCCAGAACGGCAAACCCATAAGCAATCGAACTGTACCAAGCCACGCAACGTTATTCACCAAATACAGCGGAACTTGCAAAACGAGCCTCAGCACAAAAACAGCAATCCACAATCCTGTTACATACATATACGCTCGCTTAAGCGGCTTATAATCAAGCCATTCGTGAAGCCACGCACCAAAGTTTTCAGTAGGCATTTTACGAATAGACTCAATCACAAGCCCTAAAGCAGGCACTCGCACGATTAGCGATATGGCAAGAAAAACACTGTAAACGGCATTGGTAATAAATCCCAACATGTAATAGTCGCCAGCTTTATGACTCGTCCAAACCCAAATAAGGCATATTGCAATGGAAACAAGTCCGCTAATTACTCCCATAAGCGACTGCTTCTGAATAAGACGAATCACAACTTGCAAAACAGCAAGAGCAGCGGATGCAATAACAGTTGTCTGCAAATTGTTTGTTACAACAAAGCAAATAACAAACAGCAAGCCCGGCAGCATGGATTCGATTATTCCTCGAATACCACCTATGGAATCAATTACAGAAAAGTTGCTTCCATCGGAACCGATAGATGCAAGTGAGGCAAGACCTGAGCGTTTTTTGCTACGCGCACTATTTTCCAAGACGAAATCCTTTGCTGCCTTTTACTATATGGTTTTAACTATATGGTTTAACTAAATGTCTTAACTAAATGGACTTACTATATGGGCTTACTGCCAGCTTTCACAGATTTCACTATCGGCTTTCACTGCCAGCTTTCACAGTTTTCACTACCAGCTTTCACAGATTTCACTATCGAACTTCAGAGAACATCGGTCCGCGAGTGAGAGTTGTTTTTACTTCTACTTGCTGATCATAACCCAACGGCCTATTGTCACGCTTAAGAGCAGACTCCGCAGAATTATCTTCATTCGAATCCGCAGAATTCGAATCCGCAGACGAATCCGCAGACGCATCCGTCTTAGAGCTTTCTGCTCCAGCATTTGCCTCAGAAACTCCTGAAGCATCTTCATTTTCATCACTATTTTTAGCAATTGTCGGCTCATGCATAGGAATAAAATCACGCGGAGCCATTGGTTCTTCACCTCTATCTACAACAATTGAAGCGAACCATTTATTAAGAGCTACTGTTTCATCGCTATCTTTCATTGATGCGTCTGCTGCCGTTCCAGAAAATACTCCGCGAATCATCCAACGAACACCATCCACGCCAACAAATCTGGTTTGTATTGTTTTTCCTTCAATCTGTACAGGCAAAAGCAATTCTTTACCAAAAACACCGTCAGTTTCAGTGATTTCATTATTATTTTCCAATAGTTCTTTACGAACTTCATCCCAAATTCCAGTAGATTTAGGTGCAGCAAATGCTTCTATTTCTACGCTTGAAGATCCGTATGTAGCTATTGCGCCAATTACTTGATTTGTTTCACTGTGCTTTTTTAATCGCAATGAAATACCTTGAAGGAATGGAAGATAGAAAGCACCTAAATCTAAGTAATTGCTATAGTCTGGCACGTTTTCGTCGCTTATATCCCAAGGACCATGATTAATTTCATTCAAACCATTATTTTCATTCGTTGAATTATCAGAATTTTTTAAAGAATCTAAATAATCGTTGATTTTATTAAAATTATCTTCTTCAGGATTTAAATCTTGCTGTTCTTTACGCGATTCCGCCACTTCCTTAGTGGACTTTGCGCTAGCAACATGAGATCCGCGCTTAAAACCAAACCAGCCCATTATTCCTCGTTTCTTATAATTACAACTCAACAATAAGCAATACACTATTGATTATTGTAAATTGCTTAACTTCACTAGAATATCACAAGCAAAGCACTGAAAAATTTGAGCAAACGCTACATACATATACGCATGCGATTACTTAGTTATTTCACATTATGCAGATTAATTCTTACGATTCACACTTAACGCATCACACGTCATACTTTATACTTAACGGAGCGTGATCAGACCATCGCGCATCATAGCTTTCAGCACGATCGATTACAAATCCGCGAGCGCTTTCCGCAATTTCAGGAGTTGCGAACTGGTAGTCTAATCTCCAGCCAACGTTATTATCGAAGGCTTTACCGCGCTGACTCCACCAAGTGTACGGTCCTTGAATATCTCCTGCAAGCATGCGCATAACGTCAACAAACTCGTACTCGTTAATCCAGCGATCGATATACGCGCGTTCCTCTGGTAAGAATCCTGCGCTATTTTCATTAGCCTTAGCATTTTTAATATCTAACGGCGTATGAGCAATATTAAAATCGCCGCACAAAATCGCCTGATTTCCGCCACTTGCCGCAGAGTCTCGAAGCTCCCCCAAACGTATAAGCATTGTGTCTAAGAATCGGAATTTTTGTTGCATTTTTTGCGGATCGTCCACATTCCCAGCATGAACATACACAGAGGCAATAGTGATTTCATACCCTTCAGGGGTACGCACGTCAGTTTCAACCCATCGCCCAGAATCAACATCCTCGCTTAATCCAGGCAAACCGTAGCGTTTTTCAACTACAGGAAGAGACGTAACTAAAGCTACTCCAGCTCGACCTTTTACACGGCAAACTTCATTTGTATAGGTAAAATTATCGTTTTCTATAGGATTTGCGATATTTTCAGACGCGCGATATCCCATTTCAATTTTTGTCATAATTGGGTCGATTGCATCCTGCGGAGCGCGCACTTCTTGCATACACCACACGTCTGGAGTATGCGCATCAGACCAGTCAAGCATACCTTTGCGCTCAGCTGCACGAATACCATTTAAATTCGAAGTCGTAATTGTAATCATGTAATCAACTCTAATATGCGCACAACACAAACAGCACCATTACACAAAAATAAAGGTGCAGAAGTTTTGACTCCTACACCTTCATTTTAAATTTAAATTTATTTTAAATTTATAGTTTATAAGACGCTAGTTTTAAGGCTCATAAAACAACTTGCAACTAGTCCAAGCCAAGCTCCAAGTTTCTACCTGGAATTGCATCGAGCAAATCACGAGTGTATGCCATTCGCGGATGATCAAACACTTCGTCTGTAGTTGCATGTTCAACAAGTCTTCCGTGCTGCATAACAACAACTTCGTCTGCAATCTGACGAACCACAGCCAAATCGTGAGTAATGAACAAATAGCTCAAACCACGCTCGGCTTGCAAGTCGTTAAGCAAACGCAAAACCTGATCCTGCACAAGCACATCCAAAGCGGATACAGCTTCATCGCAAACAATTACGTCAGGATTCAAAGCCATAGCTCGCGCAATTGCAATACGCTGACGCTGACCGCCTGAAAGCTCATTCGGGAAGCGAGTCATAACAGAAGCAGGCATTTGAACCATATCTAAAAGCTCGCGAACTCGATTCTGTCTACTCTTCTTATCGCCAATCTTATGAATTCTCAAAGGCTCTTCAATAGAGCGATAAATAGAATACATTGGGTCAAGAGAACCATAAGGATTCTGGAATACTGGCTGTACGTGACGGCGGAAATTAAGCAAATCCGCACCCTTCAAGTTAGCAATATCCTTGCCCTCGTAAGTCACTGTTCCACTTGTCGGCTTAAGCAAACGCAAAACCATATTTGCAACAGTAGATTTACCGGAACCAGACTCACCCACAATTGCCAAAGTTGTTCCGCGCTTAACGGAGAATGAAACATTATTCACAGCTTTGAACAGTACCTTATTACGCGGAAGCCTAAACTCACGAGTTAAGTTATTCACAGTAATAATATGCTCACTCTTTTCAAGAGTTTGCTCACCTACCACGTGATGCTCAAGCAAGTTATCGACATTACCGCCGCGTTCTTTAACAGAAATAATGCGTTGAGATGCCAAAGATGGAGCTGCGGCAACAAGTCGCTTTGTATAAGGATGCTGAGGATGCTGCAAAACTTCCAAAGATGGACCAGATTCAACAACGCGACCCTTATACATAACCACAACGTGCTGCGCGCGAGCTGCAGCCAAGCCTAAGTCGTGAGTAATAAACAGTACAGAAGTACCGAGCGAATCTGTAAGCGTATGCAAGTGGTCAAGAATACGCTTTTGAACAGTAACATCCAAAGCGGAAGTTGGCTCATCTGCAATAAGCAAATCTGGGCGGCAAGCCAAACCAATAGAAATCAAAGCACGCTGACGCATACCGCCAGAAAACTCGTGTGGGAACTGACGCGCACGAGTTGCTGCATCTGGCAAACCAGCCTCATCAAGCAAACCTGCAATACGATCTTCAATAGTTGCGCCAACAACATACTTTTTGGCAATTTCCCAAGCTTTATCGTCATTCACGCCATACTTGATTAAATCGTCAGCCACACGCCAGCGAGTTTCAGAACCAGGAACCCACTCTTTTTTGTAGTATTCCATGGCTTCTCTGAACTTTGCAGGATTGCTACGACCTTCAAGTCCAACTTCCTTCAAAGCTCCTGCAGCAACTTTCATAAGTTCAGGAAGCTCTTTAGAACCGAGGAATGTTTCGTCATCATTGTTTTTGACTTGAACTGCGTCACCAGCAAGTGCCTCAGCTAATGAGGAACGCTTCTCGTGATTAACATCAACTCCATTTGCAATTAATGCTTCTTTAACTTGTGTACCAATACGCCACACAGGGTTCAAGTTGCTCATAGGATCTTGCGGCACTAAGCCCATAGCATTACCGCGCAAAGCTGCATATTCTTTTGGCTTTAGATTGCTTATTTCTTTGCCCTTAAGCTTTATAGATCCACCAGTAACGTGACCTGTCCCAGGAAGCAAACCAAGAACAGCCATTGCAGAAGTTGACTTTCCTGAACCAGATTCGCCCACGATTGCAACCCACTGCCCTGGATAAACACAGAAGCTTACATCTTGAACGGCGTGAACAGCTTTTTTGGAATCTGTTGTGAAATCAACTTGAAGATTTTTAACTTCCAACAAAGGGCCTTGCTCTAATTGCATGGCGCGAATGTTTACATCTTTACGTGTAGTATTCATGAGTTTCTATTCCTTCACGATGATTTCACGCCTTGCGGCTCTTTGGATCCAATGCATCCTTAACAGCGTCACCCATCATAATGAAAGCGAGTACTGTAATAGCAAGTGCTGCAGATGGATACAACAAAACTTCTGGATTTGTACTAAGAGCGTCATGAGCAGCATCAGAAATATCTCCGCCCCAGCTAACTGTTGTTGTTGGCAAACCTATTCCTAAGAAGCTTAAAGTTGCTTCCAAAACAATGTAAGAGCCAAGCGAAGTTGTACCAACAACAATGATTGGAGCTAGAGAATTTGGAATAATATGACGGAAAAGATTACGCATTGGAGTTGAACCTAAAGCCGTAGAAGCAGTATTAAACTCAAGATTCTTTGACTCCATAACGGCACTTCTTGCAATTCGAGCTACACCAACCCAACCAAAAAGTACCATTACAAGTACTATTTTCCAGATTGACTTAGAAGTACGGAACATTTGCAAAATTACAATAGCTCCGAGAAGCATTGGCAAAGCTAAGAAGATATCGGTGATACGGCTAAGAACTGCATCAATCCATCCGCCAAAGAAACCAGCTAATGCGCCAATTAATGAGCCGACTATTACAACTAAGATTGTTGCTAACAAGCCAACACTTACAGAAGTGCGAGTTCCGTATATAACTCGTGCGTATGTATCACAGCCTTGCGAATTAAATCCAAATATACTGGAGCCAGATGCAGGATCCAAAGCAAGTTCCGTTAAACACTTATTAGGATCAGCTTTAGTGAAAGCGCTTGGGAAAAGCGCAATAACGAAAATAATTGCAATAACAATTGAAGAAATTATAAACAAAGGATTTCTACGCAATGTGCGCCAAGCATCAGCCCACATACTTGTAGCAGGAGCAGATTCATCTACGGAATCAACTTCTTTCAAAGGAGTTTCACTAAGAGGAGCAACGTAATGCTCTTGTCCAGGCAATGTTTCGTATTTTACAGAAGCATTTACAGCCAAATTTTTTTCTAAATTATTTTCCATAATTAATGCTCCACTACTCGTAACGAATTCGCGGATCAAGAGCCGCGTACAATATATCAACTAGCAAATTGCTCACAACAAAAATAAGCATAAGAAGTGTAACTATAGAAACAACAAGATTGCCTTCACCCTTAAAAATGCCATTGAATGTAAGCAATCCAACACCTTGAATGTTAAAGATTCTTTCAGAAATCATTGCGCCGCCCATAAGAGCGCCCAAATCCTGACCGAGGAATGTAACAACAGGGATTAAGGAATTACGAAGAATGTGTCTAATAACAACAACACTTTCTTTTAAGCCTTTAGCGCGAGCAGTACGCACATAATCTAAGGATATATTCGAAGAGATTTCAGACCTTGTAAGTCGAATAATATATGCCATTGAAACAGATCCAAGAACCATTGCTGGAAGAAGCAAATCTAAGAATCCAGGATTGTTACTAGCTGTAACTGGTAATATGCGCCATTTAACACCGAATAAGTATTGCGAAACATAACCTGTAACAAAGGTTGGAACAGAAATAAGAAGAAGCGAGACAACAAGAATTACGCTATCGTACCACTTTCCTTTTTTCAAACCGGAGATAATTCCGAAAGTAATACCGAATAATGTTTCGAAAGCGAATGCCATAATAGCGAGCTTGATCGTAACTGGGAATGCACGACCAATTTCGTCAATTACAGGCTGACCCGAAAAAGTATGACCGAAATCAAGGGTAAGAGCATTCTTTAAGAATATTAAATATTGAATAATAAATGGTTTATCCAAGTTATACTCAGCGCGTATATGCGCAGCAACAGCAGGATTAACTGGTTTTTCGCCGAACATTGCTTTTACCGGGTCTCCTGGCAAAGCAAACACTAAAGCGTAAACCAGTAGAGTTGTGCCGAGAATAACAGGAATCATCTGCAAAATGCGTCGCAGAATGTATTTACCCATTGGTTTCTCCTTACTTATTTTTTAATTAAAACCTTAATTAAAATTTTTAATAAACTTTTGCAGACTACTACGCCCAACTTCACTAATCTGCTTGTACCCCATACTAGAACATACAAAACGCAAATTGCTGTCCCGAATATTCGAATCAATTTCAATATTTCAATATTTCAATATTTCAATTCGAGATCCGGGACAGCCGCACGTTCTACATGCTATTAAATTATGATTTATTTTTTTCTAAGATGTTTGATTTTTATCTTTAATTTTTATCTTAGATTTTTACTTATGAAGCTGGTAGTAGAGTGGCATATTCTGCCAATCCATTACGAATCCTTGCAATGAAGGAACCATCACAGCCTTAGCGTTCGAGTAGAACAATGGGATTGATGGAAGATCCGCAAGAAGGATTTCGTTTGCTTGCTGATAAAGCTTGGTAGCTTCTTCTGGCTTAGCAGATGCAGCCTTGGTAAGCAATTCATCAAACTTTGGATTCTTATAATCGCCTTCGTTTGAACCATTTCCATCAGCAGCAACAGATGCAAATTCCTGAGTCAAGTAATTTTCTGGGCTTGGGTAATCTGGCATCCAGCCTGCACGCCATGCGCCCTTAATCTGACGCTTAGAGCATGCGTTACGGAATTCCTGGAAGGTTGGAATTGGAGTAGTTTCAGCCTTGATTCCAAGATTATTCTTAAGGGCATTCACAACAGCATCGAACACAGACTTAGCATTGCCATCAGCATTGTAAGAGAATGTAAGAGTATCGTTGTACTTGGAAATCTTATCGGCCTTAGCCCAAAGTTCCTTAGCTTTCTTTGCATTGAATTCTACGTTCTCGTGACCCTTAAGATCAGGCTTATAACCTGGAGTCAAAGGAGAAGTGAACTCGTTTGCTGGAGAAGCGGTAGAGCTGAGGATCTTCTTTACGATAAGAGCACGATCGATAGCCATAGAAAGTGCCTGACGACGCAAGCGGCCTTCTTCAGTCTTAACATCGAAGTGTGGAAGGCTGGAAGGAATTGTGAACTGCTGGATTACAGAGCCAGGACGGTTGTAAGCCTTAACAGTAGTATCCTTCTCAAAAGTCCTAGTTTGGGTATCTGGAATGTTATCAGTCATATCGAGGTTACCAGCCTGAACATCGCGATATGCTGCGGTTCCATCAGTGTAAACCTTGAAGGTAACACCATCATTCTGAGCCTTACGTGGGCCATCGTAATCTGGGTTCTTCACAACTTCAATCTGCTTGTTGTGGTCCCAAGACTTGAACAAGTATGGACCAGAAGAAACTGGCTTTTCGCCATAAGCCTTTGGATCCTTGTAGAAGGATTCTGGAAGTGGAGCGAACGCCAAGTAACCAACCTTAATTGGGAACACTGAATCTGACTGCTTCAAATCAACGGTGAAGGTGTTCTTATCAACAACCTTTAAACCGGAAAGCTGTTCGTCACCCTTGGTGTCGCCCTTTTGCAAGTCATCATAACCCTTAATGGTTTGGAAGAATGAAGCGCACTTCTGAGCGTTCTTAGCATTTGCAACGAAGCTCCAGGCTTTGGTGAAGCTTTCAGCGGTAATAGGAGTACCATCGCTGAACTTCTTGCCTTCCTTCAATTTCACAGTGTACTGAGTAGCATCATTATTTGGAGTAATGCTTTCAGCATCTTCGTTTACTGCATTGCCCTTTTCATCAAAAGTGACCAATGTGGAATTGACTAACATGGCAGGACGTGCGCCAGCATTTTCGTTAATGTTGCCAGGCACTAATTCGTTCTGTGGCTCAGAATTAGAAACGGTAATAATAACCTTACCACCGTTTGTCTGTGCAGTCTTCGAATCAGAGGAGCCGCAGCCACCAAGTAACATGGCCAGCGAGCAGGCTGCAGCGGCAAAAGCCAAAGCCTTATTCTTCATATTTATTCTCCTAACGTGTGGTAGGCAATTTTTGGGACAAAACCCAAATTTTATTAATAAACGAAAAGTCGAGTTACAAGCGTTAACAAAAAATCCACCTAGTATTTATTGCCAGATGGATAAATTGCAAAGCCAATAAGGGGCCTCTTCGTTGATTAAAATTAAATGGTACGTGTTTTTACGAACAATGCAAGTACATGCAGAAAATATAAAATTTTCGGTTTACTACAAAATTATCGACGAACAAAATATTATTTTCGAATAAGAAAAGAAAATATTCCGCTATTATCTATAGTTTTTTGCGGCTTCTTACACGAATTAACATATTACAAAAATGTAAATTAATAATTTGATAGTGTAAAAAACATGTTAATTCAGAAGTTTTTTATGATCTAAAATGATTCCAAACAAATTTGGAAGTCACTACAAAAGCTAAAAATAATCTATGCACGAGGAAAAGCTTGCGAATATCGCTGTTTCAAAGCCTCAATAGAAACATGAGTATATCTTTGAGTAGTTGTAAGCGAAGAATGTCCTAGCATTTCCTGCACTTCTCGCAAATCAGCTCCGCCGTTAAGCATATGAGTTGCAGCACTGTGACGCAAAGCATGAGGAGAAATATCTGGCACATTCGCGCGAGCAGCCGCATCATGCACAATCTGCCTTACTAAACGTTGATCAATTCGCTTACCACGAGATCCAACGAATAGCGCAATTTCAGCAGGATTTTGCAATAAAATTGCCCGACCATCCTTAGAAATCCAAGCCAATAATGCTTTATAAGCAGGAATCCCAAAAGGAACAACGCGCTGCTTATTGCCTTTACCAGTAACTTTCATAGTATGAGATTCAAAATTAATATCCTTAAAATTTAATCCAGTAAGCTCTCCTACACGAATTCCAGTTGCATATAAAAGCTCTAATATTGCTGCATTTCGCAAATCAATTGCCACTTTTTTAGGCGAATAAGAAGATGCATTATCGCTAGCATCATCACAAGAGCCACCACAAGCATCATCACAAGCAATATCCCTCGCGCCATCAGCATAATCAGCAGAATCAGCAGAATCAGCAGAATCAGCAGAATTATTTTTAGAATAATATTCGCTTATATTTTTATAAGATTTACTCGCCTGTTCATCAACACTATTCATTAGCTTTTCTGCCTGCAACTCGTCTAATACAGTTGGCAGAACATTGGCGATTTTTGGAGTTGCAAGTATTTCTGAAGGATTAGATTTTATATGATTTTCATGCACGCACCAATCAAAAAATCCACGAATAGCAACTACTTTCCTAGCTAAACTAGAACGCGCAACCTTTGACGACTCATAAGCCATCCATAATCTCAAGTCATCTGTAACGATTTTATTTAAGTCATTAAATCCATGACTTTCACACCATTCAAGAAACTGTTCTATATCTACACAATATGACTTAACAGTATTCGCGCTTAAACCTTTATTGTTAGAAATATACGCACAATAATCGTCAACAAACGTGCAGAAACGCTGATTATTTTCCATAGTTCTCACCGTTGATTAACTCTACTATTTTCGACTTATTCAACCAATTACTCAACTTATTATTCAACAACTTACTCAACTATTGTTCAATCGATTATTAATGTAAGAATATACTACTTAATTGGTTTTTGAAAACGTCTTTCAGGAATCGGTTTCCAACGAACTATATCAGACACATTTATATACATTTCCTGAGCACCCCTGGAACCATTCGCAGCCGGATCGCGCATTATATGAAGCGTAATTCCATCAAAGTCAATTACATGCCCAATAACATCAAAATATTCAAATTTGCCATAATTAGTATTCTCTGAAGTTTTTTTGACTTTACAAGTTCTTACCACAATGCGAGATCCTGCAGGAATCTTATTCGGAATGGGCACTTCAGCAATAGGAAAACGCCTAGTAGGAACACTCATAGATGTAGCTTCCACCTTAGATTCTGCCCATGAATTTCATCATAATATTATTTTTCTTCAAGCGTAGATCATAAGAATATTCATTGTCAGAAGAAAAATCGACATTTTCATAATCTAAATTAGATGAAATCCCAATGATTTCTTCGCCATTTTTCGCCGAATCTAAAAGTTTTTCACGCCAATTTGATACAGAATCACACTCAAGCGAATCACACTCGCTATTTTTCAAAGGCGACAAACTACCTGAATCCCCAGAATCCCCAGAATCAGCCAAAGTCCCGGAATCAACCAAAGCCCCAGAATCAGACAAAGCCCCAGAAGATTCTTTATTCCTAACAGCATACTTATATTCTCGCCACGGCTGAGCTTTCGCAAAGAATTCTTTTTCAGCACTATCAGCATCCTCAGCAGAATCCTCTAACATAGTTGCAGCTTTATCTAACTCTTTAATAAGCGAGCGCAATAATATTGCAACATTATGTCTATCTTCACTTACCATTGCACGCGTGCGATTAGGATCCGTTAAAGATACGCGCGTCATATCTCTCCAAGATCCAGCAGAAAGTTGAATTGCAATATTGCGGTATTGATTATCACACAATACGTTCGCGAGCGCAGTAGATACAACATGAGGCATGTGGGAAATCAGCGCTGCAGACTTGTCGTGAATATCGTCATTAATTACTATTGCTCTATTTTTGCAAACATTCGTTATCATATGTAAAACGTTTGCTACACGCCATAGCTTTGTGTTTGAATCAACAGTTAATGCCCACAAAGCGTTATCAAGCAACTCAGCATAAGAAGATTTCCATCCAGTGAACTCACTTCCGGCCATTGGATGCGCGCCGACGTAACATTCTCCAAGATTTGCAGCTTTAACTTGATTTCGAACTATATCTTTTACGCTGCCAACGTCGCTTAGAGTTGTAACAGATTGGTCAATATTGTTTTCTAATTGTTTTAAAACACTTGGCATAGACGCTAGCGAATTACATAAAATTAATACATTAGGTTTTTTTAACGCTAGATCTTTAACACTATCTACGCATATAATTCCAGCTTCTCGCGCTTGACTATATATGTCAGTATGTCTGTTATAAGCGTAAACAGTGCAATTTTGTTTAACCAATCTTTTTGCTAAAGATCCGCCAATAAGCCCTAATCCCACAATTCCTACTGTAAATTTTGTGCTATAAGCATTTAACATATCGACTCTCAGTCCAACAAATCAACAAAACAACAAGACAATCAATTAATCAATTAACAAATTAATCAATCCACAAATAACTTAGCAACTCAACAACTCAAAGAATCAGCAAATTAGCAAATCAACAAATCACATTAATTTGCGACTCCACCGAATCTTCTATCGCGATGCGCATAACGGTCAATAGAACGCCACAATGCTTCACGATTAAAATCTGGGAATAATTCAGGCACAAAATCAAGCTCTGCATAAGATGCTTCCCAAGGCAAGAAGTTACTCGTGCGCTGCTCGCCAGATGTGCGAATCATTAAATCACAATCAGGAACATCCGGATTATACAAGTGATCAGCAATCATCTTTTCTGTAACTCGATCACCTTTTATTTTGCCTTCGCGTACTTCTTTAAGAATTGCTGAACAAGCATCTGCAATTTCTGCTCTACCGCCATAATTAATGCAAAACACTACGTCGATAGTGGAATTATTCTTCGTATATTCTTGAGCTGATTCTAATTCGTCTATTACAGACTTCCACAATCGTGGGCGCCTACCCGACCAACGAACTCTAACGCCCCAATCATTCATTTGTTTAACGCGCCTACGAATAATATCTCGCGAAAATCCCATAAGAAAATGGACTTCTTGCGGAGAACGCTTCCAGTTTTCAGTAGAAAACGTATACAAGCTTAAATATCTAACCCCAGCTTCTATAGCTCCGGCAATAATATCGAATACAACAGGCTCTGCAGCTCTATGACCTTCTGTGCGAACCATTCCTCGCTCTTGTGCCCAGCGACCATTACCATCCATAATAACGCCAATATGACGTGGCACACTGTTTTTAGGGAAAACAGGTATGCGAGAAGTGTCACTAAAAGGAGCAGCAGGAATCTCCAGAGAAGCGTAATCAACATTTTCAAAAGCCATAATTATTAATTCAACAACTCCATAGAACTAACTACACACTAGAAACAATGCATTATAAGCATTATTAAAAGATGTACGCAATATTATCATCGAAACTATTATTCACCTAAATTTTGCTCTGACAATCACCAATACCATTATTTACATCACTCACAGCAAACCTCCAAACCTAACACTTACAGTTAAAATATTGCTATCAACTATCACACATAAACAATCAGCCAGCACAATAAGCCAGCACAACTGACTACGCGATAGCCGACATAAATTGTTTAACGAACCTGTCAGATATTATACGTAAGCAAAGCATAAATTAATTCACACAAAAATACGTAAATTTATGCCATACAAAACTTTTAACATGCGAAAACACTACTTATTACTTACTATTTTCGCTAAAAACTATCTGAAAAATTCATAGAACGAATAGGACGCTCGAGATAATATTCACACCAACATTTCACACAATTAACAACTTCGTCGTCTAAAACACTGCCGTCAAGATTATTCCAGTCACCTTGAATTAGAGCACGAATTTTACAACGAGACTCATCGCTACAGCGCAAAGATTCAGCAGAACAATCAGCCACGCACGTAATACCGCCTAAAGCTGGGCTAAAATACTTAAGATTTTCATTCGTTCCGCAAACTGCGCAAGAAGTAATACGAGGCGACCAACCTGCAATACATAATGCACGCATTACATATGACAATCCTATTTCTTCAGGAGAATGCACGCCTCTAGAAAGCGCAGACAAGGCAGCTATAAGCAAAGAATATTGCGAAGACGTATCTTGATAAGAATCATTAACAATATAGTCAATAACTTCAACCATTAAATTTGCGTATTTATAAGAATCGTAATTAGCGCAAATCGACGCCGCGTAAGTAGATAAAGAAACAGCTTGAGAAATCACATCAAGAGACTTACCTTTAGCAATCAGCATATTTACTCGCATAAAAGGCTCAAGTCTTCCACCAAAACGCGATTTTAAGCGGCGAACTCCTTTGGCAACAGCTCTAACTTTCCCATGATTGCGCGTAAGCATAACCACAATACGATCTGCCTCACCAAGAGGAAAAGTGCGAAGAACTACAGCTTCATCATTATATAATGGCATATTTTCTGCTTACTTCTTAAGTAACGCTTTATCTTAAGTAATACTTTTTATCTTAAGTACGCTTTATCTTAAATAACGCTTTCAATTACTATTAGGAAACTATATGAATCTATACCAATCTATATGAATTCTTTAATCCTATCAGTTCTCGCTATCTGAATCAGAATCATCAGAAGAATCGTCAAATGATCCAAGCTTATTCATTATCGGGAACGACAAGTCAGGAATATCTAAATTCAGACTTTGACTTTGGTTAAAATCAAAGGAATTCCTAACAGGAATATCAGGCAATCCATCAGAAGCAGAAGACGCATCCTTAGAAGCATCCGCCTTAGAAGCAGAAACAGCACCTAAAGCAGAACCAGCAGTGAAACTTGTAGGAAACTCAGGAGGCAAAGCTGCAGCAGAATCTGAATTTCTATTAACAGTTTTCTCATCAATATTATGCGAAACTGAACTCCTCTTAGGAGCTGGAGGGAATGCTGGAGGCAACGGAGCAGACGCTTTATGAAGATTAGACAACACGGTTGCGCTCTGAATCATGTCATCACCAGTATCAGAAGAATCGTCATCATCATGTTTGACTGGAGCAAAAATACTTTGCTTTTCAGGAGAAGCAGATTCAGAAGCACTGGAAGAACGCGCAAAACTGCTCAACAAATCTGAACCAGAATTATTTTCTTTAGACAAGTCGGATTCAGAATCACCAAAAAGCGCAGAAGTACCGAGAATAGTAGGCTCAGCATGACCCTTACTTTCGTCACTTTCGTTACTTTCCTTACTTTCAGCACTTTGAGTAGCGGCGAACGATGGTAAATCTGAATTATTTGAATTAGCTTTATTTAAATCAGAATCTAAATCAGAATTTAAAGAATCTAAATCAGAAGAATTATTTTTCTTTACTAAAGAAGATAAATCAAACGAAGACTGCGGTTTTTCTTCAGAATCAGACGCGCTGTAGGAATCAGACGCGCTGTAGGAACCAGAATCACTACGCAAATCAGAAGCGCTAATATCAAAATCTTTAGAAATACGCTCATATGATTCAATCTTGCTTAATACTCTAATGCAAGAATTCAAATAATAGTCAACCTGACGCTCATCATATCCACGCTTGCCAACACGCTGAGTGAAAACAACATCTGAAACAAAATCATCTGTGATTTCTTTAAGAATATCCTCGTCAGTATCCCACGAAGCACGATGACCTAATGAAATAGCAATCTTATCTAAGATTTGATTAACTAATTCATCTACCTGAATGCGATCATAAGAAGGATGCTTTGGTTCGCCTGGGGCAAAACGTTGACGCTCTGCGCGCTTAGCATGCTTAAGCAAAGTCCTATAAATATCTTCAATCTCAGCTTTCCATACGACTCTGCCGCGATGCATAATATCGTATTCTGTAGCTTTATCGACTACTGCATTTTCCAAGCGAGATAAAGTTGCGTCTACTTGCGAAATAACATAACCATCTCGTTCTAAATCAAAAGATACTTCTTGAATATCTTTCTGAGTCAAGTCCATATTGTCGCTCACGTACAATTTGTGAGCACGCTCAAGAAATTCATTAACTTGAGATACGTTATAACCAAACTTACGCTTTCCAACTCGTTCCATACCTGAAACCTTACGAGCGGTGTTGGGTTTCTGAGCCATCGACGATTGACCTCCTGCGTAAATAATCCTATCTGCTATACTTTACGCGATTGTTTCGACGCGCGCCACAACACACAGTCGGCTATTATTGTATTCATGGCTCAATTTCCATCTTTCGCAAATATTTTTAAACGCGCAACGCAAAAAAGCATAATAATTGCTAAATCATGCATTACATCAATTTCGCAATATATTTTTCAACATTCAATTAGATATTTTGCTGGAATAATTGCTGTAGCAGTCGCAATACTCGCTCTTATGCTTCCTAGCGCGTACGTTATTGAAGAACCTGGCCCAACTCAAGACGTTTTAAGCGATATTAATGGATTAAAAATTATAGATATAGAAAATTCAGAAACAAAAAAGTCAGAAATCAAAGATTCCAAAAAATCAGATTCCCAAAAGTCTGATATCAAAAATTCCTATATCAAAGATTCCAAAAAAACTGGAAAATTATTACTTGTAACAGTTGGAACTTCAGGAGTGCCTGGATACGAAACAACAACTTTCAACGCAATAAAAGCATGGCTGAATCCAGAACGAACACTTGATCCTAGAGAAGCAATAGTCCCAATCGGTCAAACAGAAGATCAATATGAAAAAGAATCAAATGAAGAAATGACTTCATCTCAAGATTCCGCAATAAAAGCTGCAAAAATCGAGGCGAAAAAACTAGGACTTTCAACTACTAATAAGAAAATATCCTTACATATTGAAGACATTGGCGGACCTTCAGCAGGAATGATATACAGTCTCGGAATACTAAATAAAATAAACAAATACGACATAACAGGCGGAAAAACAATTGCTGGAACTGGAACAATTGACGAAAAAGGAAATGTTGGAGCAATAGGCGGAATCCAATTAAAAATGTTGGGAGCAAAACGAGACGGTGCGACTTGGTTCTTGGCTCCAGAATCTAATTGCGACGAAGTTGAAGGACATATCCCCTCTGGATTAAAAGTTGTGAAAGTAGCAACACTTGATGATGCGTGGAAAGCTCTCGAAGCTATAAGATCTGGGAAAAATGTGAAAAATCTTCCATCCTGCAGCTCAAAAATTAGGTAATAAATAAAAATAGAAACCGAAATATAGCTAAAAACAAAAAATATAGCTAAAAATAAAACTAAAAACAAAACACGAAATAAAAATATTTCGACACCAGCTTGACTCTAGTACATACCCTCATGTATCTTATTTCAAGCGGGCGATTAGCTCAGCTGGCTAGAGCGCCACCTTTACACGGTGGATGTCGGGGGTTCGAGTCCCTCATCGCCCACTTTCCGCTTTCATTGAATTTCTCTAACGTTCAGCTCGACGAATCAACATTCCAGGCTCATAAATTATGATTGACCTGCCTTTGCGTTTAATCCATCCTCTGTTAACAAAATCCATCAATGCTTTATTAACAGTTTCACGAGATGATCCAACTAATTGAGCTAATTCTTCTTGAGTTAAATCGTAAGGAACTAACAAGCCTTCACGAACAGGCTTTCCAAAGCGAGAAGCCAAATTTAGTATAGTTTTAGCTAAACGTGCAGGAACATCCATAAAAACTAAATCTGAAATATGCTCATTATTAGCGCGAAGTCTTGCTGCCAAAACCTGCAACATACTCACAGCAACCTTAGGATGCTTGCCAAGCCAATCAAAAAGCACATCGTGTTCCACCCACAATACGCGCGTATTATCCACTAAAGCAATAGCTGAGGCAGTTCTAGGACCTCCAGCAGGATCAAAAACCGGGATTTCACCAATAATTTCGCCATTAGTATGAATGCTCAATAACTGGACACGACTATCGCGAGAATGTCTGACTAGCTTAACACGACCTCGCTCAAGCAAGTACATTCTGTGATCTTTATCTCCCTCGCTAAAAATCACTTCGCCTTTTTCATAAATAGATTGCCTCAAATTTTCGAACAACTCACGAGCTTCATCCAAAGGAACATGCTTAAACAAAGTGGTATGAGACAAAGGCAAATCTTCCGACGCGATATTAAGATCCGTGCTATCAAATGCCACAATCACCCTCCTAACTTTTAAGCAGCTACCACCATTGGGCTACCTAACCATTGGGTCCCCTAATCATTGGACTACCGCATCATTGGACTATCTGTTAAAGATATAGCGTAGCAAATAAAAAACATACACGCCAACTTGCCTGAGCTAAATGATACTAACTGCTTGGGCAGCACCCACGAATTACTTGCGACAACTTGCCTGAGCTTACTTTTTTGAATTAAGCTCAATCTCACTCATCGCGAATACAAAGGCAGAGCAAGGCTCACAGTAGTCCCCTGCCCAGGTCTACTCCATAAAGTGATGCTACCGTTATGAGTTAAAGCTACATGCTTTGCAATCGCCAAACCTAAGCCAACTCCTTCTTGACTACGATTATTTTGATTATTAGATCTATAAAAACGTTCGAAAATACGCGATTGATTCTCTAAAGGAATACCAGCTCCGCAATCAACAACTCTAATAACAGCATAGTTTCCATCGCTAGATTTCTTTGCAGAAACAGAAACAACACTATTTTCGCGAGAATAAATAATCGCATTCTCAACTAATTTACGGATAGCGGCACAAATTTGATCAGCATAACCTGAAACTTTCAAAGAAGAATCAGATTCTATCTTCACTTTTACATTGCAATCTAAGGCCAAAGGTGAAACTTGCTTTTGAACTTCATTCAACTCGTTTTCAATAGACAAAACATTGGAATCATCTGGATTTATAGGATTCTGCGCTCGCATTAAGAGCAGTAAATCTTCCAGCATATGCTCAAGTCTCTTAGAAGATTTACCAGTAGAACGAGCGATATCCTTTATTTTTTCTGTACTAACATTTTCATTTTGTAAAACATTAGTCAGATTAGAAAGCGTGCGCGTTGAACTAATAAGCTGCTGGGAAACATTCTCAATGAAATCTTCGCGTGTTTGCGCAAAACGATGTGCTGCACTCGTATCTTCAATAATTACGACTACAATACCTTTGCCGACCGCGCCAACAGTAACAGTAAGCCAATTAGGTCTTGTGATTGTGGCAGCGCTAGTTTTTAAGGAGTTTGCTGTATTTAAAGAGGAATTGGTGTTAGAAAGATTTGCGCTAGAAGGATCGACGTTAGAAGGATTGGCAGTTCCATTTGGAAAATCAGCATTAGACGAATTAGACGTATTAGACGTATTAGACAAGAAAGCAGAAGTCGGATCTTCCTCAATCGTAATATATTTAGCAGGAGTAGAAGTGACAATCGAAAAACGCTCACTTCCGCCTTTCTTACGTACAACGCTTATTGCATCAAGAACGCGCGGCTGTACGATAGCATCATCAACCACAACTCCAAGAGTATAGGCTTGGGAGCTAGCGCGAATAACTTCATCATCTGAATCAACAACAATTGTCGCAGTATGCAACATAGCGAGAACAAATTGCGCATCATTACTCACATCATCTGAAACATTATCGCGATCAGATAATTTAGTGCGCCTAACTGATATAAATCTAAATAAATTATTAAATCTTATATTCTGCACATTAATTTTGGAGAATTTGCAAAAAATCCAACGAAAAATGCCACGGAAAATGCCAGCAACGTAATCTGCCATCAGCATAAAAAGCCCAAGCAGCACGCATAAAGCAAGCACTGCGAATGCTATGAAAACCAATGTAGAAGAATCAATAGGCATAATATAATAATCTCATATTTCTTTTCATATTGCTATTGATTAATTATCACTTGCTGCGTTGTTGCACGTTCTTTCACGTCGCATATTGCAAGCTTAGTTTATAATGAATAAGTACGTCTGCATATAAGGATGTTTGCAAACCAAAGAAAGGACTAACCATGCGAGTGATTTTCAACGAAGAGATGAAAGCAGTAGCTACAAACCTCGAACAAATGGCTGAGCTTGTGTCGCGTGCTATGAATGATGCCGGAAGCGCGTTAGTCAATGAAGATTTGGACGCCGCGCAAACCGTAATAGACAGGGATGCAGATTTAGACGCTTTGGAAGCAAACACTATTGACCAATGCCTGGTTTTGCTAGCAAGACAGAACCCAGTTGCAACAGATTTACGAGAAGTCGTGGCTACTATGCGATTGGCGGCGACATTTGAACGCATGGGTGATTTAACGAGTCACATAGCACAAATTGCAAGACGAACATGGCCAGATTCTGCAATCTCAGAAGAATCGCGCGAAACAATAGTAGAGATGATTGACTTTTTGAAAGAGCTTTCCGTACGCTTAACAACCATGATTTCTAAGCGCGATGTGAAAATAGCGGAGTCAATTATTGCAGGCGATGACAAGCTTGATAAATTACATGAAAAGATTTTTGAACTCGTAGAAAGCAAAAATTGGAGCGGCACACGCAGACAGCTAATTGACGTTGTACTGCTTAGTCGATTTATTGAGCGAATTGGCGACCATTGCGTGGCAGCTGCGCGACAGGTCGTGTTTATTGTTTCAGGATTTGACCCAACGAAAAAGCCGGAGCCAGATAAAGACACTGTTGTTTCGTGAGCTTGTTGTAACACGCGAGCTTATCCGCGAGCGATACATTTTGTTTACTTAGGCGCGCTCTGACCAAGCGTGAAATTATTGGGATTTCAGACTCAGTCAAAGCGGAAACCAAAATGCTCCCCACTTTCAATCGAAAATGAGGAGCATTTTAGTTTATTAAATTATCTGATTAACTGTTCATACCCATTTGATTACTTCTCGCTACTGGCATGAATCTTCACGCGGCGGGAAATCGCAGCAACTGCACTAGCAGCAAACAACGCTACAACAAGCATGCACACTGGAATCAAATCAACACCAGTCTTGCCCATCGCAGAATTATTAGCGCTCTTAGCAGCAGCAGACTTACCACCATCAGAAGAGTTCGCGTCAGCACCATTTGCGGCAGCACCATTCGCGTTAGCACCATTCGCGGCACTTGCGTTGCCATTCGCGTCAGCGGAACCGTCATCTTCATTCAATTCCTTATCAGAATCATCCTTTGAGGACGACTTCGAATTATTACTTGAATTGCCGCCAGCAGTGAAGGATCTTCCGCCACGATTGCCAGCATTGTTAGCACTGCGGTTAGAGCTGTGGCTGCCACCGTTGTTACCTCCGCGGCTATTGCCGTTGGCACTACCGCTAGCATTACCACTAGTGCTGCCGCCGCTCTTTCCACTACCATTACCGTGACCTGTGCCGCCTTCGTTATTACCAGCGTTACCAGCGCTACCAGTATTACCGGAATTACCGTTATTACCAGCGTTACCGCTACCATTCTGGTTCTGATTATTCTGATTATTCTGATTATTCTGATTATCAGAATCAGTTTGGCTGCCACTATCAGAAGAAGTAGAGGAAGATACAGATACCTCTCCAGAAGCAATCTGGTTACCATTTGCATCCATAAGTAAGATTGTGTGCTTACCTGAATATCCGCTAGGAATCAAAGCCTTGAAATAGTACTTACCATTCTCATTAGTATGCACTGTCACATATTCATGACCATCTTCACCCTTAAGATCCTTAGGATCAGAGTAAATGAACGCATACATGCGAGCATCGGCTTTGGCTTTCTTCAAAGCTTCAGGCTGTCCAGAAACATAAACATTTACTTCCTTTCCAGCTGTAACATTCTTGGTTTCTAAGCCAGCAATAGACTTTGAGATCTTCTCTGTAGAAGCTGGAGGAATTGGGGCAGAATCAGTTTGAGTTGATTCATCCTTGGTTCCTGGATTCTTTGGCTTAGATGGATCCTCGCCAGGCTTCTTTGGATTCTCGCCAGGCTTCTTTGGATCTTGACCAGGATTAGACGGGTTCTCACCAGGCTTCACGCCATTCTTCACCGTGAATGTATATGCAGTAGCTCCCTTTGCATTATCACTTGTGGCGCTTGCTGTATTACCGGCAAAATCGGTCGCCTCAATAGTAATAGTGTGAGTACCATCAGCCAACTTATTAGTAGGAATCTTCAACGTTAATGTTGTAGAACCCGGCTTATCTGGAGTTGGATTATCGTTAACCTTAGAAACATCCACTAATGTGTTCTCTACTGCTGTAGTTGGAAGATAATTTTCTGTATACGCTACTGGACTACCATCAACCATAACGCGCAAAGACTTCAAATTATCATCTTTTGCTTTAACAGTAATTTCGTGACCATCAGCAATTTCTTCACCTTCAGCCAAACCTGCTTCAACAGTAGGATCAACTTCGTCGAGAACAACTGGAATCACACCGAACACATGAGATTCCAGTTGGTCACTCAAATGCAATAGAACTTTATCACCATTGTTTACTGGAATGTCAGTTGAGAATTGGCGACGAGTTGTTTCTTTACCATTCGTATTCAAAGTGTAGAAATCACCAACGGAATCGTTGTTAATTCGCAAACTTTGACCGAAAGCATCATCTGATACATTTCCACTGAAAGTCACAGTGTCACGATTGGTGAACAACGTGTGACCATACAGTTTTGGAGTATCGAAATGTGCTGTTGGAGGCGTAACGTCGAAGTAGAATGCTGCAGGAGTATCGATTACATTCGTTTCATCGTCTTCATCAGCATCTTCGTCAGTTGGTTTAGTGTTCACCTGCAAGCGGAAATCATTTATACCCGGATGCATTGGAAGCTTCACACTAAACTTTCCGTTCTTAATCTCAGCACGTAATTGGTTTGGAGTTACAAGCTTCTTAGTTGCAGCATCAAAACGCGAAGCTGGAGTAAACACCACGCTAGTCACCTTGGAACTCACATCACCTTGAGCAACAAAGTAATCAGAGCCAATAACGTCTGGGCCATAATTCTTCTTACGAATTAACCACGCATAAGAACCCATAGGTCCAGCATTAGTAAGCACGAAATCTTTTGTTGCAGCTGCAGGTTTAGCGTCAGGAGTTGAACGACCAGCGAGAGCCAAACCTATAGTTGTAGTGTTTTCAGCAGAATCAGTAGCTACAAGAGTTACCATAACAGCTTTAGCGGCAGGAGTAATAACTGTGCTAAATTTACCATCTGAACCAATCTTAACTTCTTCTTTTACTTGCTTACTAGTTGAAGAAGCATTTGCATTCTCCACATTAGTACTAATACTATTCTGAGAAGTTGTATTAGCACCAGAAACAGCTTTAGCAGTAGAACCAGAAGCAGAGCCAGAAGCGCGATTGTTTACAGAACCAGCAACCGCATTAGCTGGAGTAGTGTTGTCAGCAGCCTTTTGATAATTAAGCGTTAGCTTTACAGTATCTCCAGGAGTGTCAGTTACTTTACCAGCAATTGTTACTTTACCATCTGCGGCTACAGGCAAATTACCCTTGTTGTCAAGACCATCAACAGTAATCTTAGGCGTTTGCGCATTGAACGTTAGCTTAAGTTTCTTATTGCCAATACGGTCATCTTTACTATTAAAAGCTTTAAGCATCACAGTATTTTCGCCATTTTTCAGTGGCACAAACGCGTAGAAAGTATTCTCACCCTTGCGCTTTTTAGCTAATTTGACTTCCTGCCTCTGACCATCTTTAGGAGTCACAAAAGCTTTTATAGAAGCAACATCTTCAGTGAGATATCCTTCAAGATAGAACTTACCATTAATATCTGGATTAGTCTTACTTTCTTCTAACTGATCTGCTTTAATTTGCTTAGAAGTAAGTTTTTGTTCGTTTGGAATAATAAACTTCTTGTTCTTCTCAGCTTTTCCTGAACCATTCGGGACATATGTGTCGAATACCTTCTTAACCTCAGTTGGATTCATAGCATTGTCTCGAACAAGCACATCTATGTATTGAGCTTCATTACCAATGTGAATAGAGCTGCACACTCGCGTACGAGTTGCTTCATTCAACGGGCATTGAGTGTCTTCATCACCATAGTTCAAAGCATCCTTTACACCAGGAAGATGAATAGTTGGCACGCCAGGATCAGGACTCAATTCATCACTAATAACAATCTTCACATTGCCTTTATCATCACGATCAGATACTGTGACCTTAGGTCCATGATTATCGATTGCTACCTTCATATCGTAAGTTTGCCAATCAAACTTATCTCCTAAGCGAGCTTGAATACGATACGTGTACCATCCATCAGGAAGAATGTCAAACCTACTTGTTTTTGGATTCCACACAGTTCCGTCAAAATTTCCAGCTAAGCCATCGGTTGCTCCAGCATTAGAAATAGTAGAACGATTCACGTTGTGTTCTGTTCCAAGAACAATCTTAGTTTTATTATGAGAATCCAATACAGAATACTTTATGTCAGATGCACCGCGGAATATAGCCATAGATGGAACAACATAATCCATCCAACCATCTTTATTTGCAGGTGAAAATTCGCCAAGTACATAAGGCTTCGTTTCATTATTAACCGGAAGTTTACCCATAAAACCAGCTTCAGAAAGCAATGATGTCGTAAGATCACTATGTTTTGCATTATAGCTTTCTCCCGGTTTTACCATTATAGGTTCATCATTCCAGTCGCCAACAAAACCAAGATATGGCACAGAAACATCTGGCTGAGTATCAGTAAGCGATTCAAATCGCACCCAACCTTCAATATAATGATTGCCTTTAGAACGATCTGGGCTTAACGTAAACTTAACATCAGCGGTTTTGCCAGGCTTTACCGTAACTCCACGCGTTTTTGACTGCAAGGTTTCAGTATTACTAATAGAGGTTACTGTATCTTTATTGGCCTCATTAGACTCATTTACAACTTCCTGATCTGGGACAGCAAATTTTACTGGCTTCTTACCATAATTATGTAAAGTAACCGTAAACTCGCGATTAGAATTCACGTTTTTAAGAGCCACATACGAATTGCCGTTTACTGTTGCAATCACGTCAGTAGCAACAGCTTTATCTACCTGAGCTAAGCCAGCACCGATTTGACGAGGAGCGTAAGGAATTTTCTTACTACCTGCAGAATCTTTATGTCCAATAATACTTGCTGTATTCATTAATGCTTGGCTTACACGGGTAGCCATTTCAGACTTTTTAAGCTTAGGGAAACGATTCTTATAGCTTTCCATCACCAACGCTGAAAGACCGGAAACGTTTGGAGCAGCCATGGAAGTACCAGACATGCTGGTGTACTTATTTCCGTTCTGCGTAGACCAAACATTACCACCGATACCAGCAATTTGAGGCTTAAAATCAAATTCTGGAGTTGGACCCCAAGAAGTAAAGCTAGAAGGCTTTCCATCATCCGGATTGGCGATAGTAACGAATTTTTCAGTGAAAGCTATCTTTACTTTCTCACCCTTATCTAATGCTGCTTTGATTTCCAATGCATAAGAACGAGGAATAGACGCACCGAAGCAATTCTTGATTTTTTCCAATCCACCCATTCCTATGAATAAGGATGAATCCTTGTCGTGATTGTAAACAATCACACCTTTAGCACCTTTAGAAATCGCATTCTTAAACTTTTCCGTAAAAGTAATGCCACCACGTTCTACAAGAGCATACTTATCTTTAAGATCAAGATCTTTAACATCAGTTGTAGTAGCTTTTTTAGCATCCACAAGTTCATGCTGAGATATTGCATCTGTTAAAGAACCAATAGAATAGCTGTACGGCAGAGTATGTGATTTGCCATCATTTCCAACCCAATTTGCAGACTGCTGAGTAATGTTGGAATTTTCTACAGAAGCAACGCTGAAAGCAGAAGGATAAGAAGATGGAGAACCAATAGTTGCATCATCCCACTTGCCTAAACTATCGTCTATGCCACCACTTTCAGAGAAGTTCAAGCCGGAATTTCCTGCAGAAATAACTGGAAGCGCGCCAGCTTCGCGAGCTTTCTTTAACGCGACACTAGTAGCACTTGACGTTCCGCCGAAACCGTTATCTGAGCCAAGAGACATGTTAATAACGTCTGCACCAAGCTTTACAGAATCTTCGATTGCAGCAACAATATCAACATCACGAGCTCCCTTCGAACCCGGCACGTTTGAGAAGACTTTCATAGCGAGCAGCTGAGCGTTTGGAGCTATGCCATCAACACGATGATTTTCAGATGCGGGAGCACCATTCTCATCGCCGTTAGCAGCCACAATACCGGCAACGTGCATACCGTGCTGTTCACCTTTAGCGTCTGTGAAATTAGTATTTTCATCAGCGTAATTGTAACCTGCAGGAACTTTGTCTGTTGTATTTCCTTGACCAGTTGGCTTCAAGCGAAGATTCTTTTTTGCTGAAGCGTCAAGCTTCATATCTTTATGAGTTGGATCGATGCCCGTATCGATAATAGAAACAAGCATTCCGGTTCCATCGAGGTGATGCTTTTTAAACACCGTCTGCACGCCTTGTAAATCGCGAGCATAATTTTCCATTGGATGATATAAACGTTCTTTTGCAACAGAAACTACACCTGGCTCACGCAGCAAATCTTGAACGTGCTTTTCAGGAAGAGTAGCTTCAAAAGCGCTCATCAAATAACCAACTTGGCGACGAACAGTCATATCGTACTTTGACTTTACGCGATTAATTAAAACATTCTGCTCATGAATGTTGGCTTTTTCGTTAGCATCCGTGAGTTGCGTATGATTATTTCTCAACGTAACAACAACAGTCACTTGAGCATTTGAATTTTTATTAAATTGATCTTTTTTACTGTAATTCTCAAAAGCTTTAGCAAGAGTTGGATTAACATGGCGTAAATCTTTTATAGACTTAATCTCGCTATTTGCCTTTAAAGATGAATCAAGCATCTTAGAAACAGGTGCGTTGTCATCTTTTTTAGTCGCATCTTTAGCATTTGCCGCATAAGCCGATGATCCAGCAAGCGGTACCATAAGCGTCGCCGCAGCCACGCTTAATGCTGCTAAACGAGTCAGATATGACGTTCGTTTGAACTTCATAGCAATCTCCTCTCGAATGGGTATGAACATATTTTCATAACGAAATGCTGGCTAACTCTTGGCTAGCTGGCACTGGCTTAATCAGTTAGTGCTGGCTTAATCAGCTAGTGCCGGCTAATGCTGGCTTATTTGCTAAATCAGCTAAACCGGAAAACCGGCGAAACCAGCGAAAGTGTTGCAAACAATTTCGCATTACTCGTACAAAACCTAAACAACACTTCGAAAGTCGCACCCACATCAGTTATGAAAATATATTTTCGGAACAATAGCACCAATCTTTAAGAAGAAAATTTTCTAGTCCAATATTTGGTCATTGCAAAAATATCATTAAACGGGATTTATTACTTCAAAATGGCGTATTTTAGCCAATTTCTACTAACATGTATGTAATTAAGAAATGATTAAAAAATACTTTGTTAACATTTAATTTACTTAATATACGAAAAAAATTCCATTATTTGGATACTTATTACCGTTGAAACAATGAGGTAAAGACAGTATAATATTACAAAATAGTCTTATATGACCCAAAAAACGCTACATACTTTACAAAAAATATTACTTTCTCAAAAATAACAATAATCGTAAAAATTCCTTTACCAATGCCCTGTAAATCGGCTTACAAAACACGCTACCTAAGTAAACAAAACCAAGAACACCACCCCGAGTTTGTTTACCAACACGCACTGTAAGTAAACAAAACCAAGCAACCCTTCTTGCTTTTATTTACTTACGCTCGCTTGTTAGCTCTCAACGTACCAATGAAAATAAAACGTAAACAAAAAAATAGGCCTGCAAATTAATTGCAGACCTACTTTTACTTTAAAAGCTAACTTAAGCAGCTAAAAGCTAACTTAAGCAGCTAAAAGCTAACTTAAGCGCTCCAAATCCAGCTTAATCGCCAAATCCAGCTTAATCAGAATCTCACTTCTGACCCTGAGCAGCCACGGCAGCAGCACCAGCAGCAGCAGCTTCTGGATCCAAATACTCACCGCGAGGCTTAATCGGCTTGAAGTTCTCATCCAACTCGTAAAGCAGAGGAATAGCGGTTGGAATATTCACCTTGGAAATCTCCTCCTCGCTCAAGTTGTCAAGCATCTTAACGATTGCGCGCAAGCTGTTGCCGTGAGCAGCAATCATCACAGTCTTGCCAGACTTAAGCTCTGGAATAATATCCGATTCCCAGTAAGGAGTTACGCGAGTCACAACGTTTGCCAAAGCTTCAGTTTCTGGAACTGGGTCGCCTGCGTAACGAGGATCATTCGTCTGAGAATACTCGTCGTTTGGATCAATCTCAGGAGGTGGAGTTGCGTAAGAACGACGCCAAATCATGAACTTCTCATCGCCATATTCCTGACGAATCTCAGACTTGTTCTTGCCTTGCAAAGCACCGTAATGACGCTCGTTCAAACGCCAGCTACGACGAACTGGAATCCACAAGCGGTCGGCTGCATCAAGCGCGTAATTCGCGGTATTGATAGCGCGACGAAGCAAAGAAGTGAACACGATGTCTGGAAGAACGTTCTTCTCTTTAAGAAGCTCGCCACCATGCTTAGCTTCCTCGACACCTTGCTCAGTCAGCGGTACATCAACCCAACCAGTGAACTGATTGGTCTTATTCCATGCGCTCTGACCATGTCGGAGCAATACTAATTTATATGTCATAATTACCTAGTCTATTCGTTTCGTACGACTACTTACAAAAAGTAAACAAACACGAAAAATTTAATCAAAAAAGTCGCCGAACACTAAAATAGCATTCAACGACTTTTAAGAACTTTTAAGATTAATTCAACTGATTATAACTAATACAACTAGCGATAATCACAACTAGCGATAATCACAACTAGCGAAGTGGCTTCACGAGTGGGAACGTAATCGTCTCGCGAATGGTTGCGCCCGTAAGAGCGATTAGCAAGCGATCAATACCCATTCCCATGCCGCCAGCAGGAGGCATACCGACGCCGAGAGCCTCAATGAAGTCCTCGTCAATATCCATTGCCTCAACGTCTCCAGCCAAAGCATCCTTAGCTTGAGCCACAAAGCGCTCGCGCTGCACAACAGGATCGTTAAGCTCGGAGTAGCCGGTTGCAAGCTCAAATCCGCGCACGTACAAATCCCACTTTTCAACCATTCCAGGCTTAGTGCGGTGACCCTTAACAAGAGGGCTAGTCTCCACTGGGAAGTCGCGCACAAACGTTGGCTCGTAAAGCTTATCCTCGTAGAAGTGCTCCCACAAGTGCTCAACCAACTTGCCGTGATTTTCCACGTCATCGCGCTCAACGCCAAGCTTGTCTGCAATCGCACCCAAATGCTCAACAGAAGTTTCCGGCGTAATCTCCTCGCCCAAAGCCTCAGAAAGCGAGCCGTACATGGTAATCTGCTTCCATTCGCCGCCAAAATCGTACTCTTCGCCGTTAAGCAAAGTCACCTTAGTGGAGCCGAAAGCGTCTACAGCAGCCTTCTGAATCAGCTCTTTAGTAAGAGCAGCAATCGTATCGTAAGTACCGTAAGCCTGGTAAGCCTCGAGCATTGTAAACTCTGGAGCGTGAGTTGCATCCACGCCTTCGTTTCTAAAATCGCGGTTGATTTCGAACACGCGCTCAATGCCACCAACCAAGCAACGCTTCAAGAAAAGCTCCGGAGCGATGCGCAAATAAAGATCAATGTCGAAAGCGTTCATATGAGTCGTGAATGGACGAGCTGCAGCACCGCCGTGAACCGTTTGCAACATTGGAGTTTCAACTTCCAAGAAGTCGTGGCTGTCAAATGTGCGACGAAGAGAAGCCACAGCGCGCGAACGTCTGCGAACCATATCGCGAATCTTCTCGTCTGCAATCATGCCAATATATGGCTTGCGCGTACGAGTATCGTCGCTTAATTCCTTGTGCAAAGCTGGAAGCGGCTGCAATGCTTTAGCTGCAATCGCCCACTCAGTTGCAAATACGGAAAGCTCGCCTGTCTTAGAGGAAATCACGCGACCGCGAACGTACAAGTGGTCGCCCAAATCCACCATCTGCTTGAAATTCTTAATGGATTCTTCGCCAATTTCCTTCTTGGAAACCATCGCCTGAATCGTAGTGCCGTCACCAGCAGAAAGCTTAACGAAGCACAATCCACCAGCATTACGCAAGAAAAGCACGCGACCTGCAATACCAACCTCGGTATCGGTTTCTTCGCCAGCTTCAAGCTTGCCATCGAACTGCTTACGAACCTGCTCGATAGTATCCGTAACGTTAAGGTGCACAGGATAAGGCTGCACGCCCTCCTTAAGCATCATCGCGCGCTTAGCAACGCGCATCTGTACCTGCTCCGGATGAGCCTGCGGACCAAACTCTTTATTACTTGGGTCGATTGCTTCATCCAGAGTTGCGCCTTCGTTTACGCGCTTGGCGATCGCCTCGTCTTGCGCGAGTAGCATTTCGGCATGCTCAACAGTGTCAATTTCATTGACGGTATCTGTTGCTTCGTTTTCTGCGGCATTTTGCGCGGCAGACATTGCAGTATTGGTGTCAGTCATAAACGCTAATTGTAACCAGTAGGGAATACAGGTTTTATACGCGACTTTCGTATATGAGACTTTCTTATATAACAAGACTTTTTATACGCGACTTTCACACGCTTTAAAACAATTTGTATTAGCCAACCTGTAACATTACGGACGTTGCCGGAACTTTTATGCGCATTTTTACGCAAGTTTCAGCATCGGGCTGTAGCGCAGTTTGGTAGCGCGCTTCGTTCGGGACGAAGAGGCCGCGGGTTCAAATCCCGCCAGCCCGACTTTTGATTTTTGGCGTATTTATGCCGATTATTGCGATTATGCAGAACATGTCGCTTTACTGCTTATTCCTACTATGCGCTTACGAAAAATATGTCGCTTTGCCAATTGCTTTACCAATTTGCAGCTTTGCCAATTCGCCAATTTACCGATCTGCCAATTTGCCAATTTCGCTTATGCACTTATTCCGCCTATGCCACTTACGCGCAAGTTTTTCGTTACAAGACTGTAAAGTTAAAGTCGGTTTGGAGCGCAAAAGTAGCAGCAAAGGGGCTTTGATGGAGAACGCGACGCAATTTTATAGCGAGCTTGACGAAATGTTCGCAAATCACGCGAGCGCAGACGCAATCGAATCGTACCTTTTGCATAAACTTGCCGAATCGCAAGAAAAAACACTTAAAGCATTGCAACTATCTGTTTTAAACGAACTCATGGGCTTTTACCGTTCTCGAGGAGAATACGCGAAAAATCAGCCGATTATCAATCACGCTTTAAATCTTGCAAACGAAATGCAACTAGCTGGCAGTGAAGCCGGCACAACAACACTTATTAACGCTGCTACTAGCCTTCGCGCGGCCGGCAACTACGATCGCGCTGAAAAAATTTACACTCAGGCTCTTAGCGAATCCGCCACGACTCTTGGTGCCAAAAATCGCAAGCTCGCCGCGCTTCACAACAATCTTTCGATGCTTTACAGCGAAACCGGTCGCACGCATGATGCAATTGAGGAGCTTAATCAGGCGCTTGAAATTTTGCAAAATACAAGCACGGATCCTGAGCGCGATATCGATATTGCCGCTACGCACACGAATCTTGCGCTTGCGATGCTGCAGGAATGTTCACAGGAGTTACAACAAAAATGCTCGCAGGAGTGCCAACAAAAGTTCGTGCGGCCTAACGAAAACACAAACAGCAAATCTGCAACTCTTAACTCTGCTTTTGAACACGCTTCAACCAGCGTTCGAATGTATATCGCGGGAAATAACGAAAATCAGCCGCATTACGCTTCTGCTTTGGCTGGTTTTGCGCAGGTTCAGTGCGCGCGCGGCGAGTATTCCGATGCTGTAAAAGCATACAGTAAGGCTCTAGATTTAATAGCAGAATGCTACGGAAAAGATAGCGAATCATATACGATTACGTTGGAAAATTTGCAGCAAACGCGCGAGTTAGCAGAAAACGTTACGGAAACATCCGAAAAAGTGTCTGCAATCCAACAAATAGAAAACCAACACATAACAGCCAGGAACACAGCAAGTCAATCCTCGCCCACTCCACACATAAAAAACGGCATGCAATTATCGCAATCATATTGGCAAACTTACGGAAAGCCGTTACTTGATCAGCCAAAATTTGCGAAATACAAAAATCGCATTGCAGCCGGATTAGTTGGTCACGGATCGGAATGTTACGGTTTTGACGACGAGATTTCGCGCGACCACGATTTTGGACCAGGCTTTTGCTTATGGCTTACTGACGAAGATTACGCGGAAATTGGCGCGGATTTGCAGGCTGCTTACGACGTACTTCCTCAGAGATACGCCGGTTTTGGCTCTCGCGAAGAAACTCCACGCGCAAAATCATGCGAAAGCAGCAAGCGAGTCGGAGTATTTAGCACAGCTAAGTTTTTCGAAAACATAACCGGCTTCCCTACTGCCCCAAGCCAAAACGAGCCGCATTTATGGCTGTCCTTAGACGAGTCAACGCTTGCAGCAGCAACGAATGGCAAAATTTTCGCGGACCCACTTGGAGAGTTCTCAAAGGCGCGCCAAAGCTTCAAACTCATGCCGGACGACGTGC
This sequence comes from Gardnerella sp. KA00255, assembly GCF_049244095.1. Taxonomy (NCBI): domain Bacteria; kingdom Bacillati; phylum Actinomycetota; class Actinomycetes; order Bifidobacteriales; family Bifidobacteriaceae; genus Gardnerella; species Gardnerella sp. KA00255. Next base: position 672,739 of record NZ_CP058374.1, read on the forward strand.
GAATCTCACTAATCTCGCGCAGACTCGGCATGATTTCCCAAGCGGGCCAGTACAATTTCCCACGCATGATTGCGCGCAAAGACGCATCCGCAGCGTGGCTTTCTATAAACGAATTCGTGCGCGCGACCGCTTCAATCGTGTTTTTGCTAAATAACCCAATAAGTGCAGGATATTTGCCATATTATAAGTGGCAATTTGCAGCTTTACGCAAACTCAGCGCGCGCATGGCGTCTAGGCTTCCGGAAGTATGCGGCAAACTTGAGTCATTAATGCGACTTTCTTCCGCGGCGTGCTTTGGTGGCGACGGTTCCGGTGGAGACGGATTTGGCGAAGGCGGAAAAGGAGCCGGAATTGCGCAAAAACAAGTTACGCAAATAATTGCCAGCATTTGCGAAGATATTGTGCGAGAGTTGCAATATCAAGGATTGAGCGATTGCGGCGAAACTTTTTTGGAATGGCAGAGGCCGTACGTTGAAGCGCATATTCACTCGCGCGCAGCATGTTTGAGGAGCTTATGATGTGCGATTTATCAACAAATCTGCAAACGCAAAATCAGAAAGCGCAAAATCTTGCAAACGAAGAAAAGCTGCAAGCGCAAAATCTTGCGGAAGAAATCACTAAACTCGAGTGGGATCAGTTCCAGCTTACGGAAAACGAAGGCGGACGCGCAAATTGCCAAGGAAACTGGCCAACTTTCCACATTATGCGCATGAGTCAGTTTTTGGCATGGCCGCTTGATTTGCAGGAGTCTTATAAGCAAGATCTTGAGTGCGCGAATCAAATCGGCCGCAATTTGATAACAGAAAAATATGCGCGAATGATGGAGTCTACTGCCCCGGAAATTTTTGAGCGCACGATTAAGCCTTATATTAAGCCGATTTTGGAGCCTAGAAAAAGCGCTCAGGAGCAGATTATTTTAACGCAAGTTAAGTGGGCTTCAGATTTTCGCGATCGATACCCTAACTTAGGTCTTGCGATGCGAGTGCTTAAAACTAGCGAAGATACGGCAGAAAATACGTCTTTTGAAACGTATTTGCGAGGCGAATTAAGCACGTATTCTGACGCAACTTTCGCTAAATACCAGCGTTTTGTAGATAACTTGCGCGCAAAAAATCTGAATCTTACGCAAATGATTATTACGAATACCGTGCACATGTATGGCTATGACTCACTCGATTCGGCGGAGAGAGAACAACGACCCGCCTAAGCACATTGCCTGAGCCTAATAATTGCATAACACATTTCAAGCTCCTTCAAAATGCCTGACAGTTACAGCGACACAAACTACAGTATGTTGCTAACGTTATTTTAATTTGATACAATTTTAGGCAATCCCTCGAATAGCCACCCGCTGGTGTGCGTTTCTTTACATAACGTAATGAATAGAGGGGCTATAATTTTTCATCAACCTATCAAAAATTGGGTTATTCCAAAGAGAATTATCATTTTATAGATAATAAATGCTTATAAAAAAAACTTGCTTTTGTGCTTTATTATTATACAAATAACGCACAAAAACAAGTTACAAAAATCAAAGCTAAAAACCTAATCAAGCATAAGATTTATTAGTTCTGAGATAGCGGAAATAACATCTTCAAAATTTACACTTTTCGCGTACTGATGCTTCTTAGCGTATCTATTCCATCTATCGATTACAGCACTATCGCGTGAGATGCATTCAAGTATTTCACGTGCTTTTACCTTTGAAAAATACGTATTTCTATGCTTGCAAGTAAGCGACATAGCAACTTTTAATACACTAAAATCAATACTTTCATTAATTTGATGTACAAACTCACAATCGGCTAAATACGCAATAGCAACTCCACAATTCCCATTATTAGACACATTCAGCGAGTTCATAATTGCGTAAATATCGTAAAAGTCTTTGCTTCTTGTATTACTTTCTGCCTTAGAGAGAATAGTTTGCAATTTTTCAGCCAATACTGATTCAAGTGGATACATTTTCAAATCTATATCATCTCCAAGAACAGTAGAATATTTTCCCACTTTAACTTCTGGATACATTGGATCTCCAGTAGCTATATCAACCGAAAAAGGAAACCTAATTTTATCTAAATGCCCAGTTATATGAAAACGATATCCGCCATATTCATCTTCAGGCCTAATAGAATCAATAGAATCGTTGATTTCAAACCACACGCCATCATGATTTTCTTCATGAGCTGTAACACTTTTAATAACATTAAATAAATAAGAATCCTCCATTTTTAAACCATGAATCAAAAAATCAATATCTTGGGTTGATCTATTATTAATTCCAAGCACAAAACTCAGAAGCATTCCACCTTTCAAGACGAAATTATTTTTATACTCACTTTTTGCAAGCAACTTCAAAAACTCATCAAAGAAATATCTACTTAACAAAGTGTTGTAATCTAAGCTAAGTTCTTGCGACTTGTTACGCAAACGCTGCGTAACACTATCTCTAATTGCAATACTTTTATTACTACTGTTATTCATCGAGAATCTCCAAAATATCGTCAACTTGCCGAAGAATACCAAATTTTTTGGCATATTCGCGCAATCTATGTACATTTTTCTTAGGATTTCTCACATACGCACGCAAAGCCTTACCAAATATCTCTGAATCCTGACGCCTACGATTCCTAACCAAATCGCAGATAGTGCGCTCCATATCATAAACCATCACATAATTACCAATAACCGTACGCACTTGAGTGATACCAATTTTATACCATTCTTTTTTAATTTGATGCACTTCAACATCATTTTTTATGCGCCACGTGTTATATCCCTGACATACCGTAACTTCGTTTATAAACGGCATGCGATCTGTAAGATTATGCAAATACAAGGCAGTTTGGTAAGAACATATGCAAGCTTTATTACGAAGCTGGAAAAAATAAAGTTCATCATAATTATTTGAATTGCTATCGAAATACACGCCGCGCGCAACTCTTTCCAAATCATTATTTTTGACCATGCTAGTTAGATACCAAGAGTCAATTCCTGCGGAAGAAACTTCTTTTGCCGTGATAATACCGTTATTTTTCTTAACAATTCTTTTAATTTCACTAATATTTGTTCTCTTTTTATCCGACTTTACTTTCACCGTCACATACCAACCTATTAAAGAATTATCATTTTAGAGATAATAAACGCTTATAAAAAAAAACTTGCTTTTGTGCTTTATTATTATACAAATAACGCACAATTGCAAGTAAAAAATGTATCCAAAAATTGTATCTAAAGAATTGCAACTGAAGGATTACTAAGAATTACTAAAACTTACTATGACTTGCTAAGACTTACTAAGACTTACTAAAACTTGCTAAGATCTGCAAATAATATAAGACTTGCATAAAAGCGCTTATAAATCGGCTTCAGAACCAGTCAATTTACTTATTTGCAATACTAGTTAATTAACAAAATATGTAGATTAATTTTTTACACATAGTTCTAAAATACTTACGCTTTGCTGTTATTAGGCAGAGATTTGAGATTTTTCGCAGTGAACGAGGCGAGCCTCAGCGTCGCCAGATGGTGACTCGTCGAGAGAGCAAGAAAAATTGAAAAATCTCGGTGATTAACCGAAGATTAAAAGACTAAACATGCCAAGAGCTGTCGGAGTTTCTCTTAGAGCAATGTAAAAATCTTGCGATGAGAGATCTTTAGTACCACTTTTCATCGCGTTCGCAGTAACAGCTCAACGCTTCGCTGGCGAGGAAGTCCACTGGACTTCCTCTCTGTGCCAGCTCACTCATCGAAGGAGCTTAAAGTGCACTATGCTGCTTTAAGCTCGGTCGATTCGCAACTCAGCAACAGTACATAGGAAAATTATGACCTTGTATAAAAATCTTGTACCCCGTAAAAGCGCAATGCACAGGAATTAAAACTATTATTCCGCACCAAAAATTGTCTTAGCAAATCAATACAAACTTAGTACTCAATTTGCCAAAACCATTAAGGATGCTTACTAGTCGTTATTAGTCGCGCGAAATTCTACTTTCAACCCAATCGACTATGTACGGCGCGCACTCCTCAATCTGATTCATGGCAATTTCGAACTCTCGCGGCCCACCATACCACGGATCCGCCAAATCTAAAGTGGACTCGCATCCAGCAGAAGGCTTTGGCAACGAAGGATCAAACGAGCGATACATATGAACGAACGCGCGCTTTTGCGGAGGAAGCAGACGAACGAGCGAGCGCATATGAGAAGCCGTCATAGGCAAAAACAGGTTCGTTTCCGCAATCTCGTCCGCTTCAATTCGATGTGCAAAATGCGATACTGGAAGGTGGTATCCGCGTTTAGTTAATTCCCTTTGCGCGCGGCGATCAATCGGATTCCCATACTCCTCGTCGCTGACTCCACTGGAACGCACTGCAACGACGTCGCTTAATCCCCTAAGCGCAAACTCATTACGTAGCACGATTTCCGCCATTGGCGAGCGGCAAATATTCCCCGTGCAAACCGTCATAACAGTGTATGGGTGACGCGCGTCAACCTTGATTTTGCTTGATTCTTCAGTCATATTTCCTCGTTTACTTTGTGATTTAGTATGATCTAACGTCTTACTGTTACTGCGTGATTGAACTGCTTATTGCGTGATTTATCAGCTTACTTCATGATTGAACAGCTTACTGCGCAGGACTATATACCATGAACCGGTATCGTGCAGGATTGCTTTCGCTACCAACCTTCAGCGGCGCTTCCTGCCACTCGCCTTCTCGCGCAACGCACCATTTTCCGACATCCACAAGATTCTGAATATCGGGAGCAAACGTGTCTGCATCAACTTTCGCTTCGATTTGCGTTACATAAGCTGCGTCCGCGTGATAATTTGCAAGCATCTCGCGCAAAATCGCGGCTCCGCCGATAACCCAGATTGCGCGTCCATCTTTAGGCGCATCTTGAGATGCGCTTTCCTGATTTACATAATCTTCCCTATTTTCCAGATTTGCCTGATTTTCCAGCGCTTCCCTATTTTCCAGCCATTCTCGCGCGTAATCCAAAGCTGCGTCAATGCTAGTGAAACTACGCGCACCATCCGCCACAAAATCCGGATTTCGCGTAACAACAATATTTTCGCGCCCAGGCAGCGGACGGAATTTCGGCGGCATCGCATCCCACGTGCCTCGACCCATAATCACAGGGCAGCCGATTGTCATCGCCTTAAAATAGCGCAAATCCGGGGAAAGTCGCCACGGCATGCCACCGTTCACACCCATCGCACCGGACCTTCCGTCAGTTCCGTACGCTTGTCCCCAAATCAGACGCACAGGAAAATTATTCGACATACTAACGCCACTTTCTACTAACGCTATTTTCTACTAACGCATATAAAATCTAGCGAAATAACTCGCGCAAATCTCACCGCAACAAATCTCACCGCAACCGATCACACGCAATCAATCAAACGCAAATCTCACACAGCAACCGGCGCTTTAATCGTCGGATGATGCTTATAATCAACCACTTCAAAATCGCTGTAATCGTAGTCAAAAATCGAATCTGCCTTACGAATCTTAAGCTGCGGATACGGGTATGGTTCGCGCGAAAGCTGCTCGAGCACCTGCTCAACGTGATTGTCGTAAATATGGCAATCGCCGCCAGTCCACACAAACTCACCCGGTTCAAGTCCTGCCTGCTGAGCCATCATCATCGTCAAAAGCGAGTAAGACGCAATGTTAAACGGCACGCCGAGGAACATATCGCAAGAACGCTGGTAAAGCTGGCACGAGAGCTTGCCGTCGGCCACATAGAATTGGAAAAGCGAATGGCAAGGCGGCAAGGCCATGTTTTCAACTTCCGCAGGATTCCAAGCGCTAACAATCATTCGACGAGAATCTGGATGATTCTTCATAAGGTCCAGCACGTTCGCGATTTGATCGATTGTGCGATTTGGATTTTCCTCTGTCGGCGCCGGCCAACTCCTCCATTGCACGCCGTAAACAGGGCCTAAATCGCCATTTTCATCCGCCCACTCGTCCCAGATATGAACGCCATTTTCTTGCAACCAGCGCACATTGCTCGAGCCTTTAAGGAACCAAAGCAACTCGTACGCGAGTCCTTTGAAAAACACGGTTTTCGTGGTGATAAGCGGGAAGTATTTGCTAATATCGAAGCGGATTTGCTGGCCGAAAAGCGAAATTGTACCTGTGCCAGTGCGATCTGATTTTAGAGTGCCTTCCGTAAGGATTTTTCGCACTAAATCCTCGTAAGGAGTAGGAATATTAGACGCTGGTTTTTGTGGTACGCGCGCGCGAATTGCCGCAAGTTCTTCTTCTGTTAAAGCCATACTGCCATGTTAACAAAGCGACAATAAATTTAAAGAATCGCGCTCGTAAAACATATGTCTACCGCGCAAAACGCTATCTTCACTTCGACAATCTAGCGTTACGCATCGTAACAGCTCCCCCAACTTTGTTTACTTCTCCCCGACTTTGTTTACCAACACGCACTCGAAGTACACAAAACCAAGAACCCTCCCCCAACTTTGTTTACCAACACGCACTCGAAGTACACAAAACCAAGAACCCTCCCCCAACTTTGTTTACTTCTCCCCGACTTTGTTTACCAACACGCACTCGAAGTACACAAAACCAAGAACCCTCCCCCAACTTTGTTTACCAACACACCACATAAGTAAACAAAAGTAAGCGCGACGACCTGCTTGAGCGCTGCGATATAGCGCGCGAAGGCAACTCGGAGCGCCGAGCTTGCTCAAAGTTGAAAGTCCAGTGGACTTTCAACGCAAGCGAGGTCTGCCTTCGTCAACAAAAACGAAGGCAGGGTGATTTATTTGATATCACATTGCGAGTTTCGTAAGCGAGCGCGTAATCCGCGCGAACGCCAACTGCACCAGCGTCCCAAAACAAGCAAAATCAGACACTCGCGCAGAACGACGACTGCATTATCACGACGACCGAAAGCATAGTTACGATCCTTACGATAACATGAAAAATACGATTACAGCAAAGGAGCAAAGCAAAATGTCTAGAAGATTATGCGTGGAGCGCAAAGATGACGGCACTTGGGAGGCTTCAAGCGACGACGGCGCGCGATTGTCTTTCGGAAAAGGCGAAGGAATGTTCACGCCCGTTGAACTAATGCAAATAGCGTTAGCAGGATGCACAGCCCTAAGTAGCCAGTACGCAATAGAGCATTCTCTTGGCGAATCCGCCAGCGCACGCGTCGTTGTAAGCGGAAGATACGACCCAGAAGAAGGAACTTACACGCAGTTTAACGAAGATGTTACCGTTGACGCGACTTCTGCCAATCCCCCTCTTAGCGATGAAGCTACTTCTGAACTGAAAGCACGTATGGAACGCCATATAAGCAAAGGTTGCACTGTGAAGCACACTCTTGAATCAGCCGCGCCGGTTCGAGTTATGGTGACTATTCGCAGATAAAGCGTAAAAGCGCCAACCCTAAACCAACAACCCCAAGCCAACAACACCCTAACGCAAACACCACAACAGCCCCAAACAAACCAACAACACCCAACACATCGCGTGGACTATTCCAAAAAACATAATATACTGTATATGTTGTTTATGTACTGGGAGGAAATTTTGAAAATAGCTATTTTTACGGAAACTTATCCACCATACATAAATGGCGTCGCAACCCAATCGTACATGCTGAAAAAAATGTACGAGGAAATGGGTCACGAAGTATTAGTAGTGACAGTTGGATCCGAAAAGCAGTATAAAACAAAGCTCGTTGATGGAGTTGTTTACGTACCTGGGTTCATGCTTAAAAAGCTTTACAAGTATCGCGTGGCAATACCTATCGGCTATATGCGTAAGAAATTCCCTATTAATTTCAAGCCGGATGTGATTCATATTCAAAACGAGTTTGGCATTGGCGAAATCGGCTTGGAGGTTGCCAAAAAAGAGCATATTCCTGTTATTTATACTCTTCACACGGAATACGATAAGTTCTTGTTCTACATCGGCCTTAAGCATTTTACAGAATTCTCTCGCAATATTTCTTCCAAATATTTTATGCGTTTTTCGAAAAATGCCACAATTATTACGAGTATGTCTGCTAAGGCTCAAGCGTATATCGATCGCCAAAAGGTGAATAAAAAGGTTATTGTTTTAAGCAATGCCGTGGAATATAAGAAGTTCTTGCCAACTCCTGAGCGACTTGCTTTTAGAGAAGAATTCCGTAAAAAATACGAAATTTCAGATTCAACTAAATCTTTTGTGTTTGTTGGCAGAATAGGCGCGGAGAAGAATATTCGCGAGCTTATAGATAACTTTATTTATTGCGATTTTCCTCGGGAAAAAGCACGCTTGTTTGTGATTGGCGGCGGACCGGATTTGGAAGATTTACGCAAACACGTTTCCGAAGAAGGATTTGACGATAGAATTTATCTTCTAGGACCTATTTCGCACACTGAAATTCCGAAATATTTGCATGCGATGGACTACTACACTACTGCGTCTCTTTCTGAAATGCATTCGCTTTCTATGCTTGAGGCGATGGCTTCTGGATTGTTTGCTCTAGTTAAGCACGATAAGCCTAATGAGGATCAGATTATTAGCGGACAGAACGGCTATCAGTGGGATACTCGCGAAGATTTCAAGGCTGTTTTTAGCAAAGTTTTAAATATGAGCGATTCTGAGCAGGCACAGCTTAAGGCTAATGTTCTTGAGTATTCGAAGAATAATGATTTTAAGACGCAGGCGCAAGAATTAATTAAGATTTATAAGCGCGCTATTGAGATGAATAAAGAACAGCTTGCTGAAAAGAAAGCTAAGCGTGATGCTAGACGAGCGCGTTTTATGCTAAAAAAGAGCGATAATAACGAGTAGCGATAGTAACGAGTAGAATTCGAGTAAAAACAAATAAAAGTATCGCTAAGATAAAAGAAAATAGCGCTAAATAGCTTTATAAATAGCCATAATAGCGCTAAATATCTTTTAACACATTCGCATACGAGTGCCGTTCACCAATAACAGCACTCACGCACTTAGTGTAACGCCTAGTGCAGCGGATCGATTGTCTTCTCAATCTCCTTGGCCGCTTCTGCACCAGCTTTCGGCACTTCCACCTCGTGAACTCCGTTAATATCGTCTACAGGAATCGACTTAGTGTTGATAGCAGATTCTTTCGCAGCATCCGACTCAACGTATTTGCGTGGAACAACGTACACAGGCCTGGAGGAATGCTGAAGCAATCCTTGGCTTATAGAACCAAGCAATAGTCCTGTAAATCCGCCACGACCGCGAGATCCCACTACAACAAGGTCATGCGTCAAACTCGCTTGTGTTAAAGCCGTAACTGCAGATCCTGGAACAACTGAGCAATTAATACGCAAATCCGGATTTTTATCCAAAATTGGCTTCACACGAGACTGCAAATCGTCCATATACGATCCCATAACTGCAGTATCCCCCTCCGCGCCTTGCACGCTAGGAACCGCAGAAATGACGTCTAACTCAGCATTCCAGCTGTACGCCAAATCGGAAGCAATCTCCAAAGCTTTCAAGCCCCACTTAGATTCATCCGACCCGACCGCAATCTTTTCAATCGTATTATTCAAATGAATACGCTGGCCGTCATCGTCAGTATACGGAACTACAACTATTGGGCAATACGCGTATGCAGGAAGCGAAGAGCTAGTCGTGCCGAGCAATCTTTCAGCAAGACCGCCCTTTCCGCGATTTCCAATCACGATAAGCTTATAATTCCTGGAAAGCTCAATAAATACTGAAGAAGGATCGCCTGTAACTATAAGCGTTGTGGCATCCACGCCTTGTTCTTTAGCAACTGCTTTTGCTTTCGAAAGTATTTCTTGAGCATCGCGATGAGCTAAATTGTCGTCTCCTATAGCGGAATATGTTGCGTCAAATGAAACCGCGGCATAGCTTGGCAAGGAGTATGCGCATACGATTTGCAATTGCAATCCAGCGTGTTTAGCGTAATTCGCCGCCCACCAAGCGGCTTTATAGCTTGCATGAGAACCATCGACACCAACAAGAACAGCTTTATCGTTCATAATTCACCCTCCAAACTTCATAGCACAACAGCACCGTTTTGCTTAATTTTATTACTTAGAATAAGAATAGCGCGTTTCTATCTAAGCCGCCATCTCGACACAAAAATATTGGATACGCGACGACCTGCCTGAGCGCAGCATTTCGCGTGTTGGTAAACAAAATCAGGGAAGGATTCTTGGTTTTGTTTACTTATGCGGTGTGTAAGTAAACAAATTAGGGGCGCGACGACCTGCCTGAGCACTGCGATATAGCGTGCGAAGGCAACTCGGAGCGCCGAGCTTGCTCAAAGTTGAAAGCACAGTGCGCTTTCAACGCAAGCGAGGTCTGCCTGAGTCAGTAAAGACGAAGGCAGGGTGATTTATTTGGTATTGCATTGCGAGTTTCGTAAGCGAGCTAACTAGCGAGCTTCTTCTTGATTTCGTGGACTTATGGGGCGTGTTGGTAAACAAAATCGGGGTAGAGTTCTTGGTTTTGTTTACTTATGCGGTGTGTAAGTAAACAAATTAGGGGCGCGACGACCTGCCTGAGCACTGCGATATAGCGTGCGAAGGCAACTCGGAGCGCCGAGCTTGCTCAAAGTTGAAAGCACAGTGCGCTTTCAACGCAAGCGAGGTCTGCCTGAGTCAGTAAAGACGAAGGCAGGGTGATTTATTTGGTATTGCATTGCGAGTTTCGTAAGCGAGCTAACTAACGAGCTTCTTCTTGGTTTTGTTTACTTAGAGTATACAAAGTCTAGAAAATACGGCGAATAGAATAAGGTGCCGTAAAAACATACCTGATTGGGCTATATTGCGTGCCGCCGTTTTGAGCATTAACGACCATTCCATTGCCGACGTAGATCGCCGCATGCTGGCCGTTTGCAATAATATCCCCCGGATGAGCTTCTGCAAGACTTGGAACAGCCCTTCCAACTCCGGCTTGCGCGCCCGAAGTACGCGGAAGACTCACGCCCATCTGACCGTAAACGTATACAACGAATCCAGAGCAATCCCAACCAGCAGGAGTGGTTCCTCCCCAAACGTATGGCACTTTGCCAACGAATTGAGCCGCAAAATTCAACAATCCATCGACTGAATTCTCATTTGGAGGCGTAACTGTAAAGGTTTGATTTGCATCAAAACCGCCACGAGAAGCATCACGGCTAACAGTGGCATTATAACCATTTTGAGCATCTCTTAAATGCCTACGAATAAGCTCTTGACGGCGTTCAGCGGCGCTTTTAGTCTGAGGCACATTTAAAGTCTCGATGCCGCCCCATTTTGAGTTAGCGTCCACGTCTGTGTAAACAGCTTCTGTAAACAAATCACGCTTTACGCTTGTAACCTTTGGGAATGAGCGCGTAGCTGTAATAGCAGAATTGTTATTATTTGCAGCAATAGCGGTGATTGGAATCATGGCAAGAGAAAGCGCGCCAGCAACAACCGCGGCGAAAATACGTGAATAGAAGCTATTTTTTACCATCAAACGAAGGATACCACACGCTTTATACATGTTATACATGATTTTTTATAAAGATATTTGGCGCGACAAAGTATAAAACGAATACGCAAAAATCAGATTATTTCGCAAAAACCAGCAGCAGTTAAACCTATCATCAGCAGTCAAACCTACCAGCAACAGTTAAACTTACCAGCAACGAATCAGCAACGAATCAGCAACAGATAAATTTATCAGTAATGAATAAACTTAAAATTCTTAAGATCCTTAGCTGCAAACTTGCGCGAAATAGTGCGCCCGTTTAATTCAACACTGCATTCGGAAGTCTCAATAGAACCATCAGGGTTAATTTTTTCAACAATCGCCACGTGACCATACACAATATTGGAACCGGCCTGGCCAGGGGCAAATACCATAATATCGCCCTTATGTCGAGCGGAATTATCAACCCAATACCCAAGTCGACTTGCCGAATAAGCCCACATAGCACCATCGCCCATGCGCGAGCCAACCGGCAAACCTAATTGGTGACGACGGATATAAACCCACCACGTGCATTGACTGAACTCATAAGCATTGCCAACGTCTCCGCTGTCATGATTAGGATTAAAACCTTTAGGCAATTTGCCTGCATCATCATCCATAAACAAAGCGACTTGCGGATTACGCGCAATAGATCGAGACAACTCAGAAACATCGAAATCGTCTGTAGAATCAAGATTCCACTTGGATTGGTGTGAGGATGCCGTAGAAAGACTTTCGACAGCGACTGCATGCTTGTCGGCATTAGAATTCGGATTTTGATAATTATTATTCAACGCCGAGCGATCATAAGAACGCGAAACTGCAACAGGATCCGAATATTTACTTGCATTTGCATTCGAAGCATTCGAAGCATTTTCAGCGTTGTTCTCATATGTCGAATTTAAATCTTGCGATTTTGCGAAAGAGCTATATGACGAATCGTTGGCGTACATAATAGCAACAACAGAAGCAAACATCGCGGCTACGGTCGCAGAAACCACTAGTCTTTTATGACGAACAGAAGCAAGATGAGCTAAACGAATTTCTCGACGAGTAAGCGGAAAAGCGCCCTGAATTTCACTAGCTACAGAACTAGCTAAAGCACCAACAGCACTACCACCAACAGCACTACCATCTACAGAGCCAACAGCAGAACGTGACTTTCCATGAGAGCCAGTACTAGTGGCAAAAAGCGACAACAGCGAATCATTTTGCCGTTTAGCTTTCTTAGCACCATGCGCAGCATGTCTCATAGACCAACCACTCCTGACAATCCGTTAAAACTAGGAACTGTAAAGGTGTAAAAACACCATATACGAATCTCTCCAATACGCAAGAATACAACGTGCCTCGGATGACTATACACGCCTGATTTTATAGGCAAAAACATAAGACTTTGGCACGATGTATCATGATTTTCATGAAGATTGCACCTATTATTAATCCAGATGCGCGCAAAGATACACCGAAAGCTTTACGCGTAGATTTGCGGAAGGCATTTTCTGTAGGTACGATTATCTGGCTTGTTTTGTCTATTTTGACTGCAATTTTCACTTTTTTGCATATCTGCGAATTATTCACAGCGCTTATTTGCTTTATGGGATTTCTAGTAGGCATAGCTTTGCTTATTTGGGAGCATTTCGACAGATGGGATTATCGCCGCTTAGGAAAATAACCCACAAGCACAACCCCACCAAGCAAACACAGCAGCACGAACATAGCAACACATAAAAGCAGCACGAACACAGCATCACAAATGTGTAAAAAACGTAAATATTTTCATTATTCTGAAAAATATCGCATTTTCTAAAAATATTGTGCAAAAATAATAAGTATGCCTCTTGAAGCCACGATAATACTCATGGTGATTGTATTTGCACTTGTATGTGCTCCGTTCGTCATCATGATTATTTCGCGTGCCTTAAAACGGCACCATATGAGCGAAACAGTGTCAGCGCGAACAGGCGATTGCGTTCATTACGCCTTTATATTAAATCCTTCTAAACCACAAGCTGAACAATACAGAGCGACCATTAAAGCGTATTGCAAATCGCATAAATTACAATACGAAATCATCGACACCTTGCTAAATAAAGACGGCAGAGCGTGCGCATTAGAAGCACTTAAACACGGCGCAGACGTTGTCGTGGCAGTTGGCGGAGATGGCACTGTTAGAACGGTAGCGAGCGCTATGTCTGGCACCGAACACGCAATGGGCATAATCCCAATTGGTACAGGTAATTTGTTCGCAAGGAATATGGGTATACCTGTTGATAACGCTTATGCAGCTCTTGCTGTTGCTACTTCGCATGGATCGCAGCGCGTGGATATGGGGCGCGTAACTATTTTGGATAAGCCTTATGAAGATCATGGTCATGCGTTCCTAATTATTGCAGGTATGGGATTTGACGCATTGATGATCGACGACACAAATCCTAAATTAAAGAAAAATATAAGTTGGCTGGCATATTTCGAATCTGGTATTAGACATCTTTTCGCGCCAAAATATCACGCTAAAATAATTTTTACTCAGGAAGATAATTCTAAGCGCGTTATAAACGATGTTACTTTCCGTACTTTTATGACTGGCAATTGCGGCCAAATACCTATGTTTTCGCTTATGCCTGAAGCTAATTATCACGATGGACTTCTTGATTTTGAGATTATTGACACAACTGGCGGAATAATTGGATGGGCAAATTTGTTTGGTGATGTTATTCATCAAACTGTTACAGGTAAAGCTCAGCAAAGTCCGCTTTCAACTAATTCAATGATTGATCAATCGCAAGGATTGTCTGCAGAAGTATTTCTAACGCGTCAGGCTCCAGTACAAGCGGATGGAGATATTTTGGGATACACTAAGCATGTGCGTTTCACCGTTGAAAAACAAGCATTATGCGTGCGCGTTCCTGAAAGTTTAGAGTCTTCTTTGACTCAAAATACCACCGACTTACGTTAAAATACCACCACCGTGGCAAAATAAAAAATTATGGTAGCAAAAAATGCGGGAATGCCCGCCACCCCAGAAGATCTAGTCGACGTCGACGCTTTGGTTGGCGCTTACTATGATGAAGTTCCAAATTCCAACATTCCAGAACAGCGCGTGATTTTCGGCACGTCCGGTCACCGTGGTTCTGCTTTGAAAACTTCGTTTAACGAAGCTCATATTGTGGCTATTACGCAAGCTATTGCTGAATATCGCAAGAAAGCTGGCGTAACTGGCCCTCTTTATATTGGTCGCGATACGCACGCTCTTTCTGAGCCTGCTCAAAAAACCGCTATTGAGGTTTTGGTTGCTAACGGAGTTCACGTTCGCGTGGATTCTCGCGGCGATTTCGTACCAACTCCTGTTGTTTCTCAGGCTATTTTGACTCATAATCGCGCAGCCGACGGCACTCAGCGTTTTAGCGGAGATGGCTTGGCTGATGGTATTGTCGTCACTCCTTCGCACAATCCTCCAACCGACGGTGGTTTTAAGTACGATCCTGTAACAGGCGGTCCTGCACCTGCAGAAGTAACTAATGCTATTGCAAACCGCGCAAACGAATTGCTCGACAATTACAAGTCAGTTAAGCGCGTGCCTTTCGAGGAAGCAATCAAGTCTGATTTGGTTGAAGGTTTCGATTACCGCGAACACTACGTTAGCGATTTAGCAAACGTTATTGATTTCGATGTGATTCGTTCCAGCGGCGTGCGTTTGGGAATTGACCCACTCGGCGGCGCAAGCGTAAACTACTGGCCACTTATGAACGAAAAGTATGGCTTGAACATTGGCGTTGTGCGTCCAGAAGTTGACCCAACTTGGCGATTCATGACTATTGACCACGATGGCAAGATTCGCATGGATCCAAGCTCCCCTTACGCAATGAAGGGCTTAGTTGATCAGCTTAACGCTGGCGCTTGGGATAAGTACGATTTGGTTGGCGGCACCGATCCAGATGCTGACCGTCACGGTATTGTGTGCCCGAACTGGGGCGTTATGAACCCGAACCACTACATTGCAGTGTGCGTGGAGTACTTGTTCGGCGGCGCTCGCCCGGATTGGCCAAAGAATACTGCTATTGGTAAGACGCTCGTGTCTTCTTCTTTGATTGACCGCGTGGCTGCTTCTATTAACGCAAAGCTTGTGGAAGTTCCTGTTGGTTTCAAGTGGTTCGTTGACCCACTCTTTAGCGGCGAAGTTGCTTTCGGCGGCGAGGAAAGCTCCGGCATGAGCTTCTTGCGCAAGGATGGCCGCGTGTGGACCACCGATAAGGATGGTTTGATTCCTGATTTGCTTGCTGCGGAAATTACTGCGAAGACTGGTAAGAACCCTGCTCAGCTTCATCAGGATCAGGTTGCTCGCTTTGGCGAAAGCTGGTATAAGCGTGTCGACACGCCGACAACTCTTGAGCAAAAGCAGAAGTTTGCAGCTTTGAGTGGTGACGACGTTGAAGCAACTAAACTTGCTGGCGAAGATATTACTGCAAAGCTCACTGAAGCCCCTGGAAATGGCGCGAAAATTGGCGGTTTGAAGGTGACGACTAAGAACAATTGGTTCGCTGCTCGCCCATCTGGTACCGAAAATATTTACAAGGTTTACGCTGAGTCATTCGTTTCTCCAGAAGCACTTGACAAGGTTCTTGAGGAAGCTACTGCTGTAGTTGACAAGGCTTTGTTGTAGAATGTAAGCGTATACGTCAAAAACGTTACAACAACGTGTCAAAATGTATAAAACTTGCGTTAAGATGAGAAATCATTTTAGCGCAAGTTTTATTTTTACGCTCTGAAATCTGTTTAATCTGTATTTTGCTGTGTATTTGGCTATATTTGGCTGATTGACGATATTTTTGAGAATTAACCCGTATTCCGTCACACTTAAGCTCTTCACGCTGTTTGACTATCTCACTACAAAATAAAGCACGCACATACTACGAGAGATACGTGCGTGCTATAAAACTAGGCGAAAAGCCCTAGCGCAGAACACAAACTGCACCAGTGTCTCAAAACCACCAAAATGAGACACTCACGCAGAAAGCGTACTGCGCGAGTGTCCCAAAACAAGCAAAATCAGACACTAACGCAGAACACAAACTGCGAGAGTGTCCGAAGAATGGCCAGCGAGCGCAAAAGGTGACTTACATACCACTCAAGTAACGCTCGCTTATTCATCACAGCTTACGCATCACAGCCGGAGCCGCTTGAACATTAACTTGAGTTTGAAGAGCAGATTGCCGCTTCGAAGCGCTTCAGCCGAAGCATCGCAATGCTTGCTGTCAGTTAATCCGCCAAATCCGTTGCCGCTAAGCACCGAACTAAGCCATCCGCGCCTACCGAATGCGCCGGATGCCAAGAACAGCGCCAACAGCACGCCGAACATGAAGCTGAACCATATTGCAGCTTGGCCGCCGCTGTAAGGCAGCGCAACCGGACGCACCAAGTATCCGAAGCTGAAGTATCCGACTAAGTGGCCCTTACCGTCGTTATCACTAAAGCCGTCGCTTTCATTATCGGACTTATCTTTTGCACGTCCGTACAAAGCGTACTCAACTCCACTGCCGTTATCCTTTAACGTCTTAAACGCCTTAGCGTCAAAGGAGCCATTGCTACTCATTATCGACGTACAGTTCTTAAAATCAGTTGAACCTCCAGCCTTATTGACTTTGCACGCGTACAAGCTAAGGTCACTGAGTCTAGAGAAGCTATCGTAGTCGTCGTGAACATCCGCAAACAGAGTCTTATTTTTATCCTTGCTTTCCGACTTCGAAACTTTTCCGTCATTGTCGTATTCCAAAGGATTACCCTCAACCGTGAGCTTAGAGTAGTCATTCTCATCCATTGCTACAACGTAAGGATTCTTAGCATCCGTGTGCCCACTTAGAAGCGATCCTGCAGTTGCAGCAACAGTTGGCTTAACGTTATCAACAGGAACTAGATACACAGGCATTACGAATTCGTAGTTGGCATCTTTATCCCAACCGCCTTCTTTGCCTCGCGTTTTATGAGTATCTCCAACCCAGCTATCGCCATATGTCATAATAACTGACAAACGATTACTTGGATTTTCGAAAATCTTATGATTGATTAAGTTCTTATCAATCGCACCAGACCTACCCCATGCACCAACACCATCGAAGTTGGTAAGCGAAAGACCAGTATTGCTACTTTCAGACGTTACACCAGCGCTATTAGGAATAGAATATGAACCGCCGCCACCGACCTTTGGAATCATATCTATGACGTTTACATACCAAGTTTCTGCAGCAGCAGCAGAGCCACCATTGTCGTTACTAGAGCCGTTAGCACCAGACCTATGATCTGCAGACGGATCATACGTATAGAAATGATTAGTCCCATCAAAGCTGAAGCCGTTTTGGTTATGCTCACCATCAACCTTATCGCTACCTCTTACTTCCGGCAGCAAGGATGGCTGGCAATCAGCAAAGTCCCACTTATTTCCATCAACATATGTTCCACACTCGGTTGCTGGGTGCAAAGCACCGTTACGCTTAAGCTTCAACGCAGATTGCAAATCATTAAGCGTAAAGTTGCGCTTAGTTGAAGCATTGTACAGATACAGAAGAGACTTCTTATCTTTCGAAAGAATGAATCCTGGATCATCCGGACGATCCTTTACGCGCAGAGCTTTATCACTCTTAATTTCATCGAAGCTAGTAGGCGCATCAGCCAAGTAGTCTGCAGCATAATCTTTACCGTCAGATTTGTTATCATGACCTGGCCTGTTATCTTGACCTGTTGTATTATCACGAACACTCTCAGCGCGCAATCGAACAAATCGCGTAATCTTATTTTTTTGCGGATTTGGAACGAGCACGCGGCTTCTCCAGCCTCTAGTCAGAACAGCAACGTCTTGCTTATTTCCTACTTGGCGGCCATCATAATTAGGCAGATGCAAAGGCTTATGGTCATTGTCCATAGCACTATAGTCATACTGCCTGAACGTCACCATAGTTCTACCAGGTCCAAGCCTTGGATCCTCATTCGTAACGATTTCGCTATCACTTGGAAGCCAAATTCCCCTCCTTGGCTCGTTTGCAAAGTTGTTTTCGCTACGCAAATCCATTCGTATTGCGCGCTCCTCGTGACCGCTTAGCAACATTGGGTGTATTTGCACTATTTGACGCTTCATCGTAACGTCGAAGTACACGCAGTCAGACGGCTTAAGTTGACCTTCCCAATCGCTTGCCCTCGAGTAATCCGGACGGCATACTTCGCTAGGCTTTTCTTTTGCGTAAGCCATTGGCAGCACGTCAAGAGTATCTTCTGAACTAGCGTCGTCTCGGTAAGAGCTTTTACCTTTTGCAGCACGGCCTTTTGCATTTTTATCTTTTGCAGCACGCGTACTTCCACGGTTTCCGCCGTTTCTTGCAGTCTTGTTTCCGTCTCTATTACCCGAGTCATCGGCAAGATCTTCAGGGCTTCTAACACCAGGCATACTACTCCATGGACCAACATCCTTGCGATCACGCGCTCGAACAACGCTTCCTGGAGCTAAGAAACCGCTAGGGAATGTTAGAACACCTTTCAATCCTTTATCAGTGCTAACATTTTCAAGCTTCACATCATCCGGCTTGGAAGTACCAGGGCAGACTTCCCAATGACCATTTTTTATCAATCCTTTACGTTCTATCCAGCAGATGGAAATTGTTTTGCCGATACTGTTTTCTACGTCAGGCTCATTCTGGTTTCCAGTAGATGCACTAGATCCATAAACAGCATTAGAAGCAGCTTGCTTAGCTTTTTCAAGCTCCGAAGCAGGGTGATAGTAAACTACCATTTTAGTTGCACTAAAACCTGCTGTAACTACAACCTTATAGTCGCGTTTTTGTGAGTTATTATTAAGCCATTTATCTTCTTTTGCAACCTCATCTGTTTCACCATCATATGCAACAACGGATGGCTTAACAACATTTTCCCACGTCGCCTTGAAGCATCCAACAACAGTTCTTTCACTTTGCTTTCCAGCACTATCCGTAGTTTCAGCATACATTGTAAATACAGTTTGCTTCTCTTTGATTGGATTTTGCAAATCCGTACTTCTGTATTTTTCAACAAACCTTCTAATCAAATGTTTATTTGTAACGCCGTTACTAACAAACTTCACCATTGGACTAGAAATTTTACCGTCAGGATACTGAATGTTGTTCGCTTTAATATACACATTCAGATTATTAAGCAACACTTTACTGTTTATACTATCCGGATACAAAGTAACCTTTATTCTATCTTTTTTATATGGTATACCTTTACCCTGTTCGTATACATTGAAATCATCGTCTAACTTTAACGCTGAAGGCAAATTCATTGTGGCATTATCAGCTTCATACCAAGCTTTAGTGTCACCTGCATAAGCTTTCTTATCCAAGAAAACAAGATTATCGTTATTTACAGTGCAGTTATTCACATCACCATTAACCATGCATTTTCCGTGAATATCCCATGGATTACCATTACTATCAATACTCTTCGCACTAATAGTTGGCTTCTCACTATCAACCGGCATAAACCACACGTTTATTACGTTCGTTGTGTTATCTGGCGTCTTACCAGGTTCGCGAAGCAAAAGATCGTTCGTAACCTGACCATTATTCACATAAAGTTGCGCATGCGTGAACGGCCTGTTATTTGCGTATCCCTCAGGCGTTGAAGCACCCTCACCGTACGCGTCGTAGTCGTTCATAGTGTCAACATCAATATTCTTAGTTATAATGTCGCCAATATTTTCGCCATCCGCTTGACCGTTCAGATATTCACCGCCAGGCATAAGGAAGTCCTTGTGAATAGCATATTCACTAACATACTTATCTTCACCAGCATGTTGACTACCCTTATTTTCAATAAGCCTATCTGTAATATGTACTTCACTTCCGTTCTTCATATTTACAGAAGCATTGTAATCAAATGAAGAATCCTTCATAATAAATTCATTAGGCGTATACTTAACTAAATTAAGCTTATTTCGCCACTGGCACTTACCTTTTTGCGCAACATGAGTATCAGCATTCATAGATGCGGCACATGTATTGTCGCGCACAGCGTAATTTATTCCACCACCATCGACTGCCTTAGGGTATTCTCCACCCCATGCGTCAAATTGCTTATTATCCGCCGCGCTCATAGGAGTTAGAGAAGGCTGTGGATTATTTTCATCTTTCGTATTGATACTAGGCGTACCTTTTACAAGCTTTAGCACATCCTGAAGGTTTAACGCCTTACCATTGCCGCCCTTGCGGTATGAGTTTATGTTCCACTTGTACACAAAGTATTGCGTGCCATACTTCTGATTTCCATACAAGCCATTTTGCGGCCCGTCAAATCCAGGATCGTTTCGCCCATCAACACTCTTCTTGTTGTTATCTACTAATCCCCACGTATAGTCCTTACGCATATCAACGAAGCGCGTCACCTTATGCTCAATCGGGTTAAGCGTAGTCTCGTCATCAGCTTCCAACTTATTGAAAACAAGCTTCTTTTCTGCATACTTCTTTTCGGAAATTTCTCCTAGCGTGCCAATACCAGTAACACCACCTAAGCACAGCTTCCACTGCTGCTCCCTCTCCACCGCGCATGAGTATTGAGGCTTATCTTCACCATAAGCATACTTTGCTGTAGTTTTTGCAGGATTAAAGCCATTGTCGTACTGATCGTAAGTATCGTACTTATTTTCACCCTTAACGCCAATTTCTTCCTTGCGGTAGCCAAAGATTCGCTCGTTTCGCTTATCGTGCCTCATCCAAGAAAGCATTGCCACGATTTCGTTATTATTAAGCTCAAACGGGTTCACTTGCACTAAGCCGTTTGGCCACGCAATATCGAGCGGAAGCGGGTCAGACTCTTCGTAATCCTGCATATTGCTTGGATCCATAAGCTTCCAAAGTTTATGTTGACTCTCATCTGGATTTTTATCCGACACAGAGTAAGTGTCTACGTAAATTCTGGAACCAATTTCCGCAAAGTATTCCGGAATCGTAATATTTCCAGTTACAGGATCAAAAGTGATTTCGCATTTATCGTCGCCGTTAGCAGTGCAACCCTTGATATGGTCTCCAAGATTTGCTGTAATAATGCGCTTACTAAATTCTTTACGCCAATCATCGTTACTTTTCGCAGTAGAACGATCTTCGCCTTCAGCACTGCGATCCTGATCCTTAGATTCTTCTGACTTATCTTCAGAATCCTTGGCATCCTTGTTATCTTTACTGACTTTATTATCTTTGCTTGCGCTACCGTTTTCTGCAGTATTAGCAGCATCACTCTGCTTGTTACCATCACTTACTTCAGGTTTTTGTACTTCAGATTTCTGTGTATTGTCCTTCTTAGAAGAATCACCTTCGTTTAGCACAGCAAGCTTTACACTACCGCGCCTTCCAGGAACATTGCGCTTCTTAGCATTCTTCTTAGAAATATTCTTAGCTGTCTTATTCTTAGCATTCTTCTTAGAATTCTTCTTAGAATTCTTCTTAGTCGCTTTAGAAATCTTCAAAGAAGCAGGCTTGTTGCTAGTTTGAGGCTTATTAGTCTGCTGCTCCTGCTGCTTATTTTCTGACTTCTGCGACTTCTGCTGCTGACCTTGTTCCTGCTTACCCTGCTGATTTTGGGTAGATTTCTCCCCTGGTTTAGCATTATCAGTTTTTTCGCTATCAGCTTTAGCTTTGTTGTCAACTTTCGCCTTGCCGTCAGCAGCCTTACCGTCAGCCACTTTATCGTCAGCAGTCTTATCGCCAGCTTTAGATTTATCTTTATCCTTGCCGTCAGCCGACTTTCCATCAGCTGCCTTATCGTCAGCTGCGTCTCTGTCCTCTAAAGCAGCTCTATCCTCAGCAGACCTATCCACTGCAGCTCTAGACCCATCCGGGCTTGCAGCATCATTATTGTGGTTATAAGTATTAACCTGATGCCAAAGATCAGTCTTCTTATTACCGTCTCGCTGAATAACAATGCCGTAGCAGCTGCCATCCTTTGGACAAATCTTATCGTAGTTGTGCTCATTCCCCGGCTTTTCTTTACCTCGCGCCCAAATGCGTACCATAATCGAGCGCACGCGCTTATCTTCATCCCAAGGATTCACGCGCCCAACATAATGTCCATTCGGCTTCTTATCCCACCAAACGTTTGGCAAACCATAGCCAGGAGATACAATAATCAGCCTAAGTTTCTTTATTACGGAATTACCTGCAGCATCCCAACCGTGGAATATCAAATCATGCACACCGTGATTTCTAGTCTGATCGCCCACTAATACTGTAGGAGAACCATCATCTTTAGAATTACCGCTGTTAATAACCCATCCAACTTGATCCGTTTTATTATCAAGTTCACCATTTTTATGAATGAATTGATTGTAGCTTATTGTAGTAAAATCGCCGCAGCCGCGGGTATCGCAATCATTCTTCTTATCACGATTAGTCGTAATCATATCGAAATCATTGCGAACAGCGACTTTTTTACTATCAAAGAATCTCTTATTTTTATTGTTAGTAAAGTATTCAGTAGCTTCCTTCGGCTTTACGCCAAGCAAAATCCTCTTATCGTCATGGCCCTTAACCCAGAACTTAATTTTGCTATCAACAGGAATCTTCAAACCATCAGCTGGAACGTCAACAGGATTTCCGTTATTTACGCTCACTTTTACATCCAACGTTGGCTTCTCGTAATCAACATACGGGAATACAACAGGTATAACAGTAGTCGAGTTATCCCAGAACGTAATCTTTACGTACTTTACAAACACGTAATTTGGCAAAACTTTAGGTTCCTTGCCATCTTGCAGCTGAGCACTATACTTGTTGCGCATCCAAGTTCTGTAAATACGCTTGATTTTAGCCAAGACTTTGTCATGCAAGTCTTGCTTTACAGGATCTCCAGGCTTCAACTCCTTACCATCATCACCTGTCTTAGGAGCATCGCTTACAAACCAAACATTACGCTTAGTAGCATTTTGCGCTTTAGGCCAGCATGCAGGCATACTGTCTTCACGATCCTCACCAAGAGCTGCACGATCGTCATTCACAGCAGAATCATCGCCGCTATCTACAGACCTAAATTGAATAGAAGACCTAGATTGACCGGTAATTTTATCCTTGTACTCATCAAGAATCTTAGAGTGTCCGCAAGGATTTACAACGCTGACAATAGGCACTTTGGCAGCAACGCTTAAATCAGCATCTTGAAGAGTATTCGAGCGAGGCTCATCACCCCACTTATCCGTCCACTCAGCTTTGTAAACAGCAAGATTCTTAAGAGGAGTATTAGAATCTCCATCCGGATCATTAGTCAAATAGTTAGCATCAAGTGGATAAGGGTTTGCATTAGCGCCCTTCTTCTGCCTTATGGAACCATACCTATTTCTTGTACCATAATCATCCTTATTAACAGGCGGGAACAAGTTAGGATCAAAAGCCATTACCTGCCTATACAAATCAGAACGCTTACCAACAAAATTCACGAACCCAGCATTATTATCACGATCATCAATAATAAGAGGATTAGGAAGCGGCTGATCGTAAGAATAATACTTAGGAGTCTTGTTATTCTCGTCATATTCCTCAGTTTGCAAAGGCTTAAACACATCCGCTTGCGTAATAATCCTATACCACAAATCCTGAGTTTCGCTCATGTGATACGTTCTATCGTTATATCTAAGCTCAAGCTTGTGTCTACCAGGCTCTGAATCCTTCGTATTATGGTCGTTCATACCAGGATTACGGAACCACTGATTGCCTCGAGCGTAGCCGTTATTCGGGGAATAATAATCAGGCAATAAGCGTATATCTTGGCCTTCTTGCATAAGATGTGAAGATCCCAAAGGCTGATTTACTATTCCAAGCAACACGCTAGAGAATGAGATATTCCTGTGCTCAAGATAATTACCGCTGTCACTGTTGTACGGACCCAAACCAGTACCCTTAAGGAAGTGGTATCTAGGAGCCTGAATATCCATAATTCGCGGCGCACCATACCACTGCTGATGCATGATAGTGTACATGTAAAGGTTAGCGTCACGTCCAAAATTAGTCATGGAGTATTTACCGGCTTTAGTCATACCGAACGGATCATTAGCACCATAAAAGCCGCTACTCATATCTCTATGACCGAAGTAAGATCCTGCAGCGTAGAAGAATGAAAAGTTTTCGCAACCTGTTCCATCTCCCTCGTTAGCAGCGCAATATAGGTCGTTTTTATTCGTAGCAGTTGTAGTAGTGAAGTGAATCTTGTAAGTATAAGCAATCTCACCAGATTTAATATTGTTCACGAAACCAAACACGCGCTGTGTGTCACTTTTTATAGACCAATAAAGATTTTGCACAAGAGCAACATAAGCAGGACTATAGCCTCTGTTATAGCTTCCTTCAACTTTAGGGACAACTCTAAGATCGCCTTCATCCAAAGCAGCATAGCTACTAGACTTAATGCAGTCCAAACCTTGACCACCATCACGGCACTTACCAAAATCCTTACTATTCAAATCAGTAGTTGTCATAGCGGATGGAAGGAGCCTAGAATAATTGCCGTTCTGACTGTCGTTGTCGCCTTTCATCTTTCCCCAAGCTGCGGTAAGATCATCACCCGGAGCAAAATCGCTACTCTTCACTTCCTTGCTGCACAAACCGTTAGGATTATCCCAAGAGAAGGAGCAAGTTTCGCGAGGAGGCTTATAATTACCAAGATTTCCGCCATGATTCTTCTTGTACTGATTCTGCTTATACAAAGCAGTTTCTTCCCTGCCGCTGTAAAGAACTCGCTGAATATACTGCCTTCCGCCTTCGCTACCTTTGTCTAGAATCTGACCTTTTGGAATCGTAAAGTAATTAAAAGCAGCACCAGCGCCCTGAGTACGACCGCCAGCGTTAAAAATAATATCCCACACGAATCCGCCGCCGGAAAGCTTAGGCGTGCGCTTTACAAACACGAAGTCTGCAGTGTCGTCAACAGGCACGTTCATTCTATCGACGCCGGCACCCTTATGGTTAAATGCCATATTGCGGAAGCGGCCCATAATAAAAGTGCCCTTAGGGTACGGAGTGAAGTAAGTTGCGCCGTAATGATCCGTGCCGGAAGGATCTTCAGGCACAGGACCGTTCTCGTAGTGGCCACGAGGTCTCGTTGCTGCACCAATGAATGGGTCGCCGGAATCCAAGTTGTATCCAAGACTATTAACATCCAAATCGTGGCCGTTCGTGGCTCGCAAACCAGCACCGTCGCCGTCAGTAGTAATGCATGCGCCTAAAGCGTAATCCTTGTTGCACCCAGGGTGATACACTTCGTAAGATTCGCGAGCTGAGTAATTCTTAGCTTCGCGGTTTTGTGCTTTGGCTTGGGCTTCTTCTGCAGCGCGCTCAAAAAGTGACGATCTTGATTGGGAGCCGTACAGGGAGGCTAAGCCTGATGATGAGCCGAATGGGGAGGCTGCGCCATTACCCGAGTAATATGATCCTGCGCCATTACCTAAGCTATTGCCTGCTCTATTGCCTAGCAGAGAGCTATTGCCTAGCAAAGAGCTATTGCCTAAGCCATTGACTAAGCCTAAGCCTAATGGAGAGCCTGCTCCTGCACCAAAGCCGTTGCCCGCGCCGTTGCCCGCGCCATTGTCTAGCTGAGAAGAATTGATATATCGTTGTAATGAATTTGAATCTAAATTATTTGATCCGTTTGCGGATGGATTGCCGGAAGTAGCCGAAGTTCCGTTGCCGTTAGAGTTGCCGGAATTAGCGGAATTGTTGGCATTACCGGATTTCTTTGAAGTATTATTTGCAGTACTATTTGCAGTATTAGCAGAAGATGCAGTATTAGTAGAAGTATTAGATGCAGATTCGTGCGAATTTGTCCCCGTTGCATTAGTTTCTGCTGCTTGCGCAGTATAAGTAGTGATGCA
The DNA here is from genome assembly GCF_049244095.1 of Gardnerella sp. KA00255. Taxonomy (NCBI): domain Bacteria; kingdom Bacillati; phylum Actinomycetota; class Actinomycetes; order Bifidobacteriales; family Bifidobacteriaceae; genus Gardnerella; species Gardnerella sp. KA00255. Next base: position 699,074 of record NZ_CP058374.1, read on the forward strand.
CATCGGCAGCCACATCGCCACCGAAATCAGGCAAATAAGAATAGTTTTAGCAATATTTTGGGCATATTTATATGAATAGACGAAAATGTTTCGCAAAATCGTCAAAATACTGCTCATAATTCCACTTAAACTCTTCATTATAATCATTTTATTGTGCACCCCAATGCACATATTCGTACGCGCGACGACCTGCTTTAGCACTGCGATATAGCGTGCGAAAGCAACTCGGAGCGTGAGCTTGCTCAGACGGAAAGTCCAGTGGACTTTCCGTGCAAGCTCAGCCGAACGGCGATTAGCCGTGAGGACAGCGCTTCGCTTTTATATTGCTCGACCAAGCAATTCTTATCCCACACTACCAATAAACCGATAGTGTTCTCTAGAGCGCTCCGGATTTATTTGAAGCGCTGGACTATCAAACCTCCCGGATTTGCCGAAGTGTTAACACACAAACTTGGCCGGTAAGTCTGGCTAAAAGTCAGCGCTTACAAGCCAAGTTTGCGCAAATCCACAAAACTATTCAAAACATCGTATTAATAATTCGAGTATTGAATAATTCAGTATCGAATAATTCGAAGCATTCAGCTTCCCGACTATTCGGCTTCTTGCTCCTTGCGACGCTTCATCACAATGTAGAAGAACGTGCCAGCGATGCCAACAATGCCGCAAACCGTCAAAATCACCAAGCCGCGAGCACCAGTCATAGGCAAGTTGCCGAGGATTTTGTCGAGTTCAGTAGCCTGGGAATTAACGATCTCGTGAGCGTTATCAGTATTACCTGTTGTTGCCTGAGCTTCGGTTTCTACTTTAACCTCGTAGCAGTGAGGTTTTTCATCCTTCTTGAAGCCGGCAGGAGCCTTGGTCTCAGCAACGCAGTAGATCTTGGAAGCAACATCATTAGTTCCAATGAACAAGTCTGCAGTCGTTACACCCGCATTATCAGTTGCCGCAAGCTTAATAGCGTTGGCATCGTCCTTGCCTTTATCAAGCTTTCCTTCGATAGTTTCCTTAGTTACGTTCTCACCTGAAACATCAGTAAGCTTTGTACCTTCTGTAACTGGATAAACAGTGAACTCTGCACCCTTTAATGGCTTCTTGCCTTTCTCTTTAGTATCAGCATCATTAACCTTGGTGATCTTCAAGGTAGCAAAATGCGAAGTGCCGTGAGGATTACTATCGCATGGATTATCTGCAGTTGGGACACATGGGTTGTTTTCGTCACCATCACCAATCTTGCTGTCGTCAATCCAGCCAGTAATAAAGTTAGAGAAGTTCTTGGTTCCCTTAGTAACCTTAGTGTTTAAAGTGACCTTCAAAACGTAAGTATTGGTGCCGAAATCTTTGGAGATCTCTTCCAATCTCGAAGCAGAAAGGTTAAACGTTACCTTCGCAGGAGCCGACTCAGTCTTTTCTGTTAATGTAACCGTGTAGTCAGTAGTTACAGCAAGCGGTACATCAGTTGCTTTAGCAGTAGCAGGCGTCTTTGCTTTCTTAACGAGCGTAACGTCAGATACGTCTTTATACGTCAAACCCTTAGGAAGAGCATCGATGAATCCAATCTTCTTATAAGCTTTATTGTCAGAAGGAGGCGTCAAAGGAATAGAAATATCCCACGGAATAACAGTGCTACCATCTTTATCAACATAAAGCTTGGTTGGAGTCTTTGGCGTTTTAGTAGGAACGTCGTCACTTGTATCATTCTTTGGATACACATCAACGTTGTACAACCATTCCCATGAAGTAGGAGTCTTGTGAGGCAAAGGCGTTGTGATGAAGAACGGATCAACCTTACCAGTAACAGTTACAGACTTCCAATTGTTTTTTTCATCCTTAATTTGAGCACCTTTTGTGTCAGTTTCTTCAACGTAGTAAAGCGATTCGTCAAGATTTTCAAACTTTGCGGAACCATCTTCACCAGTTGTTTTAGTATCTGTACAATTATCAACCAATTTGAATTTAGGAGAATTGCCTTCTAAGAATGAAGCAGCCTTCTTAGTAGAAGGGTCGAGCTTCTGAATATCTTTGATTTTCTCCCAGCCTTCAGCCTTAGACAAATCAATCTTCTTGTCATCTTCAGCAATGCCTGTTGCAAGCTCGACCCTGCAAACCTTGAACACAACGCCCTTAACTGGCTTCTTACCGAAAAGCAGATCGCTTTTATTGGCAAAAGGTTTCACAGAGCCATCAGATTTAGTAGAAGTTGCAGGACCTTGGTACTTGTGAATGATTATAGAAGTTTTTTTATTAGAATCAATGTTTGCAGTATTTGCACTGTCGGCATTATTTTCACCATTAGCCCATGCGATGGATCCGGCGATGCAGCAGGTGCCAAGTGTACATGCAGCGGCTATGAGTGCTACCGCGCGCTTTAATGAATTTGGTTTTGTACCCATAATTCCTCGATTGTAAAATTGTAATCTCTTGCGAGATTTATTCCTGTTAATTTCAATGATCATAAAACATCGCCAACGTAATAACATCTTCCATTCATTGCAAATGTTCACTGTTGTTAGTTGTATAATCATTTGTTATAAGGCTAAACGCACACACTTAACCTTATTTATACTAAATAGACTACTTCGACGCTAGACAAATTTGCGTTTCAAAACACCAACAAAAGCTTGTTAATACTAGCAAATTGATACCCCCCCCCCAGGTTTGTCAATAATACCAACGTTTTCTGGGCCTGTACTAAAAATATAACAAAAAAATTTTTCATTTTTAATACAAATAACTCCCCCCATTGCCCCCTACTTAATGCGTAGTCTCGCTTGCAATCTCAACGTGAGTTTCGTTCGCGCTAACGAGCGAGCTCCCCCCCGATTTTGTTTACTTACACACCACATAAGTAAACAAAACCAAGAACACCTCCCCGAATTTGTTTACCAACACACCCTATAAGCGCGACGACTTGCTTTGCTATTAATTAGGCAGAGATTTAAGATTTTTCGCCCATTTATTTTTTTATGTGTGCATTACCAGGTACTAGTGAGGGATAAGGATTGCTTGGTCGAGCAATATAAGAGTGGAGCGATTCTAAATAAATTCCCACATAATCCAATCCTATTGGGAATCAAAACTTAACTAAGAATCTAAAGACTAGTAGCACAAGCATAAAAACCATGTACTGTACGAGAGCGTAACGTCTGCGAGACAAGCAACCCTCATCACTCACCGCCAGAGTAAAAACTAATTACTTCGCTGACGGCGGGAGTCCACTGGACTTTACATTTAAGCCAAATCACGCTTTGAAGGAGCCTGAAATTCCAATAATTTCAGACTCAGTCAAAGCGCGCGCAAATGCTGTACTCTAATTTGCAGCAATTAAAAAGACGATAGATTTTCGATTCTACCGTCTTGCTTAAAGCTCATACAACTATCTAAAGCCCATACAACTGTCTACTCCGTTAAGCGTGTATTAAATTTTCAAATTCTTATTATTTAACATTCCAGCAAACATTGTATGATACATATCCTTCGATGATTCTTCTATTCGGGTAATACTCGATATTTTATTTCCCGCATCCTTTGATGACGCTCCACAAAGATAAAAGGCTTCATTTTCTGCCCCAAAGTCTAGTGCAATATATCTATCGTGGTATTTTTTATCGGATACCTTCAGATTCATGTCTATGTTAGGATAATCTTTTCTAAAATCATCTAAAATATTTTTTGTAAGCATATCTTTATTTCTTACATTATCGCTAAAAATTATGATTTGTACGTTATCTCTTGCAGCCCTTAAAAGTTCCAAAGTTTTAAGCCCTATATAGTTATCTATAACATAAATGCTTTTCTTCGCTGACTTATATATTTTTGTATAGGCAACATCCGCTTCTATCTTATCTCCATTAAGCAAAAGAAAATGCTTGTAGGTGTTACTATCTATAAAATTATCCATTACATTTTTCAAATCTTCTTTTGTTGCCAATGTGCTAATTTTATCGTTTATATTTGCTATTTCTTTTGAATGCTGCATTATATCATTTGTATTTTGACTTGTTTGCAATGACAGTTGCGTCATTTCTTTTGAGCTAAGAAAGTCTCTATTTTCTACAATGAAGTCTTTCATCTGCTTAAACATTCGTATTAAAGCCTTACTTTGCTTAACTGCCAGTTCTCCCCTTAATACAGTCATAAGCATATAGATGCCCTGTTCTGTAAAGGCATAAGGCTTGTATTTAATGTTACTGCCTCTGCCTTGCCTTTTGTCCAAGGTCGCAAAATGCGACCTTGAAAGTTCATATACTTCCTCATCGTTCAAGGTACCAAAATGGCACCTTGAAAGTTCATACACTTCCTCATCGGTTAATTGGAACATAAAATCGTCATCGAATTTTTCAATATTCCTTTTAACCTGTTCGTTAAATCTTTTTGTAGAATAGCCATAAATTTCAGCTAAATCCGAATCAAGCATAACTTTTTGATTTCTTATATAGTGAATCTTACTTTTAATCGTAGTTTCATCTATTAACACAATCTCTTTATTCTCTTCTGCCATAATGCCCCCAACATTATCTAAATATCTTTTCCAATCCGCCGCGCACTGCGTAATTTTTACTGCATAACTTATACTGCGTAACTTATACTGCGCAGCTTATACTATGCAACTTTCACTGTTTAATTTATACTATTTAACTTATACTCTTTAACTTTTACTGCGCAGCTTTCACTACGCGGCTTTCACTGCGTGACTTTTTAAATCAATATCATATTCTTTTTAATTTTTCTACTCCACCTTCAGCTTTTCCGACGTGTTCTGCATTTCTCTAATACATAAGCACTCAGGCAGGTCATCAGCGCACCATAGCCACAACCAAACTGCACCAGTGTCCCACCAAAAACAAGCAAAATGAGACACTCGCGCAGCGCGACGACCTGCCTGAGATCAATAACGAGCGCTTCCACGAGTTTGTTTACTTACACACCCCATAAGTACACAAAACCAAGCAACCCTTCTTGCTTTTGTTTACCAACACACCCCAAAAGTAAACAAAACCAAGAACACTCCCCCGAATTTGTTTACTTACACACCCCATAAGTACACAAAACCAAGAACACCTCCCCTATTTTGTTTACTTACACACCACATAAGTAAACAAAACCAAGCAACCCTTCTTGCTTTTGTTTACCAACACACCCCAAAAGTAAACAAAACCAAGAACACTCCCCCGACTTTGTTTACTTATGCTCGCACTCGCATACCACTACATGGTACTTTTGTCAACCAAAATAAAGGTATGTGGACAGAACATAACTTCTGACCACATTAACCAAAATCTCTTGCACATAGTAAAAGATAAAAATAACATCATCATCATGAAATATTCAAAAACACTTTCAGACATTTTAGAAGCAGAAAATCAAGGCTCATGCTTTATGGCCTCGAATACACTATCACGTAAAACACTGCGCAAACACTTAGAATCACGCTATCTAATTGAACCTTACTACGGATTATACGCAAGGCGCGAACACTGGGAAAACCTCTGGCACAATGAAAGAATATGTCATATAGCTACATCTCTTACTCAAAAAATACGAATAAAAGAATGGAAATTTACCGGAGAAACTGCCGCAGCACTATTAGGACTCGACGTAGTTGAAGAATACAGCAATCAGTCAAAGAAGATAAACATATACGTATCATGCCCATACGCAGATAAACATACTGAATCAACAAATCAGAAAGATGCAATAAAACTAGCGAAACGTCAACTTAAGCGCATTCATCTTCCAGATATTATTGAAGATGACAATGGAATCAGGCTAGAAGACTGCCATAAAAAGTACAACGACGCAAAATTGACAGCTACTAGCCGAGCGTATACGGCATCGAATGACAGCATAATGCCACTAAAAACTTCAGAATTCGGACATGTTAAAGATCAAAAAGAAAACGCAATAAATCATGTTGCCAGTATTTACAACACTCTATTTGTTGAAGCTTGGACAAATACATTTAAAACTGCACTACCAACCTTCGACTCAGCAGCTCGAAATGGCATGGATCTTAAGAAAATTTACAACACTTGTATCGAATTTTACAAATTTGCGAGATACCAACAAAGCGCTCAATCCTTCTACAATAACGAGTATTTTAAAAAATCTCAAAACCCTTATTTTGCAAACATTGATGAAAATGACATTTTTGCACGACTGCGTATTCTTTGCGACTTTGCGTCATCAAAAAGCGAAAATGCCGGAGAATCTTTGGCTAGAGCTGCGATGATTGAACTAGGATTCGTTAAACCATATTTACAATATGAATTCCCAAATAACAACAATCCAGATTGGCCAATTCGCGCTGATTTTGCATGGAAAGTTAATGGAAATCTAATAGTTGGAGAATTAGATGGCACCGATAAGTATTTAATTGCATGCGGGAAAAATTCAGATAATTTTATTGATGACAATGCTAACTTAAACAAAAATCTTATATATGATCGCGATTCTGTTAGGCGAGAACGTGATAGAGAACGACATATATACGATTGCGGCGCAAGTAATATTGTGCGATTTGATTTCGCAGATGTTATAAATCCTAAAATCCTGGAGCAAAAACTGTTATCTGCAGGCGTTCCAAAAGTGCATGTGTAAAAAAATATTAGAACATGCACATGTCAACACGCGCTATAAGCGCGACGACCTGCCTGAGCACTGCTCCTCACGGCATAGCCGTTCGGCTGATTTGGCATGTGAAGCGCACTGTGCTTCACAATTAAGCCAAATCACGCTTTGAAGGAGCCTGAAATTCCAATAATTTCAGACTCAGTCAAAGCGCACAAAAGCAACTCGAAGCGCCGAGCTTGCTTAAAGTTGAAAGCACAGCGCGCTTTCAACGCAAGCGAGGTCTGCCTTCGTTCCTACTAACGAAGGCAGTGTGATTTATTCGGTATTGCATTGCGAGTTTCGTAAGCGAGCAAACAAACAAGCTTTCCCCAATTTTGTTTACCTACACACCCAATAAGTAAACAAAACCAAGAACACATCCCCGATTTTGTTTACCAACACGCACTCTAAGTAAACAAAACCAAGAACACTCCCCCAATTTTGTTTACCAACACGCACTCTAAGTCCACAAAACCAAGAACCCTACCCCGATTTTGTTTACCACAACACACCCCATAAGTAACCATAAACCAAAAAGACCCCGCGAGCAAAAGCCCACGAGGTCTTTTCAATAAAAGCCCTAGCTAATATTTTCAGTTTTCAGTTCTCAATTTTCAGCTTTCAACTTCCAACTTTCGGTTTTCAGCTTTCAGTTTTCAACTTCAATCAGAAAATCCGAAAGTCAGAAAATCCGAAAATCAAGAAATCAGAAAATACTAGGCAAGAATCTTGGTCACACGACCGGAACCAACGGTACGGCCACCTTCACGAACTGCGAAGGTCAAGCCCTCTTCCATAGCGATTGGCTGAATCAACTCAACAGTGAAGGTTGCGTGATCGCCAGGCTGAACCATCTCAACGCCTTCTGGCAAGGTGATAACGCCAGTAACGTCGGTGGTGCGGAAGTAGAACTGTGGACGGTAGTTGGAGAAGAACGGCGAGTGACGGCCACCTTCATCCTTAGTCAAGACGTAAACTTCGCCTTCGAACTTGGTGTGTGGGGTCACAGAACCTGGAGCAGCCACAACCTGACCACGCTCAACGTCGGTACGGTTGATACCACGGAGAAGAAGACCGGTGTTATCGCCAGCTTCGGCCTCATCCATCTGCTTGTGGAAGGTCTCGATGGAGGTAACGGTGGTGGTCTGAGTTGGACGCAAACCAACGATTTCAACTGGGGTGTTGATTGGGAGCTTACCGCGCTCAACACGACCGGTGACAACGGTACCACGACCGGAGATGGTGAACACATCTTCGATTGGCATCAAGAATGGCTTATCAAGATCGTGAACTGGAGTTGGAACGTACTCATCAACAGCCTTCATGAGCTCCTTGACGGTCTCAACCCACTTCTCGTGATCTGGAGCTTCATCATGCAAAGCACCGTAAGCAGAGGTGCGGATGACTGGGCAGTCGCGATCGAAGCCGTTTTCTTCGAGGAGGTCACGAACCTCTTCTTCAACGAGATCGATAAGCTCTGGATCGTCAACCATATCGCACTTGTTCAAAGCAACGAGAATCTTCGGGACACCGACCTGCTTAGCAAGCAACACGTGCTCGCGAGTCTGAGCCATAGGACCATCGGTAGCAGCGACAACGAGGATTGCGCCATCCATCTGAGCAGCACCGGTGATCATGTTCTTAACGTAATCAGCGTGGCCTGGAGCATCCACGTGAGCATAGTGGCGTTCAGCCGTCTGATACTCAATGTGTGCGATGTTGATGGTAATACCGCGTTCCTTCTCTTCTGGAGCGGCATCAATCTGATCGAAGTCGTACTGTGGGTTCAAATCAGGATATTCGCCATGCAGCACCTTAGAAATAGCTGCGGTCAAGGTAGTCTTACCGTGATCAACGTGGCCAATGGTACCAATGTTAACATGCGGCTTAGTACGCTCGTACTTTTCCTTTGCCATGTGTTTGTCCTCCTGGACGTCTAGTAGTTTGCCTCACAATCTTATGTGAAGCATCTCGCTACATATTTACTGGGTTTCTGGGTTAGGTGCCACTTCGGTGCCAGAACCCAGTCAACTTAGAAATTCTAACGTTGACCGGGGACAGAAAACACCGAAGTAGCGTGCGCTTTATTCGCCGCGCTGAGCCTTAATAATCTCGTCCGAAACGGCCTTCGGAACCTCCGCGTAAGAGTCCATCTGCATGGTGAACATTGCGCGGCCCTGAGTCTTGGAACGAAGATCGCCAATGTAGCCGAACATTTCGCTCAGCGGTACCTTGGCATCGATAACTTTCACGCCAGTGGCATCAGTCATAGACTGGATGTTACCGCGACGAGAGTTCAAATCGCCCATAACGTCGCCCATGTACTCTTCTGGAGTACGGACTTCGACGGCCATAATTGGTTCGAGAATTACCGGATTAGCCTTAGGAGCAGCTTCCTTGAAGCACATGGAACCTGCAATCTTGAAGGCCATTTCCGAAGAATCGACATCGTGGGTCTGACCGTCGGTGACGGTTGCCTTTACGCCCACAACTGGGAAGCCAGCCAAAACGCCGGATTCCATAGCTTCCTGCACGCCTGCATCGATTGAAGGAATGAATTCCTTGGTGATGTGGCCGCCGGTAACTTCGTTGACGAACTGGTAAGTTTCGCCGGATTCTGTGTCGAGAGGTTCGAAGTTCATCAAAACCTTTGCGAACTGGCCAGAACCACCGGTCTGCTTCTTGTGAGTGTATTCCTGGTTCATAACAGCCTTACGAATCGTCTCACGGTAAGCAACCTGTGGCTTACCAACGTTCGCTTCGACCTTGAACTCACGACGCATACGATCAACGATAATGTCAAGCTGAAGCTCGCCCATACCGGAAATCAAAGTCTGACCGGATTCCTCATCAGTCTTAACCTGGAATGTAGGATCCTCATCAGAAAGCTTAGCCAAAGCCAAGCTCATCTTTTCCTGATCAGCCTTCGTCTTTGGCTCCACAGCAACCTCGATAACAGGATCTGGGAATGTCATGGATTCCAAAGAAATTGGGTTCTTTTCGTCGCACAAAGTATCACCAGTGCTGACGTTCTTCAAACCAACGAAGGTGTAGATGTTACCAGCTTCAGCTGAATCTACAGGATTTTCCTTATCGGCATGCATCTGGAAGATCTTACCAACGCGTTCCTTCTTGGACTTCGTGGAATCGTACACGGAATCGCCTGGCTTTACTTCGCCAGAGTAAACGCGCACGAACACGAGCTTTCCATAGAATGGATGGGTTGAAATCTTGAAGACCAAAGCTGCGAATGGATCAGTATTAACTGGCTTACGGTCAATTTCAACGGATTCGTCGCCTGGCTTGAAGCCCTTAATAGATGGAACATCTTCTGGGCTTGGGAGGAAGTCGACAACAGCATCCAGCATTGGCTGAACACCCTTATCCTTGAATGCAGAACCGCAAGTTACTGGGAAGGCCTTGCGCTCAATGGTAAGCTTACGGATACCAGCGCGCATTTCTTCTTCAGTAAGTTCGCCGGTTTCGAGATACTTCTCAACCAGCTCATCGTCAGCTTCAGCAACCTGATCCATAAGCTCAGCACGATACTGTTCTGCACGCTCCTGCAAATCTGCAGGAATGTCAACGGTGTCATAGTGAGCACCCATATCGTCCTTAACGTCATTCCAGACGTAAGCCTTCATACGAATCAAGTCAACAACGCCGAGGAAGTCATTTTCAGCACCGATTGGGAGCTGAATAACAAGTGGCGTTGCGCCAAGCTTTTCCTTGATCGTCTTGACGGAGTAATAGAAGTCAGCGCCAAGCTTATCCATCTTGTTGATGAAGCAGATACGTGGGACGCTGTACTTATCAGCCTGACGCCATACGGTTTCAGACTGAGGCTCCACGCCTTCCTTACCATCAAAAACAGCAACAGCACCATCAAGAACGCGCAAAGAACGCTCCACCTCAGCGGTGAAGTCGACGTGTCCTGGTGTATCGATGATGTTGATCTGGTAACGATCATCAGTGTCATGGGTTTGACGCTTCCAGAAGCAGGTAGTTGCTGCGGACTGAATAGTAATACCGCGTTCCTGCTCCTGTGCCATGAAGTCCATGGTTGAAGCACCATCGTGCGTTTCACCGATCTTATAGTTCTTACCGGTGTAGTACAAAATACGCTCGGTGGTGGTAGTCTTACCAGCATCAATGTGAGCCATGATGCCGATGTTACGAACCATATTCAGGTCGTTAAGCACATCTTGTGCCATAATTTTTTCCTTAGCTCTTTACGATACCGAATATCTTGTGGATTACCAGCGATAATGAGCGAAGGCCTTGTTGGCCTCTGCCATCTTATGGGTATCTTCGCGACGCTTCACAGAAGCACCCAAGCCATTGGAGGCATCGAGGATTTCGTTAGCCAAACGCTCAGCCATTGTCTTCTCACGACGTGCGCGGGAGAAGTCGGTAAGCCAGCGGAGGGACAAAGTGTTTGCACGGGCAGGCTTAACTTCAACTGGAACCTGGTAGGTTGCACCACCGACGCGGCGGGAACGAACCTCAAGGCTTGGTCGAATGTTATCAAGAGCACGCTTCAAAACAGAAACTGGCTCCTGCTCGGTCTTTGCCTTCACCTGCTCGAGAGCGGTGTAGACAATGTTTTCTGCGATGGACTTCTTACCATCGAGAAGGATTTTGTTAATCAACTGAGCCACGACGGTCGAGCCGTAGATTGGATCAGGAAGCAACTGATGCTTTTTTGCAGGTCCTTTACGTGACATGTTTTACTTCGCCTTCTTTGCTCCATACAGGGAACGACCCTGCTTGCGGTCCTTGACACCCTGGGTATCTAATGCGCCACGCACGATGTGGTAACGCACACCTGGGAGATCCTTCACACGGCCACCACGCACGAGCACGATGGAGTGCTCCTGCAAGTTATGACCTTCGCCTGGAATATAGGCGGTTACTTCAATACCCGAGCTGAGGCGCACACGAGCAACCTTACGAAGCGCGGAATTTGGCTTCTTAGGAGTGGTGGTGTACACACGGGTGCACACGCCACGACGCAACGGGCTACCTTTCAAGGCCAAAGTCTTTGACTTCTTTGGCTTGGCCTGACGTCCCTTACGGACGAGTTGTTCAATCGTAGGCAACTTAAGTTCTCCGATTCATTGATATCTTCTATTTGGTGAAACCGCCACACTGCAGCACACCTTAACGCATGAATCAGTTAAGAAGTAAAAGCCACAGTCCACCGGCCCGATGGCCCTCGCGCCTCCAGCCACACATTACTGCGCGCTATCTTCAGCACTTGGGATATCCCAACACGCACGCCTATAACATAAGGCACGCCGTTGGCACACACGAATTACTATTATACAACAAGCTAAGACAAAAAATCCGATACCAAAACCGAGAGAAAAATCCGAAACAAAAAATCTAATACCAATTAGTCCCAGCATCACTTAAGTATCGGCCGCGTTGGAGCAGAAACATCCAACTGTGTTTTGTTGCCAATCTTACTTGGATCGTTAATGATTTTCTCTACAATCGCATTTTTCAATTTCAAATCAGATGAATCTCCCCAAACAATAACTCTGCCAGGAGTACCTAATTGAGTTTTTACAGAATCCTGAGTTTGCGCGCTGACTTTAGTTATTTTCGCTCTTAAAGACTCAGACATCGAGCTAACTACTTTTATTGCTTCTAAAACAGCTCTAGTATTCAAGCCCTTATTCACATCATTAACTTCTATAACCGGTATGCCCTGAATCGAAGCATTCGTGACCACGTTCAGCACACGCCCTTTAACGTCAACAGCTGTTAAACTTCCGTTATATTTGGTTTTCAGCATTGCAGCTGGCCTTTGAGAAATAACAGTAATTTTTAGGCTTTTTGGAAATTCTTTTTTGACTTTTGCTTCTGTAACACCAGGTATATCATTCAACTGGTTAGTCACATCCTGCGAGGATACCAAGAATAAGGATTTGTTGATTTGACCTGAAGCGATATCTGAAATTCGTTTTTCGCTCACCCATTCATTGGCCCCAGAAATGCTGATATTTTCTTTTTCTAACCGGAAAACTTGGGATAAAAATAGCAGCCATACTAAAGACGATATTACTACAAGCGCAATCAATACGTATAAAACTCTGATTGCAATTGTGCGAACTTTTACAGAAGTGCGTTCTTTTTTACGATCTTTAAAGTCAATAACTTTCGGACGAGAAACTACGCCTAATGGGCTGATAGTTCCAGAAAGTATTTTGGACGCAAAATCCGCAACAGCTAATTTTCTTGCATCTACAAAAGCCGAAAATTGGGATGCGCTAGAAGAGTATGAATTTTCGCTTTTAGAGGAATTAGACTTTGAAGCAGAATTAGACGAATTGGAAGCAGACCTAGCAGACTTAGAGGCAGACTTTGAGACAGAACTAGAAGAATTATACGAATCAGCCCCAGAATTCGCAGCCCCAGAATCCACAATCCCAGAATCTTTATTCGAAGTCCATAAACTACTTTTAGATACCCTAACTCTAGGTTTTACAGGCGTATCAAATTCTTTTCCAGCAGCATTAGAAACAGTTCTGCGAATCGAAGACTTACGTTTTCGAGAATTGTCATCATTAGATTTGCCAAATATCGTACGCGACATACCATACCTACGTATCTTTAGTGTTATTACAAGACTTACTTAATCTTACATAAAACCTTACATAAACCCTACATAAGAAACTACATAAACCCTACATAAACCCTACATAAGAACCTACATAAAACCTTACATAAGAACTACACAAGACCTTACACAAGCCATAATTTTTCTATTATAAACTCAAGCCTTTAAGCATAACAGATGTCATATTAGTAATACTTCCTGCTCCAACAGTAAAAAGAACATCGCCAGACTTAGCGCGATTACTCAAAATCTCAGCAGCCTCATTCATATCTTCTACAGCTTCGATGCGAGTTTTCAAACCGTCTTCATGAGAAGCATTAACAATCGTATCGGCATGAATATCTGGGAAATCCTCTTGCTTTTCGCGCGCAGGGAAAATTCCAGTAACAATAACGTCATCCGCAAAACTTAAAGCGTAAGCAAATTCGTGAGCAAACGAACGCGTGCGAGAGAACAAATGCGGCTGGAATAATACTCTAATATTAGAATCAGGGTACTTTCTACGAGCGGCCTTAAGTAAAGCTTCAATTTCAGTAGGATGATGCGCGTAATCGTCTACTACAGTAACGTTATTAACACATCCGCGAATATCAAATCGTCTAGAAGCACCACGGAAATCCGATGCACCTTTGGCGGCAAGATCAGGATCTAAGCCCAATAGTATTGCCGCAATAATAGCCGCAGAAGCGTTACGAGCATTATGCAATCCTGGAATCATTAAACTTACAGGCAAAACGCGCGCATTATCGCCATCAACACACGCACACCCACAACCGCCATCAACACACGCAGACTCGCCATCAACACACGCACACTCACAACCACCATCAACACGAGCACACCCACAGCCAGCAATCTTTGCCGGCAGCTTCAATGAAAATACTTCTTTACCGCTACCAGCTTTCTCATCTTCATGCTCAATTCCAGCAAACAAAACAGAATCAGAAACACGCTTACTTACTTCATTAGGCCAATTTTTTGCCAATCCGTAAACAATAGTCTTAGAAAGCAAAGATTCAGGCAACTTCTCCAATACCATGCGAGCGCCTTCATCGTCAGCACACAAAACTATATGATTTTCAGCGTTAGAAAGATGTTTTACGAAAGCTGCACGATAATTTTCAGCATTACCATAATGATCTAAATGATCTGCTTCAACATTTGTGACGATAGAAATATAAGGGTGATATTTTTCAAAGCTACCGTCAGATTCATCAGCTTCAGCAACCATTACAGATCCAGATCCAGCATGACCCCCATCCAATACAGCACCATTATCTGCTTGAATCGATCCGCCAATAGCATAACTTGGGTCAGCTAACTCCCCCACGCCTTGAGTTGTAAGAATATGAGACAGCAATGAGCTAGTGGTTGTTTTACCATGCGCTCCAGCTACAGTAACTCCGCGCTTTTCTCTTAGAAGCAAAGATAAAATATCGCTTCTGTGAACTATTTTCACGCCTTTATTGAAAGCTTCAACAATCTCTGGATTAGTAGGCTTAATCGCGCTCGAATAGACAATTACGTCTGCGTCATGAACGTGTGAAGCTGACTGACCTATATAAATTTTGACTCCCAAATCGCGAAAATGCTTAGTATGATCGTTTTCTTCACGATCGCAGCCGCTTACTTCCACACCATCTTCATGAAGCATTTGTGCAAGAACGCTCATTCCGGATCCGCCGATTCCGATGAAATGAACACGCCCTAAGGAAGATATAGTTTGATTGGAATCGAAAGCTTCACGCACAGGATCCATAGAATTTTGACGCACTGTATCTACAGAATCAACAGAATTCCCAGCATCCCCATTCATAGAATCAACAGCATCCCCATTAGCAGGATTACCACTTGCAATTTCGCTCATAATTATTTTCTTCCTTCTTCAACTATTTCAAGAATTCTCTGTGCCATAACGTCTGCAGCATTACGAATGCCATATCTCCACGATTTATCGCGCATATCTTCTAAGCGATTCTTATCGCTTAACAACTTCACGCCTTCAGTTCTCAGCCATTTATCCGTAAAATCAGAATCTTCTACCATAACAGCACCAGAAGCATTAACAACAGGTTGTGCGTTAAAGCGCTGCTCGCCATTACCAATAGGCAAAGGAACATATATTGCAGGCAATCCAAGAGCTGAAATTTCTGCCACGGTACCAGCACCAGCGCGGCAAATAACTAAATCAGCACACGCAAAAGCCCAATCGATTCGCTCTAAATATTCCGCTATATGATAATCCCCAAGACCTGCATGTTCAGGCTTAATATCATTAATATTCGAAGAACTAGAATGCACGGATACTAACGCTCTAACTGATTCTGCTTTTCCTCGACCCGTTAGATGTATGATTTGTGCAACTTTAAGTAGATCATCGGAAGCAGATGCAACAGCGCGATTAATACTTGCAGCACCAAGAGAACCACCAGTAACAAGTATTATTGGACGATAAGGATCTAATCCCAAATGCGAAGCACCTTCTACGCGCGCAGCATAACAATCAGCAGAACGTTCAATGCACAATTGCGAAATCGCAGGACGCAAAGGCAAACCAACTCTTTCAACACTAACGCCAGACTTGGTTCTAAGTCCAGTTGACTCATAAACTGATCCAACCATAGCAGCCCATTTAGAGCCTAATTTATTTGCCATACCAGCTCTTGCGTTTTGCTCGTGAACAACAATAGGAATATTCTGTGCATGCGCTTGAACATAAACCGGAGCTGAAGCATATCCTCCAAAACCAACAACAACGTCAGCTTTGCGAGAGATTAAAATATCACGCACTTTTTTGCGCTCGCGTAACCACTTAAATGGGAAATTGATAATGTCCATATTCAGCTTACGCGGGAAAGGTACTTTTTCTATAACATCAAGCTCATATCCAGCTTTAGGAACTAAATCTTTTTCCAAGCCGACAGCAGTGCCTATAACGCTAATTAAAGCATCTTCATCACGCTCTTTTATGGCATCTGCTACTGCTAATAGCGGATTTACGTGCCCTGCAGTTCCGCCTCCTGCTAGAACTATATGCGCATGCGATTTAATACTTGCTACCATTGATACCCCTAATCCACATTGAAACACAATGGAAATATCACAAAACTTCCTAATATTTTACACTAGATTTCCAAATAAATCTCACATTAGATTTTTCTAAATCTCATACTAAATCTTTAATTTAATGTAATCCTTTTTTATTTAGACCATCCGCATTTAGACCATCTGCATTCAACCCATCCGCATTTGGACCGTCCGCTATTGAGCTAAATGCACGTGTGCTAAAAGTGCCATCGACTGAACTATCAGATATAAGCGTGCGCAAATTTGCTCGTATTAGCGAATCCGCAACTCCAGCTGCAGCCAAACACATAACAAGCGATGATCCACCTGCAGACACAAACGGCATAGGAACGCCCATAACAGGCAATAATTGCACAACAACAAGAATGTTCACCAAACCCTGACCAACAATCCAAGCCGCAATGCACACAAGAACCATAGAAATAAATCTACTGCGCGATTTTATAGCGGAAACAATCAAACACCATCCAATAACAACATAAAGCGCAATAACAATAGAGGCACCTAAGAATCCCATTTCTTCGCCAATAATTGCAAAAATAAAATCATTATGCGCGTAAGGCAAATAATTCCATTTTTCACGAGAATTACCAATACCTACTCCTAGAAATCCTCCAGAAGCCATAGCGTATTGAGCGTGTATTGATTGGAAGCAAACTCCGCGAATATCTTTAGCATCGCAACCATAAAGAGTAGCAAAAATTCTTCGCATACGATTCTGGCTTGTTACAACCATTAACAACACGCCAAGCGCAGCTAATAAAGTAATTGTTAAAAGACCTTTTATAGGGAATCCGCCAATAAAGAAAGATATAAATGCTATAAAAATTACGATAAGCGCAGTACCAAGATCCTTACCAGCAACAATAAGCAAAAGCGGTACTGCAAGACTTGAAAGAACCGGCCAATAAGCTTTAAAACCAATATGTTTATAACGCTTTGCAGCAGCAATTAATACCATCGGCAGCCAGATACACAAAGCAAGTTTAGTGATTTCTGCTGGCTGTAAAGTAATAGGTCCAATCTTAATCCAACCAGCATTACCATTAACTTCGTGCCTTAAACCTGGCATCCAAGTCAAAGCTTGCATTACAACAGCAACTATGTATATAACGCCTACTTTTTTCTTATAAAAATTAGGCGGCATACAAGCTAAAACAATATACGCTACGAATCCAATAATGCAAAAACGGCCTTGCATTAAGCCCTGTGCCCACGGTGAAAGATTATTACTAATTAACGTCACAGACGAACTAGAAATAACCATAAAAACGCCGAATACTGAAAGAACAGCTATAGATAAACGCAGGCCATACAAGCACCATACCGGGTTAAAAATACTGCGCACACCGATATATTTACTAAAAGCTGACTTTCGCGGTTTTTTATAAGTTTTATCGGATTTGCTAGTTTTATCGGATTTATAAGTTTTATTATCTTTGCTATTGGTTTTATTAGATTTATTTTTGCCTAATCCAATATTGTTGCCGATGTCATTCCCAATATTATTTCCAATATTCTCAATATTGTTTTTAACATTCTTAGCAGCGCTACTAACATTCTTACCAACATTCCTAGCAACACCACTAACACCACGCTTCAAAGCGTTCAAAATATTAGATAACTTGTTGCTAGACATGATTTTGTACCCATCGTTGAGCTTCCTTAGCAAAACGATTACCGCGGTCTGCATAAGAAATAAATTGATCCATTGAAGCACAGGCAGGAGCCATAAGCACAACATCGCCCGCCTTAGCGTAGCTAGCAGCAGCTTCCACAGCGTTGTGCATAACATTCTCACCTAGTGATGCACTAGAAGCAATTACAGGATTATTTTCAATAGTTTTAAGCAAAGAATCATCTATTTTTTCATAAGAGCATACAGAGGATCCGTCCGGAGAAACTATTGAAACAGGAATATCAGCATCTGAAGCATGCAAAGCTTCAATAATAGGACGTTGATCTGTGCCAATAACAACAACGGCTTTAATAATATCTTTTTGAGAAGAAACTAAATCTTCAAAATGAGCACCTTTTGCTAATCCACCAGCAATCCAAACAACCGATTTTTTAGCAAAACTTGACAACGAAGCAGCAGCAGCATGCGCATTAGTAGCCTTAGAATCATCCACAAAACGAATACTATGTTCAAAAAGTCCATCTTGAGATTCAAAAGTTGCAACTGTTTGAATCCTATGCCCTCCAGGAGCAAATTCGCATAACGCTTGAACTGCTTCACTAAGGTCTACATTTAATCCAAGAGTTAAAGCTAATGCAGTTAAAGCATCAGCTAATAGATGCGGATAAATCGTGCCGTCTGGCTCGCATAAATGCTTTAAATCTTTGACGAGAACAATCTTGTTAGCTTCGCCTATTTCTTTACCAGAAATTCCACTTCTATCTACAATCCATCCGTTTTCAACGCCAATTTCTCCACTTTTAGGAGAATCCAAAGTAAAACCTACAAGCTTGCAACCATTTCCAACTTTGGCTTCATGAGCTAAAGCTGTAACTCTAGAATCTTGAGCATTATAAACTAGCGCTTTTTTTACGCGATTAAAAACTTTAGATTTATCTTTGGCATACGCATCCATGCCACCATGCCAATCTAAATGATCAGCAGCAATATTAGTAATCGCCGCACAATCAAGACTTAAAGAATCTGTGAAATGCAATTGGAATGAGCTTAGCTCAACGCATAATGCATCATGATTTTTTTCTAAAGCTGCATGAGATACAGATTGACCAATATTTCCAACCGCAGGAGCGTTCAAACCGCATGCGCAAAGCATAGAAGACGTCATTTCTGTAGTAGACGTTTTTCCATTAGTACCAGTAATACCAACCCATAATGCAGGAGAATTAGTTTTTTGTGAGTTTACGCGAATACGCCAAGCAAGCTCAACTTCGCTCATTACAGGAATATTACGTTTTGCAGCTTCTTGCAAAAATGGCGTACGAGGATTAAAAACTGGAGACGTTACTACAGCATCGATATCCGACCAATTAATTTCATTAAAATTATGCAAATCTGCGTCAGGCTTATTTTCGTCCACACTAATAGGAGTTGCACCTATTGCACGCAAAACTTCAACGGCACCACGGCCTGAAACACCTAAACCAGCAACAAGAACTTTATGGAATTGGAATTCACTACGACAATCTTTAGAAACGCCTTCCATATTCGCCATCCTTAAATTACTTTAAATTAATAACATACTTTTAAAGATTTTGATTAAATCAACAATCCTGTACGTCCAGCCCAATCCGCATAGAATAACATCAATGCAGAAAGCACGAACATAAGCTCAATCATCCAGAAACGAACAACGACTTTAGTTTCCGTCCAACCAGCAAGTTCAAAGTGATGATGAATTGGAGCCATTTTAAATACTCGCTTATGAGTTAACTTAAAGCATCCAACTTGTATAACATCGCTCATTGTTTCTATAACGAATAAACCGCCTAAAAGTACTGCTAAAAATTCTGTATGAGTTGCGATTGATAGCGCGGCAAATAATCCGCCTAAAGCTAAGGAACCGGTGTCGCCCATAAATACTTGAGCAGGATTTGAATTAAACCAAAGGAATCCGAAGCATGCAACTCCTGCGCAAACAGCAATAATAGTTAAGTCAAGAGGATCTGAAACAGCATAAGAGAATCCAGGCCTTACTCCGCCTCTAACATGGTATGATTCCCAAAAAGCTACAAGAGCGTATCCAGTAAAAGCAATCATTGAAGATCCGGAAGCTAAACCGTCCAAACCATCAGTCAAATTCACAGCATTTGACCATGCTGCCATAAGGAAATTAACCCAAATAATAAATACGATTGTTCCTATTACACTTCCAAAAATAGAAAAACTAAAGAATGGTTTTTCTATAAAACTCATGCCCATTTGAGCACTTGGGAATCCTGAAGGAGTTGGAAGCAAAAGAGCTAGCAAAGCATATAAACTTGCGAAAATAATCTGACCAGTGAGTTTAGCGCCTACCGAAAGACCCAAATTCTGCTTTTTACGAACTTTTGCGAAATCATCTATAAATCCAAGCAAGCCCATTGAAAGCATGGCAAATAATACAAGAACTGCAGACCACGAAGGAGCACGATTAACAGAAATATAACGATATAGCGCTGAAGCAGCCCACCCAGCAACAACAGACAGATTTATAACAACACCGCCCATTGTTGGAGTTCCACGCTTAAGTTTATGCGATTGTGGACCATCTTGACGAATATATTGCCCGTAATGCAAATGGTTAACTAAGCGAATCAAAAGAGGAGTGCCAATGATTGTTACTAACAATGACACTACGATTCCCACTATAAGAGCAATCAACGCTTAACCTCCATTTGTTCACAGGCTTTGCAATCCTCAACCTTAGTTTTCTCAGGCAGAGATTGCAAAGAATCCCACTTTTCAGCCAACGCACTCAAACCAGATGCATGAGATCCTTTTAATAACACTACACTACGCGAATGTTGCGCAACAAGCGACCAAACTGTTTCATCGGCTTCACTCACATCATGCGCATAAAATACTTCTACTTTTGAAGAATTTTCTGGAAGATTATCGCAAGCTTTTTTAGCACCTTCATAGATATATTTTGCTAAATTATCTAAATCTTTAGAAGTACTAGACCCAACTGCAATTACAGCATCAAGATTGTGCTCAATAGCGTATTCTCCTATATTTTCGTGGAGAATATTTTCATCTTTTCCAAGCTCTAACATGGAACCAAGAACAGCAATTCTGAAAATCTCTGTATCGTGATTGCAACTATTCTCATAAGCGTATAATCCGTTAATACCTGCCTTCATTGAATCAGGGTTGGCATTAAAAGAATCGTCAATAAGAGTAAAAGATTGATTATTTTTGCAAACAGTTGAAATTTGCATACGATGGGGGCTTATATGAGAAATATTCTTCAATACGCTAGCTATGCTGCTCCACTGCATGCCAAAATATCTGGCTACGTTTGCTGCAGCAAGAGCGTTCATAATATTATGCTCACCTTGGATTGAAAGATGAATATTTTGGCTAGATTCATGCGATTTAGATTCACTAACGCCAGATTCACTAGACTCAGATTCACTAACGCCAGATTCACTTGCATTAAACTCTTTAAATACAGCTGAAGCACAACCGTATTCGTCTAAATTCACATCTTCAGCAATAATGCAATACTGTGATTTTTTATTTTTAATTCCAAACCAACGTATTTTATCTTCATCAGCTAAAGATTGCATAGCAGCTACACGACTATCATCCGCATTCAAAACAGCCACACCGTGAGGAACTAAGCCTTGTACAATCTCACTTTTTGCTTGTGCTATTTTTTCTACAGAGCCAAATTCGCCCAAGTGAGCAACTCCAACTTTTAAGACGATAGCAATATCAGGAGGAGCGATATTAGTTAAATATGCGATTTCTCCAACATGATTAGCTCCCATTTCAGCAACTAAAAATCGTGTATTTTCGCCAACACGTAAGGCGGTTAAAGGAAGACCTATTTCATTATTAAATGATCCAACAGGCGCAACTGTTTCACCTAAAGTTGAAAGCAAAGCGTGAAGCATATCTTTAGTAGTAGTTTTTCCGACTGATCCAGTTACACCAACTATGCTGAACTCAGAATCACATTCTCTACGACGCTCAATATTATGTTTTGCAAGCAATCCTAAAGCCTTTACTGAATCTTCAACAACAATCTGAGCAAAGTTAGGATCCACATCCGGCACAACATGTTCTACAATCGCTGCAACAGCCCCAGATTTTGCAGCTTTGTTCACATAATCATGACCATCTACGCGTTCTCCGCGAAAAGCTACGAATAATGAGCCTTCATGAACTTCTCTTGAATCGCTACATGTAGCAATTGCAAAAACTTGATCACAATCATACGCGTTGTCGACATTAACAACACCGTGCACCGCTTGAGCGATTTCACTTATGCTCATGCGCATCATTTCAGCATGAGATTCGCTCTTATCAGTGCCTTTGCAGCAAGCCATCAATCCTCCTAATAACGTTAGCTATCGTAAGCTTAGCTATCGCAAGTTTAGCAATCGTAACTTTAGCCATCGTAACGCAACAAAATTTCAACTTATTAATTTCCAACTTTCACAAGCATAATCAATGCAATTCATGCGACACACGAAGAGCACTTTTAATTGTTCCACGTCTAACTCCTGCAGCCAATACCATTGCTATTGAAAGTGATAAATGACGCTGCAAATCTTTAGTTCCAATTTGATCATCTAATTGAGCTAATTCGTCAGATTCCTTGCTTCTAGTTATGCAATAAGAACGTTCACGGCAATAAAAACCATAGCGTTGTTGCAAAGAATAGAAGCTTACAACAGGCTTTACATCAACTTTCTTTATTAGAACTTCATCATCCTTGCCGTTTAACAACTCATTTTTATCATTCACATTTTCTGAAGAAGAAATATTAGAATGTGAATCTTCAGGAGGAGTTGGGATTTCTAAAGGATTTTTAGGCACTATAGAAACCTTACGCTTTTCTTCACTTTCAACACCCAAAACATCTATATTCACAGATTGCAATGCATCTTTTTGCAATGTTGCACTATTCAAAGCAATAACAACCGCAGCAGCACCATCTTCCACGCAAACAGACAAATTATGCTGTAAATCAGCAATACCAAGCGGATACTCTAAAGCTAAATCACGCTGCAGCGACGAAGATCCTGCTGCGCTAATAATGCCAATAGGATTTCCAAGCATATGGAGGAAATCTGCTAAGCGTATAACGTTAGCATATATATCATCGTCATCATCACCAGCTACAGCAAACGTAGCAACACACGATGAAGGATCGTTATTAATATCGCATGCGAGTTTTCCGAAAGCAACAGGATTTGGTGAAGAAACTAATAGCGGCAAACCAATATTATTAGCTTCAGATCTCAATTCTGGAGGAACTAAAGCAGCATACGCTCCAGCATCACGAGCAGCCTCTAATTGACGACGATCAACATGAGAAGTCGGAGCAAATAAAGACCCAGGACGTACTTTGCGTACATCGTCAGCAAAAGAAGTCACAGTAACATCAGTAGCAAACGACGGCACTACTTCAAAACCATAGTTCTCAGCTGCATAGCCTAAAGTCACTCTCGTTCTTGAAAATTCATCAACAGCATTCATATTTATACTCGCATTTATAAATAACACTCACCACTTAACAGGAATAGCATTAGATCGACGAGTAGACGCTGGAATTTCATACTTTTGCATTAAGAATCCAGCAATAGACTTAAGTACTGGACCTGCAGTATAAACGCCGAACGTCCCTTCAGGATCTCTAAATACTACTGTTATGGCAAATCGAGGATTATCTGCAGGAATAATTCCAGCGCAGTCAGCAACAATAGAAGTAAGGCTCCTACCTGCTCCACCAGCTACTTCTGCAGTACCACTCTTAGCAGCGATACGATATCCATCAACAGACACAAATTTATTATAGAACTCAGCAGTGCTTTCCATTGCATTAAGCATTTGCGCAGCTACTTTTTCATCTAAAACGCGCGTTCCTTCTGGCCTCTTATGCTCACTAACATTGCCGTTAGGATCAATCACAGACTTAATAATAGACTGCTTAAGCCTTACGCCTTTATTAGCAATAGTTGCGATAGCGTTAGTAACTTGCAAAGCGTTAGTTGCATATCCCTGACCGAACAAAACAGTATTCTGCTTACGAATATCCCAAGATTGAACGCTTGGCAACATACCACGGGATTCGCCTTGCAAATTCAAACCAGTATATTGTCCAATACCAAATCTTGAAAGGAATTCATAACGCTTATTGTTTGGATACTTTTCTCCAGCAAGAATCATGCCGACGTTAGAAGATTGCTGCAAAATTCCAGCTAAAGTTAAACGTTCAACACCGTGAGCGTGAGAATCGTGGAATTGCTGATTATTTACATTAATGCTTCCAGGAACAGAGAATTTATCGTCGAGCTTTCTAGCTCCAGATTGAACCATTCCGGCCATTGCAAAAACTTTTCCAACAGAACCAGGCTCGAAAGTTTGGCTAACAGCGCGAGAAACAACGCGCTTAGCATTTACAGTACCTGCATCAATATTATCTGTATCTTCTATAGCAAGAATTTCGCCTGTATGAATATCTTGAACAACTGCAATTCCCCAAGCAGCCTTGTACCTCTTCTTGCCATCCATCAAAGCTTTTTTAACATACCAATCGACATCGCTATCAATCGTAAGCTTAATGTCATTGCCATTAACAGCAGGCTTCGTTTCTAGAACAGTTCCTGGAATGCGCTGAGCACCAGTGCTATTACCCTGATAGCTTTGATATCCATCAACACCAGTCAATTGCTTATCTTGAGTTAATTCAAGACCAGCAACGCCAATATCACCCTTACGACCTTTAGTATCCTTAATATCTGTTTCACTAATATCGGAAACTGCGCCTATAAGAGAGCCTAAAATATGACCGCTTGAATACACGCGCTCGCTACTTTTTTCTGCATAAATGCAGCCAGACAAATTTAAATTGTCGATTTTACGCTTGTCTTCAGGAGTTACATTGCGCTTAATAAGCATATAGCGACCAGTACCGGCTAATTTTCCGCCGATTTCCATAGAAGACATATGCAAAATTGGAGCAAGCAAACGAGCAACTGCTACAGCACCAGTGCCTTCAACAGGCTTTCCATCAATAGAATGGCAATTACCTTTAGTTTGAGCATTGCAAGGAGTAGGTTTAAACGCTTGAGCATTCAAAGGATCACCAATTATGTTGTATCGCTCAACACTTTGTGCCAAAACTGCTCCATTAGCGTCGAGGATTCGACCGCGACGGGCCAATATAGGGCGAACTCTACTACGCTCTTCCTGTGCAGCTTCAGCAGTTGAACGTGCATTCACGATTTGCGTAGAACTAAGCTTAATTATTGCTCCTGCAGCGAGGAACACAAAAAGTACCATAATTACCATGCATTTACGAGTAAATACACTATAGCGAGATAGGAAATTCTTAATAGCTTTAAGCATTATCGTTTCTCCTGTTTTGCTGGTTGTTGCTGCTTAGTATTTGATGATGAAGTTTTATTTGAAGTTTTGTCGTTCTTGGATTTGGACTTTTCGTTCTTGGCCTTAGATTTATCAGTCTTGGACTTGTCGTTCTTAGGCTTATTTTCCTTAGGCTTAGATTTAGTCTTGTCATTCTTTGACTTTGACTTATCGCCCTTGGATTTATCAACCTTGGACTTATCACCCTTAGATTTATCGTCCTTAGACTTTGACTTAGTCTTATCGCCCTTTTTCGCATAATCACTAAGATCAATTGCAATAGTGTCTTTAGGAGGAATCATGCCCATTTTTTGAGCTCTAACAGGCAATTGCGCTTCTAACGAATCCAATTTTGTCTGCTTGTCCTCAACTGATTGACGAAGTTCAACTATATGTTCCTGAACTTGCGCTTGAGCAAAAGAAATCTCAGTCATGCGAGTACGAATTAACAAAGAAATTGTTAATGTTGTAACAAAGAAAACAACAATAATAACTATGTTAAAAAGCGGAACCATACTCCTATTGCTCCAAGCAATAACCCTATTAAAGTGATCTAAAATAGAAGCTTTGCTATTCTCAAAACGAGAATGAGATTGACTTGCTGAGCTTGAGTAATCACTGCGATTGCGCGCATCTTTTTCAGACGAACGACCTGCAGGAGCAGAAGAAGCAGAGGAGGACATTCGTGGCAAACGATTCTTTAGTGCTGAGAATTTCACCATTTATCTACCTCCTTTGCTTCGATTAGCGCGATTAGAAGCAGACTTTCCATCGAAAGATAAGAGACCAGAAGCCTCATTTTCTAAGCGCTTAATCCAACGATCAGGTAATTCACGTTGCAACTCAACAGCACGCAAACGAACAGATGAAGAACGAGTATTACGAGCTATTTCCTCATAAGAAGCTTTCATAGCTCCGCGAGTTAAAGAAGCAAAGAACGGCTGAGCGTCAGGCGGAATAACAGGCATATTATCTGGAACATCAACTGTTAAACCCTGATTCATAAAGCGCTTAACAGTAATATCTTCCAAAGAATGATAAGATTCAACAACAATTCGACCATTCTTACGAAGATTCAAAGTCAATTGAGGCAAAGTGCGAGCAAGCTTATCCAATTCGCCATTCACTTCAATTCTTAAAGCTTGGAATACGCGTTTAGCTGGATTTCCTGGAGCACGATGAGCCTTTGGAATAACGCTATCTACTAAATCAACAAGCTGACTAGAAGTAGTTAAAGGATTAGCATCGCGAGTTGCAACGATTTTTCTAGCAATAGGAGCAGCAAAACGTTCTTCTCCATAATCGCGGAAAATCTTCACAAGGCTATCAACATCGTAATTAGCTAAAATAGTTGCGGCAGTTGTTGCTTGAGATACATCCATTCGCATATCAAGAACAGTGTCGTGAGAGTATGAAAAACCGCGATCTGTTTCGTCGATTTGCAAACTTGATAATCCAAGATCCATAAAAGCAGCATCAATATAGTCGATGTTATTCGCGCGCAAAACATCGCTTACTTCATCAAATGCTGCGTGAGCTGGAATAAAGCGATTTTCAAGACCCTCATTGCGCATACGCTCAGTAGCTAATGAAAGAGCTTCTGCATCTCTATCAATACCGATAAGGGTTGCGGCAGGAGCAGCTTTCAAGAAGGCTGTTGCATGACCAGCAAGACCAAGAGTGCAATCAACAACTACAGCACCTTCATGATTCAATGCTGGAGCAACAAGATCAACACATTCTTGTAATAAAACCGGCTCGTGAATGGTGGTAAGATCAGTCATCACATCACCACCGGCAATACGTCATCTGCAATATCTGAATACCCTTGTTCACGATCTGCAAGATACTCGTTCCAAGCAGTCTTATTCCAAATCTCAGCACGCGTACCAACGCCAATAACAACAATTTCGTCGCCAAGATTTGCATACTCGCGAAGCATTGGAGGAACAACAATTCGACCTTGCTTATCTGGCTCTTGATCAACAGCTCCAGAAAGAAATACGCGCAAATAATCACGAGCTGATTTATTGCTCATTGAAGTGCGCTGAATCTGAGCTGTAATACGCTGGAATTCTTGCATTGGAAGCACGTAAACACAACGCTCTTGGCCTTTAGCCATCACAAAACCAGTTCCTAATTGAGCGCGGAATTTAGCTGGTAATGCAACACGACCCTTACCGTCAATTTTTGGCGTATAAGTTCCTAAAAGTACAGGAGAAATCGCTTGTTGTTGCATCTGTTGCGCCATCTGCGGCATTTGCAACGGCATCTGCGTAGCTTGTGGCACTTGCTGCGTAGATTGCTGAGGCATTTGTGGCACTTGAGAAGGCTGCACAACATAAGGCTGAGCAAATTGCTGAGGCTGATTTCCTTGAGCGTAATACATATAAGAAGGATCAGAAGGCAAAGGAGTGGTAAAAGCCTGCTGAGGAACTTGTTGCGAATAGTATTGCGCTGAAGGAATTGAATAGCCTTGAGAATAAGCTACATAGCTTTGATTATTGGCACGATTATTGGATTCACTCTGCTCTTGATTAGGCAGTGGCATCTGCTTTTGCTGAGCATCACGAACGGCATCAGACATATTTTCAGAGGAAGAATTGGCATTATTCTGCGGTTCTTTACGATTTGCATTACGTACCATACTTCCACCTCCTTAAATAATATGCGCTATGCCACGTGCACAATGCTCACCATTCTACTCCACCCTTCACCTAAAATCCCCACTTTTTTGTAAAAAAATACATTTTTTTGGGAGGATTTACCACTATTAATATGAACAAAAATGGAATCACGTTATTAGAAGATGAAATTCCTATATAAAATGAATAAAAATCATAAAAATTTGCAAAAATATCATTAGATTTTATTCATTAAACAAAAAATTAAGAATTAACGAATAGCAAGAAATTTACAAAAAAAACGACACCCGCATATAGCGAATGTCGTTTTTACTTAAAACAAATAATATCTAAATATTTAAATATCTAAATTATTATTTCAAGACATTATTGCTTTCAAGAGATTATTATTTCAGGACATTGGATGAGCGCTTTTAATCGTCACAGACATCTGACGACCATTAGGCGTGAAATAAGTCACTGTATCTCCCGTATGAGCGCCCATAATAGCAGCGCCGATTGGAGACTCAGGGCTTACAACATCATACTCAGTAGCAACAGCAATATCTCGAGAACCAACTACATAAGTCATCTCAGTTCCAGCTAATTCAAGAACCACTAACGAGCCATTTCCAACAAGTCCATCCTCAGGAGCTTCAAGAATTTTCGCATTACGAAGCTTAACAATAAGCTCGTTAATACGACCTTCATTCTTGCCTTGTTCTTCGCGAGCTGCCTGATAACCACCGTTTTCAGACAAATCGCCTTCAGCACGAGCTGCAGCAATACGCTCAGTGATTTCTTCGCGATATTTTCCTTCGCGATAATTTAACTCTTCCTTCAACTTGTCATACGCTTCTTGCGTTAACAAAATCGTCTTTTCTTCTTCCATAGCAATCTCCTAACTCAACTCTCACGCAATTTCAGCGAGTAGAAATAATATCAATAACGAATACGAGCGTAGCGCCGCCAGGAATTCCAGCCTGAGGTACACCATAATCTCCGTATCCGCACTCAGGAGGAATAGAAACAAGTAAACGCGAACCAACATTATGGCCAGGAACAGTACGATCCCAACCTTGAATTACTTGACCGACTCCAATACCAAAACTTGCAGGAGTATGACGAGCAAAACTGGAATCAAACGGCTTATCAGAACCCCACACAACACCATGATAATTTACAGTCACAGTGTCTCCAGCACGAACAAGAGGACCATTGCCCTCAACCAGTTCAACAATCTTAAGCCCAGCCGGCGGCTCAGACGTTGGGAACGTCACCGTTGGCGTAGTACCAAATTCTGCAAGTACTTCTGGCATATCCTGTACCATTTTGCCTCCTTTATGAACTTCTATCAAAATCATTAAAAGCTATTAACAACAGTAAATTATACAATTGCATAGTTTTTGTAGCGTGTTTTAGATTAGCACCCAATTGTTACGTTTGCTAGACTATTGCGCAAGATTTAATAAGATACTACTTCATGCATAAACATCTAACACTCTACTACGTTTACAGCCAAGCCGCCTTTTGAAGTTTCACGATATTTCGACATCATATCGTGACCAGTTTCTTTCATTGTTTTAATAGCTTTATCAAGGCTTACAATATGAGATCCATCTCCTAGCATAGCCATTCTTACTGCATTAATTGCAGTATTAGCAGCCATAGCATTACGTTCTATACATGGGATTTGCACTAATCCACCTACAGGATCACAAGTTAAACCTAAGTGGTGCTCAATTCCAATTTCAGCAGCATTTTCTACTTGTTCAGGAGTTCCACCTAAAACTTCACATAATCCTGCTGCAGCCATAGAACATGCTGAACCAACTTCACCTTGGCAACCAACTTCCGCTCCAGAAATAGAAGCATTGCGTTTAAACAGATACCCTACAGCACCTGCAGCTAACAAAAATCGCACAATGCCATCTTCATCAGAAGAATCAACAAATCTCCAATAGTATTGCAAAACTGCCGGTATTATTCCAGCGGAACCATTTGTAGGAGCAGTTACAATCCTACCTCCGCCGGCATTTTCCTCACTAACTGCGAGCGCAAAAAGATTAACCCAAGCAGAATCTGAACTTTCTAAAGCTAAATCAACTCTCCTGCGATTACTCTTAAGCATATCCGAATTTGCAGCAAGTCTTTCATACATATGCGGAGCGCGCCTTGGAACATCTAATCCGCCTGGCAAAATCGGCTGCTTTGAATTACAACCATTTTCCACGCATTTGCTCATTACATTCCAAACATGTAATAAGTAATTCCTCACATAATTCGAATCGCCTTCATGTAAAGCTAACTCATTTTGCCATACGACATCGCTTATAGACATATGTTCTTTACGGCAAATTCTTATAAGCTCATCGCAAGAAGTGAAAGGATACGGAACTGTAGAATCTTTAGTTTTATTATCTTCGCTACTAGTATCAGTGTTATCTTTGCCGTTATTTTCGCCGCTATCCTCTGCGCTATCCTTGCCGCTATCCTCAGTTTTATTACTTTCGTCCTGCTCGGTAACGCGATCGTGCAATCCAATCATTGCATCGTCGGCAAAACCTTGACGTATAAATCCGCCACCAATCGAATACCATACTTGTTCATCAACTAAATTCCCATCCGAATCTTTCGCAATAAATCGCATACCATTTGGATGAGAAACCATACGCTTCCATTTTTCAAAAATAACGTCTTCATCGTAATCAAAAGAAATCGTATGCTCATGAGCAAGAGTTAAAGTACCTGTTTTTTTACAATCCTCACGAATAGTCATCATATGTTCTGTATCAACATCATCTGGAAGATTACCTTCAAGACCAGCTACACAAGCACGATCTGTACCGTGACCTAAACCAGTAAGCGATAACGAACCATAAAGAGTAACAGTTATATGATTAACTTTAGATAATATGCCTTTATCTTTAAGTGACTTAACAAAAGCATAAGCAGCGCGCATAGGTCCCACTGTATGAGAAGAACTAGGACCAACCCCAACAGAAAACATTTCTAAAATACTGAACACATTTCTATTGTAAACATAAATCTAACGCGTTCCGACACACTTCTACATATTTTGATGTATTTTCGTGTATTTAAATATGCTTTCCTTAGATTATTTGCTTATTTGCTTATTTACCTTTATTATCTAAAGATTTCAAATCAATCAATTTTGAACTAATCAAATTAGATACTAATAAGCACAAAACCCATAAAACTATTGCGCAAATAATTGCAACAAGCATAAATATAAGCTCTATGCCATGCGTAGGTATATGCAATTCAAAGAATCGTGATGTAAATGGTATAAAAGCGCCTAAAATCCCAGCAATAGTGAAACATAAGACCATAATTCCGCGCCATGAGAATATTGGTTTTGAAACACGAGATAACACTAAAATACTTATTACAAAAACAATTACAGCGCATATGCTAGGCATTGCCGCAGAATTTCTTATCACGTTAGTATCTGGAACTTTTATACCCAAAACGCTTGGAGCAATTACAGAAGCAGCTAGCACAGATAAAGCTATTGCCAAACCACTTGGAATAGCAAAACGTACTACTCGCTTTAAGAATCCAGGCATATAACGACGAGTATTAGGAGCCAGAGCTAGCAAAAACGCTGGAATTCCAATAGTTAACGAGCCAATATAAGTAATATGACGAGGCAAATAAGGGAATTTCAATCCCAGCAATACAACTCCTGCAGAAATCAATGCTGAATATACAGTTTTAACTAAGAATAATCCTGCTACGCGCTCCATATTTGCCATAACTTGTCGCCCACGAGCTACAACATCCGGCATGTGAGAAAATTGAGAATCCACAAGAACTACTTGCGCTACAGCTTTAGCAGCAGGAGCCGCATTACCCATAGCAACACCAAGATCCGCTTCTTTTAACGCAAGAGTATCGTTAACTCCATCGCCAGTCATAGCAACAATATGACCTTGAGAATGCAATGCTTGAACAATCGCTTTCTTTTGATCTGGAAGAACACGACCAAGAACATCTACATTATCTAAAACTTTAGCTAATTCATTAATATCACTTGGAAGCTCTCGAGCATCCATTGCTATTGGCTTACGATTACCTGTTAAACCAACTTTTTCAGCAACAGCGGCCACAGTAGTAGGATTATCTCCAGAAATAACACGACAACGTACGCCTTGTTCACGGAACCACGAAAGAGTTTTATAAGCATCTTCACGCACTCGTTCACAACAACGAATTATTGCAACCGGCTTAGCTTCTTTGCAAATAGTAGGATTATCTGCAAAACTTTCAGAACCAAAACCCTTAAAATCAAGGCCCTCAGAAGCAGAAACCTCAGAAGCAGAAACCTCAGATTTATTGCAAATATGCGCTAATAGAAGCACACGCTCACCTTGTTGCGCATAGGAATTAACTCTTTGCAAAATCGACGAATAATCTTCGCTTGAATTATCGGATTTTTTAAACGCGCTTATTAAAACTTCCGGAGCACCCATATACCATGTGTCTAATTCGCCATTTGAACGCGAATAGCAAATCGCACTCCACTTTCGAGAAGACGAAAATGGCAGCCTTTTTACAATATTTTCGCGCGGCTTAATGCCACTTTCTTTCAAGCCTTCAATAATTGCTTTACCGGTAGCATTTGGATTTTCTTCATTCGACAAATCATAAAGAGCCTGATTAATATCCGCTTCAATCTCAGATTCGGTATCAGATTCAGTATCAGATTCAAAACTACCAATACTTTCAACTCCAACAAACGCAATACCGCCATCTGTAATAGTTCCAGTCTTATCAAGATTTAAACAATCAACTCTGGCTAAGGTTTCTACAGATTCAAGCTCCTGAACTAAAGTCTTCTTACGCGCAAGACGCATTGCAGCAACAGCAAAATTAAGGGATGTAAGAAGCACTAATCCCTCAGGAATCATTCCAACAACTCCAGCTACAGCAGAAACAATTGCCCCACGCCATGCTCCAGTGTGCCAAGCCTCAACAAATCCTCCAACCTTATACATCTGCGAGCACACTAGCAAAACACATAACGGCACAACTACGATAGTCATATATTTCAAAATCGTATTAATTCCACGACTTAAATCTGAAATTGTTTTCGTATAAACCTTGGCCTGGGCAGCTAATTTAGACGCATAACTATGCTCTCCTACAGCTGTTACTTTCGTTAAAGCAACGCCCGAAACAGCAGTAGATCCAGAATATACAGAATCTCCAATAGCTTTACGAACAGTAGCAGATTCGCCAGTAAGCATGGATTCATCCATTTCAAGACCCCAAGAATCCAATACTTCAACGTCTGCTGGCACCTGCTCACCTGCACGCACCCAAAGAATATCGCCTAAAACTATATCTTTGTGATCAATCTGTTTATTTTCACCATCTCGTCTAACTATTGCGCGAGCAGCAATAAGAATAGAAAGTTTATCTAAAGTATGTTTTGCTTTAAGCTCTGTAATAATTCCTATGCCGGTATTAACTAAAATAACACCGCCAAAAACAGCATCTTTCCACGATCCGGTTATTAATACAACAACCATTGCAGTAAAAATAATCGCATTAAATAAAGTGAAAACATTAGCTCGTATAATATCTGCAACAGAACGAGAAGTTCTTTTAGCTGTAACATTCACATTGCCTTTAGATACAGCTTCTTCAACTTGCTTGCTTAGCAATCCGCATTCTTTCACATCCGGAAGATCTATATTAGACATTGAATCTGCTTCAGATTTATCGCAATTTGTTTTTGAATGTTTGCGAATACTATCTACCATCTATAATCACTTCCCTTGAATGCGGAGTATCGTTAATTAACGCCTTTACTATATTTTGCAACGATTCGTATTTTGCTGATTTAGTTTTCGAAATAGATTTTTTATCTAAATAAGTTTTCGAATACGCTTTAGCAGCATAAAGCGTGCTATCTTCAGGAGCTTTAATAGGATTTACAAGCAGTACCGGAATTCCTGCTCTACGAACATCTTGCAAAGCTTCTTCAAATGATTTTTCAGTTGCTTTTTCAGTTGCTTTTTTATCTGCTTCTTCAGTTTTGGAACCAGATGATTTAGCTGATTCACTTGAATAAACAGAATCTTGCGAATCAACGTCAATTTCATCAATAATTATTAATGACATTTGACGATAAGTAGCTTCCTTAAGCGCATCATAAGCAGAACTAGAGGAATTCTTAATACCAAAAAGTGCAACATATGAAGCTTTCATACCATACTTTTTGCACTCATCTAAAATGTAATTATCAAGAGAAAAACGCGAAGATCCCAAAACGAAAATATTTATATCATTCAAATCGACGCCATCATGGACTATATCGTTAATACTTCCCGAATCCCCAACAGCTTTACCTTCAGGCTCACATGCCCCAAGAGATATAACCATAAAACTTACGATAAGTACAATAAAAAATTTATAAAAATCGCGAAGATTTATATTTAATAAACGCCTATCAAATACACGCATATTAAACGTAGACTTATCCATCATAGTTTTATCTATCGCATGCTTATCTATCGCAAAAAGATTACGAAATAGAAGCTGAAGCTCTTTGAGAATCATTAGTGGATTCACCGCGATCTTCTGGAGGTATTTGACATAACCATTCCCCCACAATTCCAACAATCATATCTAAAAAGCAAACAAAAGCAGCTATAGCACATTCGCGAACAACATTGCCGTATACAACAATATCAATATGCGAAATAGACATAAAAATCTGCCCAAGATACCAGCCCATTAGAATCGCAGAAGCCATACCAAGAGATTTTGAAAGCATAAGTGCAATAACAGAACGAGCGTGATTAGGCATTTTACGATCTTTAGGTTTAGCTGTTGCATATTGATGAGTTTGCAATGCTAGCACAAGCGTCACAATACCAATGAAAACAAGCACAACCAGGGCTATCCAAGGAGCGCCTGCAATTACAAGCGAACTTGACTCGGTTACAGAAACAGACATAGCACCAAGAGCTAGTCCTGCAATGCAACCAAGTACGAAATACCACCAAGGCGTGCGATAAGCTTTCATCAGCAATTCCCCATAATCCAATGTTCTGAGTAAATACCAACGTTAGCAGAATCTTCAGTAAATGCAATTAGATATCCTAAAGGATTACCGTCAAGGAAAGCATCTTCTTCAATCTGCAACCACGGACGCAAATCTGCTGCAGAAGGATGTAGTAATGCGATTGAAGCATCATTTGGATCTAAAATACTGGTATCAACAGATTGAGTGACCTTTGGCGGAGTGCTATACAATCTCATTCCAACAATAGTTGTTTTCAACTCTGGCTCATGAGCTTTAGCAACTTCTATAACTCGCTGAATAGTTTCATACTCATCAACATTAGAGCTAACAACGCATGCAGCAGTATATTCATCATTGCTACCTATAGTTGAAAGATA
Source organism: Gardnerella sp. KA00255 (assembly GCF_049244095.1). NCBI lineage: Bacteria > Bacillati > Actinomycetota > Actinomycetes > Bifidobacteriales > Bifidobacteriaceae > Gardnerella > Gardnerella sp. KA00255. The sequence continues at coordinate 734,520 of NZ_CP058374.1, forward strand.
CAAAGCAGAAATACCATCAATACGCATGATAATTTTCTTACTTTGCTCAAAAGCAACCATAGTGTCATACATAGCTAATCGAGTTTTATTCTTAGCAAGACCCCTCATTACAACAATAGTTACTGTGCGCATAGGGAAATAATCAGAAACCCTAGGCTTATATTCCTTATCAGTACCATCGTCATCTATATCATCGTAATTTGTATTGCTATATCTAGGGAAGATTTCTTCAAAGCGCTCATCATTAATAGCATCATAAGATAAGAAGGATCCGTGCTGCACAAATCCTAGATTCTTCATTGAAGGCATATGATTACGAATATCTCGATAGTCGATTTCATTTAATCCATTTTTACTATCGGAATCGTTGTTGTTTGCGTTGTTTACGTTGTTCTTGGTGCTATTTTCACTTTTGTTTTCGCTATTAATTTCGTCTTTATTACCAAAATTATTTCTAATATTTTGTGGAACATTGTGTGAAACGCCTCGCGAAACAGATGAATCTGCGTTTTCATCCAATTCAGAATCAGACTTTAAATCAGAATCAGACTCTATTTCGCTACTGCCAAACTTGTAAGGCTTATAAGAATCAGACTTATATAATTCAGGCCAATATTTTTCGTCGTCGTCATCGTCGTCATAATCGCCGTTATCGCCGTTATCGTTAGCGTCATTACTATCTGCATAATCGGCGTTGTCTTTAGCTTTATCAGCATTATCTGCATTATCATTTCTATTTTCATAAACAGCGCTATTTTCAACTACATTGCCAGCGTCAGCTTCATCTTCGTAGTCAAAATCATCGTAATCCAGATCATAATCAGGATAAGCTGGATTAACCATCGACGTCATCTGCGGCTCAAGCGGATCGCCAAGATTATCTGCTTGCTTGCAAATAGTTACAGCAATATCGTCTAATTCAAAGCCCAAACCATTAGAAACATTATTTTCATTGCCAGTACCATTTTCATTATCAGCACAGCAATCATTAGCTTGATTAAAAGATGCATGAACAGTTATTTCAGCTTCGTTAACCTGCCAAGATCTCAAAGCTGACTCAACTAATTTACCAGCAATAAGTTCAAGAGTTATAGAAGGATTCTCAAGAATATGCGAATCCTTCTCACAAGACTTCAAATCGCGAGCAAGGCGTTGAGTAACTTGCACTATATCAACTGTTTGAGCAACTTCACCTTTAACAGCCGCGTTAAGGAAAAGACGTAATATTACGTCAACTCCAGTAATACGATAGGGGCCAACAAGAGCTTTACCGCCTATAGGGCGAATTCCCGTAAATTTAATAGCATCCATGTTGACCCCCTCATATCAGCGTGAGAATCTATCAATCGATATCTTATGTTTATATTTTATACAACTAAAACAACTGAACGACAATATTAAGCAAAATACATTGCAAAATATTTACTAATCGCTCAAATTATTATTGTATATTCTACACCTAAAACATCATTGATTATCAACATTGCTGGAATCAGAATCAGACCTAGACTCAGACTCCGACTCAGACTTAGTATCCGCTTCAGAATTAGAATCAGAATCAGAATTAGATTTACCAGCAACGTTACGCTTCAAAGATTCAGGAATTTCCACAGGTGGAATATCAGAATCTGGACGAAGATCGTTAGAAAGCCACAAATTACGTTCAGGAGCTTTTCGAATATTAGCGAAGATTTCCTTCAACTCTTTTTCGTTCAAAGTTTCCTTAACAAGTAATTGACGAACCAACTCATCCAATACGTCGCGATTATTATTAATAATCTCCCAAGCTTCAGTATGAGCAGTTTCAATAAGCTTATGAACTTCCTCATCGATTACTTCAGCAGTACGATTCGAGAACTTGCGAGGTTGCAAGGAATCAATAGAGCCAGAAGAATCATCATCTGAATCCATCCACTTCACAGCGCCAAGCTTAGATGAGAAGCCATATTCAACAACCATCTTACGGGCAATAGCCGTAGCCTTCTCAATATCGTTAGAAGCACCAGTTGTTGGATCATGGAATACAACCTCTTCAGCTGTACGACCACCCATAGCATAAGCCATTTGATCAAGCAATTCATTTCGTGATTCAGAATAGCGATCCGCAGTAGGCATAACAGCTGTGTAACCAAGAGCACGACCACGAGGCAATATAGTTACCTTAGTAACAGGATCCGTATGATGCAAAGCAGCCGCAACAAGTGCGTGACCACCCTCATGATATGCAGTATTACGCAACTCGTCCAAAGCCATACCCTTTGACCTTCTACGAGGTCCAGCCTGGACTCGATCAATAGCTTCATCTATAGCGCGATTATCAATAAGCTGAGCACCTGAACGAGCACACAAAAGTGCAGCTTCATTAAGCACATTAGCCAAATCAGCACCAGTGAAACCAGGAGTACGAACAGCTACCATATGCAAATCGACATCTGGAACAAAAGGCTTACCTTGAGCGTGAACCTTCAAAATTGCTTCACGGCCTTCCAAATCAGGAGCTTCAACAGCAACCTGACGATCAAAACGGCCAGGGCGCAATAATGCAGGATCCAAAACATCAGGACGATTAGTTGCAGCGATGATAATCAAATTCGTATCGTTATCAAAACCATCCATCTCAACAAGCAACTGATTAAGAGTCTGCTCACGCTCATCATGGCCACCATTCATTCCACTACCACGGCGACGACCAACTGCATCAATCTCATCAATAAAGATAATTGCAGGAGCATTCTTCTTAGCTTCGTCAAAAAGCTCACGAACACGCGAAGCACCAAGGCCTACGAACATTTCCACGAAGTCAGAGCCAGCCATAGCATAGAACGGCACACCGGCTTCACCAGCAATAGCACGAGCCAATAAAGTCTTACCAGTTCCTGGAGGGCCATAAAGCAACACGCCTCTAGGGATTCGCGCACCCAAAGCCTTGTATCGGGAAGGATCTTTCAAGAAGTCTTTAATCTCTTCCACTTCTTCAACAGCAGATTGCTCGCCAGCAACATCAGTAAACTTAGTATTCGGAGTTTTACCTTCAATAAGCTTTCCGCGACCACGAGCGCCGCCCATTCCAAGAAGACTACCGCCACTACCCATGCGGCTAAACAGCAGCCAAATCATTCCAAGGAAGATAATTATTGGAAGCATAGAAGTGAACAAGTAAGAAAGAATACCCGACTGCTGAATGCTTACATTCCAACCGTTTACAGGAGCAACTTCCTTAACTTGCTTAACAATATCTTTAGATTGAGCAAAAACGTAATAGAACTGTACTTCTTTGCCGTAATCACGATTCTGCTTATTGCGCTTATCAAACTTCTTGAAGTTATCATTCAAAGTAAGCTTAACTAATTGCTTATTATCAATAATCTCTACGTAATTTGCCTTATGAGACTTCAACAGCGCAATACCATCATTAGTATCAATATTCTGCGGACCTGTATGCACAAATATTTGGAATGCAGCAACAGCAAGAAGAACTAAAACGATAATCCAAGTCCAAGGCGACTTCCAGAACGGTCTACGACCTTCATCATTGCCGTTGTCGTTACGATTATTTTGATTTTCACCATTCTTATTACTTTTATTACCATTATCCTTACGTGGAGATCGTGGATTCACAAACGGATTTCCGTTATTACCCCCACCAAGAGGATTACCCATTGGACCACGTGGTGCCATAGGAGAAGCGCCCATAAATAAGGCTCCTTTCAGACTCCCTGATTGATACACATAAATTCAGACAAATAAATACTGATATAAAGCATAAATCACTAGCACAATAACATCAATCAAATTATTGGCAGTATTTTATAAAAGTAGCGTTGCAAAACAACCATAACAAGTATATTTACAACACTACTTTTAATCTCAAGACTCGTATACAGATGGCTTCAAAACTGCTATAGAATCTAAATTCCTATAGTGCTCGTCATAATCCATTCCAAATCCGACTACGAAAGCATCTGGAATTTCAAAGCCAGTATAAGCGATATCAACTTCAACTTCGCGACGAGCTGGCTTAGTGAGTAAAGCAAACACTTTAACACTTTCAGCACCGCGTCTTTTAAGCTCTTTAATCAACCAATCCAAAGTACGGCCAGAATCTACAATATCTTCCACAATCAGAATATTTCTTCCACGAACATCAGTAGTTAAATCTTCGCGAACAGTAATCTGACCACTTGTTTTAGTACCTGAACCGTAACTGGAAAGACTCATGAAATCCATTGGAGCATCAAGGCCTAATTCCTGCGAGAATACTGCAAGAGTATTAACAGCACCTTTAAGTACTGAAACAAGCAAAATATCGCGGTTCTTATAATCTTCAGTAACCTGAGCAGCAACCTCACGGATGCGCTTCATAAGGTCTTCATGACTAATTAATTCATAGTCAATATCATCTCGTATATCTGCAATCTGCATGTTAACTATAATTACATAAACGAATGACGGGCGTGTTTTTAACACTCGTACGACACGCCTGAACATGTTTAGGCAAAGAAACAGCTTTCTGACCATGCCAATTATTTATAAGATCGTCTATTGCGCTTACATGAGTTGAAGAAAATCGCAAATTCATAGTATTAAGCGCGCGTGCGATTACACGACGTCGAATAGAAATATGGCAATTTTTTAATTTTTTAACGTCTAAAATAACTTCTACATTCCCAGAAGAACAGTTGTCTGCAAAATTCACGCTCATAGAATTCACATTCATAGAATCCACGCTCATAGTTTTAGAAGCAACATCATCCACTTGTGAATTAATATAATCTAAATCGTCCTGAGCAATTTCAGCGCCTCGCGTTAAAAGATTCACCATATCAGCATTGAAAAATCTGGAAATATACGGCATAAGCGTGTGTCGTATTCGCGAGCGCAAAGGATACTTTTTATCCAACTCTTGATCTGAAGGAACTAAATCACCATTAGTGGGATCATCCCACCATTTTATTGAGCAATCTTCACAAATACCTGTAGTATCATCGCGAGTGATTCGTAAAAGAGGGCGCGCGAATTTCACGCCATCTCGTACAATAAACGCACTCATACCTGCTATCGCTTCTAATCCTGCAGAATCGCGAAGACCCATAATAACAGTTTCAGCTTGATCATGAGCTGTATGAGCTAATAGCACAACAGCAGCGTTAAGCGATTTTGCACGCGAAATAATAGCGGAATATCTTGCATCACGCGCAGAAGCTTCAACACCTGTTCCGCAATCTTTCACAGTAATTGATTCAATATAAATTAAATCTTTCGAAATACCTAATTTTTCACACTCTAAAGCAGCATTATTTGCGACTATATGTGAAGAGCTTTGCAGATTATGATCAACAATAACTACTGCGCATCTCAATCCTCTACTAGCGCATACTTTTGATGCTAAAGCCACCAAAGCTAAGGAGTCTCTACCTCCTGAGCAAGCTATAAGCACTAAAGGGGCATCGAATAAAGGCTCATGAGTACCATGCTGGAGGAATTGATTTCCTTGCACATTTAAATGCAATTCGTCAAAACAACGGCTTAATTCGCCTATACCTGCACGCCAACGAGATGAATACACCATGTTTTTATTATAATTCAGGAAGATTTTTTATAAATTGACTTATTGAATTAAAAGCCAACCAATAATCTGTAGGATTGTTAATAATAACAGCAAATGTAAGAGTCCCGCCTTTTTTGCGAGTTACATTACCTGACATTGATGTTACTTGTTCTAAAGCGCCTGTTTTAACTCTTAACATTCCAACAATAGAATCATCGTGCAAACGTTTGCGAGCAGAACCTATAAAACCTGGGATAGATAAACCTTGAGCAGCCGCAGGGCTTGAGCCTGAACGCAAATTATCTGCTTGAGCTTGTACAAGAGTAGTAACTAGCACAGTCGACTTAGGTGAAAGACCGGAACAATCAGACATATGCAATCCGTTTGTGCTTATTCCAAGTTCTCGCAACGATTCTTTAACTGCAATAGTTCCTCCTTCTGGAGAATTACTTTTCCCGCGAGCTAAAGCAATTAAACGCCCAAATTCTTCAGCAAGAGTATTGTCTGATCTTCTAAGCATATATCCTAGAATTTCACCTAAAGTTGCAGATGAAATATGAGCAATCGGACTGTATTCATTAGTAATCAAAGATTTTTCTTTACTTATATCTCCAGAAAAGTTTACTTGAACGCCTTGTTTAGATAGCAAGTTTGAAAAAGTTTTACCGACTTTTTCTGCAGGATTTTTATCTAAAATAGGATAATCATCTAAATCATCAGCATCAAAACCAGCTTTAACCCATTGAGCAAAATCACGCTGGCGAGCGCAATCTATAGCCATAGATGAAGTTGGCGCATAAAAACGACCTTCTGAATCATTTTCACTTACAAGACTTGGGAATCTCTTAGACCCAAAAAGCGAATCGTCAACAGAAAGAGATACTTCTGATATTCCGCGAGACTTTAAAACTTTGGCAGTTTTTTCTGCTAAAGTTTTTAGCCCAGCTCTACCGTTTACATGCTTAATATCGTTTTCTTCAACGCCTAATAACATATCTCCATTGCCTTTTAAAACAATATGAGAATTATTGTTATTAGATAAATAAACAGTTGTATCTAAAGTAGAACCCATGTCTAACACATGCGTTGCAACATCTGCTGTTAAAGTTTTCATTGTAGAAGCTGGCTCTCTAGGAATATCAGGAGCATGAGAAGCAACAACTTTCCCACTAGCATCCGCTATTACTACAGAAACGTCGTTACCAACGCCAGCAGTTTCTACAAGTTCTTTAATAAGTTTTTTAGCTTCATTTTGATTTATCGGACTACCGTCACTCGCGCCATTAGCGAAATAAGGAACAGACCTAACGCCCTGTGGGTTTTGAATAACAGTAGCATGTTTTTGCGCTGATACAGTAAGAGGACCTGGAAGAACATCATACACGTCAAGCGCAATATAAGAGCATACTAAAGAAGCGCTTAATATTGCGGAAAGTATAACAGTTAACCAGCGTAATCTATAAGAAAATCTACGAGAATAATCACTGCTAATCATGCTACGCGTCCATAATCATATTAAAACGCTTTTATCACTTTGAGCCGAAAAGACCAGCTAATCCTTCTCCTAAGTTTGGCGGCAAATCAGGCATTTGAGATAAATCAGGGAAATTACCTTGACCTTTTGAGCCAAGCAAATCCTGTAAACCTGAAGGAAGACTCATCGTATTAGGCTGATTATATTCTTGATTGTTCTCGTTGTAATCATTCTCATACGAATTTTCAGAAGTCTTATAAGATCCAGATCCGTTAAAGCGCGCGCGTAATGCTTGTTCTTCAGCTTCACGACGCATAGGATTTCCGGACTTTCCACCTTTTTTCTTTGAGTTCTTCTTGTCTTTACGCTTTGATTTGCTAGGTCCACCAAAACCAGGCATACCGCCTGCTCCCGGCATTCCACCACCCATTCGTTTCATAAACTTTGAAGCTTGTTCAAAACGCTGCAATAACGTATTAACAGCACTAACGCTACATCCTGAACCAGCTGCAATACGAGCACGACGAGAACCGTCAATAATCTTAGGATTTCTACGTTCAGCTGGAGTCATAGAACGAATAATAGCCTCGGCCTTATCGATTTGACTATCGTCAAATTGCTCTAATTCTTTACGATGCTGAGCCATACCTGGAATCATTCCAAGTAATTGCTTCATAGGGCCAAGCTTACGTACTTGCTGGAGCTGATCCAAGAAATCATCAAAACCAAATGTACCTTCTGAAAGCTTAGATGCAGCTTTACGAGCTTCTTCGGCATCAAACTGTTTTTGAGCTTGTTCGATAAGAGTAAGAATATCGCCCATATCGAGGATTCTTGAAGCCATTCGATCTGGGTGGAAGATTTCAAAATCTTTCAAACCTTCGCCAGTAGATGCAAACAAAATCGGCTTACCTGTAACGCTTGCAACAGATAATGCAGCACCGCCTCTAGCATCACCATCGAGCTTAGAAAGTACAACGCCAGTAAAATCAACGCCTTCATTGAATGCTTGAGCAGTACGAACAGCATCCTGGCCAATCATTGCGTCAATAACAAACAAGATTTCTTGAGGCTGTACAGCATCACGAATATCACGAGCTTGTTGCATTAACGCTTCGTCTACACCTAAACGACCTGCAGTATCGATAATAACAGTGTCATACATTTTTGCGCGCGCAAAATCAATTGCATCGCGAGCAACTTTTACAGGATCACCAGTCGTACTTCCTGGAACAACTACGTCATCTCCACCAGTTTGCACGCCTTTTTCTGGAGCATACACTTGCACACCGGCTCGTTGACCAACAACTTGCAACTGAGTAACAGCGTTAGGACGTTGTAAATCAGCAGCTACAAGCAAAGGGGTATGACCTGAATCTTTAAGCCAATATCCCAACTTTCCAGCAAGAGTAGTTTTACCAGCACCTTGCAAACCTGCAAGCATGATTACAGTTGGCGGATATTTTGCGAAGTTAAGAGGTCTATCAACACCAGCACCAAGCACTTGAGTTAATTCTTCATTTACGATTTTAACTACTTGTTGCGCTGGATTTAATGAGCGAGATACTTCTTCCCCAAGAGCACGCTCACGAACTCTACCTGTAAAAGATCTAACTACTTCAAGAGCCACATCAGCATCAAGTAAAGCACGACGAATTTCGCGAATCGTACCATCAATATCCGCATCAGAAAGCTTGCCTTTGCTGCGTAAATTCTTAAACGCAGAAGAAAGACGGTCTGTTAAAGAACTAAATACTGCCATAGTTTCTCTATTCTATCTATTGCGCTGGAATGAACATGCGCGGTTGTATATATTTGTTTATCACCTGTTTTAGAAAGAAATCTTACTTTTATTTATCTAACAAATGCCATGAATACCCGTTAGGAGTATCTTCTATTACTACTCCCGAAGCAATCAAAGAATCACGAATAGCATCTGCAGTAGCAAAATCCTTAACGCTACGAGCCTTTGCTCTAGCTTCAAGTTGAGATTTTATAAGAGCAGATAACGCTTCATGCTCAGAACTATTGTTTTCGCAAGACTCATCTTTAGAAAGATTAGACGACCATTGCTGAGAATACGGATCTAATCCCAAAGTATCGAGCATAGCTCTAACGCTTATAACAGAATTTCGAAGATTATTAATTATTTCGCAATCAGCATTACTATTATTCGCATTTTCCTTAAGTGAAGCCTTGTTAGGTGAAGCATCCTTAAGCAAAGCATCGTTAAGCAAAGCATTACCTTTACGAATCGCAACAAAAATAGCAGCTTGAGCGCCAGCAACATTAATATCATCATTCATAGCGCGAGTAAAATCTTCCGGCAATGAATCAGCATCGACAGAAATAACTTCATCTCTAGAAGGCTGCTCACCTAAAACGCGACCAGCTCTTTCAAGGAAATTCATAATTCTATCGTATGCAGACTTAGCTTCAACTAAAGCTTGATCAGACCACTCTAACATTGCACGATATTGCACAGCACCCAAAGCATATCTAACAACCCAAGGGCTATTATTTGCTAAAACAGATGGCACAGAAAGTCCATTTCCCAAAGACTTAGACATTTTCTCACCTTTGGCAGTCACCCAAGCAGAATGCATCCATACATTCGCACTCTTCCAACCAGCTGCTGTTGTTTGTGCCATCTCATTTTCATGATGTGGAAAACGCAAATCTAATCCACCGCCATGAATATCGAACTCATCTCCAAGATATCTATGACTCATTGCCGAGCATTCAATATGCCATCCTGGGCGACCAATTCCAAAAGGAGTTGACCATTTAGCATCATCTTGATCAAAATCACACGGAGCTTTCCAAAGAGCAAAATCACGCGGATCGTGCTTATCTTCCGAAGCGTCAGCAGCATCAACTGGATTGTATTTATCTTCTGCAGAATTATCTACACTCGGACCTTTAGCGTCTGCAATTTGTGAAGCATCGTCACTTGTATTTTGCAAATCGTTCTGCTTTTGATGCGTAAGCTCTCCGTAATGCTGCCAACTTGGAACATCGAAGTAAACATTACCCGTAGGTTTTCCAGAATCATCTTTAATTACATACGCGTGACCAAGCTTAATCAAACGCTCAATAAGCTCAACCATATCTGTAATATGGCCTGTAGCTCTTGGCTCAACTGTAGGAGGCAATACACCTAAAGTATTGTATGCTTCAGTGAATTCTCTTTCGTAAATATAAGCTCGCTCCCACCATCTTTGACCAGCTTGCGTAGCTTTCTTCATAATTTTATCGTCAATATCCGTAACATTTCGCACGAAAGTGACTTTATATCCTAAACGAAGCATCCATCTACGAATAACATCAAAAGCTATTGCTGCACGAATATGACCAATATGCGGAGAACTCTGAACAGTCGCACCGCAAACATACATTCCAACGTGCCCAGGTTTTATAGGCTTAAATTCAGAAATTGTATGCGATGCAGTGTTATAAAGTCGCATTCCAGAAGCGGCTTTTGTTAAAGATTTGTTCTCTGTATTGTTAAGCATAGTTGTCATTATAAGTGTCTCTTTATACTGGACTCGTAAAAAATCAAATAAAAAATAGTTAATCGCTCAATTATTTAATAGCTCAATTACTTAATCGCCTATTAAATCCACTAATCGCCTAATCGCTCAATTACTTAATCGACTAATCGCTTAACCGAATATAAGTAATATAAGCTAAATGATCTGTACCATCAATAACAATCGACTTATGAAATTGTGGCTTAGCAAAACAATTATTTGATTTAAAAAGCACATGATCAAGAGTTATATTAGGCCATCTCAACCAAGCAGGCCACGTACGAAGACGCATTCCAAGTTCTATTGCAGTATCGCGCAATCCTGATTTTAATAATTTCCTAAAGCTTGGATGATCGAAAATTGAATTAAAATCTCCAGCAATAACAGTGAGAATCTTACTATTTTCGTCTTTTTCTATTTCGCAAATATTAGAAAGACTTAGTATTCCTTCGCTCCACGCTGCGCATCCTCTCATCGGAGATTTTGTGTGAGCCGAAGCAAAATTAACAGTAATATTATCTATTTTTGTTGTTATTAAAGGGATATTTGCCGCATTAAATTTTATGGACTTGCCTAAAGATTTTTGAACAGAATATTTTGTAAAAATCGCATTAAATCCGCCGTTATCGTTAGCGCTTTTTTCTCCTATTTGATGAGTTGTAAAAAGCTTATCAATGTCACAATCAAATAATTTTTTTACTAAGGTTTCACTTACTTCTTGCAATAAAAGAGTGTCAACATTGTATTTTTTCGCAATATCTATGATTTGTTCTGCGTTTGCACGACCATAACGGCAATTTAAAGTCATAACGCGTATATTTGCATTAGATTTAGAAGTATTAAATTTAGATTCACTGGACTCATCTATACAAGGCTTAGCTTTACGATTAACCGTAAATATTCTTTTAATCCCAAAAAACACATAAGGAATATTAGAACTAAAAGAAACAAGTAAAACTACTATACTTGCAAAAAACGCTTCTCTCATCGAAAGCAACGCAGAAACTAACGCAATAACAAGTATCGGCATATACGAAAACGGTAACAATCCTATTATGTACGGAAGCGGCTTATATTTATCTGCTCCTGCAGGAATCCATCTCAACAATTGCCATATTGCTAATATTGCGACGATAATCCATACTACTAAGGATGACACGAAGTGTACGTCCATATTATGTTACTCCTGAACATATTATTCGATTGTTATTGAATTTTATATAACAAAAGTCTTATAAAGCCTAATAAATTCTAATAAAGTCTAATAAAATATTACGAAATCTTATAATCCCACAAAGCCAATAAGAGCACTCTTCATAAAAATCTTAAAATTATTTAAACCTTAAAATCTCAAAGAGTACTCTTATTTATGGCTTTATGACTTGTTCACATTCCGAATGATCCCATTTTCCCTAATTGATCGTAAATCTTTTGACATTCAGGGCATACTGGATAATTCTCAGGATTTTGCTTAGGAATCCACACTTTTCCGCATAAGGCTACTACTGGTCGACCTGTAAGCATTGATTTTTGAACTTGCATTTTGTCAACGTAATGAGCAAAACGATCAGAATCTCCACCATCGTCTAAACGCGCATCTTCTTCCGTTTCCGGACGCTCAAGTATTGCAGTACCAGTGCTAGAACCAGAATCTGGAGCAGATTGTGAATCCGCTGAATCAAATATATTTGCATTCAAATTTTTCGAATACACATCTAATGTTTTAGCTTCGCTAAGCGACTCTAAATCGCATAAGCTAGTAGCGATATTCATACTATCCCCTTTACAAAAATCATCGACAAATTTGCCAAACTAATTGCCAAACTAATTGCCAAAATTACTTTTATTTATCTTTTTATATCCTATATTCCTTCTATATCCTATATTCCTATTATTTTATGATATTTTCACACTCATTATTTCACACTAATTATTTTATTCGTGTTATTTTATTCGTGTTATTTTGAGACTATTCGTCAAGAACATCAATTTCAGTAGGAATAGCAGGATCTCCTCGCATTAAACTTTGAGCAGCTATAGGCAAACGATTTAAGGCAGTAGCACAATATTTTTGAGCATTCATAATCGCATCATGGCCCATATACTGTGTATCAGCCTCGCCATTAGTCATATAATCCACAATCAGATTTTCCCAATTATCTTGAGGCTTAAAACCTGCAAGTGCTTTTTCAGATCCAGAAATAATATGTTCGCAATCAGCTACACCATCTTTCGAAGTTGAAAAATCATAGGATCTATAAGCAAGCTTTCTACCTGGAACAGTCGCCTTATTCTTAGACTTTTTGGCAACAGGATGCATAACTCCATCTGAACCTTCTCGTTCAGTTAACTTATAAACCATAGCGCAAGTTGGAGCTCCGGAACCAGTTACAAGCATTGTTCCAATTCCATAAGAGTCAACAGGAGCATTTTGCAATGAAGCCAGAGCGTATTCATCCAAATCATTTGTGACAGTAATTTTTGTATTCGTTGCCCCAAGAGAATCCAATTGCTCACGAACACGTTTAGCCATTACACACAAATCGCCAGAATCAATACGCACTCCTCCTAAATCTGGTCCTGCAACTTCTACAGCAGTTTTTACAGCTTCTTCAACGTTATACGTATCAACAAGCAAAGTAGTACCCTTGCCAAGACTTGCAATTTGCGACTTAAAAGCATCACGTTCACTATCGTGTACAAGAGTAAAGCAATGCGCAGCTGTGCCAATAGCTTTCAGATCGTAAAGTTGCGCTGCTAACAAGTTTGCAGTTCCTTTAAATCCACCAATAATAGCAGCTCGCGATGCTGCAACAGCTGAAAACTCATTAGTGCGTCTGCCACCCATATCCATGCAAGGTCTTCCGGCAGAAACAGAAACCATACGAGCTGCTGCAGAAGCTACAGCGCAATCGTAATTTAAAATGGAAAGAAGCAATGTTTCTAATAAAGTGCATTCGCCAAAAGTGCCTTCTACTTGCAAAATTGGTGAATTCGGGAAGAACATTTCACCTTCGCGATACCCTAAAATATTTCCTTTAAATTTGTAATTTTCAAGCCAAGAAATCGTTTCTTTACTTACAATATGACGATCTGAAAGGAATTTTAAATCTTCATCTCTAAGACGGAAATTCTTCAGCTGCTCAAGAATGCGACCAGTTCCAGCAATTACTCCGTATCGTCTTCCTTCAGGAAGATGTCTAGTAAAAATCTCAAACACACATTTTCTATTAGCACTGCCATCATGCAATGCAGCATCAAGCATCGTATATTCATACATGTCTGTCATAAGTGCCGATGAGAACTCAGTCATAATGTTCCTTTCAAAAAACGAACGAATCGTTAACAACAGCGCAATACAAACATTGCTAACATCTTGTATAACGAATAGGCACGTCATGTACTATCGAAAATATCATATCTCTATGCCTATGCACATGTATCACTTATTTTGATTATTTATCTCTCTATTTCTTTGGGATATAAGCGAAGGTATATAAGCGAAAAAGATAAGTAATCGTCCAAGCCGATAGGCATAATAGAAAAGTTATTTGCGTATGTTGTAGCCCTCTTCACAACTGCGTGAGGAACATAGTGAATTCTCGCAAGGAGTGCCCCACACCCAAACGATTTTTCACGACTCTAGATACAAGGAGAGCCATCTTGGCAACCAAGATTCGTCTTAAGCGACTGGGTAAGAAGTTCTACGCCTACTACCGTATTGTGATTTCCGATTCACGCAATAAGCGTAACGGCAAGTCCATCGAAGAGATTGGCGTTTACGATCCAAACAAGCAGCCATCATTGATTCAGATTGATTCTGAGCGCGCACAGTACTGGCTTGGCGTTGGCGCACAGCCAAGCGAACCAGTATTGAAGCTTTTGAAGATCACTGGTGACTGGCAGAAGTTCAAGGGTCTTGACGGAGCAGAAGGCACATTGAAGACTTCTGAAGCCGGCCCAGACGCACAGGCCCGCGTTGAAGCTGTTGAAGCTGAAGCGCAGAAGTTGAAGGCTAAGAAGTCTGAAGCAGCAGCAAAAGCACAAGCTGCCGCAGAAGCTGCTGCAAATGAGGCTGAAGAAGCCCCAGCAGAAGCCGAAACTGAGGAAAAGGCTGAGTAATTATGTTGGCTCAAGCTGTCGAACATCTCATTAAAAACATCGTGGACTTCCCTGACGATGTGTCTGTACGTTCACTTGAAAACTCTCGCGGAGAATTATTGCGAGTTCGCGTGAACCCAGAAGACATTGGCCGTGTAATTGGCCGAGGCGGACGTACCGCTAATGCCATTCGTACAGTTGTTCAAGCATTAAGCGATCACAACGTTCGAGTGGACATTATGGATGTGCGTAAGTGATTTAATCATACGTAAGTGAGATTGAACGTGGCACAAAACCAACACGCTTATGGCAACCCTCAGCAAAGTCGAAATGACCTGCTGAGGGTTTGTCGTATCGGTAAAGCTCAAGGCCTTAAAGGCGAAGTAACAATACAAGTATTCACAGATGAGCCTTATGAGCGCTTTAAAATTGGTACTAATCTGTACTCTTCTGACGGATTACAAGAATTTGTAATCAAAAACGCTAGAACTTTCAAAAACAAGTGGATTCTATTATTTGAAGAATCACTTAATAGAAATGACGCTGAAGATCTTAACGGATTAGAGTTATATATTCCTGCAGAAGATAAAGAAAAGCTCGCATCCGAAAACGCATGGTATATAAAGGATTTAGTTGGACTTGAAGCGCGTTTATGCCAAGATAATCAGTTAGGATTACAATCACAAGTTATTGGAAAAGTTGTTGACGTGCTAGATGGGGCGCAATCTTTATTAAAAATTCGTCTTGCTAATCCTTTAGACGAAGATAATAAAACCGCATTAGTTCCTTTTGTTGAAGCACTGGTCCCAGAAGTCAATATTGCAAATGGATATTTGACTATTAATCCCCCGAATGGCTTAATTCCCGGACTTTCGCAGTGAAGTGCACTATTATGAACATCGATATTATTTCTGTATTCCCTGAATATTTCAATATGCTTGATTTAAGCTTGCTCGGAAAAGCACAAGACAAGGGTTTGCTGAATATACAAGCACATAATTTACGCAAATGGACGCACGATGTTCATCAATCGGTTGATGATACTCCAGTTGGCGGCGGAGCTGGAATGGTAATGAAGCCAGAAGTATGGGCTGAATGTTTAGACGAATTATTAGGTTTTAATTCTTCAGACGACGAAATTAGTTCTTCGGGCGACGAAATTAAATACGAAGAAGACAAAATTAATTCTTCAGACGACAATAACGAGTCTTGCAAAGAAAATAATCACCCTATATTGATATTCCCAAATCCTTCTGCGCAACTTTTTAACCAGAGTGACGCAACTGAGTTAAGCCGCGCGAATCATCTTATTTTTGGATGCGGCAGATATGAAGGCTACGACTCGCGAATCCCAGATTATTACAGATCTAAAGGAATAGACGTTCGCGAATACTCTATTGGAGATTACGTACTTAACGGCGGAGAAGTGGCTGTAAGCGTAATGGTAGAGGCTATTACGCGCTTAATGCCTGGATTCATGGGAAATCCTGAATCAATCATAGAAGAGTCTTATACAGGCTCTGAAGCTCTTTTAGAGCATCGCCAATACACTCGCCCAACTACTTGGAGAGGTATTAGTGTTCCAGACGTATTAACTTCTGGTAATCATGCGAAAGTCGATCGTTTCCGCAGAGATGAGGCTTTAGAACGCACTAGCGAGATTCGTCCGGACTTAATTGAAAAACTAGATTGTCATGCATTAGATAAAGCAGACAGAAAAACGCTTATTAATCTCGGTTGGGAAGTTTCAGGTAATAATCCGCGAAAGTTAAGCGATAAGCAAAATTAATCCGCTTAAAATATAGTTTTAGGACCTTTTAGACTGTATAAACATAACAGCAGTTTCACCATAATGGCGATTGTCAAAAAGCTCCCATCCGTCAGGAATATTCGGAATACTACTTCTTGCGCTACGTTCTAAAACTATCAGCGTATCAGCTTCCGCGCTAGCAAGTTTATTGCCAATTATTTGCTGCAAGAGCAACTCGCAATCGCTTGTTTCATAAGCATACGGCGGATCTATAAATATAAGATGAAAAGCATCTCCAGCATAGTCATTAACGAATTGTTCAGCGCGCTTACGACTAACCAGCATAGAAAGTGAATTATCCCAAGACGAAGATTTTTGCAAAACTTTAGCAGTATGACCAATAAGAGCGGCAGCTTGGGAATTCGCTTCAACAGTTACTAATTCTTTAGCTCCGCGAGATAACGCTTCAATACCTAAAGCGCCAGTTCCTGCAAACAAATCAAGAACTCTAGAGTTTTCAATTACATCCCATGAATCAAGACGTGAAAATATAGCCTCTTTCGTGCGATCTGTTGTAGGTCTAGTACACGACTTAGCAGATGTTAACGGAATTGATTTGAATCGTCCAGAAATAACGCGCATATATATCTTACTTCTTGTATCTTTTATTAACGCAAATTAAATACTCATGCAAGTAAATTAAATACTCATGTACGTAATATCGTGAATCTTACGTCCAGCTTCCAATCCTTTGCGCTCAAAATTCGTAAGAACACGACCATCAAATCTATCTGACTCGCAAAAATCAGCATGCGGAAGCAAATTAGCATCCTCAGCATTGCCTTTTCCAACGTGTTCAATTGGTAAGCTAACAGAAGTATTTCCTATATTTTTAAAATCTGAACGATTATCCATTACTTCATGCACGTGTAAAGCATAATCTTCTATGTCTGTTGCAATTCTCCACAATCCGCCTTCTACTAAAGCATTATGAATATCTTTAGCTAGTTCCGATTGCACAATGCGACGCTTATGATGGCGCATTTTTGGCCAAGGATCTGGGAAGAAAGTCCAAACTTCGCGAAGTACATTAGAATCGCAAGCTTTAAGAAAATCTGGGGCATTAACTTGAGCAATTCTCAGATTTTTCAAGCCTTTATCTGAGTCTTGTTCAGATTCAGAAGAATCGCAATCTGCATTAACGCATTTAGAAGCAAGAAGCATAGTATGCGCTACTCCTGGATCATAAACTTCTAAAGCCAAAAAATTTATATCAGGATTTTTAGCAGCAGCCGCAACTATATTTTCGCCTTGGCCTGATCCAATTTCTACAATAAGAGGATTTGTATTACCCCAATTTCTAGAAATCCACTCAGTATTAACACGAATATCATCGCTTAAGCGCAATGATCCTTCTGAAGATGTAACTTGCAATAAATACTTGGAAGAATACGCATCTTTAGCGCGCTGTAAACGAGAATCCAATCTAGCTGATCGTCTAACAAAAGATAAAACGGCACGAGCCTTAGCTATCATGCTATTATTTTCAGATTGTGTATTTTCGTTATTCATAATTATCCCAACACGTATTCATGCGACTTAGACTGGCCATTTTTGTATTTTATTGTAGATTGTGAAATATGTAAAATATTTTGCCTTTATGATGTATACTAAAAGAGCAAAACATAACATATGTGAGCAAAAACGAACATTTTTTGTTCCAATTAATTTCTATCGATCAATGCTAGAAAGGTCTATCATGACTGTTCTCGTTACAGGAGGATGCGGATACATCGGCGCACACGTCGTACACGCACTTCATCAAGCCAAGCAAGAAGTCGTCGTCGTTGACGATTTAAGCTATGGCAAACCAACGCGTATTGAAGGCGCTCGTCTTTACGGAATGGACATTGCAGCCCCAGGTGCAAGCGAACGTCTTGCAGAAATTATGAAAAATGAGCATGTAGATGCAGTTATACATTTTGCTGCTAGGAAACAAGTTGGCGAATCAATGGAAAAGCCACTTTGGTACTATGAGCAAAATCTTAACGGAATGCTTAATGTTCTTGAAGGAATGCGCCATAGCGAAGCTAAGAAGCTCGTATTTTCATCTTCTGCAGCAACTTATGGAGAGCCACCAGTAGAAGTAGTGCCTGAAGATGTTTCTCCTATGCTTCCTATCAACCCATACGGCCAGACCAAACTTATTGGAGAATGGATGGCTCGCGCTTGCGAAAAGCCTTATGGGATTCGCTTCTGCGCATTGCGCTACTTTAACGTGGCTGGATGCGGTCCAGTTGAGTTAGAAGACCCTGCTGTACTAAATCTTATTCCTATGCTCTTAGAACGCCTGCAGCGCGGCAAAGCACCTGCTATTTTCGGCGATGACTACCCAACTCCAGATGGAACTTGCATTCGCGATTATATTCACGTCTCAGATTTGGCTGACGCGCATATTGCAGCTTTGAACTATTTGGATCGCGACGAGCGTAAGTATGACGCTTTTAACGTTGGAACTGGCACTGGTACGTCAGTTAGGGAAATCGTTGAAGAAGTTCGACGCGTCACAAAGATACCGTTCAAAGAAGCTGTATTACCTCGCCGCGCTGGAGATCCTCCTCAATTAATTGGCAATCCAACTCGTATTAATGAGGAAATGGGCTGGCATGCACAATATAACGTTAAGGATATTGTTGAATCAGCATGGGCTGCTTGGCAAGCAAATCCAAAACATCATATTGATGTTGAATCTTGGAAGCAATCTGACTAGCTTATGAAATAAAGAAACGCGCGACAAAGACTGCCGCGCGTTTTTTGTTTATTTACTTGTGGCTCCGAGCGGGATCGATCCGCTGACCTAACGATTTTCAGTCGTTCGCTCTACCAACTGAGCTACAGAGCCAAGATGAATAAAAAACCCGGACTAACCGGGCTTCCACCATCGCGACCCCGGCCGGACTTGAACCGGTGACCTCCGCCGTGACAGGGCGGCGCTCTAACCAACTGAGCTACGGGGCCGTGGCACGTTCTCTTGAACGGCCGAGTCACTATCTTACAGGAAATAGCCTTAAATGCAAGTTATAAAATAACAATCGGCGTGTTGCCTTGATAACTAAGGGATTTCCGGCGTGTTGAAAATCGGCGTAATTAAGCCAACTTCTAACCTAAAATCACAAATCCAATCCTGCGAAACACCGACAGATTTATAAAATTAGTCACCATTATCCGAATTGTACGAATTGTCATCATACGAATTATCCGAATTGTACGAATTGTCATCGTTATCAGAGTTATACGAGTTATCGTCGTTATCTGAATTGTACGAATTATCGTCGTTATCAGAGTTATACGAATTGTCATCGTTATCTGAATTGTACGAATTATCGTCGTATGAACGCGAATAATTATATGTACTATTTATCGAATCATGTATTTTCGAATTAATAGTGTTTACGAAGAACAAAATGCCAAAAACATACACAAATGACATTACAATGCTGACGATAATTGCAGCAATGGCTCTACCTTTACCGCGTTCGTGGTTTTTAGAAATCTGAACTAATCCAATAATACCTAAAATAAAACCTACAAGAGGAATAAAGAACGCTAGGATAATGCTCCAGAAAGCGAACATATTCACAGAATCATCGTCATTATTGATATTTTTATCCGCTTCAGGATCATCATATTTAACTTTCGGAAGCGCATATGAAGGAGTATTCCAGAATCTTCTATATTTCTCGTCTTGAAGGCTACCGCGACGGCGATACGGATTGCCTTGTCGATAAGCGCCATTCCTACCATTCATTCCGTAAGGTGGACGTGCATATTGCATATTCGGATTGCCATACTGTTGATACGGGCGTCCATATGGCATACCTTGATTACCCTGATTGCCATATTGCATATTTTGAGCACCATACTGTTGAGATGGATTACCGTATTGCTGAGTATTCTGCCCGTAATAATTATTGCTTTGCTGAGGCTGTGAGTATTGAGATTGTGAATACTGCTGCTGTGAATATTGTTGCTGAGTGCTCTGCTGTGCACTTTGAGGCCGTGTGTTCTGTGACTGCGTGTTCTGTGACTGAGAATATTGAGGCTTATAATTCTGCTGCGTGTTTTGAGGCTGCATACTCTGTTGCTGCACGTTCTGTTGTGCATTCTGTGACTGCGTATTCTGAGGCTGTGAATATTGAGTCTGTGAATATTGAGGCTGACTAAACTGATTATTCTGATTTAGCTGATTATAATTAGAGTTTTGATAATTTTGATACTGTTCGTTACCATTAGAACTTCCATATTGATTATTATCTGCAGCCATCGAAGCCTCCTTACAAACCTTTCCTTAACATTCTAATTCCGATTGTAGATATGTATAGTATGGCAAACTAATAGCCAACTGACTAGTTTTGGACTATAAACCATAGTTTTAAATGGCAGATAGAAATTATACATATATAAAAAACGCCGCCCAAAACGAGCGGCGCAGAATTTGTACCCCCTAAGAGAGTCGAACTCTTGTTGTCAGATTGAAAGTCTGGTGTCCTAACCGTTAGACGAAGGGGGCTTTAACCAAACCATATGATATTAACACTTTGATCGCGCAAGAGCAAACCGGCGTGTCGCATCGTCTTGCTTTTTCACTCAAAGCGTAGCGTGAAAAAGCAAACCGATGCGAGAGCGCTGACTCAATGCTGAAAGCACAGTGCGCTTTCAGCGTCAGCGCGCCGATTACGCTTTCTTTACCACCCTAAAGAAGCGTAATCCACAGACCAAAAAGCTTCTTCTCGATACACTAATGCGAAAGCGCTTGCACAATGCGGAAAGTCCAGTGGACTTTCCAGCAAGCGCGCTTCCCCCAACTTTGTGTACTTATCTGGTACCTAAGTAAACAAAACCAAGAACACTTCCCCGATTTTGTTTACCAACACGCCCAATAAGTAAACAAAACCAAGAACACTTCCCCGATTTTGTTTACCAACACGCCCAATAAGTAAACAAAACCAAGAACACTTCCCCGATTTTGTTTACCAACACGCCCAATAAGTAAACAAAACCAAGAACACTTCCCCGATTTTGTTTACCAACACGCCCAATAAGTAAACAAAACCAAGAACACTTCCCCGATTTTGTTTACCAACACGCCCAATAAGTAAACAAAACCAAGAACACTTCCCCGATTTTGTTTACCAACACGCCCAATAAGTAAACAAAACCAAGAACAGGAATAGCAGAGATAACAATCAGTGCTTGTCGACGGCTTTGCTGCGGCTCCTCCTACTCCATCTTCCACGACTTCTTCCGCGACCTTTCCGCTTATGCTGCTCAGGCTCCGGCATAGTCCAACCTTCTTGCAGCTCAGCATAATCGCCAACAAGTTCATCAATAATCGTAGAACCCGAATTCACATCCTCGGCCTTTGCGTGAATTCCAGCTCTGCGAAGCATCATATGAGCAGCGCGCTTTTGATTAGGAAGCACAAGAGTTACTACGTCGCCTTCTTCACCTGCGCGAGCGGTACGACCAGAACGATGCAAGAAGGATTTAGGATCCTCAGGAGGCTCAGTTTGCACAACTAATGCAACGTCGCTAATATCTATACCTCGCGCAGCAACATCTGTAGCAACGAGCACGCGCACTAAGCCTTCAGAAAACACTGCCAAATGGCGATCGCGCTGACTTTGGGAAAGATTACCTTGCAAATCAACTGCAGGAATACCTTCTTGTACAAACTTTTTCGCCATATTCTTCGCCTGATATTTAGTGCGAGTGAAGAATATAGAACGCTTTTTGCCTGATGCTAGCTTTCGTAGAACTTCGTACTTGTCTCCTGCAGAAACAGCGAAAATATGATGCGTCATAGTGTCTACTTGACTATCGGCATCATCCACAGCATGAATAACAGCATTTGGCAAGAATCGATTAACTATTGCGCTAACTTGCTTATCGAGAGTTGCAGAAAACAGCATTCGCTGGCCATCTGGTTTAACTTGCTCTAAAAGTCTTGTTACAGCTGGCAAGAATCCCATATCTGCCATTTCGTCTGCTTCGTCGAGCACGCTAACCATTACTTTTTCAAGCGTAAGCGCACCTTGGCGTATTAAATCTTCCAAACGACCTGGGCAAGCGAGAACAATCTGAGCGCCTTGCTTAAGTTGTGATATTTGACGTTGATATCGCACGCCACCATAAACAGTTACTGTTTTCATGCCATAGGCTGCAGCAAGTGGAGCGATTACGTCATCAATTTGATGGACAAGCTCACGAGTTGGAGCCAAAATCATGGCACGAGGTGCAGGAATATCACTGGATTCGCGCGATTTATGCTTTTTACCAGAATTAATTAGATCAACAAAATTCTCAGCTAAACGCGCAACAAGCGGAATAGAAAATGCTAATGTTTTACCACTTCCTGTACGACCGCGTCCTAGAATATTCGCGCCTTTTAGGGAATCCGGTAACGTTGCTTGCTGAATTGGGAAAGCTGTAGTTTTGCCATCTGCACGCAATACTTCCACAATAGGGTCTGGAACGCCAAGTTGCGAAAAAGTGACATTTTCAGAATAGTTTTCACGAGATTCGATTGCAGAATCAGGTATTACTATTGAATTTTGCTTAGCTGAAGAACTGTCATATTTTTCAGCGAAATCTTGCTGTGCGTCGCGAATAGCCATTTCTTCGTATTGCAAAGCCTTCTCGCGAGACTTTTGACGAGCTTTATCCGCCTTGCGATTGCGCTCTCTGCGCGAATTAAACTCGTGATTGGAGCCATGACTGAACTCGCTATTGGAACCGTGATTAGAACCGTGATTAGGACCATGGTTGGAACCATGATTCTTATGACTTGGCTGGTATTCAAAAGGATTGCGTTTTTTAGAGACTCTTTTCGACTTACGCTGCTCATTAGAATTACTAGTTGAACGAGAATTGTAAGAGTTACTTAATTTTGTATCACTATTCCTAACGCTACTATTTTTATTAGCGTTATTTGTTTTATTATTCATGCTGTTTTTATTATTTGCAGCATTTTTAGTTTTTTTAGCACTGCGATGCATGGCATGCGCGTTATAGTGAGTGTGTGGCACAATAGCCTTTCATATCTTACTTTTATTTATATTTATTTATTTTATTTTTATTTATATTTCTATCTTATTTAACAGTGATGCACGTAATTATTACAAAATCGTGAACTAACTGAGCCTAGCATAAATTACTTTTTATTTCTATTAATAAATTTGGAATAAGCGTCATCGTCAATCACAACGTCTAAATCGCCAATCCATAAACATGGTTCATCTGCCTTGCAGAATCCATACTTAAAGAAGTAAAGACCATCGTCAACGCTTAACGAATAAACGCCACCCATATTAAATTTCTTTAAATTAAGCTTTTTAGCGCGCTGAATCAAATCCCAAATGCAAATATATCCTGGGCTAATCTTTCCACGCATAGTCTGAGTTGCTCCGTAAATGTACCACAAAGTGTCTTTATACGGAAAAGCAATCATGCTTGCAATAGGCTCCCCTTCGTACTCGCAAGTGCAAATCTCAATTTGTGGGAAAGCAGCCAGCAAGCGCTCAAAATATTCCTTAGGCCTATACGTAATACCATGCCTATTTGCCATAATTTCAGTAAGAGCATAAAAAGTATCTAAATCCTCTTGGCTTCTACTCCATCGTGTAGAAACACCTGCTTTAATGGCGGTTCTAATATGCCTTCTTGTCATTGAACTAAAGCCAGCCATCAAATCTTCTTCAGACTTTCCTTCAACAGTCAGCATAATCTCATAACGAGGATTTGAGAACGAATGAATATCTTCACCGTCGCTTCTAAAAGTAAAACCTTGATCCCTGTACTTTTTCACAAGATCTTGATCGTTTTGAACGCAAGGATCTAATCTCAAAAGAAAAGCATTATATTTTTCAAAAAGCGGTTTAGCTTCATCAATCAGCTTTTTAGTGGTTTCGATATCGTAAAAATCACAAACTGGCCCACGAGGAGCGTAAAGGAACATTTTATCGTCTATTGCTTTAATTCCTAAAACAGACATTGCAGCGCTGATTTTGCCATTTTCTTCAAGATAGACGTATTCGTTAATCCAGTTATTTTTAACTTTTGCCCAGCTCATATCTTGCATTGCGTTAGAATATGGAGAGTTCTTTATAAAATCCTCATATTCTTGAACTTTAGCAGAATCATTTTTATCAAGTATCGGCATTTGTACTCCTTTTAAGCTCAATACGTGATTTTACCGCGCATCGAATTGATTAAGCGCTAAGCGATGCGAATTATCCTCACACAGCTTAGCGCAAGATTATATTTTTAAGCTAACAATCTAACTAAGTTAACCGTACACTAAGTTAACCGTACACTAAGTCAACCGTACACTAAGTTAACCGTACACTAAGTTAAATTTAGCGCGTGAGCTTCCTATGCAAGCGATGCGGACGAGCAGCTTCCTCACCCAAGCGAGCAATCTTATTTTCTTCGTAAGCTTGGAAGTTACCTTCGAACCAGTACCATTTTGCAGGATTCTCGTCGTCGCCTTCCCACGCAAGAATATGCGTTGCAACGCGGTCAAGGAACCAGCGATCGTGCGAAACCACAACAGCGCAGCCCGGGAAATCAAGTAAAGCATTTTCCAAGCTTTCCAAGGTTTCAACATCCAAATCGTTAGTAGGCTCATCGAGGAGAAGCAAGTTTCCACCTTGCTTAAGAGTCAAAGCCAAGTTCAAACGGTTACGTTCACCGCCGGAAAGAACGCCAGTAAGCTTCTGCTGATCCGAACCCTTAAAACCAAAGCTTGCAACATATGCGCGAGTAGGAATTTCAACGCCTGCAACCTCAATAAAATCGAGTCCGCCGGAAACAGCTTCCCACAAGTTCTTATTAGGATCCAATCCTGCACGATTCTGATCCACGTAAGAAATCTTTACGGTATCGCCAACAATAAGCTCTCCGCCAGAAAGAGGCTCCAAGCCTACAATCGTCTTGAAAAGCGTAGACTTACCAACGCCGTTTGGACCAATCACGCCAACAATACCGTTACGAGGCAAAGTAAATGACAAGTCGTCGATAAGCACGCGGTCGCCAAAAGCCTTGTGAATATGCTTTGCTTCCAAAACTTGCGAGCCCAAACGTGGACCTGCTGGAATTTGAATTTCAGAGAAGTCAAGCTTCTTGGAATTACGTGCCTCTTGCTCCATCTGATCGTAGCGTTCCAAACGAGCCTTGTTCTTAGCCTGACGTGCCTTCGGCGAGCTACGTACCCAATCAAGCTCGTTCTTCAAACGCTTAGCAAGCTTGGCATCCTTAGCACCCTGGATTTCCATACGCTTGGCTTTAGTTTCCAAATAAGTAGTGTAATTACCCTTGTATGGATAAAGCTGGCCGCGATCAACTTCACAAATCCACTCTGCTACGTTATCCATAAAGTAGCGATCGTGCGTAACTGCAATAACAGCGCCTTCATACTTGTGCAAGAACTGTTCAAGCCAAAGAATAGACTCTGCATCCAAGTGGTTTGTAGGCTCGTCAAGCAGCAGCAAATCTGGAGCTTCAAGAAGAAGCTTGCACAATGCCACTCGACGTCTTTCGCCACCAGAGCACACAGATACAGGAGAATCAGGATCTGGGCATTGCAAAGCATCCATTGCCTGCTCAAGCTGAGAATCCAAATCCCAACCGTTTGCAGCATCAATATCAGTCTGAAGCTTACCCATTTCTTCCATCAAAGCATCGAAATCAGCATCAGGATTGGCCATTTCTTCGCCGATTTGGTTAAAACGCGCTACTTTTTGCGCAATCTCACCAAACGCCATTTTAATGTTTTCGCCAACTGTTTTAGTTTCATCCAGTGGTGGCTCCTGTTGCAAAATTCCAACAGTGTAACCTGGAGTGATAGAAGCTTCACCGTTAGAAACGTTTTCCAAACCGGCCATAATTTTAAGCAGCGTAGATTTACCCATGCCATTAGGTCCAACCACGCCGATTTTCGCTCCTGGAAGGAAACTTAATGTAACATCATCAAGAATTACGCGATCGCCGTAAGACTTACGCGCTTTAATCATCTGATAGATAAACTCAGCCAAAGTAATATACCATCCTTAAAACGTTGGGATTCCAGCGTGCTGCATGCATAGACGAAAGCGTAACCTGAATTTAGCGCATTAACTTTGCAAGTGTTTGATTGCATAATGATACAAAATCCAAGCCAGAAAAAGTCAAGCTGGCAAATATCAAGCTAGCAAACACTACAAATTACGAGCAGATTACGCAAAAATAAAGTAAATCGCAAGCAAAAGCAGCAAAAGTACCGTTGGTTATTATCTCATGCTATCGATACATTAGCATTCAAAAATATCTACTGTATACAAGCAGGAGCCAGTAATAGGTATTTACGCAGTAATCGACGAGAATCTGCGCAAGTTTTCTACAATGCGAATCATGCGCTTATCCATTACTTTGCCGCCAAGAATTACGCCAACAACCAGCACAATCAAACCGTTTATTACAGACAGAATGCTTGCAATCCACAAAAAATTCATGTTAATAGCCACAAACGCAATAGCTGCAGCAATAGACGGAATCATGCATACTGCAGCAAGAAGCGTAAAACCTATTGGTGCAAGAGATCTAGCACCTGCGGAACCTTGCGGCCTAGAAAATGGCTTTTCAATTGACGCCACAGGGTACATTGCAATGCACGAAGAAACTGAGCCAATACCTATGGAAGCAAAAGCTACACCAATTGGCAAAAGAGTCTGTAACATAACCGAACTTACACTTTGTTGAATATTTGCTACGAGGAAAAGGAAAACATAAAATCCTACTCCAAGAAGAGCAAAATACACAGCGCAAATCAAGGACCAAACTATTGCGTGCGCTAAGCGATCGCGAATGCCTTTTACGCCAATAATCGCGTGCATAGTAAAAGCTGTGCCATCGTAAGCAATATTGTTTCCAACAACCATGCCAATCATCAAAGCAGCATACATAAGCCAGCCAGATACGCCTAAACCATCTGCCAAACCCTTAAAGCCTACGGAACCAGTAACACTTGCAGTTGGAACTACCAGCATAAAAAGAGGCATAATAAGCAAAAATAGCTGGCGCATATCTCTTCTCATAACGCTAACAATTCGTGCAATAATCGCACCGACTGTGTTGTCTGGAACTGCTGCAAACAAGCCAATTCCCTTAGTTTTAACAACTGTTTTTTGTTCACTGCGCAGTAGCTTAGGTTCTAATTTTGCACAAAATACAGAGATTGCAAAGCAAACGGCAATCGTTACAACGCAAATAAGGAAGCGAATAACAAGCGCAAGCCAATTGCCATTAATAGCATCGAGCGGCAAAGCCATAGCTGCACTTAATGGCGTAAAAGCAGATACAGCGCAGAAACTTGAGCTGATCACAATTTTATTTGGTGAACTACCATGCCCGTTCATTGATGCAACAAAAATCATGTACGCTATAAAAATAACAACGTAAAAAATGTTTCTTGAATGCTTGTTTATTAAAATAGTGTCTAAAAATTCAATAAGCATTTTGCTTAAAGACACGATTGTTACAACGTAAAGCGGAGCCGCAATTACACTTACTAAAACCGGCACAATTCCAAAGCTTCGGTACGCTAAAGACCACAAAGCAAGTGCGATTGTGCTGCTTATAGAAAGCGCTCCAAAAAGAGAGCCAAGAAGCATTCCAGCTTGCTGCTTTACGTAAGGAATGCCGTAAAGCGCAAAACTGCGCGATTTTAGTGTTGTGTCGCTGCCAAACATAAACAGGTTTATAAACAGCGTAAAAATTGACGCAGCTGACGCAACCGTTATTGGAAGAGCTTGGAATTCCTGCCAATCTTTAGTATCTGGAAGCATCCCTGGATCAAGATACTTTCCTGCTTGAAAACCAGCAAAGCCAAGAGCGCATATAAGCGCAAGTCCAAAAACAATTGCTATACCAAAGCCGATTTTTTGCCAAATCGACTTTCGCATAACGGAAAAAGTAAGCGCCCAGCGAAGGCGAACCATTGTAAAAATCATAGACATTACGGTTCTCCTTTTTTAAGCGTTGAAATTGGTGGAATCGGTGCTAGGAGCGTTATCAGACTTGCCGCCATTAAGCCAATCAATGCGTGCAGCCGCGTGACGTCCGCCAACAAGCTCCATAAAGCGATCTTCAAGATTCTTGCCTTGAGCAACTTCTTCAAGAGTGCCAGCAGCTGCAACATGACCTTCGTTAATAATCGCCACATGCGAGCACATTTTTTCGACTAATTCCATAACGTGCGAAGAAATAATCACCGTGCCGCCAGTGGAAACATACTCGGCGAGAATATCCTTCAAATTCGCGCTAGAAACAGGGTCCACTGCCTCAAAAGGCTCGTCCAACACAAGCACGCGAGGGCTGTGAATCATAGCTGTTGCAAGGCAAATCTTCTTAGTCATACCAGTTGAATAGTCAGAAACCATAGTGTTTGCGGCTTCTGTTAAGTCGAATGCAGAAAGCAAGTCGTTCGCGCGACGAACAGCCTCAGCGCGGCTCATCTCGCGAAGCATGCCAGCATAAGTTAAAAGCTGAAGACCGGTGATAGTCCTGAAAATCTCATCTGCTTGAGGCATTAAACCGATTGCGCGCTTAGCGCTATTTACGTCACTCCAGACGTCATTGCCAAAAATCGAAGCCGAGCCAGCATCTGGCATAAGCAAGCCCGTAAGCATTTTAATCGTGGTAGTTTTACCAGCACCGTTAGGGCCTACTAATCCGTAGAAAGAGCCTGCTGGAATGCTTAACGAAAGATTATCTACAGCAACTTTCTTGCCAAAAGTCTTAACAAATCCGCGAATAGAAACCGCTGGAACTTCTCCGCTACTATCACTCGCATCGCTCGAATAAGTGTTTGCGCCAAAAACTGGAACAGAATCTACCATAGAAACCTCACAACATACAGATAAGCGCACGCATTATGCCACATTATGCGCAAGCGCGCGCTTATGAAAAAATCTATATTATCTTATCATATGCAAATTTTTTGCACAAACATTGCAAATCAGTGCCCAGTATGGTGAATTGGCTTCCACTCGCTCTTTGAAAATACTGCTTGGAAGGAAATAGGAACATACGAAAGCATAAAGATTGGGAAACTAAGCGCATATGCGAATAGCTCTTTGCCAGTAGCACCAAGTTTGCGGTGCTCAACAATCATTGTCAGAGAAACAAAGATCATCATTCCAATAACACTGCTGATTGTTGTAATAATGAAGTTAGTTGCAGCTTCAATCTGGCTTGCCCAAGTCACGAATCCGAACATAGCAAATATAAATCCTAAAATAAGTCGAATAATCGCAAGAACCATAAATGGGCAGAGAACTAGAGAAAAATCAACCGATGAAAAATCACGCTCCTGAATACCATGCTTAATCAAAGCAGAACCGTAATAACGGAATACTTGCAAAAAGCCTTTACTCCAGCGTAAACGTTGCCTCCAGCTTTGGCTGAATGACACAGGCTGCTCGTCGTAAAGCACAGCCGAACCACAATACCCCACGCGATCTCCGTGCAAAATCGAATCCATAGTAAATTCGAGATCTTCTGTTAAAAGATGGAACTTCCAACCGCGATTCCTATGCATTATTTCGCGAGAGAACATGAATCCAGTTCCTCCAACATGGCAGCTAGATCCAAAAAGCATCCTCGAGTTATTTGTAAATCGCGATTCGCGTATAAACCATAAAGCAGATCCAGACGATACCCAATTATCAGATAAATTAACAGAATTACGATAACTTGTAAGTATCTGGAAGCCTGCGTGGAATCCTTTATTCATCTCTTCGAAATAATGCTTATCAAGACGATTATCTGCGTCAAAAACGAAGTAAGCGTCGTATATTTTATCCTTCCCTTTTTCCATGATGTGATCAAGAAGGAAACTTAAAGCATATCCTTTTCCAATATTCTTTTTATCGAATCGCTCTAATACATTGCAACCAGCGTCACGGCCAACTTGAGCAGTTTTATCTGTGCAATTATCCGCTACAAGCCAAATATCTATAAAATCTTGATTGTACGTTTGTTCTTTAATCGAATTTATAAGATTTCCAATTACAGCTTCCTCATTACGAGCAGATATTAATACAGCATAATGCTTATCCATAGGAGCATCTGGAAACTCAATTGGCTTAGCTATAAGTGACGCTACAGCGCATACGGCTTGATAAAGTACATTCGTTACGCCAATGATTATAACGAGTATGTCAAAAACATATAATAGTGTCATTTCTTCCACCCGCTCCGCGGATTGTTACGTGTATTATTTTTACGTTTTGTACGCTTTATTGCTTTTTCAGAAGTCTTTTTTGTAAAATCTTCTTTTGTTTCATCTGATGAAATTCTATCAACATTCCTGACAGACGCACGCGAGCTTGTTTTATTTGAGTTTTTATATTCGCGATTTATATTAGATGAATTTAGATTTTTCTTATTTAATTTCACTTCTTTATTTACAGCATTAAGCATTTCGCGCGATATAACCATAGTTGAAAGTTCTTCAATATTGGAATTATTAACGCTATTAACGCTATTAACGCTATTTTCAGTAGTTTTACTACTTTCGCTAGTTTTACTACTTCTACTACTTCTATTAGTATGATTTTCTTTATTATTAGCAGGATTTTCGCGAGAATTATTTACAGAGCGAGAATTACCTACAAATCGAGAATTATTTACAACGCGAGAATTATCTTTGCTATCTTCATACGAATTAACTTCATACGAATTAACTTTAAGCGAATTATCCTTAAGCGAATCACCATCAGACACGCCACCATCAGACACGCCCCCATCAGGCAAATCTTTATTAAGCGAATCATTTTTATTGAATTCATAAGCTTGTTTGTACCAATAAAGCACTTCATCATTCATAGTTACACGAGAACTACTTCCTTTAAGAACTCGCACAACGCTATCTCGAACAGGACGAACTATGCTATTGTCAATCGCTTCAGCTCCAGCAACCATAATTGACTTATGATCCGGCTTAGGATCTTCCATCAAAGGAGAATCAATTAAGTCATAACTCTTTGTGTACACTTTAAAAATGGCTTGAAGACTTGCTGTAACAGGCAAAGCCAAAAAAGCTCCTAAAGCTCCAAATACTGCTCCTAAAATCAATACAGAAAGAAACGCAATAGCCGGATTCAAATCCATAGTTTTTTCTGAAATCTTAGGAGAAATAACCATATTCTCAATCTGCTGGTAAATCGTAACAAAAGCCAAAGTAGCTAATGCAGTACCAAATCCATTTGAGCTCCAAGCGAATATAATAGGCAAAGCTCCGCCTAAATACGTACCAACAGTTGGCACAAATTGAGAAACAATTCCGCAGAATAACGAAAGAGGCAACCAATAAGGCACGCGCATGCAAATAAGGAATATTGCGGTTCCAACAGCATTAATTACGGCAAGAATAATTCTTGAAAAAAGAAAACTTGAAATTTGCTCTTGCACTACAGACCATATAAACACAAAACGACGCTGTGATTTAGGATTTAACCACCTGCAGAAACTACGACGCATTCTTGGACCAGCAGCAGAAATGTAATACGTAACCATAAGGATAGTAAGCAAATCAAGTAATCCAGAGAACAATCCCCAAGTTGTATTAAGAGCAAAACCTCCAAAATCAACTACCCAAGAAGTCTGTATATTTTTCAAAATTTCTATTACTAATTGCTCAATATTAGGTAGTTTTACGTGAGCAGTATGTTGCACTAATTTCGAGAACTGTTCATAAAGTTTAGGCAAACCAGTAATCATAGAAATAGCCTGCTGCACGAACATATTCCCAAAAAGGCCGAGCATAAGACCTACAGATACTATAAGTCCAAATAAAGTTACTCCTGAAGCAACACCCCTACGCCATCCATGTTTTATTAATCGCACTACAAGCGGTTCCATTGCGAGCGCAATAAACATCGAAACTATTACGTCGAATACTACAAAAGATATTTTTTCCCACGCAAACCACAGAAAAATAGCAATAAAAGCCATCATAACCACGTATAGCAATGCGCGGCCAAGCCAGTCAGGCGGTCGTCTATCATCGCCTTTAACCGGGAATAAAGATGCTAAATCTATCTTGTCACTGCTTGAATTTTTTTCTTCACGGTCACTGACAGTATCTTCGGCGTAATATTTGGGATTACTCATAGGCTCTATTGTAATGTAAACTGCTATTTTGACCTAACTTAAAAATGAATTATTGCAAATGCAAATCGCAAATATAAATCACCAAAGCAAATCGCAAAAATAACAGTAAAAACAACAGTAAATAAATTACAACTAAATAAATTTTCAGGAACACGAAACACAAAAGTAACGTGATAGTAGAGTTGTTGAAATCCAAAACAGCATATGCGCATCTAAACTATCTACTGAGTTTTAAGAAAGGAATGTGTCTCCATGACCACTTTGCAAACGAAAGAAGATGCCGCAGCCCTTATTGAAAAGGAAGGCATTGAATACGTATCCGTACGATTTACCGATTTGATTGGCGTTCAACAGCATTTCACTGTTCCAGCTGAAGAGTTCTTACACAGCGCTTTCACTGATGGAATGGCATTCGATGGTTCTTCTATGCAAGGCTTCCAGGCTATTAACGAATCAGATATGAAGCTTATCCCAGATGTTGATACTGCTTATATTGATCCATTCCGTAAGCATAAGACTTTAAACGTTGCTTTCTCTATTGTTGACCCTGTAACAGATGAGCCATATTCTAGGGATCCTCGTCAGGTCGCTATTAAAGCAGAGTCTTATTTGAAGTCCACTGGCATTGCAGATACAGCAAGTTTTGCCCCAGAAGCTGAGTTCTTCATTTTTGATAAGGTGCGTTTTGCTAACGATATGCAGCGCTCATTCTATGAGGTTGATTCTAACGAAGCTCCTTGGAATTCCGGAATCGACACTGAAGATGACGGCAGCAACAATATTGGTTTCAAGAATCGCGTAAAGCACGGCTACTTCCCTGTGCCACCTGTAGATCACAATCAGGATTTGCGCGATGACATGGTTTCAAATTTGCAAAAGGTTGGCTTGATTCTTGAGCGTTCTCACCACGAAGTTGGCGGTGCAGGTCAGCAGGAAATCAACTACCGTTACAATACGCTTGTTCACGCTGGCGACGATTTGATGAAGTACAAGTATGTGGTTCATGAAACTGCTGCTTTAGCTGGTAAGGCTGCAACATTTATGCCAAAGCCAATTGCTGGAGATAACGGCACCGGCATGCACTGCCATCAGTCTCTTTGGAAAGATGGCAAGCCACTGTTCTATGCAGAAACTGGTTACGCTCAGCTTTCTGATATTGCACGTTGGTACATTGGCGGTTTGATTAAGCACGCTTCTTCTGTGCTTGCATTTACGAATCCTTCGCTTAACTCTTACCACCGCTTGGTTCCAGGCTACGAAGCTCCAGTCAACTTGGTTTACTCTGCTCGTAACCGTTCTGCAGCTATTCGTATTCCTCTTGCTGGTGATGCTCCTGCAGCTAAGCGCATTGAGTTCCGCGCACCGGATCCTTCTTGCAACCCATTCTTGGCGTTCTCTGCTCAGCTTATGGCAGGCTTGGATGGCATTATGAACCATATTGAGCCTCCAGCTCCTGTTGACAAGGATTTGTATGAGCTTCCTCCAGAGGAGCACGAGGGCATTAAGCAGGTTCCTTCTTCGCTTGGCGAAGCTTTGCAGGCTTTGGAAGAAGATCACGACTTCCTTATGCAAGGAGACGTTTTCACAAGCGATTTGATTGATACTTGGCTTGATTTGAAGCATGGCGAAATGGATATGGCTCGCTTGGCTCCAACTCCATTAGAGTATGAGCTTTACTTCCATATCTGATTTTTAAGCATTAATTATTAGTAAGGGGTTTGCGGACTGCTACAAAAGCAATTCACAAACCCCTTAATATTTTGCTATTTAATATTTAGATACTTAATATTTTGATATTTAATATCTTTAATATCTAGTTGCTACTTATATCTAGCTGCTACTTATATCTAGCTACTAATTAGGCTGCTACTTAAGCTGCTACTTAATAAACGAATCCTTTAAGCTTTCAAATGCAACATCCGCAACAACAGGCACAATCATAGGACGTCTGCGCAAAGTGCGCGCAATCCATGTGCCAAGTACTCTGCGCATAATCTGCTGAAGCTTATAAGTATCACGCTCGCCGTTCATCATTGCATCTTCTAATTGCTGAACAATTTGATGGCGAATCTTATCAAAATCAGACTCATCTTCAGCCATAGCGTTAACGAAAATCTTCGGGCCAGTTACAACATCGCAGCTATCAGTATCAACTACAACAAAGCTCGAAACGAATCCTTCTGTGCCCAGAATCCTACGTTTTTCAAGCTCTTCATCTGTAAGCTCGCCCACAGAATCGCCGTCAACATACACATAACCGCAAGGAACTGATCCAACTACAGCAGCGCGACCGTGATACAAATCAACAACATCACCGTCTTCAGCTAAAACAACATTTTGAGGATCAACACCAGTTTTAACAGCAATTAAGCCATTAGCAACAAGATGTCTGTGCTCGCCGTGAATTGGCATAGCGCATTTTGGCTTCACAATGTTGTACAAATACAGAAGCTCGCCTTCATTGCAATGTCCAGAAACATGAATAGCAGCATTATCTTTGTTTATAACTCGCGCACCCATTTGAACAAGCTTGTTAATAACCTTATAAACTTCATGCTCATTACCAGGGATAAGCGAGCTTGCAAGAATCACAGTATCGAATTCGTTAACAGTGATATCCTTGTGATTCCCATCTGCAATTCGCCCAAGCGCAGCCATAGGTTCACCTTGAGAACCAGTGCACATATACACTAACTTATCGTCTTGTATATCTTTAGCTTGCTTTAAATCTACAACAGTATTTTCTGGAATATGCAAATACCCCAAATCAGCTGCAATAGACATATTGCGAATCATAGAACGGCCAACAAAAACAACTTTACGACCAAACTTATGAGCTGCATCCACTACTTGCTGCACGCGATGCACGTGGCTAGAGAAGCTTGCAACGATAATCTTTCGAGTTGCTTCAGAAAAAGCTCGATCCAAAGCAGGACCAATAGTGGTTTCAGGCTTCACAAAACCTGGAACTTCAGCATTAGTAGAATCAGCCATAAGCAAGTCAATACCCTGCTCACCTAAACGTCCAAACTCAACTAAATCAGTAATACGATGATCTAGCGGAAGCTGATCTAACTTAATATCTCCAGTATCAATAATCGTTCCAGCAGGAGTTTTAACACACACAGCAAGAGCGTCTGGTATAGAGTGCGTAACATTGATGAATTCCAAGTTGAAAGGCCCAACCTTAAGCTTTTCTCTGCCTTCTACTTGAATCATCTTAGGATCAATCTTATGTTCCTTACATTTAGCTTCAACAAAAGCCAAAGTGAGTTTGGATCCAATAA
The DNA here is from genome assembly GCF_049244095.1 of Gardnerella sp. KA00255. NCBI lineage: Bacteria > Bacillati > Actinomycetota > Actinomycetes > Bifidobacteriales > Bifidobacteriaceae > Gardnerella > Gardnerella sp. KA00255. Next base: position 770,425 of record NZ_CP058374.1, read on the forward strand.
GAGGAATATCAGGACGCATCCTCAATAAATAAGGAACGCCACCAATATGGTCTTCATGTCCGTGAGTTAAAACTAAAGCTTCAACTTTATCTAAACGATTTTGTATATAGTGGAAATCAGGCAGAATTAAATCCACACCAGGCTGTTCTTCTTCTGGGAATAAAACTCCGCAATCTATAAGAAGAATATGACCGTTATATTCAACTACATTCATGTTACGGCCAATTTCACCAAGTCCGCCTAATGGAACTATACGCATAGAACCTTTGCGATACTTTGGAGGAAGCACTAATTCGCCTTCACGCTGATCATTTACAACAGGTGGAAGAATATTAGCACGCGAAGTTTTAACGTTTTTACGAGATTCTGCTTTACCTGCTTTAGATTCCTCACGCTCTATTATTTCTTTATCTTTTTTCACTAACTTACTCGTACTTTTCTTAAATTATTATTAATTGGTTATATATATACAAATACTTTTAAATACGCTTATCGTGAACGCAAGATTAGTATTATAACAACAATCAACGCAATTACAAAAAGAATTGCGAGTAAAACAACTGCCGCAAATATAGCTACACCCATGGCTCCTAATACATGCGTACCAGTTATTAATTGCAAAGCATTGTATAACATTATTTACTTTTCTTCGCTATCTGGATCTTCGTGGAATACTTCGGTTTCGTCTACATCAGACTCGAAAGATTCTGCAGACTCAGAAGATTCAGTTTCGCCAGTTTCAGATCCTTCAGAAGCTTCAGATTCCTCAGAAGCAGCATCGGCAACTTCAGATTCACCTTCCACAGCTTCAGGATTATTCTTGCTCATCTTCTTATTTCTGATAGTTTTAACAACGAAATTTATGATAGCAATTAAAATACCGATAACAGCTACAACAAGAGCGAAAATAAGAATACGCAAAATTGCAGCACCAGTTATAGGCAAAGAAGCTTGTGCTACTTTACTAGCTTCAACTAATTTTCCAGAAACAATCTCTTCAATTCCAAACATAACATTCCCCCTGCTTATTAAAACAGTACATGTACTTTTGTTCTAATCATACAACTTGTATTCACCTTTTACCAAGAATTATCACAATAAACCATCCTAAAACAGCAAACGGAATCGCTATAAGCGTTGCAACCCAAGGAACAGACATACCAACATGCACATTCCATGCGTCGATAACTGCACCTGCAGCCATAGATCCCAGGGAAGATCCGATAGCAGAAGCCGTAGGAAGCCAAGAAAGACCTTCAGTAAGAGAATATTCTGGAACTGTAGCTTTAACAATTAAATTAGCTGTAGCGAAAATCGGCGAAACGCATAAGCCTGAAAGTACTTCGAAAATACTTAGCACGATTAAACGATCCAGATTAATACTCATAAGAACGTATCCAAGTGTAAGGAAAATAAGGAATACTATTAAATGAGACCAATTAGATCCGCGGAACTTATGCGAGCCAAAAATCATTGCGCCAACAAGAGAACCGCAAGCAAATAATGCTAACTGCATGCCGATATGATTTTCTAAACCTTGAGCTTTCAAAGCTGCAGTAACTGAAAGATCAAAAGCGCTAAAGCTCATGTTAAAAATCAAAAACATAATTAGCAAAGGTATAATACCGCGATAAAGCAGCACGTTTTTTGACTTTTTTCTAGGTTTAGACGTACGCAATTGCTTCAAAGTCAGCTTGTCAAGCAAACCAGCGTTATATTTTTTATCCCTAACGTCCCTAACAGCATCACGTACATCAATATCATTTGAAGAAGCAGATTCTACTTCAACAACTTCCATAACAGCAGGTTGAGTATTACGCAAAGAGAAGAACCAAGTTCCGCCAATTCCGCTAGCAAAAACTGGCACAAATAATTGCGATACTGGGTGAACAGATGTTGCTAACCATGCTGAAAGAATAGGTCCGAAAATAAATACTATCTCGTCAATTCCAGATTCGAGAGCGTACGCAGTATTGAGCAAAGAATCGTCTTTTTCAGAACGCAAAGTATAAGCCCATCTAGTACGCACAAGCGCACCAAAAGCAAATTGCGTAACGCCCATAATTATTGCGAGCACAAACAATAAAGTTAAAGATACGTGGAAAAGCACAGCTGTAGCAAATGCAAGCATTGCAATTACTTGAATTGTTAGAGCTACAGTACCAATTTTCTTTTGACCAAATCTATCAAAAAGCTTTGCATATAAAGGCGTTACTGCAGCTTGCGCCAACACGTATGCGGCCGCCATTGCTCCAGCAACAGTCCAATTATTGTAAAGATTATTTATAGCAAGTACTATTCCCAAGCCCATCATAGACATTGGCAATCGAGCAAGAGCACCTGACAAGCAAAATGATTTAACCCCTCTATACGCAAAAAGACGCGCATATTTTGCTTTCGCTGCAGGTTTCTTATTCAATGTTGACGATGTCATACATTCAACTCCCAGTAGCAACAATAAGTAGATAAAAGATAACTTAATTTAAAGATAAATATCGATTTGAAGATAAATATCCTTAAATTATTTAAATCCCGTAATTTATTTACTGTTTATTATTTGTTATTCGTTTGTTATTTGTTATTCGTTTATTATTTAATCTTTCAACGCTTATGAGAATGAGAAGATTTAATTAACGGCTCACCTGAGTAAATAAATAAATCACTTACCAAATTTTTAACGCATTCAGCTTCTTTAGGATGATCTTGATGCATCCATTCAGCGTCTCTTCTCAAGCCATAATAATCATAAAAACTCACGTCGCAAGCAGTATCGGTATGCAAATAATAACGATTCACTCCGCGATGACGCAAATGGCTCATAGTCTTAGACCACAATCCTGCGCCAACTCCCTTTCCTCGAGAATCAGGCGATACTACGAAAAGCTCTAATTCAGCTTGAGTTAAATCGTTAATATGAGATCTAGCTTCCAACTTAATTTCGATCTCACGCATTGTTTCAGCTCCAGCTAAAGCGTTTAAATACCTATCATCTTTGGCATTCTTCATAAGAGATTCTTGCTTTTCCAACATATATGAAACTTCTGGGAAAAGTAGCTCATCACCAAAAACGCGAGTTAATAATAAGCCTAATAATTTATCATCATCATATGCCATAACGCTATACGTAGAAGGCGCTAAATAATGCAATACAAATCTGCGAGAAAGCTCCAACGACGCTTCCGATCCAACAACTTTAGCTATACCCCACGTACGCTCATATTCGTCTACTACAGCATCGATATCACCCAAACCCATCGGGCGAAATTCAACAGCCATTTTACATCCTCAACTTTTTAACACTATTAATGCTAAATATGCAATGCACAATACGCGTATCTCCTATGCATATGAAATATACACGGCATAGACATGAAATACACATGACATACGTAATGCACAAATACTTACAGGCTAATTATTTGTTATGAATACAATTTAATTATGCATAAAATTTTGACCAAAAGATAGACTTTCTTACACATTTTTATGCATATTTACATATTATTCATACATTTTGCTGATTACACATCTTATTTTATAACTATCGTCAGCTATATCTAAGAGTATCAAACACCCAATATGAATCATATATTTTTAATATTCACATAACGAAAAAGCCTATTCTAAGCCTAATTCAGAGCGAATCTGCTGATCGTTTTTCATTGAAGCATGAATTTCTCGCGATTCTTCATTTTCCTCACTTACGTAATAAAGCGTAGCGTCAATAGAATCAAGATTCACTCCAGTAACAGCTGAAAGCATTAAACGATACCAATCAAGCTGAACCAATTTTCTTTGAATTTCCAATGGCTCAACAGGCTTTTTGCCGGTTTTCCAATCCACTATCGTGAAACGCTTAGATGAATCTTTAGAGTCTAATCCTCCAATAAAAACAGCATCTAAAACGCCATTTAAAACACGCTTATCTTCACTACTAGCATCATTGGATCCGTTCGCATTATTTCCGTTCGCATTATTAGCTCCAATTGCAAACGAAATAGGCAATTCTGCTGCTAATGAAACTCGCTTAGACCATCTAGATTGCACTAATCTGCGCTTCCATAAAAGCAATAAATCTTCACTGCTTTTACTTGCGCCTGAAACACTATTATCAATCGAAACGCCATCATTTCTCGAAGTATCACCCAAAGAATTAGCCAAATTTTGCTGAGCAGAAGTAAGATTATCTCTTTGAGCTAAAGAACTTACTTCTAATTTAGACGAAATCCCTGAAAGTGCAGCAAGCTGACGATCAATTCTTGAATCATTTAATTCAAAAACATCATCAATTGAAAAATCATTCGATAAAACATTACTTTCAATCAAATTACCAGCATTAACAAAATCTTCAGCCCAAGCATGAAATTGCGTGCCTAAATCTGAACTTAAAGTCGCAACAGAAGGTATAGGACGTATCCAAGCCATTAAAGCTTTACGCATACTCCTATTGTTAATTTTAGAAACTTTACTATCTTCTACAGTATCTTTATAAGTATCGTGAAGCTTAGCACTGCGTTGCATAGTAGTTATACTTGTTGTACCAGAATTAGCATAACTAGCGTAATTACGCGCTTTTTGAGCTGCGTCTTTCATAATATCTTCGCTAGATTTATAAGCTTTAGGCATTAAATCTGAATCGTTAACAAATATCCGCGCGCGCGAAGTCAAAGAGTCATCAACATCGCTATCGGCATTTTTAGAGTTAAGCGAATCAGATGAATTTGTATCCACATTCGTATCTTCATTTGCATCTTCACTTGCATCTTCACTTTGAGCACAAATATCGCCATTTTTCATAAAGCGAACAGATTCTTTCAAAGTGTTTTCTAAATCCTCACTCAAAGTAATAGGCCAAGGAAGTACAACATTTCCCAGAGAAGAAGGCTGATTCGTCTTTTCTTCTAAAGCTTGTGCCAATTCATGCGCATACTCGCCTAACGCGACTCCAAAAGTAACATTTTTATTACTTTCTTCAGACGAGCTTTCTTTATCCGAGCTTTCTTTATCAGATTTATTTTCAACAGAACTATCTTTAGAAAGACTATCTCCAGCCGAGCTTTCTCCAGCAGCTTTATTTTGAACAGAGCTTTCTCCAGCAGCTTTCATATAAACGCAATCAGCATTCATCTCACAAAGCGATTTCAATGCTTCTTTCATGAAAATAGACATTTTCATATCACGTTTTACGTCATCTGTAGCCATTTTAGCTGTGCGAGCGCAACTTAACATCGTAGCGAATTGAGCACGAGTCATAGCAACATAAAGCAAATGCCTTTCTTCCATATGCAATTGATTTCCGCGCTCTTCAGATTGAGTAAAAGCATTATTATTTTTCAAATTAAGACTATTAGAATATATTTCTTTAGTTTGCTCAGACAAAAATTGATCAGGATCAACTTCACTAGGCATAGTATCGCTTTCATACACGGATTCAGCGAAATCGCGCAAGGAATTATAACGATCCCTTTTCATCTCGTCATAAATTTTTTCTACGCAATCGTAAGACTTTAAAGCCTCTTTTGGATGCATGCTTTCTTGCAAACTAGCATCATGCGGGAAATGAGGTAAATTATGCGAATCAACTCTTAAAGGAATTGGAACACAAGATGCGTATTCGATTGGGACATTAGCAGTAATAGAAATTTCAGATTTATTCTTTACGCAATCATCTGAAGAGCTAGAATCAGACGAATCCCCAGAATCCCCAGAATCGCTAGAATCCGCCAAATCACTTTTACCACTGAGCTTATCTATATAATCACTGTCGTCGTCGGAATCTACAGAAAAACGAAGACTATCCCCCTGACTACTAGGGAATCTCGTTGCATTCAATCCAACAACCGCAACAGCTGGCCATTGCAAGCCTTTAGACTGATGAACTGTCATCATAATTACTTGAGCATCTTCTTCTTCCGAAGAATCAACAGAATCAAAGTCTTCAGTTGCATCAATCCAAGACATAAGACCTTTAAGAGAAGGACTCTGCCACTCACTCATTTCTTGAATATAAGTAGAAACAACTGAATTTAAGGAATCTAAAGCTCCATGCATAGCTTTTAATATTTTTTGACGATCAAGCGAATTATCATTAACGCATGCAGCAACGCCTGAATCAATATCTACATTTAAAGCCTCAACAGCAGCTCGCATAACGTCATTTAAAGAATCATTACACCTGCAACTAACGGTTTTTAATATTTCACTAACTCTTCTTACAGCTTCATAACCGTGTTTGCTTAATCTATTTTTTAATTCACGAGTATTCTCATCTAAATCAGACATAAGTATATCTGCTAAAAATACGCCGTTATCAACGTTTACAGCAGATGTAGATGAGCTTGTTTGCGAAGCAGAACCACTATTCACACCATTTCTTTGGCTTGTAACAGCTCTCATCATTTCTAATCCGCTAAGACCAGATGGTAACAGTCCTGCTTGCACATAAATATCATATTGATATTTTGCATTCGCTTCGTCAGCAATTGATGCAATAGTTTTTAAATCTTCTGCAGATAGAGCAAACCTTGCAGTAGCAAGTAATCTCATAAGATCTGACGAACGACTGTGATCATTAACAATATTTAATAACGCGAGCACATCTTTTACAGCTGGATCATTTTTTACAGAAGAACATCCAACAACGCTAACTTTTAGACCAGCTTCTCGTAAAGCATCTGCGTATAAAGGCATAGATAATTTGCTTCTAAATAATATTGCAACTCTAGGCTTTAAAGGATTGCGATTTTCATCCCCCGGCAAAGGCGTAAGATCAGGATTAGAAAACAGCTTAGCAAAACGAACTACTGCTTCGATTTCCTGATATTTAGTAGGCATTACTACAGCTGCAACTGTTCCAGAAGCAGCATTATCCATAGCTTTCAAAACTTCTACATCAACTTCACAATCTTCAACGCTACTTCTATTTTTAAACATAGATTCGCGCATCGGTTTTGTTAAATCATTAGCGAGATTGAGAATAAGACGAGCATTTCTTCTAGTAGTAGTAAGAGAACATTCGCTTAAATCGACATCTTTAGCACTATTGAAAGAATTCTTAAAAGATACAAAAGCCCCAGAACTTGCTCCTCGGAATCCATAAATAGCTTGGAAAGGATCACCGACAGCAGTAATGTAAGTATTTGTTTTACGCGCATTAGGATCACGCTTTATTTCGGAATCATCATAATCAGGATCATCATAATTAAACAGTTTATTTATAAGCATTGCTTGCGTAGTAGAAGTATCTTGATACTCATCTAACAAAACTTGCTTATACTGCTCTCTATATTGAATCGCAATTGAAGGAAACTTAGTCACTAATCTATAAGCAGCAATCGTAAAATCACTAAATTGCGCCATATTAGCTTTACGCTTAGCCTTGTCAAAGGCCAAAACCAAATCAAGCAAAATATTGCGCTTTTTAGCAGCCGTAACAAGATTCATAGACTCTTCAACGCAAGCATTATCCCAATACTGCTCAAAATTTTCACAATACCTTTTAAAAATCTTATTTTTCTCATCAACTGACTTATTTTTAGCTTTACTATACTTACGAATTGCAGGAGCAGAATCTTTATGTTCACCCAAAGTTTTATTAGCAACAATTCCGTCCATAAATTCCAGAAAATCTTTATTCCAGCGTCGAATTTTACTAACAGCTTGAGGAACACTATCGCAAACATTATTCTCAGCATCGACGCCAATCATAGAGCAAGCTATATCTGAATAAAGACTTAGAACATCCTTGCATAAAGTCTTAAAACCATATAACGAAATAACACAATCATCAGAATACAAATTCCATGTGCCACTATGCTCGTCTATATAATCGCCGACAACTGATTTAACTAATTCGTACGCTCCAGCATCGCTTAAAGGCATAGCATTCTGACTGAATCCGATTAGAACACCATATTTGCGCACAATCGATTGGAAGAATGCATCATAAGTCATAACTTCAGGCTTCAAAAATATATTTGAAGACGATTTACTTACAGCAGCAGAAACGCGAGATAACAATTCGGCAGCAGCTTTATTCGTGAAAGTAAGACCGAGAATTGACTCCGGCGCAACACCTTGATTTATAAGCTCTATCACGCGCTGAGTCATAGTGAAAGTCTTACCGCTTCCAGCTCCAGCAACAACAAGAATGTGATTGTTCGCGGAAGATTTTATAACTTTTGCTTGTTCATCGCTGAAAACAATTTTTTGACTATTATTACCCGGCTGAGGCTGTGAATCTTGTGATACTTGCGAGCCTTGCAATCCCTCTGAGCCTTGCAATCCCTGCAATCCTTGCGATTCATTATCTGATAATTGTGCACTCATTATATTTCCGCCTACTTAATATCACTTATCACTATTTGAAGAATTACGTACAATATTTAATTTCTGCGCTTCTTTAGCAGCAGTCCTAACCTCATATACAGCGTCGCTTTTACCAGCACATGCAGGGCAAGTAGTGCCACATCTACAACGAAGAACATGCTCATTCGTAGGCTCATGCTCAAATTTTTCAGCAAGCATTGCACTAGCAGCAAAAAATACGCGCGAAATCATCATAAGCGACCACTGAGCTTGAGGAGGAAGATTAATAAAATCACTCCAATAAGATTCGTCTACGTCACTTGGCCTTGAATTTTCATCAAGTACCGGCAAGCCATAAAGACGATTCACATCATTAAAACCAGTACGTTTATTTATTTCTTCTGTATTTAATTTATCGCCCATAAACAACGCTGGCTGAGACATATTTTCAGCCATATTGCGGCTTTCTGCAGGATAATTTTTATTTACTACATGGAATAGCATACTTTCAGAAATCCTGCGATTGTGCGCCAAACGCAACACATTTAACATGCTTGATTCAAGTGATTTATCAATACCTTCAGCATCTGAATTGTCTGAATTACTTGAATCAGCTGAATCGTTTGAATCATTTGAATCAACAGAATTCTTTTCAACATAGCTAGGACAATTATTGAAGCACAAGAACTTTTGCACATCATTTTCATCGAAATATTCTTGCAAAACAGCTTTTGCAAACTCGCAATTCCTACTAAAGAAACGCAAAGCAAGCTGGTAGCAAACTAATTGCAAATCAGAAAAAACTTCTTTTTCAGAAGGAACAATCCCAGTTTTATAATCTATTAATCGTATTGTTTCCCTAGATATTTGAGATTTAATATCTTCAAATGAAGTACGTTTCTTAGAATTTTCAAGCTTAGAATCATTTGCAGTCCCAGAATCAGAAGCATTAGCGATACTATCCGCATCGCTTCTAACTTCCATACGATCCATTCGGCCTGAAATACGAATAAGCATATTCTCATTGTTTTCTACAGGCCATCCACCTACAAGATATCCCATAATAGAACGAAGATTAGCGATTTTTTTAGACTCTTCAGAAGCCACATATGAGAACGATTTTCCATCCGAATCAATTTTCTTTTTAGGATTAAAATCAACTCCTAAAGTCTTGTAGTAAATACGAGCTATATCTTCGAACCCAAAAGTAGCACGCAATTGACATTCACTATAAGAACGCTTTAAAACGCCAAAATAAGGAGAAACAGAATGACTTTTAGGCTTATACACACCTTTAGAATTATCGTATCCAATAACTCTTCCTAAGTCATCTTTCATAATATTTCTTAAAGCATAAGCGCCTTTAGCAGATTCCACAAAATAATTCGCAATATCGTAAATAGCGCTATCAACTTTTCTTTGATTAACTAAAGCCATATAACGATTACGCACATTTTCATCTACTGAAGAATTACTAGCAAGTTCAATATAATGCTCGCGCATAGAATCAGCTATATGTTTAACAGCTTTCAGATAATCTTCCTCACTAATTTCGCCATTTCTAACAATAATCTGAGGATAATTTTCTTCTAAATAACTCGTATCAAGGCTTTTATCTTTACACGCCCAGCAAGCAGTGTTGTGTATTAAAGTACCAAAATTCGTACTCGTATTTGATTTCTGCGGACCGCTAAATTCGTTTTCTAATAGCGCACACACAGGGCAATTCCATAAAGCATCAACTTTAGAAGGCGAAAGACGAATAATATTAGCTTTACTTTCGGCAGAATCCTTGCTTTTGGTAGAATCTTTACTTTTAGCAGAATCTTTACTTTTAGCAGAATCCGCACTTTTATCTACGAAATCCCAAGTTTCAAAATCTGCAGCATGAATATCGTGCTCACTTAATAACTTCAGAGCACAAACAGCATCCGCGATTTTCCCCTTATCATTATTTTTAATCGCATTCATTAATTTCGCGCGCGCAAAGCATACCAAAGCTCTCGCATCTGTATCGATAGCAGCCAGCTCATGATCTATAGGCGTATAAATAGCAGAACCATCCTCTTCTCTTAAAAATTGAGCAGGCATATATCTAAACAGAAAATCAGACGGAACTAAATCATCACTTCTAACAGCACTGATATATAACTGTTTAATCGCTCGAGTACAAGCCACAAAGAAACTACGTTGTTCATTAGTATAAACAGCTATTTTATCGTTCACAGACATGCCCAAACTATTTTTCATAGATAAAGGCTGATTAAGCATGCCAACAATACGCTTATTAAGAGTCATATCTACTAAAGATTCAGATCCAAACATTGTGTTACGCAAATCAACATTTGGCCAAATCCTCTGCTGCACTGCTGGAATCCACACTAAAGGCCAGCGATTCCCAGCAGCTCCTGCAGGAGTAGCAAGTGTTACAGCATCCGGCAAAGGCGCCACTCTAGCAAGAGAATCAGCCTCAATTTCCATTCCTCGCACTTGTTCAATAAAAAGATTGATAGCACCTGTAAAATCGCCCGTCATAGGTCTATACGAAACAGCAGAAGACTTTTTTTGTTCAGACATATTAAAAGTTTTTACATACGCAAATAATCTCATAGCAATATCTAATCGCTCATTAGCAATTCTGCCAGAATCATTGTGATGCAAAGACATAATCTGCCATTTTTCTGCTACATTACAGATATTCCAAGCTTCACCAAGCACATACTTAGGCTCTGACATTTCAGAATTATTCTTAATGCTTTCAGCCAACTTATTTATCATGCGGCAAGCGCGAACAAGCGCAATAACATTCTTGCTAGAAGGACACATATCGTGCAATAAACTCAATAACGAAAGCGAAGTAATTTCACGATAAGCGCGCTTATTTATGCAATATTTGTTATTTGTTTTGTTATCTGCTTCAAGCTCTGTTTTGTCATTCGCTTCAAGCTTCGCATTCCTATCCTTAGACGTGTTTAAGCTTTCGCAAAGCTCACATAAAAGTAACCAATAGCACGCATCTAAATTACAATTAGAATATTTAGAATCATCTTTTAGATTATTCCCAATAGGATTTTCTTCAATAAGACTGTTATCAATCGTGTAATTTTCAAAATTCGAAGTATTTATATCGCTTTTTTCTTGCGTCTTAGCGAAAGAATGCATTTTATCGCAAAGCTTTTGCCATTGATCAACTATTACTCGCAAAGGAGAGGAATCATACTCACTATTATCCCCATGATTCACGTTTACAACTGCTTGAAGAGAAGAAATAGAACGCATTAAAATCTCAACACTATTAATATTCATAGGTGTTTCACGAATATAATTAGACTCAGAAATTTCTACGCTATCAGAATCTGAATTCGAATACTTTGAATTCGAACTACCTGAACTATTCGAACTATCTGAACTATTAGAATTCCCCAAACTATCTGAATTCGAATACAAATCGCGATTATCGCTTTGCACAAGAGGACTATTCATAATAGATACAAAACGAGAACGCACATAAGAAGCTACTTCGCGCATAGTCAGAGTGCCAACAGAGATATCATGCGAAATATCGTCTAAACCTCGAAGGCTTAATTGCGCTAATTCAATCATTGCAAAAAGGCCTTGTACAAAAGGCTCATCGCGAAGAGTTTTCTTAACAGACGAATACCTAACAGGCACGCCATCTCTAGATAATTTTTCACCAAAAGCTCTAACCGTTGCATTATCGTGAGCAATAATCGCAATATCACTCCACTTACAATTAGAATCCAAATGAGCGCGCTTTATTTGCCAAATAATAGTATCTAATTCTTCTCTAGCAGAACGGTACACAGCTCCATAAGCATTAGCGGCGACTTCACCTTTGTGCACATGATTTTCGTTCGCATAACTTTCGTGCGCTGTATACTTCCACAAACGCTTAGATAAAGGCATATCAGTCGATATAAGAGAAGCTATAGAATTATCAATATTTCGCGATAATTCTTGAAGAGATATTGGATTATTGCGAATTTGATTAGAAACAAAAGTTGAATTATCTAAATCTGTATTATCTAAATCTGAATTCGGATAATCTGAAGAATCGCAATCGTCAGAAGACGAGTCACAATCAGCAGAATCATAAGCGTCAGAAGACGAATCACAATCGCAAACATCTTCAATAGAAACAGCAGCAGCGCGCATAAAACCATGACGTGCAGCTTCAATCACATAATCCGGATAAGCTCCTCTAAATGATTGCACTGATTCATCTGGATTAGCAGTTAAAACTATGCGAACACCAACTTCAGATAGAGAATTCAGAAAATCTAAGCCGCCTAAAGTAACATCCTGAAAATCGTCAACAACAAGCATAACTGGAATATTCGCTAAACCATCTTGCAAATCTGCCAATTCTTTAACAGCTTTAGACGCAGCAATCATCAAACCAGAAGAATCATAACGAGCCGAATTATTATAATCCTTGCGAAGTCTATCTTGATATTCCTTGCGCAAACGAAAAGCTAAACTCCACTGAGTGCGCAATCTTTCGATATAATCCGCGCTATATAAACTCGCATAATCTTTAGTTAAATCTTCTAAAACACGAGATTCATCATCACTAGAAACTATTGATAACTCATCCAAACGAGCAATCATATCTCGTAATTCATGCACAAAAGCAGAGTTAATTAAAGACTGATCCTGATTATTTTCATTATCTAAACGAGTATTTGAAGCATTATTAGAATCTTTATTAAAATTCTTAGAAAAATCTTTAGAATCTCTAGAATCTTCATCTCTAGCATCTCTAGCATCTTTAGAAAGACTGTCTGAATTTACAACAACGCAATTCCACTGATAGTTATTAAAATATTGCGCAAAAAGTTTGCAAGTTTCGCAACTTCCATTATCTCCCCTAACAACTTCCAACATATGCGTATGAATCACACTGCGCAATAGAGAATCCTGCTCCGCTCCATTAAGTAAACGCGGCTTTTGCGTATGCTTCAAATTAGATAAAGCAGAAATAATGCGAAAAGCTAAAGCAGACAAAGTTCCAACAGGCCTTGATTGCAAAGACGCACCCAATTTATTAATTATTTCATTTGAATAGCGAGCTGCAGAATTACGATTTTGCACAACAACAGTTACAGGGCCATAAGCACGATTTTGAGAAAAATCTTTATAATATGACATGCCATCAAGAGCAGCTTTAATAGCAAATCGCGTTTTACCCGTATTTGGAGCACCAAAAACAAGAAGCGTATTAGTCGGTTTTTCGTAAGTCTGCACTGAAGAATTATCCGGAGTAGATGAATCTGAAAAGCTATGCGAGCGCAAAGTACCATCAAATAATGCTTGCAAGTAATTCATATACCACTCCTTTGTTTAAGACTATTGATTATTATACGATTCACTACACTTAAGTACCCTTAAGTACCCTTCGCTACTCTTAAGTACCCTTAACTACTCTTCATTACTCTTCATTACTCTTCATTACTCTTAACTACTCTAAAGCGCCAAAAATAGCCAAAAACTAATGAATCACCAAGCAAACAACCCTAAACTACCCTTAACTACCCTTAACTACCCTTCCTACTCTAAAGTACTCTCTCTTAATCACTCTTCAGCACCCTTAACATCACAATTCAAAACTCAAAATATTTAGCTTAATAAAGCTTAATTGCATACTTCATACAAAAAAACACAATCCTTTTTTGAAGAATCATATACTGTGTAAAAATATTTTTTTATAGTTAAATCATTATTGTTGGTGATTTAAACTCACTTAACAAATACAAATCATGCTCGAACTAATGCGAAAATAAGAGATATGGAAAGAATATGTCTGAAAATTTACAAAACGTTGAGGAAAATACTTCAAACACGCAGCAAAACACGCAAACTCTTACAACCCACGACTACACTGTTCGCACAGTCATACGCATAATCGCTATTGTCGCTTCAATTTACGGAATGGCAGCCTCATGGGAAGGCTGGCTATCACTTTCATACTTCACAAATCTTTCTAATCTTATGATTTGCGTAGCTCTTGCAGGCTCACTAATTTGGGATACGCTAAACGTAATCAATCGAAACAAAGAAAATTCTAATTGGATTGATACAAAAACTAACGCTTGGTATATTTTCAAATTCATGATGACAATTTCTATTGCCGTCACATTCACACTCTACTTATGCTTCCTCGCTCCAACGAACAAACTAGGATTCATCGGAGCATACATGAATAACGGAGCAAGCAGCCTTTGCGTTCATTTCATAACGCCGCTTTTAGCTATAGCTGACTTCGTTCTTTACGATTACTTGTTTAAATCAAAGCGTTCACACATACTTTTCGCAACAGTTCCACCATTGGCATACGTGGCATTTTCAGTATTATTAAGCGAATTCGCAAACGTAAGATGGGGAGAACATGCCATGAAAGCTCCTTATAATTTCTTAAATTATGGAGCTAAAGCAGGATGGTTTGGATTTGCACCAGATACTTTTAACGCAACAACTCTTGGCGTGGGAGTCGCGTACTTACTCGTTATTTTCACGCTTATCTTTATTGGAGTAGGACAATTATTCCTAACGCTTAAAGATATTCGCGCGCGCAAAATGGCGTAACGCGTATAGCGAGAAAAGTGACGCTATATGTGGCTAGTATAGCTGGAAAAGTGACGAACAAAATAGCGTTATATATAGCGTAATAAATAAAATCCGAATAACGTCATAACGCGCATATATAGTCAAATATGGGTTCGGGGTGCGCAAAAGCGCTGAGATTATACCCGTTGAACCTGATCTAGTTAGTACTAGCGAAGGGAAAATCATGACTACTATGTCGTGCCATCAAAATAGTGAATTCTCAAACAATGCTCGTCGCAAGCAATTCGTTCAAGACGTGCGCGAATGTATTGAAACTTTGCGAGCAAAGAATCCTCTAACACACTGTGTAACAAATAATGTTGTTCAAGAAATAACAGCAAATGTTCTTCTTGCAGCAGGAGCATCTCCAGCAATGGTTATAGACGCCAACGAAGCTGAAGTATTTGCTCAAATCGCTTCTGGAGTATTAATAAATCTTGGAACATACAGACCAGTAGACAAAGAATCTATGGATGCTGCAATACGCGGAGCTGTAAAAGCGCATACACCGTGGGTTCTTGACCCTGTTGCAGTTGGCGGATTACCACCTCGCACCGAATACGCGCGAGAAATTGTTAAAAATCAACCTGCTGTAATCCGTGCAAACGCTTCAGAAATCTTAGGTTTAGCTGGAGAAGAAAGCGGAGGCAAAGGCGTAGACGCTGGAGACTCGGTTGATTCGGCAGTTGCAGCAGCTAAGAAGCTAGTTAAACTTTATGGATCCGTAGTAGCTATTTCTGGCGAAAAAGACGCTATTTATGGCCACGGATGCTCAGCTCGCGTTTCAGGCGGAAACGAGATAATGACAAAAGTAGTCGGCACTGGCTGCTCTCTTGGTGCATTAGTAGCAGCATACGTTGGAGCAAATCGAAATAAGCCTTTTGCTGCAACAGTTGCCGCACACGTACATGCTGCCGCAGCAGGAACCTGGGCAGCACAACGTTCAACTTCACCAGGATCATTTAGAACATTATGGATGGATGCGCTTATGGATTTAAGCGCAGACGAAATGATACAACTAACAAATATTGAATTCGAACTCGACCCCGTTGACTGGTCTTTATATTTCATAACAGACCCAAAGATGAGCGATAGAGCTGAAGAAGATATTGCAGTTGATTGCGTTAAAGGCGGTGCGAGCGTAGTCCAATTGCGCGATAAGTATGCAGATAGCGAAACTTTTAATAATAAAGCTCAAAGTTTACGTGAAAAAATGCTTGCTAACGGTTGCGGAGACGTACCTATTTTCGTTAATGATCGTTTAGAATGCGCTAAAAACTTAGGATTCAACTTACATGTTGGACAAACAGATACTCCTTATATTGAAGCGCGTAAATCTATTCCTGCAGAATGGATGGTTGGACTTTCTATAGAAAACTTAGACCAGTTAAATTACGTTTATGAAGAATGCGCTAAAGAAAATGTAGCATTGCCTGATGTTATTGGAATAGGTCCAATTTGGCCTACTGCCACTAAACCAGACGCTGCTCCTGCTTTAGGCATTGAAGGTCTAGAAAAGATTGCCAAACAAGCTAAAGAATTCGGCATTAGCGCGCTCGGAATCGGCGGCGTTAACGAAAGCACTGTGTTCCCTATTAAAAATACTTCCGTAAATGGCTTATGCGTGGTATCTGCTCTTATGCTCGCAGAAAACCCTTGCGAAGAAGCACATAAATTACGCGATACTATCACGAAAGAATAAAATTAATGAATAATGAATCTGTCCAGATAGACACTCAGTCAAGTCAATCAGCCCAAACTCAATCGGTTAATCAAGTGTACGAAGCGAATCTAAGGCCATCTTCCCTACCTTCTTTAGAAGAGCCGATTATTCCGCGAGTGCTAAGCATTGCAGGCACTGATCCAACAGGCGGAGCTGGAATTCAAGCTGATTTGAAATCAATCATGGCATCTCACGGATATGCAATGTGCATAACAACGAATTTAGTTGCTCAAAACACTTGCGGCGTGCGCGAAGTTTACACTCCACCAACTGAGTTTTTGCAAGCGCAACTCGAAGCAGTATTTGACGACGTAACTATTGACGCTGTGAAAATCGGCATGCTTGGAGACGAATCATATATAAGACTAGTTCAAAACTGGCTTAAAAATCATCCAGTTCCTGTTATTGTGCTAGATCCTGTTATGGTAGCAACTTCAGGAGATAGATTGCTTGAAAAATCTGCAGAAAACGCAATGCGCGAATTTGCAGCTTGTGCGGATGTTATTACGCCAAACGTGCCTGAACTCGCAGTATTATGCGATAAACAGCCTGCATCTAATTTCGAAGAAGCTTATGCACAAGCAAGCGAATGGGCTGCAAAAAACAATACGATTGTTATTGTTAAAGGCGGTCATTTAACAGACAAAGATGCCGGAAATACTGTTGTATTCCCAGACGGACACAAAACACACGTTCCTTGCCCTAGAGTTGACACAACAACAACGCATGGAACCGGCTGCTCGCTATCGTCTTCGCTCGCAACACGCATAGGATTAGCGTTACGCGAAGGAAAGAATCTACAAGATTACAATACTGTAGCTAACGCTTTAGCATGGTCATCAAGATGGCTGAATGAGGCTATTTCGCGCGGTAAAGATTTGCATGTTGGAAAAGGACACGGTCCAGTAAATCATGCAGCTCGCAATTATCGTTTGGAATTAGACTCTTCAGCAACGCCTTGGGAACATATGAAAGCGCACGATTTAGACGGATTGACTCCGCAAAGCGTAATCGTAAAAGCCCACAGCAAGCCAAGAAAGCCAACTGTAGAGCCTTGCGGTCCTTGGACTCAAGCCTTATGGGATGCTACTGCAGATGTTGATAACAACATTATGAACATGCCATTCATTAAGGCTTTGGGCGATGGAACGCTTGATCCTGACTTATTCGCTTTCTACATAAATCAAGATTCTGAATACTTGAAGCGTTATTCTCGCGCGTTAGCTGCTGTTGGAGCTAAAACGCCAGATAACGAAGCTAGAGTTCATTGGGTTTCTGGCTCAGCAGTGTGCATAGAAGCAGAATCGCAATTGCATAGAAATTGGCTTGGAAGTAGACATATAAGCATGGATTCGGCTTGCTCGCCAGTGACATTAGCTTACGTAAATCACTTACTTGCTTCTACTATGATTGACGACTACGTGATCGGCGCTGCATCAGTATTACCATGCTATTGGCTGTATGAAGAAGTAGGACAGGCATTAGTTAAGAACAATACTCCTGAAAATCCTTATCATGATTGGATTGCAATGTATTCTTCTCATGATTTTGAATCAGGCGTGAGGATGGCAGTCGAATGCGTTGAGCGCGCTTTTGAGGAAGCTGGCCCGAAGGCTCGCGTTCTTGCCGCTCAAGCGTATATGACTTCATGCATTTACGAGTATAACTTCTTCAATCAGGCTCATCGCGCGTTGAGGTAGATTTTGCTTACACCCATCTTCTTGGTTTTGTTTACTTATCAGTGCTCTAAGTAAACAAAGTCGGGGAAGTATTCTTGGTTTTGTTTACTTATCAGTGCTCTAAGTAAACAAAGTCGGGGAAGTATTCTTGGTTTTGTTTACTTAGGTAGCGTGTAGCAAGCGAGCTGACGAGAAATCACTAAACCACAACATTTGCCGCAAGGTAGTGATTAAATAATTGTAATCGGCGCAGAAGCAAGTGAGCTTTGAGTATTCTTTGAGTATTAAGGTATTGCGCCGATTGCAATTGGGCCAACAATTGAGTTGATAATTGGGCTATCAATTGAAATAAAATCAAGCAATTAAGAATGCGGAATATTGTAACTAAAACGATTGTGCTATTTGCAGTAATACTGCCAGAAGTAATGCTATTAGCGATAATTGTGCTAGCGATTATTCTGCAAATTTCATACAAGGAGTAGGTATGAATAAAGCCCTTATTAACATTGATTATACGAATGATTTCGTGGCAAGCGACGGTTCTCTAACTGTAGGCGAGCCTGCGCAAAAGCTCGAGAAGCGTATTACTGAGATTTCACAGGAATTTCTCGATGCTGGCGAGTTCGTGGTTTTTGCGATTGATACGCATCATTTGAACGATCCGTATCATCCTGAAACTAAGCTTTTTCCACCTCATAATATCGCCGGAACTCACGGCCAGAAGTTATATGGCACGCTTGGTGATTTTTATGAGGCGAATAAAGATAAAAGCAACGTGTATTACATTCATAAAACTCGCTACTCTTCGTTTAATGGCACGGATTTGCTGATTAAGCTGCGCGAACGCCATATTGAGGAGCTGCATTTGGTGGGAGTTTGCACGGATATTTGCGTGCTTCACACTGCGGTTGATGCGTATAATCTTGGTTTTAAGATTGTGGTTCACAAAGATGCCGTTGCAAGCTTTGATCCTGCAGGTCACGAATGGGCTTTGCGTCACTTTAAGACCTGCCTTAACGCGGATATTGTAGAAGGCTGAGAATTTTAGCTAAAATATTTGGATTATAGGCTAACTATTTAAACAGTTACTTAAATAGTTATTAAATGGTTACTTAAATAGTTACTAAGAATAATCAACGCTGGTTGCTTTGAGCCGCCAGCGTTTTTATTTATCTAAAGTTTAGCACTATAGTTAAAAGTTAGCACCATAGCCCAAAGTTTAGATTTATAGCCTAAAGTTTAGAGTAGAAACAAAGATTAAGCAGCAAGAGGCATTAATCAAACCGCGCGCAATAAACCAATCTGATACGTTTTGACACATGGCGTGTCATCTGGGATAATATAGATAACTCATCTGCCATGTGTAGAAGGAGACTCCTAGAATCGATGTAAAAAGTTGATTCTAGTTTTTTTATTTATTGTATGGTTTTATTTATTCTTTTGGCACGTTCATAACGATTTCTTTCAGCATCAATATAATTATCATAAAAGGCGCTAAAAATGCAAAAACCGCAATTCTAAACGCCTTTTACATACTAATGTTTTTCAGCGCTCTTATCCCGCTTTCTATCGTGGAATGGGAACAAGCTCCTAGCAATAACCCAAAGAATACCAATAATCTCAACAAAATTGGAACCAATCCACGTGCTGATAAGAATATCTGATATGGACTGATGGAAATAAACATAGACAATTACAAATACATCACATGCGACAAGCTGTAACACAATAATAACAATAGTACAAATACATAATATACTGCGTAGCTTATTCTCACCTTCCTTTTTCTGAACTTTTACAGCTTGCATATGAAGTGCTACAGATTGAAGAGATAAATGATCTCCATCTTTTTTTGAAGATTTATTCGTAGCAAATTCCTCAGTCTCCGAAGTAACATTGCCAGAAGTAGATTCAAGCTGCTGAGCTTCACGAACCTTAGAATCTAAATCATCTTTCTCACTCATAACTTTAACAAACCTAAATTATAAAGTCTATTACCTAACGCAGCATCAGAAACTTTAAGAGTACTCTTAATCTTATCTATGCTCCAATTTGATGCCCAAACCAGATATAAAAACTTTTCAGGCATGAGAAGTTCAGCAGCAAAAGAATTAGCCCAACGTTCTGTATCATTCGTTCCTTTAGAAGACAACTCATTCCTGAAATCAACATATCCATATTCAGAACTCTTATCGATAACATGATTCTTCCAATAATGTCCAAGCTCGTGCGCAATAGTAAATCTTTGTCTAACATCAGATTTATTTTTGTTAACATAAATAGTCGGAATAGCATCATCCTTTTTCTTAAGAATAAAGCCATCAATGTTATCTTCTAACTCTTTAGTTCGCTCGACTTTAATTCCAAGCCTTTTTGCTATATCATCAACATTAATCGGAGGAACAGTAGGGCCATCTTTCCCAATAGTCTCCAAACGCAATTGCACTGCAGCATCAATCGCTTGTCGTATATCACTCATGATACACCTCCTTCCATTAGATATATATTCTACTATCAACAAAGCGAAAATTTGCAATTTGGCTTGTTATACGCGCGCCTCGCCTATATATCTATAGCTTTTTTATTTATCAATTAGATTGTTCGACGATTACTACTGCCTTAGATAGGCGTGAATCGACTTGGAGTTAAATGGGTTGAGCGAGGCTGATGATCTTGGTTAAGGACTTCGGCTACGAAACTAATAAAAACGTGTGGCACAAAACTGAATAGTTTCATACCACACGTTAATTAAATTAAAGCAAACGCAAAACGTAAATTAATAAATTAAATGTTTATGTTTGCAATAATTAAATTTAGTGACGGAACTTGCGAACAGCAGCACCGATGCCAGCGAGCATGGAAGCAGCCAAAGCAGTGAACATCACAGTAACACCAGTCTTGCTCAAAGGAGCAGCAGAAGCAGCAGCGGCAGCCTTGGTATCAAGCTTTGCACCAGCTGGAGCAGCAGCAGAAGCACCCTTCTTACCGGCTTCCTTCTTAGCTTCACCCTTCTGAGCCTTCTTAGCAACAGCCTGAGCAGTCTTACCGAACTTACCACTCAAAGCCTCAGCATAAAGAACCTTAGCAGAAGTAATATCTGGGAAGTTTGGAGCCAAAGGATCATCAGTCTTTACAGGAGGAAGCAAAGCTGGGTTCACGCCCAAACGAACAGCATCATTGTAAAGACGCTTGTACTCAGTCAAAGCATGATTGTAAGCAGCAACAGCCTTATTAGCATCCTTCAAAGCAGCAGCAAACTTAGCCTGAGCAGCAAGCAAAGCAGCCTGAGCGCGATCAAAATGAGCCTGAGCACGATCCTTAGCATCCTGCAAAGCAGTCTGGGTAGCAGAATCAGTAGCACCAGAAGCCATGAAATCAGCCAAAGCCATCTCAGCAGCCTTCAAAGCAGCACCACGAGCAGCATACTCAGCCTCAGCAGCCTTCAAACCAGCAGCAGCTTCCTTATAAGCCTTCTCCTTAAGAGCCTTATTATTAGTAGCATTCTGCAAGTTCATATCAGCTACGCGAACAAGATCAATGGCCTGAGCCTGATCAGCAGGAGAAATACCATCAGTGCTGATATTTAATGGAGTTGTGCTTGGCTTTGGACCAGGCTGTGGGCCAGGCTTTGGAGCTGGGGTGGTCTTGCACTCGGCCTTAGCAAGAGCATCCTGAGCCTTCTTCAAATTCTCCTTAGCAGTATTCAAATCATCATTAGCGGTAAGGAGAGCAGTCTTACTAGGAGCCTCAGGAGCAGTAAGATCAGCAGTAGTAGCGTTAACAGCAGCAACAGTAGCTGGAAGATTACCAACAGCTACCTTAAGAGCAACCATATCAGCTGGCGTATTAGTGTTATAGTCATTAACAGCCTTTATAGCATTAGTAAGCGCAGTACCACGCTTGGTAACCTCATTTGCCGAGAAGTCATCTTTCTTCTCACCAAACTTAGCTTCCTTGTAAGCCTTCAAAGCATCGTTATAAGCTTTTACGACACCCTGAGCCTTAACAAGCTGTTCGTTCTGCTTTTCATAATTCTCTTTCGCAGTGTTAGCTTTATCTTCTGCTGTATAAACAGCACCCTCAGCCTTATTGAGTTCGCGCTCAAGCTTAGCTACATTCTTAGGATCAACCTTGCATTCTTCAGTCTTAGGAGCCTTGGTCTCATCCTTAGCCATAGCTGGAGCGGCGAAAGCCAAACCAGAAACGAGGGTGGCGCCAGCAGCGAGAGCGGCGATAGCCTTCTTATTTAACATGATATTTTTCCTTTTCTTCTTCTTCTCCGCACTAGGGTATGCGAAGAACAATTTGCCGTTTGCGGTTTCCCGCTAGCACCAGTCGAACTAGGGATTCAACCGGTTGCTGAGTTATAAGATACTCTATGCTTTAAGAAAACTCAACAGAAATTCCCAGCTTACTTTCAGCTTTAAATTAGCATATTTTACAAAATTTTATAGAACGCACGCTAATTTTCATTATAATTTATTGAATCTCTTTAAATAAACAAGAAATTATTAAAAACACGCCGTACATAGAATTTTTTAATGAATTTCCCAGCTTTCTTTAAGGTTTCTCTTATTCTCCCTCACCCCAACCCTGTCCTGCCTTCGTTAATAGAAACGAAGGCAGACCTCGCTTGCGTTGAAAGCGCACTGTGCTTTCAACCCTGAGCAAACTCGGCGCTCCGAGTTGCCTTAGCGCGCTATATCGCAGCGCTCAGGCATGTCTTCGCGCAACCCCCTTGCAATATCGCCGTTTTATGCAACATACGATAGCCCATTTGCGTAGTTCCACAAAAGTAATACCCCTTCCCCGATTTCGTTTACTTATCTGGTACGTAAGTCCACAAAATCAAGAACCCTTCCCCGATTTCGTTTACCAACACGCGCTGTAAGTCCACAAAAGCAAGCGCGAAGAAGTCAGTAAATTCATATTCAGAGCGAAAATCTTAAATCTCTGCCTAACTAATGGCATTGTGCGCTTTAAGCTCGGTCGAATCGCAGCTGAGCTTTACACACTTTGACGCCTATAGCTCACACTTTGGGCCTACAACCCCCGATCTGGCACATAACCCTAGATATCGCAGGAGCCGGCGCCCAAGATACTCAGGCAATTCCGGCTCCAACTTCCATATCCTCCGAAGAGATAGGCAATAAATTCATTGTATCAATATGCGACAATATTGTCACATACTTTGTTAAGTATGCTAGATATTTTTTACGTGAACATTTTTGAATTTTTGAATGAGATTTACAAATATAGGATCTTCACATTTATTTAATTGTTCCCCATAAAATCCAAGAATTTGATCTGGTATCCATAATCTTGCGTCATCTTTTCCGTTCTTAAATTCAATTTGTAATTTCTGTATTGTTTTATTTTTTATCAAATATTTTTGCAATACAAGATCT
The DNA here is from genome assembly GCF_049244095.1 of Gardnerella sp. KA00255. NCBI lineage: Bacteria > Bacillati > Actinomycetota > Actinomycetes > Bifidobacteriales > Bifidobacteriaceae > Gardnerella > Gardnerella sp. KA00255. The sequence goes on from NZ_CP058374.1 coordinate 794,169, forward strand.
TTCGCATTTTGATGTTTTTCTCTTGACTCAAGAATTAGCAAATTTACATTATACTGAGATTCCAATGTTTGTAATAAACTTTCCATGCATTTTCTTCTTGCTCTTTCAGGTTTCAAATTTAGGTAATTTCGTGGCATGGAAACGATAATATGTTGTAAATCTAGACCCTCTATAATTCGTATAGATTCTTCTTTTTCGCGCGTTGTCATATCACGCCAATGCAATTTATTGACATGTTTCTTTGTTGCATTTAATAGTTTATTTCTCACAACAAGCTCTGGAAAATTACAAATGCATGCGCATACATGATATGCCTGTATCCCGGATTTGCTAGATTTTGTACTTTCATCTCCCCAAGCTATGGTTCCGTCCATTTTGCCCCCCACCAAATGCAACAACAGTCTTCTCACTCTTAATGAAGTATTTTATTATAAATGATTCATTTTCGCATAAATTACCCTAAACCGGAGCCTAAAGCACAACACACAATGCAACTTTAATCACTCAAGCAGGTCATCGCGCTTATGTACCCAGTAAGTAAACAAATTCCGCCAAACGTCGTACTAATATCTCGCCAAACGTCGGAATAGAAGTCCGCCAAATACATGAATAAAAACACGCCAAATACTTGAATAGAATCCACTAAGGCCTACTAACGCTTACTAACACTTACCAACGCTCGCCCAAAAGTAAAAGCCGGACTATAAGCAAAAAGCTTGCATATAAACAAGAAAGGCTTACCGAAGTAAGCCTTTCAAAACCTGGAATCATTACCCGTCCCTAGCGGAAAACAAAACCAGTATCAACACTCAACACTCAAACCATCACACTCTAAACACTTGCTAGTAAGAAAAGGTAAACGGCAAACCAGCAAACACTTAAAACGCTAACAGTCCGAGCAGTGGCGTGAAACACACGCTCCACGCCACAAGTTGAATGTGAAAACTATTTAGTGACGGAACTTGCGAACAGCAGCACCGATGCCAGCGAGCATGGAAGCAGCCAAAGCAGTGAACATCACGGTAACACCAGTCTTGCTCAAAGGAGCAGCAGAAGCAGCAGCGGCAGCCTTGGTATCAAGCTTTGCACCAGATGGAGCAGCAGCACCACTCTTCTTAACAGCACCCTTCTTAGCTTCAGCCTTCTTAGCAGCTTCCTTCACCTGGTTTGGAACACCGAAAGTAGGAGCCTTAGCAACATCATCTGGCTTCGGGAAGCCGGAAACATTAGCGCGGACAGCTACAGCATTGTTGTAAGCGTTACGGTAAAGAACCAAATCAGCATTGAACTTATCTGCAGCAGCATTCACAGCCACAGTCTTAGCCTGGAAGTCAGCAGCAGCCTCATCGAGAGAAGCTTGAACAGCAGTGTAACGAGCGCTAACAGCCTGCTCATCATTAAGAGCAGCCTTATAAGCGTCAGTACCTTCCTTACCAGCAGCCTTAAGATCAGCTACCTTCTGCTGGGCAGCAACATACTCCTTATCAACAGCCTGGTACTTAGCAAGAGCAGAGTAATAATTAGCCTTAGACTTCAAATATTCGCTATGAAGGGACTCGAAAGCAGCCTGATCCTTCTTCAACACAACGTAAGCGTTCTCAAGACGAGTCAAAGCACGAATCTGATCATGATCCATATCACGCAATGGAATGCTTGGAACATCTGGAAGAGGCTTTGGACCTGGCTGTGGACCAGGCTGTGGAGCTGGAGCTGGGGTGCAGGAAAGCTTCTCAACTTCAGCATCAGCAGCCTTACGCTCAGTTACAGCCTGATCATAAGCATCCTTAGCATCAGCAGCCTTACCCTGCAAAGTCCTAAGCTCAGTATGAACACCATTTACATCAGCGAAATCATTAGCATTCTTACCTAATGCTGTCTCAGCGTCACGAAGACCCTTAGTGTAAGCTTCATTGGCTTCATTCTTAGCCTTTTCGAGCTCAGCCTTCTGCTTCGCACTGTAATTATCCTTAGTATCAGGAGCAGTGGTCTTGTTAAGCTCTGTTGTAGCATCATCAAGAGTCTTCTTCAAGCCCTTAACTTTTGCGAGCTGAGTATTGGCAGTATCAACTTTAGCGTTAGCTTCATCGAGAGCAGCCTTGGCTGTAAGCTCAGCAGCAAGCTTCTGTGCAGCCTTGAGTTTAGCAGCGTTAAGCTTAGCAGCATCAACCTTGCATTCTTCCTTCTTAGGAGCTTGTGGCTCAGCAGCGAAAGATGGTGTGGCGAAAGCCAAACCAGAAACGAGGGTGGCGCCAGCAGCGAGAGCGGCGATAGCCTTCTTATTTAACATAATAATTTCCTTTCTTCTTCTCCTTCGCACTAGGGTATGCGAAGAAAAATTTGCACCACGATTGTCTTAAAACAATTCGCGGTATCGCCAGCCTTAAAATCTAGGGCGGCTGACGTTTGCTTTTAAGATACCCCCCCCCCGTTTGAAAAAGTCAAGAGCCAATCAACCCATGCTTATCCACAATTTAAATAAAATATTTTAATAAAACACGATAAACAAACCCTAAACCGTAAAAAATACAGTATTATGCTTGTTTTTATATTAAAAAATGAATTTTCAAGAATTTTCAAGAATTTTCCCAGGAAACTCTCAGGAAACTATTTCGCACTTCCCCAACTATCCTCAAAACCGTTGCAATATCGCCACTCTCTCGCGACACGCCGATACCCCATTTGCGTAAGTCCACAAAAGTAAGCACAACTACTTGCTTTGCTATTCACGAGGCAGAGACTTAATTTTTCGCCCATGCATTTTCTTGATTTTGTTTACTTACAGGGTATATAAGTCCACGAAATCAAGAACCCTACCCCGATTTTGTTTATCGACACGCGCTCTAAGTACACAAAACCAAGAACACTTCCCCGATTTTGTGGACTTAGAAAGTGCGCAAGCGCGACCAAATTCAGCAAGCGCTAGCAACTCTGATATGCATACAAATCCGTGAACTAATAACTAAGTTTTCATCGATGAATATAATCACTTATAACAATATAAATTGAATTACCGTTCAGTACGCAGTTATTGCATTTATCAAAGGTGATTTGAAATGCTTGATTTAGAATATGAATTATATGTCTGTTTTATAAAAGGGAGGTGCGTATGACAACAATCTTTAACGTAGCATCGTACATCCTTGATATTACTGGAACTATTACCACTATGAAGCTTCAGAAGTTAGCTTACTATTCACAAGCATATTCTTTGGCTACTACTGGATATCCGTTATTTAACGAGGATTTTCAGGCATGGAGGAATGGTCCTGTTTGCCCGGAATTATTCGCAATGCATCGTGGGAAGTTTTTGATTCGTAAGGGAGAAATCACGCTTCCCGATAACGAGAAACTGAATGAGAATTCTTTAACTGATAATCAAAAGCTCATTGTGAAAAAGGTATGCAAAAAGTTTGCTGAATATTCTGGTAGCGATTTGAGCACTCTTACACATCGCGAGGATCCATGGAAGAATGCTTATGATGTTAATGATGGCTCTGCAATATGCGTTCAGAAAATTACTAAGACTTCTTTGAAAGAGTACTATTCAGCTCATAATTTGCTGCAGTAAGAATGCTATTTGTGAGCCTACAACCCTATTCTTTGTGCTCTTATTTGACGTGTACTCATAATTTGCTGCAGTAAGAATGCTATTTGTGAGCCTACAACCCTATTCTTTGTGCTCTTATTTGACGTGTACTCATAATTTGCTGCAGTAAGAATGCTATTTGTAGGTCTATAACCCTATTTTTGCGCTCTTATTTACAGTGTGCTCTTATTTGCCGCTTTGAAACACTCGGAATTAGTAAGGCCTACTAACGCTTACCAACACTCACCCAAAAGTAAAAGCCGGACTATAGGCAAAAGGGTTACCCCCTCCCCACCAAAAAACTAGCTTCTTCAAGCATTTTTCCATCACTAATAAGTTGATCTATAAGTTTTCATAACCGCTTGCGTTTTCTACAGATATTTATAGGTCTGCGTAATCACAAGTTACCAATTTATCTTTCTTAATTTTGTGTTATACAGCATTAGTATTGTTGCAATTGGCGCTAATACTCTTGATACTTATGTAACAAGAAAACAAGTTTTAATACAAAGTAAGCTTTAGTATTAAGCATTTTATGTTGTGATACTAAACACAATTTCTAATTTACTTTTTCTGAAAGTTCCGCAATATGTTTTTTATGTGTGGTTTTTAATAACATTAAGATTGTTAATTTAATAAGAATTCGTTTTATTCTTATTTATTACATTTGCAAAATGAATGCGTCATATTAGGATTTGTAAGGAGTTAATAATGTGTTTATGTAATATTTTAAATAAACGCAACAGTAATAAAATAAATATTTCATTGAATCAAGTAAAAAATATCAAAGAATTTAGTCATTATAAAGAATTTAAGAGACTTGATAGCGGCAGTAATGCTACGGTGTTCAAAGCTAAGCATAAAGTTACAGAGCAGTCTGTTGTTATTAAAGTTTATAAAATTTTTAGAGATAATGAAGAATCTTATAAGGATAAGCATTTAAAAGAGATTAAAAAGAATGCAAAAATAAATTTGACAAAATATAATCATTCTGTATTTGATGCTGGAACTATCAGAGTAGGCTGTTTTAAATATCTATATTGCATTATGAATTATTTAGATGGCACTACGCTAAAAAAATGGCTAAAGAAAAGAAAATCACTAGAAAAAAGATTAATAAAACAAATTGAAATAAATGCTGCTTTAGGTTTTTTGTACTGTTGCTATAATTTGGTCGATAACGATTCTGGCGAGATTACGCATGGAGATATTAATCCTAATAATGTAATGTTTTTGAATCAGAATAGCAATCATGGTGAGAATGACATTTTGAACTATTCTTCGCGCTATGGCGATTACTTAGTCCCTACAAAAGTAGAACTAATTGATTATGGCACATCGGAGCGGAAGGGAACTACTCACGCTTGCGGCATTAAACGTGATTTTAATTTTATTGTTGATAATACCTGTAAAATATTATCTTCATATCCTATAAGGGAATTTATTAATTATGATGCAATACGTAAAAATGAAGAGTTACATATTCGAAGGAATATTTTGATTGTTGATTTGATACGAATCATATTATCAATTGATTATCTTGATAATTTATGTTATGCAGGAGGCCGTAAAAAAGACTACTCTGATTGGCTTTATAAACTATGGAATTACGAATTTAAATGGGAAGACAAATTTGAATTTAATAATTTTATTGACTTAAATTATTGGTCTGCATTAAAAAAACCAAGCACAGGAAAATACATTAATAAAACAGAAATTGTTAATTATATGAATAATCAAAACAAGCAACTCTATAAAATAAAGTTTATAAAGGATACTGATTATCCGAATATAAAATTTAAGTAGTAAAAGTAGATTGATACAGATTTTAAACTTTTTAGATATAGACCAAACAAGACAAGAGCTGTCGAATCTTCTCTTAGAGCAATTTAAAAATCTTGCAATGAGAGAAACTCCAACAGCTCAGCAACATCAGAAAGAATCTTAACGAGCACGCTACGCTTTAATCGCTCAAGCAGGTCGTCGCGCTTACACACCTTCTAAGTAAACAAATTCCGCCAAACACTTGAATGAAAACCAGCCAAATACATGAACAAGCGACAAGCGACATAAAAAAAAACCGGGGCAGATGCGCTTTCGCACTTCCGCCCCCCAAAACCCTAAGGTTTTCAAGCATCTTCAATTATATCTTTCACATACCCAACCGTCAAGAACGGCACGGTTTAACGCTTATACAATGCCACCCGAATACTCGCACAGCAGATAGTAATAAAAAAGGCTTCCGAGTGAACGACCCTAGTATCATCCACTCGAAAGCCAACACACTTAACAAACCAGAAAACTCACAACCCTAGTCTTAACACTGTGAAGAAAAGAAAAACAGCAAAACAATGTTAAAACCAAACAAGCCAGAAGAAATCCAGTAAAACCAACATGATGCTTCCCTATAAAACACCACATCAATCGTTAAGTGCAAATCTAAAAACTGGGCTTAAACTCACAAACTAAGAAACACAACCTAGAACGAAGCCTAAGCCCAATCAAAACAAGCACTCAACAGCTCAAACTTTAAAGCTCAAACCTTAAACGCTTTAACGTTTAAACGCTTGTTTTTGTTAAATTAAATTTAGTGGCGGAACTTGCGAACAGCAGCACCGATGCCAGCGAGCATGGAAGCAGCCAAAGCAGTGAACATCACGGTAACACCAGTCTTGCTCAAAGGAGCAGCAGAAGCAGCAGCGGCAGCCTTGGTATCAAGCTTTGCACCAGCTGGAGCAGCAGCAGAAGCACCCTTCTTGCCGGCTTCCTTCTTAGCTTCGCCCTTCTTAGCTTCCTTCTGGCCCTTCTTAGCAGCAGCCTGAACAGCCTTACCGAACTTACCGCTCAAAGCCTCAGCATAAAGCTCCTTAGCACCTGGAACAGGGTTGAAGCTCTCATCCAAAGGATCAGCAGTCTTAACTGGTGGCAACAAAGCTGGGTTCACGCCAGCAGCAACAGCAGCATCGTAGGCATTCTTGTAAGCCTGCAAAGCATCATTGTAAGCCTGCTTAGCAGCAAGAGCATCAGCATAAGTCTTATTGTAATCAGCCTCAGCCTTACCATAAGCCTCAGTTGCGCGAGCAAGATGAGCATTAGCACGGTTTACAGCATCAGCTAAATGCTGTTCCTTAGCAGAATCATTCACACCAGAAGCCCTGAAGTTCTCAAGAGCCGTAGTAGCTGCATTGTAAGCAGCTGTACGAGCATTCAACTCAGCCTGAGCCTTAAGGAATGCATCCTTAGCGGCATAGTAAGCCTTCTTAGCCTTAGCGAAATCGTTATCAGCATTCTGCAAATTCTTAGCGGCATCGCGAACAGCATCGATAGCTTCCTGCTTCTTATCAGGATCTGGCTTAGAGCAGTTCTCAGCAAAATCCTTAGCAACAAGGTATGCATTGTACAAACGCTGTGCTTCAGCAGACTTTGTAGTGTAGTTAGCCTGATCAGTCACATACTGGTTGTTCAAAGTTACATAATTCTGAGCTTCAGCAATATTAGCTGGATCAGCATTAGCCTGAACAGCCTTCATCTTAAGCTTGCCTTCATTGCCATCAGCTTCGTACAAAGCCTTAACTTCAGCCTTGGTTGGCTCAGTTGGCTTAGTTGGCTTAGCTGGAACAGCAGCCTTAGCAGTTTCATAAGCAGTCTTAGCCTGTGTGGTAAGAGCATCATTCACGCTCCTAAGAGCCCACTCATCCTTATTAACTGGGCAATCAGCAGCGAAAGATGGTGTGGCGAAAGCCAAACCAGAAACGAGGGTGGCGCCAGCAGCGAGAGCGGCGATAGCCTTCTTATTTAACATAATAATTTCCTTTCTTCTTCTCCACAGCACCATTTAGCGCCGTGAAAATTAAATCACTGCAAAACTTTCACTAAAGTTAAAAGCAGTGCATCAGCAAGTTATCCACAAGCTAATGTTGCTTTTAAGATACCCCCCCCCGTTTGAAAAAGTCAAGAGCCAATCAACCCATGCTTATCTGCAATTTAAATAAAATATTTTAATAAAACACGATAAACAAACCCTAAACCGTAAAAAATACAGTATCAAACTTGTTTTTATATTAAAAAATGAATTTTCAAGAATTTTCAAGAATTTTCCCAGGAAACTCTCAGGAAACTCTTCCGCACTCCCCCAAGAACCATCAGAATCGTTGCAATACCGCCACTCTTGCGCGACACGCCGAAACTACATTTGAGTAAATAAACAAAAGTGAGCGCAAAAGCACAAGTCAAAAAAGGCAAGTTAGAAAAGACAACTTAGCCATTTTGGGCGTAATTTTAAAGTTGAACTTTAAATTTACGCCCAAAATGTATACACTATTATACAAAGGGAGTCTTTTATGATAAAAAGAAAAGTTGCTGAAAAGCTGGTACAAGTTTCCAAGCAAGTGCCTGTAGTTACTGTAATTGGGCCGAGACAATCTGGTAAAACTACCCTAGTAAAGGAGTGTTTTCCAGAATACAATTACGTAAATTTAGAAGATCCCTTTACTAGAGCGTTAGCCACAGAAGATTACCGAGGATTTTTTGCAAGCTACAAAGAACCTCTTATTATAGATGAAGTTCAGCGAGTGCCTGAGCTTCTCTCCGCAGTGCAAGTCATGGTTGACCAAGACAGAGAGAAAAATGGGCGATTTATACTAACTGGAAGCCATCAAGCAACCCTACAAAAAGAAATTTCTCAATCTTTAGCAGGTAGAACTAGCATAGTGACGCTTCTCCCATTAAGCATGGATGAACTTGCGGAAGATGGACTTCTAGGGGAATTATCTGCTGATAAGTTATTAATTCAGGGTTTTATGCCTGAATTGTATAGGGAAAATTCAAGAGAAAGCAGTGTGTATTATCGCGATTACTTGAATACCTATGTGGAAAAAGATTTACGCGAGATGTTAGAAGTTAAGAATTTGGATAAGTTTCTACGATTCTTAACCTTGCTTGCAGGCAGAGTTGGGCAAGTTGTAAATTTGTCTTCTATGTCTGGGGATGTTGGCGTTTCATCTGCAACTTTGTCGCAATGGCTGTCAGTACTTGAGGCATCTTATATAGTGTATAAGTTACAGCCATATTTTTCTAACATTTCAAAGCGGCACACCAAATCGCCAAAAATCTATTTTACAGAAATTGGATTGGCTTCATACTTATTGGGAATTGAAACAGAAAATCAAGCAAATAGAGATCCGTTACGGGGAAATCTTTTTGAAAATCTAATCGTTTCGGAAGTACTAAAATCTCGATTGAATGAGAACAAAACTCCTCAGCTGTTTTACATGAGAACAGAAAAAGGTATAGAGGTGGATTTGATTGTAAAGAAAGAAGATGCTTTATATCCAATTGAAATAAAAACATCAATGACACCTAATAGATCGTTTTCTAAGAATTTACTATCTTTTGTAGATGCAGAAGAAAATGCAAAGAATCCTAAAATTATTTACACAGGACAGTCATACCCACAATTTAATGGCGTTGAGTATGTTAACTTCAAGGACACGAAAAACTACCAGATGTTCTAGATGCGCTGATGCAAATACCTATGCATTGTCAATTCTTATGCATTGTCAAGCGAAATAAACAGATAGTCTTGCTATGGGATTGGAATCTTTACGAACTGAGTCATCTGTGCTGTAAGGCTTGACTGGTGTATCATTCCGACGATTGGCGTAATTATGTTCCGACGATTGGCGAACTTAACGCTAGCTAGTTAGCGTGAGCAAAAGCACCAAAATTTGCAAAAGTAATCATATGCTGCAATCCCTAGCAACGTGTATACTTTCACAGGTTGCGGGCTTGTAGCTCAGTGGATAGAGCGTCTGCCTCCGGAGCAGAAGGTCGTGGGTTCGAACCCCATTAAGCCCACTTTTGTAAATTGTAAAGTAATCGTTAAAGCAAACGTTAAGTAATCAGTAAATCCACAGTTAAACCCACCGTTGAAGCCAACGTTAAAGTTTCTGTCGGGTGATAGCATAATTTTTATGCGCATATTCCAATTCTTTAGTCCGAGTATAGTGCCTGATTCTAAAGAAAAACATTCGAAAAGCAATGTTTCCAATGGCAATACCAATGATGCTTACTATGATTCTGACAAATTGGATAACGCAGATCCGCTTTACTACTTAAATAACAGCGACCCTCTCGACTACTTAAACAACGCTGAGTTTCCAGACTACTCAGACAATGACGATCCTCTTGACTATTTAGACGATGATCCGCTCGACTACTTGTATAAATCCAAACCTGCCAAGTCTTCGCGTAAAGCAAAACAAGCAAGCAGCGTAAATAGAAGTAAGCGCACAATCACCTCAAGCGCTCATAAAACTTCAAACACTTTAGACGACATAAATCCTGATAAAGAATTAGACGCAATAGATTCCAACGATGGGTCATCTGATTCCCAGCTGTCTGATTCAAAGCTGTCCGATTCAAAGCTATCCGATTCCGACTCTACTGATTCAAAGTCCACCGATTCAAAGTCTACCGATTCAAAATCTACTAAAAGTCGTAAGCATTGGAAGTTTTCTAAATCGTCTATTATTCCAGCTATTTTGCTGCTGGCATCTTTTGCTTCTCTTATTTATCCGCATGCAGCAATGTGGATTAGCCAGTATCACATGTCTGAAGTTGCTGCGGAATACGCGAAACTTATCACCCACGCCGTCCCAGCTCCGCACGAGCAATTAAAGCGAGCAAGGGAATATAATCGTAAGCTTTCTTCCGGCGCTATTTATGAAGCGAACACTAATATTCCAACTTCTCACGGTGCTACTTCGGACGCAAGTCAAGATTATTGGGATCAGTTGAAAGTAAACGATGATGGTTTGATGGCGCGTTTGCGAATCAAAAAAATTGACCTTGATTTGCCTGTGTACCATGGCACGGAAGATGCTACTCTTCTTAAAGGTTTAGGACATTTGCGCGGAACTTCGCTTCCTGTTGGCGGCAGTGGCACACGTTCTGTGATAACAGGCCACCGTGGTCTTGCTAGCGCCGAAATGTTTACGCGACTTGACGAAATCGTTAAAGGCGACACTTTTACTATTGAAGTATTTGATGAAATATTAACTTATCGCGTTATTGACAAAATAGTTGTAAACCCAGATGAAACCAAGAAAATCGCCGCTGTTCCTGGGAAAGATTTGGTGACTTTGATTACTTGTACTCCTCTTGGTATTAATACTCAGAGAATTTTGATAACGGGCGAACACATAATTCCAACTCCTACATCGGATAAAGCGCTTCGAGGAAAGAAGCCGGATGTTCCTAGATTCCCGTGGTGGATTGTTTGGAGCGTGGCCAGCTTGTGCATAGTATGCGGATACATTTGGTGGGCTGGTTTGCCGGTTAAAAAGAAGAAGCGCTCGCCTTATAAGCGCGTGGGGCGTCGCATAGCCTTTAATAAGTGAATCTTTTCTGCGCCAGTGTCAAAAGACAGGCAAAATCTGACCATAACGCAGAACGCATACTGCACTAGTGTCAAAAGACAGGCAAAATCTGCACTGACTTCGTCTTTGTTGACGAAGGCAGACCTCGCTTGCGTTGAAAGTCCACTGGACTTTCAACTTTGAGCAAGCTCGGCGCGACGACCTGCCGTCGCGATTATCTAGCTGCAGCATCCAAAGGAGCTGTTTCAACAGTGCGAGTCAACTCATCATCGTCAGCATCGTAATCAAAAAGCTCACCATAACGGCCCCAGCTAATCGCAATATCGAATTGCTGACGAGCCAAAGCATCCGTATGCTTGCTACGAAGCAAATCCAGAATCAATTCACCACGAAGCTTGCCATTACGATTACGACTCAAAGCCTGATCAATAGCATGAACTAACGGAGCATGTTCAATAGCTAAACGAGCAAACACTTGTTTACTATGAAGAATATCGGCATTATGCCATTCTTCACCTGCTTGCGTAATAGTAATATGGCCATTGTCTGCAGTAATAAGATCTAACATTGCTCCAGCATCAACGAGTGGGAACAAATCATCAATCTCAAACGAAAGATCCGCAGCCAAATCAGCCAAATCAATGCCTTCTGGATATTCAGAAATCACATCAAGCAAACCAGCCATTCCGCCCGGAGTTGCGTTAGGCAGAAGATGCATAGCAACATGTTCTGAAGAAGAATCAGAATCGTTCGAATCGCTATTATTTTCATCGTCCGCAGCGGATTCATCTTCGTGATGCTTAGCAACAAGCATATCGGCAATTGCAGCTGCTTCAGTATCTTCCGCATCTTCATCATCTACAGTCTGCTCTGTAACTTGATCAACCACAGAATCCGAAGAGCTGGTTTCTTCAGATCCATCAGGGGCAGATCCTGTAAGAACAGCGTAAAGATTATCGACCATTGCTTCAAATTCCGCGCTATGCTTATCGCGAGGGCGAGGCAAATCAACCTCAACGTTCGCAATCAAATGCCCAGGGTGTGATCCGAGAACAACAACACGATCAGCCATTTGAACAGCTTCTTCAATATTGTGAGTCACAATCAACACAGATTTAATATCACGCTCTTCGCTTGACCAAAGTTTAAGAACTTCTTGACGCAAGTTTTCAGCAGTAAGCACATCAAGCGCAGAGAAAGGCTCATCCATAAACAACGCATCTGGGCGCAAAACAAGTGCACGCGCAATACCCACACGCTGACGCATACCGCCAGAAAGCTCCTTAGGATAAGCGGTTTCGAAGCCGTCCAAACCAATCGCATCTATTGCAGCGAGCGCAAGTTCCGTGCGCTTCTCTTTGCTAACTCCTCGAGCGCGCAAACCAAGCTCCACATTATCTTGCACGGTAAGCCATGGCATAAGTGCGAAGGTTTGGAACACAATTGCCACACCTGGGTTTGGACCTGTAAGTTCACGTCCGCGATACGTAACAGTTCCTTCAGTTGGCTGAATTAATCCAGCCATAGTTCGCAAGAACGTCGATTTTCCAGCCCCAGAACGACCTAGGATTGCTACGATTTCACCTTCTCGTAAAGTAAAGGATATGTCGTGAAGCACGTGCTGAGTAGTGCCACTATCGGATGTAAAGCTTTGGCTTATGTGCTTTGCGTCGATGATATCGCCTGTGATTGAAGATTGCGCATCCTTTTCCGCGGTTTTGTTCAAAGTGTTCATAATTTTGCCAATCTGTTTTATAAAGTTAAAAAGTTTAATTTTCCGTAGTTTATTTGATTTATTCGATTGATTATTCGATTAATTCAACACGTATCTTTTTGCCGAATACCTTTGCAAAGGCGCCCAGAACAGTCGATTACTTAACACAACTATTAAGCTCATAACCGTTACTCCAACAAGCGTTTTAACAGAGTCACCCATAGTTGTAGCCGAAGTAATATATGCACCTAAACCTTGAGTTTCCATGTGATTTTTGCCGTATTCCACAATCTCAGCCACAATCGAAGCATTCCAAGCGCCACCAGCGGCAGTAATACCTCCAGTGCACCAAGATCCGAAAATTGCAGGCAAAATAAGAGTTCTCCATCTCAAAGTTCTATTCAATCTAAAACTTCTTGTCATTTCGCGCAAATCATCTGGAATCGCACTAGCTCCAGCAATAACGTTAAACAGAATGTACCATTGCGTTCCAAGAGCCATCAAAATAATACTTCCCCAGCCGAGGTCAATATTCCAAGCCATGAACCACATCATTGCAAATGGGAATATGAAGTTTGCTGGGAAGCTAGCAAGAATTTGTACAAGCGGCTGCATAATTCGCGAAATCTTAGGATTCATGCCAATATACACGCCAACCGGCACCCAGATTAGTGAGCTTACGAGAATCAGCACTGCAACGCGCGCAAAAGTCAAAGCTCCTAACGCTCCAGCTTTTGCGAACTCTTGCAAACCAGTACGAGTAGCAACAAAATAAAGCATTTGGGCAGCGCACGCGATTATTAAAATAATCATAAGAATGTTGAAAACTAAATCACCAATCTTGCGCTGGGATGCTTTACGAGGCCATTTAGATCCTGTACGACCAAACGGGCGAGTAATAGTTTCAAGAGCTTCACGAATTGGCGAAAATAGCTTGCTAACTACTTCATCTGCATGCGAATGACGAATAATTGTCAAAATAGCACTGTGTCTTTCTTCGTCTGAAGAGCTTTGAGTTATACGGAATTTTTCCGCCCAAGCTGTAAGAGGTTTCCAAAGTAAGAAGTCAATCGCAAGCACGACAACAACCATTGAAGCGATGGCCCACCAAATGTTTCCAAGCTTGTTTTCTGCAGCAGATTGCGCCACGAAACTGCCAACTCCATAAAGAGCGTAAGTGTGATTGTTCACTGAAATCATTTCGGAAGCTGTGAGGAAGAACCATCCTCCGCCAACACTCATCATGCAATTCCAAAGCAGCGGAATCATTGCGTTTGGCATGTCTAAAACCCAGAATCTCTGCCAATGCGTAAGTTGCAAACTGCGAACAGCCTCATCCAATTCTTTAGGTTCGCTTAAAAGTGAACGATGGAATGAGAAAGTCATATTCCACGCTTGGCTAGTGAAAATCGCGAAAATCGACGCTGCTTCTACTCCCATCATTGATCTTGGGAAAATCACGAGCCAAATTGTAACCGTTGCGGAAAGGAAGCCAAGAATTGGAACGGATTGCAGAATATCTAACAGCGGAATCAGAACTTTTCCAAGTCTACGGCTGCGCGCTGCAAGAGATCCATAAACGATTGTGAAAATCAGCGACGCTATAAGCGCTAACATCATGCGAAATACTGAGAGCAAAGTGTATAAAGGCAGATTGATTAAATCCGTGGGCACCTTAGATGGTATGCCACTTGGACCAATCGGCTGATTTATGCGTTGAATAAGGAATGCACTTACGCCAAATAACGCGATTATGCCGATGCACACAATAATATCTGACCAGAAACGAGTGTTTTCGTCTACTTGCGAGCCAGCGCTATTTTTTCCAGATGTTGTAAATATTGTCATGATAAGTCCTCTGGGAACGCTTATTTTTTTAAGAGCCGCTTATCACCACTTAAAGCACAAGTTCAATTCACTAAGTTAACCAACCAAGTTCAATTAAACCCGACTGCAATCTACTTGAGTAAGTCAAAGTCCCAGTTAAATTGAAAAATCTCAGCTTGCGCAAACTCAATTCGACTCGATTCAACTCAATTCAGCTCGAGTGAACTCAAACGAATCCAAGTAGATTCAAGCAAATTCAAGACTTTGAAATCTTTAATCGCAAATATTTTGGCGGCAATTGCCGGCTTTTATATATTCAGGAGGAACGTCCGTACTACTACTAGTACTGTCTGAATCGTCACTAACTGTATTAACTGTGTTAGTACTCTGATTACAACTACTACTGTCATGTTTCACGGCAATCACCTCCTCTAGCCTGTGCGCGCCAACGCAAAACCACATCATCGTTGATCGGAAGTCAAGCAAGAAGACACAAGACCGCTAACAATCATTGAAAAATCAGTCTTAATCTGTCGTTCAAGCTTCAGCTTCGCAGGGCGGTGGCGTTGCATTAGTCGAAGCCTTGAAATCGACAACGACTGTTGACCAACTTGCAGTGTCTCCACTGTGACGCGGCAGCAAACCTTATCCCCGTGGTAGCCTTACCTACCGACCGTGGCAATTATAAAACGTAGCAATATTTATGTCAACATCAAAACCGTTATTTTGCGCGCAATTTCATAAGTATTTTTATAAGGATTTTCCTATACGATGGTGCGGCGAATCGACCGAGCTTAAAGCAGCATAGTGCGCTTTAAGCTCCTTCGATGAGTGAGCTGGCACAGAGTGGAAGTCCAGTGGACTTCCACGCCAGCGAAGTATTGAGCTGTTACTGCGTGCGCGATGAAAAGTGACACTAAAGATTTCTCTCATCGTAAGCGAGGATATGATTCTGGTTGTGAGGAATAAGGATTACTTGTCTCGCAGACGTTACGCTCTCGTGAGGAACATTGTCTTTATACTTGTGCTATTAGTCTTTGGATTCTTAGTTAAGTTTTGATTCCCAATAGGATTGGATTATGTGAAAGTCTGTTTAGAATCGCTCCACTCTTATATTGCTCGACCAAGCAATCCTTATCCCTCACTGCTACCTGGTAATGCACACATAAAAAATAAATGGGCGAAAAATCTCAAATCTCTGCCTAATTAGTAACAAAGCGTATCTTGTAAAAATATGTATAACATTTGCGCGGAATATACGATTTTGTGAATAAATTAAATATTGCTACGTAGATTTATGTGAATATAGGAGTCTACGGCTATATTTGTGCCTTATGCCTACGTATGATTTGGGATTAGAACGAGTATCGCTAGAATTCGCAACTAAAACTATTTTTACAGATGTCACTCAAGGTGTTTGCGAGGGCGATCGAATTGGAATAGTCGGGCGTAATGGCGACGGAAAATCAACGTTATTGCGTCTTCTTTCTGGTCACATGTCGCCTGATTCCGGTCGCGTAACAAGGCGCGGCGGATTGACTTTCGGCATGCTTGACCAGCGCGATCCTTTAGATGATAACGCTACGGTTCGTGAGGCTGCTTTAGAAAATCGCGAAGATTACGAATGGGCTGCTGACCAGCGTTCGCGCGAAATCGTAGAATCCCTTCTTGGCGGCATAAATTTGGAAGCGAAAGTTGGTACTCTTTCTGGAGGCCAGCGTAGGCGCGCTGATTTAGCAAGATTATTGCTGCACGACTGGGATATTCTTGCATTAGATGAGCCTACAAATCATTTGGATGTTGTAACAATTCATTGGCTTGCAGAGCATTTAATTCATCGTTGGGCTCCTGGTCAAGGCGCATTGCTTTTAGTTACGCACGACCGTTGGTTCTTGGATGAAGTTTGCACTTCGATGTGGGAAGTACACGATGGCGTTATTGACCCATTTGAAGGCGGATACAGCGCTTATATGATGCAACGAGTTGAGCGCGAGCGCCAGGCGGATGTGCGCGAAGAACGTCGCAGAAATTTGGCGAGAAAAGAATTGGCTTGGCTTTCAAGAGGAGCCAGAGCGCGATCCACTAAGCAGAAATTCCACGTAAAGCAAGCGCGCGAGCTTATTGCAGATGTGCCACCACTAAGAGATACTCTTGAGCTAAAGAAAATGGCTACTTCGCGTCTTGGTAAGCAAGTTGTTGATTTAATTGATGTTACGCAAATTTTTGACAATGCTCAGCAGCTAAAAAGTATTGATCCGGATATTGCAGAAAGCGCATCTTTAAGTGAAGGTATTGCAGAAAGCACATCTTCGTCTGAATCTATTGCAGAAAAATCAAATAAAATCGATATCGTAGAATCCGCTTTTGCGCAGCCAACTCACACAGGAAGCGTTACTATCGCCGTTGACGAAAATCAAGAAAATTCTTCTGACGATACAGATACGAGCGTAGAAAACATTGCAGAAACTTCGGCAGCTTCGCGTAAAACTATTACCGGCCGAATGATTTTAGACGATGTGACTTGGCTTATTGGTCCAGGCGACCGTTTTGGAATAGTGGGCGCTAACGGTGCAGGAAAATCTACATTATTAAGCATTATTGATGGATCTATAAAACCTACTGTAGGCCATGTGAATATTGGCAAAACTGTGAAATTTGCCGTGCTTTCGCAAAGGCTTGACGAGCTGGAAAAGCTTGGAAAGTATAAAGTTAAAGAAGTTTTAAGCAGATATAAGCCAAGTTACGTGATTGATGGCAAAGAGGTAACTCCTGGCCAATTGATGGAACGACTTGGTTTTAAGCCTGAGCAGCTTATGACTCCTATTCGCGATCTTTCAGGCGGCCAAAAAAGGCGTATGCAGCTGCTTCTGATTTTGCTTGACGAGCCAAACGTGCTGATTATGGACGAGCCTGGAAACGATCTTGACACAGATATGTTGGCTGTTATGGAAGATTTGCTTGATACTTGGCCAGGAACTTTGATTGTTGTTTCGCATGATCGTTACTTGCTTGAGCGCGTAACAGACCAGCAATTCGCTTTGCTTGATGGCAAAATCCGCCATTTGCCTGGTGGTGTAGATGAGTATTTGCAAATTGTAGAAAATCTGCAACGCGATCACGAAAATAATACTAGCGCCAAGAATATTGCTGGCACTGCAAGTGCTTCGAATACTGAAAGTTCTGCAAATTCTGCAACTAAAGAAAGTACGGAAAGCTCAGAAAATACAACAACTGAGCCGAAACTCACCGGAAAAGCCTATCACGATGCTGCAAGACGAGTTTCTGCAATCGAACGCAAACTAGCTAAACTCGAATCACAAAAAGCAGATCTTGAAGCACAAATGGCTTCACATGACCCAAGCGACTTTGTTGGTTTGCAAAAGCTAAACGAAGAATTGCAAGCTATTGCAAACGAGTCTGATTCGTTAGAAGAAGAATGGATGAGTCTTTCTGAGCAAATCGAATAACCAGAAATCAAATAACCAGAAATCTAATATTCAGAAATCAAATAGCCAGAGCTAGCATACGAGAATAAGAACTACCTTTAAGGTAACGAAAACACAAAAGCTACTTTTAAGACAACAGAAGCTACCTTTAAGGTAACGAAAGCTACTTTTTAGGTAATTCTTGAGCACTGCATCCGTGAAGAACAGATAGCATTTCTTGCTTTTCTGCAGACGTAACAGACAAATTATACTTACGTTTTACAGCGATTTGCCTTGCAACATACGAACACCTAAACGACTTATTAGATGGAAGCCAGTAAGCAGCAGAAGCCGAACCCTTCTTTTCGTTCGCAGAACCTTGAACTGCTAAAAGATTTAGCATGTCATTGCCAAAACTCAAGCGCTTTTTAACGCTCCACTTCCATGCTCCGGACTGCCACGCGTTTTCTAATGCTACAACGTGATCGATTTGAACTAAAGAACTTGTTTTACGTCCGCGTTTAAAATTAATTTGCAAACCAGTGTACGGATCATGCAATATTCCAGATTTTACTGTGCAAGAACCAACATAAGTAAAACGCACGTTTTTTAAATCGCGAGCAAGAACATCATCTCTAACATCGCACCCATTGCCATCATCGTCAGTAGTGCGATATCCAAAAACTTTTCTATCGTACCCAGCAGTATGCGGAGATTGTACCTGCAAAAGTTTTAAAGCATCAGCAGCGCTTCCGTAAGCTTCGTAAGAGCCTGTAACTTGGGCAACATTATTGTTCAAATGCGGCAAAAGTAAGCCTACTATAATTCCAACAATTGCAGCCAAGAGCACGAGCCACATAAGCGCTAGCCACGAACGTTTACGCGATATTATTTTGCCTTTATATTGTGAGCTAAAGGAAGATGGCTTCTTACTCGCCAAAATTCACCACCCACTGTGTACGACGCAATACAACATCTGCTATCTGCTTAAGCAAACTTACTAACACGATTACAGCCATAACAGCGTAAACTGTACTCCATGCAGGTATATTCGCTGGCTCAGGATGCACGTTTTGGGCAATTATCATAGTCCCAACTAACATTCCAACCAACGAAACAGACATAACAAGCGAACACATTGTTGCTAAACGACGAGCTAATCTCATGCGCTGCACAGAAATGCGCTCCATTGTTTGAATCATTCTATCTACACATTGCTCACCCACTCTGAATGCTAAAACTTCATCCATTCCAAGCTCAATATCTTGCACTTCGCGTTTTAATACATGCATGTGCTTATGCACGCTGCGTTCTATCTTCCTAGAACGAACAAATCGATACCACGGTATAAGCACTACTACAAGCACATAAATTACGATTGAAAGTATCATAAGTTGCTTATTGAAATACCAAAGCAGCAAGAAAGCTGGGATTGTTGCAAAAGTTAAGCCTAGCGTCATTGTCAGCGATGCTTTACGTTGACGAGCCTTATGGAAATCAAATCCTGCAAACGAAGCTAATAATGTTATAAGCCTCAAAAGCATGCATATAAGCGTTCCTTGCAAACATTCTTGCATATTGAATCCAAAAATAGGCCTGCCAACCATTGCGAACATTGACGCAACTGTACATACCGGAATGAAAATTGCAGCAGAAACACTTATTGCTGTAGCTAATACAGAAACAAAAGCTCTAAAAGCTTTAATCATCGAATACACGAAATTAGGATATTTCTTATTGCTTGATTTGCTCGAATTGCCTGAATTGCCTGATTCTTTATAAAAGTCATTTTCAGCTTTGTTTTCAGATACTGATTTTTTGAATTCTTCAACTTCAGCCAAATCATCATTTTTCGCATAAAAATCAGATAAATCTACATTATCTTTTATAACTTCACCCGATTTATTCTGGAATTCTATTGGAAGCAAATCTTCGTTATTCACTATTCCAGATTCGTGAGCACTAGTAGGCATTAATGCGATTACAATAGCTTTTTTAGATAGTTTTCGCAAAATAGCACAAATTTTAGCCGATTCGCGATCCCCCATAAGCTCACGCGAAAAATCGACTATATATACTGGAGTATGTCTAAGTAAAGCACGCGCTAAAATAAATTTCCGCATAGTGCACTCAGAATCATAAATAGAGCTATTAGAGTTATCGCTAGAATCGCCTTGTGAGTAGCTTTGTGAGTAGCCTTGTGAAACACCCTGAGAAACACTCTGAACGCTATTTTGAGCTTCAGCCTCACCACGAGAATCCCCACGAGAATCCCCTTGAGAAATGGCATTTTCTTTAAAGCGATCAATGCGCAAATCTAATCCGTCATAATCCGCATATACAATTCCATCTATTTTGGCTTCGCGCAAAGCTTCCCACATAGACGTAGTTGTTGCAAGAGGGGCAGCCATAAGAAGATTAGAACGCAAAGTATCTGCAAAAAGATGACTTCTTTCACTTACAACACTTACTAAATCCGCGAGCGCTCCTGGTTTTGCTCCAGAAAGAGAAATTTTAGAAGATTGCTCTAATTTAGAGAAAGATTCCGAACCGACGAATGGCGAATCGTCTTTGTCATAATTGTAATTGTCGTATGAATTGTACGAATATGAATCATCTGAAGCATCGTCTAATTCATAGCGATCATTGTATCTAAGAGTCACATCCGCATTCGTACTAAAACCAGCTCCTGACAAAACTGCAGATCTTACAATATCGTTAAATTTTGCTGGCACAAAATTAATCGAACCTGTTTGCGCAACAAACTTTAAGTAAGACGGAAAATCTGAGGAATGATTAGAAGAATGAATTGAGGAATGATTTGACGAAGGATCTGACGAAGGAATTTCTGCTTTTACTATTAAGGCAAGATTATTAGCTCCATCTGGCAAAGATAATTTTGTGGAATCGTCCGCAAATAATGCTGAAACTGGAGAATCTGCTACTCGCTTTAGCAAATAGCTGATTCTTTCAAATGATTTTCTTGCGAAAGTTGCCATATGCATATATCTTCCGCATCTTCTTAACGGCTCTATACTAAGCATTAACAATGGCATAGTTAGCATTGCTGAAGGTAAGCCAACACCGCGAATTGAGGAAACCCATATAGTTGAGATAATCGCTGCAGCTGCAGAAATATAAGCAAATAATGCACACGAGCAACGAATTATAGGCGATACTTCTAGTATCAGTGCGCAAAAAGCTGTTGCAACTGTAAAAACGGCTGTCATTAAAGAAATAGCCGCGATAGAAGGATTAACTGAAAAAAGAACAGCGCTTATAACTAAAGGAGTAACAACAGAAGCAAATACTTGCGGTATGAATAATCCACACCACATTTGCATATTTTCTACATCACTGTTTAAAGAATCAGAGTTTTTTAAAGACAAATTTGAGTGTTCATCTAAGACTTGAGAATCTTTAGAATAATCAGATAAATATGGAGTATTTTCATCTTTTATTAAGCGAAGAGAAAGTATTGCGCGAAGCATTTTAGGACGCAATCGCATAGCAACGTGATTACTTATATCTCCGCCTAAGCTATATGACCAACGTAGAATTAAATATTTAATAACAACTAATACCAAAAAAGCAATAACGTACGAAGTTAATTCAACAGTGGACATCAGCGATTGATGAGAAGTATGAATAGGCCTTAGTACAGGAGATAAAATTCCGACGCAAACATAAACTAAGGCGATATTCAAAAGAGATGAAACAGCCAAACATGCTGACTTTAATGCAACAAGATGTTTCACACCCGGCACAAAAGCGAAGAAACGATTAATCATTAATACCCATTTCTCTTATAAACAGCGATATATCGATGTTTTTAGCTCACACATTTTCACACGACTTCACACGACTTCATAAACCCAATCACAAGCCCCATCACAAGCACACTCTAAACACATTTCATGCACACTTCACTACGTAATAACATGTTGATAACAACGCTGATAACACATGTTTATATAACTTATATGTTATTGCCAATCAACATGCGATTACAAGATTACGCTGGATAGGCGCATTCGACACGCCGCAAATCGAAAGCTCAATTAGAGATTTAAAACATGCGAGAGATTTAAAAAACAAAAGAGATTTAAAAACACAAATTGCTTGTGCTAACGAGCAATTAAAAACTTTAAACGTGAGATTGACCTAAAGATGATCGCAAAACAACATTTGCTGGATGCAATCCAACGCCATGAGCCATATCTGCAAAAGCAAATTCTGGACCACCATTAATAAGTCTTAATACTTCTCGAACAGCCAAAGCTCCCATTGTTGAAGCATCAATATTTACTGTTGTAAGAGGAGGGAAAAAATCACTCATACCAGGATCGTCCCCAAAACCAACAACACTAACATCCGCAGGCACGCGAAAACCATGCTCATAAAGAGAACGAATTACGCCAATAGCTTGCAAATCACTTGCTGTTACAATCACGCTAGGCAAAGTTAAACCTTCAATACCATATTGTTCAATCACGTGATTTAAGCGCGAATAACTTTCAGAAGACTTCCAAGAAGCACACTGAACAATCCTAGATCTTATACCGTTTGCTTGCGAAATTTTATGCCACGCTGTAAGCCGAGTTGCAGCATCTCTCCACATCAAAGGACCAGCCACATACAATGCATCACGATGTCCTCTAACGTTTATAACGCCAATAACATCTGCCATAGCTCGCCATTGATTAATGCCGATAATAGAAAACTTAGCGTTAGTAGAATTTGAATATTTGTTTAACAAAGCTCTACCCTCGTGAATACTTACAGATCCGTGAGTAGAAGTAACAATAACGCGAGAAATACTTGAACTGATTTTGCACGCCGCAGCAAACATAGCATCTGTTGAAGCTATAACTATAATTCCGTCAACATTTTGCTCTTCAAAACTTTCAACAATAGTGTCAACATCGCTTTGAGTGCAAAGAAGCTCGTTAACCATACTTAAAGAAAGAAAATATCCCCTGGATTTAGACGCAGATTCTATTGAAGAAATCATATCTTTTACGCCTAATATCATAGATTCGCCCACGATTAGGCCTATTGTATGCGATTGACTTGTAACTAATGCGCGAGCAGCATTGCTAGGACGATATCCTAATTCTTTAATCGTATCCATAACTTTTACGCGCGTAGAAGCTGCAACATCAGGAGAATTATTAATAACTCTGGAAACAGTTTGATGACTTACTCCCGCAGCACGAGCCACGTCAAGCATAGAAACGCGCTTGTTATGCGATATTAAAGACATTACTTTTTCACTTTCTTTTTTATCTCACCCAAGATGCCAAGAAATCCTATGCAAATCGCTAGGACCATATTTTGCTATTGCTTGACGGTGCGCTTTAGAACCATAACCTTTGTTATGATCCCAATCGTATAAAGCATACTTTTCTAAGCTAGCGTAATCAACCATCATATGATCTCGAGTAACTTTAGCTATAACAGCTGCCGCAGCTACACTTGCACATTGTCGATCTGCTTTAACTAAAGTTTGAACATCAATTGAAATAGGTAAAATCGGAGCGTCAAAAGTATTAGAAACTTTGCTTATGTAATCATATGGGCCGTCTAAAATAGCAGCCATTTTTATATTTTTTATATTTTTTGTATTTTTACTTGAAGATTTAATATCAGAATTATTATTGCTAAAAGTCGTTATTAGATTTTCTTGAGCGCTACTTATAGCTCTTAACGCGGCAATCCCCAAGGCATATTCAATACCCCAATCATCAATATCGTGATTCGTACAAGAGCCAACAGCATAAGCGCTGCACCATTTTTTAAGAGGATTATATAAAGCCTCACGCTTACGCTCTGTAAGAAGCTTGGAATCAGCCAAACCAGCAGGAATATTATCTTCTGTCTCTTTTACATATTCTGCATCTTCTGCATCTTCGGTATCTTCGGCATCTTCTAAACAATCAACCGAAGTCTTAGAGCTTGAATCCTCACAAGCACTAGGCACAACTTGTTTAAAGCCGATTATTGCAGCTCCAACCATAACCGGCCCAGCCAAGGAACCGCGGCCGACTTCATCGAGTCCTACAACCCAATCATAGCCATTTTTAAGTAGATTTCTTTCGTATTTTAATGAAGGAATTAAAGGGATCGAAGACATATTATTTATCGTTATTGGTCTAATCACTTTGCCGGTTCCGGAACTTTATCAAAAGCATCATGATGAGAATCTAATAGCCCAATTCGATTAATCGGCCAAAAACGCATAAAAGCAACACCTTCAATTTTCGAAATAGGCACTAAACCATCGTCACCATCGTTACGATGATATCTAGAATCAGCAGAATTAGCGCGATTATCCCCTAAAACAAATACATGACCAGGCTTAACTTTTACCTTAAACGGGAAGGAACTTGGCTCAACACCAGGACGAATATACGAAGATTCAAGAACTTCTACACCATTTACTGTAATCGGAGCACCAGCACCCTTGCACTCAACAACATCCCCAGGCAAACCAATTAAACGCTTAATAAGATTTTTACCTGAAAGAAGGCTAGTTTTAACGCTTGGATCACCACTCAACCAATTCGCAGGATCCTCAAAAACAACAATGTCTCCGCGATGCAAAGGGAAAATTTTAGGAGTCATTTTAGTTGTAATCACATTATCGCCGATGTGAATAGTATCAAGCATTGACCCGGATGGTATAGTATACGCGCCTAAAATAAATATGCGTATAAGAATCATCACAATAACTGGCGTGCAATACCATAAAAGTATATCTCGCCATGAAGTTTTTTTAGAAGATTTCGAAGCCTTAGCATGCCTGCCGATACGCGAATTATTATCTGACAAAAGAGCGTCATCAGCAGGAACAGGAGAAGGATCTATACCATGCCCTGCAACTGTAACGATATGATTATCACTTTTGATCGTGTTGTCAGCAGCCATATAAATCCTTTGATAAATTAACCCTGCACTTTTTACAAGTTATAAACTCAATATCAAATTGTAAATCAACGTTTACTGCCAAATCACGCAATCATAAATAAATTAAATTACGCGAATCACAGTAAACGTTGACTAAACAAAATAACGGTGCTTACTTAGCAGAGTTATCGCGACGCTCAGCAATACGAGCAGCCTTACCACGCAAAGCGCGCAAGTAGTAAAGCTTAGCGCGACGAACGCGACCGCTACGAACCAGCTTGATTGAATCAATAGCTGGGGAATGGAGTGGGAAGCGACGCTCAACACCAGTGCCGAAGCTCACCTTACGAACTACGAAAGTTTCACGCACGCCAGCACCCTTACGAGCGATAACAACGCCGGTAAAGGTCTGAATACGAGAGTTATTACCTTCCTGAATCTTCACGTTGACATCAACGGTGTCACCAGGACGGAAAGCTGGGATTTCCTCAGCAGACTTAAGATGCTTAGCATCAAATGCTTCTACAGCATTCACCATGATAATTCCTCCTCGCCGCCGCATATCGACGTAAGCTACATCAAAGTAAATTAGTATAAAAAGCAAATTAGTATAATTTCAACTTTTTAAACTTACTTTGAATAATCTTTCCCAAAAAGTTTGCTTTTCAGGGCTTCCATCCGCCAAATCTTAATAAAGCTGGCTAGACTAATGACAAGAAAACTATGCGGCATTTTCTTATCGAAAGCATACAAGTTATAAATTTATGCATAATAATGGACATTTTTGCGGCGTATAAATACGTAAAAACGTAGTATTCTAGCGGATAATACGCTTATATTACGCATATAATACTTGGAAAATGCGCGGACAAATACACGAACAATACGCAGACAATACACGGACAATACACGGACAATACGTTTATCGCAGATGCAATAAAATATCGCTTTAATTATATCCACCTAAGAAAGCAAACGATCCAGTATATATAGCTACGGATAATGCAACCAAAGGAATAATTAAGCTAACAACTAGCAAAATCCAATCGCAAGCTTTTACTTTACTAATTCGAGCGTGAGATCTTGGAGTAGAGCCGCCAAATCCCCTAGCTTCCATAGCTACAGCCAAAGTAGTGGAACGGCGAATTGACAAAACAAGCAGAGCAAACATTTGAGGGAAAAATGCCTTTAACTTATTTCCATCGCCAATACCACGAGATCGTCTGGAAGCACCTAAAGCTCGCCAATCATCTTTCAAAACGTTAAACATTCTAATTCCAGCCAATCCGCCGTATACAAAGCGATCCGGCAAATGCAATATTTGACTAAAAGCATCTGCTAAATCAGTGGCATCTATGCCTATAACTGTTACAATCGACGGAATTCCAATAGCCAAAATCCTTAAAAATGTAGCTACTGCTAAAGATGCAGACCTATCTGTGACATGAATCATGCCCCACTCGAACCACGTACTTCCGCCTGATTTACCGTAAAGAAATATTGTAATAGCAGAGGTTGGAGCGCCTATCCAAACAGGCCAAGATAAATAGATAACTTTCCAAGGCGGAATTTTTATACAAGCCAAGATAATGAATTCTATTGCGAGCGCCACAGACGCTGAAAGAGAATCCAAAGTAAACAATAACGGAATTGAACACAGGAATGCACTAAACATGCGATAAACAGGATTCATGTAAGCAAGAACAGGAGAACAGCTTGATTTCCTTGGATCTTCAGAGCGTAAATTGACATTGCTTACAGAAATTCTAGACGCAGAAGAGCTACTATCTGTAGAAGAATTATCAGCAGAAGTGCTACTATCAGCAAAAGGCTTGTTAGTAGCACAAGACTTGCTATCCGCAGAATCATTACTATCCGCATGCAATTCAATTACACGCGCGTTTAAAGCTTCTACTAATTCTTCATCGTGAGTCACAACAATAATGCAAACGCCATCTTTATTAAGACTTTCGATTAAACGAATAATCTGCATCCAAGTCTTGCGATCCTGACCAAAAGTTGGCTCATCTAAAATAATCACACTAGGAGCTGCAGCCAAAGAAGCAGCAACCGTAAGCCTACGCTTTTCACCGCCGGAAAGAGTATAAGGATTCGAATTTGCATACTTAAACAATCGGAATCTTTTAAGCAAAGACTCTGCTTTAGCGCGAGCATCCTCAGCACTCATACCCGTACGCAAAGGCCCAAGCATTACTTCTTGCAAAACAGTTGCGCACGCAAATTGATGCTCAGGATTTTGGAAAACATACGAAATACGCTTGGCTAGTTCAGACGATTTCCATTTAATAGGATTCGTCCCACGAGCACCGTTTGAAAGCTCCTCACTTGCAACCACTTCCCCACTTACTGCCGGCAAAAGACCTGCTAAAGTAAGAGAAAGCGTTGATTTTCCAGCTCCATTAGCGCCGACTAAAGCTGTAATCTGTCCAGACTTAAATTCCAAGTTAATGTGCTCGGCAATAGGCTTATCTGTATGACTTATAGACAAATCTTTAGTTGAAAGTATTACTTTTCCAACGCTATTAGATGAATTATTATTCGATTTATAAGAGCTATTATGCGATTTTTTATATTTACTAGGAAGCCAGATTCCGAGATCCTCAAAGTCTAAATCAGTGCGAGTAAAAACTTCATCAGGAGAGCCATCCGCTACTATAACCGTTCTAGCAGAAGACGCGCGCGCAATATCATCATCGTGAACTTCTTCCAAAGATTCTGAGTCCGAGTTTGAATTTGAGTTTGAGTTTGATTCTGAACTTGAGATTGCAGATGAGTCTGATTTATCAATATCGTTGTTATCTAAACCTAAAACCACTACTCTATCAATCATGTCAATCCACGGCTCAGCGTGATGCTCAACAAGTACCATAGTTGCGTTGGTTGAGTCTAAGATATTTTTAACAGCCTTAACAACCTGATTTACTCCGTTCGGATCCAAATTCGCAGTAGGCTCATCTAAAAGCAAAACACGTGGCTCCATCGCCAAAGCTCCAGCCAAAGCCAATCTTTGCAACTGGCCACCGCTTAAATGTGATGTTGAACGATGCAATTGCAATCCATCAAGCCCAACTTCTTTAATGCTTTTTTCTACGCGCTGCCAAATCTGCTCGCGCGGAATATTCATATTTTCCGGTCCAAAAGCAACGTTATCGCCTAAACGTTGGAAAATTGCTTGCGCATCAGGATCTTGTAATACTAATCCAACTTTTCCTCTAGCTTGACGAACAGGAATATCGTCAACGTACACACAGCCTTCGCTTATTCCACCGTCTTCATCTTCTATTGAAACTGATGAATCCGATTCATCAGAAGATCCCGTCTGCTTAGAAGAATCCGATTTATTAGAAGAATCTGATTTATTAGAATTATCCGACTGTTTATTTTGAGATTCAATAATACTGCTGCCTATAATTCCAGCAGCACCTTCAAGAATGGTGGATTTTCCTATGCCTGACGCTCCCAGAAGCAGAACTCTTTGACCCGCTTCAATAGTGAGATTCAACCCGCGCACAGCAAAATGTTTGCGAGTAGCATGACGATAACCCCAATTATCGAAACGGAGACTAGCATTACAAGAATCCGACGGAAGGAATGTTTCGGAATTCTTAGTATTTTCTTCTATTAGAACTTGCTTTTGAAAGTCATCAGGCATAGTAAATCCTTTATGGCAATGATGCGTAGTTTATTTAATATATGGACTTATTAAATATATGGATTTGTTAACGTCCCGATGCAAAAGAACTTAATGCACCCGTTTTACGTATACCCTTATACAAGAACCACATAAGAATACCTGCAAACACAGCTCCGGAAATAAAACTTGTAGTAAAGAGTACAATTCCGTATTTTCCGAATAAACCAACACCTTGCAAATGATTAAAAACGGAGTTCACCCAAGTTCCAATACCAGAAAAACCTCCAGCAAGAGCCGTATACCAGATATTCCAACGCTTATACAGAAGTATTAGGAATATTATTTCTGCACCAATTCCCTGAATCATTGAAACAATAAATGTATGTGGAAGGCCCCAAATATTACCCATGAGACCTTCGATAACACCAGCAAGCAATTCAGTATAAAGAGCTGCTCCAGGCTTGCGAATTATGATTGCAGCCAATGGGCCTGCAAAAAGCCATAATCCGTTAATCAAACCAGCCAATCCAGGTACTAGAGACTGAAGAAAATCCCAAGGTGCCGTGCAAAAAGCTGAAACAACCCAATAAATTACAGCAGATACAACAGCTATTACAGAAGCTACTGAAATATCAATAACTCGCCATCTTAAATGAGATTTTGGTTTAGCAATATTATTTGACATAAATTGTGCCTTTCAAACTTGATTGCGATTTAATTGTTTAAAACGCAATTTTTGATATTTAGGCACGGGAAAACAGACCTCCGTGCGCCAGCATTATCTGGATTCACGTTCAAGCGGTTTCTCTCAGCTTTGTTCACACAAAGCACCCGTGTCGCAAGAATGAGTGTACTTCATTTCTTTGACCATATTTAAAAGTATTAGGATGCAATTTTCGGTATTTTGAGTATTTTTAACAATATTTGAGAAAACAAAAGATAACATTATAAAAGCTTATTTTAAGAAAAATAAACATAAAATATACGCAAAATATACCTAAAATATGCATATTTCTAACAAACTTGAACATATTTAAAAGATAATTAACAAATAATTACCAATAATTAACACACGAATATTGTTAGAAATAGCGCAATCCTACTAAAAAATAAGCGTTACAAATGAGATGTATATCACATTAGCAACGCTTTAATAGACTTTGATAATACTTAACCAAAGCCTAATACTCTAAAAATTAAGTGAAACTGTATTACATACCTATAGAAATCGAATGATTATCAACAGTTTCACTAGTAGGTGCAAGTATCAAATCCTTCACCAACTCACGCGTTCGAAGCTGCGCATTTGGCTCTAATCTATCATCAGTTATAACCATATCGACTTGATCAAATCGAGCGAAAAGCGAAAGCGAAGTACACCTCCACTTAGTGTGATCAGTTAATATAATCGTACGATCCGCAATTTCCATCAAAGCCATATCAGTAGCAGCTTCAAGAGAATTTGGCATAAGGAATCCGCGCGGAAGCGAAACTGAATGAGTTCCCAAAAACACAGTGTTCACTCTCAAAGATGAAACAACTTTATCTGCAATAGGTCCAACCAATGAATTAGAGCGAGTAATCACACCGCCAGTAACAATAACTTCAACATCCTTAGACTCCAAAGCTTGCACAAGTTCAGCAACAGGAATCGAATTTGTCAAAATCGTAATGCCAGAAGCCTGACGCGACTCTAATAAATGCTGAGCAAACACATAAGCAGTAGTACCACCGCCAATAGCAATAACATCGCCAGGCTGCACATAACCAACTGCCTTACGAGCAATGGCATCTTTCAGACCAATATCCATCTGTGATTTAACAGAAAACAGCGGCTCACTTAACAAAGTATTAGTCGTAACAGCGCCGCCATGAACACGCTTAAGTAAACCTTTATCCGACAACTCGCCTATATCTCGGCGAATAGTCATAGCAGATACTGCCAATTCCTTAGACAATGCAGTAATACGAACTGCGCCTCTTGTACGAAGTCTACTAAGAATTAATTGCTGACGCTGTGAAGAAATCATACGAACATTATCGCACACATATACGCAAAAAACAAACGCGATTGAGCGTTTATCTGTGCGCAACGCAATGCAGCGAACAAATAAAAGCAAAATCAACTATTCTTGAGCGCAAAGCGCACAAAATCGAACTCAAAAAACGCAGCTAAAAGCGCACTAAAAGTACAACTAAAAGTACAAAAACTCAATTAAAAAAGAAACACGACTAAAAGCGCGACTAAACTCAACTAAACTCAATTAAAAAAGCCTGGCTTATAAGAAACCAGGCTCTAAAAAATTTAGCTTACTAAAGACTTAATAAATACTTACTAAATCCTTGCTAAAGACTTAAGCATCAATTCCGACAGCGTCAGAAACATGCTCAAAACCATCAGCCTTCAACAATCTAGCTAATCCTCGCTTCAAAACACTAATTTGCTGAGGTCCTCTATACATAAGAGAAGAAATAAACATAACTAAATCAGATCCAGCGCGAATCTTCTCATACGCTTGACGAGGAGTGAAAACTCCACCAGCTCCAGCAATAACAAAACGATCGCCAAAAGCAGCACGCGTTCTACGAATCAACTCATTACTTGCTTTATAAGTAGGGCCGCCAGAAAGTCCACCAGGCAAATCAGCAGGAATATTCAAACCAGCGCGATTCTTGCACAAATTAGCAATAGTAACACCGTCAACCTTATGCTCAGCAAGAACATCAAGAAGCGATTTAAACTGATCCCAACCGCCAGGCACGTTCAAAGGCATCTTAACCAAAGTTGGCTGAGGGCGATCCACCTTATCTAGCACTGTAAAAAGCTTATCCAATGCTTCAGGCTTGGTAAAAGGCTCACCAGCGCACGTGTTCGGGCAAGAAATATTCACCTCAATCATAGAAGTACGCCCAGCAGCACGCTCAAGCGATATACGATAATCTTCAATGCCTTCGTCTAAATCGCCAACTAAATCATCATTCGTGCGAGCAATAGACACAGAAATATTCATACGAGAACGAGTCCAAGCCTTTTCAGCGCGAGCAACAACAGCCTCACTGCCATCGTTATCTAAACCAGCGTGAACCAAAATAGAATCATATTCAGGGAAACGATGATACCAAGGCTTTGAATTACCAGCACAAGGGCGAGAAGTAGTAGATCCGACTGTTTCAAATCCGAAACCTGCATTGTCAAGAACAACAGTCAAATCGCAATTCTTATCCAAACCAGCACTCAAGCCAAAAGGATTGTCAAAATCTAATCCCATAACATTTGTTTCCAAAACAGGATCCGTATAATCCAAAGTTGAACGCAAAAGCCACATAAGCAAAGGATTGTCAGAAAAAGCTTTGCACAAAACCAACATGCGCTCATGAGCTTCGTCAGGCGGAACATTGAAAACCATATGTGGCTTAATAATATGCTTATAGGAGAAGGTTAGAAGATCAGTTGCAGCCATATTTATATTGTTTCTTAAAGGATTATTTGAAACATAGGACTGCGAAGACTTGCTAACTTTCTTAGATCCCGAAGATTTCATGTTTTTGGTAGCACAATCTGATTTAGAACAATCGGACTTAGCTAAAGAACAAGATTTGCCGGAAGCACAATCCTTTTTCGATTCGTTATTTGATTCGTTATTCGATTCGTTATTCGATTCCTTCAATTTTTCAAGCTCCTTAAACTTATGGATTAAGCAGACCCCATGAATGACACAAATACTATAAATGCCATAAACGGAATCTGCTAATCTCTTTTACTTTATATTTTTACTTTATATTTTTACTACTCAACTTCGCTGATTTCACAACGATTAGCAATTGACCTAACAATTACCGACTTTCAGCATCACTACTGATTGTCACCATCGTTGCCATCATCAGTACCGCCGGTACCGCCGGTACCACCTGTACCGCCTGTACCAGCATTAGTTTGATCTCCAGCTTGAGAACCACTTTGTGAACCATGCTGTTCACGAGCAGCCTCACGTTGAGCATCAGAATCACGATTACGCTGTTCCGCAGCGTCTGAATTACGCTTCAAATCTGACGGCATAGGGCCACCCCTTAAGAAATCAGGATCCGGCTTACCGTAATCATTATCTTTAGGGAGCTTCGCAGCATCAGAATAAGTATCCATGAAGTACTTCCAAGCTGGTGCAGCAATAAACACACCAAACCAAGTGCCTCTTCTAACGCCATTAATCATGGCACCGTTAAAAGTCTTAGGATGCTCAGCATTGCCGACTGCCACAAATGCTGCAACTTGATTAGGTATAAATCCACCCGTAAGCATGTAAGTATCTTCGTTAGTACCAGTCTTAGCAAAAGTCTTACGGCCACCTTCAAGCTGAGCAACTCTTGCGACACCAGTTGGCTGAACAACACCTTGATTCATAGCATAAGCAACAGTTTGCGCAACCTTCTTAGGAATAGCTTGATGGCAGTGAGCGCTAGGAACACGCAAGCGCTTTCCATTTTTATCTATTACTCGCTTAATAGCAATAGGATCGCATTGCACGCCATCAGCGCCAATAGTCGCATAAACATTTGCCATACTCAAAGGCGATCCCTGCACAGCACCAATCATCATAGGAGGGTTCAAAGAATTCTTAGAGAAAATATCTTCCTGACCTAAAGGAGAATTATGATAACCCAAAGTTCTTGCAGCTTCAGCAACAGCACACAACTTAATCTGCGAACCCATAGAAGCCTGAATAGTGTTATGAGAATGCACAAGACCCATTAACGGCGTTTCAGGGCTAACAGTACCACCGCCAGAATTCTGAACAGGCCATTTACCTAAACCGTGATACCTAGCGCACGAAAAATCATCGTTATTATACAAAGTAGAAGTACGCAAAGGCTGATTGATCGACTTTCCAGCTAAAAGCCAAGCAACCATGTTAATAGGCTTCCAAGTAGAACCAACTTGCCAACCTAAACCGCCACCATCGCGCTCATCAACCGCATAATTGATAGCGGTGTGAGTAGGATCAAGCCTTGCAGCATCCGTAGCATCATAAATACGATTGCTACCAAATCCCAAAACTTCACCAGTTCCAGGTTTAATAGCAGCAATAGAAACCTCAAAACCGCTGCTATCGTTCACAGGAATAGTTTTACGCGCAGTTTTCATTGCAGCGTCATTAGCATGAATATCCATTGTGGAATAAATATCCAAGCCACCTTCATTAAGCAACTTTTGACGAGCCATCACACTGCTGCCAAATTCGCGAGAATTAAGGATTTTCTTAGTAACATAATCGCAGAAGAATGCTGCATCCCCAGCTGCTTGACATCCAACATGCGATATATTTCTTTGAATATTTAAAGTATCTTTAACAGGAATAGCAGAAGCTTTATCGTGTTCAGCTTTAGAAATAAAGCCTTGACGTAACATCAAATCCAAAACAGTATTTCGCTGAATTTGCGAGTCCTTCAAATTACTTTCAATAGAAGGATCATACCTAGCAGGATTCTTAGTAATAGCCGCGATAGTTGCAGACTGAACTAAATCAAGTTTCTCAGCTGTAGTGTTGAAATATCGCTTAGCTGCCATTTCAACGCCATACAAATTATTGCTTCCAAACTGCGCGATATTCAAATAGCCTTGAAGAATCTCTAACTTTGAATACTTCTTTTCCATTTGAATTGCTATAAGCATCTCACGAAGCTTACGCGCAATCGTGCCTTCTGAAGCATGGTATTCAGCAATAGGATCGTTATCGTCACGAGCCTTAATCATCAGAACATTCTTCACATACTGCTGTGTAAGCGAAGAACCACCCTGCATACTTCCATGCTTAATAAATGTTTGCACAAAAGCTCGCATAACGCCTTGCACGTCAACGCCTGAATGCTCAAAGAAGCGACGATCTTCTCGAGCTACCATTGCTCGCTGCATGTATTGGGAAATCTTGCGAAGAGGAACAACAGTACGATTTTGAGCGTAGAACGTAGCTATAACTGTTTTTCCATCAGACGCAAAAATACGCGATTTCTGAGGTAAAGCAGTGACGTCAAAATCTATGCCGTCAACACGAAGCGAAGGAACAACAGATTTCACAACACTATTTACGCTCATAACGCTTGGCACAAACAATATGCTTAGTGCACCACCGCCACAAAAGCACAATAAAACATAAGTAAGAAATAGTGCTAATACGCGATGCATAGTAAGTGAATTCTTTTTAGGCATGCGTACTATTCTAAAGGTTTGCCTCTACTTGAGAAACGTTAAGGAAATATTCATGATTTCTCTGGCTAGAAATTAGTTAAATCCTATTAAACAAAAACGAGCCAGGAAAATTCCTGACTCGTTTAAGTAAACTTACAAGGTAATCATAAAACTTATAAACAAATCATGTTAACAATCGCATTAACGAATCGCATATAAGTCTTACTGCACCCCAGGCTTACTCAGCCTCAGTAGCTACCTTTGTTGCAGCTTCAGCTTCTTTAACGACTGCCTGCTTTGGGCTTACTGGCTC
Organism: Gardnerella sp. KA00255; assembly: GCF_049244095.1. Lineage (NCBI taxonomy): Bacteria > Bacillati > Actinomycetota > Actinomycetes > Bifidobacteriales > Bifidobacteriaceae > Gardnerella > Gardnerella sp. KA00255. The sequence goes on from NZ_CP058374.1 coordinate 829,158, forward strand.
AGCAACAAGCTCGATAATAGCCTGTGGAGCAGTATCACCACGGCGAGGAGCGATCTTCACGATGCGGGTGTAACCGCCTTCGCGCTGCTCCATCTGCTCAGCAATCGAAGTGAAGAGATTGTGAACCACGGACTTGTCGCGGATCACGCGCAACACGCGACGACGTGAATGCAAATCGCCACGCTTAGCGAATGTGACCAAACGCTCAGCAAGTGGACGAAGACGCTTTGCCTTTGGCAGAGTCGTCACAATACGACCGTGCTGGAAAAGGCTGGTCGCCATGTTGGCCAGCATCAGGCGCTCATGCGCTGGGCTTGAAGCCAGACGAGGGCCTTGTTTCGGTGTAGGCATTGTTACTCCTTATTGTCGCAATTGTCGCATCATTCAGGTGGGCATCAACCCGAACATCCGAATGTTACGGCACTTGCAGTGCTACTTTACTCGTCTTCAGGCGAGAAGAAAGTACCACCTTCGAGATTATTGGCGTCAAAGCCAAGCGGTGAAGCCTTCAATGACAATCCCATGGACTGCAACTTTTCTTTCACTTCATCGATGGATTTCATGCCGAAATTACGAATATCGAGCAAATCCTGCTCAGTGTGAACTACTAATTCACCGACTGTATGAATACCCTCACGCTTCAAGCAATTGTAGCTACGCTGCGTAAGATTCATTTGCTCAATCGGTATAGCCATTTGGGAATTAGATTCCTCCATGGCAGGAGCTGGACCAACCTCCACACCTTCGGCCTGAAGATTAAGCTCACGGCAAAGACCGAAAAGCTCAACCAAAGTCGAACCTGCTGATGCAACTGCATCACGTGGAGAGATAGCCGGCTTAGTTTCCACATCCAGGATGAGCTTATCGAAGTCCGTGCGCTGTTCCACGCGGGTAGCTTCGACCTTATAGCTCACCTTTAATACTGGCGAGTAGATCGAATCCACAGGAATGCGGCCGATTTCGCTGTTCTCCTGCTTGTTCATCTGAGCTGGCACATAGCCACGGCCACGCTCAACAGTGAACTCAATTTCGAGCTCGCCATCTTCTGCGAGAGTAGCAATATGCATCTCAGGATTGGCAATAGTCACACCAGCCGGAGGAGTAATATCTCCAGCAGTTGCTTCACCTTTGCCGTTCTTTCGAAGATACATCACTACAGGTTCGTCATACTCACTTGTGAGCACAATACCTTTGATGTTCAGCAGGATTTCAGTGACATCCTCTTCAACACCTGGCAGAGTCGTAAATTCGTGAAGAGCACCAGAAATACGCACCGATGTAACGGCGGCTCCTGGAATAGAACTCAACAAAGTACGACGGAGCGAATTGCCGAGCGTGTAGCCGAAACCTGGCTCCAACGGCTCAATAGTAAAGCGAGAACGCTGGGGATTCAGTGATTCCTCGGTAAGTGTCGGACGCTGTGCGATAAGCACTTTGGTATCCTTTCAGCTTCTGGTCGGTGGTGCACACGCCTTCCATAAGCGGGTTGGATGGATGGATTCGTAAGAGTGCTCAGACGCGGCGACGCTTTGGTGGGCGTACGCCGTTATGCGCTTGCGGGGTGACGTCGGTAATAGAACCAACTTCGAGACCCGCGGACTGGAGGGAACGGATAGCGGTTTCACGACCGGAACCTGGACCCTTAACAAACACATCGACCTTCTTAAGGCCGTGCTCCATAGCCTTACGAGCGGCAGACTCAGCGGCCATACCTGCAGCGTAAGGAGTCGACTTACGGGAACCCTTAAAGCCGACATCACCACCGGAAGCCCAGGAAAGGACTGCACCGGATGGATCGGTGATGGAGATAATAGTGTTATTAAATGTTGACTTAATATGCGCCTGCCCAACCGGTACCGACTTGCGGTCCCGGCGACGCGGCTTGCGCGAGGCTTGCTTTGCAGCTGCCATTGACCCTCGTTTCCTAATGACGAATGAGTTGGTATGTCTAGGCGATGAGAATAACCTCGTGGCCTAGAGCCGACCACCGACTACTATCGGGTGGCCTTCTTCTTCCCGGCGACAGTACGCTTCGGACCCTTACGAGTGCGAGCATTAGTCTTAGTACGCTGACCACGCACAGGAAGACCCTTGCGATGACGCTGGCCTTGATAGCAGTTGATCTGAATCTTACGACGAATATCAGCGTCGATTTCACGACGCAAATCACCCTCGATCTTGTAGTTACCTTCGAGATAATCACGCAAAGTGATTAATTGATCATCAGTAAGATCCTTGACGCGAGTATCCGGATTAATACCGGTCGCGGCAAGCGTTTCCTTAGCGCGAGTACGTCCAACACCAAAAATGTAGGTGAGGGCAATCTCAATGCGCTTCTCATTGGGAATATCTACTCCGGCAAGACGTGCCATTGCGATTCCTTTACTGTTCACGCAGGTCGTACACCAAATCTCCCGCATATTGCGGCCTGGGCCTGCGCACCCAGGGTTCGGCATGCTGTCACTTCTTAACTTCAAAACTTAGATTTTAAAAACTAAAACAGCAATGCTGTGATTTAGTGCCTTATTTCTTTATTTCCGCGATGGGAATCTACTCAGCCCTGACGCTGCTTATGACGTGGGTTGGTGCAGATCACCATGACGCGGCGTTTGCGTTTGATCACACGGCAATTGTCGCAGATCTTTTTAACACTCGGGCTGACCTTCATGGTTTTCCTTTTTACTTGTACCTTACTTGTATCGGTACGTAATACGTCCACGGTTCAAATCATATGGACTCATTTCTAGCACAACGCGATCCTGCGGCAGAATGCGAATATAATTCTTACGCATCTTGCCCGAAATTGTAGCGAGCACGATGTGTTCGTTCTCAAGCTGCACGCGAAACATTGCATTAGGCAATGCTTCAACTACTCTGCCTTCGACTTCAATCACACCGTCTTTTGCCATGAGCCTCGTTCCGATCCTTGGACATAATACTTTGCGCGTCCGAAGACACACCAATCTTTAATGATACAGCAAAAGCGCCCAATGCGACATTCGGCGTGTCGCACCAGGCGCTAAAAATTAAATTTTACTCAAACTTTAATTAAGTTTTACTTCAAACTTTAGGTCAGTTCAGAGAACTTAATTCAGCTCAAAGATTGAATAATGCGATGATTAATCTCAGCTACATCGCCAACGCCGTCAACTTCAACCAACTGACCACGGCTATCATAAATATCAAGCAATGGAGCAGTTTCGCGCTCATAAGTTTCAAGACGCTTAGCAATAACCTCAGGAGTATCATCTGAACGACCCTGCTCAACTGCGCGCTTCTTCATACGCTCAATTAAAACATCACGCTCAGCTTCCAAAGCCACAACATGATCCAGAGGAGTATTAAGTTCCTCAAGCATCCTGTCTAAGGCTTGCACCTGAGAAGCATTACGAGGATATCCGTCAAGAATCCAACCCTTTTTAGTGTCATCTTGAGCTAAACGATCCTTCACAATGCTGTTAGTTAGCTCATCAGGAACCAACTCACCTTTGTCAAGATATCCCTGAACCTGTTTACCGAGCTCCGTTTGATTCTTAAGATTGTAACGGAAAATATCACCAGTAGAAATAGCTGGAATATCATAGTGTTCACTCAATAATGCGGCCTGAGTACCTTTGCCAACGCCTTGCGGTCCCATAATCAGCAATCGCATATCAATCTCCTTAGCTTAAGTGCTGTAATTTAGATACTTAATTTAGATACTTAACTTACTTAGATACTTGATTCTTTGCATCATGATTGAACAAGAATCCAGCGTACTGGAACTGTTCGGTTTGAGCCAATGCTTGACGCAAAGTATCCAAACCAACGCCTGCAATAATCAAAATCGTAGTACCACCAAATGGAAGCTTGGTGTTCAAGTCTAATGTCTTAATCAAAACAGTTGGAATCAAAGCAACAAATAGTAAGTAAACAGCACCAACAGTGTTCAATCTGTTCATAACATAGCTAAGATACTTGCTTGTAGCGCTGCCTGCACGAATACCTGGGATAAATCCGCCGTATTCCTTCATATTATCAGCAGTTTCATCGGTGTTAAAAGTAATCTCAGTGTAGAAGAAGCAGAAGAATACAATCATCAAAGCATACAAAGCGATATACCAAACAGATGTTGTATTTGCAAAATTCTCTTCAATCCACTTAACCCACTGTTGATCCCTATTACCAAACTGAGCAATAAGCGTTGGAACAGCAAGAATAGACGAAGCAAAGATTGGTGGAATAACGCCGCTCATATTAACTTTCAATGGAAGATAAGTTGATGAGCCGCCGTACATCTTACGGCCAATCATACGACGCGTGTACTGCACAGGAATACGACGCTGAGCAAGCTCCACGAAATCAACAAACACAAGAATAACAAGCAGAACGCCAGTAACAATGCCGAACTTAACCCAATCGCCATCTGAACCGTTGCTACCCCAGCCAATACCCCAAAGCTTTGGCAAGAATCCAGCGCATATAGACATGAAGATTAAGACTGACATACCTTGACCAATACCCTTATCGGTAACAAGTTCTGCCATCCACATGATAAGACCAGTACCGCCGGTCATAATAATAACCATAAACGGCAAATCATTTCCATTAGGAATAACTCCTGGGCACATACCGCCAAAAAGCATTCCATTCCTTGCAGTAACAAGAATAGTAACCGACTGCAAAACAGCTAAGCCAACAGTCAGATAACGAGTATACTGCGTAAGTTTTGTTTCACCGGACTGACCTTCTTTGTGCAATGCTTCAAATCGCGGAATTACAACACGCAATAACTGAATAACAATTGATGCAGTGATGTAAGGCATAACACCTAAAGCAAAAATAGAAAGCTGCAACAAAGAACCGCCAGAAAACAGGTTAACCAAACCTATAAAGTTCTCGTTTGAAGAAGCTAAGCGAGTAGTGCAAGCACTCACTACTTTATAGTTCACACCCGGGATCGGGATAAACGAACCAATACGATAAATAATTATCATCGCGAAGACGAAGAGGATTTTATTCCTCAACTCTTTCGTCTTGAAGGCCTGGATTAACGTTTTCACCTGGGTCTTCCTCCCTTTTTGCGCGACTATCTAAGCGCAACCAGTAAAAAAACAAACTCTGAGGAAATAGTGTAACCTACGGTGTCTACCGGCACGCCGCTAAGAAAAATAGCATAAAACTATTGCAAGCAGATATAAACTGCAAGCAAATCTAAACAAATATAAACAAATCTTAATAGCAAATAATCCCTCCAGCACATGCCGGAGGGATTATCGATGCATTATAAAGTGACTATCAACTAGCTTAAAGTATTACTACTCTTCGCTAACAGAGCCACCAGCAGCTTCAACCTTAGCCTTAGCAGAAGCAGAAGCCTTTACACCCTTCAAGTTCAAAGCGACGCTCAAATCGCCATCGCCCAAAACCTTAACAGGATAGCCATCACGCACAGCGCCCTTGACTACCAAGTCAGCAACAGTAACTTCGCCACCCTTTGGGAAAAGCTCAGCAAGAGTTGCAACGTTCACTACCTGGAATTCCTTCTTGAAAGGACTTCTAAAGCCGCGAAGCTTTGGTAAACGCATGTAAAGTGGAAGCTGACCGCCTTCAAAGCCTGGACGAACTTGGTAACGCTTCTTCGTACCTTTATCGCCACGACCAGAAGTTTTACCCTTAGAGCCTTCACCACGGCCAACACGAATGCGATCCTTGTTAGCTCCTGGAGCTGGACGCAACGTGTGCATGTGAAGCATTGGTTCTTCATTAGCCATAATCAGTCAACCTCCTCGACGCTTACCAAGTGGCGCACGGCCATTACCAAGCCACGATTGACGGGGGTGTCTTCACGAACAACACTGTGACCAATCTTATGAAGGCCAAGAGTGCGAACGTTTGCGCGCTGGCGCTCGGTGGAATGAACCAAACCGTGTACCAGAGTGATCTTCAAATTAGACATCACTCACCATCCTTTGCAGCTTGAGCCTTTGCAGCTTGAGCTTCTTCGCGAGCCTTACGTGCTTCAGCAATACCTGCAGCACGTTCGCGAAGCAAAGCATCAGGTGCAACTTCCTCGAGGGAAAGACCACGACGAGCAGAAATTTCTTCTGGCTCTTCAAGCTTCTTCAAAGCATCCACAGTTGCGCGAACCACGTTAACAGCGGTTGCAGAGCCCATGGACTTGGTGAGGATATCAGTAATGCCTGCGCATTCCATAACGGCGCGCACTGCACCACCAGCAATTACACCAGTACCAGGAGCAGCTGGGCGAAGCAAAACAGTACCAGCAGCATCATGACCGAGAACCGGATGGGTGACGGTACCACGAATGCGTGGAACAGTAAACATATGCTTCTTAGCATCGAGCTGACCCTTAGCAATAGCTGCTGGGACTTCGCGAGACTTACCATAACCAACACCAACAGTGCCCTTACCGTCGCCTACAACAACTAATGCTGCAAAGCTAAAAGTACGACCACCCTTGTGTGTCTTAGAAACACGGTTAATGGTTACAACGCGATCGAGAAGCTCTTCACCGCGGTTTTCTTCACGACGGCTACGACGTTCACCGCGCTTGCCCTCGCCCTTAGAACGGCGAGAACGACGGTCATCATTGCGTTCCTCAGCGGATGCCTGAGTGTTCTGAGTTTCTTCAGCCACTTGGGTTTCCTTTTCGTTGTCGCTCACAGTGCTAGACCTCCCTGACGGGCGCCTTCAGCAACAGCTGCGACGCGACCATGATATTTGTTACCGCCACGATCGAAGACAACAGCGGTGATGCCCGCTTCCTTCGCTTTAGCTGCGATTAACTCGCCAACCTTAGCTGCAGCTTCAGTCTTCGTGCCAGTGAAACCAGCGAAGTCAGAAGTCAGAGTGGAAGCGCTTACCAAAGTAATACCTTTGGTGTCATCCACAATCTGAGCAACCATATGACGGTTGGAACGAGAAACGACCAAACGAGGACGCTCCGACGTACCGGAGATACGCTTACGAAGACGGGCGTGACGACGCAAACGCGCGACTTTCGTACCTTTACCGAAAATCTTGACGCTCATATCACTTACCAGCCTTTCCAGCCTTGCGCAAGATACGCTCATCTGAGTACTTGATGCCCTTGCCCTTATATGGTTCAGGGGCGCGAAGCTTGCGAATGTTAGCGGCAACCTGGCCAACGACCTGCTTATCAGTGCCCTTGACGATTACCTGGTTGGGATTCGGCAACTCTAATTCGATGCCTTCAGGAGGTTCAATAGTAATCGTGTGAGAATAGCCAAGGGAGAATTCAATACCCTTACCCTTCTTAGCAGCACGATAACCAGTACCAACAATATCCAAAGTCTTGGCGTAACCTTCGTGAACGCCCTTAACGATGGAAGCCACGATTGCACGAGCCAAACCATGCTTTGCACGAGTTGGACGCAAATCGTCAGCAGGAGTCAGTACAACCTGACCATCAGCAACCTCAGCAGTGATGCCTTCTGGGATTACATAGTTATCAGTACCCTTAGCACCCTTGGCGCTAAAAGCCTGACCTTCAATTTTAACTTCCACGCCTGCAGGGATGTCGACGGGGAGCTTACCAATATGCGATGCCATTTTCAGCTCTCCTTTCTCACCATACGTAAGCGACGATTTCGCCGCCAATGCCTCGATCGAGGCATTCCTTCTGGGTCAACAATCCCGAGCTAGTCGAGATGATTGCGATACCGAGGCCACCAAGAGGCATTGGCAAAGAGTCAGACTTTGCATAACGACGCAAGCCTGGCTTAGAAATGCGCTTAATACCCTGGATGGAACGCTGACCATTGGAACCGTACTTCAACGTAATTTCCAATGTCTGTCCAACCTTGGCTTCCTTAGCAGCAAAGTCCTTAATATAGCCTTCGCGCTTCAGAATCTCGGCGATATTCGCCTTGAACTTGGAGTACGGCATATCCACTGTATCGTGCTTTGCCGCGCTCGCATTACGCAGACGTGTCAACATATCTGCGATAGGATCTGTCATTGTCATGTGGGCTAACGCCCTTTCTCGCCGTGGTTTCCACCGCCATTTTCTAGACTTTCTGTCATCGGCAGTGGACCTTCAGCGTCGATATTTACCAACTGGACTTCGTAACACCCGGCAGTTCACCGCGATGAGCCTTTTCACGAAGGCATACGCGGCACAAACCGAACTTGCGATACACGGAGTGGGGACGACCACAAACCTGGCAGCGCGTATAAGCGCGCACCTTGAACTTCGGCTTAGCGGCCGCCTTGTTTTTCAGAGCGGTTTTTGCCATTTCAGTTCTCCTTGAATGGGAAGCCGAGATGCTTAAGCAAAGATTTAGCTTCCACATCGTCCTTGGTGGTGGTCACCACGGTGATGTCCATACCACGCTGATGATCAATCGAGTCAGGATCGATCTCATGGAACATAGACTGTTCAGTGAGACCAAAGTTGTAATTTCCCTGACCGTCAAACTGGTTGCCATTAATACCGCGGAAATCGCGAATACGTGGCAAAGCCAGAGTGAGCAGACGATCCAAGAATTCCCACATACGATCGCCACGAAGTGTTACATAAGCACCAATAGCCTGGCCTTCACGCAAATGGAATTGTGCGACAGACTTCTTAGCCTTGGTGACCTTTGGCTTCTGGCCAGTGATCAAAGTGAGATCTTTAATCGCGCCTTCGATAAGTTTGGAATCACGAGCAGCTGCACCGACGCCCATAGATACGACGATCTTTTGCACGCGAGCTACTTGCATAGGATTAGTATGTCCAAATTCCTTTTCCAAGGCAGGAACGATTTGATCATTATATTGCTGCTTTAAGCGCGGAGTTGCCGGTGCCTCAACAATAGTATCGGTCATGCCAGCTCCTTTCCGGACTTCTTGGCGACACGCACGCGCACGGTTTTCACCTTGCCGTCACGAGCCTCTTGCTTGACGATCACGCCAACGCGGGTAGGCTGCTTAGTTTCTGGGTCAATAACCATCACGTTAGAACGATGGATTGGAGCCTCTACAGAAACAATGCCCGCCTGCTGACCCTGCTGGGTGGCACGAACGTGCTTCTTAACAACCTGTACACCCTCGACAATAAGACGGTCTTCGGCAAGTACGCGAAGTACTTTGCCTTCCTTACCGCGATCCTTACCGCGAATGACCTTTACCTGGTCGCCGGACTTAATTTTGGCTACCATATCAGATCACCTCCGGGGCTAGGGACACAATCTTCATGAAGCGCTTATCGCGCAATTCACGACCGACTGGTCCGAAGATACGAGTGCCCTTTGGTTCACGGCCAGAGCCGAGAATGACGGCGGCGTTCTCGTCGAACTTAATATAGGAACCATCGATACGACGATGTTCCTTGACAGTACGGACGACGACAGCCTTGACTACGTCGCCTTTCTTGACCGACCCGCCAGGGATCGCGTCCTTGACGGAGGCGACGATGATGTCGCCGATGCCGGCATAGCGTCGCTTCGATCCACCGAGCACGCGGATGGCAAGTAATTCCTTAGCACCCGTGTTGTCGGCGACATGAAGCCGCGTTTCCTGCTGAATCATTGATTCTCCTTAGCCGAGCTGGTTCTCCCCACTCACCCGTGCTGATCAAAAGAACAGACACGGGTGAAGTGCGGAGCCTTGCCGAACTTGTTTACTTGGCGCGCTCGATAATAGATTCGAGACGCCAGCACTTGGTCTTGCTCACGTGCCGAGTTTCCATAATACTCACGAGGTCGCCAACATGTGCCTCGTTGTGTTCATCATGGGCTTTGACCTTGCTGGTGGAACGAACAACCTTACCATAAAGTGGATGGGTTGAACGCTGTTCCAACTCGACAGTAATCGTCTTGTCCATGGCTTCGGACACGACGTAGCCGCGACGAACCTTGCGGAAGTTGCGCTCTTGGTTCTCAGCCATGCTTACTTCTCCTTGACCTCAGTCACGCTTGGCTCTTGGCTAATGCCGAGTTCACGCTCACGTAGGACAGTATACATCCTAGCAATGTCGTGCTTGACAGCCTTGAGGCGAGCGGTGTTTTCAAGTTGACCGGTTGCTGCCTGGAAGCGCAAGTTAAAAAGCTCTTCCTTGGACTTCTTCAAGAAGCCTTCAATTTCAGCATTGGTCTTCTCGTTCAAATTCTTGATGGTGTAGTCTGCAGTTCCGACTGGCATCAGATGTCACCGCCTTCACGCGCAATAACACGGCATTTCATAGGGAGCTTATCGATGGCGCGGCGCAAAGCCTCGCGAGCGATGTCCTCAGAAACACCACCGATTTCAAACATTACACGTCCTGGGTGAATATTGGCAATCCAGAATTCTGGAGCACCTTTACCGGAACCCATTCGTGCACCAAGCGGATGCTTGGTCAATGGACGATCTGGGAAGACCGTAATCCACACACGACCACCACGCTTGATGTAGCGGGTCATGGCGATACGAGCTGCCTCGATCTGACGGTTAGTGATGTACGCCGGAGCCAGCGCCTGAATACCGAAATCACCGAAAGCGATTGCGGTACCACCCTTAGACATGCCGCTTCGGGTAGGACGGTGCTGCTTGCGATATTTTGTCCTCTTTGGGATAAGCATCTGCTCACTCCTTCGTTTCCGTTGCGGCAGGAGCCTCAGCAGCTACAGCTTCAGCTGGCTTTTCAGCCTGTGCTTCAGCAGCCTTCTGCTGGTTAGCAGAACGTGCTCCACGACGTGGACGACGATCGCTGTTACGGCGACCTTCACGCTTGCCCTGCTGTGCCTGCTGCTCTTCAAACTCACGCTCAGTCATATCGCCCTTATAAATCCAGACCTTTACGCCAATGCGGCCGTAAGTGGTCTTAGCTTCAAAGAAGCCATAATCAATGAGGGCGCGAAGGGTCTGCAGTGGAACGCGACCCTCACGGTAGAACTCAGAACGGCTCATTTCCGCACCGCCAAGGCGGCCGGAAAGCTTGATACGGATACCCTTGGCTCCTGCGCGCATAGCATCCTGCTGAGCTTTACGCATAGCACGACGGAATGTAACGCGGTTTGTCAACTGTTCCGCAATACCCTGAGCAACCAACTGAGCGTCAAGTGCAGCATTCTTCACTTCGAAGATGTTGAGCTGTACTTGTTTGCCTGTGAGCTTCTCGAGCTTTGCACGAACGCGCTCAGCTTCTGCACCACGACGACCGATAACGATACCTGGACGAGCTGTGTGAATATCCACACGCACGCGATCACGAGTACGCTCGATAACAATACGAGATACACCTGCACGTTCGAGGTCGTGGCTCATTTCCTTGCGAATCTTGTCATCCTCAAGAACGAAGTCACGGTAACGCTCGCCAGCCTTAGTGGAATCAGAGAACCACTTAGAACGATGATTCTCGGTAATGCCCAGGCGATAGCCGAAAGGATTGATCTTCTGACCCATCTTTAGCGATCCCCTTCCTTAAGCGAGACGATAACAGTGATATGGCTTGTGCGCTTGTTAATGCGCGCAGCGCGACCCTGTGCACGAGCGCGGAAACGCTTAAGCGTTACGCCTTCATCCACATAGGTTTCCTTGATGACCAAGTCCTGCTCACGGAATGGTTCGCCAGCCTTTTCGGCCTTAACGCGAGCATTAGCGATCGCGCTTTCGAGAACCTTACGCACCGGCAAAGATGCGTCCTGAGGAGCAAACTTCAAAATGGTAATAGCTTCGCTTGCACGCTTGCCTCGGATGAGGTCGACCATGCGGCGAGCCTTGCGCGGCGTCACGCGTACGTGACGAGCGATTGCTTTAGCTTCCATGTGTCCTAACTCTCCTTTAGCGGCGTGCCTTCTTGTCGTCCTTCACATGACCCTTGAAGGTCTTGGTCGGGGCGAACTCACCGAGCTTATGACCAACCATGGCTTCGGTAACGAATACCGGCACATGCTTACGGCCATCATGTACGGCAAAGGTATGTCCAATGAAATCAGGTGTGATCATCGAACGACGAGACCAAGTCTTAATGACGTTGTGCGTACCCTTGTCGTTTTGCTCGTCGACTTTCTTCTGTAAGTGGGCGTCGACGAAGGGGCCCTTCTTGATGCTGCGAGTCATCTATTCGACACTCCCTTACTTGCGGTTCTTACCATTCGGGCGACGACGAACAATCATCTTGTTCGAAGCCTTCTTCGGACGACGGGTACGAACCTCACCCTTACCCCATGGAGATACTGGCGGCTTGCCACCACGGGTACGACCACCATGTGGATGGTCTACAGGGTTCATGGATTCGCCTCGGGTGATTGGCCTACGACCGAGCCAACGTGCGCGGCCAGCCTTACCAAGCTCAATGTTAGCGTGATCGGAATTACCAACCTCACCAACTGTAGCGCGGCAACGAGCGTCCACGTTACGGATTTCGCCAGATGGCATACGCAACTGAGCGTAAGCACCATCCTTAGCTACGAGCTGAACGGCTGCACCAGCGGAACGAGCAATCTTTGCACCACCAAGTGGACGAAGTTCGATTGCGTGAACCACGGTACCGGTTGGGATGTTCTTCAAAGGCAAGTTGTTGCCTGGCTTAATATCAGCCTGAGCACCAGTCTCAATAACATCACCCTGGACGATACCTTCAGGAGCGACAATGTAGCGCTTCTCACCATCTGCATAGTGAAGCAGAGCGATACGGGCAGAGCGGTTAGGGTCATACTCGATATGAGCAACCTTTGCTGGAACGCCATCCTTGTCCCAACGCTTAAAATCGATGAGACGATACTGACGCTTGTGACCGCCGCCACGATGGCGAGAAGTCATGCGGCCGTAAGAGTTACGACCACCAGTTTTGCTAAGTTTGCGTACCAGCGACTTTTCAGGCGTAGAACGCGTAATTTCGGAGAAATCCGAAACAGATGCGTTACGACGGCCTGCAGTCGTCGGCTTATAAACGCGGATAGCCATAATATAGTCTTCCTTTAACTTTTCTCGGCTAGCCTTCAGTTACCAAAGATATCAATCGTTTGACCTGCAGCCACGGTGACAATAGCACGCTTCTGGTTCACACGACGGCCAAAACCGGTGCGTGAACGCTTACGCTTGCCAGCGCGGTTCAAAGTATTAACGTTTGTAACTTTGACTTTGAAGATTTCTTCAACAGCCTGCTTGATCTGAACCTTATTAGCATCTGGAGCCACTACGAAGGTGTACTGACCACGATCAGATGCTGCATAACTCTTTTCAGAAACAACTGGCTTCAAAATGACGTCATATGCTGGGTTATGGACTGCGACCATATAAATCAGGCCTCCTTAACGACAGGCTCGGTCTTAGCAGCAACGAAGGCGTCAAAACCTTCCTTGGTGAAGACAACGTATTGAGCCGTGATGACATCATATGTGTTCAACTGATCAGCGAAGATCGGATGCACCGTTGGAATATTGCGCACAGACATCCACTCGTTGATGTTTTCACGAGAAAGAACAACGGTGGTGAACTGATTGTTTGTTACTGGTGTAAGTGCAGCAACAGCTGACTTAGTAGATGGAACATCCTTGATGCCCAAATCTACGATAGCAACGCGTGCGGCATTTGCGCGATCCGAAAGAGCATAACGAAGAGCAGCTGCCTTCATCTTCTTTGGAGTACGCTGATCATAGCTGCGAGGAACTGGACCGTGTACAACGCCACCATGTACCCACTGTGGAGCACGAATGGAGCCTTGACGAGCACGACCGGTGCCCTTCTGCTTCCATGGCTTCTTACCACCACCGGAAACGTTAGCGCGATTCTTTACTGCATGAGTGCCCTGACGAGCAGCAGCGAGCTGTGCAATAACGACCTGGTGAACCAATGGGCCGTGAGCTAAAACGTCTTCATTGGAGATACCGAAAATCTCGGCAGGAGCTTCAACAGTACCGTTAGCTTTACCCTGGTTATCAGTGACGTTCAGAGTTACGTTTGCCATAATTATCAGGCTCCCTTCACTGCCGAACGGACGAGAACGATAGCGCCCTTAGGTCCTGGAATAGCACCCTTGATAGCGAGAATGCCGTTCTCGACATCCGAAGAAACGATGGTGAGGTTGAGCGCGGTAGAAGTCACATGACCCATGCGACCAGCCATACGCTTGCCCTTCAAAATACGGCTTGGAGTTGCACATGCACCCACAGAACCTGGGCGACGTTCATTCTTGTGCGAGCCGTGAGTACGACGATAAGACTTGAAGCCCCAACGCTTGATAGTACCAGCGAAGCCCTTACCCTTAGTCGTACCGGTAACATCCACTTCAGAACCTTCAGCAAAAAGCTCAGCAGTTAATTCCTGTCCTGGCTTGTATTCTGCTGCGTCTTCTGTGCGCACCTCAGCGAGGTGACGACGAGGAGTTACTCCAGCCTTAGCAAAGTGACCAGCCAATGGCTTGGTTACCTTAGTAGGATCAATCTGGCCGTAACCGAGCTGAACAGCATTGTAGCCGTCAGTTTCTTCGGTCTTCACGGCGGTTACTACGTTAGTAGCAACTTCAACCAGAGTTACGGGGACAAAAAGGCCGTTTTCATCCCAAACCTGCGACATGCCAAGCTTGCGGCCGAGCAATGCAGTGCGATTCTTATTCTGCGACATTATTTTCTCCCCCTTCCTACAGCTTAATCTCAATATTTACATCCGCAGGCAGGTCAATGTGCATCAAAGAATCCACAGCCTTTGGCGTTGGATCTACGATGTCAATAAGACGCTTATGAGTACGCATCTCGAAATGCTCGCGAGAATCCTTATATTTGTGAGGAGAACGGATAACAACAAATACGTTCTTCTCGGTCGGCAGAGGAACCGGACCCACTACTGTGGCGCCCGCGTTCGTCACCGTCTCGACGATCTTCTTCGCCGATTGGTCGATGACCTCATGGTCATAGGACTTAAGCCTGATGCGGATTTTCTGTCCCGCCATTGCCGTCCGCCCTTTCTAGCGATTCGTTTACTGTTTACCAACCTGTATTAAAAGGGCACTGCGAGAATAGACACTTATAGCCATTCCACATCAGTGCGCAGCACCAAAATACCCATTTAAAATGAACATTTCGTTTCCGCGCTCGCTTTTTTTGATTCCAATATGCGAGCCTTAAAAACAGGCAACTGTCTAATTAAACCATTGCCTATGGATTAATAAAACCGGGCGTGTCGGCTTTTTAAGCGCTTTTTAAGCGCCGAAAAATTGCAAAAAATGGCAGAAACCACAGTTAGTGTAGCTTCTGCCATTATTAACTAAATATGCGATGATATCTACTTCAAACAATGCTCTTAAACATAACGCTTCTAAAAGTAACGCATATAAACGTAATACTCCTAAAAGTAGCGCTATTAAACAAAAGTAACGCTATTGTTTTTGAGCATCACATTTTACTTCGACTCACGCTCTTGACGCAAGCGATGGCCTTCTTCCTTCGAAACGCCGTAATATGCCGCGATTGCAATATCTTTCATATCTTCAATTTGAGGAATACGAGGATTTGCAGGCGCGCACTGATCTTCATACGCACGCATACCAATATGATCCAGCAAAGACCAATAGTATTCTTCATCCACGCCACAAGCCTTGAATGAAGCATCCATGCCAAGCAAATTATCTCGATAATTTTCAACTGCTTTAGCCAGATTTTCAACCCCTTCTTCAGGAGTCTTTCCAGGATCTACACCAATATTCTTCGCAAGCTGCTGATATCTCTCAACAGCAACATAACGGTTATACTTAGGCCAGCTTGTAGGCTCTTGTGGAATCTGGCCATTGTATCGGATAACATACGGCAGCAAAATAGCATTCGTATGACCATGAACAACATGGCACAAAGCACCAATCGTATGCGCCATTGCGTGGCACATTCCAAGGAAAGCAGATCCAAATGCCATACCTGCCATAGTTGCAGCATTATGCATCTTTTCTTGAGCTTCAATCTTGCGCTCATAATCTTCGCAATTAACTGAATCGTTAAGATTTTCCCAAATCAACTTCGTCGCATGCAAAGCCATAGCATCAGTGAAATCATTAGCGTATACGGATGCATAAGCTTCGATTGAATGAGTTAAAGCATCGAATCCTGAGTCACATGCCAAACGACGAGGCTGCGTACGCGCCAAAACAGGATCAACAATTGCTACCGAAGGAGTTAAAGCATAATCGGTAACTGGATACTTATACCCCGTCTTATGATCCGTAATAACAGCAAATGGAGTGACTTCAGAACCGGTTCCAGACGAAGTTGGAATGCAAACAAGTTTCGCCTTTTCGCCAAGCGGAGGAATCTTGAATGCGCGCTTACGAATATCGAAGAACTTTTCGCGCAAATCAGCGAAGGAAATTTCCGGATGCTCGTAAAGAAGCCACATAATCTTAGACGCATCCATTGGAGAACCGCCGCCGACAGCAATAATCGTATCCGGCTGGAATTCCTCACGCATCATTTCTGCGCCGCGCTCTACTGTTTCAACGCTTGGCTCTGGCTCAACGTAATCAATAATTCTGAACGTAACTCGATTTTGACGCGCACGAAGCTGATCAATAATCTTATCGACCACACCCAGCTGTTCCATTACTTTATCGCACACAATAACCGCGCGTTCAATACCATACATGTCGCGCAAATAGCGAACGGCATTTGGCTCGAAATATGTTTTTGCTGGCACTTTGAACCACTGCATATTGTTATTCCTTCGTGCAATACGCTTTACATTTATAAGATTTACTGCCTGAACATTTCCAGAAACCGAATTTCCACCATAAGATCCGCATCCCAAAGTTAGAGAAGGCGCGATTGAATTGTAAATATCGCCAACGCCACCCAAAGAACCTGGGGAATTCCAAATAATACGGCAGGCATGCATTCGTAATCCATATTCTCGAGCTAATTGCTGATTATTCGTATGAATTACTGCAGTATGGCCAGCTCCATGCACAAGCATTTGCTCGCACATTTCAAAGCCTTGTTCCTTATTTTCCGCGCGAAGAAGAGCGTGTACAGGAGCGAGTTTCTCCATTGTAAGAGGCTCCATCTCGCCAACTTCCTTGCATTCTGCAATCAAAATCACAGCATCTTCAGGAACCTCAAACCCAGCTTCATGAGCAATATATTGAGGAGATTTTCCTGGAACAACTGAATTAAGCTTTGGAGTTTGGCCTGAATACGAGGTGCAACCAAACATATACTGTTCAAGCTTCGCTTTTTCATCAGCGTTAACGAAATATGCTTTTCTACGCTTCAATTCCTTTAACAATGGCTCGTAAACGTCTTTATGAGCGATAATCGCCTGTTCGGTAGCGCAAATCATACCGTAATCGAAATGCTTTGAAAGAACTAAATCGTTAGCAGCGCGCGCAATATCAACATCACTATCGACATATGCAGGAGCATTACCCGCTCCAACGCCAAGCGCTGGCTTTCCGGATGAATAAGCTGCCTTAACCATACCTGGGCCGCCTGTAGCAAGAATTGTTGCAACTCCAGGATGCTTCATTAACGCACCAGTAGCTTCAATAGAAGGATGCTCAATCCACTGAATACAATTTTTTGGAGCTCCTGCTGCAATTGCAGCATCTCTAACGATTCGTGCAGCCTCAGCCGAGCACTTTTGAGCAAATGGGTGGAATCCAAAAATAATTGGGCAACGAGTTTTAAGAGCTATAAGAGACTTAAAAATAGCTGTTGACGTTGGATTAGTAACTGGAGTTACGCCTGCAACAACTCCTACCGGTTCAGCAATTTCATCAACACCAAGAACATCATCTTCGCGAATAATGCCAACGGTTCTTTGGCCTGCCAAATAATGAGTTATATGCTCGCATGCAAAGATATTTTTAGTCGCTTTATCTTCTACTAAACCACGACCAGTTTCATCAACTGCCATCTTTGCCAGAATCAAATGCTTATTTAAAGCAGCAACAGAAGCTTTTGCGACTATATGATCGACCTGCTCTTGATTTAACTTTTCATACTCATCTAATGCTTTAGTCGCGTTTGCAACAAGATTATCTACTTCTTGCTGAGCATTAATAACTTTTTCATCAACATCTTTTTTATCAATATCTTTTTTATCTGTGGCATCTTTACCAATAGCCTCAGCCATTCGGTCCTCCTTGATCATAAATATCGCAGGCATTTTATTTAGTTTTTCACTTACTTGCGTTCACTTTTATATTTAATTTTTATTTATAAAAAGTGATATAGATTACAATCTACTTGGCTTACTGTACTATTCCGATTTTGTAGCGAGTTGCGCTATTTATGATTGAGGATTATCACCTATTGTTCGATTTATGTAATTATTTGTAATTAATTTTGTGCGATTATCAACTAGATTTTCTAAAATGTTAGATTTATTCGCAACATATAAACTATTCATAACATTTAGAACATTCAACCGCATTAGATACAAAAAATGGCTTCCAGCAAAAGCCAGAAGCCATAGAAAAATAATATTCTTCGAAACTTAACGCTTCGAGAACTGAGGTGCACGACGTGCCTTGTGCAAACCAGCCTTCTTGCGCTCCACAACGCGAGCGTCGCGAGTCAAGAAGCCAGCCTTCTTCAAAGCAAGACGATTGGCATCATGATCGATAGAATTCAATGCACGAGCCACACCCAAACGAATAGCACCAGCCTGACCAGTAGTACCGCCACCGTCAACGAGAACGACGACATCAAACTTGCCTTCAAGCTTGAGCAACACGATAGGAGAATTCACTTCGCGCTGCAATAAGCGAGATGGGAAGTATTCTTCCAACGTGCGACCATTAATGGACCACTTACCAGTGCCAGGAACCAAACGAACACGAGCTACAGCTTCCTTACGACGACCAGTGCCATAGCCTGGCTCAATCGCAGAAGTACCAGTACCTGCACCAGCGTTAGTTTCGGTGGTGTAGTTTGTCAGTTCTTCTTCATTCTCGAGAACCGCGGAGTTGTTGTTATCTACCATAATCATATTCTCCTTACGATTCACTTAGCCTGCTGAGAAACCTTAGAGATCTCAAAGACCTGTGGTTTCTGGGAAATGTGCGGATGTTCTGCTCCAACGAATACGCGAAGGCGATCAAGCTGCACCTTAGCAAGACGATTCTTTGGAAGCATGCCTCTGACAGCGGACACGATGATGCGCTTTGGATCCTTCTCCAAAAGCTCAGCATAGGAGTCGCGACGAAGGCCGCCTGGACGACCAGAGTGGGAATAAAGTTCCTTGCTCAACTTGTTGCCAGTCAAAGCAATCTTTTCAGCGTTAATAATAATAACGTGATTGCCTGCATCAGCATGTGGAGCAAATGTTGGCTTATTCTTACCACGCAGCAAGATGGCTACCTGAGTGGCCAAACGACCGAGCACCACATCAGTGGCGTCGATAATATACCAGTCATGAGTTAAATCTGCTGGTTTCGGTGTGAAAGTCTTCACAATCGTACCTTTTCTCTATTGTGTTTCGAGCGCTATCTTCATTTACGACAATCTCTAAAGGATTCCCTGAAGAGAATATCTGACGAAGATTTAATGCTCATAATCCGTGGGCTCCCTGAAAGTCCTCGATGGCGAGTGGGAAAAGCGCTTTGAAGGACCCCTTAGGGAAACACAACAATCTGCAAGTATATCGCCAGCTGACGACTACTTGCAAATGTCTATTTTATATATGGTTAAGACGAATAAAATCGAATCGCGAAATGAATATAAATGAAATCTCTAAATGAACAGAACGAATTACAAAACAAACGAATTACAAAACAAACGATTCGCGAATCGAACGAATCGCAAAACAAATTACGAAACGAACGAATCGCGAATCGAATAAATCAAAAAACGTCACGCATTCATAATCTTCGAAAGCGATTGTACACGAGGCAAATCGAAAAGATTATCCAAGGATACTGGATTGCAATCCCCATCCGCCAGCGGAATACGCCAATTAGGATACTCGTCGCTAGTTCCAGGCTGATTTTGCGAACGACGCTCACCAGTAGCATCCACAATCGAAGCAGCCAATAACCTAGATGGAGCAGCCTTCAAAGCGCGATACAACGCTTCAACGATCTCTTGCTCATGCTCAGACTCATTTTCAACAAGCTTTGCATCCAAGAATCCGCCTTCAATAAGCATCTTCAACATAGCGTTATGTTCTGCAACAGCACCAGCGCGGAATTCCTCAACAGAACCGGTAAGCAAGTGCAAACGCTCTCGGATATCCACGTGTTCATATCGCAAATAGCCAGCAGCAGGAGGCAAATCATGAGTATTAACCGAGGCTAATGTCATTTCGCGCCACTTGCTTGGATGACGGAACACGCCATCACGAGCCTCAAACCATTCAACAGTGCAACCAAGAACAGCTTTCTTAGCTAAAACCTCAATTGCATTAGCTGGAAGCACGCCAAGATCTTCGCCAACAACTACACCACCAGCGCGAGTAGCTTCAATCGCCAAAATTCCGAGCATGATATCTGCGTCGTAGTAAACGTACGCTCCGTTCTTCGCGCTAGCGTTTTCAGGAATCCACCACAAGCGGAAAAGTCCAAGAATGTGGTCAATTCGCACTGCTCCAGCAGAAGCAAACATGCCATGAACCATGTCGCGATAAACTTTAAATCCAGTACGCTCAAGCTCTACTGGATGCAAAGGAGGCTGAGACCAATTCTGGCCATTCTGATTAAAGTAATCTGGTGGGGCACCAACACAAGCACCATGAGCGAATCGCTCAGGATTCCACCAAACTTCAGACCCAGAAGGATGCACGCCAACAGCCATATCAGACATAATTCCAATACGCATTCCTGCCTTACGCGCAGCAACTTGCGCATCATGCAATTGCGTAAAAGCAATCCATTCCAACCAGCGATAGAATTCCAAAGTATCCGGGAAGCGCTGAGCTAAATCGTGAATTTCTTCAGAATTCTTATTTAAGCAAGACTCCCAATCGTCATGACCTTTAGGTGCACCCCACTTGTCATAGCACAAGCACCAAGTTGCATAACTTTCAAGACGCTCGCCCATATCTTTCTTAAAGGCTTCAAATTCTTCAGCACGAGATTTGCTAAGTCCAGCCTTGAAAATAATCCACAAAGCATGCATTTTTACGCGCCACATTGAATCGCGATCAATAATCTGCGAATCATTATTCAAAGGCGATACTTGAGCGTGCAAATCACAAATTGTATTGCGATTATTTTCATCCAAAGTTTCATACTCAGGGATGCTTTCAGGGTGAATGTAAGTTATATTCACCATTGAACGAGCAACTGGCAAATAAGGCGACGGAGTTAATGGAGCAACTGGCTCACCAGCGTGAAGAGGATTTACTAATACGAAATCAGCGCCAGTCTTCTTCTTTGCTTCAACAAGCAACTGCGCTAAATCAGCATAATCACCAACACCCCACGATTTAGAAGAACGAATGGAATAAAGCTGAGCCATCCATCCCCAAATCTGCTTGCCGTCAGATTCCAAAGAATCTAATGTTTCAATACGCTCTGGAGCGCTAATCAAAGTAGCTTCTTCAACTCGATCAGCAACAGTGATTTTCAAAGTGTGATATCCCATAGGAACATCAGCTGGAATTTTCAACAACGCCGTAGCAACAAATTTTCCGTTAACAGGGAATGCAACATCATTATCGCTAGGTTCAATTGCCAAATCACCTTTATAATGCTTACCATTTTCCAAAATGAGCTCAGCAGATGGGCAATCTAAAATTCCTGTGTTTATCTTTACTTTGTCTTCTTTGCCAGCAGTATGCAATACGGTTGGAGCAATAAGACGCGAGTAACGTTCTGACAAAATATTTTTAATCGAAGCATCAATTGCTTTATCGTCATGCGCGTCAACACCTAAAGCGTTTAGAACTGATTTCAATACATCGTCGTCAGTATCATGCTCTACGCCGTCAGCACCCACGAAACGAATACCAATACCCATTAACTCAGCAAGTTGAATTAATGGCTTTTCTGGTTCTTCTTCTAGTTTATTGTTCATATTTCCCATCGTAATCTATGAAGAGGGTATTTACATCGAACTATTTTACAATAATGTGATATTTATCAGTACGATTCCATAAAAAATATTGACAAAATAAATCAAATTTCTAAGAAAACTAAATAAAACCTTATTAAAATAAACAAAACTCCAGCAATTCAATAAATTTTATGAAACGCGCCTACTTAAATCTACTATGAGCCTACTTAACTTTAATACGCGCCTTTACTAAGGGCCTTTACTAAGGGACTTTACTAAGGGACTACTTAGACCTATATTACGAAAGCTTAGCTTCTACTTTTTGCAGCAATCGCAACGTCTGAAGCTTTGTCATTACATAGATTTTTAAGAGTTTGAGGAGAAACTCCGGCATTAAGAGCTACCGCACGACGTACCATAGTAGCGAGAACTACAGGCGCATCTTCCTGTACAGTAACTCCTAAAGATGCTAAATAATCGAGAGTCGAAGCGCTAACACCGTTAGTTTGAGCACCTTCTAATCGCATCTTCCATGATGTTTTAGGATTACATAACGCAGCATCTCTAACAGCTGCACAATTATCTTTAGTAAGACGACCAACAAGCCAATTCTTTACATTATGATTTTTTGCTACAGCTAATCGCACTTTATCGGATTTATCTTCTGAAAGTTTTACTAAAATATTAGGAAAAGGCATGGTACTTGCCAAATAAATACGATCTTCTTCAGGAGTATTTGCATTCCCAGCAACAGCTTCCAAAAGTGCTGTAGCGCGCGAAAATGCAGCCTGATTACTGCTATCTGGCAATTGACGAGTGGCGAATTCGTGAAGTTCTTGTGAGTCATCAGAGTGACGAAGATGTTCATAAATAGCCGTTAATGGCTCATAATCATTATGCTTAGCTTCAGATTCATCAGCAATATTATTAGATTGCTGATTATCATTGCTATTCTGCTCAGTCTGATTAAGCTCCATACGTCACTCACCTACTTTTAAACGTAAAATAAAATAATAATTTAAATACGTAGAATAATAATTCCAGATTTCATTCTATCTTCATAAGTAAATCATCCAATACTTCAACACGCCTATATCAATACTACGCATATCATCATGCAAACTATGAAACAGTAGTACGCATTAATCAGAATTACACCAAAAATATACCTATTCCCCCGAAGGATTTTTCTTTCTAGTGTTGCTGAGCTCTCGGAGTTTCTCTCATCGCAAGATTTTTACATTGCTCTAAGAGAAACTTCGACAGCTCTTGGCATGTTTAGTCTTTTAATCTTCGGTTAATCACCGAGATTTTTCGATTTTTCTTCTTCGCTCAATGAATCACCACTTCGTGCTGCGAATCGACTTGCATGAGCGCTTAAAGCGTAGCGCGCGAATGCACTTCGATGAGTGAGCTTGCTCAAAGTTGAAAGTCCAGTGGACTTTCAACGCAAGCGAAGACGTGAGCGCGCTGTAACGCGCGAGCGATACATTTCGCTCTGGGCGAAAAATCTTAAATCTCTGCCTACTAATTAGAACTGCAAGATAAACAAAAATACGCATATCATCATGCAAAACAACAATGGATTAAGCTATGCGATTAGCGTTGCATTCTAATCGTATAGTAACAGTGTCAGACGTAGCATTCCTGACATTCGTAATAAATTCTTCGAGATTTTCAGTTGGAATCAAAGCGATTATATGTATTAACGCACCGTATTCCTCATTTTCAACTGTGCAATTGTGTGCAGTCAATATATTTTTGAACATTCTTAATTGTTGATAGGTGACATTGCATGATATTTTTTTGCATTCAACAATATCTTTAATATTTGCACAAGCGATAGCACCAGCTGCAGATCTAGAATAAGCTCTTATTAGCCCCCCAGATCCAAGCAAAATTCCGCCAAAATACCTTGTAACAGTTACAACAGTGTCTGTTAATTTAGATGAACGCAATACATCAAGAATAGGTTTCCCAGCTGTTCCAGATGGCTCTCCATCGTCACTCATTCTTTCAGATAAAGAACCACTTTTATCCCCGCAAATAGCTGCATAAGCGACATGTCTTGCTTTAGGATGATTTGCACGTATTGATTGCACAAATGCCATAGCTTCGTCTAAATCAGATACGTGACATGAGTCTGCGATAAATTCAGATTTCTTGTCTATTAGAGAATAATGCGACGGAGATTGTGGAGTATCAATTACTGTACGTATTTCATTCACGATTTATCATATTTCATTAATCTGTCTACAACTTTCACAACTTCACGAGTCTTCTTATCTACAAATTCAGAATTATCGTTGTGAGACACGTCTCCTAAGCATTCACTTATTTGAGCGCGCGCAACTAAAACGGCAACAGACTTTAACGCTGCTGTAGTCGCTGAAAGTTGCATCAGTACATCAGTACAGTAGGCGTCGTTTTCAATCATGTTCTCTATTGCTTGAACTTGCCCGCTTATACGATGTAAACGAATCATCATTTTATTTTTGTCAATATTGTACTCGCTCACGAAAGCCTCCAACATTTATTAAACGTAAAATAATAAATTACTAATCACATCTCTCTCAAAACAAAAACAATGTATTCACCGTACCACTTTTTGCACTTTATTCCAAGATTATTAATCTTATATCTTCAAATAATGTCATAACTTTTTTTGAAAAATCCTAATATGCGTAACGTCTTATTCAAATAAATATAAAAATATAGAAGCTACCCCTTCGGAACGTTGATTTTCATTGTTTATGTTTGTCAATCAAATTCCGAAGGAGCAACTCTACTTTATTTTCTTATTTGCGATCAGCATATTTTGCAATGACGCGAGCGCAAAATTCTCCTTCTACTGACATTCATTTCATCTGAATTTAGCTTTCCCAATGCCATTACTCCAATCACCATAAACGCTGTTGCAATGATAATTGCAATATTTATGATTGAAGATCCTGTTTGAGCCAATTGATAATTTTGTTTTTCTTCTTCAGTGTCATTGTTGACATATCCTGTCTCTGAAGAATTTACGTTACCATTAGCTTCATTAGACGATTTTCCTCTAGTTGATATTTCTTTATTAGAAGAAGATCTCCTATTGTTACTAGCAGATTCGTTTGAACGATTTCCACTATTCGGATCAGAACCATTGGAATTATTACCACCAGGATTATTGCTACTAGAATCAACATTGCTCGAGCCAACACTATTCGAATCAGCACTATTTCCAGCAACACCGTTCTCTTCAAATTCGCTTGAATTCAAATTTGAATTAAAGCCAGAATCTACTAATCCACTAGCATTGCCTTTCATACGGTTTTTAATGAGGTTAGCTAGATTCGTATTATTCAAATTCATCTTGCTGTTTAGATTGAAGATAGAGCTAGCATTTGCATTGTTTTCACCATACTTTTCAAATAGCTCTTTCAAACCATTTGAGTAATCAGACAGATAATCATTCAAAGAAGTGTTTTTATCAGATTTTCTAGTTACCAAATTTTTATTGTTTGATTTATTTTTATTGGAATAAAGCAAACTTAAAATGTCACCTAAAGAAACTGAATTTCTTTTATCTTTATCTGAAATTACGTTAGTTGATGTAATTGAACCACTATTATTTTCTATCGATTCTCCAGTAGTAACATTCTCACCGGAAGACTGACCCTTAGAAGACTGCCCACCGGAGGACTGAGTTCCTGATGTCTGAGTGCCAGACGTATTACCAGCAGACGTATTACCAGCAGACGTATTACCAGCATGATTCTGCGAGCCAGAAGACTGTCCGCCAGATGTCTGACCACCGGAAGACTGACCGCCAGTTTTGCCACCGGAATTCGAATTTCCACCTTGCTTGGATGATTCACCCGGATTGGCCTGATTTCCTGGTTTAGATGAATTACCCGGATTAGTTTTATCGCCAGGCTTTCCAGAATTTCCAGGATTCGAAGCATCACCATTATTACCGTGATTATTTTGATTACCAGGCTTACCTGTTCCAGAGTAATTGCCAGTATTCGTTCCAGATCCTGAACCAGTACCAGATCCATTACCCGAACCAGCAGTACCTGAACCGCCAACACCAGCAGACGCATTAGGGCCAGAATTACCGTTTCCAGACGTCTGAGTACCAGACGTCTGACCACCTGAAGACTTACCGCCAGGTGTCTGAGTACCAGGAGTCTGAGTACCAGGAGTCTTACCTCCAGAAGACTTACCGCCAGGTGTCTGGGTACCAGATGTTTGACCACCAGAGGCTTGCGCACCAGAAGGATTAGAACCATTACTGGAACCAGCAGAACCGCCAGTACCACCAGCAGCAGTACCTGAACCGCCATTACCTGAACCGACTGTACTAGAACCAGTAGCACCAGAGCTACCTCCAGCAGTACTACTAGAGCCACCAGAGCCGGAACCCGCACCAGAACCAGCACTACCAGCATTACCGCCAGCACCACTACCGGCACCACTACCTGCAGATCCGCCAGATCCGGCACCACCAGAAGGATTTAATACCTCGACTTTGCCTGGCTGATTACCATTGCCCGGCTTAGAATTTGTGCTTCTCGAATTGCTGTTTCGAACAATCAACTTTCCAGCAGAATCGAACAACTCAGCCTTCCAATAAACTATTCCTTCTCGAGTAGCTTGTATCTCTGGGCTTACTACACTAATACTTCCACCTTTACGCATATGTTCGATAGCAGCATTAGGAATATTAATCTTGTGATGATCAAGCAAAAGCTTATCAGAATCCTTATGTTCGCCTTCTACAGCATCCCAAGCTGTAAATTCCACATACGATCCTTCATCTAAGACCTGAGAAAGATAAATAGTACTGCGTATTGGCTCACCTACACCATGTACTTTATTGTCTGGCTTAATGGTTGCAGTATTAGATACAACATGAACTGTTTCATTCGCATCACCTAAAGTATGAGAAGCTAGCGGCTTACCGTTAGGACCGTACAACTCAGCCTTCCAATAAACTGTTGCACCTCTGGAAACTTTAATATTCATAGAGTTAATATCTATTTGATTCTTACTACTATCAGAAGCTTGCTGATCTGTAATATTAACTCGACTATTAGTTAGAATGTGTTCGCCTTTATTCAAATCGAATTTTTCAGCCGATTCTGGCTTATTTTCTAAACCAGAAACACTGGCATTCATATCATTACTCATTGCATTATTGGCATGAGCATCTGAAGAATCATCACCATTAATTGAAGTTGGCATTTTATTAACATTCTCATGAGAATAAGCATTAAATACCACATAACTTCCTTTAGGAACTTTTCCAACTATATGAGCAATATCGTGGAACAACTCACCAGAAGAAACAACATTTGAACTAACGCTTGTTGTCAAAGAGATATTAGTAGCATCATTTGTCTCAGAAGGTTCTACCAAAGTTCTGCTCCAAACATCGTCGTATTCAGATGTGAATTCTTCAGTTCGAGAAGACCCAGGAAGGCTATAAACGAATACATACCATCCAGAATCCTTAGTTTTATCTGCTCTAATGCTTTTTATACTTTTAATTTCACTACCTAAACCATTAGAATCAGCATCTTTTGCAGACTTAAACATAATTTTCCCGTTACCAATTGTGTAAACACCATTTTTAGCAGGGACTTCCCAATCGCCGATCAAACGATGATGCGAATCTTCAGTAGGCTCCTTTTTCTTAGCTTCTCCAGCAGCACCAGGACGATACTTGTCGTTTGCTTCTTTTGTAGCATTGTCAGTTCCATCACCAGCCCACCAAACTTTTATATGAGCTTTCGCATCGCCGCTAAACTTATATTTATCGTCACCATTAAATTCACCATAATCATCAGGTAATCCGCCAATTGTAATAGTATTGACTATTTCTTTACCTAAACCAACACTCTTCTCTTTTACTGAAGAATCATGGAACAATTTTGCTTTAGTACGGTGAGAATAAGTAGAAGCAATTCCTCCAAGGCCATCTATGTAATCGCCAGTAATCAAATCTTTTTTAGCTTTATTTTCTTCACTACTTTTACCTGGATCGTCTTGGTCAGATTTTGAAATAACCCATACCCAACCGCCGAACATTCCAGCATCTTCATCAGTAACCTTATACCTCTCGGCTTTTTCAAGTTCCTCTGGATTAAAATCTCCAGTTTCTTTTTTAGCTTCTACTGATAGTTTTTGCTTATTACTTGTAAAATTCACATAAGCAGCAGCTACTTGTCGAATATTAGATTTATTACGCAATCTGTTTAAATAAGATTCCGTAGTTTCATTAGCATTTGGCTTATTCGAATTCAAAACATCCTTGCTTTTCCCAACGAAATAGTATCCGCGCGCTCGCACAGACATATCTTTAGGCCATGAATCAATTTCACCAACAAACGATGAAACGTTAGCAATAACCGGACTGTCCTGAGATAATTCCTTTGTTAAAGCTTCTGAAGATACCATAGGTTGGAAATGCTTTTGTACTTTTAAAGTGTAAGTGTCATATTTTTTCCAATCAGATTCACAATTACGAATAACATCTAATTTAGGTGAATAGAACTGTTCTATTCTCGGAACTTCATAAAATACGTCAACTTTAACTTCACCGTCACCATCAGCAGTCCAGTTAACAGCCTTACCGCCTTCAGATATGTTACCTATATATTCATTCTTACCAGTTTCGTCGAAATGAATAAGTTTATTATTGGCTACAATTTTAATTTTTACATCGTCTATATAAAGTTTTGTATAGTCATAAGGTACTTTTGGAGAAACAGATATCTTTCCTTTTTTACCTCCATCAAGATAATCATTGCCTGCATACAAGTCCTTAATAACACTTCTCTGAGCGTCGTGCCACAATTTTGCAGCAAGAGTTTCAATATGTGACGATTCAAATTTCATAAACCCATGTCGCTTGTACTTACTCCAAAGTTCTTTATCAGAATCAAGATGATCGTGAATTGCATAAGCTACAGCAAGCTGTATTTCATTACTCTTATTTTTTCTGTTCATCTGTATGAGTCTTGCAGCAACAGTATTAATGTATGGATATCCACTATCTAATGCCTTCCAATATCCATTTTTATAATCATAATCATCTTTACTTGATTCAACCGCATACATTGGCATGTTGTTATAGTCCATAGAGATAACTCCAACGAAAACTTCATTGTATCTAATGTGAATTCCATCTAGATCACCACTTCGGATCATATCTCCTGGAAGACCTGAAGGCATTTTAGCAACACTAACTCCCATAACATTCATGAGAATAAACAGAAATGTAACCAATAAAGAGCATAAACAAATCCCCTTATTACGCACATTACTAAAGTTTTTTATTATGCTATGTTTCCCCATAAGAAACTCCTTAACCCAACCCTTAAGCGATAGCACCCTACTATCGCCTTGAACAAAAACGTTCATGAAACAACTATGAATGCAATAATCAAATATGTAAATAAAAAAATGTTTATGTGGTCAGAAGTTCAAAAATATAGGAAATATGGAAGTTATGCACATAGTTATGCACATTCACATTAAGAAAAACAGCAAGAAAAAACAGTACAGTGAGGAAAAATAAAAAAATATCGGGGAGTGAATCAAATCACACCCCGATACAAAAGCTTATAAAACTTCGAACAATTATCTGCACGCTTAGCCAAACAATTAGCTAAACAATAATCTCAGACGATTGGCTCCACTTGATGGAATCCAAGCTCCACAGGAGTTTCGCGACCAAAGATGGAAACCAACACAGTAAGCTTCTGAGTTGTAGGATCCACGTCCGAAACAACGGCAGCCATAGTTGAGAATGGGCCGTCGATAACAGTAACTTGATCGCCAACCTTGTAAGCCACTTCAACTTTACGCTTGCGTGCCGCAGCAGGCTTATCACCGGCATTCTTCAAGGCTTCAGAAGCAATCATAGGAGCCATCATTGCCACAACTTCCTTGCGGCTTAACGGAGCAGGATCCCTAGAAGGACCAACGAAACCAGTTACGCCTTCAGTTTCGCGCACAATACGGCGAGCGTTCTCATCAGGCCACATGCGAATTAACACATAGCCTGGCACGCGCACGCGGGTAATAACTTTCTTACCTTTTTCTGTGTGCTTTTCAACTTCTTCCATTGGCACTTCAATCTGGAAAATCTTATCTTCCAGACCAAAGTTTTGCACGCGGGATTCAACATTTGCCTTTACACGCTTCTCATAACCGGAGTAGGTGTGAAGTACGTACCACTTGCCTTCCAAAGTGCGAAGCTTCTTAGAAAATTCAGCTACAGCGATTGCACCAGCGTCAGTCGGATCAACTTCAGCAACTTCATCTTCAGCAGTAGATTTCTTATCCGCAGCATCTTCAGCAGATTCAGCAGCTTCAGCAGACTTTTCCGCATTTGCTTCCGCATTTACATCCGTATTATCAGAATCATCAACAGAAGAATCATCAACAGCGCCAGCAGAAAGCTCAACTTCAGCATTATCATCAAAAGCTTCAGAGCTAGAATCTGCTACATCTGATACAAAGGCTTCATTTCCTTCGTTTACTTCTTCGAGTTTCAACTCGTCAGTCATATTTGCACACCCTCAAAATCTAAATCAGCCAAACAGCCACATAACGAACTTACCTAAGTAGAAGTCCATGCATGTGACGAACAGCATCAAGAAAATTACAAAAATAAACACGGAAACGGACCATGCAAACAGCTCTTTACCATGAGGAGCTACAACCTTGCGCGTTTCGTCAATAGTCTGCTTGACGAACATGAAAATACGCACGAACAAATTCGGCTTCACCGTTTTGTTATCACCGTTTGCCTTAGCCATGCCTGAATCCTTCGTTTGTTGTAATCGATAATAATGAAAAGTGGCAGGGACGGCGGGACTCGAACCCACAACCTACGGTTTTGGAGACCGTTGCGCTACCAATTGCGCCACATCCCTAGGGGAACTCGCCTTATCATACCTTAAAATGTCTGACTTGGCAAAACCGCCAAGTAGATATGTTAGCGGAAGGCCAAGATTTCGCGCAATTTCGGCGATTATAAGCTATGCAAGCGAGTGTCGCATTTTGCAATAAAACCAGAGTTCACATTCTGCATCAAACCACGAATGCCCGGTCTACAGCACAAAACAGAGTGTCGTATCAATAGAAAGTAAGAATACTTTCTTAAGCCTCAATCCACTTCTTCATACGACGCATTCCCTCAGCAAGCTGGTCATCAGCTAACGCGCAAGAGAAACGCAAATAGCCAGGAGCACCAAAAGCCTCGCCCGGAACAGCAGCAACATGCGCTTCGTCAAGAAGCATCTCAGCAAATCGAGAAGAAGTATGAGGAACTTCGCGCTTCTCACCAAGAGGTTTCTCAAGCAGATCCTCAATATTAGCAAACGCGTAAAAAGCGCCGTGAGGAAGAGGGCAAGTAACGCAATCAATATTGTTCAACGCTTCCACAATTGCTTTACGACGAGCATCAAAAGCCTCACGCATAGTTGTAACCACGTCCAATGAACCGCCAACTGCAGCAATTGCAGCGCGCTGCGAAATATTAGAAACATTAGAAGTCATATGGCTTTGAAGCTTAGTTGCAGCTTTAGCAACATCTTCTGGAGCTACCATCCAGCCAACACGCCAACCAGGCATAGCATAAGTTTTAGCAACGCCATTCAAAATCAGCAATTGTTCGCGAATTTCCGGCACTTCAACGCCAATATACGAAGTCATAATGCCGTCGTAATGCAAGTGCTCGTAAATCTCGTCAGAAATAACCCAGACATGATTTTCAAGCGCCCATTTTCCAATCGCGCGCATAGTTTGCGCACTCCAAATAGCGCCAGTAGGATTCGAAGGCGAATTTACAATAATTGCACGAGTACGTGGAGTACGAGCTGCCTCAATTGCCTCAATATCTGGTTCAAAACCGCGGTCAGCTCCTGCTAGAACAGGCACAGGCACGCCACCTGCAAGCTTCACAGCCTCTGGATAGCTTGTCCAATACGGAGCTGGAATAATAACTTCGTCGCCATCATTCAAAAGAATTTGGCAAGCTTCGTAAACAGCTTGCTTTCCGCCATTTGTTACTACAATTTGATTTGGAGAAACTTCGTATCCGGCATCTCGCTTCACTTTACGAGCAATTGCCTCTCTAAGCTCAGGCAAACCTGCAGTAGCAGTATAGCGATAGTTTCGCGGATCTTTGCAAGCCTGTGTTGCAGCATCAACAATGTAAGAAGGAGTAGGAAAATCTGGCTCACCTGCACCAAAACTTACAACGTCAATGCCGTCAGCTTTCATAGCTTTCGCTTTACTATCGACTGCCAAAGTTGCACTAGGAGCCACTTTATTAATGCGATCACTTAACACACGCCACTGTTCATTTGCCATAGTTTCCGCCATTATCTCCACTATACTTTTGTTATATTTATATTTTGCTCTAACTAGCGCAAGCACTTGTTACAACATTTACAGTGTAACCATCTGGCATGAATACTGATTCAAACTTAAGCGAAAATTTAACTCAAGCCAAATCACAAGCCAAATTACAAACTAAAGCTCAAACAAACTAAAGCTCACTAAACGCATCAATCACAACCGGCTCAGGAACCAATTTCACACCAAACGAATGATTCACTCCATCAATAATTACACGCGCTAAACGGAAAATATCAACAGCGCGCGCGTTGTGCCTATTAGTTAAAGCAAGAGTATGCAAAGAAGACAATCCTGCAGCTCCATCACCATTAGAGTTCTCATCGACTGCAGAATCACAATTAGCACCGTCGTCAATCTTAAAACCTTTATGGAACCCAGCGTTATCAATAAGCCATGCTGCAGAAGTTTTCACACCAAAAGACCCATCAGGCAAAGTCGCATCAAAACGAGGCGCATTATCCGGTAATTTATCAGCTTCTTCAACGCTTAGAATCGGATTCATAAAGAAACTTCCACAACTATGCCTATCGCTATAAACATCATCCCCATCATGCCAAACGCCTGTTACGTAATCCTCTGATTGCAAACGAATGGCTTCACGCACGCAATCAGAATTTTTCACTCCACACATCCAAGGATTTTCATACCTATAAGCATCCTCCAGCATACCTTTAGACGCTCTTACGCGTAGAACTTCTCTTCGAATAACAGATGTATCTATGCGATCATACAAGTTAACATTAAGTGCATGTGCTAATTGAGAATGCGAAACAACACCAGTTTTACTATGTTTTAAACAAAAAGTAACAGACAGAACAACATATCTAGGCGTTGGGAAAAATTCAGATTTAGGCACTCCAGGAGCATCATACATGCTTTGCTTAAGCAGAGAAGTTCGGTACCCAAACTTCATTTCTTCACACGATAATTCGCGCGTAACTTTATTTTTACGATCCCAAACTTCTACTGATTTCACACTTTGCGAAACTTCCTGACCATATGCACCAATATTTTGCACAACAGAAGCTCCAACAGTTCCAGGAACGCCAGATAAGCCTTCAACACCCTCTAATCCAAGAGAAATAGTATGAGATACGAAATCATCCCAATTGCATCCCGCTTCAGCATTAACGTGTACGATATGCGCTCCCGAAGCATCAATGCCATCTTCCGCTGGAGCAGCTTCATCTTGTACGCTTATAGTCCTTCTAGCGTCACGAACTACAACGCCATCAAACGGATTATCACTTACAAGCAAGTTTGATCCTCCGCCGATAACACACAATTTCAAACCTTTTTCATCGGCATCTTCAACCGCTTCAATAAATGCTACTCTGCTCATTGGCTCTATAAAACGTGCTATAGTTCCGCCAACACCAATGGTTGTTATATCAGCAAAAGTTGGTTGATCACTCATAATTTACATGGTACTCGATGCCATGCTCGAAGTTATGCGATTTTAACGCAAAATATAAATAAAAACGCTGGAAGCAGAACGCATACGCATTCAAACTTTCAGCGTTATTTTAAAATATCCTCAACTAGGATCTAAAAATCAGCCAAGAATAGCAAGTACATCGCGAGAAGATACGATTAAGTAATCTTCACCTTCATAATGTACTTCAGTGCCACCGTACTTGGAGTAGAGAACCTTGTCTCCAACCTTAACATCCATAGGAATACGCTCACCCTTGTCGTCTCTGCGACCTGGGCCTACAGCGAGAACCTCGCCCTGCTGTGGCTTTTCCTTGGCATTATCTGGAATATACAAACCTGAAGCAGTTTGAGTTTCTGCTTGAGCTTGCTTAACAATAATCTTATCTTCCAACGGCGTGAGTTGAATCGACACTGTTGCCACCTCTTTCTTAAGAGAGATACTACATTTCGCGCAAACTAAACTGGACGGGCTGACGACACGTCTGTACATGTTCACGCACTAACTGCTATAGTAGCGCGATTTTAGCACTCTGCCAACTTGAGTGCTAAAATTTTTAAAAATTTAATATCAAGCTTGATTTCTACGAGCTAAAACATCAAGCAAATCAGCGCTTCCCAAAGAGTCTTCAGTTTTAGCAGGAGGCTCTACTTCTAATTCTGCAGACTTTGCCAATTTACTAGTCTTAATAGGCTTAGCATTGACGGCATTAACAGCACTAACAGTATTAACAGTCTTAACTGAATCAAACTTAACAGGAACAGCTTTAGTTACTTGCTTAGTCGACTTAATTTCCAAACTTTCTGGAGCATAAGAACTATCAGATTCTGGTACAGAGCTGGATTTTGCATCAGATTCAGATTCTGATACAAGCTCTGAATCAACTTTAGACTCAGATTTTGAATTCTGCGAGTTATTGGAGCCTAAGGAGAATGATATTAAATCATGTGATTTAAGCGAAGAATCCGATGAATCTACACTAAGAGATGCAGTAGCTAAGTCAAACACATCTAATCCTCTAGATGCGCGAACAGTATTAATTTCATTCGTAGAATCTAAATGCAAAGAATTATGCGAAAAATCATTCGAAGAATCAGAATTTTCTGAATTTGATTTTGAAGAGCTTTCTACAGTCGTAGATTCAGTCACAGTAGCTTCAGTAACAGTAGCTTCAGTCACATTAGCTTCAGTCACAGATTCAGAGGATGAATATTTCAAAGAATTATCATCATTCTTAGAACGTCGTTCAAATGCGCGTTGCTGATCTTGCATAGAACGACGCAAAGCAAGTCGAATCTCGCGCTTTTCCATAACGGAAGTAGCAACAGAATCGCCTTCCGAAAGAGCAACTTCATTAGCTTCATTAGCTTTTTCTTCAGAGTTAATACTTGATTTATCAATCGAATTAGATTGCGACGAAGATTGCGACGAAGATTTCAGCGAACTATCAGAATTAACTACAGATGAATCAAAAGCAGAATTACGAGTTAAATTACGCGATGCATTAATAGAAGCAGCAATACTGGCACGCTTAACACGAGCTTCCCACTCGCGAGCGCTTTTAGAAGCATTGATTCCACAAAAAATTACGAATGCTAATAATGCGAAAGGAATCAAAGCGAACGCAGGCGAATACAAACCGCTGAAACCAACAACAAGCACAATCAATGTAATCGCCAGCAGCGAAAGAACCAAAATCCTACGCCTGCGCACTGCAGCTTTACGCAATGCACGAACACGACGTATATGTTCAGTTGTCATCACAGTCTTCTGTTCAGTAGGTTGCATTCTTGCCACTTCCACAAACGTGCCTGCATCATCACAAATATGTGAATTACTCCACTCATCAACCAGATGCAGCGAAGACGAATACCTATCCCCACGATGCTCCAACATGTTCTTCATGCTTTTAACCGTGAGCTTAGGTAACCATCCAAACAATAGAGCTACAATAACAATCACTACAAGTAACGTACTAACTGATTCATAACCCATACGTATAAATATAAAGAGTCTTTAGGATGTGAAGAAACATTCTGCGAATCGGCGTGTCGCATATTACGTATCAATCATATTTATGCTTTGCATATTTGGCACACAAAATATAACTATCTAGGTATGACTATCTAGATATAACTGTCAGGTCTGACTGTCTAGGTCTGCGCTAGGATATTTGAGTGGAATACAGCTTTTACAACTGCAAAGCGGTTTATATTTCACACAAAATCGCTAATTACAAACTTCGGAGGGTTCATTGCCTACTTATCATTATCGTTGCAAGCAATGTGGATATGACTTTACAGAACAGCAATCGTTCTCAGACGATCCTATTACTATTTGCCCAAAATGCGGCGAAGCTGAAGTGCGCAAAGTATTTTCTGCTCCTCCAATTAATTTCAAAGGAAGCGGATTCTACCGCACTGATAAATAAATACTTCAGCTAAAAGCTTAGAAAATCAACAAATTTTAATTACGCGGATAGTCGTTCATATAACTTCTGACCACATAGCGAACTTCTGACCACATAAGACGATTTTTATTGCGATATTAATTAGAGCGAGTCATGATACAGAACATGGCTAATTTTTTCACAGATTTTATATCGCATATTTTGTCGTCTAGCGATTCTCAGACGGACTATCAGAGTGCGCTTATAAAAAGACGAAATCGAAGATTTTTTCGTAAAATAATCCTATCGATATTCGTTTTTTTATTATCGATGCTTATTATTTCAGCGATAAGCGCAATTCAGGAAACGCAAAACGTATTAATTGCAACTAAATCGATTGCAGTTGGAGAACGGATTACTAAATCACATGTTCGTGTAATTAGTGTTCCTAAGCATAGCGTTTTTAAAAAAGCTCTTACATCATATTCGCAAAACAGCAATATTACAGCGATTTGCAATATAGAATCCGGCATGCCCATTCTTGCAAATGAGATTAGCAATACTCCAAACGTTCCTCGCGGATACACTGCAGTTAACGTCACACTCGCTAGCGCAAATCAAACTTTCCAGCCTGGAGAAATCATTTCTATTGCTTTTGCACAATCTCAAAACGACATTAAGAATGAATATGATGAAGGTGAAAATAGCCAAAAGAATAATGGTAAAGATAAGCACAGTGAAGACAATAATAAAAACTATTTTGAGTTAGATAAAAATAACAAAAACTTTAAAGTTATAAAAAACGTTCTAATTATACGAACTCCAAATAATCAACATATAGCAACGCTTGCAATGAGCGCGAGTCAAGCTTTAGATTTGTTAAACGCGCAATCTATAACGCCAACGCTAGCAATAGTTGCAATTAAAAAGT
The DNA here is from genome assembly GCF_049244095.1 of Gardnerella sp. KA00255. NCBI lineage: Bacteria > Bacillati > Actinomycetota > Actinomycetes > Bifidobacteriales > Bifidobacteriaceae > Gardnerella > Gardnerella sp. KA00255. The sequence goes on from NZ_CP058374.1 coordinate 866,243, forward strand.
AACTTTACTAACACAAAGCTTGGCGACACAAAGCCATATACGATAGACAGTGCTATCTAAGGCTAAACTATCCAAGACGTTCGCTAAAAATACCCCAGTGAGGAGGTAATTCGTTCAAAATACGTTGATCATCATCTTCTGAACGCTGGCTCGAAGTTTGCAAATCTGAAGGCTCAAGTTTTACACCGTCAGCATCAAACAACTCCGAGCCACCACGAACCACACGAGTATGTTTACGCGGAGAACGCTTATTGGCATCATACGCCATTAACGCTCATCTCCATGAAGCTCACCAATACGTGAAACAATGCGATCAACTTCTTTCTCAGGATTTACGAATGCAGCTACACTCCAAACAGTCATAACAGACCATCCAAGAGTTTCAAGATCCTGAACTAGAATGCGATGACGCTCGCGAGTCGACTGAATACTCATAAATCGAGAATCATCAGTCAAAACAGCAACTTCATAAGGCTTGTCAGACAATCCAATTACAAGCGGAATACGAATTCCATTCTTTAAGCCATAATTCACAGCTACACGTAATCCGCGAGAACGAATACGATCAGCTAAATCAGCGAAAAGAACATTTTCGTTTCTAGACAGCATTTCCAAAGAAGATTCAGAATTAGACTTGCCATCAGAAGACATACCAGACTTCGCAGATCCAGACTTAGAACCAGACTTCAAAGCACCAGACTTAGCACCAGAAGTTTTGTTTTCAGAATTTTCTAAAGCTGCATCGAGCTGAGCTTGAGCTTCATCTAAAGCCTTCATTGTCTCGTAACTCTGGCTATCATAATCAGATTCTTCAGAACTGGACTCATAAGAATCAGCATTAGCCTTATTTTCATTGGAATTACTAGATTCAGAAGATTCAAGATATGACTTTTCACCATTAGGCAATACAGGAGTATCCTTCAAATTTTCGGCCCAAACAAGCAAAGCTTTAAGTAATTGAGGACCTTCCTGATGCAAACGATCATCATCCATATCTTTAGAAGTAAAAGCACATACAATATCAAGATTCCTACGAGCTAAAGCCAAAGAATCTAAAAGCATACTCTTACCACCATCAGATTCCAATAAGCCAAACTGCTGCAAAAGACGACCATGCGAAGTCTTTGCATAGCAGAATGAAAGAATCACATCAGTAGCATAAGCTCCAACAGCTTCATGAACGCTAACTAAACGAACATGACGCAAGAATCTAGCCATATTCTCATCGCGATAAGCCAAAGCTTTTAGCTCAGCTCCAAGTCGCGTACGGAATGTGTTCGTAAGCATAACAACAGCAAGCACATAACTTGAAGGAACAACCGTGAAAGTCTGAGCGCGCTGCTGAATCAAAGAAACAACTTCATCAATCTCACGCTGACTGCATTCAATCAGCCCAGAAGACATAACAGGAACGCCAGTAGCTTCTACTTGATGCAAATGAACTTTTCCTTGCAAGCGCTCAACAGGCATATCCTTCTGAAGATTGCCATAACCATGATCTTCCAAGAATTTCGCCAAACGCAAAGATCTACGCAATGCGTGAGATTTTAATTCAATTTCAGGCAAAAATTCCACTAACTTCTTAAGGCATTGAGAACTTATAGTTTCTTTATGAGCTATAATCACAACGCTTCTTGCTCTTACAAGAACCGATAAAAGCTCAAGATTAGAAATATGCTCAGCAGAATCAATAATAACTGTATCTACAATAGGCTTAAAAGGTGTCATCATTGCCAAAGTGGAAGGCATGCCAATCATAATAGGCTTTGCAGAAATTACTAAATCAGCATAATCTCTTACTAAACTGGCAAATGTAACACCAACACGATTCCCAGCAAGCGTAGTATGAAGCTGATTTGCTTCCTGAGTACGTGAAAATAGCAAATCGCACAAACGCTTCATAGCCTCTTGCTGAACCATTGGTCCTATAGAGCGAACATGCTCAGTATCGACTTGTACAAATCTATCTGCAGCATCTTGCATAGCAGAACCATCTTGGTGAGAAATAATTTCAGAAGACTTAACGATATCTTCAAAAACAGTAGTCCACCAAGCAAGCTGCAATTCGCCATCAAGTGACTCACCAGTGATATGACGACGACGCAAATCTTCAACTAAACCATTGAGGCCAGCTTTACTAAATTCACGTTCTAACACGCAACGACCTGGAAGCGTATCAAGAGAAGTGCGATCATCGTGAAGTTTACGTAAACGCTCATCAAGCTTAGCAAAATCAGTATTTTCTAAGTCAGCGCCTTGACGAGTAGTTGAAAGAACAGCATCTAATGCAACAAGATTTCGCGTAAGCATATCTTGAGTTTCAACGATTTCATCAAGCTTAGGAGGTAAAACAGGCCATCCTCCATGAGGTACAAACAAGCGCCATTGAGCAGCCTGCTGAGCTACAATCTTCAAAGCTTCATGCAAATCATCTACTTTTGCACCAACTCGTAGCAAATTACGAGCTTCTTTAACGCGTCTTCTACGTTCCCAGAAGCCCATAATAGTGCCTTCAGATTTACGCAATGCTTTAGGCTTGCTAGCTTCAATCATAGAATCTAAGTCGCGCTCAAAAATTTCCGGCTGGAATACGTCAAGAACACGGCGCAAATTCTTCAAAACTGTAATCTGACGAGCCCATTCTCTTGCAGTTGCAGGCACAGGGAAACCGCAGTTTTGTACAGTTGTTTTAACTTGTTCGCGCGTTACAGGAAGAAGCTTAGTTAATACATCAACTACTCGCTGATAAACAGTAATCGCTTCACTCTCATCAAAAACAGAAGCACCAAACCATGGAGTATCTTCAGGATTAATAGTGAATTCCCCAAGCTTATCTGCCTCGTGAAGCTTATGAGCACAAGATTCAAGATGACCTGCTAAAGCTTGAGCAGAATCGACCTTCAATCGCACATGAGTTGAAGGATGAGAAGGGAGCATAGCGATTGCCGCAAGATTCTGTATAGTTTGATAAGCAGAAATACCCCAACGCTCGTTTTCTCCGTGAAGATCTCCAAGATAGCGTGTTAATCGCGCGCGAACACCTACAAGTTCGTCTGAAACCTGTTCAAAACGCGAAGATGCAACGCTATGACGAGAGCCAACAGCAGCAATAAGTTGAGCATCAACATGCTTAGCAATATGAGGATCTGAAACATCTACAGATAGCGAAGAAATCTCATGAGCACTTAAAGCCTGACGGAATCTACGCTGCTGCTCAGTAACATCTGCAACATATAAAACAGAGCGACCAGCTAAAACAGAGCGCGAAGCAATAGCTGCAGCTAAAGTTGCAGAATCACAACCAGCATCAACGTTCATAAACACAGATGTGCCATTAGCAACTAATCCTGATGCATAACGAACTGAATTATCTACGTCTCCAACTTCATACTCATTATGCGGATCAGCGTCAAATGGATCATATTTCGGAGCGTCTGAAGCTTGTAAATGCTTAATAGCATTGTCATATCCAGCTATCGCATCAATCATATTATTTCCGACAGCACCGGATTTTAAGGCTTCAATAATATGATCGCTTTCTGCTACAAATCGCGTACCAGCATCTGTGAAGCAGCCAAGAACTATATCTCGCTCAATATCAAAATCAGGGAATACGCTACGAGCCTGATTGCTTACTGCAGCAAAAACAGCAGACGTTTCTGGAGTGCCGCTTTCATAATTCGATCCGTCAAAAAGCACTTCTTCGCGAAGTTCAATTCCACGATTGCGTAAACGCTGCACAAGAGCATGATTTAAACGAACATTGCCTGAAAAATAAATAGACGCAACAGTTTCATCTTGAGAACTATCTCTGACTACTCGCACAGGATAAGTAAGAACAGGAACATGATTTCCATTCCAAGATGCCACGCCTACAACAAGAGATAATTCAGAAACTCCGCTTTCATGAGCTTTAGTATCTCGATCTTCACATACACGATCCAAGTTACGCCCAGCAGCACGCAATACTCCAGGATCTCTAAATAAAGATTTAAGTGTTACTTTACCGCTTGCGAATAATTGCGCGATTCCTGAAGGATGAGCATGAGTAAGTTCAAGCTTGGCTTGCAACTTTGTAATATCTTCAAGAGGAGAAGGAACTAATTCAGATTTATAAGTATTTTGCCAACTTTTTAAGTCATTCAATGCTTCTGCACGCTTTTTAACGACTTGTGGTTCCAGTGATTCACCAGTATTCATATCACTCACTTCCCCATTGTTTTACGATAAGCGTCGTATCCGCTGTTTCTTGCCAATGCTTCATCTACGTCAGAATTTGACTGAGCTGCAAGCCATGCGTATAAGTCGTCATAAAGGCCAGTATTCATAGCCAAATATGGCAGCAACTCAGGGTACTTTGCCATTTCAAATTGTTCCGAAAAATCTGCTGTTTGCTTAGCTTCATCAGACGTATATCCGCCAGCTTCAATCACTTCATGATGAGAATCAAATTCACCTTGTGAAACTTTTTCAAACACAGATCCAGGCTCGAAAGCTGGAGTATATTCTTCTGAAAAAGTAGAGCTAGCAAGCATGGAAGAAGCTATATTTTCTGCATTATTAACTTCTGCATTATTAACTTCTGCATTGTTAGCTTCCGCATTATTAGCTTCCGCAGAGTTATCTTCTACAGAGCTATTTCTATTTTCAACAGGACTAGTTTCAACAGGATTAGTTTCAGCAGGATTGTTTTCTACAGGATTGCTTTCTGTAGACTTAGCCTCTGCGAACTCGTTTTCTACAGATTCAAAGATATCTTGCTCGCGAATATCATGCTGTTCACCGTCGCGTTTCACAGATTGTTCCATGGACTGTTCCATAGACTGATTTAACAACTGCTCAACATCATTTTCATGCTCATTTGGATTATCATCCGTTTGAGCACTATTATTAAGATTGCTAGAATCTTCAGGATTCTGCTCTTGACTGTCTTTATTACTATCTTTATTACCATCCGCTTGAGCATCATCAAAAAGATTTCTAGGCTCCGCCTTTTCTTCTTCGCGAACTACAGGAAGATCTACCCCAGCTGACGAAATATCATCTATTACACTATTTTTTTCAGGATTCAAAGAAACAGAATCATTATTCCATTTAAGTTCAGGAACAGAAACAGATTGAGCATGGAATATTCCAGTTGGCTCTCCAGCTCGCAAATCAAGTATTTGATCAACTGACAAATCAGAAGCATCCGGCTCTTTAGGAGCGCTATCAGTCGCATATGAGAAAAGATCGCGAACAGGATCGTTATCAGAATCTTCTGATTCTTCAACGTGCACAAAATCTACAGGAACATCGCCGAATTGCATTCGCATAATTGTATCTGGAAGCTGAAAATCAACATCCGGATCCAAACGAAGTAAATTCCCATTATCTCCAACTAAATAAGTGCCATTTGTCGAGTGAAGATCACGAATAGTAGCAACACCACGCTTATTAACAATAAGTAGCGCGTGACGCTTAGACATAGAGCGCTTATTATCAACAATATCTATTCGAACAAACCCATCATCGCGTAACGGTCGAATAGGCTTACGTCCAATCTCCACTGTTTGGCCAGCTCCTACGCGAGCCTGCTCTACACCACCTACAGTAATCATCCAGCGTTGTACAGTTTGTTGATCGGCCACGCTACATGCTCCCTTCAAAAAACACACTACCTTCTATTGTGTCATGCTTTATGTATATTGAGCGGTTTTATGAAAAAAATAGTGAATCCGTGACAAATTTGTAACAGATTTATAAGAAATAATAACAGATTTATAACGGTTTTACGCGTAAAAACAATAAAAAAGAGCCCTGAACAAACGCTCAGGGCATCTTACATTCTTTACGCGATTCACGCCTCAACGCGCTGAACCTTACCAGCCTTAATGCATTTCACGCACACGCGAAGACGAACATTTTCGCCATCGATAGTGGTGCGAACTGGCTGAAGATTCGGGCGGAAGGTGCGCTTATTGCGGATATGCGAATGTGACACAGTGAAACCGGTCTGCGGTCCCTTGCCACATACTGCGCAACGAGCTGCCATGATGAACTCCCTAATTCTAGACTTGCAAGTCCTGCGTCGTTCAATCACACAAATACGCATAAACAGATAAGCGTGTCTGAACGCACAACTAAACAAGTATACCACTTGCAAAGACAATCTTATTATCTGCTGATTTATCTACCGATTAATCTACAGATTTATCTATCGTTTTATTCACAAATCTGGCCGCTAATCCTGCTACCAATCAGTCACAAATCAGATATCAATCAGCTATCAATCAGATATCAGTCCAAATTAAAACTATTAGCTTTAAATTGCGCAGATTTACCAGTAAGAACAAATCTTGACTTAGATTGTATGTCTTGCACTTTTTCAACTCCAAGCAAAGCCATAATTCTACGAATTTGTTCCGTCCAATCGCAAATTTGCTGAACTAACACTTCTTCACCACTATGCATAAGAGTATGCAAGAACTCTCCAGCAACTCCAACAGCTTGAGCTCCTAATGCAATAGCGCGAACAACATCAAGAGGAGTACGCACACCACCACTGGCAAAAACAGTCATATTTTTATTGGCACAATTAGGTTCACGCATAACTTCAATCAATGATTCAACTGTCGTAAGACCCCAAGATGCTAAATAATCGTACTCATTGCCATCCCTACGAGCGTTCTCAATTGTAACGAAGTTGGTTCCACCACGGCCGCCAACATCTATAGCTCTCACTCCCAAATCGTACAATCTATGCGCATCGAAAGCAGTCATACCGCATCCTGTTTCTTTAACTATCATCGGTATGTTCGCTTTTTGGCAAGCAATCGAAATCTCCTCAATGCTGCTCATCCAATTGCTAAAATCACGATCGCCCTCTGGCATAACAAGCTCTTGAGCAACGTTAAGATGCACTTGTAAAGCATTAGCATTAATCATTTCAACAGCACGCATAGCATTATCTGCAGATGTGCCAGCGCTGACATTGGCTAATACAAATCCCTTAGGATTTTCTTTACGAATCACGCTAAAAGTATCAATAAGAGAAGAATCGCGAAGAGCAGCGCTCAAAGACCCAGATGCCATTGGCATATTAGTTTTAGCAGCAACTCTTGCTAGAGCGGCGTTTACAGCTTTAGATTCCTTACTTCCGCCAGTCATCGCATTAATATACAAAGGCATTGACCAAGAACAGCCTAATGGATTAACGCTAGTATCAATATTTTCTAGAGATAAATCTGGTAAAGAATTAGGCATGAAACTTATATCGTCAAATCCTGCTTCAGAATGAGGCTTATATTGCTTATCCGCAAGAGTTAAATGCATATTTTTGCGGCTTGAAGTAATTTGCGACTCTAAATCCTTAATAGCGTTTTCCAAAGTATTATAAGGCTTTTTAACTTTATTATTAGACGAAATATTATTAGACGAAGCTGAACTGCTGAAATTATTGGAGCTCAATTCATTTTCGCTATTCTCGCTATTCCCGCTATTTTCACTAGAAGCAATAGAAGCACTAGACTCACTAGAACCATTAGAATCGCATAGTTTCGCATTACGCTCTGCAAAAGCTTCTGCAGTAACTGGATCTGAATTATGAGGCAAACAAATATCGTCAAAATCCATATGCCCATAATCAGAATATTTCTTTTTATAAGCTACGATATAAGGCTCTAGCTTTTCGCTATATTTGTAATTTAAAACTATATTTTCAGATGATTTGCCTGTTCCGTTAATTTTCGCAACTTTAAGATTTAAAGGCTTAATTCCATCTAACTTCCAGGTCTCTTTAATATGAGAAATACGCTCTTTAGAATACGAGTCTATTAATGCGATTCCACAATCACCGCCGCCTGCACCGCTTGTTTTAGCAGCAGCTCCAACAGATTTTGCATCTTCAATCAACTTTGTAAGAGATGGTGTTTCAATAACAGTTTGAGTTAATTCACCCATATCTTTTAAAAGCTGACGATTGCATTCAAAACCGCTCGCTATGCTTATAAAATCGCATTCTTCAAGTACTTTTGCAAGCCTTTGAACACAAGCTTCACTTAATAGGCAGAAGTCTTCGTATGTAAATAATTGTTGCTTAATATTATTTGATTTAACGCTATTAACTAACGCTGCACTTGAAGCAGGAGTACCAGTCCAACCCACTAATAGATTCACGCAAGGATTTATATCTAAACGTTTAACTTCGAGTCTAGGCCATTTCTTACGAACAAGCTTATGCAAATCGGAATCTCCGGAATTAACCAGCTCGATTTCTGCTTTAAGCCAATCGCGATTATAAGCGCGATACGTAATCCAACCGCCGTAAACGCTAGCAGCTATATCTCCACCGCTACCTGAGCCTTTGACGTATGCGGATGCTATTAACGCCAATTTGCAAATATCCGGAGTTGAAAGATCCAGCCCATACCATTCGCATAAAGCACGAACAACAGCTACTGTAACTGCAGCAGAAGAACCTAATCCATATTTTCTTCCAGAACGCACATCATCTAAATCGCTAGAAATTCGCACATTGTAGACTTTATTTAAAGGCTCTTTGTACTTTTCTAAAGCGAATTTATCTACGATACTCATTGCAGAAAGTACATAAGAATACGACTTTGCATACTCATTGTTTTCTACAAGAATATCTTTGCCATTTACAGAACGGCTCCAATATAAAGTCTTATATTTTGAGGATTCAATGGATTCTGAATTCGAAGAAGTATCACGAGTACTGTCAGATTCCCCAGCACTGGCAGATTCACAAGTACTATCATATTTTTTAGCAGACTCAGATTCCACAGCACGCTCAGCTTTTTCAGCGCTATAAGACAAAATCGATCCATATACTTTGCAGAAATCTAATTTATCAAAATCTTTTGCGCTTAAATCTGATTCTTCAAAATCTCTGCTTGAATAAGTCTTACCTTTGCTATCAATTATTCGCAAATCATCGTTATCTATTGTTACAGTCACATAACGATTAACAGCAACAACAATTGCAGAAGAACCATCCACAACTGCATATTCACCAGCAACGTAAAGCTTCCCCGGAGCCATAGCTTGCACTTTACTCATGATATCCCCAGACGTTTCGTTTATATCTACAATGTTGTTACGTACATTTCCACTGTATACGAATACTACTCGCACGAAATACTATTCTTATGGAATACTACTACGATAAATCCACTAACGATACCAACCAACGCACCAGCACTAGCACCACCGGCGTTACTATGCAGCCATTTACCGCCGTTATTTGCTAGTTGAAACGCTTACAGAATCCCCAGGCAAAGCAATCATAATTCGAATAGCTTCACGAGAAGAATCTTCGCTAGAAGAATACTTTTCAGAAGAACGCATCCTTGAATCGCCTAAATCTTGTGAAATACGCGAGCGCAATTCATCCGCAACTTTTTGAGCCTGACTTTTAACAGTTAAAACTTTTACATTAGGACCGGCATCCATAGTAGCCCAAGCTGGAAGTCCTTCAGATCGCAAAGATTTTACGATATCCAGTACTTTATAGCTTTCTTCAGTAAGATAATTAATCGCAGGCACAGCATTATGCATTGTTTCATGCATTCCAGCGAAATTACTTTCTACTATGCTTCCCAAGGCTTCTATATCACTATTTTTTATAGCACAAATAGCATTTTGGAAATCTTTTTCTGATTGATTAACCCATGGCATATATGTAGGAGAAGTTTCTACTGTTCTACGCATTGCTTCACGACTGGAAATTGGCTTGCTACCAGGATTTAGCACTATTGCAATCATTGCTAATTCAAGATTTTCAGGCATATCTATTGGCTCAGCATACGAGGATTCATCGTCTTCTCCAGCATGCCAAACAACTAGTCCGCCAAAAATCGATCTGCACGCTGATCCTGAGCCTCTTCTAGCAAGACGAGACAGTTCGCGAGCGCTTAAATCTAGCCCAGCAGCGTATGCTCCAGCGGCAGTTAAAGCTGCAAATCCAGATGCACTTGATGCTAAGCCTGCTGCAGTAGGAACACTATTATGCGAATCTACGCATGCTTTCGTAGATATTCCTGCACGCTTACGTATAAGATCCAGCGTAGAAACTATGCGATTGCGAACTTTATTAGATTCATCACTAGCAAGTTTTACTCCATCTAAAGAAACACAGTCTTCAGATAAATCCTCATCAAAACTAACTCGTGTTTTAGTACCCCAATCCGCAAGAGTTAGAGATAGCGAAGAAGTGTATGGAATAATCAGATTCTCGTCTCGTTTTCCCCAATATTTAATTAGAGCGATATTAACATTCGCGCGCGCTTCTGCACAGCGAGATTGCATATTATCGTCATAAATTATTGATGGCTGAACATTTACGATTTGCATACACACTCGCTTTCACTATCATATTCGCTGTCGCTTTTGTTAACGCTTTCACTATATCCTTCACTATCGCTTGTGCCGTATCTTTCGCTGTCGCTTTCTCCGCAAATTCTATTGCAGATTTTATTATCGCGTTCATTAGCATCAGCATCAATATCTACAATCCAAGTTTGCTTAGCTCCAGCAGATTTAAAAGCTTCACTGACTTTACGCGCGCAATCTTCAGAATCAGCGAGTGCTATAACGCATCCACCGCCGCCACCGCCTGTTAACTTTGCGCCTAAAGCTCCATTGTTATAAGCAGCATTCACTAAATCATCTAACAGCGGCGTGCTAATTCCAAGCTCTGCTAATATTTTGTGAGCTCGAAGCATCCTAGCTCCCATATCTTTACTACGACCTTGAGCTAAGTCATCTTCTGCACTCAATGCGATATCGCCTAATTCTTTTAACAAAGCATTAACGAAATCTGGATTTTCTTCACGCTTTTTTCGCAAAGCTTCAACAGTTACTCTCGTCATACCTTTGCAACCAGAATCAGCAAGTACAATCCACGCTCGCATATCTATATTCATGTAGCTAAACGAACCGTCACCATACTTAACTGGTGCAAGCGATGAAGTTGCAACAGCATCTAGTCCAGAAGATCTACCGTGGGCGACTAATTCAGCTTGCTGAGTTAAAGAGAATAATTTCGATTTATCTGCTTCAACACCGTAATAGTCTAAAATCGCACGAATAACGGCTCCAGCAGCAGCTGCAGACGATCCCAATCCTCTTTCCGGAGGGAAGTCAGATTCCGTAAGAACATATAAAGGCTTACCATCCCATCCCACGAAATCTAAAGCGGCGTGAATAGCGGTTCTTATAGAAGCTAGCCTTTTAGGTACATCGCGCAAAAGTCCAGTAAAATCAAGCGCACATAGTACAACACTATCGTCAATATTTTGACTATCTGCATTCTGATTATCTGCATTATTAGTATTTGCATTCTGATTATCTAAAGAAACTTCATTAGAAGAATCAAAGGCAGAATTTTCTAAGCTATTTTTAAATGGACAAGAATCTGTAACAGTCGCGTTTATACAAAGATTGCGCAAAGGCAATGCAACAGCAGGATATCCATATACAACTGAATGTTCTCCAAAAAGGATTACTTTTGCACAAGTTTTTCCATGGCCAAGGCGAGTATGCGCAGAAGATGAGTTTTCACTCCCACCCGTTGAAAACGTGTGACAAGTGATTGTTTCACAAGTGCATTTCACCGTATAAGCCTCCCTTTTAGGAATAATCACAAATGATTATAAAATACCACAAGCGACTATAAATGACTGTTCCAATGTAGTATCCAAAAAATCAAAAAACTACGATAACACGAATACACTTACAACACATTCACATAATACATTTAGAAATAGTGTTTAAAGCAAATAATGTCTTAACTAAATAATCAAATTAAGGGTTAATTCCCAACAAGCTAATTAGTAATGCGCCAATCCCCAACAAGCTAATTCACAACACATAAATTCACAAAAAAAGCGAAAGCAACAAAAAGTCACTTTCGCTTTGTAAAGCATTCAGATATTACTGCATTAAGCAGATAATACTATCGGAATATGCAATAGAACTACTTAAGTTCTACAGTAGCACCAGCTTCTTCGAGAGCAGCCTTAGCCTTGTCAGCATCTTCCTTCTTAGCCTTCTCGAGAACGGCCTTTGGAGCACCGTCAACGAGAGCCTTAGCTTCAGCCAAACCGAGGTTGGTCAAAGCACGAACAGCCTTGATGACTGCAATCTTCTTATCGCCAACAGAAGCGAGGACGACATCGAACTCGTCCTTCTCTTCTTCAGCAGCACCGGCAGCAGCTGGAGCAGCAGCAACAGCGGCAACAGGAGCAGCAGCTTCAACGTCAAACTTCTCTTCGAATGCCTTGACGAACTCAGAGAGCTCAACGAGGGTCATTTCACCGAAAGCTTCAAGAAGCTCTTCATTACTGAGCTTAGCCATAATGGCTTCCTTTCTTACTTGGCCGGGCACACTTTGTGCCTTACGCCATCAAATTTTTATTAATATTTGGCTCATGCAGCAAGCTGCAAGGGTATCAAGCGGCCTTTTCCTGCTTCTCGCGCAAAGCGTCGATAGTACGCACAGCCTTTGTTGGCAAAGCGTTGAACAGGTAAGCGGCCTTGGACATAGTGCCCTTGAGCGCGCCGGCCATTTCGGAAAGCAATTCTGGGCGAGACTTGAGGTCTGCCAACTGCTTTGCACCTTCGGCATCGTAAACGGTTCCATCTGCGAAACCGCCCTTAACGACGAGGGCTTTATTCTCTTTGGCAAAATCACGCAAGGTCTTAGCAGCCTCAATGAAATCACCCTTTACGAAGGTGATTGCAGTTGGGCCAGCGAGAAGCTCGTCAAGACCTTCAATGCCCGCTTCCTTAGCAGCAATACGAGCAAGCGTGTTCTTAGCCACAGAGTAGGAAGTATCGCGGCCTAGCTTTTCGCGCAGAGCAGAAATCTGCGGAACTGTAAGCCCGCGGTACTCGGTGAGGTAGATAGCATCTGCATTACGGAATAATCCGGTAAGCTCAGCAACTACCGCTTCCTTTTCGGGCCTCTTCATGGCGTTCCTTCCTAAATTGGCCGTCAGTTCGAAAGAAACACATCAAGCTTAATCTAAACAGAGCAACAAAAAAGCCCTGCGCACTGGCAGAGCAACATAAGAAACACTAAAGCGTGCTTAAATTTTCGATTTACAATAAATACTTTGCAAATCATTGCTCAACCTGTGCTGGCCTGACGCATCAATTTCAGGAATTTTTCAATTCCACCAACGGTCTGTGGTTTACGTTGGGATAGTTTAATATGCATCTAAGACAATGTCAATAATATTTGCAGTAAATCTAAGAATAAATTTAGAAAAATAAAGACAGAAATAAAAACAGAAATAGAAATGGAAACAAAAAGAGGGTATGTAATTTACACACCCTCTAATTTTTAAGATTCTATTCTTAAATTATTTCTCAAGCACAGCAAGTGCAACAAAGTTAAGAATGAACAAAGCTGAAACAATCCAAAGCATTGGATGAACTTCTTTAGCACGCTTTGTAAACACCTTAACCAAGCAGTACATGATGAATCCAGCAGCAATACCATAAGAAATGTTGTAGGAGAACGCCATGAACACTGCAGCGAAGAATGCTGGAATTGCTTCAGTAATATCATCCCAAGCAATTTCCTTCAAAGAGCTTGCCATCATGCAGCCGACAACCACAAGCACACCGGCAGTTGCAGCAGCAGGTACAGCGGAAATGACTGGAGCAAATAGTATAGAAAGCGCGAAGCAAATAGACACAACTACAGAAGTTAAACCAGTACGACCACCAGCACCAATACCTGCAGCAGACTCTACGTAAGTGGTGGTGTTAGAAGTACCGAAAATAGCACCAACGGAAGTTGCGATAGAATCAGCAAACAAAGCACGATCCATCTTGGAGCTAAATCCAGAGCCGTTTTCAAGAGCCTTTTCATCCGCCTCAGAGAAGATACCAGTACGGCGACCAGTACCAATAAAGGTACCCAAAGTGTCGAAAGTATCAGACATTGAGAAAGCAAAGATTGTTATTAAAACAAGCGGAATACGAGCAGGATTTGAGAATAATGCTGGGAATCCCTGATCGCTAAATATTGCGCAGAAAGTAGTTGAAAGCTGGTTAAAAGATTCCACAATTGAATTTGAATTACTCATGTTAGTCAAACCCATTGGAATGCCAATTAACGAAGTCACAATAATAGTAATAAGTAAGCTTGCACGAACCTTAAGAACCGTAAGAACAATTGCTAAAACAAGACCTATTAAGAAAAGCCAAATAGCTGGATTATTCATAACAGAAAGTCCTGGAACTGCAGGTGCTGGCTTACCCTTAGCGGATAAAGCTGGATTTTTAGAAGCAAAAGTGATAAATCCAACGTGGTCGTTAACCATGCCAACGTAGGCCACGAATAAACCAATGCCACCGCCGATTGCGTGTTGTAACGAAGTCGGGATGGCACGAATAATCATTTTACGAATTTTAGTAACGGTAATAAGAATGTTAATTAAACCGCATAAGAACACCATAGACAGTGCTTCTTGCCAAGTAAATTTCAATCCGAAGCAAACTGTGTAAGTGAAGAATACATTAAGACCCATGCCAGCAGCCTGAGCGTAAGGCACGTTAGCAAACAAGCCCATAACAAGGGTACCAATGATTGCTGCAATAATTGTTGCTAAGAACACGCCACCAGAAGGCATATGAGTTTGGCTTAAAATCATTGGATTTACGATAATAATGTACGACATTGCGAAGAATGTAGTGAGACCTGCAGTGATCTCCGTTGGTACATTCGTGCCGTTTTCTTTGAGATGGAAGAACTTTTCCATATACTCTCTGTTCCTTGGTTTACAAGCGCAAAAGACCAGAAAAGCGCGGCGAAAGCACTTGAGCAATCGCGTACGCAATTACATTTGGGCATTCACGCAGAGGTTACTGCGACTCGTCGAATGAACGAAGGCATCACAAAATCTCACATAAAATTATGAAAATTGCGAAACCTTTGAACAACCGAACAGCTCTGACCTTACGCGCACGTGCTGACCAAGGAAATACACCGAAATCAAAAAAGTATATAACAAATCAGCCAAAACGACCGGAAATATAACGCTCAGCTTCAGCGTTGCGCGGATTGTTGAACATAGTAGTCGTGTCTGCAAAGTATTCCAAATGCCCTGGCTGACCTACGGCTTTCAAATTAAAGAATGCCGTGTAATCAGCAACACGCGCAGCCTGCTGCATATTATGAGTCACGATCACAATCGTGTAATCGTTTTTAAGCTCGTTAATCAAATCTTCTACAGCCAACGTAGAAATAGGATCAAGAGCAGAGCAAGGTTCATCCATAAGTAAAACTTGCGGATGCACAGCCACAGCTCTAGCAATGCAAAGTCGCTGCTGCTGACCGCCAGAAAGACCAATTCCAGGCTTATCTAAGCGATCCTTAACTTCATTCCACAAGTTCGCGCCTCGCAAAGCCCACTCAACTAAATCGTCAGCATCACTTTTAGCAATTTTGCGATTATTTAAGCGAACTCCAGCAAGCACATTTTCGCGAATAGACATTGTTGGGAAAGGATTTGGACGCTGGAAAACCATTCCAACATCGCGGCGAACTGCTACAGGATCCACATCTTTACCATATAAATCGCGGCCTTCAAGAAGCACTTGACCTTCTACGCGCGCTCCCGGCGTAATCTCGTGCATGCGGTCAAGAGTTCGCAAAACAGTTGATTTTCCGCATCCGGAAGGCCCAATAAAAGCCGTAACCTTATTTGGCTCAATATTAATATTCACGTCTTCTACAGCAAGAAAATCACCATAGTAAATATTCAGATGCTTCACATCAATGCGCTGACCCATTTTGCACTCACTTTCTAAAAATCTATTTCGCTTTATTCGCTCTATTTGCCTTATTCATTTTCATTCAGCTTCATTCAGTTTTATTCGCTTTATTTCGCCTTAACTGAAAACACTCGAGCCACAACCCTACCGATAATATTCAGCAAAAGAACAACAATAATCAAAGTCAAAGCTGCCGCCCACGCGCGTTCCATAGGTATTGAAGTAACACAAGAAGCAGGAGCATTAGCTGGGCAATTTGCTGAAAGTTTAGAATACTCCTGATAAACATAAACCGGCAAAGTCGTCATCTGCCCGTCAAAAAGATTGAAATTAGTAGATGAAATAAAACCTGCAGCCATAAGCAAAGGAGCAGTTTCACCAATAACGCGAGCAACCGCTAAAATACATCCTGAAACAATTCCAGGCAGTGCGGTACGCAAAACAACTTTCGTAATCATGCGATGCTTAGTAACGCCCAAAGCTAAAGCTGCCTCACGCAAATCAGTCGGAACAATTTTTAGCATTTCTTGAGAAGATTTAACAACTGTTGGAATCATAAGAAGCGAAAGCGCCACAGATCCTTCAAAGCCATTAATCGTACCTGGGCCAGCGAGAAAAGCAAACATAGAAAAAGCAAACAAGCCCGCAACAATAGACGGAATACCACTCATTACGTCAACAAGCAAATTAATTATTCGAGCAATTTTGCTTCCGCGAGCATACTCAATCAAATAAACAGCACACATTAAGCCAATTGGTATAGAAATAAGCATTGCTCCAAAAGTAATTTCTAACGTTCCAATTATTGCATGCAAAATTCCGCCATAACCGCCTGTGCCAGTAGCATTACCACCGACAACGTAAGTCATGTTATGAGTTAAGAAATCTATATTAAATCTTTTAATTCCATGAATAATAGTCGTATAAAGCAATGAAAATAACGGGATTACTGCCACAATAAATGACAAGAAAATCAATACGCGCATCAAAAAATCTTTACGCTTTCGCGCGGCAATAGAAGATCTTGTAGGTCGGAATTTATCGAAATCTATAACTGGAGCTTTATCTTCAATATTAGATTTATTTTCAATCTTATACTTATCTTCCAATGATTCTTTATCCACATCAATATTATTATTCAAAAGATTATCGCTTAAAGAATCATTTTTACTTTGCTGAATACTACTCATATCAAGCACCAGCCTTTCCAGTAATCTTTCGCGCTATGAAATTCACAGCAAACGAAATAAGGAACAAAACAAGGCCGGTTCCAATCAAAGCACTTACACCTAAACCATTAGCTTCAGGATATTGTGCGGCAATATTAGCCGCAATAGTTTGATTTTGAGATGCTTGCAAAATATTAAAACCAAAAGTAAAACCAGGAGAAAGAATCATTAAAACTGCCATTGTTTCACCAAGAGCGCGACCAAGACCAAGCATAGACGCTGAAACAATACCAGATTTAGCAAACGGCAAAACAGCCAACTTTATCATTTCCCACTTTGTAGCTCCAAGCGCGAGCGCGCCCTCCTGTTGTAATCGCGGAGCTTGCTGGAAAATATCTCGAGCCATAGAAGTGATAATAGGAAGAATCATCACAGCCAAAACTAAGCTAACTGTTGCAGCACATCTGGAAGGATTTGCTACAGGGCCGGAAAATAGCGGAATCCAGCCAAAAATCTTAGAAACCCAATCCCAGAAAGGATACATTGCCGGGACTAAAACTAATCCACCCCACAAGCCGTAAATAACGGATGGGATTGCTGCTAATAAATCAACTACTCCACTTAAAAGCGGAACAATTTTCTTAGGTGCGTAATGCGATATAAATAAAGCGATACCGATTGCTACAAAGAATGCAAATAGAAGAGCAAGAGCAGACATTAGCACAGTTCCAAAAACTAAAGGAGCTACATAGCTTACAAAATCGTGCGCTTTGCCGGCAGTAAAATCTGCATAAACGGCTGACAATTGCGCGCGATCGCCTACAATTAATGGCCATGCGCAAAAAAGTAGAAATACTGCTACCGCTGCTAATATTAATAAAATTAACATTCCACAAGCGCAGGCAATATACTTGAAAATATTGTCTGCTATATGCCCGCTCCGATGATTATAAGAATTTTGATCATCTGGAGTTGTTTTTGCATTCTTTGTAGAACTCACCCATACTCCTTTATGCTGATATGTTCATAATATCAATTTTTAAAGCAATTCATAAAGCAATTCATAAAGCTTTTTACTTTCCGGTTTTAATTGCTTGAATTGATGTGCTAATTTTGCTTACCAAATTTTGCGGAAGTGGAGCAGTTCCAGCAGCAGAGGAAGCTGCATTCTGACCATCACTACTAGTTACATAGCTAAGCCAAGACTTCACAAACTTAGCAGTTCCAGAATCCTTATAAACCTGGCAAGCAATATCGTAAGAAACTAACACAATCGGATATGCATCTTTTAATTGCGTAAGATGATTTACTTTCACAACAACGCGATGTTGATATTTAGTAGCCGCATCAACATCGATTTGTGAATCAGATAAAGTGTTTGAAGCCGCTTCTGGAGAAATATCAATATAAGAATTATTAACTTTTACCGCAATTGTTCCAAGCTTGCCAACCTGCGAAAAATCAGCATAACCAATCGAACCATTTGCCATGCGAACAGTTGACACAACACCTGAAGTACCTTTCGCACCTTGACCAACATTATTTGGCCAGTTTTCAGAAAGATTATGCTTCCAATCATCTGGAGCCGCATCCTTCACATAGCTTAAGAAGTTCTGCGTTGTGCCAGACTTATCAGAACGGTGAACAACCGTAATTGGAGTGCTAGGAAGTTTTAACTTAGGATTTTGCTGCTTAATAGCGTCATCATCCCAGCTTGTAATCTTGCCGTCGAAAATTTTAGCAATCGTCGAAGCGTCCAAATTAATATGCTTTCCAGCGTCAGAAACACCTTTTAGATTAAAAATAATCGCAATTGGAGAAACATACACAGGCACATCGAAAGCCGAGGTGCCATTAGCGCAAACCGACTTAGACTTTTCAACCTCGTCGTCACTAAGAGGCTTGTCTGAACCAGCCCAGGCAGTTGCACCCGTCATAAAAGTAGTAACTCCAGCTCCAGAGCCGGTTGGGTTGTATGCTATTTTCGCACCAGGATTTTTAGATTGGAATCCTGCAATCCACGCTTCTACTGCAACCTGCTGAGATGAAGCGCCAGATCCTTGGAAATTGCCGGAAATTTTGGCACCGGAACCTGTAGAAACTGTATTTCCTGCAGGAATATTGTCTCCGCAAGCAGCACAAGTTGCGCATAAACCGAATGTGAGCGCGGCCGCTGCAATAGCACGGAACTTAATTGAGATTTTATTTGTATTTAGTTTTGTTGTAATTAGTTTTGTTGTAATTACCTTGGTTGTATTTGCCTTGGTTGCATTCAATTTATTCATATTTAATTTGTTCATATAGTTACGCATATTCTTCTTTCCTTTCGCGAAGAACTGCCTTGCGCCCCACCACACTTTCGCATTCTTATAGCCGTATTGCGAATCGGGCGCATTCTCTTAATTAATCCCTATCTTTTTTTTATTAACGCAACCATCATAAATAGGTGGGTTAAACCGCACCGGCAAAAATAAAATGGGTACCAAAAATGGCGGTATTTGGCGCTACTTATTGCGCTATTTGCGTAAACGTAGGGTGGCGACCACATCAGCGTGTCGAAATGTCACAAATTGCGGATTATATTTACAGTAATTTTTGCAGCAGTATCCGCGTATTCGGAAATATCGAAAGTCTTAAATGTTTCGTATTGAGTATCCGCGTTATCACTCATTGCGCGCACAATAAGCGCAGGAACATCGTTACGTGCAGCAACATGCAAGACTGCTGCGCCTTCCATTTCCACAGCATCCGCTTGAGTAGCTGCAATTACTTCTGCTACTTTTTCTGGAGAATCAACGAAATAGCCGCCGGACGCGATTGTTCCTGAAATATGCGTAATTTTCATGTCAGTTAATACATTGCTAGCTACTTTAAGCAAGTAATCATCCGAATGAAATTCGCTTGCAAACGGCTTCCATTGACCGATTAAACGCATATCAGTATCGAGATATTTTACAGTTTTTCCAAGAACGACATCGTTCATATGCAAATTTTTATTAAGATTTCCTGCAATACCCGAAAAGATTACGACTTGAGGGTTATATGTGTCAATAAGATACTGCACAGTTGCAGCAGCATTAACCAAGCCCATGCCACCAACCGTAGCCGCGACTTCGATTTTCCTACCATCTGCCGAGTCAAGAGTTCCACAAGACACATCAAGACTTGCAGCCTTCTTAAGACTTACATTTTCAAGCGCGCTAGAAATATGCGCAACTTCTTCCTCTAAAGCGCCAACAACAGCAACTTTAGTAATATCAACTTTCGTAATTTTCTCATTATCAGACATCAACAGAATCATCCTTTTTTACTTCGCTACTTATGCATTTGCTATTACGATTAAACAAAAACGCGCATACTAAAGTCATAATAACAAAAGTTAAAGTCGCAATATTCAGCGATGCGCCGCACGTAAAATCAAACCAAGGATTCACAACAGGAACATTGAGAAACGCAATAATTTGATCCTGCAAAGCAAAAAAAGCGAAAGATCCAGCTATAATCAACACACAAACTAAAGTGCCAACAATGCGACGCCATCCGTTAGCAAAAACAAGCAAAGCAATTCCAGTTACAAACGGTATAAAAACGCTAAACCACAAAGCAGAAAACGTAACAAGCGTATACCCAGCACTATGCGTGCCACGATACCATGCAAAAGCAAGCAAAATAACACCAGTTGCAATCAAAGAGAACAATACATAACGCACAATCGGTAGCGCTTTACACGCAAAACCTTCATTCGCTTTATCTGCTTTATTTGCTTTATTCGCTTTATTAAAGTCTTTGTTATACATTTCAACACACTCCCTTGTACGCAAAATATAGTGCAAAAATAGACGGCAAATACAGTAAAAATATAAGCCTAGCAGAAGTAAATTGAGATTATCTTACTACAATCTCTAATCTCTACGGCGTGTTGCAACAGATTTAGCTAAAGTTCTTAGCAAATCGGCAGTATCTTCCCAAGAAATACAACGATCAGTAATAGACTTGCCGTATTCAAGCTCGCTAAGAGGAGCAGGATCTTGATTACCACCCTGCAAGAAGCTCTCCATCATAACGCCCTTAATACCCTGCTCGCCAGCAGTCAAACGATCCGCAATCTCGCGCACAACCTCAATCTGGCGACGCTCATCCTTGCCAGAATTACCATGCGAGCAATCCACAACCACGCCATGCGAAGCCATGCAACCAGTACCCAAACGTAAACGAATTGAAGCCACAGCAGACGCAACCGAAGCAGCATCATAATTCGGTCCCTTACTAGAACCGCGCAAAACCACGTGGCAATCCGGGTTACCAAGAGTCTGCACAGCACAAGCGCGACCAAGATGATCAATACCAAAGAACGTATGATGCTGGCTCGCAGCCAAGCAGCCATTCACAGCAGCAGAAACAGAACCATCTGTAGCATTCTTAAAACCAACCGGCATAGAAAGACCACTAGCAAGCTGACGATGAATCTGAGACTCAGTATTACGCGCACCAATCGCACCCCAACTCACAGCATCCGCAATAAACTGAGGACTAGTCGGCTCCAAAAACTCAGTAGCAGCAGCCAAACCAGCATCCAAAACACCAAGCAAAGTCTTACGCGCAAGCAACAAACCCTTATGAATATCATGCGTTCCGTCAATATCCGGGTCGTTAATCAAACCCTTCCATCCAAGAGCTGTACGCGGTTTTTCAAAATACACTCGCATAACAATAAGAAGCTCATCTTCGAGCTCTGAGCGCAACTTAGCCAAACGATTCGCATAATCAAGAGCAGCCTTAGGGTCATGCACAGAACACGGGCCAACAATAACAAGAAGGCGATCGTCGTCGCCATTCAAACAGCCGCGAATCTCATCACGCGACTCAGCAACAATATCCTGCGCATACGGCGACAACGGCAACTCACCAAGCACCTGAGCAGGAGTTGGAAGCGGCTCAAGCTCAAGCACGCGGCGGTTAATAATGCGATCCACACCAACCTGATCCTCCCAGCGCTGGAATTTCGCAGAATTAAGCGGATTTTGACCGTTTTCAACAGCTTTTTTAACCACGCTTGAAGCACACTGTTCAGCTGTAGATTCCATTTGTCACCATCCTATAAAACAAAACTCGCACCGCCGCGCTTGCGTTGGAAGTCTAACCACACCTAGTGTGGTCGGCGCGCGTTTTTAGAACGCGCACCGCCGAACTCGCGCAGAGAGTCCACCGGACTCTCTGCAATAGCGAGTTCGGAGCTTTGGAGTAACGCGAAGCGCATTATGCAGCTTCGCGTTAGTCATCTGCATTCGCGCGGTCTAAGCGCGCGAATGCCCTCGCCGCAGCAGAAGCACACTGTGCTTCTGCACTAAGCGGCTCGGCGCTTTGAGGTAGGCTAATTTCCTAGTGAAATTAGCCTAGGCCAAAGCGCACACGAAAAGCCAACCACACCTGATGTGGTCGGTGTTCTCGTCTTGAAATAAAGACGAGAACACCGCCGCGCTCGCGTTGGAAGTCCACTGGACTTCCAACTCTAAGCAAGCGCGGCGCTTTGGAGTAGCTTAAGCGCCCAATGCGCTTAAGCTAAGCCAAAGCGCCCATTGGATCCCACGCCGGTAATACAATTGCTGGTTCTTCTAGTGCTTTGCGATATTCCTCTGGAAGCAAATTCTTCGGAACTGCAACTTCATACACGTATTCAGTGAACCAATCGTCACTCATCGTAAAGTAACCCTTGTCAGCAATGTCCGCTCCCCAAGAGTTCTCCACGCGCCAACGACGAGTAGTAGTTCCATCATCAGCAACATCCACACCAGCAAAAGCCATAGCGTGATTCATCGCCGAATCAGCAAAACGTACGCGCTGCTCCTTATTCAAGTCAAAATCAACGCCATAAACGCGATCATACTCGAACAAATCAGTAGCCCAAGCGCCATTATCGCGATCCATCATAGGATGGCAATCAGCACCGAACCAAACAGGAATGCCCTGCTCAACAAGAACCTTACGCACGCAATCCTTCATAAACTGGTTTGGCACGTTCAAATATTCCGTGGCATCTCCGCCAGCAACATTACCCAAGTGCTCAATAGCAATCTTCTTGCCCTTAGGATGCTCAGCGCGAGGATCATCTACCAAGCAAACATAATCCTCTAAGCCAGCAGTAACGTACTTCTTCCAAAACTCAACTGGCGTAACCTCACCGTCACGATGGAATTTTCCGTCTTCGTCCGTCCACTCCCAATCGAAGCTTTTTGGAGGCTCGCCCAAATGAATAGTTAAAATCCTATGACCTGCAGCCATAGTTTCAGAAACAATATCATCAATATCAGCAGCATTAGCATACATATGAGCAACAGCTGTATGCAAAAGCTTTTTAAGCTGAGTATTCATATCACCAGTGTCTTTAGAAGACTCAGTTTCTGGATACAAATCCTTTGGAACAGCACCATACTTCTTATAGACGTTCATAGCCATAGTCCACTGGCCGCCGTCACCCATAACATCACTAAGCAAATGCTGAACTAAACGAGAATCAGAAGGCTCGCCAGAACGAACAAGATCAGCAACATCCTTTAAGAAGTAGTTGATTCGCTCAAGCTTGTCATAATACATGGCATAATTCTGAGAAAACTCAAAATCCTTAACTTTCAAAGCTTTTTTAGCCACGAATCGAGCAACATTCAATGAGCTAAACAACCAGCATCTGCCAGAATGATCCTGATGCCTTGCGTCACCATTGTCTACAATCGTTGAAAAACGGCGCTGCAGTAAACGCGCACGATCATAATTCTTAGCAACCTTATCAATACCGGCCGCAGTCACACCATTCATAGCCAAACGATTCAAAGGATTTGCATCAAAATCATCTCGCAAACCTTGCAATGCCTCTGTAGTTAAAGCAGAAATCTCAGCCACTTTTCAACCTTTCTAATTTCCTATATTTGTAAATTCACTACAATTCTTAATTCTTACAATCTTATATATTTCAATAACCTAGCGTCACGATTCTTCAGATTCAGCAAGAGCATCTTGAATTTCACGCTGAGCCTCGCGCTGAACACGTTTAGAATCATCATTTTGGCTATCATCAGAGTTATCAGATATAGCAGACACATTATTATCGCTAGCATCAGCACCGCTGAGATTATCAATATCTGACTCATCCACATCATCATTTAAATCAGAAGACATACTATTGGAACCCTGCTGCTTATCATCACCAAAATCAAATCCTGCAAATGCGTTTGTAAAAAGCGAACGCAATTCAGTAACGCGCTGAGTAATAGTTGCTTCTCTATGCTGCAACTGATTCAACCTAGCAGTCATACCATCTAATTCTTGCTGAGCTGCAGCCCTACGCTCTTCAACCTGCTCAGTAGCTTCTTTCATAGCTTTTCTAACAATTTGAGCAGCTTGCTCATCAGCTGATTTATGCGTTTGAGCAGCATAATCATCCGCATCTTGATGAATTCCCTTTGCACGAGCAATCAGCGCTTCAGCTTCCTCCTGAGAAGCCTTTTCACGATCCTTCAAACCAGCAAGCAAAGCGTCAACTTTCTTAGTCGCATCTTCCTGTTGCTGAGCAATATCCGCACGAATCTGCTCAACTTCCGCACTCACCTGACTTAAAGTCTTAGTGCGCTCAACTTGTGCAGCATCAGCAATCTCTTGAGCCTTAGCGCTAGCAGCATCAGTAATTTCGCCTGCCTTACGCTGTGCTTCTGCCATCATTTTCGAAGCACGCTCGCGCATATCAGCCAACTTTTTATTCGCATCAGCCAAAGCTGTTTCAATCTGATCGTTCGTTTCAGCTTTAGCATGAGCAATCTCATCATTAGCCGTAGAACGCTGCTCAGCTATTGCTTTAGAAGCTTCCGCCTTCATATCAGCAATATTTCGCTCCTGCTGAGCTAATTCAGACGCCATCTTCTTATTGTGTTCTTCTCTAGCATTATTTAATTCCAATGTAGTTGAATCACGCAAAGCCTTAACATCACGTTGAGCTGAAGAACGAAGTCGATCTGAATCTTCTTGCGCAGCATTCATCATTTGCTCAGACTGTTTACTTGCATTCGAAAGCATTGTATCAGCCTTAGTTTGCGCTTCCTGCAACAAATGTTCAGCATCCAACTTTGCATTATTAAGCAAAGTTCCAGCTTGAGCACGAGCAGTTTTTTTAATCGAAGCAGCATCTTGTTTAGCGCGCTCTAATAATTGAGCGCTAGTTTGCTCTGCAGAAGCAAGTAACTGTTGAGCATTAGCACCTAAAGACGCAAAAGTAGTACCACTTTTAGCTCGTTTTACGTTATTTTTTTCTTCTTGCAATTGAGCTTGAAGCTGCAAAATAGATTCATCACTAGAACGTACTTGTTCTCGTAAACGCGCTACAGTACGCTCATAGTTTGCTATAGCTTTATTTACTTCTTCTTTGTCGTATCCTCTTAATCCGACTGAGAATCGATCCACCATGGCGTTCCTTTCACCAACAGCATACAAAGCAGACAATCTGCATGCGAATACCAGCATTAACGCTATCACTTACGCAAGCAAAACACTCGGGTGTTGCGCACGTTTTTGCGAAGCTCACACAATAAATAAATACAAAATATAAAAATAGGATATAAGAATAAAATCTACTCAAATAAAATATCCGAAGATGAAGGCTTAAGATAGTACTTCACAGCTTCACTTACAATATCTTGACCAGCTTTAATTTGCATATCCAAAGGCAAACCATGACGAGCATCATGAGATTCAACAACAGGCGGAAAACTCACAAAACCAGCCAATAATCGCCTATCCGTTTTACCAGCAGACCAATGTAATAATCTGTAAAAAAGCGAATTGCAAACATATGTTCCAGCATCTGAGCTTAAAGTTGAAGCAATACCTTCATGCGCAAAATCATTTAAAATCATACGCAATGGCAAACGAGTCCAATAAGCCGCAGGACCATCCTCTACAATAGGCATTCGCTGAGGTCTACGATTATCAACATCAGGCTTTTTAGCATCCATCATATTCGTAGCACAACGCTCTAGTTGCACTCCACGAGCAGCATGCTTAACACCAGTCGATATTACTATATTCGCATTTTCACGTTCGACTATTTCTAATAGTTCTGGCCAAGAATTAGCAAAACTAATAGGTAGCATTACGGATGTGACTTTAATAGTTGTGTCTTTTGGTAAAGAAAACTGATCGCTTTGCATAAGTGACAGCGCGCGTGGAACTTCATAAGAAGGATTTATGTCAAGATCTGAATATGGACCAAACCCTGAGATAACTATGTTGATTTGATGCATAACAATATCTTTCTACTTGTCCTTGATTATAAGAGCAAGCAATCTTCCTTCATGCGATTTTCCAGCCAAACTAGCACGGCGATGAGAATACCAGAGTGGATTTTCCAAAGTACAAAGAGGATTATGCAAATCCTGCAAGCGTGCAGCTAAGGACTCGCCTTCACCATCTACTTCGCAAATCGTGCGCAATTCCTCATCTTCAGATAAATATTGCGTTGCAGCTGTAACTCGCGGCAAAGCATCAACAATATTCGCTACTCCTGCGAGCGCTAAATCAATGCGAGCAGCTTCAGCAATATCAATACCGATTCCACCGAAACGCGTTTGTGTTACAGTTTGTGGATAACGTTTTTCAAAATCGCGAGCAATACTCTCACCAACTTCGTAGCAATCTCCACAAATACATGGGCCGAGCACTGCTGTTATGCGAGAACGCTCAGCTCCCTTTTCGCACATTGCTTCGATGGCAGAATCAAGCACGCCAGCCATCAATCCTTTTCGCCCACAATGCGCTGCAGCGATTACTCCAGCTTCGTCGTCCGCAAGTAAAACTGGCAAACAATCAGCAGCAAACATGCCCAAAGCGAGAGAGCACGCAGTTGAAACTTGCGCATCTGCTTCAATTCTAAATTGCGAATCCGCAAAACCTGTTGCATCAAAGCCGTAAGAAGTATTCCATGAATCTACTACACTATCTGCGTCAAATACTTCTCTGCCATGAACTTGAGCAACAAGCGACAAATCGGCTTGCAAAGCTTTTTTTAAAGATGCGCGATTGCTCGCTACAGCTTCTGCATTATCTCCTGCGCGACCACCTAAATTAAGTGAAGCAAATAATCCTTCAGAAATCCCACCCAATCTAGTAGTAAAAACTGCACGAGTGCGAGTTCCTAACGCCACCGGAATAGTCACAGGAATTGGTGCACCATCCTCATCTTCGTGAGGCAATGGCATACCAGTTACGCTTGTTTCTTGCATTTTATTGTTTTCTTTCAGCCTAAATAAGCCAATTCTTCATTGCTTAATTGCAAATCGGAAGCTTTCAAACTATCTAAAATTGTAGCCGGTCTGTGAGCTCCAGGAATTACGAATATGTGATCGCCTTTAGCTAGCTCCCAAGCCAAAACTACTTGCTGATAGCTTACGCCATGATTTTCTGCAACTTTGCGGAATGGATCAAAAAGATGCTCGTCATAAGGATGACGGAATCCACCAAGAGGACTCCAGCAAACAAAAGCAATTCCGAGCTTTTCGCAATATTGCAAGGTATCTTCATTCTCTAAATGAACTGGAGAATATTGATTTTGTACTGCTACTAACTTTTCTCCTAAAATATTGCGAGCAATATCAATCTGCTCTACAGAAGCGTTAGAAATACCGATTTCTCGAGACACACCTTCGTCAAGCAACTGTTGCATTGCTTCAATAGACTCATTGTATGGAACTTCTGGATCTGGCCTGTGGAAGTAAAGCAAGTCAATAGTGTCAACACCTAAAGCCATTGCAGACTCTTTGGCATGCGCAATCAAATGCTCTGGCTTGCCATCTTTACCCCATGTTGGTCGTCCGTCAGTAAAGTTACGGAAGTGACCGACTTTAGTAGCAACCAGAATAGAAGATTTGTCGCCTTTCCAGCTTTCTAAAGCCTCACGAACAAGCTTTTCGCCAGTTTGTTCCTCGCCACCAGAGCAGTAATATGCCCAAGCTGTGTCAATATGCGTACAACCTGCATCAAGAGCCGCGTGAATTGTTTCAATTCCCATATCATGGCCAAGATTATTTTCTATTGTTAACGGCATTTCGCCAAAACCAATAGCAGTTGTATCAAACGAACCTAATGCGCGATGCATAACCATATTTCACCCCTACGCTGGTAGTATAAACTTTTCCTGTTTTTATATATGCTTTCATACTAGTTCATTGCAGAGATTGCATAATATATGCTTCATGCGCATCTCGCTAATTAGAATGACTAATATGTTAATTAGGCTTTGCTAATTGATGTTTATGAGAAATGCCCCCAAATGCAAACGCAGTTTGAAGGCATTTCTACAAATATTCATTTTTAGTTAGTATCTAGCAATAATTTTGCTTTAATACTATTTGCGCGATTAATTCTCCTCGAATGGATCAAAATCGCGGCGCACACGGCGACGAGGACGTTCTGCACGTTCATCACGAGCTGAACGATATTCATCATAGTGATCATCATCTGCTGCATAACGTGGATTTCGATCAGATGCGCGACGATTTTCTGAATCGCGACGGCTACCGCGGTCATCACGGTCATCACGCGATTCACGAGATTCACGTACGTCACGATCATCACGATTATCATATCGAGCATCGCGATCATCGCGAATACGGCGACGAGGACGATCGTCAAAATCACTGTCATTGTAGCGGTCGTCGCGATCTGCACGATCTGCACGACGGTCATCACGACGATCATCACGACGGCTACCGCGGTCATCATAACGACTATCGCGATCAGCATAACGGTCGTCGCGATTCACACGATCTCGATCATCGCGGTCGTCACGCATGCGGCGACGAGGACGATCAGCGTGATCATTGCGGTCTGAACGATCGTGATTGTCTCGATCATCACGACGTGAACGAGCACGATAATCACCGCGATCATTGCTATCGCGATCATCATGGGAGTTACGAGTACGATTTTCCCTGCCTGCAGGAGCTGAAGATTCTTGATCTTCAAAACCTGGAATAGCCAAAGAAATCTTTCCGCGCTCATCTACGCTTTGCACGATAACTTCAACATTATCGCCTTCCTTCAGCACGTCTTCAACAGTGTCAATACGCTCACCATTTGCTAAATTGCGAATCTGCGAAATATGAAGCAAACCGTCAGTTCCTGGAGTCAAGTTTACGAAAGCGCCAAAGCTTGTAGTCTTAACAACTTTACCAGTGAAAGTTTCACCAGCCTTTGGTACGCGAGGATTTGCAATAGAGTCGATGATTTCCTTCGCCTTCTCTGCAGCTTCGCCACCTTCAGAAGAAATGTAAACAGTACCGTCATCTTCAATAGCAATTTCAGCACCAGTTTCTTCCTGAATTTGGTTAATCATCTTGCCCTTAGGACCAATAACTTCACCAATCTTATCTACAGGAATTGTGGTTGTGATAATGCGTGGAGCAAATGGGCTCATCTCAGCTGGGCAATCAATGCACTCGTTAATAACTTCAAGAATCGTTGAACGAGCTTCGTGAGCCTGCTGCAAAGCGGCAGCCAAAATATCAGCTGGAATACCATCAAGCTTAGTATCAAGCTGCAAAGCAGTGATGAACTCGGAGGTACCGGCAACCTTGAAGTCCATATCACCGAAAGCATCTTCTGCACCGAGAATATCGGTCAAAGTCTTGAAGATATGCTTTCCATCAACATCGCCAGAAACCAAGCCCATAGCAATACCAGCAACAGGAGCCTTCAAAGGCACACCAGCTGCAAGCAAAGAAAGCGTAGAAGCGCAAACGGAACCCATAGAAGTTGAACCATTGGAACCAATAGCCTCAGACACCTGACGAATAGCGTATGGGAACTCTTCGCGACTTGGCAAAACTGGCACCAAAGCCTTTTCAGCTAAAGCACCGTGACCAATTTCACGACGCTTTGGAGAACCAACGCGACCAGTTTCACCAGTGGAATATGGAGGCATTTCGTAATTGTGCATATAACGCTTAGTTTGTGGACCAGAAAGTGCATCCACTTGCTGTTCCATCTTAAGCATATTCAAAGTAGTTACGCCCAAAATCTGAGTCTCGCCACGCTGGAAGAGCGCAGAGCCATGAACGCGAGGAACAATATCAACCTCGGCAGAAAGCGTACGAATATCGCGTAAACCGCGGCCATCAATACGATAATCTTCCGTTAAAATACGACGACGAACAATCTGGCGCTGTAACTCCTTGAAAGCGTTACCAAGCTCCTTTTCCTTCTCCTCATCGTCCATATCAGTAAACTCTTCTGCGATTGCAGCACGCACGCCTTCCTTAATTTCAGCAATGCGATCTTGACGAGGAAGCTTTTCAGCAATAGAAAGAGCCTCATTCAAATCAGCATGAGCAATCTCATCGATTCTGGCATAAAGTTCGTCAGTATACTCCGGGAACAGCTGGAATTCCTTGGTTTCTTTAGCTGCAATACGCTTCAACTCATTCTGAGCATCGCAAATAACCTTAATAAACGGCTTTGCAGCTTCCAAACCGCCAGCAACAACTTCCTCATCTGGCTTAGTTTGACCCTCATTGTAGATCAAATTCCAAGCATTCTTGCCAGCGCCAGCTTCAATCATTGCAATAGCAACATCGCCATTTTCAATAACACGACCAGCAACAACAATCTCAAATACTGCACGCTCGCGCTCACTCCAGCGTGGGAAAGCAACCCACTGACCATCAATCAAAGCCAAGCGAACGCCGGAAACTGGGCCTTCAAATGGCAAACCAGAAATCATAGTAGATGCAGATGCAGCATTCAAAGCAATAACATCGTATGCATCATCTGGATTAATTGCCAAAATTGTTTCAACAACTTGCACTTCATTACGCAAAGTGTGTGGGAACAATGGACGTAATGGGCGATCGATAATACGGCATGCTAATGTTGCTTCGTTAGAAGGACGGCCTTCACGACGGAAGAAAGATCCTGGAATCTTTCCAGCAGCATACATTTTTTCTTCCACATCAACAGTCAATGGGAAGAAGTCGTAATTTTCCTTTGGACTAGATCCTGCAGTCGTCGTAGACAAAATCATGGAATCATCATCCAAATATGCGGCAACAGCACCGTCCGCTTGCTGAGCGAGACGACCAGTTTCAAAGCGCATCGTACGCTTTCCAAATGAACCATTATCAATAACGGCTTCTACAGCCTTAATTTCGGGACCCTCCACGGGTTCCTCCTTTTCTTAACTTACCTAATCAACCAACATGCGTAATAACATTGACGAATCCGCATCATTACCTATATGCGAATATTTGCAATCTTTGCAACACTTGCATTACGCCAATATTTCGTAGTGTTTTTTGTTTCGGCTACTTCAATCATCCTTATTTAGTTATACTTCATTTTTTAGTTATAAAATTAAAATAATTCAGCGCTATTTACAAATACATTGTGCTGAATTAAAGACTAATTAAGTTTTAATATTCAATCTTCTTTAATATATATTAAAGATTTTACTGCCTTAATTATTACTCTATTATTTTATTTATAATTTATTATTTTAACTTTTATTATTTTCTTCTCGAGACTTTCTGTCTTCCCAGATTTTAAATCTACAGAATTATTTAAATTATTCTGAGGATTTTATTTCTCTCAAACTTCTTAGTTTCTTTATTCTCTTAAATTACTCTCTCAAGACTCTTTAAAGGCTCTCTTAAGGCTCCCTCAAGACTCTCTCAATAGTTACTCTCTTAAATTATTGCTTTTAAGATTTTCTCTCTTAAGTTTTTTAAGTTTTCTTCTTAAACTTTTTTCCTAAGATTTTCTCTTAAGATTTTCTCTCCTACACTTCTCTACTAAGCTTTTCACACAAACAAATATGTTTAAAACTCAGAAGAAATGCAAAAAGACCCGGGCATAATAACACCCGGGTCAAAAAAGATTATCGACGCAAGCCAAGTCGTTCAATCAAAGAACGATAGCGATTGATGTCAACGCGCTTCAAATAATCAAGAAGACGACGACGATCACCAACCATAAGAAGCAAACCACGACGAGAATGATGATCGTGCTTGTGCTCCTTCAAATGCTCAGTGAGATCAGCAATGCGCTTGCTCAACAAAGCGACCTGCACTTCTGGGGAACCCGTGTCACCCTCGTGCGTCGCGTATTCGTTGATAATATTCTTCTTATCTTCAGCCGTTAATGCCACGGCGTCCTCCTTAATATCACTGCGCGGTGCCACAACCTCATGTTGTAGCGCTCTCAATCCGCGGGCGTTACACGCCGAGTTTCAATGTTACAGCTAAGCGAGAACAAATTAATATATGAACGCAAAAATTCTAAGCGCAAAATAAAATTCAACTACAATCCAATTTTGCATTAGCTGCATCAACTACATTGCTGTTAGAAAACCGCCAAACAAAACTATTAATATTGAAATAACTTCAACAGTGTAGAACATAAGGAAAGATGCCCAGCTTCTCGTAAATACGTTAAGGCGCGATTTTTTAGGCACTACAACGAGTAAGCCAACAAATAATATTGCAAACGCAGCAACACCAAATCCAGCAGATATAATTCCAAGATTAGCAGCATTCGCCAAAGCAGCTGAAGCACCGTAAACAACATGAGTAGAATACCAGAAACTTAATCGCAACAAGCACAATCCAGCAATAAATTGTTCAAATGCCAAAAATACGAGTAAGCCAATTCTCCATATCCACTGTTTTGGCTCAATAACAGTCATAGCCAAACAAGTAAACAGCGTTACAGTAACAATCCAAGAAATAAAAACAACTCCAGCTGGCGAAAGAACTGAGAAATTATCTATAACCCAATTTGTATTATTTGCCGCAAGGGTTCTGCCTTCCCAATACGGAGCAATAATAGCTACAAGCAAAACAACTACGTATAAAGCCACCCATTTAGGATTAGAGTTTTTACGCGAAATATCTGCAATAGAAAGCTCCTCATCCGGCTTTGACATATCTACGGAATTAGAAATAGAATAATTTTCCTCTACAGATTCAGACTTTTTATCACTATTTACTTTAGTCTTCATATCAGCCGAACTCCTTCCTATTTACTGTAACACTTTATATTTTACGTCACAAAATTTACCTTTATCTATCACCATATTTTATACGAGTGTACGCTTATATGCACATTTGCAAAACTTCTTAAGTTGAAGCATTGCAATATAATTAGTAGTCCGAGTTAATTGACATATGCAACGTTTCAATAGCATCGTTGCAGCCATACGACAGGATATTCATGGGATTCATTGATTTTATTGCTAATCTTCTCAAAAATCCACACTCAGCCATAGCTGGCTGGATTGCCATGGGCACAGCACCAGCGCTAGGGATTATATTCTTAGTAATTTTTATTGAAACAGGAGTTGTGTTCTTCCCATTTTTGCCAGGCGATTCATTGTTGTTCGCGGCTGGAGTTTTTGCAGCACCAGACGTTAAAACTGGTAACGTCGCCTTGCCACTTCCATTATTACTTTGTGTTGTTTGGCTTGCTCCAATTATTGGCGATCAATGCAACTACATGATAGGCCATTTCTTCGGACGCAAAATAGTTGAATCAGGTATGGTTAAAGCTCTTACTCCTGAGCGACTTGCGAAAACAGAAAAGATGATTGACAAGTGGGGACCTTTAGCAGTATTCATGGGTAGGTTCTTCCCGTTTATTCGCACATTTATGCCGTTTATTTCTGGAATTTCTGGCATGAAGTGGATAAGATTCACGCCATATTCGATTCTTGGCGCAATAACATGGTCTTCACTTTTTACTTTCCTCGGATATTTCTTTGGAAACATACCTTTTGTGCAGAAAAATTTTGAATTAGTAATCGTTGCGATTTTGCTATTATCACTTATCCCTACTTTTATAGGTCTGATTAAAGCTCATATTGCTCATAAAGCGAAGAAAACCGACGCTTCCAATAAGGAATAGTCACAGATTAAGTAATAGTCAAAACCAAACCTCCAATGCAATATCGCCACTCTCGCGCGACACACCGATAGCCTATATACGCACCTCGTTGTGCTTATATAAATTTTGTAGTAACCTTGGAGAGTTGTCGTAAGATATTGGGGCTATAGCTCAGTTGGTAGAGCGCTTCGTTCGCATCGAAGAGGTCGTGGTTTCGATTACCATTAGCTCCACTAAGCCCGCTGCACTCATTCCACCGCGGCGGGCTTTTTTATTATAAAATTCGGGGTTAATTCCCAAAAAGCTTCCCGTCATGACGATAAACAAAATATCCAACTACACAAACGCCAGAAACACTAACAATTATTACGGCAATTGCAATTAATAATCCAGCATTATTGTTTTTAGAAGGATTGTTTGAGAATGATTTATCTTCAGACATTAGCTTCTTATTGGAATGCTCATTCGAAATTTCCCCCTGATTTTCTGAATCATCTTTATTTTTATCTTTAGAATCCTTACTATTCTTATCATCATCGCTTTTAGATCCGCTATCTTTATCGCCATCATCACCTTTATCACTATCGCTATCTTTATCGCTCGTTTTATCTTTATTAGCACTATCTTCTTCAGAATCATCATGATTTGCTGAATTATCAGAAGATTTCTTAGATTTAGTACTAGATTTATTAGACGAATCTGCAGAAGCGCGGTTAGAAGAATCCTTTTTAGCGTAAGACTTTCTTGCACTGCGATTTAACCTTATAGCATCCGCCATGTCATGCGGCATAGCTCGATTATGATCTTTTAATATTGCTTTCCATCTAGGATGCAATCTATAAACACTTCGTGAAACATTCTTATTTTTCTTAACGCTTTTATTTGATTTTGTATTACTAACTTCAGAATCGTTTTCATTCTTTTCAGCACTTTTACCTTTAGTTTTTTGCACTGTTTTATCAGAAGAATCCTCATCTTTCTCTTGTTTTTTAGACGCACTAGACGCATCAGAAGCATTAGAAACATCAGAGGCATTAGATTCTTCAACACGTTTTGGACTACTATCTCGCTTATTGATATCATCAGATTTGCGGCTATAAGCAGACTTCAGAGAATCTTTTCCCCCAACTTTTTGACTAACTTTCTGACTACCTTTCTGACTAACTTTTCCATTAACTTTCTGACTCACTCTCTTATTTGCCGCATTATTCGAAGAACCATTTGCCGCATTATTCGAAGAACGCTTAATTTTCGCACTTGTCTTAACAGACTTTTCTACGAGATAATCTTTTCTAGCTTTATTACTTTTATTCAGATTTTCGTTAGTAGCTTCTTTTTTAGCACTTTTAGAATTTCCAACATTTACCGATGAAGACTTAGAATCATTGGAATTACGCGTATTATTATTTGAATCATTGTTCACATCAGAAGCCCTATTACGATCAGTAGCAGCATCACTACGTATAGCATCGCTATTACTAGAATCAACATCACTGTCGCGAGAACCACTGTCACGCTTTTCATTGCTACCGGTATTCGTAATCCCAGCATTAGCAGATTTACTGTCTACAATAAATGAATTTTTTAATATTTCTGACTTATTCCCAGAAAGATCTACAAATCCATATAGCACGCACCAAAATCCGTCGTCATAATTCGCTGTCGCATGCCATTTCTTGCTTGTATCCTCTTTAGTAAAATCAGAAGCAGTAAGAATTACCTTGTTATTGTTAAAAGAATTAACTGCTATAGGCATCGCAGGCTCTAAGCTCTTAACTAAAGCAAAATTCTCATCTTGAATTGTTACATGCGCAATTCTACGAGTATTGAAATATTGCATATCTCGAGAATTATTATCTTCGTATTTAACAGATATTTTCGGACGCGTATTGTCAATTACTATGTAACGAATAAAACTTTGATTATTATCAAAATTGCTAATAGACAAACTGCTATTATCCGCTTTATTATTATCCGCAACAACATTGCCAGAAATACCATTATCCCTAATACCATTATCCGCATTATTTTCAGAATCATAATTCTTTGAATTAGAATAAATGCGATAACGCGAAGGATACCTAAGAGAAACAGACTTCACAGTTATCTTAGATAAATCATATATGCCTTCGTTTTTAAGAGTTAAGTTAATCGTATAACTCGTAAGCGCATCTAAAGGAAGCGACTTAATTTGAGGATTCTCTTTGTAATTAACTTCAACATCTTCCGATAATGCTAGAAAATTCCTATACAAACGAGAATTATTAGTCGAGTTATAACTCGGTATATTAACTCGCACGGTTTTAAGATTTTTAGCAAACTCTCTTGTAAATCCATCTATAGTAATTTTTAAGCGCACATATGCGTGAGCGAAAGCAAACATGCTTTTATTAGATATTTTCGTATCATTTTCACCACGAAAATCCACATTTTTAACATGTAAATTTCTAAGTCCGCGCGAATCAAAATCACGCAAATCACTACTCGGACGCAAATCATCAGCATTACGTAATTCATTAGCATTACGTAATTCTTTGCCTTCAGCCATTGCAGAAGAAGACTTTACATCATGCAAAAATGCATTAATATGCGTCTCATTCATACACATCCAAGAAATAATAACTATTAAAACTATAGGAATATACACCCATCGTTTATGAGATGAAGATGTATAAATACTATGCTTACCCAACCTCTTCATAATCACATTCCCCCAAATAAACAGATACAAAACACTTTTACTCAAATTTAAATTAGAGCTACAAATAAATTAATTTAATCATTACGTTTATTCGCTCATACAAGACAAAGCAAACGTTTATTTACACGATTAACGCCAGAATTCTTAGAGTTACTTGTACGCAAAGAAATTTGTATTAGACTAGAAGATCTAGGACGACTATTGCTACAAAAACTACCC
Source organism: Gardnerella sp. KA00255 (assembly GCF_049244095.1). Taxonomy (NCBI): domain Bacteria; kingdom Bacillati; phylum Actinomycetota; class Actinomycetes; order Bifidobacteriales; family Bifidobacteriaceae; genus Gardnerella; species Gardnerella sp. KA00255. Next base: position 903,038 of record NZ_CP058374.1, read on the forward strand.
CTCAAAAACCGCTTTTTAGATCGGACTATAACGCGCCTTCCGCGACTTTCACGAAACTTTTGAAAAATAGATAATCCACGATGATTTGCGCATGATGAATATTTTTGACCATGCCTTGCAGATGTTTTAATTAAAGTGCCAACTGAACTAACAGCTCGCTTTAACACAGCAATCTTCGCCAAAGCGAACGCTCCGAAGCACAATAACACACCCATTATCAGGAGTGAATATCCCAACATATTCCACATATTAGCTGTCATACTTTCCCCCTATTTAAAGCTCTCTTCTTAAACTGCAATCCACTACTGTGATCCACTTAAACTGGATCCACTTAAACTGGATCCACTTAAACTGGATTCACATAAACTAAATTGCAATCCGTTTAAACTGAAATCAGCCACCTTGTTTTAGTTATTTTTAGCCACTATTTAGTTGCGCTTAGTAGTCTTTTGCTTCCCATTTTTATTTGATTTGACTCGTGTACTACTCCAACTCATTCCTTTAAAATCATTGCCATCACCTCCTTTAGCGTCATCGTTGATATAAACTCCACCTGTATCTGCATATTTATGAGTATTTATATCTTTTTTATCTATGAGTATTCCTTTATCTGCATTATTTTGATTTGACTTTTTACTATTAGATTTTTTACTATTTACTTCTTTATTATTTGCATCTTTGTATTCAGATTTATTATCAGCAACACCCACATTTTCTTTGATAACTTCATAAATACTTAGCAATTGTTGCTTTCGAGATTCAAGAATGCAACTCGTAGTATTAGTAGACTGCGCTAAACCATAAGCTAACTCATAAGTTTTTTGCACGTTATTTTTATCGTTTTCATCGTCTAAAGTCGCGTCCAAGAATTGAGCACTATCCACAGCAACTTCAGCCATACCAATACGCAAAGCTGCATTATTATTTTCATAAGTCTTTTTGAGCAGCCTTATAAGGCAATCACAAAAGTCGCGATAATACGCTTTCTTTTGCTGATTTTGCGCATAGCTCAGCTCACTGTTCTGATTAGTAGAATCTTCAGAAGAATTAATTAAATTATCAGTAGAATATTTTGATTCCTCACTGGATTCTCTAATTAGCTGCAAATACGATTTGGCGACAGACTTATATAGTTTAATAAGCTCATAATTTGAAGAATCCTCACTATTTAAAGCTTCTTCAAACCAACCAACAGCTTTATAAACATCTTCTGCATACTCTTTTTCAGAAATATCTGAATTATTCAAATTATCGTCGCGCGAATTACTGTCACGCGAATTACTAAAATCATCAGTCTTATAATTACGCCCGCTTTTAGAATCACTAATTTCAGAATTATTCGCATCTACTTCAGAATCATCTTCAAAATTTTCTGACTTAAAGAAATCAAAAGCATAAAACCAATAGGCCTTACCTATCTCAAAAGAAAGCTTAGACCATAGTTCAGGTTGATTGCGCAATCTTGCTTCATAAGTTGAAATAATCTTATTAAATGCAACTATTTCACTTTCATCCCAGCGATAATCTTTGCAATAATACTCCAATAATTTAAGCACAGGAGTCATCGGCATTGATTCATCACTTATCGCACGCACGCAATACATTTCAGCTTCTTTAGAAGTTAAAGCAGAAACGCAATTGCGAATATTATTGTCATAATTTTCATTTCTCACGCGTTGAGATACAGCAAAACTCACAGGACTTAGAACAAAGCACAAAGCTCCAGAAAGAACTAGCGCTAAAATTCGCACAAAGTTCTTCCTCTTATTAGCAGTGCGCTCCCTTCTGCTTGCATACGATTTTTTCTCGCGACTAGAAAAGTCTTTTCTAGTTTCTTCTTCGCAGAACTCATCTTTAAATGAATTATTACTATGATCTTCTTTAAAATCATATGAATTATCATCGCACGATTCTGAATCAGAAGTTTGATTATTAGACGCAGAAAACATACTAGCCGCAGAAACAGTACTGATACCAGAAACATTATTGATACCAGAAACTGTAGCAGCATTATTCGCAACAGCAGCAACATTCGAAACTGTAGAGACATCCGAAACAGCACCAACATTAGAAACTGCAGCAACACTAGAGACAGTAGCAGCATCCGATACGGCACCAATCTCAGAAATAGCGCAAGACTTATACTTACTTAATAATTTTTGCAATATAAGTAAGTCATTCATCATATCATCGCAAGAACGATACCTATGCATAGGATCAGCGCACATACCGCATTCTACAATCTTGCATAATTTAGAAGTTAAATCTAAATCAGCTCGCTTATGCATATTATTTTCAGACTCACGCTCATTAAGCATATAAGAAAAACCGATTTTGCCAGTGCGCTTATCGAATTCAACTTTTTTACCTAAAAGCACATATCCCAAAGTTGCAGCTAATGCATAAATATCTGATTGAACAGTTATATTTGCGCGCTTATCTAATTGCTCAGGAGCAGAAAAACTTTTAGTCGCAAAAATAGCATTACCATAATCATTTGAACTTATATCACGTATTGTTCTCAACTCTTGAGAAGCTCCGAAATCTATAAGTTTTACATGATTCTCGTTGTTTATTATCACATTTGCTGGCTTCATATCGCCATAAATTACACAAGGATGCAAGTTATGAAGATACTTCAATATGTCGCATAATTCCAAGCCAATTTTGATCACAAATTCAGCATTTTGAGCGCCATTTTTAGCAACAATATATGAAAGAGAATTTCCTTGAACATAATCTCGCACTATATAAGCGCGATTATTTTCTTCAAAATAGTTAACAATGCGAGGTATAAGAGGATGATCGCAACGATTTAAAATGGAAATTTCCGCTTTCAAAGCATTCATAACAAAATCACGATTAGGATTTGAACCTAAAATAACTTCTTTTACAGCCCAAGTTCGCTGCAACACGTTATCTACAGCAAGAAACACTGTAGACGTGCCACCGCGACCAAGCTCTCCAAGTAGCTGGTATCTACCTCCAACGCATGTCATTTTATGCCCCAACTTTCTAATACTCACATGCTTTACTCACATGCCATATTCACATGCTTTAAATGCTCCTTTTATTGCTTTCAATCAACCCCAACCGTGGATGTTTGTATTACTTTAACGAATATTTTTAAATAGACAAAGCTTTTTTATGCATTGTGGTCGAAAGTTTAAAATAACATTTTCTTTACGCAAATAAACATAAAATTACAAAATAACACATAGCAAAAAACGCCCATAAGAAACCAGCAAAACCAGCGGAGCCAGTAAAACCAGCAAAACTTATGAGCGTTAAAAATAAATATGCCTCAAAATATGACTCAAAGAAAATGACTCAAAGACAATAATCCAAAGAAAATCCAGCAGAGAATCTGTCAGAAAACCTAGCAAAAACCTAGCAAAAACCTAGCAAAAACCTAGCAGAAAACCTGCAAAAATCTAGGAATCATAAACTAATCGTCAATCAATATCTGCACCCAATGCGAGTAACTTACCACGGAAATCAGCATATCCACGATCTATTAACGATATTCCGTGCACATTTGAAGGACCTTTTGCAGTTAGAGCAGCAATCAAATGACTAAAACCACCACGCAAATCAGGAACATCAATATCTTGACCAGTTAAAGGCGTCGGGCCAAAAATAACAGCAGAATGCTTATAGTTACGCTGCTGGAATCGGCATGGAAGAGATCCTAAACATTCACGATAGAGCTGCACCATAGCACCCATATCAACTAAAGGCTTAGTAAATCCAAAACGATTCTCATACACTGTTTCGTGCACAATACTCAAACCCTTAGCTTGAGTTAAAGCAACAACTAAAGGCTGCTGCCAATCAGTCATAAACCCAGGATGCACATCTGTTTCAATAGCTACAGGCTGCAAATCCCCACCTGGATGCCAGAATCTAATACCTTTATCAGTTACATCAAACTGACCGCCAACCTTACGAAATACATTCAAGAAGGTCATCATTTCAGGCTGAGTAGCACCCTTAATAAACACATCTCCATGAGTTGCAAGAGCAGCAGAAGCCCATGAAGCTGCCTCAATTCGATCAGTTAACGCTGTATGCGTGTAACCATGAAGCTTTTCAACACCTTCAATGCGGAAAGTTCGATCAACATCAACAGAAATAATAGCTCCCATTTTCTGCAAAACAGCTACTAAATCCATAATCTCAGGTTCAATAGCAGCACCAGAAAGCTCTGTGCGGCCCTCTGCCAAAACAGCAGCCAGAAGTGTTTGCTCAGTTGCACCAACCGAAGGGTAAGGCAAATGAATCTTAGTACCATGCAATCCATAAGGTGCAGTGATATGAATACCGTCTACATGTTCTTTATCAACATTTGCGCCAAGCTTACGCAAAGTTTCCAAATGAAAATCGATTGGACGGCCGCCAATATTGCATCCACCTAAAGCTGGGATAAACGCTTCGCCCAAACGATGAAGCAGCGGACCAGAGAAAAGAATAGGAATACGAGAAGATCCAGAAAGCGTATCAACATCTGCAACATCAGCTAATTGAACTTTGGTAGCATCAATTGTCACAATGCCTTCAGAACCATTTACTTCAACATTAACTCCATGCAAGCGAAGCAAATCTGAAACAACGTGAACATCTCGTATTTCTGGCACATTCTTTAATACTGATTTTTCAGGCGCAAGCAATGCTGCAACCATCGCCTTGCTCACGAAATTTTTAGCACCGCGAACTTTAATAGTTCCATTCAGCGGCTTACCGCCTTCAACGTGCAAAACATCTGACGCATTATTGTCAATATCAGCTGCGCTATGTGCGGACACAGTTACCTCTTTCGTTCACGCGCCAACTTTAGATTCAACCACACTTGCTATTTACTCATATTCAAACATAGTTTAGTATCTTCTATCACGCAAAATATCCAACTCATATATGAACCAATAATATTTTGCATGAAAGCAGCAGCGCATTCAAAAACACTATATACATCATAGCGAAACACTTGCCCACACGCTGAATTATTTGTTGAATTCTACACGCAAATTTTATCTAACAGCTTAAATTCAAAAAGAATCAAAAATAAAATCGTAAAAGTTGTAAAGCTGAAAGGGAGAAAAGCGTAAAATCCAGAGAACTGGAAGGGCCAAAAGAGTAAAAGTTGGAAATCTGAAAGCCGGAAAGCCAAAAAGCCAAAAAGATATAAATCTAAAATCCACAAAACTGAAAAATTGAAAGCTGGAGATCTAAGAAAGATAAAGTCAAGAAAAAAAAATGATATTTTTTATTTTTATTTTCCATTTTTAAAATTATAAATTTTCAATTTTTCTAAAATCATAAAAATCGTAATTATTATTAAGATAAATTGCGATATTGGCTTAAAAAATAATTTATATGGTAGATGTTACCGCAATCATTTTGGAAATCCACTTACAAAACGAAACTGTAAAGTTTACATAAAAATAAACTTATTTTTGCAACAAGAAACATTTATACGAAATTTTTATCTTTTTAAAAGAATATTTCTTAAAAACATTATTGAAAGCCATATTTGCATTTTTAACAAATAATGGCATAATCATCAATAAACTTTTAAGCAATTGATAATTTTCCATATTGAATCAATAAATATCGGAAATTATTAAAAAACAATTATTAAAAAACAAAACTGCAATAATATGCATTCATATGGGGTGGTGAAAACATATGCAGAATAGCGAAAATGACAATCTGATGCGCAATTATGTAAACAACGAAAATAACGAAAACAATCAGATTATTATTCCAACTAGCGCTATTTTGCCTAATTCCACTTTGTCTAATTCCACTCTGCCTAACGCCACACTGTCTAATGAAAATTCTGAAAATTTTTTGGAAACATATAACGACGAGAACAAAATCTCAAATACAGCAAGCATAAACGATGTTTTGCAATCTATAGAAGCAGAAAATTCCTCGTCTAAAGAGAATCTAGAAGATTATTCCGGCGTAGGCGTACTAGATAAGATTGTTCGAATAATTGACACACTAGAACAAGGACCACTAACTTTAGCGCAACTTGTAGAAGTAACGCATTTGCCAAGACCGACAGCTCATAGACTCGTTACAGCGCTAGAACACTACAACTTTGCATCTAAAAATCACCAAGGAAAAATACAACTTGGATCTAGATTCACAGAACTCGCATCATACACAAGTGACGACCTGCTACTATCTAAAGTCGATCCAGTTTTAAAAACATTAGTAAATAAAACCGGAGAATCAGCATTAGTATTCCGCAGACAAGGTGGCAAATGCTTATGCGTTGCAGCAGAAAATCGCAATATTGCTAGCAATATGAACTCAATGCACAATGAAAAATATATATCGCACTTTCAAAATCAAGGACTAAATTATTCATACGATGATTTAAATCGCGAAAACTCTAAAACAACGTCCTTATTTAAAGTAGGATCTGTCCTTCCACTCACACGCGGATCTATTGCCCAAGTATTATTAGCCTGGGAAAATCTTGAAAAAGTACAGCAATATATAGATAATTCAAACTTTACAAACGCACATCTTAGCACTGTACGCAAGCGCGGATATGCGGAATCACTCAATGATTACGATAGTAGATTATGCTCAATTTCTGCTCCAATTCGTAACTCTTCAGGAAAAGTTATTGCGGCCCTTACAATATCCGGAGAAGCAAATCGCATGGGCACAAACCTGGGGTTGCGTTATTCGCATCTTATTATTTCTGCAGGCAAATATTTAAGCGAATCGTTGTCGAAGTAATAATATTCCACGCGCCACTAAGCATCTAACGCTTGCGTAATCTATGCAATAACCTGACCCACAGCGAAGGCTTGCGCAATAAATCAACCTCTGGAAGATTATGCTCAGATTCCGCCGTCAAACCGTATGTATACGCCTTGCGAGATGAAGGCTTACCAACTAATTCACCAAACTCAAGCATTTGCATACGCGGCTCAAATGGGTGACGAATGTCAAATTCAAAAAGACGAATCCCGCGTTTAGACGGTTCAGGTCCGTAAGAGCCAAATCCGCAAGTAGGCGTAGATACGAGCAAAATATTATTAGAAGGTTCCCTGCCTGCAAACGCATTACGATGATCATTCCCAGCAGCAACAGCAAAAGTGCCGTTCTTGCACAGGATAGCAAACTCGCCACTATCTACATCCGGGCAACTAATTCCTTCGCACAAATAACCATCAGGTAAAACTCGCTTTTCATCTAAAGCATAATATTTACCACTAAATGCGCGATATCCTTCTATAGCATGCTCTGCAGAAGCAGATTTTGCAGGAACGGTGCGGAGCAAATCATAATACTGAGGCAAAGGAAAATGCTGGAAAACGCAGAATCTTGGCGGCAGGAAATTTGCAAGTTCATTCAAAAAATCTAATGTTCTACGAGAAGGCTCACCATATCCGCCTTCTTTAGAATAATCTCCTGAATTAACTAATACGAGCGAGAACACTATATTTTCACGCTGTTCATCTTTTACTGGAAGAGCTAAAGTACCTGCCTCACAAGGGAAAATAACCTGATTAGGTAAGATTCCATGAACGCGCTGCACTCCACTAGCCCAATTTGAAGTACTACTAGAAGGATTCCCTTTTTGATTTAAACAACCATGAAACTCTCTATACAAATCATCCAATTGATCATTACTTAAACCGCACTGAAAATCATGATTACCATAAGTTACAACCCATGGTATTCCGCGATCCTCCAACGGCTTTACCATGCTTCGAATATGCTTACGCACCTTTTCGCGAGTAGCGTCTAAATCACTTTCGGAAAAATTAGCATTACTGTCCCAACGGCGACGCATAAAAGTGTTAGCAAAATCTGGAGAATATCCAGCAATTTGATTTCCTGTAAAAATAACTAGATCAGGACGCGCTGTATCACAAGCAGATTCAATAAGACGAATTGTATCGCTTGAAATCTTAGAACTTTCTTGCAAATCTGCACATTGAAGTACGCGAAACTTTCCTGAAAGATGAAACTGCAATTGCCCTAAGCGTGCGGAAATAGATAAAGAATTGCTACGAGTGGCTGACGCGCTATTCTGTGAGCTCAACTCTGCGCTAACAAGATTTAATTCATCAGGCTCATCTTGAGAAGACATATGTTCAGGCATAATTTAAGCATACGGCAGATTATTCAACATTTCACACAAATTTGTATTTTTCTTATATTTTTATTATTAGAAATACGAGGAATACTAGGAAAATAAGCTTTATATAGGATTATTTACAAAATACGCTTTGCTACTAGTAAGACAGAGATTTGAGATTTTTCGCACATGCATGTTCTTGAATTTGTTTACTTCTCCCCGAGTTTGTTTACTTATGTACCCTGTAAGTACACAAAACCAAGCAACCCTTCTTGCTTTTGTTTATTAACACACCACATAAGTAAACAAAACCAAGAACACTTCCCCGACTTTGTTTACATATCAACCCCAAAAGTAAACAAAACCAAGAACACTCCCCCGAGTTTGTTTACTTATCAACCCCAAAAGTAAACAAAACCAAGAACCCACTCTTGCTTTTGTTTATCAACACACCAAATAAGCGCACTATGCTGCTTTAAGCTCGGTCGATTCGACTATAGATTTATTAACAAACGCACCTAAAAAGAAGAATTGGAACAGGACAAACAAGTACATTCTCTAAAAAGGATAGAAACTTAGTAAATTAACATTATATTCACAGGAAACTTTCAGCAAATAGCATATTATTACTCAGGATTGCGTGATTATATATAAGTAACAAAGAAATCACGAACAAGTGATTGACATAGACTTGATATAATTTAACCTCTCTTCTTCTTTTATCAGAAACCCCGGCATCGCTCCGGGGTTTTTGATTTCTAATAAAATCTACTCAGAAAATCTAATTACAGATTCGAGGTATGAGAGTAGACAGCATGTTATAAACATGATCAGCAGATAGCAGCGAAACCAAAAGAAAACAAATAACAAAAAAGCCCTCGTCCTACGAGAGCTATTCGCTGGGGTACCTGGACTCGAACCAAGAATGGATGAACCAGAATCACCTGTGTTGCCAATTACACCATACCCCAATTGGCAGGCTTCGCGGCTCTTGGAACCGTTCCGTCTTTGTACCCCCGACCGGATTTGAACCGGTGTTGGCGCCGTGAGAGGGCGTAGTCCTAGGCCGCTAGACGACGGGGGCTTTCATTTATCAGCTACGCCTCTTGACGCAACAAATGACGACTTTACAACATAACTGCCCAACACGCAACCGCGGCGTGTCGCACCAAGTGAAAAATCATCCCCAAATCAGTTACAAAAATGCCCCAATGCAAGCAAAAATCAACAAGCATCGGGGCAAATCGCGTTAAAGCTTAATCATTTTTACAAATGCTCACGCAATCCAGCCAAGCGCGCCAAAGTCACGTCTTTGCCCACGATTTCCATGGACTCAAAAAGTGGAGGCGAAACACGGCGGCCAGAAAGTGCAACTCGCACAGGACCAAATGCCAAGCGCGGCTTGTAACCAGCTTCCTCAACAAGCTTCTTGTTCAAAAGCTCATGCAAGGAATCTGTATGCCAATCAGAAGCGTCAACATCCTTCAAAGCAGCGAGCGCAGCATCAAGAACCTCGCCTGCAGATTCCTTCAACTGTTTACGAGCATCGTCATCTGGCTCAATGTAGCCATCTTCGCTTAACAAACTGCCAACCATTCCAGCGACCTCACCAAGCAAACGCACGCGAGGCTGTACAAGAGGAGCAGCAGCTGTGAGCACTTCACGCTCGCGGTCAGTTAACGCATCCCAATTATCCGCACTTACTACGCCATCCTTATGCAAGTAAGGAACAGAACGATTCAAGAAATCTTGCGTATCGAGCATGCGAATATGCTCAGCATTAATGGAAATTGCTTTATCCAAGTCAAAGTGTGCAGGATTTGCCTTAACATCTCGCACATCGAACTTTTCAATCATTTCGTCCATAGTGAACACATCGCGATCAGGAGCGATCGACCAGCCAAGCAAAGCCAAGTAGTTCAGCAAACCTTCTGGAATAAATCCGTTATCTCTATGCAAGAACAAGTTGGACTCAGGGTCTCGCTTAGAAAGCTTCTTCTTACCTTCGCCCATAACGTAAGGCATATGGCCGTAAAGTGGAGTTTCCTTAGCAATACCCATTTCCATAAGATAACGGTAAAGCACAATCTGACGAGGCGTGGAGCTCAAAATATCCTCACCGCGCAAAACCACGTTCACATCCATTAACGCGTCATCAACAGGGTTCGTAAGCGTATAAAGTGGATCGCCATTCGGGCGAACAATCACATAATCAGGAACAGATCCAGCTTTAAAAGTGATTTCGCCACGAATTAAATCGTTAAAAGTAATGTCTTCATTTGGCATCTTCAAGCGAAGCGCAGGCTTACGACCTTCGTCGCGGAAAGCTTGCTTCTGTTCCTCAGTAAGATTGCGATCGTAACCATCGTAACCAAACTCAGCAGGACGGCCAGCAGCAATATTGCGCTCCTTAATTTCTTCTGGAGTAGAGAAGGATTCGTAAGCGTATCCTGCTTCAAAAAGCTTTTGTGCTACGTCTTTATAAATTTCCATGCGCTGGGACTGGCGGTATGGGCCGTTATCTCCGCCAACGTCAATGCCCTCATCCCAATCAATATTGAGCCAACGAAGAGCCTCAATAATCTGCTGGTAGCTTTCCTCGCTATCGCGCTCATTATCGGTATCTTCAATGCGGAACAGCAATTTGCCATGAGTGTGGCGAGCCTCCGCCCAGTTAAACAGCGCGGTACGAACCATACCTACGTGAGGTGTACCAGTTGGCGAAGGGCAAAAACGCACGCGAACATTCTTTGGAAGTTCAGGCTTTGTGGATTTTGTTGCGTTATTAGCAACTTCTTGAGTTTCCTCGATATCAGTCATAGGTTCCATTGTGCCGCGCGTTACGGACGTGAATCCACGCTTATAAAATCAAAAGCCTTTAATCTAAAGCTTGCGTAGACTCTTTATTGCCCTCAATGTGCGCAAACTTTGCTGCAAGAGCTTCGCGAGACTTTCTATCGTCCTCTTCTTTGGCAAGCTTCTTCGCAACTTCAGGATCCCACAACACATCCTCACGATGCTTTTTCCACTCAGCGCTAAGCAACGGTGCAGCAAAAATAATCAAATCGTGAATACTAATATCTTTGCAGTTACCTTTACTACTATCTTTACTGCTCTCGTTATAGCTATCCTTACCACTCTCATCGATGTTTTTAACGCAATCGACAAGCTCACGCCATTGAGAATCTTTGAACATCATTCGCGGTACACCAACGCACTCACAAACTTCGTTAATATACAAGAATATTGGCAAAGTTTCGCGAATATCATTAGTTTTTTTAATTAGATTTGTTAGTAAGCTTAAAACTACAATAATTCTTTGTGTTTCAGATGATTTATTTTCGTAGCAAGAAACCACTTGTTTTGCATAATTAATTGCAGAGTCAATATCGTTACTATTCCAATTGCCTTCCACGTTTAACGTATCAGCTGCAGCATTTATTGCATTAGAATCTTCAGAAGAATGAGATATAAGCCTTCCAAAAACGGAATTTATATCGTTATTATTTTCTAATACTTCTTCTGCATCATAATTAGGCTCATAGCAGGAACCCATATCGTCGTAAGCGTCTGCAGCATCAAGAAGCGCGTCTACTATTTCTTGAGGTCGACCTGGAATTTCATCCGCACCTTCATACACAAATTCCGCATCAGGCACAGTAACATCAAGACCTGTAATAATACGTGCAACTGTTCGCATAGATCGCACTTCAAGATTTTCTGCGTATTTTGCGTCGTTATCTAAGTGTCGAGCTTCTGTTAATGGCCATAATTCTGTTAGTTCCGCAGCAGATTGCGCTGCATTATTCAGCATTAGCATACTTTTTTCGTTATCTTTAACATCTTCAGAATCTTTGACAGAATCAACAGAATCAACAGAATCAACCATTTCCATGCTCCTTCGCATTATATGTTACTTACTTCACTCGCCCAGCAGGATCTACGTATGTAATCGAAAGCACGCGCATAGTTTCGCAATCGTAAGTAATAGACGTAATTGAAGCTAAAGCAGTCTTACGAAGCAACATATTATGCTCCGGATGACCTGTTTCTAGCAAATGACGATAAGACCAAATAGGCGATTCATGAGTTACAGCTACTATTTGCTCTCCAGGATGATTTTTAACTTGTTCGCGCGCAAAATCGCCAACGCGAGCAGCAATGCTTCGATAGCTTTCACCCCAACTTGGGCGCCAAAGATTCAATACAAGTTTCCAATTTCCATTCTTCCACAAAGCACCTTCGCCGTAACCTATGCGTTTTCCGCGGAAATTATTACCAGCTTCAATCAATCGCTTATCTAAAATGATGTCGCTTTCTTGAGATTGATCAGAAGATTGATCAGAATCTTCATCACGCTCTTCATCACAGTGCGCTTTTGCATAGGCAGAATCCGCAATATTGCGCAACGCCTTTTCTATTTCACGAGCTGTTTCACGAGTTCGCTCAAGAGGAGATGAATAGATTGCACTAATTTCGCGCATTTGAGGAGCAGTAGCAAAATAATGCGCTGTAGCCTTAGCCATGCGCACACCCCTATTAGAAAGATGGAATCCTGGCAAACGTTCATAAAGCAGATGTTCAGGATTCTCGACTTCACCGTGACGAACAAAATGGATTGTTGTAGCCGGCATAATAATTCACTTCCTCCTTCTTTTTGGAGTATGACTTAACGACCACTCGCCCAACTTATGTGCAAAAGTATTGTCTTTAGCGGCATCATAATCAGGTTTTTGTGACTTTGTGTCATCTAAAAGCCATTTTCTAATAACAAAATTCCACACAGCTACAACAACTGTTGCAATAAGCTTGCCAATGTTTGTGCGGAGCATGTAAATCGCAGTACCACGCAAAGCTTGCGCCATTCCAAGCGTACTAAGCCAAATAATCGCATCGTTAATAAGCAAACCAATAACTGCAGAAATAACAAAAATCAGTAATTCCATCCAACGAGCCATGTCTTCGCGGTGCTTAAACACGTACTTCATACTTGCAATGTAGTTAAAAATAAGTGAGATTATAAAAGATATTGTTCCAGCAACAACATTATTAAGATGCACAAGAAGAAGCAGATTTAGCAACACTACGTCAATAATCAACGCAATAATGCCTACGATTCCGAACTTAACAACCTGTTCAATAAGTTTTTTCATACATTCAATTAAACACGCGGAGGTTAACAATTCACTATAATTATTGCGTAGCGCAAGTTGCGCAATACAAGTTTATAGAACTTAGCAAATTTATAAAATTTAGCAAAGGAGCGATTATGCCAGTTATTCATACTCATGTTTCTGTAAGCACTACACCAGAGCAACGCGAAGCTTTAAAATCTGCTTATGGCAAGGCAATTAGCGCTGTTCCAGGAAAAAGCGAACGCTGGCTTATGTGCCCATTCGAGGACAATATGCCGATTTATTTTGCGGGAGACAATACTAAGCCTGCAGCTTACGTTGAAGTGAACGTGTTTGGTTCCAGCGTACCAGGATCTGCTTGGGAAAAGTTGACTGAGCAGATCATGGCAGCTTTGGAGCGCGAGCTTGGAATTCCACAGGATCGCACTTACATTCGCTACACTGCAACAACTGACTGGGGTTGGAACGGCGGCAACTTCTAGTCGCAAGTTTTAAAAAATCTAACCAAAAAATCTAACCAAAAAGCCTACAGTACAAGAAAACGCACCGTAGGCTTTTGTTATAATACAGGTAAATATTACTTTTGAAAATTACCGGTTATTCCGCAAAATCACACAAGACTATGATTCGTCAGGAATATAATCATTGTCATCAGCAACACTCCCCCGCGCTCCAGGAGCAACAGATGACCTAGCTATTTCAGCTATTCCTTGACTATCTCTTAATAAATTACGAATCAAACCAACAACAAATCCAATAATCGCAGGGCAAACCCAAGCCATGCCAAATTCTGAGAACGGCAGCCAGCTTTGAATAACCGCTAATATACCATTCATATGCAATGCATTGCGCAAAGATTCTGGCAAACTATTCAAAAAATCATATACTGCTGCAACACCAGTAAAACCAAGCGTCCAAGCGTATACGACTTTGGAATTGTTAAAAAGTCGACCACACAAAGCCAAAAGAATAAGCACTATGGAAAGTGGATATAAGAACATAAGCACTGGAACCGCATATTCGATTATTGCGCTTAAGCCAATGTTTGCAACACCAAACGAAACAAACGTAATTATCACAGACCAAACTCTGTAGCTAGGACCTTTAGGGAATAACTTAGAGAAAGTTTCCGAGCAGCTTACGATTAAGCCAACTGCAGTCTTTAAGCAGGCAAGAGTAACAGTTGCAGCAAGAACAAACAAACCAAAATCGCCAAGACTATACCGAGCTATTTGAGCTAAAGTTATGCCACCATTTTTTGCAGGTGGGAATATAGCGCGACTGCGAACGCTAATAATTGCAATCGCAACATAAATAATAGCCATTATTAGGCAGCTAAAGAAACCGGATCGCACAGTATTCACTGCCACATCTTTAGGATCTTTTACACCAAACTGGCGAATGGTGCTAACAACCACAATACCAAAGGCCAAGCTAGCTAAAGCATCCATTGTGTTGTAGCCCTCTAAGAAACCTGCAAAGAATGGCATATTTGCATAATTACCAATAGGGGAATCATTAGCAGAAGCACCACTAACAGGCGAAAGCAAAGCAGTAAATACTAAAACACCTAAGAATACCAGGAAAATAGGCGTAAGAACTTTACCAACCCATGTAAGTATTCCACTAGGCTTTAGAGCAAAGAAGAACGCGAGCGCAAAGAATACCACAGAAAACAGGAACAAGTACAATTGATTGTTACCATTTTGAGGAATTACACGCTCTAAGCTAACAGTATATGAAGTCATTGCGCAACGAGGAATTGCAAAGAATGGGCCTATTGTCAAATACAGCACGCAAGTGAAAAACATGCCGTATTTTTTGCTCGGCTTGCTGGAAAGCTCAAAAAGACCATTCGCACGGCTCATAGCAAGAGCTGTAACACCTAACAATGGCAAACCAACGCCAGTAATAATAAAACCAATTATTGCAGGCACGAAACCATTTCCTGATTTTACGCCTAGATTTACTGGGAAAATCAAATTCCCTGAGCCAAAGAACATGCCAAAAAGCATAATCGCCACGTACGCGGACTCAATAATTGCCAAATTCCTTTTTTTCGGGGCACTGTCCGTGCTGACACCTTGTGTTGTGACGCTCATGCTTACACCTCCTATAATGGCAAATTCGTATTTAGATACTATTTTACTATTTAGTCAATCAAAGATTTTTATAAGGAATTGATAATTATAGCGAAAATAATATTAGGGGGTATATTAATAAATCGCATGTACTTAATATACAGAAACCCATAATTCGCGCGTGTCTTCTAATAAAAAATAATCAGAAATAATCAGAAACAATCAGAAGTAATCATAAATAATCAGAAATAATCAGAAATAATCTTGAGTTAATTTCAAAAAATAAAAGGACGCTAACATAAAAGCTAGCGTCCTAAATAAATCTTAAATGCGCAATAATAGCAAAAAGCTACATCTTTTCTGGAGCAGAAACTCCAAGCAAATCAAGACCAGAGGCGATTACCGTACGAACAGCAGCATTAAGCTTTAAACGAGCTGCAGCACGTGCTGGCTCTGGGCACTTTGCAATGCGAACTGCCTCACGTTCCGCTTCTGGCAAGCGATTTTCTGGGTCACTCAACTCCATTGGCACTACGCGCTCAAGGTTGTACCACTTGTGGTAGCTTGCTGCCAAATCCTCAAGATAATGCGCAACGCGGTGAGGAGCGCGCAAATCGCCAGCTTGTGCAAGAGCTGCAGGCCATTGAGCCAAAGCAGCCAACACTTCGCCGTCAGCCTCGGTATTAAGCAAGCTTAAATCAGCGCCATCTTGTGTAATTCCAGCGTCTGCAGCATTGCGAGCCACATTGCAGCTACGTGCATGAGCGTATTGCACGTAGTACACAGGATTATCGTTGCTGTGAGAAGCAAGCAAATCCAAATCGATATCAACGCTTGTGTTGTAATCTGTGCGAGCAAGCGAGTAGCGCGAAGCATCAACGCCAATTGCATCAACTAAATCGTCAATTGTGATGACGTTTCCAGCACGCTTGCTCATGCGTACAGGCTTGCCGTCCTTCATAACATTTACCATCTGGCCAATAAGAATCTGCATGTTTTCGCCAGGATTGTCTCCAAAAGCCGCGCACATTGCCATCATTCTGCCAATATATCCGTGATGATCCGCGCCTAGCATGTAGATTGCTACGTCTGCAGGATTCTGTTCGCGATGACGCTTGTTGCGATAGTATGCGATATCTGCAGCAAAGTAAGCGTAATTGCCGTCAGACTTAATAATTACGCGATCCTTGTCATCACCATGCTTAGTGGATTCGAACCAAGTTGCGCCATCTTTTTCGAAAATATCTCCACGCTCACGCAAGTCCGAAATAGCGCGCTCAACTTCGCCGTCCTCGTACAGGCTGTTTTCGTGGAACCACACGTCAAAACCAACACGAAAATCGTGCATCGACTTGCGAATTTCCGCAAACATCATTGGAACTGCGCGCTTGCGGAACTCTTCTCGCTGCTCGGAATCGCCTTCGCCAAGTGGCAAACCTTCTTCGTCTTTTCCAAGATCGATTCGCGGCAATGAGAGAACGTCAACGCCGTCCGCTTTCGCTTCTTTTATAACAGCGTCCGCGATTTCGTTAATATACGCGCCTTTGTAGCCGTCTGCAGGTGTTTCTTCGCCGTGAGCTGCAGCAACTAAAGACTTTGCAAAACGGTTGATTTGCTCGCCATGATCGTTGAAGTAGTATTCGCGCACAACTTTTGCGCCGTTCGCTTCCAAGACTCGAGCCATAGAATCACCAACTGCCGCCCAGCGCGTGCCACCAATGTGGATTGGGCCAGTTGGGTTAGCGGAAACAAACTCAAGATTCAAAGTTTTGCCGCTCAAATGCGTATTATTGCCAAAATCTGCACCCTGCTTTAATACTTCGTCAACAACAGCCGCTGCAGAAGCAGAATCAAGCGTTATGTTAATAAAGCCAGGGCCTGCAACTTCTACAGACGCAATACCTTCTGCTTCTTGCAAACGCTCGGCAAAAAGTTCAGCTAAATCGTGAGGCTTCATACCAGCTTTTTTAGCGAGCTGCATAGCAACGTTCGTTGCCCAATCGCCGTGTGCGCGATCTTTTGGCCTCATAACTGCGAGTTTTTCGGCAGCAGGAATCAAATCTTCTGTTAAACTGCCAGCTTTACCGCTTGCTACTAAATCTTTAGCAATTTTTTCAATTAATTCACTTAAGCTTTCTGGATTCATGGTTTACAGTCTAGCGTTACCGCGCGATGCTTCGCGATTACAATGTATTAGATTGCATTATTCGACATATAGTGTAATATATGTTTTACATGTTTTACAATGGAGATTAAAAATGGCTGCAACAATTACAGGATTAAGAGTACCCTCTAACGTTTTAGATCGTTATGATCAGCTCGCTAAAACCACTCACCGCACTCGTTCATTTTACATGAATCAAGCACTAGAAGCTCAAATCGATGAACTTGAACATGAATATGGACTAATGGCAGATATTGAAGCATACAAACGTGGAGAATTAGAAACATCTCCACTCGACGATGTGGTGAAGCGCCTTGATTTGGAAGAAAATAAGTGATTATTCTTAAGTGCTTAAATACACAAAAAGCGCTGGAGTCGAAGATTGACTTCCAGCACTTTTGTTTTGCGATTAATTATTTTCGACTACTTGCAACTACTTCTTTTTTGCAAGAGCTTCACCGAGTTCGCTTTGAGCAACTGAAACGTTTACGTTAGCTGCATCAGATTCTGAATCAGAAGCAGAATCAGAAGAATCTCCAGCATCCGCAGCCTTAACAGCGTTAAGCTTTACTTCTCCAGTAACGCGACCAGCTTCAGCAACGTCATCCAAAGTATCCTCAACAGCCTTATAAGCGTTTTCTGCAACGTTCAAAGTCACTTGCAAAATAGGAGTCTTCATAGAAACTTTTGCTTCAGACTTAATCTTTCGCAAAGTAGCCAAAGCTTCACCAGCGTAAGCCAAAGTATCTGCAGAAACACCATTTGCAGCAGCCTCATACGCCTTAGAGCATGGCCAGCTAGCACGATGCACAGAGCCTTCACCGTCATGCATCCAGCTCCACACCTCTTCAGTAGCATAAGGCAAGTAAGGAGCAAGCAAACGATCCAAAGCATCGAGTGCAAGGCCAAGAGTTGTGCGAGCAGACTTTACAGCAGCTTCGCTTGGAGTGCGTCCAGTAGATTCTGCAGTACCGTAAGCACGATTCTTTGCAAGCTCAATGTAATCGTCGCAGAACTCCCAGAAGAATGTTTCGATTGCTTCCAAAGCCTTAGAATGCTCGTAAGATTCAAGCGCATCAGTTGCGGTACGAATAACAGATGCGAGCTTTGCCATAACAGAGCGATCCAATACTTCCGTAACGTTTGCAAAATCCCAGTCCGCGCTAGCAGGCTCAAGAACCTGATGCTCATCATCTTCGCGACCAATTGCGAGCGCAAACTTCGTAGCATTCAAAAGCTTAATTGCCAAGCGTCGGCCAATCTTCATCTGACCTTCGTCGTAAGTTGCATCCAAGCCAAGTTTTGCTGAAGTTGCCCAGTAGCGCACAGCATCCGCGCCAAACTCTTCGATTGGCTTATTTGGCACAACAACGTTGCCTTTAGATTTAGACATCTTCTTATGGTCAGGATCAAGAATCCAGCCAGAAAGCGCAGCATGCTTCCAAGGCAAGCAGCCGTTTTCAAGATGCGCGCGATCAACCGTACTAAACAGCCAAGTACGAATAATATCCTGGCCTTGTGGACGCAAATCCATTGGGAAAGTAGCCTTAAACAAAGCTTGATTTTCCTCACCTGGCTCTTCCCAACGAGTCACAATTTGTGGAGTTAAGGAAGATGTGGCCCAAGTGTCCATGATGTCTTGCTCAGCAGTAAAGCCGTTTGGCTGGTTACGCTGAGATTCATCAAAGCCTTCTGGAACGTCAATAGTTGGGTCGATTGGCAAACGATCTTCGCTAGGAGTCAAAGGATGCTCGTAATCCACTTCCCCATTTTCGTTTACTGGGTACCAAAGTGGGAATGGCACACCGAAGAAGCGCTGGCGAGAGATAAGCCAGTCACCATTCAATCCGTGAACCCAATTCTCATAGCGCACGCGCATAAAGTCTGGGTGGAAGTTAAGCTCCTTGCCGCGCTCAATAAGCTCAGCATTCAGCTTTTCGTCCGTACCGCCGTTCTTTAAATACCACTGGCGAGAAGTGACGATTTCCAAAGGCTTATCGCCCTTTTCGTAGAAGTTCGTCATACGCTTCGTTGGCTTTGGATCGCCATCCATATCTCCAGCCGCTTGCAAAGCCTCAACAACTTCCTTACGAGCAGAGAACGTGGTTTTGCCGGCAATCTTCTCGAACATTTCACGGCCAGACTCATCCGTAATCCAATCAGGAATAGTCATTACAATGCGGCCGTTACGCTGAATGATTGGTCGAGTTGGCAAATTCAAATCGCGCCACCACTCAACATCGGTTACGTCACCGAAAGTGCAGCACATTGCGATGCCAGCGCCCTTGTCCATTTGTGCAGCAGAATGCGCCAAAATCGGGACCTTCACCTTAAACAGCGGTGAATAAACTTCCTGACCAAAGTACTTCTTGTAACGCTCATCGTCTGGATGCGCAATCAAAGACGTGCAAGCAGCAAGCAACTCTGGGCGCGTAGTTTCAATATAAATTGGCGTACCATCTTCGAAACGGAACGCAATCTTATGGTAGAAACCAGGATACTCGCGCGCTTCAAGCTCAGCTTGTGCAACTGCGGTCTGGAAAGTCACATCCCACAATCCAGGAGCGTCTTTCTGATAAGCCTCTCCACGAGCAAGATTACGAAGGAATGCTTTTTGTGCAACTCGACGAGGCTGCTCACCAATAGTGTGGTAAGTTTGCGACCAGTCTACAGAAAGACCGAGTCTGCGCCACAATGCTTCAAATAGCTTCTCGTCTTGAGAAGTCAAACGCTCACAAAGCTCAATAAAGTTCTGTCGGCTTACAGGAACCTGATCCTTCGCTTCAATCTTCTTGCCTTCAGTGCCTTCAAAAGGCGGCTTAAAATCAGGGTCATACTTCAACGAAGTGTCTACGTGCACGCCGTAATAGTTTTGTACGCGGCGCTCTGTTGGCAAGCCGTTATCATCCCAACCCATTGGGTAGAAAACGTCAAAACCTTGCATGCGCTTATATCGCGCAATAACATCCGTATGCGTGTAAGAGAATACGTGACCAACATGCAAATGGCCACTAACGGTTGGAGGTGGAGTATCGATAGAATATACGGCCTTACGATCGCGAGAATTATGGAATGCGTAAGTCTTAGCTTCGTCCCAATTACCACGCCACTTGTCTTCAAGACCATCAACGCCAACTTTGTTAGGAAGAGGCGTTAAATGTGCGTGCTTTACTGTGTTATTATCCTGTTCACTCATGAACTGAATATTAGAAACTCAGCGCGACAACGCAAATCTTACGATTTCTACTTCACATTCAAATCACGCAAAGGCATCAACTGATCAGTCATATTCTTAGGATATCCTTCAATATTTGACTTAACAGCAACTACACTATTGCGCGCATAAATCCAAGCAGCAGCGGCATTATTCTTAAGATACTTTGCATACTTCTTTATATTCACTTCATATCCAGCAGCATTCGGCGAATTCATTGCATCAGAATAAGATTTCTGCGAATCAGAATTCTGGAACGCGTAAGGCGAGTTAGGATTAACAAATGCATCTATATCTAAAGTGTGATTAATAGAAGTTAAAGCCAAATCGTATTTTCTTTCTTTAATACGCTTATCAACTTCTTTACTGTCTAAAATCTGTAAATCAATTTTCGCATAGCTAGTTGAAGATATAGAATCAGCTATTTTACGAGCTAAATCTGCATTTTCTTTTGGAGCAATGAATACAACCGTCTTGAAATATCTAGGAGAAAAGTAGCTAAAATGCCTTCTAGCTTGAGCTTTGTCAAACGGCAATATTTTAGTCAAATCCTCATAACCTGGAGAAAGCGAATCAATAGGTCCGCCAACAGGCACGCCACCATTACCGTCAGAATCTATAGCCCACTTCGGGTCAACAGAATAGCAGAATCCTCTACGAATCCAATCTTCACTAGAAACGGATAAATTATTACTACTATTGAAAGCAATAAATTTTATTTGCGTGCTCTTTCCTTTAGATAGCGTCACATTTTTAACGGAAGCCAAACGCTTATTATCTTTTCCTTCCAAAGGAAGAGCCATCTGAATACTGCCATTAGACATAGCTTCAGTTAAAGAAGCGTCATCTTTGAAATACTTTAACGTAATTCCGCCTAATTTTGGACGAGTACCCCAATATCTATCATTGCAACGCATTACAAGAGAGTCGCCATTTTTATAACTATCAACAGTAAAAGGACCAGTTCCAATAGCACTATTTGAGTAATTGATAAAAGCACCTGTATCATAAACAATTCCAGCTCGCCCAGCTAAACGCCTTAAAAGCAACGGGTCAGGTGAATTTAACTCAATAGTTATAGAATATTTATCTGTATTATCAATACTTTTTATATTGTCTAACGCTTCATATCCAGGATATCTATTAACAATGCCTTGCTTAATTGATTGCAAAACTGCCTTGGAGTCCATAGCAACTCCATTAGAGAAATTAACTCCATGACGCAAATTAAATTTGTATACTAATCCATTCTTGGAAATATCCCAGGATTCAGCCAAACCCGGCTTTAAAGCATTGTTTTCATCACGATTTACCAATGTTTCGTAAACATTTTCTAATAACGCCTGCTGCAATTCATCACTATCATCAGTGCGAATATCCAAACTTTTAGGTGCAGTACGCAATCCAATCGTAACGGTTTTTCCGCTAACAGAACTGAATGTAGGTATTTGCGAAAGTATAGGTCTTCCGTTTATTATTTGCCATCCGAACCACATAACAGATAATAGAATTGCGAAAACCGCTATAAACACAATCCACGGGGTAAATTTATTATTACGCCTATGACTATAGTGAGAATACCTACTTTTTGACATATGGGATATCTTATATCACTATGAGAATAACAACGCAACATTAATGCGCATCATTAAACCCATACATATTTTTGCAGGATTTTCCTATTTAATGGTGCTGAGTTGTCGGAGTTTCTCTCATCGCAAGATTTTTACATTGCTCTAAGAGAAACTCCGACAGCTCTTGGCATGTTTAATCTTTTAATCTTCGGTTAATCACCGAGATTTTTCGATTTTTCTTCTTCGCTCAATGAATCACCACTTCGTGCTGAGGTTCATTTCGCTCTGGGCGAAAAATCTTAAATCTCTGCCTAACTGATAGCAGAGCGTATTTAGTAAATAAACCCATCGGCTTATTTTATTCGAGTTTCAAACTTTTGTTATTTAAAACAAAATCATAAGATTATGCAACTAATAACATTCCTAATCCAGCCGCATAAATAAGCATTCCTGAAAGCATTACTGGCAATAACGCCATTCCTATTTCTGGCTTTATGCACTTGGCATCATATTGTGCATTTTTATTCCACAAATGCGCCATTCCTGAAAATACTATGATTAGCGAAATGCAAATCACCGCTACAGCACAACCGCCATATACGTTGCGCAAAGATGGCATAAACCGAATTATAGAAGGCAGGAAAAGCCAACCAGGCAATGCAGCTGTTGCAACGCTTGCTGTAAGAGTGTGAGAAATATTTCGCACAAGGTTAGTTCGTTTTTCTCTTAACATTTGGCGAGCGAAACTTACAAAAGTTGCCGCAACAAGTATAAGTGCAAAAGATACAGCCCATTTTTCATAAGGTTTCATAGCTGCAATGAACTGAGACATTGATACTGAATCATTGTTGTCTATAACACTATTAGGCAATAATCCTCTTAGCGATAGAGCTGCACACCAAAGAGATGAAATTCCTGCAACAAAAGCTATAGTGCGATCTGATTTACCGCCTTTTAAAGGCCATAGCGTAAAGAACACAAGCAAGATTAGTGCGCAAACTAGCATACTTGCTTTTAACGTAGAAAAAGGAAGAATTGCAGCTATAAACATAACAGCCACGGAAAAAATTTGAGTGACAGCAATTGTTGCAAATGCAGTCACCGGTTTTTGTGTGGTAGTTGTATTATCCATACCTTCTCCTATTACGCATATCGTGCGTCGTTATTATTTCTATTATGTTTTAAGGCGCATGTTTGCTACTTATGTGTCACAGTATTAAACCATTATATAACACATACTTTTAGCTTAGAATGCTTTTGTTTATTTAAAAGTTTGATATGAGTGTTTAGATAAAAAATTTTTTATCAATATTGTCTAATTTTCCTAATCTTCGCACTATGGACTACACTTCTAGTAAGAGCGTGTTAGGCGTAAACCTTTTTGGCTTGGAGGTATGTATGACAGACATCACTTTGATGACTTCCTGTGCCTCGCCTGCCATGGTTCTTCCTTCGCTTACGTTGTTATCTCATCGCGTTCGCGTATTACCGTTAGATTCCTCTAGTTTTGTAAAAATGCCAGAGCGCACGGTTCTTCTTATGGACGCAAGAGATGACTTAGCAACAGCAAAATCATTATGCAATTTATTGCGAGTTTCCGGAGTACAAGCGCCCGTTATTCTTATCCTTACAGAGGGCGGATTTACTGTAGTAAATGCGACTTGGGGAGTTTCAGATGTGATTCTAACCGGTGCTTCACCTGCAGAAGTTGAGGGACGTTTAAGACTTGTAGCACAGCGAAGTCGTTTTGTTGAGGCTACTTCGCATCAAGAAGAATCATCTCAAGAGGACGTTGAAGTTTCTGGCGATGGATGTGTTTGCGCAGGAGACCTAGTTGTTGACACTCGCGGTTATACGGTTACTTTGCATGATCAGCCTATTGATTTAGCTTATAAAGAATTTGAATTATTAAAGTATTTTGTACAGCATCCTCGTCGCGTATTCACTCGCGCTCATTTATTGCAAGAAGTGTGGGGATACGATTACTACGGCGGAACTCGTACTGTCGACGTGCATATTAGAAGGTTGCGCGCTAAGCTCGGCGGCGAATACGAGCATGTGATTGGTACTGTGAGAAACGTTGGATATCGTTTTGACCCACCTGAGGATATTCCTATAGGCATTGACGCTAATGTTGGCGATCATGTTGTTTCCGATTCTTTAATTCAACCTTCTCAAGAAGATTATGACGAAACTTTTAAATCAGACGACGATGACATTGATGAGGCTGCAGCAGCCGAGTTGCGCGAAATATCTTCTGCCCATAGAAAGTCTGCTATGGTTTCAAGACTTGCAGCAAGATCTGCAATGAGAAGCTGAGTTGATTGTGCTTGAATCTTCTAACAGAAGTAATAAAAGTGATAGAAGTGCTCTTTCAACGCGTATTCATAATGAGTATGCGTTGCTTTGTAAAAGTATCCCATCCCCAAAATGTGCTCTTAATTTCAATAATCCATTTGAACTATTAATTGCTACTGTTTTAAGCGCGCAAACAACAGATAAACGCGTTAATGAAGTCACTAAAGATTTATTTTCTGAATTTCCAGACGCGCTTTCTTTATCTAAAGCTCCAATTAGCAGAGTTGAATATTTAATTCATTCTTTAGGATTTTATAGAGTAAAAGCTCAGCATATTGTTATGCTTTCAATTAAATTGGTTGAGGAATACAAAGGTGTTGTTCCTAATACAATGAAGGATTTGACTTCTCTTCCAGGAGTTGGGAGGAAAACAGCTAATGTTGTCTTAGGTAATGCTTTTAATATTCCTGGCTTCCCAGTTGATACGCATGTTATAAGAGTTACAGGAAGATTGCGTTGGCGTAAGGATTGGAGTAGTAAGAATCCTGATCCAGCAAAAATTGAACGCGATATAACTAAGTATTTTCCCCCTGACGAATGGACTAATCTTTCGCATAGATTAATTTTGCATGGAAGAACTGTATGCACTGCACGTAATCCGCACTGTTATGAGTGCCCATTAAGACTTACTTGTCCTAGTTTTAAAGCCCCAAAATAATGCAATAATCTCATCACTAAATCAATTTTTGCGTGAGCTTTTCCTGTCTAATGTTGCTGAGCTGTCGGAGTTTCTCTCATCGCAAGATTTTTACATTGCTCTAAGAGAAACTCCGACAGCTCTTGGCATGTTTAGTCTTTTAATCTTCGGTTAATCACCGAGATTTTTCAATTTTTCTTCTTCGCTCAATGAATCACCACTTCGTGCTGAGGTTCATTTCGCTCTGTGCGAAAAATCTCAAATCTCTGCCTAACTGGTAGCAAAACGTATCTGGTAAATAAATATATAATAAAAGAAATAAAATGAATATAGGTAAAAAAATGCAGTAGATTCAACAATCTACTGCATTAATTCAATTATTTTTCGCTTTCTTCCAAGCGCTTACGAGCTGCAACGATTTCCTTTTCAGCCTGCTCTACGCCAGCCCAGAAATCACCAGGAAGAACTTCCTTACCTGGCTCCAAAGCCTTGTACTGCTCGAAGAAGTGCTTGATTTCAGCCTTGTGATACTCATTCACGTCATCGATATCCTTGATGTCGTCGAAACGAACGTCAGCTGGAACGCACAAAACCTTATCATCTCCGCCAGCTTCGTCAACCATGTGATACAAGCCAACAGCGCGGCACTCAACAACGCATCCTGGGAACACAGAATTTGGAAGCATAACAAGAGCGTCGAGTGGATCGCCATCTTCGCCCAAAGTACCTTCAATGTATCCGTAATCATCTGGATAACCCATAGCTGTGAAAAGAGTGCGATCCAAGAATACGCGACCAGTTTCGTGATCTACTTCATACTTGTTCTTGGAACCGCGTGGAATCTCCACAACAACATTAAAAGTTTCAGCCATTTTTACTCCTTTAGCTCATGGCAATAATTTTCTCTATTACTTTACCGCGCGCCAAAGAGTAGAAATTAAAATGGTTAAAATTAAAATAGTAGAAATTAAAATATTACGAACTCAAATAGTTAAAATTAAAGATAAACAATTAATCAAAAATAAATTAGAAAAAGACTTTGGAAAAATATAAAAACCTAACAAAAATGCTTAAGCATAAGACATGATTATCGCGCTATTTCAACAATTATTAGTTAGAAAATTAAGACACGCTTAACGCATTATAGTGTCTTAATAAGTAGTTATTATCATTCTGATTTTGTAAGAAAATACACTTAGTTAAGTACTTAACGGAACGAATTGCAGGCATGATGGCAAAAGAAAAAACGGGGAAAAATCCCGTTATTCCGCAGGCAAGTATGACCTTTTCTGAGAAAGATAATTTAAGCACACGAAAATCTGAAAATCTTACACCCAATATGGGCGAGAACGCTAATAGCAATTCCTCGGAAGATAATAAAAATAAGTGCAGTCATTACAGAAATCCTGCTATAGATGGATTACGAGCATTGGCAATAATCGGAATCGTAGCATTCCATTTGCGCCCAGCAATGCTTCAAGGCGGATTCTTAGGAGTAACTTTATTCCTTGTTTTAGCTGGATATTTCAGCACAATTTCGCTACTACATATCTATAGCCGCGACTTACATATTCATTACTTTAAGTATTTATGGAATCGAATTAAAAGGATTTGGCCTTCAACACTTGGAACTATTGCTTTAAGCGCACCAATATTATGGCTGTTTGCTCCAAGCTTATTGCCTAAATTACAATCCGACGCGCTCTCAGGAGCAGGATTCTTTAGCAATATGGCTTATATTCTTCGAAAAGTCTCATACTTTGACGAAGCGGGTCTGCCATCTCCTATTAAACACTTATGGTATCTAGGCCTTATAATGCAAGCTTTTGTAATATGGCCAATCATATTATGGGCGCTTATAAAGCTTGTTCATTCTAAATTCATACGAATTGGAATAACAGCATTATTAACTATTGCTTCAGTGATAACAACGGCTGCTATTACATTCATGCACGGCAATGGCATGACTATAGCTCGCGTCTACTATTCGCTTGATACGCGAGGATCAGAATTTTTAATCGGCGCGCTTTTAGCAATGTATTCAATATGGTTCTCTAAAGGTAGTATCCGAGGGCTTGTTGCAGATACTTTTACATATGTTTTAAGCAATAAAGAAAACAAGAGAGAAATTTTATCTCAAGAAAACGCTTATTCTGGGGAAGACTTAAAACAGCCTAATAAATTAGAAAATAGTCGAAACGTATCAAACGGTAATTCTTCAATTAATTCAGAAGATAAATTTAACTCGTCATATAAATTTAATAACGATGAATATAATATTCCGCAAGATTTACGAGCTGGACTGCAAATAGATTTTTCGGATTCAAATTCTGAAAACAATCCTAATAATGTTTCTGGCGATGCATACTCGGATTCATACTCGAGTGAAACTGATAACTCGTATGCTAAATCTGAAATTAAAGAACTGCCTGAGAACATTTTTAATAATACGAAGAAACTCACTCATACTTTTACGCCGTTAGCATCGTGGATTCGTTCAATAATAGGTTTGCTTTCTATAGTCGTACTTATTGTTGGATACGTTTACGCGGATAGCATGTCATATTGGCTTAATTACGGCGGATATACACTTATTGCAATTGTTTCATCAATAGCACTATGGGCATGCTGCCAAAAAGATAACTTGTGCTATAAGATTCTTGGATTAGCGCCTTTTAAATATCTTGGCAAAAGATCATTTGCATTGTATTTAGTTCATTTCCCATTGCTTGAGATTTTCAATCCTGCGACGCGCACAAATCTTGCGCCTTGGTGGGAGCAAATATTGCAATTCTTAGCTACAGTTGTGGTTGCAGAATGCTTCTATCGCATATTTGAAATGCCTCTAGTTAAGCGAAAGTTCTCTTTGAACACGTCAAATGCGGTGGACGCTAACGTTAATGTATCTAGCAAATCTGTAAACATAACGTCTGCAGCTAGAGATCTTTTCATAGTAGTATGCGCAGCAACTACAGTTGCTCTAATAGTATTGCCGTTAAATTGGAAGAATATTGCTCATGAACGCGCCGTACAGTTGCGACCAGAACTTTCAGCTGTAGCAAGATCTTCACACCAAAAGTCAGAACACAATCAAAATAATTCAAATCATAGTAATAAAAATGGTTCTGCGAATAAGACTGTAGCAAAGCGTCGTTTTACTGGAAAACTCATAAATATAAAGAAGGGTAAGAATCCGCCTATTCCAGCAAAGCAAAGAATACTTAATCCTATTGCTGAGAAAGTGCCAGAAAATCTCGTAACGTCGACATTCAAGTTCGATAGCAAAAAAGATACTTGCTCTGCAAAGATAATGATGGTCGGAGATTCTATAACTGAAGGCGCAAAACCATATATTTTGGAAGTAATGCCTAACGCTTTTGTAGATGGAAAAGTCAGCAGACAAATTTATCAAGGCGCAGATGCATTCGAAAAAGATTTATCGGAAGGCCATAAAGGTAGCGCTGTAGTATATGCTCTCGGAACAAATGGACCTCCTAATAATGATTCGCTACTTCAACACTTGGTTGACGTAGCACACGGAAAACCAGTTTACTTTGTTACAACACGTGTGCCTCAGCCATGGCAGGATGCAACAAATGCCAAACTACGTGAATTTGCAGCGACACACAAAAACGTTGGAATTATTGATTGGCATGGTTTGAGCAACGGTCATTCTGAATATTTGACTGATGACGGAGTGCATTTAACTCCTATCGGAGGCCCTAAATTTGCAAGAATGATTCGACTTGCGGTATGCGGATTATAAGGCGATTTTTCTAGGAATTTGCGTTTGTTACAAGAAAAGCCTATAACAAAAATGCTAAAGCGCGTGTAAAAATAGCCTAGAAACATTACGATAGTACTTATGACTGAGTTGAGGACACTACGTAATTTGCAAGGCGATGAGGAAAGCGCATCTACTTGGACGAATCCTTTGCGCGATCCGCGTGATTTGCGTTTAGCTCGTATTGCAGGCCCGTGCAGCCTAGTAATTTTTGGCATTACTGGCGATTTAGCACGCAAAAAACTTATGCCAGCTGTATATGATTTAGCTAATCGCGGGCTTTTGCCTCCAGGATTTGGTTTAACCGGTTTTGCAAGACGCGATTGGACGGATGAGCATTTCGTAAACTTTGTGCGCGAGAATATTGAGCAGCATTGTAGAACGCCATTTCGTGAGTCAACTTGGATTAATCTTGCTAAAGGCATACGTTTCGTGCGCGGTACTTTTGACGATGCATCCGCGTTTGAGCGTTTAAGCAAAACAGTAAACGAATTAGATAGGGATCGTGGAACTCGCGGAAATCACGCTTTTTACATGTCTATTCCGCCTTCCAGCTTCCCGGTTGTTGCACAACAACTTGCAGCATCAGGCCTTTCGCACTCTTCTGAACATGCTTGGCGTCGCGTAATTATTGAAAAGCCTTTTGGACACGATTTAGCGAGCGCACGAGAGTTAGATCGCGTTGTTTCTGAAGTTTTTGATCCTAATTCTGTGTTCCGAATTGACCATTATTTAGGCAAGGAAACTGTGCAAAATTTGCTGGCTTTCCGATTTGCTAACGCAATGTATGAGCCGATTTGGAACGCAAATTATGTTGACCACGTGCAAATTACGATGGCTGAAGATATTGGAATTGGCGGAAGAGCTGGATACTACGATGGAATCGGTGCTGCTCGTGATGTGATTCAGAACCATTTGCTTCAGCTTATGGCGCTTACTGCTATGGAAGAGCCTGTAAGTTTCCGCGCTAGCGATTTGACTGCTGAAAAAACGAAAGTTCTATCCGCAATCCGACTACCTCAAGACTTGGCTGCCAACACTGCTCGAGGACAGTATGCAGCCGGCTGGCAAGGATCTTACAAAGCTGTTGGATACTTGGAAGAGCAAGGCATTGATCCTAAAAGCACTACTGAAACGTATGCTGCAGTACGACTGGATGTTGATACTCGCCGTTGGGCTGGAGTTCCGTTCTATTTGCGTACAGGTAAACGTTTAGGTAAGCGCGTTACGGAAATTGCTGTTATTTTTAAGCGTGCTCCGCATTTGCCGTTTGAGTCTACTGCTGTGCGCGAACTTGGTAGTAACGCTATTGTGATTCGAGTTCAGCCGGATGAGGGTGTTACTATGCGCTTTGGTGCGAAAGTTCCTGGAGGAACTGCTATGGAAGTGCGTGACGTTTCTATGGACTTTAGTTACGGACGCTCTTTTACAGAAAATTCCCCTGAAGCTTACGAGCGATTAATTCTTGATGTACTTCTTGGCGAGCCACCGCTATTCCCAACTACGCAAGAAGTAGATTTAAGTTGGAAAATTCTCGACCCTATTGAGGAATTCTGGAGCTCGCTTGGCACACAACCGCAACCGTATCGCGCTGGAACGTGGGGTCCTGCAGAAGCTGATGCTATGCTTGCTCGAGATAATCGCCATTGGAGGCTGCCATGATTATCAATCTTCCTGATACTAATACAAGCAAAATCGCGGCTAAAATTGACGAATTACACGAAGAGCGCGGTGAATCTGCTACTGGTCGCGTGCTTACTTTGCTTATTGATACAACTCTTAAAGAGTTAGAGCATGCGCTTGGAGCTGCGAATAATGCTAGCCGCGAGCATCCTTGCCGTGTTATTGCAATTGTTCGCGATTGGTCTAGTGAGCACGCTGCTGAGCGCGGTGAAGTTGTGCCGAATCTTGACGCTCAAGTGCGTTTCGGCGCGGATGCTGGAGCTGGTGAAATTATTATTTTGTATCCACATAATGGCTTAGTTCGCCATCCGGATACACTTGTTATTCCTCTACTGGTTCCAGATGCTCCGATTGTGGCATGGTGGCCAACTAATGCTCCTGAAGATCCTGCTCACGATTTGCTTGGAGCTATGGCAAGCAGCAGAATTACTGACGCACAGAGATCAGACGATACTTTTAAAACTGTTCAAAACTTGCGCAAAAACTGGTCTCCTAAAGATGTTGATTTATCTTGGACGCGTTTAACTCCTTGGCGTGCGTTACTTGCTTCTATGCTTGATCAGCCTCCACATTTGCCTATTCTTAGAGCGAAAGTTGTAGGCCCTACTCACTACGTATCTTTGCATTTGCTTGCAGCTTGGCTTAAGAGTAGTTTGCATGTGCCTGTAGAAATAGTGGAAGATCCTAAAGCTAAGGCTATTAATTCAGTTACATTTGAGCGAGAAGATGGTATATTGTCACTTACTCGCCCCGATGGAGACGATCAGGCTATGATTAGTCTTCCTGGGCAAGCTGCACAGCCTATTGCGCTTCCTATTCGTACTCTGGATGATTGCTTAAGCGAAGAATTGCGACGTATCGATCCTGACGAAATTTATGCGCAACTTGTACGAGATAATCCAACTGAAAATTCGTGATACATTACGTGATACATTACGTGATACATTACATAAATGAAGCAATACGTAAGTAAAGTAATACGTAAATGAAACACTAGGCAACTAAAGCGAAATTAAAAGTAGCGCACGAATCGTTTAAAAAAAAATAAGAAATTGAGGAAATGAATATGGCAGATAATGAAGTCACCTTTGCACATAAAGCAAGCGTTTACTGCTACAATAATCCCGATGTGCTTTCAGCCATTGCAGCTCAACGCTTGGCAATTCTTGTTATGGAGTCACAAGCTAATGTGCACAATCTCGACAAACCATTCCATTTACTTATTACTGGCGGCACGGACTCAATACGCATGTTCCAAATGCTTGCCAGCAACCCACTTTTGACGGTGATTGATTGGAATCTAGTGCATATTTGGTGGGCAGATGAGCGTTTCGTAGCTTACGATAGCGAGGATCGCAACGCACGCAAGACTCGCAAAGCACTGCTTGACTTACTTACTTCTCATAAAGCTTTATCAGAATCTCATATTCACGAGATGCCTGCAGATGAGCGTAGCGCAAAGGAAATTGCAGCAGCCAGCGACGCTGAAAATGATGCTATTTTAGATGATGCAGCACGCGACTATGAGGAAGAAATCATAGGATTGCTTGGAAAAGAGCCAGTGTTTGATTTAGCAATTCTCGGCATGGGACCGGACTCGCATATGGCTTCACTCTTCCCAGGATTGCCACAGGTTAATAATCGCGAGCGCATTGTTGTTGGCGTAAACCACTCCCCTAAGCTTCCTCCAATGCGATTGTCGCTTACTGTTCCTGTATTAGCTCACAGTCGCCGCACTTGGTTCTTGACTGCTGGTGCAGAAAAGGGTGCTGCTTTAATGAACGTACTTTCGAGTGCGGATAATCCGGAATATCCTGCATCTTTTGCAAACGGAACTGACGAAATCTCTTGGATGACCACCGCAGGCACACTGCAAGCTGCAATCCAATAATCTGCATAGCTCTTAGCAACATGCATAATACTCAGAACAATAACTAACAGGCCTCTGCATTATTATGCAGAGGCCTGCTTGTTCTAAATATTATTTTGATTTAGTCTTGCTTTACTTCTGGACGATTAGGATCTGCCCACAAAGTGTGGAATACGCCTGGCTCGTCGATGCGACCGTAAGTGTGTGCGCCGAAGAAATCGCGCTGAGCTTGAATCAACGAGGCTGGCAAACGCTTGGAACGCAAGCCATCGTAGTATGCAAGCAAGCTAGAGAATACTGGAACAGGAACTCCATGCTCCACTGCACGCGCAATAACACGACGCCAAGCAGCCTGAGACTTTTCAATAGCATCCTTAAAGTAAGGAGCAAAAAGCAAAGAAACGCTAGCTTCACCAGACTCAAAAGCCTCGGAAACGCGGTTCAAGAACTGAGCGCGAATAATGCATCCACCACGCCAAATGCGAGCAACAGCAGCCTGGTCAATCTTCCAATCATGCTCAATTGCAGCAGCTGCAATCTCGTCGAAGCCCTGTGCGTAAGAAACAATCTTAGAAGCGTACAAAGCTTGGCAAATATCCTCAATAAACGCCTTGCGCTCAGCATCGTTCAAATCAAAATGCATGTCTGGGCCAGTTAAACCTTGGTTTTCAGCAGCTTCACGCAAAGCAACCTGGCTTGAAAGTCCACGAGCAAACACAGCTTCAGCAATACCGGTAACTGGTATTCCAAGAGAAAGCGCGGACTGTACAGTCCAAGTGCCAGTGCCCTTCATGCCAGCGTGATCCACCATCATTTCAACCAAAGGCTTACCAGTCTTAGCATCCTTCTGACGAAGCACATCAGCCGTAATCTCAATCAAATAAGAATCAAGTTCGCCCTTATTCCACTCGCTAAATACGTCTGCAATTTCGTCGGACTTCATTCCCAAACCGCGAAGCATTAAATCGTAGCTTTCGGCAATAAGCTGCATATCCGAATACTCGATGCCATTGTGAACCATTTTCACAAAGTGTCCAGCACCATCAGTGCCAATATGGGTTACGCAAGGCTCACCTTCAGCAACAGCAGCAATAGACTTCAAAATAGGACCAAGAGTCTTCCAAGATTCCTCAGTGCCACCAGGCATCATCGAAGGACCACGAAGCGCACCTTCTTCGCCGCCAGAAACACCGCAACCAACATAATGAAGACCACGCGCACGAATATCACGCTCTCTGCGAATCGTGTCTTCAAAATAAGAGTTTCCGCCGTCTACGATAATATCTCCCGGCTCCATAGCATTTGCAAGTTCTTCAATAACAGCATCCGTAGGAGCACCAGCTTTTACCATAATGATTGCAGTGCGCGGACGCTTCAAAGAAGCCACGAATTCTTCAACAGTTTTAGCAGGCACAAAAGCACCTTCACTGCCATGCTCATTCATCAAAGTTTCGGTGCGTGAATAATGACGATTGTAAACAGCAACTGTATTGCCGTGATGCGCAAGATTTCTCGCTAAATTCGACCCCATAGCCGCCAAACCAACAACGCCAATATTTGCCTGGGCTTCCGTCATAATGACACCTCTTATCTTTTATCTTGTTATATTATTTGCACGAGCTTTGCATACTAAAGCAATTTGCACGCGCCCAAGTAATTTAAAGAATTTGCATTACTAATAAAACATGCACGATTCTTTCGCGTTACGCCCCTTCAAGAAACGCACTTTTTAATTTTATCTACCGATGTGCACAAGGAAATCCAGTTTTAAAATAATTAAACGCAGATAATAAATTTTGTGATATAGATTACATTTACACACTTCCAAAATATCATCCAAAATCTCTTAATCAGCACGACACGCTTACAAAAATGCTATTTTTAGCAATTCTGACAACAACTATATGTAGTGATTGTATGTTCGACACACCACTACAAATAGTACTTATTGGTAGTATGCTGGCTATTTGGCTTTTGTCGATACAACACGGAATTAAAAATTCCCCATCACCAGAGGAGATTGAAATGACTATTACAGTGTTTACCAAACCTCATTGCCCACAGTGTGATGCCACTAAGCGACAGTTCACAAAACTTGGCGTGAACTTCGAAACTGTGGACTTGTCAAAAAGCCCTGAATCACTCGAACAGTTAAAAAATGCTGGATACCGTCAAGCTCCAGTGGTTATTGCTCCAGACGCATCCTGGAGTGGGTACCGCCCAGATTTAATCGCACAAATTGCAGACAAACTCGGAACTTCCGCAGAAACAGCAAAAGAAGCATAAAAATGTGTGAACAAGAAGATATAACACAACCAAGTGAGCCAGAAGCATGCGCACAAGGCGAATCAATCGGAGCTGTAGTCTATTTTTCTTCCGTCTCCGAAAATACATTGAGATTCGTGAAAAATTGCGACTTCCCAAGCAATAATGTGAACGTTTATCGCATACCACTTCGCCCAAAAGAACCAGAACTAAACGTACGCGAGCCATACGTTTTGATTGTTCCGACTTACGGCGGTGGAAACATTAAGAAAGCGATACCGATTCAAGTGCGCAAATTCTTAAATAATCGCGAAAATCGTTCGTTTATTCGCGGAGTAATTTCTTCCGGAAATACGAATTTTGGAGAAGCATATTGCGCTGCAGGCGGTCAAATTTCTGGAAAGTGCGGAATTCCAAATATGTATTCGTTTGAGCTCACGGGAACTCAAGAAGATATTGAAAAAGTAGCACAGGGAATACCAAGATTTTTAAGGCAACTAAAAGAAACAGAAGAAACGAAATAAACAAAAGATACATAAGCAACAAAACAACCAGCGTTTGAAAAACAAAACTAACGCACTAGGAAAGGAATAAAACCCATGAATAGCACGGATCCGATGAGCGAATCTACTGCGCTTAATCTTGATAACACTGACGACGCCAGCACTGCCAGCACTAATAGCAGCACAGCAGAGCGTATTCGCAACAGCCGCGACTACCACGTTCTTAACGCTATGCTCGGCCTTTTTGACCCAGAAAAAGGCATTCAGTTTGATAAAGATCAAGAAGCAGAAAAGCTTTACGTTTCGGGTTACGTGCAAGATCACAGCATGAAGTTTGCTTCCACTCGCGAGCGCTTGAACTATTTGATTGACAACTACTACTACAACGGCAACGTGTTCGGAAAGTACAGCGACGAGTTTCTCGATAAGTTCTACGAGCACGCAGAATCTGCTCACCACACTTTTGGCACGTTCTTGGGAGCTTTTAAGTTCTACACTTCTTACGCTTTGAAGACTTTTGACGGCAAGCAGTATTTGGAAAACTTCGCTCAGCGCGCAGCTGCAGTCGCTTTGGAACTCGCAGACGGCGACGAAAAAGCAGCGCTCAATTATTTAGACGAGATGCTTGCAGGCCGCTTCCAGCCAGCAACTCCAACGTTCTTAAATCTTGGTAAAGCTCAGCGCGGCGAAGCTGTGAGCTGCTTCCTTGTGCGTTTGGAAGACAACATGGAGTCTATTGCGCGCGGAATTAACTCTGCTTTGCAGCTTTCTAAGCGTGGCGGAGGCGTGGCTCTGCTTCTTACGAATTTGCGCGAGCTTGGCGCTCCTATTAAGCGAATCGAGAATCAATCGAGCGGCGTTGTGCCTGTTATGAAGCTTTTGGAAGATTCATTCTCTTACGCTAATCAGCTTGGCGCTCGCCAGGGCGCTGGAGCTGTGTATATTAGCGCGCATCACCCAGATATTATGCGTTTCCTTGATACTAAGCGCGAGAACGCAGACGAAAAGATTCGCATTAAGTCGCTTTCTTTGGGCGTTGTGATTCCAGATATTACTTTCGAACTTGCTAAGCGTAAGGAAAAGATGGCTTTGTTTAGCCCTTACGACGTTGAGCGCGAGTATGGTAAGCCTTTTGCAGATATTTCTGTTACTGAGCATTACGATGAGATGGTTGCAAATCCTCGCATTCACAAGAAGTACATCGACGCTCGCGAATTCTTTATGACGCTTGCGGAGATTCAGTTTGAATCCGGCTACCCTTACATTTTGTTTGAGGATACTGTGAATAGCACGAATCCTATTGAGGGTCGCATTACTATGAGCAACTTGTGCTCCGAGATTTTGCAAACTCAGGAAGCAAGTACTTATAACGCCGACTTGTCTTATAGCCACGTTGGTCGCGATATTTCTTGCAATCTTGGCTCTCTTAATATCGCTAAGGCAATGGACGGCGATTTGGGCGCAAGCGTTGATTTGGCTGTACGTGCGCTCACGTCTGTCTCCGAACACACTTCGATTGATTCCGTACCTTCAATTCGTCGCGGTAACGAAGAAGGTCATGCTATTGGCTTGGGTCAAATGAATTTGCACGGTTTCCTTGCGCGTGAGCATATGCAGTACGGAAGCGAGGAAGCTCTTGACTTTACAGACATGTACTTTATGACTGTTGCTTACCACGCTTATAAGGCTTCTCACGCTTTGGCTGTAGAGCGCGGCCACGCTTTTGCAAGCTTTAAGACTAGCGCTTACGCTAAGCCTGCAGGCAAAGGCAACTATTTCGATAAGTACACAGATGGCAGCCGCTCGTTGGAACCTCGCACTCAAGCGGTTCGTGATTTGTTTGCTCGTTTTAACGTTGCAATTCCAACCGTTTCAGACTGGGAGCAGTTGCGCGACGAGATTTTGCGCGATGGCATTTACAACGAGTATTTGCAAGCTGTTCCTCCAACTGGTTCAATCTCGTACATCAATCATTCCACAAGTTCGATTCACCCGATTGCTTCGCGTATTGAGATTCGTAAAGAAGGCAAAGTTGGTCGCGTCTACTACCCTGCCGCTTATATGACGAATGACAATATGCAGTACTTTAAGGATGCATACGAGATTGGCTGGAAGGCGATTATTGATACTTACGCTGAAGCAACTCAGCATGTGGATCAAGGATTGTCGCTTACTTTGTTCTTCCCAGACACTACTACTACTCGCGATTTGAACAAGGCTCAGATTTACGCATGGCGTAAGGGAATTAAAACTCTTTACTACATTCGTATTCGCCAGAAGGCTTTGGAAGGTACTGAAATCGAGGGTTGCGTAAGCTGCACGCTGTAAACCTTATGATTGCAAATCTTTCGAACGCCAAATCAAAAACTTAAAAATTTTATAAAACGTAAACACAGAATCAGGAGTAATTATGACAGAACTCAGCCCAACCGAGCTTAGAAGCAGTCTCGATAAGCCTTTCGGCACGAATCGCGTAATCGCAGACGACGCTATGATGGCAGCTTCTATCACCCCAGCTCAGTACCGCTACCATCACGGTTCGCGCGTGCGCCCAGTTAATTGGAATAATATTGTTGACGACAAGGATTTGGACGTTTGGAATCGTCTTATTGCTAACTTCTGGCTTCCAGAAAAGGTTCCGCTGAGCAACGATATTCCTTCTTGGCGTTCCCTCACCGACCTTGAGCGCAAGACTACTACTCGCGTTTTTACAGGCTTGACTTTGCTTGATACCAGCCAGGCAACTATTGGTGAGCTTTGCCAGATTGAGCACGCTCGCACTGAGCACGAGCAGGCTATTTACACGAATATTGCTTTTATGCAGTCGATTCACGCTCGCTCCTACTCCTCTATTTTCTCCACTCTTTGCTCTAGCGAAGAGATTGACGAAGCTTATCGTTGGGCTGTTGGAAACGACGTTTTGCAGCAGCGCGTTACCACAGTGCTTTGCGAGTACGAGAGCGAAGATCCGCTTAAGCGCAAGATTGCGGCGACCATGCTTTCTTCGTTGCTTCTTTACGCGGGCTTCTATCTTCCGCTTTACTTTGCTTCTCGCGGTAAGATGATGAATACTGCAGATATGATTCGCTTGATTTTGCGCGATAAAGCTATTCACGGCTATTACTCGGGCTACAAGTTCCAGCGCGGATTGGAGCTTAGAAGCGAGAACGATAAGAAGAATCTTGAAAAGTTCACTATGAACTTGCTTGATACTTTGTACGATTTGGAAGTTGAGTATTCTGGTCAGATTTACGAAGGATTTGACTTCCACGATGACGTTTTTGATTTCGTGCGTTACAACGCTAACAAAGCTTTGATGAACCTTGGCTACCCTGCTAAGTACAGCGAAGAAGAAACACACGTAAGCCCAGAAATTCTCGCAGCTCTTTCTCCTGCAGCCGACGAAAATCACGACTTCTTCTCTGGCTCTGGTTCCAGCTACATTATGGGCAAGTCTGTTGAAACCGACGACGATGATTGGGATTTCTAGTCACTTAGTTGTTTCATTGCTTCGTTAATTAGTTAATCAGTCAGGTTGCTTATGTACTTTTCATAAGCAACCTCTTTTTTTATTTAATTATTTAAGAATATTTCCATTTTGGAACTATTTTTAAATATCCGCGTACTTATGGCGTTATCGTGGCAGTTTTTGCTAGATTTGCAATTTCTGCCACGATAACGTGTATAGCATAGCAACGAAACAGCATTCTGCATTGCAAATTAACCGCCTACTTGTATCTGCCATGCAGCAGACGCGTCCAAATACTCGGTTGAAATATGTCCAAATACTCGATTAAAAAGCGTCCAAATACTCGATTAAAGCGCAAGAAAGCACAATAATTTATTCTTGCACAATGACTATTTCTCTACATGAAGTGGAACGTGTACATTAATAATCCACGAATCGCCATCTTCAATAACTTTAAAAGTTCCGCCAACGCGTTCCGCAAGTATCTTATGAAAACGCAGTCCATATCCTAATTGCAAGTTAGCAAGAATACCTCGTTGTGCACTATTTATACACGTAATATGACATTCATGGTCATTAAGCATTACATTCATAGCGTATTCTTTAGGCTTTGCAGCATGCTTTTTTACGTTCGCAAGCAGTTCTCGGCAAATATACTCAATTTGAGCACATTCTTCAAAAGGCAAATGGATTGACCGAGAATCTTCAGCAGCTAAATCACTACTAAAGTCAATGGAACCAATATAGCCAAGCTTTTCAAACGACTTTTGTTCACAGTCAAATAAAACGCGTAAGCCTGTACAAAAATCTTTATAACATGTAGTCGATTGCATAACATCGCCAGTGCTTATAGTTGTAGCATTGTCAAGAAGAGAAATGATATTACGTGCTCTATGAAGAGTTGTAGTAGCACGTTGAAGAATCTCTCGCGAATTTTCGTGTTCTTGCTCATGAGTTGTTTGAGGTTCAATAGATTGTTGAGCCATCATCATAATGTTGGAAAGCTCATTAGTTACTTCATCGTGCATGCGAATTGCGGCAATAGTGGCATATTTTTGAAAAACGTTGTAACGCTGTGCAAATAACTGTTCCTGCTGTTGGTGAATAGTAGAAATATAGTATTTTACGATTGCGCTAGAAATAAGAGTGATAAGAAGCCACCACGCTAACACATAAGCGTTTTGAAAATCGCATATAATAAAGAACCATGAAGAAACTCCGCAAGAAGAAAGCACTGTGTACCAAGGTTGAGTAATTACAGCAATTGCCAAACAAATCAATATGGTAAGCATCATAGATGAATAGTTGATATTGGGTGCAACAATTACCAACGGCATCCAAATGAGCACAATAAAAGATGCTTTACGTGGCCATATTGCAATGCATAAGCAGATTACAATCCATACTATTTCAACTGTAATTGCATGCCAATTAGAGTAGTAATGAAGATTATTATAGGAACAAATTTCAAGAATCAAAGTACAACTTATGATTGCACAAATTCCAATTTTCTGCCAAGCATCATGCGGCAAAAAATTGATCATACGCGTTAATAATTTCATAACTACCTACTTTTACACGTTAATTTCTTACACGTTATATGTCATGCGAGTATTTTGCGAGCGCAGCGAGCGCCTGCATGCGACTTTTAACTTGAAGTTTTCCATAAATACGCCGTAAATGCGTGTTGACTGTTGAAACTTTCACATTAAGCTGATCTGCAATCTCTTTCGTAGAAGATCCCTGTTTGCACAAGCGCATAATTTCCGATTCTTGAGGAGACAAAACTGAAGTCTTCGGAAGTTGAGAAATCATATTAAATGATTCTTGCGGAGTGTGAAAATAGTCAATATATTGTGGCAATTCTGGACACCCGTAGCTTGTTGCGCGCGATTGGATAGCTGCAACTACGTCTGATAAATTGTCTTTATGTATTAACGCTTGACCACCCGACTTAGCAACTTGCAATACGTATTCATCTAGCATGTAGGAAGTAATGCCAATTAAAACAATATTGCTATTGCGTTCGCGAATTGCTTTAATTACATCAACACCACTCATTTCTCTCATTGACATATCTACTAAAAGTACGTCAGGAGTATTTTCTGTAACGCAACGATGAATAGCTTGTTTTGCAGAAGAACACATCCATGCACAAACAAAGTTTTCAGGCAAACGACTTTTTAGAAGAAGTTGCATATATCGCAATACAAGCGTGTCATTATCAACAATTGCGTAAGTAGTGTTCATACAATATATGGTATCTTGTTTTAGAATCCGATTATCAAGAGATGTGCGATTGTACTGTTTTTCTCAAATTATCAAGATTGTACACATTAAAGTGCCATACGCTAGCACTTTCCGTTGGCACACTCCATTCTTCGGTTTTACTATTGACAGTAAAGCGAATTATTTGAGTTGTTGGCTTATTTATAACTTCAAAATTAGTGAGTTGATTCCACGCAATACGACGAAGATGCTTATCGTCTAATTTAGCTAGATTACCCGAGCCTAAAATGACATTCGGATTAACAACAATAAACTCATTATCAGTGGCAGCAACAATACGCGCATCAACGCTTTGTGCTACATAGAATAATTTAGGTAACAAAAATAGTTTGATTAAATCTTTCCACCAAGGGTCGTATTTCATGGTAAATACATACGTTTTATCAACTGAAAGATTGTGCTCTTTAAAGTACTTGACGATATCTTCTTCTCGTATACCGCGCAAAGGATTAGTCATAATAAGCACCTCCTCGTGATTCTCGTTTTGTAAATTACCAACATACTAACGTGCAGATTTTATCTATACAAATAGGTGTACCTATTTTTAACGATAGTGCTTTTAGAAAACTTTTTAAAAACTTTTACTATTAGCAGTTTGTATGTTCTCAGCAATCAATATTTAAGAATATTTCCGTTTTGGAACTATTTTTAAATAGAGGCGTGCTTATGAAGTTATCGTGGCAGTTTTTGCTAATTTTGCAATTTTTGCCACGATAACTTGGTATTTTGTGTTTTATAAGTCCTGTAACGCAATTCTTTTATCTTCTGCAGACTGCTTAGATGACTTATCGTCTTTCTTAAGAGAATGCGCATATCGAATAAGACTTCTTGCAATAAAGAACACTAAAGCACATATAACAAGTGCAATAAGAATGTCAATTATTGGACCAAATAATGCATAGCTCATGATTCATCCTTTCTTTTTCTATATTCGTTTATGAGTGTTCGAGCTGTGTCAACATCGTATTTATCGTCAATAGCAAGACTCTTTACTAAAAGAACGAACGGGTCTTCTGGTTCATTATCGCTTATGCGCAGTTTTTCAATGAGCTTGTTAAGCCTGATTCTCATCGTTGGATAAGAGACTTGATACATTTGCGACATTTCTTTTAACGATCCAGACGATAATACAAAGTTCTTTATAAACGACATATCTTCGTCTGTGAGATTAGCCATCCATTTTGGAATATGATCCATATCACCCCTTTCGTCAACCTATAAAACTTTAATTAAATTAAACTTTTATTAA
Source organism: Gardnerella sp. KA00255 (assembly GCF_049244095.1). Classification (NCBI taxonomy): domain Bacteria; kingdom Bacillati; phylum Actinomycetota; class Actinomycetes; order Bifidobacteriales; family Bifidobacteriaceae; genus Gardnerella; species Gardnerella sp. KA00255. Next base: position 945,423 of record NZ_CP058374.1, read on the forward strand.
AAATATTAAAGTTGTTGTATGAGTTTGTCAAGAATGAGCATGAGAAATATGATGCAAAACGACATTTTTATGTCGCCAAAATTGTCGTCTTGTCGCCAATGGGTACAAAATTTAGTCATCTTGCTTAGCGTTAAGAACGTTCAATAAGTTTATAATTTCATCAAGTACGCTTGAAAATGTTATTTCTTTTGTATAACTATATTTTTTCGAATAATTTTGCCACTGTTAATTTTATCTTATTCACAATAGCACTTCCAGTGTTTGCTTAACTTTATTGGATATATTCATTTTTGTTGCATACTCATGAAGTTTTATAAGATCTTTCCCATTATGCTTACTGTAAGCTTGAAGAGTTTTAACAAAGAGTTCAGAATCAATGCTGTTTCTGTTTATTATAAAATCACAAATAATACGTTCAAAATCATAGACACGTACTTCATTCCCCATTGGGGTAGCCGTTGTAGTGACGCCTAACTTGCTATACAATCTTGAAACCCAATGAATAGCTAAATTTGAGGGTGGATTATTAAAACGATATCCTCTAGGAACGCTTACTTCAAGATGTTGTGGAATTTCATCTGTAAAACCTTGAAGATAAAGAGCTGAAACATAAGAGAATACGGCCTGTGGATAACGATATTGAAAGAAGTAATATTCGTCATAATCACCATTGGAAGAGAGGAAAATCCCCCTTTCAATTCGATTAAGAACACCTTCGTTTTTCAAACGAGTTAAATATATAGTTGGAATATCTAATGTTTTACAATCCTTGTATGTAATTATTCCATGATTATTATCTAAATAGTTAAGGAGTATCTCTTTGTTTGACACAATAGCCTCACTTCTGTTGCTTTCATACTAACATTTTATCTTTTTTGTAGTGTAAAAGCAACAAAGAATTGTAACGCCATATTTTTAACCGAGTTATCGTGGCAGTTTTTGCGATTTTTGCAATTTTTGCCACGATAAATGGGTATATCACGCATTTGCAGGTTCTATTGCAATGCGTCCGCCTAACGCTTGAACAACCTTCGCAATAGTCTGAAAACTAGGATTGCCGTCTCGTCTTAGGCTTTTGTAAAGGCTTTCCCTTCCGACCTCAGCTTTTTGAGCAATCTCTTTCATTCCTCGAGCTTTTGCAATATCACCTATGGCAGCTTGCAACAAGCGAGGATCGTTAAGTTCTGCTGCGGCATTGAGATACGCAATAACATCATCATTGTCCTCAAGATACTCACTCGCATCCCATTTACTTATATTTACCATTTTTTCATCCAATTGCGATACTCATCTGTTTTAAGTATCTCCATAAAAATATTTTATCCTGCAGGATACAATTTTGCAATTTCTGCCACGATAACTTGTGATTATTGCTACGCAATATAGTCTCGTAACTATTGTCTCGTAATCAATTAAAAAACATTGTTTGCGCGTCAACAAAGTTGATGCTTGTTTTAGCATGACGAGGATTATAAGAAGTTGGATACTTTGTAAACAACATAAATATTTTCTTATAATCGCGATTTTTTGCATTCTCAACTAAAGTTGCTCGCTGCAACAACTTGCTCACTGCTTCAGCTTCGTTAAGATTATTACGCCACTTACATTCTGCAATAAGAAGCTGCTTGTTAATATCGTCTTCTGCAACAATATCGATATCAGTTTGTTCACGAGCAATAGGATCCGCACCCCACCATTTACCTAACTTAGTTGGCAAAAAGTCCATTCTGCCAATTTTGCATTGGCGCACAATCCACTGTTCGCACATTTTCTCAAACTGTTGACCTACAAAAGTACTAAATACTTCATGTTCGCCACCAAGAACACTACTTGCGGCAGCGTGTGAAAGTCCGCGTTCAATCAATCCTTTATTAGGCGCTACAAACCTATACCAATACGCAAAAAATGGGTCACAAATCTGCCATAATCCTTTTTTGCAATGAAGTGGATTCATGCCGAATGGAATATTTCTTTCAATTAATCCGAGGCCTTCTAATGTTTTCAAATACACGTTCACTGATGTAGCCGGCAATCCAATACGATCCGATATTAAAGTTGGAGTATTGCATCCAGTTGCAAGAGCATTGAGCACACTATTGTATGTTGAAGGATCGCGCAATTCTTGGCGCATAAGCATGTCTGGTTCAGCGTACAAAATTCCCGAAATATTAAAGCATAGCTGCTCAAGATTTTCAGCAAGCGAAGACTTATTATCTAACTGTTCAATATAGTATGGCGTTCCTCCAAGGGATGCAAAATAGTTGATTTTATCTTCCCAAGTAGCATTATTTGGCATAAGTTCAGATGCTTCAAAAAAATCAAATGGTTGCAAGCGAATCTGTGCGGTACGTCTTCCGTAAAGCGGACTCTTTTTACCAAGAACTTCACTTTCCATGAATCCTTCGTTGCTGCCGCACAAAATAAGAGTCATGTTCGCGTTCTTAAATTTATGATCTATTGCAACTTGGAATGTTGACGCTAGGGATTTATCTGCTTGAGCTGCGTAAGGAAATTCGTCAAAAACTAGAATAAGTGGGGATTGAGAAGCGCTTTGATTTGCGCTACTAGATTGTCGTGCAATAAAATCGAGAGCGTCGTTCCAATTATTAAACGATCCTGTAGTTGACGGTAGATTGAAGAAATCGTACACAGTTCGCGAGAAATCACGCAAATTCTCGATATTAGTTTGTTCGCGAGCAGTAAAAAGTATTGCGCGCTTATTTTTACAAAATTGTGAAATAAGCGAAGTTTTTCCTATTCGTCTTCGACCATAAACTATTGCCATCTGGAACGAGTGTTTGCTGTTTTCATACAGTTTTTCCAGTACTTGTAGCTCGTCTTGTCTGCCAACAAAAACCATATTCCACCTGCCGATACGCCAATAATTGCATATTTTTCAGCGCATCTTATTGCTGACGAATATACGCTCTATTTAATATAATCGCGATTATTATAATCGTAATTATAATAATCTAAATTATATTATTTTGCAATATACTCAACACAATCACACGTTATCGTGGCAGAAAATGCAAATTTAGCAAAAACTGCCACGATAACTTGGTTTTTGCGATATAATATAACTCATACGCCAATACGAAAAAGGCGTTTGGCTCTTGTAAAAGGATTTTGCTATGACCGTGAATCAAGAAAAACTGTATCGCCGCGAAAAGTATCTTAGCAAAATTCGCGCGTTTTACGATGATAGCGATCTTATAAAAGTGATTACTGGCATTCGCAGATGTGGTAAATCAAGTCTTATGCGCACGATTATCGATGAGCTTAAAGAACGAAATAATCCAGTTCCAGAATCTAATATTATTTATATAAATCTTGATAAGCGCGAATACAGAAATGTAAAAACAGCCGATCAGCTTGACGCTCTTATAGAAAAACTTACTAATACTAGCGGCTTAAAATACGTGTTTCTAGATGAAATACAAAATGTTAAAGGATTTGAAGAAGTAGTAAACGGATTTCGAGAAGAAGGCGAATATTCTATTTTTATAACGGGATCTAATTCTTACTTGTTAAGTGGCGAATTAGCAACAAAATTAACTGGAAGATATCTTGAATTTGAGATGTTTCCGCTAAGTTTTGACGAGTATGAAGATTTCAAAAAATTCTATGATCAACCAGTAGATTCCGACATTAGTAAAGAGCTTAATAATTATATTCTCGAAGGTGGTTTCCCTCGTACTGTTTCCATAGATAATATGGGCGACAAACGAACGTATGTAAGTAATGTTATTAAAGAAATTTTTGATAAAGATATTAAAACTCGAGTAAAAATTAAAGATACGCAAGCGTTTGAAGCGGTACGTAACTATATTATTAACAATTTTGGCGCTACGACTAGTATCAATAGCTTGTGTGAATCTTTAAAGAAGAATGGATTAGCTATAAGTCGTACTACTTTAGCAAGGTATATTCGTGTTCTTTCAGATGCGAAAATCATTTATGAATGCCCACGTTTCGATATGAAATCAAAGCGTGCTCTTTCTGGAGAAAAGAAGTATTACTTAGCAGATTTAAGTTTTTATTACGCTCTAAATACGGATAATCGCATAAACTATGGTCCTACTTTGGAAAATATTGTGTACTTATATGCTAAAAGCTTTGGATACTCTGTAAGCGTTGGACGTATTGGAAAGTTGGAGTGCGATTTCATTCTGCGCAATGCAGATATGGATTATGCTTACGTGCAAGTAGCTTATACGATTTTGTTGAGTCGGGAAACAGAAGATCGCGAGTATAGGGCTTTAGAAGCTATTCATGATAATTATGAAAAATATGTTATGACCATGGATTCGCTTATACAAAAACGTAACGGCATTAAGCACGTAAACATTGCAGATTTTATTAAAAATAAGCAGATTTTTTAGAAAACTAGAATAAATAATCTGTGCGTTATCGTGGCAAAAATCGCAAAATTAGCAAAAACTGCCACGATAAATCGAGAGTTTGAGTGATGCTAGTTTAGCGGAATAACAACATTGACCAGCCAAGTGTCATCATCTTTTTGCGCGCTTAAAGATCCACCTAAACGTTCCACAGATTTTTTGTGAAACAGTAGACCTTTGCCAAAAACAAGCCTTTCGCCAAACTTGTTGACAATTTACCATTACGTTGAGTACTAACTTCTGAGTACATTTATTGCGCGGATTGAATTGAAGCCTTTTGGCGAGCAACGTCAAGCGCCTTGTTAAATGCATCGCTAGTCCAACTTGCTCCAGCAACAACCGAAATATGCAAATCTTTTAGCGGTTTTCCAACTATTTTTCCAGAGATAGCGCTAGCAAAAGCATTCATGTGCTTTTTTGAAATCGGCGTAAACGGATGAGGCGTAATTTCAACACCGTTCACATTACCACTTGCAACGCTTAAATTCACATCAAAACTATCTTCTGCAACAGGACCATACGTGGCTTTGATTTTGTAATCGCCATCTTTGTAATTGCCAGTATCGGTTTTAGACTGGTTTTTAGAATCCCCAGAATCTTCACTTTGCGCAGAAGACTGAGATTGCTGAGCGCCAGCATCATACTTCCCCGAAGGATTACCGCCATCATCCGCGCTTTGACCAGAATTGCCAGCGAACTCATCGTTCATTGGCACAGCTTTTGGCTCTCCACAAGCGGACAACATAGCAGACGATGCAGCTATAACAGCAAGCGCGGCAACAGTTTTTGCAACTTTTTTAGACTTCAAATCATGCTGTGAAGCATCGTGAAAGATATTATCCGAAATCATGAAATCATCGCCTTTAAATCTTATATATTTTAAAATCTTGCGCGACTAATCAGCTAAATCCGCTAATTTAGGAGACTTAGTAGGCTCATGGTCTTGCAAAGCCTCTGCAACACTCTCATCAACGTGAGCACTCGTAAACGCAGGTTTTCCACCAATCGCCTCGTACTCCTTGCGCGCATCCTCATTATTCCAACGCTCCCCAACAAGCACACCGTGGTTAAGCATGATTTCACGATCCGCGCACTGAGCAACCAGAGAATCGTGAGTTACAACAATAATCGTAGTTCCTTGATTGTGCAGCTGCTTAAACAAATCGAGCACAATCTGCTCATTTTTTTCATCCAAATTGCCAGTCGGCTCATCCGCGAGAAGCAATTTAGGGCAATTAATAAGCGCGCGAGCAACGCATACACGCTGCTGCTCACCACCAGAAAGCTGACTTGGCAAATGGTGAGCGCGATCCTTCAATCCAACTCGCTCCAAAGCATCCATCGCTTGAGCTTCATCAACAACAGAATGATAGTATTGCGCAACCATCACATTTTCAACTGCTGTTAAATGCGGCACAAGATAAAACTTTTGAAATACAAGACCAATCACATTTTTACGAACATCTGCAAGTTGGCCAGCATTCAAATCCTCAAGTTTGCGACCTTGCAAAGCAACAGAACCTTTAGATGGCGAATCCATGCAGCCAATAATGTTCATCAAAGTAGTCTTGCCAGATCCACTAGAACCAACAATTGAAAGCCACTGACCTTGAGGAACGGTAATCGACAAATCGTCGACAGCTCGAAGAGAGCCGTAAATTTTGGAAATATGATCCAAAGTCAACAGCATTTTTGGCTTAGAATCAGTATTTTCCAACTTATTTTCTATATTCTCTGTCATATTAAATCCTTAATTAAAATCTTCACTAAAAATCTTAATAAACTCACACTTCTTAATAAACTCACATTCAACAACTATTCTTCTCGAAGCACAATCGCAGGATCAATCTTTGAAGCTCGCAAAACAGGCGGTAATGCAGCAACACAAGACGCAGCCACGCTAAACACAATAGAGAACGCGACTAGCCACCAATTCACGCCCAAATCTCGCGCGAATACCATTGCTGCAAGCAAACGCGCGAACACGTATCCAACTGCTGTTCCAGCAATACCACCAACTAAACCGTATAATCCAGCTTCTGCAGTGAACTCCACACCAATACTTCTAGCACTTGCACCCAAAGCTTTACGCAAGCCAATCTCATTTCGTCGCTGTTGCACAATCGAAGAAATAGTAGTACTCACGCCAACCATCATCAGCACCAAAACAACAAGCGATACTATACAAAACAGGCTGCGAAGCATAGTTACGATACCTTTATCAGCAGCAGTAACTTTAGTAACCTGCTGAGCACGCACACGCATGGAAGTCATGTCGTTAATACTTCTAACAACCGCATCAACGCTAGGCGCAGAAGAAGAATAAGCGATTACATCAGCTCCACGCTTAACTCCTGTAAGAGTATTCACATCTCCATTAAGCGCATAAAGCATAGCATCTTCAGGTCCGCCTGTATCTAATATTCCACAAACGCGGAAAGTTGTGCCGCTCGTATCCATAATATCCGTTGAAACTCTGCCTTCAACAAGCTTATTTTGCGCAGGACTTTGAGATGAATTTTGCGCAGATTTCTCAGAAGGACTTTGTGCAGATGAACTTTGCGAAGAACTTACGCCAGCAGACTTATCTGAAGTATCTTGCGAAGAAGAGCCAGCAGACTTACCAGAAGACTTACCAGAAGACTTCTCTGCAGGCTTATGTGATCCAATAGTATTATCCGAAGATCGATAGGCAATTGCAATGCGAGAACCAATTTTCAAGCCCATAGCCGAAGCAACATCTCGTCCAACCATCACATTCCCAGAGCTCGGCCAAGATCCATCAACATTCCAATGCTTATTAAGCGACTTCACTGAGCGAACATCAATTCCAGCAAGCACATACGGAGCTGCGTTAATACGCACGTTTTCATAACGATACGTAGCAGAACGCATGGCACCTTTTGCAAGAACCATATCGTTTGTGTGCAAAACCATCGCGCGATCAATGCCGTTTTTCCACTCGCCCTCCAAAGGAGTTACGATAATATTCGCTCCATATGAGCGCATTTCATCACTCATTTGCTGAGGAACAACAAGGCAAATTGCAGCCAAACAAAATAGCGTAGCAGCACCAACAAGCGTTGCTACAACAGCCATTACAGCACGCGATTTGCGACGAAACACAGCGCTTAAAAGCATCGTAATAAACATCGTATTATTGGATGTCATATACGATTTGCGGAATATTTTATGTAATTTACCTGCCATGAAGCACCTCCGCCGGACGTACGCGAAGAATTGAACGAATAGACGAACCAGCAGCAACCAAAACAGTTAACGCAAGTAATACAAACACGAGAACAAACACCATAGGTCTAAACGAAATAGCAGATTTAAACACAGCAAAACCAATGATTTGAGCCACACCGAAGCCAGATAGCATTCCAACAACAGCTCCAACAAATGCGATAACAGCTGTTTCCATAAGCATTAAACGCGCAACTGCACCATCTTTCGCACCTAATGCTTTAAGCAAAGCTAATTCGCCTGATCGCTCAGAAATCGTGGCAGCCATAAGATTTGCAACAGCAACAGCCGCAGCGATCAAACTTAAAGCTGTCATCAAAACCATAACAGCACGAGTCTTATTTAATACGTTACCCTGAAGAGCCGCAACTTGACGAACTTGTTTTGCTACAGCTCCCGGAATTACCTCCTCAATTTGGTAAGTAATAGAACTCGGGTAAGCTGTGCAATACCAAGTTTCCCACTCTTCTTGACTTAGCGCCGCTGGATTTTTTGCAGCTTTTCTAGCCAAATCATTTTCAGGAGTTGTAAGCGCTTTTACTTCAATAGAATCAACCATATTCGGCTTATTTGCAATCTTCTGCGCTTCTATAGAATCTGCATACAAAGCGTTATCGTCATCATCACCTGAATCATATATTCCAACTACCCGCAATGAAACATATCGATTATCACGCTTCAGCTTTATATATTTTCCTAATTGTATATTCTGATTTTGCGCGAGTTTTATTCCAACCATGGCTTCAGAATTTTTATCTCTCGCCCATCGGCCTGAATTAATCTTCCACCAAGATCTCATGCCTTGTACGCCAACTACTGTAGTTTCTCCAGAAGCTAATACAAGCTTGCGATTAAACCATGTTCCAACAATAGGAACAACTAAGTTTCCAGAATCTTTAGTCTTGGCGTTCTCAGAATCTTTAGATTCTAAATTAGCGTGAACCGTTATTTTTGGAGCAAAATTTGTGATATTAAACGCCCAAAAAATCATTTTTATTTTTGATGCGTCTGATTCTTTCAAAAAAGCTGTAGACTCTTTACTTTCAGCGTCGGCCAAATTATGCGAATAAGAATCTATAGACTGTTCTCGAGAAGCGTACAAATCATTAACAACAGCGTTAGATTTTGGCTGAACTACAATATTAGAACCATAAGAACTTAATTCAGCGTTTATCTTGTCTCCAACATCATAAACAACGCTAAGCATTGCAACACTTACGCATGCACTCAAACATACAACGAACGCAATTAAAACGCGCTTTTTTATCTGCTTTAAAAGGGATTTAGCAACCATGCGAATCATAAACATAGCAACTCTCCCTTACTTAAAATGCGAACTAAGCGCATCTAAATCAGCTGTATGAATAGTTATCTTTCCATGACCAGCTTTATACGGGAATGGAATTGGATTACATCCGCCTTTGAATCCAATAGTCGCTAAATTAATAGCTACATCGCATTTGCGGCAAATAATTTTCCCATCTTTTTCGTAATATCCTGCGTCTCCACAATTTTCGCAAGCATCCAAGCCAACTCCATACGCTCCACCATTTTTCTTAATAATTATGAAACGCATTACGGTGCCATCTTTTGCTTTATATTGGAAACGATGCAAATGCCCATCCGAAATTTGCACGTAATTAATAGTTGCAATACCATCATGCAATTCGTATGGCTCAGGTGGTGTAAGCGTAGGTTTGATATTCATAACAGATACGCCAACAGTTAACGTGAGTATTATCGTAATTGACGCTAATAGCGCTGCAAGAGCAGACTTGCGAGATTTTCTTTTAAAAGCACGCTTGGCACGAATTTCAGCAGCATTTTCTCCAACTACAGCCGTTTTGAATCCTATTACAAGAGATGCAACTGCAGGAATCATAAATACGCACATCTGTGCCATGATCATTATTGGAGCATTGTTTATAAGCCAAACGAGAATACTGAAAGAAAAGTCATCGATATAAAGCAGTATGCTTCCTTGCATAATTTGCAAAAGTGACGTTATGTGTTGTATAAGCAAAATTATCATGCTTAACACAACTGCAACTGTAAAAGATTTTTTATCTGCAGTATTACGCAAAAGACGAGCCATAAGACTTAAGCAAATGGCTGCAATTATCCCAAGCACAAATCCCAGAGCACGCAAAAGCATGTCGGATGTAAAAGGCGGCGTACTTGAATCTACAAAAATCGTAAGTTGAAGAATAACATCTGGCAATGCGTAAAAAACTGTAAGAGCTAAGCAGCACGCGCCTATTGCGTTACATACGTGTATTGCAATCGGATTTTTTCGCCAATTGCTTACGATTCTGTGAGAGAAAATTACTACTAAAATCGCAGCAATATCGATTGGTACAGTCACACATAAAACTGGCATGTTTATGAAATTACGTTGATTAATTACAACAGCTGCACGTAAAGATGCAAAAATCAATGCAATAACAGTGCCAGTTATTAGACCGTATAATCTCCAATGTGAAGAAATAGGCTTATCACGCCCTTCGCCAACAGTTAACGAAGAACTTAAGCCCATAGTAAGTAAAGCAAGAGGGAGTAGCCCAGGTAATACTGCTACGAACAGTCTGAGCATAACTCCCTCCTTTGCTATTACTTGTTATTTACTAAAATTATTAATTAATTGCTAATTATTAACTAGCTATGACTACCACTGACGAGGAGTGTACTTCCAATCGTCGAATGTTGCCTTAATTGGCTCAGTCCAGAAGCGACCAGTCACACCAGTTGCAGGATCGACGTGAAGCATCCAACCCTTCTTTTCTGGGGATTCGATTGAAAGAACAAGCTTGTAAGAACCAGCTTTGTCTAATTTAACATTTGCGCCATAGTGAGGGCCGTCGGAAGCATTCATCTGCATAAACGTACCCTTAACAACTGATTCGCCACTTGCCTTATCAACAATTTCATAGTTTACAGTCAGATCTGGGATGAACTCGCCCTTACCATAACCAAGCTTTGTACCTTTTTCGTTAGCATGAATATCTGCTTCAAGGTGGAAGCTTGCTTCGCTTGCTTTCAAGCCCATACCCGCTGGGAGCATATCAACTGGCTGGAAGTAAACAGCGCCAATAGTAAGAGGTCCAATGTTCTGATCTTGGTGAGGACCAACTGGAACCTCTTCAAAGCCCTTATCGCCGCCTTTGTCATCAGCTTTCTGCTCTGCAGCCTGTGGCTTAGCATCATTTTTAGCAGAATTACCGTTAGAGCCGCAGCCAGCAAGCGCAAGCAGACCAGCAAGAGCAAGTGCAGCAATTGACATCATTTTATTATTCTTCATATTTAACCTTCTCTATTGATTGATTGGTTATTTTATTTAATTGTTATTATTTGTTATTTATTAATTTGTTATTAATTAGTTTTTTTATTTATTATTTTTTATTTTGTTTATTTCTATTTTGCTTATTTGCTTTCTATCGCACGTTTTCCACGACTTCGCGCAATAGATACGCAAAGCAGTGAAATTACAACGATTGCAGCTATGATTTGCGCAACAATCGTCTCAACATATGGATAGAACCCAAGCCAATCGTTAGTTGGCAAGCCTTGAATATAAATACCTTCGAGCGCATCACCTTCAATAAGCGCGTGCACGCCACCGCCTGCAAAAATCACTACAAGGATGGACATGAGCGCGCTAGTTCCAGTGAAGAATGGTCGAATTGGTATGCGTACTGAAGCGAAACGAATTAGCAAGAATATTATTACAAGCACTAATGCAGCTGCAATAAATCCTCCCCAAATCGTGGAGTCAGCACCGTTCGATACGGCAAAAATAGCTTGATAGAATATTACAGTTTCAGCGCCTTCGCGAAATACTGCAAGGAAACTGAGTAACGCAAGCGAGATCAAGCTTCCTTTTGATACAGCTGATGCTGTTTGTTCGCTAATATACTTATTCCACGCTTGCACTGAAGATCTAGAAATCATCCAGTTACTCGTGTAAAGAAGCATAAGCATTGCAAACAGTGCAACAACGCCTTCTGTAATCTCTTGTTGAGGTCCGGAACCGTTGAACAAAAGACCAAACAGTGCAGCAACAATTAGTGAAGCTATAATTCCAGCCACAAGTCCTAAGTAAATATACTTAACCATTTTCTTATGACCAGATTTAATAAGGTACGCAATAATTGCTGCGACTACGAGCAAAGCTTCTAATCCTTCTCGAAGCAAAATCACAAAAGCCTGACCAAATGGACTTGTTATGAATTGCATCAAAGGATTCGCATTTGAAGATGCACCAGCATCAAGTTTTGCCGCGTCTTCAACAAGCATAGCTTTAAGATCTTTTACAAACTTCCTAGCTTGGTCAATCGTACCAGCATTATTCATAGTTTGACGGCACTCTTTGAACTGGTATTCTACAGTTGAAACGCGGCTTCCGCTGATTGCGTTCATCACGTTTTTTTCAAATCCAAGCTTCTCGTAATACTGATAATAAGCATTGTTGATTAAATCTACAGCGCTAGAAACTTGAGTTTTATTGCCTTTTGCAGACTCGTAAGTTCGCAACGATTTGTCTAGAATCGCATTCATTTCTTGAGCTACTTGACTCCACGTCCTGCCATTTCGACCAAGATTTTTCTTTTTCACTGCGTCAAGTTTTTTGCGTTCAGATTTAATTTGTGCTCTTAACTTACGAGCATAAACGTCAGGCTTATCTAGTTTAGGATTTGAATCAAGTTTAGAAGCTGTTTCACGAATATCTGTTTCGAGAGAGTCTATAACTGAATCGATTTTAGTACTTTGATTTTGTTGAAATACAAGCGTTTGCAACTCTTGGAATTGGTTGAAATGCGATTGGACTTTATCTTGACCAATAGTATCTCGAACAACTGTTATAAAGTTTGAAGCTACATAAACTGAATTATAAGCAGCTTGAAACCTTGTAGAAGCTCCAGAATTGTTTCCGTCTGTGTATTCTTTTTTGCCTTGCTGTAATTCGTCATTAATTGCATCGGAAACAGAAGTCCAAGTTGAATATACTTTGTCAGCATCTGTTGCAGAAGCATTAGAAGTAGCAAATAATGAGCAAGTGCAAAGCATCGCGCATGTGAATAATATTGTTAGCGCGAAAACACCAGATAAAATCCGACGTTGTTTTGTAGGTGCGCTCATCGCATCTCCTTCCGCACTCCCCTACTTAGTGCGCAAAAATCTTTTAATTATTAACTAATAATTCACTAATCAAAATTTCGCATCTATAGCGCATTCCCCTTATATGCACTATCCCTCAAACAGACACTAATCATCATGATATCGATATATCAAGTAGATTGATATAGTTAGACGCAAAAAACACGCAAATATTACAAAAATGATATTGATAACGATAATTATCTTTCGTTTTGACTAAAGCCAATAAGCCCAACAAACTCATTAAACAGGTTTCTCATACTGTCTACAATGCGATTTTTCTTTTCAGCGCGCGCAATAGCCGCAGAGCCAAATCTGCTCATTCTAGGCATTAAATCATTAATGTCTGTACCAAGCTCACTCACTTCGCCAGAGCTAAAAGATTTCTCCATAAACTTGCGAGTCAAAGCATCGTTTAATCCTTCGCTTTGCACAAGTTGCGCCAAGTCATTATTATACTTTTGCTCAACATACTCGCTCCAGCAATCAACAATGCTCAACTTGTTGCCGTTAGAATCGTAAACGGTAATGTTACCTTCAGAATCCACAAGCTTCCCAAGCTCATTCTCGTTAAGCTGCGCAATAAACCCTTCAATAAGCTTCTTTTTACTACGCAACTGCGGGCTAGAGTCAACCGCCACCCTAATAGAGGCAAGAACATTTTTATCTTTACAATGCTTGCTATGGTAATGTTCTACTAACATCAAAATGTAGTCAATATTTACTTCTACTTGGCGCACAAGCTCCATCTCAAACACAACGTCATCCGTAATGTCTGCAATCTCGCCTTTTTGCTCTTTGCGCTTCCACTCTTCATGCAAATCCTGGTAATGCCCCAAGTAATCTTGCATATCGCGCTCTTTGATTATTTCGTTGCCTTCAAATTGATCGAAAGCTTTCAGCATATTACGCAATCGCAGGATATTACCAAAAAGCGATATAAACTTTTTCTGATTCTCTTCTCCAACAATGTTGAATCCTTGCAGCGGATACTTTTCCATAAGCTCATTTACTAAATCGCTGTATCCACAACGCTCAATTCCTTTAGCGTCAACATAACCGTTGTAAATCTGCTCAAACGTAGGGCAAAGCACAATACCTTGCGCATCTTTATCTCCAAAAAGAGCTACCGCTTCGTCAACTCTATAACTCAAATCCCTAAAGCACACAATGTTTCCGAATGTTTTAACGGAATTTAAGATTCGATTTGTGCGCGAAAACGCTTGAATAAGCCCATGCATACGAAGATTTTTATCTACCCAAAGCGTGTTCAAAGTTGTTGCATCAAAACCAGTTAGAAACATGTTGACTACAATCAAAACGTCAATTTCCTTATTTTTCATGCGAATTGAAACGTCTTTGTAATAGTTTTGGAATTTGTTATTTGACGCATCATACGCAGTATTAAACATTTCGTTATAGTCTTTTATTGCGCTTTCCAAGAATTCTTGCGAATTTGCGTCTAGATTTGCCGTGCTTTCTGAATTTTCTTCTCCAAGAGAACCCATTCCGTTGACGTACGCCGAAGAATCTGACTCGCCCTCGTTTACTGCATAGCTGAAAATAGTTGCTACTTTTAAGCGTTCGCTTGGAGGCAGATTTTGCTGCTGCTTTTTGAACTCGTTGTAATACGCTTTTGCAAGAGGAATGTCTGCAACAGCAAAGATTGAATTAAAGCCGTTTATGTCAACTTCTTCAGAAGATTTTTTAGGTTCTACAGTGTTATGCTTATCTGCAGCAAGTTCTTTGACGTTAAGAATGCGCTTGTATTTGTAAGTTTTCTCGTTGCGATACGTTTTTTGACTAAAATGCTCAATAATGTATTGAACAACATTATGCACGCGCTCTGGGTGCCTAATTACATCTGGTCGATTAATATCTTTAACCAATTCGTCGGTTGCTTTTTCCAACTCGCTCGACGTTTTTACAGTAGCAACGTATTCAACGCGGAATGGCAACACGTTTTTATCGTTAATCGCGTTAATGATCGTGTACGTGTGCAAGCAAGGCCCAAAAGTTTGCTCGGTTGTAGAAATATGCGCAGCGTCGGAGCCTGCAGCGTTCGCTTCAAAAATTGGTGTGCCAGTAAACCCAAAAAGCAGAGCACTTTTAAAGTGTTTTACAATATCTGCGTGCATGCCTCCAAATTGGCTTCGGTGGCATTCGTCAAAAATAAACACTATGCGCTTTTTGTAAATTTCATGACTTGGGTTGTTACTTATAAATCTACTAAGCTTTTGAATAGTGGTTATAATAAGCCTGCATTCTTCCGTATTATCTTCTAGCTGTTTTGTAAGTACAGCTGTTGAAGTGTTACTATTTGCGGATCCTTTTTCAAACGCGTCATATTCTCCCATTGTTTGATAGTCAAGGTCTTTACGATCTACCACAAACAAAACTTTGTCAACAAGATTGTTGCCTTCTGTATCTTTCAAAGTTTTTACTATCTGCGATGTTTTGAAACTAGTTAGCGTTTTACCAGAGCCAGTAGTATGCCAAATATAGCCGCCCTTTTGACGCTCTGCTGACTGCATTTTGCTTGCATTAGCAAACATGTATTTTACGCGATTCACTATGTTTTCTGCTGCAGTAATCTGGTATGGACGCATAACCATCAAGCATTTTTCTGCATTAAAAACGCAATATTTTGTAAGAATGTTAAGAATTACGTGCTTTGCAAAGAAGGTTCTTGCAAAATCGCATAAGTCGGAGATTATAGTGTTTTGAGCATCGGACCAATAGTTTGTAAATTCAAAACTGTTACTTGTTGTTGTTTTGCTAGATCCTTTACTTTTCTGCTCGTTGTACGCATTATTGCGCGTTGAGTTAGAGTAATACTTTGTTTCAGTGCCGTTTGAGATTACAAAAATTTGCACATATCCAAATAGTCCGCTTCCAGCCCAAAATGAGTCACGAGCATAACGGTTAATTTGATTGAACGCTTCTCTAATAGGCACACCTCTGCGCTTTAGCTCAATATGAACCATTGGCAAGCCGTTTACTAGAATCGTCACATCGTAACGATTGCTACGAGTAGGGCCATTTGCATCATTATCGCTTGCACTATCGTTTGCATTAACAGCATATTGATTGATTACTTGCACAATATTCTTGTGAATATTTTCTTTGTCAATAATAGTAATGTTCTTATCTGTGCCGTCATCCTTTTTGAGTATTTTAACGTTATCTCGCTGAATAGTATCTGTTTTATTAGCTATATCGTCAGTGCTGTTTGCAATATTTTCTTTGAAAAATCTTTCCCATTCGCTATCTGAAAAATGATAGTCGTTGAGCTTTTCAATTTGCACGCGAAGATTTGCTATAAGATCTTTCTCGTTGTGAATATGAGCATACTCGTAGCCTTGGGATTGCAAAATGTTAATAAACTCTTCTTCGAGTTGTGCTTCGCTTTGATAGCTGCCGTCGTTGCGCGCACTCGGCGTAAACGTAGACATTACAGTGCTATCTTGATTCTCTAACACGATTTTCATTTTGCTTCCTTCTTTCTTACTCACATAACGCATTGCATATTCTACAAATTTAACTTATCTCCAATGTAAATGGTTAAATATTCCATTTTTGTATTCTTCATTTTTATTCAGAAATTCTTTTATTTCAGTCTCATAATTATGATTGTTTTCTATTTTTGATACTAAATACATTAAATTTACTAATGCTGCAGCAATAGATTTATCCGTATAACCATTTAATAAAGAAGAATTTTTAACATCACGAATTGAGGGAGTTGATATTACAGTTTCCTTATACCATAATCTACAATGATGAGAACACAAATTACGCAAGTAAACTATTGAATGGATTGCTTCAGAAGATTTACGAATTTCTGTTTTTAACCCCATTGAATCAAAAAGTTTTCGCAACACATTAGTATCTTTATACAAAGAAATCATTCGTGAAATAGTATCAAATGGAAAAGCTTCAACGGCAGCCCATATTGGTATAGGTTGTTTCTTACTCTTATAATGTTTTATACAAACTTCATTAGATTTTTTCAGCCATTTGTTCATATTAGATAAAAGATTCTTTATGCTTATATTAGACTTTTTAATATATGAATCTGAATTGAGGTATGTATATGCTCCTCCAGAACTTGCAACGTGATATGCAAATCTAGATCTTAATGTTAACTCTACTTGTGCTGTACCTTTAAGGATAATTGTTCGCAATTCTTCATCCATTTTGTATGGCACAAGAAAATCAACATCTTTGCTACCTGGCTTAAACTGATTATTGCCAGAAGAAGGATCGATTTGAAACACTCGAAAATATCCAGATAATCTATAGTAGTTGCAGTCATACAGCATACTTTTTAAATTATTTTCATCAGTAACTACTAATTCTCGAGTTTTCATGAGTTGAATCATATCGTCAATAGATTTTGGAGGCTTTGAATTAGCTGAAAAACAAGAAGAACCCCCAGGTTTGAGCACTGTTAGTAGGCTTAGGGGGCTGCTGTTATCGTCAATAATATCAGACATCTCTTACCTCCTCAATATCTTCGGCGAGTCTCACTAGAAATGTAATTTATGTAAATTCTAATACTAAATACGCGTTTATAGTTTGTTTTACATAAATTGTGCATAACTAAATTACGCACGCTTGAAGGTTAGGAGTTGATCGCGGTAGTACTCGTATTGCTTGCGACGAGCTTCGATTTCTGCAGGCAGGCCTTTAGTTAAATCATTGCACAATGCGTCAAAGCGATCCAGAATTTGTACGATTTGACGCTGTACTTCTAGAGGCGGAACAGGGATTTCAAATTGCATTACAGCTTTCTTATCGCCTCTAGGCATCTTCGCGCCTTTCGAATTGCGAACATCATATAAGAAAAACCGCTCAGAGCTTAAAATATGATATAAAAATCTAGGACTAATAACGTTTTTATCGTGAATATGAATAACTAAAACATCACCGTTAGTTCCACCAACACAATCAGCAAACCATATTTTCTTAAGATATGGTCTTATATTACCAATAAGTACATCACCTATAGAAAAACAAATAGCTTTACTTTCTTTAGGTATAGAATTAGCTAGCGTTTTTCCCTGCTTGTTTTGTAATAGATTTTCAACACCAACATAATTATGTTCATCAAGAATCTGCGAATCAATGCGATTTTTAGAATATGATGCAACATACTCTAAAGCTTTATACTCCACACCGTTTGGGCAGTAGCGTGAGATAAGCGAGTGTAGGGGATTATTATCGTTAAAAGTAAGCAAGGTATCTCGATAGTATTCGTATTGCTTTTTACGAGCTGTAAGCTCTGCTGTAAGCTCTGCTGTAAGCTCTGTAAACGTATCTAAAATCTGCACAATCTCCGCTTGCACGTCAAGCGGCGGCACTGGGATTTCAAGCAAACGCAAATCTTTTCCAGTTAGCTTAGGAATATTCCCATGAACAAACTGAGTAATATCAATTATTTGGATAAAGTGATATAAATATCGCAGCAAAACTTCAGATTTTGCTTCTAAAATATGAGCATGATTATTAACCCATATTTTCCCCGAAGCCCACGTTACTATAGGAGTTCCAGATTTAGTTATTACACTCCCATCTTCTCCCACTAAAATAAAGTTACCATCAAAAATGTAATCTGAAACATAATCTTGAACACCATTAGCGCCATAATACGGATAATCTCCAGCAATACGCGAAGATTTAGATATAGGTTTTCTTTTTGAATCAAGAATATTACAACAATCTTGCAGTGCCTTATACTCCACACCATTCGGACAAAGCTCAGCGATTAATTCCTCAAGTTTGCTAGTCATTGAGCACCTCGCCATTATCAGAGTTAACGCAGCCAGCTTCAATCTCGCTTACAATCTTCTCGATCTGTTCGCGCAACTCTTGCTCGCGAGCACAAACCGACGCAATTTGCGCGTTAAGCTCCGTAATATTAATCTTCTCGCGAGTATCTTCCGCTTCAACGTATGTAGAAACCGAAAGATTGTATTTATTGGATTCCACTTCTTCCAAAGACGCCACGTGCGCAATATGCTCCACATCTTGCCTAGAAGTGTACCACTTAACAATCTGCTCAATGTTCTCGCAAGAAAGCTTGTTGCTATTCGTTGACTTTACAAACTCTTGGCTAGCATCAACGAATAGTATAGAAGTGTCGTTTTGCTTGTTTTTGCGCAAAACCATAATGCACGTAGCAATCGAGGTGCCAAAGAACAAATTGCTTGGAAGTTGAATCACGCAATCAACAGCATTATGTTCAATTAAATATTGACGAATCTTTTGCTCAGCTCCGCCGCGGTACATAATGCCTGGGAAGCAAACAATTGCAGCAGCACCGTTTTCTGCCAAATGCGCCAAACAGTGCAAAACAAACGCCATGTCTGCCTTGCTTTTTGGAGCAAGAACTCCAGCCGGAGCAAAACGAGGATCGTTAATCATTAACGGGTTAGAATCCCCCTCCCAACTCGTGGAATAAGGCGGATTAGAAACTACTAGCTCAAACTTTTTATTAGCATCGATTTGCGGATTTATAAGAGTATCGCCGCAAGTAATCTCAAACTTGTTAAAATTCACATCATGCAAAAACATGTTCATGCGGCACAAGTTGTAGCTAGTAACGTTCTTTTCTTGACCGTAAAAACCGCCATTAATATTTTCAATGCCTAGCACTTTTTTGGCCTTTAAGAGTAACGACCCGGATCCGCACGCTGGGTCGTACACGTCCGAAATGCTTGATTTCCCAACAGTTCCAAGGCGCGTGAGCAGCATTGAGACTTCTGCAGGCGTAAAGTATTCGCCGCCAGACTTGCCAGCATTAGAAGCGTACAAGCCCATTAAATACTCGTAAGCGTCACCAAAAGCCTCAATAGCACTGTCAGTTACACTGCCAAGCCTCATCTCACTAATCACTTTCAATAACTTAACAAAACGCTTATTGCGACCTTCAACAGTGTCTGCAAGCTTAATGTTATTCACATCGTAATCGGAGAATAATCCCTTAAAATCGCCAGAGGAATCAGTTCCTTGAGAAGAAGCTTCAATATTGCGGAACACGCGGCTCAATGTTTCGTTCAAATTACTATCTTGAGGAGCGTTCTTAAGCACATTGCAAAACAGTTCGCTAGGAAGTATAAAGAAGCCTTTTTCACTAATCATGTCACTGCGAAGAGGCTCGGCATCTTCATCGCTTATTTTTGCGTAATCAAAGTTTGGATCGCCGTCTATAGATTCGTGCTCATCTTTATTAATATAATCGCATAAATTCTTGGAAATATAGCGATAAAACATTGTGCACAATACGTATGCTTTGAAGTCCCAACCATCGACGGAACCTCGCAAATCATCGGCAATCTTCCAAATCGTGCTATGCAATTCCGCGCGTTCTTCTTCTTTGCGAGTGTCCATTTTGCTGCTCCCCATTTGTGCAATTTGTGCACGCGTATGCGCAATAATTAAATAAACGCAATAATTAAAAATAAGCGTTCTTTAATATTCTACTGTAAACGCGCACAATCAGCAGCGATAGTACTCGTATCGCTTTTTACGAGCTTCGATTCTGCAGGCAAGTCTTACGCTAGACAAGGTACAACGCGTATGCACATATATGCCTACGCGCTTTTATAAACCTATTAACATAGTGCATATCAACACATGCGCATATCAACGCATGCGCATATTTAAACTTATTTGCCTAATGCTTTAGCTAAATCGCGATTCTGCCAATGCTGATGCAAAGCGCAATATCCGCCGAACAATACGAGCCACACTAATCCGCCAATTGCAGAAGCACGCGTATCGTCGCTAATAAACAAAGTCACATACACAAAGACAAAGAACGCTATAGTAATCGAATTCAAAAGCTTATAGTGCGGCATAACGAAACCGTCTGGAAGAAAATCAGCAGATTCACGATACTTACGATGCGTAACCATAATCAAAATGTAAATCATGATTATTACCGCAGAAGAAGCCGAAGCAAACAAAATAAACGCACCATGAACGCCAGGAATCGAATTAATAATTGGCGAAAGAAGAATCAAAGCAGCTGAGAACAAAATCGCATTAGCAGGAACCTTAGTACGTGAAACCTTACGCAACTTACCCAAAAGAGGCGAAGGTGACTCAAGAGCAATCTGATACATGTGGCGACCAGCAGAATACAACAAAGAATTAAGTGCAGAAGAAGCGGCCGTAATAACCACAAAGAACACAAGCGCAGAAGCCCACTGCACTCCCGCATACTGGAACACCATAATGAATGGTGACATAAATACGCCTTCTGCATTCGTAGCCTTAAACTGCTGCCACGGCACAATAAGCATAATCGCTATGAGTGCGCCAACATAGAAAACCAGAACGCGCACAATAATCTCGTTAATAGCCTTTGGCAAAACCTGACGAGGATTCTTAGTTTCCGAAACAGTCACACCAACAAACTCAATAAGCTGGTACGCGTAAAACACCATTTGGAAGCTCATCAAGAAAGCAAGCCAGCCGTTTGGCATAAGAGAGAAATTATTGAAAATATTATCTAATCCAGCGTGACCAGCAGGACTTATTACACCACCATGCAAAGGAGTTGCAGAGTAATGATATCCGATTAAAGCCATGACGATTGCTGTAGCAATAAGCACAACAATTAGCGTGATTTTAATCATTGAGAACCAAAACTCAGTTTCTCCAAATAGCTTTACAGCTACCAAATTTATGCACACTAAAGCAGCTAAAAATACTACTTCTATTAACCATTTCCAATGACTTACATCAATATCGAAAGTTTGGAAGAATGTAACGCAATACGTACTAACTGCCGTAATTTCACTCATGCCAATTAGCACAAGCACAAACCAATACGACCATCCGGCAAAATTACCCCAACCTCTGCCAAGATAGCGCGTAATAAAACTAATAAAAGTATGCTGGTTCGGATCCTTATACATAAGTTCGCCAATGCCACGCATCAGCAGGAACATGATCAATCCAACAATAATGTAAACAAATACGATACTCGGGCCTGTTAAGCTAATAGATTTTCCGGAACCAAGGAACAAGCCTGTACCAATTGTGCCACCAATAGCAATAAATTGCACGTGACGCTTAGTAAGACTTCTTTCCATCTTATTGCTAGCGTCATTAGTACTGCTAGCGTCATTAGATGATTTTCCAGAAGACTTTTGAATATCGGATGGATTACTACTGGTTTCTGCAGCAGAAGATTCTGTACTGTTAGAATCCGCTTTTGTGCCACTATCGACAATACTGCTCATTACCATAACTCCATTCCTTGTTTACCACGAATTCCCAATTTTATAGGAACCCTTAACTATTTCATTACATATTCCATAATTTGCGTTACTATTCAACGCTTTTAAGCGAGCTAACAGGATCGATTCGATCCAAAGCTGGATTAGTTGACCATTGCACGATTAAAGCAAATATTAACGTAATAAATCCAGCAATACAGTAACTTAATGGAGCTACCTCAACTTCAAAATACAAAGATGGCATACGCAAAGCACTAGTAAGCAATCCTGCAATAAGTCTTCCTAAAGGCAATCCAAGTAAAATACCAATAATCGTTAGAGTAAGCATTTCTTTATGAACATAAGCATGCACTTCTCGCTTATAAAAACCTAGTACTTTCAAAGTTGCTATTTCACGAGTTCGCTCAGAAATATTAGTACTTGCTAGTGTAAACAGAACTGCTAAAGCTAGTCCTGCTGCAAGCGTAACTATAAGTCCAACTACAGCATTCATTAAATCGAAACTGAAATCACGCTTCATTCGAGCAATATTCATTACTGAAAGCACGCCATCAAAATCAGCAAACTTTTCAGCATACTTTATTTTTTCATCATTATTTCCACGCAAACGAAGCAAAAATGCGTTTTGATCTACTTTTTCATTACTTTTAACTCCGAATAGACGTTCATAGCAACGCGAAGTCATATACATATTAGACCCGATAAGATTGCGCACAATTGCTCGCACATGTACTTTTGCGCGTTTAAGAGAAACATTAGTTATAGAAATTTCACTATCTCGCGAAATATCTAATGAAGCTGCAGCACTTTGTGAAAGCAAAGGAGCCTCATCATTAAGCACGATATTTTTAAAATTATTATCTATATCCTGCAATTTCACTATTTTAGACAAAGTATTCACATCTTTGACTACAATCATTTGAACGCTCTCAGAATCTCCAACGCTACGATTCTCAGATTTATCATTTGCAGAATTTGACTGCACTTTGGAAATTTCTCCAGAACTCACATATGCAGGAAGTATAGTTTCAATAAGATTTTTAGAATAATCTTTATCAACTATTTTCTTAATATTTTTAAACGAATCAGTAGATGAAATAGCGATCATATCGTATTTATAAATTCCATCATATTGACGAATACCTAAAGTGGCTACTGTATCGTTCAAAGCTAGAGCACACACTATAAGCGCGGTGCAACCTGCAACTCCACCGATAGTCATGCATAATCGGCCTTTAAAACGAGCCAGATTACGTATAGCAACTTTATTTAAGAAACTAAGACGATTCCATATGAATGGCAATCTTTCAAGAAGCACACGTGAACCAGCTTTAGGAGATTTTGGCCTTAATAAAGCTGCAGGTACTTGCTTGGTTTCTTTCCAACTCACAACTATCGTGCATATTGCAACAGGTATTACGAACGCCAATACACATAAAGAACCATATAACCAGTCGTATCTTAGCGTTACTCCTGGCACTGTGTATAATCCGCGCAAAATTTTAAGCAAAAGCGATGGTATAGCCAAAAAGCCCACAATATCGCCGATTCCACCGCCTATGAAGCAAGCAAAAATAGCGAAGAAAGCATGTCTAGTTACAGCAGCCGTTCTACCGTAGCCCAAACTTAAATAAGTACCAATCAAACCTCGTTCTTCTTCGACCATACGAGCCATAGCAGTTAAACTCATCATCATAGCAACAACGAGAAAAACGGCTGGAAAAGCGTATCCAAGAGATTGTATTGACGCAACATCCGATCTCAAACTCGCGTAGCTGCCATTCGATATTCGAGTAATAATATGCCATCTAGCTTGAGGAACTCGTTTTTCTACTTCTTTTTTGATATTTTTACGAATCTGATTTCGACTATTCTCAATGATTTCAGAAGGAGCGTTTTTAAGTGTTGGAATATTAGCTATAGCTCGATCTACTTCTTTATTTGTGTAATCATCAACAACTTGATTGCGCCGCTCTTTTTCACGTTTTTCTTCTACTTTATCTCGAATTTGTTCAGATGCCTTTTCAACAATATTTCTATAGGATTGCGAAAAAACATTAACACTATGAGATTTATTTAGCTTTACAGATATTGCTGTATATGGAGAATCTTTTGAATTACTTGGCACAGCAGAAGTAAAAACTTTATATCTTGAAGTAACAGAATTACGAAAAGCCTTAGATTGGTATCCGTTTGCGTTACCCAAATCATCACTATCAAGCACACTACCCGCAATACGCAGCTTATAATTTTCGGAAGTTTTTTCATCTTCTTCTATATTTACGTTGATTATACTTCCAATATTCAAGCCGCTGTCGTGTAAAAATCTTTGCGTTACAACAGCTTCAGAATTATTCTTAGGCATATTCCCATGCAACAAATGTAAGCGATTTATACTTTTATTAGCATGATTGTATTGAATAAGATTCAAAGCATATGAATAAGTATTGTCACCTAACGGCTTAGCTGTAGCTTTCCAGGATTTTTCTGCATCTACTTCTTTTACACTTGGCAATTTACTAACTGAATCAACGTCTTCTTTCGTTAATCCCAATGTAGACACAATCTGTAAATCATAAGAATTAAGCTTGTCGTACATATCGTTAGCGCCGAGAAGCATATCGTTGCATCCAGCGTAAATACCCGTCATAACAGCAACGCCAAGCATTGCTATAACAGCTAATATGCAAAATCTACGCCACTCATGTGCCCACATTCGCACGGCACTAATAAAAACTATTGGAAGAATCGAATGAGTGCGCCTATTTCTATTAGTATTTTTGTGTTTTTCTTCGCGATTTGTTATTTTATCGTCTGATTTTTTTAACGTTACACTCTTATCACACATTGCATATCACCACTCGATATTCGCAATTGCGGTAGGATTTTCTTGCACAGTTTCGCTTATCACTTTGCCAGAGTGAAAACGCACAACTTTATGTGCCATAGGCGCGATTGCAGCATTATGCGTAATAATTAACACAGTCATACCTTCGGATCTGCAAATATCTTGCAATAATTGCAAAACTGATTTACCTGTCTCATAATCCAAAGCGCCAGTAGGCTCATCGCATAACAATAATTTAGGCTTTTTTGCAAGAGCGCGTGCAATAGATACACGCTGCTGTTCGCCTCCGGAAAGCTGCGAAGGGAAATTATTAATTCGATTTTCCAATCCCACGTCAATAAGTGTTTGAGCAGGATCGAAATGGTCTGCACAAATCTGTGACGCGAGTTCAACGTTTTCTAAAGCAGTAAGATTTGGAACAAGATTATAGAATTGGAAAACAAATCCTATATCTTCACGACGATACTTCACCAAACCCTTGGCATTAAGCTTAGTTACATCGCAATCGCCAACCATAACTTTGCCGCTGGTTGCAGTATCCATACCGCCCAAAATATTTAATGCCGTAGTTTTTCCAGCACCTGATGCCCCAAGGATTACTGTAAGTTGACCAACTTCAGCTGTAAAACTAGCATCGTCAAGGGCACGAACAACGCTAGATCCAGATGGGTACTCTTTAACAACATGATCAAAAGTTATATACGACACAATCCACCTTCATTATTAACTTATGATTTATAAAAATACGATACGCCTAAATAACTTGAAAAATTCTTTAATCAACGGGATAACATGCTATCACAATATTACTAAAATTATCTTCCAAACACACCATTGTGAAAGTTAAAAGATAATTAATAAATGTTATAAATTACAATACCTTTAATGTAAAAGTGAAACTCCTCTACGAGCGGTGCAATAAGCATTACCAAGCCAAGTATGCCTTGAATTAGGCCACACTGCTCCTAATCGCGGAGCTCCTTGACTCATCCAAATACTTGGAACGCGTCCATCAGTACTTCTAGAACCTAAAAGATTAAAACCGCTTTTATTTTCTAACCAATCCGGATGTTGAGTAACAATTGCTAACCCTTCTTCTAAAGTAAGAGGCAAACGTTCATCTGAATCTATTAGTTTACGAGCTACATCCGGCTCACGATTCACATAAGAAGTACCAACATTAGGGTCAATAGCAACGTAAAAAGGTCCTTCCGGTGGCTCAAAGCCGTCATGTGGAAGAAAACTAGCTATATCGCGCGGAGGCATAGTCGTAAAACCTGCCATACGATTTATACTCGTCCTTGAAATTAAAGATTCAGGTGAAACTAATTCGCGAGTTGGAACAAGAAGAATATTAGTGCCTAAATCGTTTTTCTCAAGCGCTTGTATCAAGGGCTTAGCAAGAGAACGGAATGCAGCAGCGCTCATATCTGCCACATCCGGATACCCAAGTGCCACTATACGATCGAGTTGCTGCTGTATTTCTTCAGATGCTATTGACATAATTCCAGTTTACGCAAAATCTTACATAATCGCGAGCGCAATATAATCATAATCAGTTTAGGAAATTACGCTTTTTAGCAATAATTTCAGCCAATTGCACAGCATTCAATGCAGCACCTTTTCGCAAATTATCGTTAGTAATGAAAAGCGTCAATCCTTTATTTCCATCGACTGCTTGATCTTGTCTAATTCTGCCAACATAACTTGCAGATTTTCCTGCTGCTAGCTGAGGAGTAGGTATACCGTTAAGTTCAACTCCTTCAGCGTTGCTCAATACTTCGCGAGCCATGTCTGGAGTTACATCATGCTCAAACTCAGCGTTTACGCTCATACCGTGACCAGTGAAAACGCCTACGCGCACACAAGTACATGATGCTGCAAGATTTGGCAAATGCAAAATTTTACGACTTTCGTTGCGTAATTTTTGTTCTTCGTCAGTTTCTTCAGAACCGTCATCGACTATTGAACCAATAAAAGGCACTACATTAAAAGCAATAGTACGAGCAACCTTTGTAGGCTCAGGGAAATCTATTGCGCTACCGTCGAAAACGAGTTTATCTGCTCCTTGATTTAATGCAGCTTGTGCTTCGTTCATGAGTTGCAAAGCTCCGGCTCGACCAGCGCCAGAAACAGCTTGATAAGACGAAACTATTAAACGTTTTAATCCAAAAGCATCAGCAAGCGGCTTTAATACAGGCATGCAAGCCATAGTTGTGCAATTTGGATTTGCTACTATTCCTCTTGGAATTGTATCTAAATCTTCAGGGTTTACTTCCGCAACAACCAAAGGCACATCGTTATGCATTCGCCATTGCGAAGAATTATCTACTACGATTGCGCCAGCTTCAGCGAATTTTGGAGCCCAGATTTTTGACGTTCCGCCGCCTGCAGAAAAAATAGCTATGTCAATTCCGTGCAAATCCGCCTTTTCTACATCTTCTACGACTACGTCTTTGCCGCGATATGGTAAGACTGTGCCAGCAGAATGAGCGGAAGCCATAAAACGTAAATCTTTTATTGGGAAATCGCGTTCGTCAAGCACACGACGCATTACCATACCAACTTGGCCAGTTGCGCCAAGTACTGCCACATTCACGCCTTTTTCGTTGATAATTGTCATCGAGACTCCCCTAAAAAATAAGTACGTATGGTTTCTATATTTCTGTGTTTTCTATAATTTCCGAGTACATTCCCGAGTACATTTCAACGCCAATTTCAGCGTCCACTTCCGCCGTACACTACTGCTTCAACCTGACTTGCATCCAAACCGTAAGCAGTATGCAAAGCGCGAACAGCTTCATCGATTTGTTCAACTGGAACTATAGCAGCAATACGAATTTCGGAAGTAGATATCATCAAAGTATTAATACCATGCTCACTTAAAGCAGTGAAGAACGTAGCAGCTAGACCTGAATGTGTTTTCATACCAACGCCAACAACAGCTACTTTTCCTACTACCGGAACAACATCCATAGAAGTGAACTTCAATTCATCATGCGCTTCTTCTAAAACTTTACGAACCGCTCCCATTGACGCTCCAGGAGCAGTAATAGAAATATCTGCCGTACCAGTGGAAGCACTTGCCTGCGCAATCATGTCAATATTTACATTTGCTTTTGCGAGAGTTGTAAATACTTTTGCAGCCATACCAGGAATATCTGGAATACCGCGAACTGTAATCATTGATTCACTACGATCATGTGCAACTCCAGAAATAACAGGAGTTTCCTGACCTAAATCAGGGAATAAATCACCCATAGTCGAAAGAATATCATGATTTACCATTATTACCGCCTTAAGTTCGAAGATAGTTTGATATTATCGCCAGTATTTTATTTTTATATTTTCTAATTCAAATTAGGTAAATTATCCGGATCAATATTATTTGGGACTATAAGTGTTCCGTTCCTATGGGAGAACGAGCTTCTTACATGCAAAGGCATGCCAAAACGTTGAGCGTATTCAACACAGCGCAAAGCAAGCACACGCGATCCACAAGATGACATTTCAAGTATTGAATCATAATCGATTACAGGAATGCGCTTTGCAGTTGGCACAATGCGCGGATCTGCAGTAAAAACTCCATCTACATCCGTATAAATTTCACATATATCAGCGCCTAAAGAAACTGCGAGAGCTACAGCAGAAGTATCAGAACCACCCCTACCGAGAGTAGTGTCATCCCCAACTTCGCTAATTCCTTGGAATCCGGCAACAATAGCAACACTGCCCTTGTCAAGCGCTCTGCGAACACGATCTGGCTTAACTGCACGAATATGAGCAGCGCCATATTGCGTATCTGTCATAAATCCGGCTTGAGAGCCTGTAAAAGAATAAGCGTGAGATCCTTGAGCGTGAATAGCCATCGCAAGTAAACTCATAGAAATTCGTTCACCTGCTGTCATAAGCATATCCATTTCGCGAGCAGGAGGATGAGCATTGACACTCATCGCTTGATCTATTAGATCGTCAGTAGTGTCTCCCATTGCTGAAACTACAACAGCGACATCATGACCTTTAGATTTTGTGTCAAGAATACGCTTAGCTACTCGATTAATAGCATCCGTATCCGCAACGGACGATCCGCCATACTTTTGTACAATAAGAGCCAATTTTCACCCCTTGACCTTACGTTTGCAAAATCTCATGCGCATTAATGCACTAAGCCCTTCGATAGTCAGATTATCAACTATGCTCTATTATTATTTCGTTAGTCAGATACTAAACAGATTGTCGACCTGAAAAAGCGCGACTTAACGTCATTTCGTCCGCATATTCCAAATCTCCGCCAACAGGCAAACCACTTGCGAGTCGAGTGATGGTTATTCCAAGAGGTTCAAGCAATCTTCCCAAATATGTAACTGTAGCTTCGCCTTCAATATTTGGATCAAGAGCCAAAATAACTTCTTTAATAGATGGATCTTTAAGACGCTCAAGTAATTGAGTAATTTTCAAATCACCTGGCCCAATATTGGCCATAGGATTAATGGCTCCTCCGAGCACATGGTACACGCCTGAATATTCATGCGTACGCTCAATACTCATAATGTCTTTTGGCTCTTCGACTACGCAAATTTTCGTATGGTCACGACGTGGATCTTCGCAAATTTTGCATGGACTTTGCTCGCAAACATTACCGCAAATGTCGCAAAAACGCACACTTTCTTTTACATCGTTAATAGCTTCAATTAAAGATTGAACTTCTGAATCTGGTTCTGAAAGTATATAAAATGCTATTCTCTGCGCGCCTTTAGGACCAATCCCAGGCAAATGCGAAAACGCATCTATAAGACGACCAATTGCGCCATCATATAATGATGTATTTCGCACTTTTATTCCTCCTTTGAACGGTATGAATCAAAAGTTTTCTTTTTCTTACCGAAATTTTTAGGATTCCGAGAATCATCTGCAGAAAAATCTTGAACTTCTTTTACTTCAAACATTTTTTTAATTTCTTCATCGCTAACTTCAACAATACTATCTAAAGATTTGTCTTCTAAAGAACACTCGTCTGAATTTGCGTAAGAAATACCAATATTTTCATCTAAGTCTGATTTATCTGAGCTAGATTCGATAAATCTAGATTCGTTAGAGCTAAATCCGTTAGAACCAGATTCGTTAGAACCAAATTTATCTAAGTTAGCTTCATTCGAGTCATATTTATCTAAAGCGTTTCGATCAGATTTATTTTCATGCGGAATATTTTGAGTATTACTAAAATCCTTTTGAATATTCTGATTACTTTTTTGCGCAACATCTTCAGACTCTGTCTCAGTTTCAGAATTTAAGTGTGAATCCAATACTGGCATCGAAGAAACATCTGCCCAAGCATCTGAAGAAGCTAGCACGCTATAATCAGCCGCAGTATTTGTACTTTCAACTGACGCTGCGTAGCCATCAGCTTTCTGAAAACCCAATTCTTCAGGTTTGTTCTTTTCTGAATTATTTTCAGGATTATTTTCAGGATTATCAGCGTTCACCGTCTTATTAGAAGTTGCAGAAGATGCGAATCCGGAAACAGAACCAGTTTTACGCATAAGCACTTCACGCTTAACTTGACGTAATCTTTCTGGAGACATCTTAGTAACAACTTCTACAGTTTCGCCATCTGAAGCAACAGAATCCGGAGCAATCATGCAATTAGCTCCAAACTCGCGCTTCACAGCATTCATAACAACAACCGGAACTTTCTGCCCTTCATAAGGATCAGTGGTACATATTGCGAGCGCAAAAGCATACTGATTTATTGGTTTATTGAAAGTTAGAACAAGACGTTGTTTTCCATTAGCTCCTTTTACAAGATGTACTTTTGTTACGCAATCTTTCGATACGTATTCTTTTACATCTTCAGGCAACGTTGAAACAACTTCATCCCACATATCATCTGTAGTAAGTTGTTTTTTATGTGATTTAGACGCGTAATTATCTTCTATTTGATTCACACTAGGACTATTATTTGAATTTTTCTCACTTGATTGCTGCGTCTGAATATCTGGCCAACCGGATTCTTCTTGAATATTAACGGTATTATTTTCTTCAGATTTATTTGAATGGTTTTCAGGAATAATCGGCATATTCTTGTTAACATTGCTATTGGAAGCATTATTAACGGCATTATTAACGGCATTATTAACGGCATTATTAACGGCATTATTAACGGTTGAATTAGCAGAAGAGCGATTTCTTCTTGCACCCGCAAAACCACTTTTAGTTTCCGCAGAATAATTATTAGCTGCTTGAGAAGATGAAACTCGATCCTCATGCTCAGAGAGCAAACGAGCCATAAGAATTTCCAAGTTCATTCTAGGCGAAACAGCACTTGCCATACCGCTTAACGCAGAATTAGTCATTTCTGCCATGCGCGACAAATCAACAAGATTCAATTTTTCTGACTGACGCTTTAATTCAGACAATTCCTCTGGAGCTAAATCATCCAACAATCCAGAAGTTGCATCAATTCCAGCAGAAACAATAAGCAGCAAATCTCGCATGCGGCCAAGCAAATCTTCCACAAACTTGCGAGAATCAAAACCACTAACAACTACTCTATTAACAACTTCATAAAGTTTCGCTCCATCGTGATCAATTAAAGCGTCTATAACTTCTCCAATAAGCGAACTTGGAGTGAAACCCAATAAAGCTACAGCTGAATCTAATGGAATTTTCCCATTTACAGCACAAAGCATGAGCTGATCCAAAATCGAAAGAGTATCTCTCATAGAACCACCGCCAGCGCGCATAGCTAACCTTAATACGCCCGGTTCTGGTTCTATTTTTTCTTTCTTACAAATTTCTTCAACATACGGACCCATTATTTCAGGAGGAACCAGCCTAAATGGATAGTGATGAGTACGAGAACGAATAGTCCCGATTACTTTATCCGGCTCAGTAGTTGCAAAAATAAACATAACATGCTCAGGAGGCTCTTCCACAATCTTTAGCAAAGCATTAAATCCTTGCGGAGTAACCATATGAGCTTCATCTAGTATGAAAATCTTATATCTATCTCTAGCTGGAGCAAATCCTGCACGCTCACGTAATTCACGAGCATCATCGACACCGTTATGACTTGCAGCATCTATTTCTACAACATCTACAGACCCAGACCCGCCAGTAGCTAAATCTTTACAACTTTGACATTTTCCACAAGGATGAGATGTTGGACCTTTTTCGCAATTTATACAACGAGCCAGTATTCGCGCTGAACTTGTTTTTCCACATCCTCTAGGACCTGAAAATAAATATGCGTGAGTAATTTTCCCTTGATCAAGCGCTCTACATAATGGAATAGTTACTTGATCTTGACCTATAAGACCATCAAATGTATCCGGACGATACCGTCTATACAATGCAAGAGCCATAACTACCCACCATCACCTGATTAATAACATATAGCCTTTTAAGCCTAGCAGAATCCACTACCGTAAAACTCTTATAATACTACACTTAACAAGCATCAATACAGCATATTTTTATTGACATATCAGCATTCTGCTACTCATCGCATGAAATCAATCCAGCTTTAACAGTTTCAACAATCTTAGGAATAAATGGGATTCTAGTTTGAAGATTTACTTTTAAAGTAACATCGTCATTTTCCGATTTGCAAGATTCCATAGTTATTCCATTGGCAGAAATAATATTTTGAGCAATAGCACACTCATTATTCCCATCCATTTTTTGCAATACTCTAGCTCCTGACAGTGCAGCGGAAGAAGCTACGGCATGAACTCTATGCTTTTCAACTAACACATATCCTATATTTACGGACAAAATAAGCATGGAGCAGACAACGATTATCAACCCTATCCCCAACATAGTCCCCGAACCATCGTCTGCTCTATGCAAGCATTTATCCTTGCGGCAACAGTTTTTTGCCGAGGATAATTTACAATACGAAGTAATACTTTTTAAAAGCATTACAATCTTACGCAATACGCTTTTGCTATATTGTGTCATTTCAATACTTTTCTAATTATTATCTCGTTGAACATAAATTAAATTTCATGTAACTATCTGCTTGATATCACTATGAACTACTGTTGGAAGAATATGCATAGGATCTGGAATAACAGGGCAACTTACTGAAATATCAACATTATTACCATATTTTTTAATATTCAAAGATGCTTCTGGACCTGCAATCTTATGTACAACATCTTCCAAAGGCGTACTGTCTTTGTAGGCAACCAAATGATAAGCCACTTGCTGAGCAGCGTCGTGACAATTCATTATGCATACTACTGTGCGACCAACGCCAAATAGAACCAGTACAAGTACAACTACAGCGGGCAAAACCACAGAAAATTCCGCTGTAACAGCACCACTATCAAAATAACCTTTTGCTCTTTTTTGCTTATTTAACATAGATAATTCCCCCAAAATATCAACGTTATTAAATTTATGCAACGAGCATTCAATACTCTTCTACTTATTCAATATGCAAAGCGCGTTTCACTAAATCGTTAAGCATGTTACGAACAGCGTCTGATTTCAATATAGCAACCAAAAGAGCAGCAAATCCTGTAGCTGCAATAAGCACAACAGCATATTCTGCAGTAACAGCACCACTATCTTTAGATTTCAATTTCTTATACCATTTCTCAGTTGCACAGCATAACGATTCTTCTGCATTCAATAACAATGAGCTAATGCGCATAGAACTCAAACAGCCCCACGTGCACAATTTTTGTACAGCCCCAACCATTATTGTCAACCTTTCTTTTTATTTAATCCGAAATTTTCGGATATCGTTATTTTCACATAGATAATCTTCATAACAAAGCAATTTTTATTAATGTGGTCAGAAGTTAATATGCATTGAAAAATAAGCAAAACAAGGCGAAAACATAAAGTTCTAATCTAAATTTTTATATATTTGATAAAATTTCCGTCTTAAAACTTCTACTGCATAAAAGAAGCAACCGTTGGCAAAATACCTATGCTAATAAATGCAGGTAGAAAACATAAACCCACTGGCAACAGTAATCTAACAGATAATTTTGCCGCCTCTTGCTTAGCAATATTTCGCATACTATCGCCATAATTTTTTAACACTGCTTTCAATACCGGCAACGCTGGAACGCCATTATCCCACGACTCTCGCAATGAAGTCGACAACCATTGAGCAAGCAAAGGGAAAGAGCTTTTATTACGTTTAAACCTTAAACGTAAGTTACGATTCCTATCAGTTAAATTCTTTGAAGCTTTACTCATATTGCAATCAAACAAACTAACGTCAAAATCGCATAAAACATAAGTCGGAGACCAAGCTTCCCTCCATGTACTACCACGCATAAGCGCGTATGAAACAGCTCGTAACCATAATCCTTTACTTTCTGAAAAAACACTTCCAACAGCATCTAAAGCATAAGGTAAAGAAGCGCCACTTGATAGCGCAACTATAATCATATTTAAACCTAGAATTGAGTTAATAGATACTGATTTTTTACGATAATCATAACTTTTATTTAAAGCCATTACATCTTTAGATTCACGCTCTAGCAACGAATCATAACCTCGTCTATAGCTTTCATAATTCCATACAATAATGCTTATCAGGCATGCTATTAAAAACAGCTGCTCTAAAGCATTCATAACATTAATAGAGCTAACACCACTCATAAAATCCCCCAAATTTTATAATTAAATCCACGATTTTATAGTCGATAAACAAACTAACTTTCTACGCTCTAAAACGAGATCAAGAAAAACAAAATCAAACGCTAAGCCAAGAACAAACCAAGATTAAAACAACATTAAACGCGCAAAATACATGTAAACACTTGTAAACACATATAAATACATATAAACGCTTGATTTCATTCGTTATCAATCATCATGTTTTTCCGCGATTTAGACATCATAGTTTTAACCCAGATCACACCTGCAATATAACTAAATAAACCGACTGTTAACATACACCAGCCTTTAGGAGAAGAAATAAGAAACAACAAGGGATTTGCTCCCATAATTTCTCCAGCAATTAAAGTCAATAAAGGCAAAGCTGTTAACAATGTTATAGTCGCTTGCGGCATTGCAAGAACTTCAGAGCGTAAAGCTTCCGATTTGCATTGATAATGGTACGAGTCAGCTACAGCATCTACACAATCAGCCATAGAGCATCCAAGATTATTGCTTAGCTTATACGCAGCCATCAAAGAATAAGCAATATTATTTATATCATTATCAATTGCACTTTTATTTTTCTTACTGCTATAAGATTCACACCGAGCGCGCAGCCACTTAGCAATAATTTCTGCACTCATACTCGTAAATTGATATGATTTTTCAGAATAATAATTATCAGAATCCGCTTTTTCAGAATAGACTGCTCCAAAAATCACATCATGAAATTGAGCGCCCGAAGAAAGCGCAGCAGATAAACTCGCAAGAGCTTCCTCAATACATCTAGTTTTACTCATAAATCACCTTCTTTTTATCAACTTCCACTTTCCAGCAAAAACAGGCCAAAGTTTTGTAGCTTTTAAGTGAAAATTACCAACTCCCTTATCTTCAACCATTTGAATAACCGGAATACCTTGTAACACCATATTTTCAGCATTATTGTTAAAACCTGCAAAACGAGAATAATCATCCGAACCGCTACTAAGCACACCAATTTCACGAATCATGCGCTTATTATTTATTCGTTCAACATGAATTACTACATCAAAAGCACCAGCAGCTAAAGCACACAAGGCTCTCGGCTGCAATCCTGCTAATAATCCTAAAGCCATAAGCCTTGCTGGAACTTTATAAACATCATCTGCATGTAATGTAGTCATGCCACCATGATGTCCGGATGTAAAAACACGTAACAAATCAGCTATTTCTTCACCTCTGCATTCCCCAAGAACTATACGATCTGGGCGCATACGCAAAGTTGCTTTTACAAGTTCAGGTAAACCAACTTCGCCTTTACCTTCTACATTTGATTCACGCGTGCTTAAAGATACGTAATCGCCTTTCAAACCGCATAATTCCCTTGTTTCTTCAACAGAAACTATGCGATCATTCCCATCTGCTTCAGAAAGTAAAGCCTTCATTAAAGTTGTTTTTCCAGACCCCGTACTTCCAGTAATCAATATATTTGCTCGCATACGAACAAGAGACGAAAGAATATACTTCATCTCTAACGAATACATACCTTTTTTATAAAGCATGTCTAAACTACAAATTCCTTGAGAAGGAAAACGAACAGCTATAACAGCTCCCATAGATACAATTGGAGCTAAAATTGCATGTATTCTTATCCCAGACGCACTAGACACATCTGCTATAGGGCATGCGTCATCAAGTCGTTTACCCAACTGAGCACAAAGCCAAACAGCATACTTACGTAGCACATGAGGATCATTCATTGGGATTCTTGAAAAACGCTCCCTCAATCCTTCCCCATAATCCACCCACAAACGACCATTTTCAGTAATAACCATATCTGTTAAGCGCGAATCGTTAACAAACTCTTGTAAAACCCCAAAATCAATATCTCGAACACAAGAAGATTTTGAAGAAAAACTTAACTCTGAATCATGATTAAAATTACGATTATTTGTAATCTGCGCTAAAGATTTATTATTGCTATCTAAAATCATGCAATTCCCCTCACTTTATCCCAATAAATTCTCATATAGCCGGAATCTCATATCCCCAAATTCATACTTAAATTCTTATATCCCCAAATTCTCATTCCGATTTACTCGTCATCAGATAAACAAAATTCAGAAACACAATTCGCTAATCGCTCAATCACTTGACGTAAAGACGTAGGGATTTTACGAATACCGTATCCTTCAATAATGTCTTCATGCATGCGCGAATTGTATTTAATAGGACCCATAACATTCTTAGACAAATACTGCGAAGCTTCATCGCAATCAACAACACACAGTTTTGCAGATAAGCCATGAGGCATAATCCCAACAACAACTGACTCGCGACCGATTTTAATAATATCTTTAAAAATTTCTTCTCTAGCTTCTTTAGAAGAACAAGAAGATAAGCGTTCAATCAACAATTCTTTTACAACAGAAAGTTGATAATTATACGCGCGCATACGAGCCATTCCTAAAACGGAAAGTTCACTAGCATAAACACTAAAGCAATAAGCTAAACCTGGAATTGTATTAAAAACATTAAAAGCATTCATGCCAGCGCCTACATCAACAATCACAAAATCATGGCACTGAGCTAAACCACGAATTGCAGCATCTAATAACCAAGGCTTTAAAAATAAAGAATCACTTATATTCTTAACATCTTCGCTTTTTATATCAGAATCATTCTTTGGGATAATACGACCAATTGCTCGCCAAGGAGCGTAAGCGAGAACACCAACCCCATTCCAATAAATAAGCTCATCTTTTAACACATGCCCGTCTAATTTACCTAATGGAGCTTCAACTTCTTGTAATCTTCTGCCTTCATCTGATTCTAAGCCGAGCAAAACATCTAAACCGCCATGAGGAATATCAGCATCAACAAAAGCTACAGAATAACCACACGAGCTTAAATGCAAAGATAACATTGCAAGAGTTGTACTAAGCCCAACACCATCAATTGCAGAAGAACCAACTATTACATTCGAAGGAAATAATTCTGGAGAAACGTATGAATAATCTTTGCCAAAAAGCGAGATAGCAGCAGCATGCGGATAAACAGTAGCTCTACTAGCATAAATACTTTCAGACGAAGCTCCAGACAAACTTTCAGACATGCCTCCAGACGAATCGTCTGATTTTTCAGTTACATCACTCGAGTCAGAAAATTCCGAATCATAATTATCAGAAAGTTTTCCAAAAACATTACTTTCAAGAAAATCATCATCAAAAGCGCTATACGAAGATAAAATCGTACGATCGTCTAATTCATTGTCTGAGAAACGGCCATTATTCAGCTGTTGCCTATAATTCGCATACGAATCCGATAAATTCGAATTAGCGCTAGCGGCGTTATTGGCGTTATTTATATTATTTAAATCATGCATGGAACTATTACATAGCAACAAATTCCATAGCACAATATTTTTTAATCAATGTGGTCAGAAGTTCACTAATTCACAGACTTATCCACAAAAACAGAAGGATCGTTATCGTGTTCTGCAATATAACGCTCAAGTAATTCACCATAAATAGGCTTAGTTTTCAAAGCATCAGACACTAAAAGAGCTATAAAAGCAGATGCAGCAACAGGCAACATGTGAATTAGCGTTCCAGACATTTCAACAGTTAGCAAAATTGAAGTAAGCGGAGCCTTAACAGAAGCAGATAATGTACCAGCCATTACGCACACAGCGAATACGGATATAAACTTTGAATCAACTCCAAAATGCAAAGTTATAAACCTTGACATTACGCCACCAGCAAGTGCACCAACAGCAAGAATTGGCATGAAAATACCACCAGGAGCACCACATCCAAAGCTAGTTGAAGTAAAAAGCATTTTTACTATAAATAGAACGCAAAGGAAACTAAAACTTATCTTCCCATATTCTGAAAGACGCACTAAGTTAGATCCACCACCCAAAACTTCTGGAATAAAAAGTCCAACTGGTATAGCTATAAGACATGCAATTATTGTTGGAGACCATTTCGGCATATGCTTATACAAAGTTTGCAATCCAAGCAATGAACGATTCATTAAAGAACCTATTAAACCTGCAAAAACACCTAATGGAATAATCCAAAAATGCAAACTGATTGGTAAATCAGGAATATTGCCAAAATCTAAAACTGGCTTTAATCCTAAACAAGTTTGAGCAACAAAATCGGCGCACAACGAAGCAACCGCTGCAATAATAAGCACTGAAGAAGATAAACCATGTCTAACTTCTTCGAGCGCAAACATCAATCCTGAAAGCGGAGCACTAAAAGCCGCAGAAAGTCCAGCTGCAGCGCCAGCTGTAACCATATAGTGCTCAGATTCATCTCCGTGAGATGATTTTCCGCGTAAAATTCGCGAAAGCATCTGACCGCCGCACGCACCAATTTGAATAGAAGGGCCTTCCCTTCCTAATGAAAGGCCGAGCAAGGAACCAATAAGGCCAGCTACAAATCGTACTGGAAGTATTGTGTTCCATCGCATATTTAAACCGCGATTTTCATATCCAACAACTTGAGGAATACCACTTCCAGACGCCATCGTCTCTTTTCGGCTCATCCACCCTATGCACGCGCCTATTATCACAGCAGACACAACAAGAACAGATAATATAATTAGCGATATTTTAGTAGGTTGCTTCCAAACTTGTGAATAAACCCAGCGGGCTACATCTGTACCATATTCAATACCAGCACGATACAAAACAACTAATATTCCCGAAACGATACCGACTAGTGCACCTGCACCTACTAGTTTCCAATGAAGACGATTAATAGTATTTCTAAAGCTCAAATCAATGCTGTGCACACAATCGCTAACTTTTTCCCGAATCACTGCAAACCTATTCTTGAATCAAATAGCAAACAAAACATGAAATATTCTAACATTCCGACAAATAATAAATTACAGCAGAATATAAAATATTTAGACTTTAAAATAAGAAAACAATAAAAGAAGTTCCAACATATCCTAAAGTTGCGGCTAAAAATGGCAGAATTAACTCAGCGAAAATCAAGAATATTCCGTCTTTAAAACGCCTATTTTTAACGAGATATACTCCTTCAAAAATTGCTGTAGAAAAAGTCGAGTAACCTCCCAAAAATCCTACAACCATTATGAATACTAAATTCATTCCCAATATTGCATGAAGCGCTAGGAATAAATTAGATGCAACACCAAGAGCAAAAGAAGCAATGCAATTTATCCACAATGTAGCTACAGGAATATTACTCTCATAGGATCTAGTTATTCCCTTAGTCATAGCGCATCTACAAACAGCACCTAATCCGCCGAAAATACACGGCAAAATAAACATAAAAGCAGTATTCAGAAAATGCATTATTCACCGCCTTACTCTTAAATCAGGTGACTTTTTCGCTCGCTTTGAAAGAATGCAGCTAGCGATTTTGTCTCCAATCCATATCCCGATAAAAGTTAAGATAATTGCAATCACTACCGAAAAAACCATTCCCAAAATAGAAAATATTCCTTGGGTGCCCATTGATGCAACAGCGCCTTCTAAAGCGAAAGTGGACATAGTTGACAATCCGCCACAAAAACCAGTTCCTAAAGCATAACTATATAAAGTTTTACGCTTTGAAGAGCACGCGGCAACGACTAACGAACTAACCATCGCAAAAATGAAACATGCAATCATATTGGACAAGAAAGTGCCAAGCGTGAGTTTAGTAGACATAAGAGAATAATTTATGCTAATAACAGATATTACGCTACGAACAATCGCTCCGCACATTCCGCCGAGAAAAACTAATAAATACAACTTACGATTTGTGTATGGGGAACGTTTATTAACTTTAGTATGCTCTAGATTAGTAGAACTATTTCGGTTTCTATTTAACTTAAGACTACTATCATTCTCTCTCACTATTTGCTCCTCTATCAATTAACACAAAATACCTCATACTAAACCAAAACGACACTCTATTTTAGAAGTGCCGTTTTGATAAATTAATCATACGAAGCGAATCACGCGAAGTTAATCACGAGCAATTTATATCTCAATCCACTAACGAATGAACGCTAATAATATGATCACGCTGTGGGCCAGTACCAATAGCAGAAATACGGCAATTTGAAAGCTCTTCCAAACGCTTTACATAACTTTGAGTATTTTCTGGCAAATCTTCAAACTTATGAATTTGAGAAATATCTTCACCCCAGCCTGGGAGCATCTCATATACTGGCTTTGCAGAAGCGAACAAAGACTGATCTACAGGCATTTCATCCATGCGCTTAACAGTTCCATCCGCCAAAGTCACGTCATAGGCCACGCAAACTGGAATCTCCTCCAAACCAGTAAGAACATCCAACTTAGTAAGCACAATATCTGTTAAACCATTAACGCGAGATGCATAACGGGTTACAACAGAATCAAACCATCCGCATCTACGAGGACGGCCAGTAGTAACGCCATACTCATGACCATGCTCACGCAGCCAATCGCCCTTCTCATCTAAAAGCTCAGTAGGGAAAGGACCTTCGCCAACGCGTGTGATATAAGCCTTAGCAACTCCAATTACGCGATTAATTCTTGTAGGGCCAACGCCAGTACCTGTGCAAGCGCCACCTGCAGTAGGATTTGAAGAAGTAACAAATGGATAAGTACCGTGATCCACGTCAAGCATTGTTGCCTGACCGCCTTCAAACAGAACAGTCTTACCTTCATCCATAGCTTTATTAAGCATAAGAGAAGTATCAGCTACATAAGGCTTTAAACGCTTGCCGAGTTCTATAAGCTGAGCAGTAACTTCATCTATATCAATAGGATGCTGGTTATAAAGCTTAACAAGCATCTGATTTTTTTGATGCAGGCTAGCTTCAACCTTATCGCGCAAATGCTCAGAGTTAAACAAATCGTGAACGCGAATACCAACTCGGTTAATTTTATCTGCATAAGTAGGTCCAATACCGCGACCAGTCGTACCAATCTTATGCTTTCCTAAGAATCGTTCTGTAACTTTATCGATTACTCGGTGGTAAGGAGTAATAACATGTGCTTCTTCGCTTACTAACAAGCGGGAGCAATCTACGCCGCGAGATTGCAAAGCATCAATTTCTTCAAAAAGAACTTCTGGATCAACAACAACACCGTTGCCAATCACTGGCGTAACATTTGGCGTAATAATACCGCTAGGCAACAAGTGTAATGCGTAGGATTTATCTCCAACTACAACTGTATGACCAGCATTGTTTCCACCATTGAAACGCGCTACAACATCTACTTTAGAGCCAATTAAATCTGTTGCTTTGCCTTTACCTTCGTCACCCCATTGAGCACCGATAAGCACAATTCCAGGCATGGAACACCTCCATTATGAGCTTTGTAACAGCTCAAATCGCACAAACCCTACTCGACAAGACTAGCGCGACGCCCATACCGAATATAGAAATAAGAAATGTAAATTTAACAGCTAAAGCAACTATTTCAACGCTTTACCAGCAGATCCAAGTTGTACACACGCTTCAACTACTCTTTGAGCCATGGCGTTTTCAGCCTCTCTACCCCACGAACGAGGGTCGTAAAGCTTTTTAGCTCCTACTTCACCATCTACCTTTAAAACAGCGTCATAATTTTGGAACATATGACCTGCTATAGCACGCGTAAAAGCATATTGCGTATCCGTATCAATATTCATTTTGACTACGCCATAACGAACAGCTTGCGCTATTTCTTCAGGACGAGATCCTGAACCTCCGTGGAACACAAGTAGGAAAGGCTTATTCGATGCACCGAAACTACGGGAATCACACTCAGTTTTATACTTCTTGTACACAACTTCTTGAATTTCTTCAAGTAATTGCGGACGCAATTTCACTACTCCTGGCTTATAGGATCCATGAACATTACCAAAAGTGAAAGCAGCCATATAAAGACCACGCTCACATAATCCTAATCGTTCTACAACGCGCAACGCATCTTCAGGAGTGGAATACAATCGCTCATCTATATCTGCGCGATGTCCATCTTCTTCTCCGCCAACGGCGCCAATCTCAATCTCAAGTACTGTATGAGCTTTAACAGAAGCATCAAGTAATTCCTCTGCAACATCCAAATTATGATTCAAAGAAACAGTTGACCCATCCCACATATGAGATTGGAAAAGTGGCTCTTTACCTTGTTTAACTTGTTCTGTTTCATGTTCAAGAAGTGGGCGAATCCAATCATTCAAATACGGTTCAGCACAATGATCAGTGTGAAGAGCAATAGAAATATTTGGATATTTAGATGCTACTTCGTGGGCAAACGCTGCGAATGCAAGCGAACCAACAACTCGATTATTAACGGCCTGACCCGAAAAATATGCGGATCCGCCTACAGAAACTTGGATAATACCGTCAGATTCCGCTTCAGCAAAACCCTGAAGAGCAGCATTCAGAGTTTGCGTGCTCGTAACATTTATAGCAGGATACGCATATCCACCTTGAGTGGCTGCATTAAGCATCTGCTTATAGCGTTCAACGGTTGCAATAGTCATATTCTTATTATTGCGCTTAGTGCGCATATTGAGAGCGATCAGCAATACGCTGGTGCCTCTTCTTTGCCTCCGAAACAACAAACTCATGATAAGCTTGCGCAATTGAAGTTTCTAAACCAACGTCTTGTGCAATTTTATTTAAACGCTCAATTTGCTCTTTTTCACGATTTGAATCGTAAGGAGCAAAACCATATTGAGCCTTAATTTCTCCTACGCGTTTTGTGAATTCAAATCTTTTAGCGAGCAAGCGAATAACATCTTCGTCAACGCTGTCAATCGATTGACGCAACTCGAAAATCTTCTCTACGGCATCAGCCGAATCAGGATGCCTTAAAACTTCGAGAGCGTCAATCGTCGACTCACTAGAATCTGACTCTAAAGTCTCAAAATTAGAAAAATCACTCATACTTTAGTCGAAGTATGTTTGCAAAACCATCGTTGTCTCAGTGCTTACTGGAACAGTACGGTGGATAGTATTAATCAATTCTTCCAACTTACCTGGGGTTGCTACGCGCACAACAAGCATAAAGCTTGGGCTTCCAGTAATGGAATAGCATGCTTCAATTCCAGGAATATCTTGCAACTTTGCTGGAACAGTAGCTTCCTGTTCAAAATCTAACGGAGTAACAGTAACAAACGCGCTAATAGGCAAACCTCGACGTTCATAATCAATTAACGCACGATATCCTGTAATAATGCCCCTACGTTCAAGTTTCTGAACTCTAGATTGGACAGCAGAAACCGACAATCCTGAAGCTTTAGCAAGACGTGTAAGAGTAGCACGTCCATCATGCTCAAGAATATCCACAATTATTGCATCTGTAGAATCCATACTTGCACCATTCTCAATCCTGCTAGTATTACTAGTCATACGGCCTCCTCCATACTCATTCAGCGTTGGCCGAAATCGACGCTACGCCACCTGCAGTCACTTCAGCTTACAGTATTTTTTAGCTAAAAAGAATAAAAATTTAAGAAAAATATTATTTTTAACAAAAAATTGCCAAAAGTTTATGCGCCTAAACTTTTGCTTAGATTATTTTATTTCGGAAGTTATTTAAGAATTATTATAGGTTTAATAGAAAAGATTACTGATAACATTTAACAATTTCGTAAAATTCACACCATCAAGCAGTGCTACTATATTTAACAACATTTAATAACATTTAACATTGGGAAATAATTCGTAACATATAAAAGATATATACTAAAAAATAACTAAACCCATAAAAATAAACGAATAAACATAAACATATAAATCTACGGATTATTAGAAAACATATAAAATAAACGAAAATTTATCACAAAATATGTGTTAATTCACAAAATACACACTAGAGGCAAAAGGAGCTTATATGTCGACTTTGGCACAACACGCGATATCTATACCACGATCAGGCATACGCGACGTATTCGATCGAGTTGAACAAATGCCTGAAGCAATATCCTTATGCCTTGGAGAACCTGGCGAAACCGCTTCGCCACATATTGTTGAAGCCGCATGCTCATCACTAAAAGCTGGAAAAACAAAATATACAGACGTACTTGGCATACCAGAATTTAGAAAAGCTGCAGCAGCATACACGAAACGAATTAAAGGACTAACTTACAATCCTGATACAGAAATTCAAGCAGTAGACGGAGCTACAGTAGGCTTATATTTGGCCACAAAAGCACTTATAGACCCAGGCGACGAAGTAATTATCCCATCTCCATTCTT
Source organism: Gardnerella sp. KA00255 (assembly GCF_049244095.1). NCBI lineage: Bacteria > Bacillati > Actinomycetota > Actinomycetes > Bifidobacteriales > Bifidobacteriaceae > Gardnerella > Gardnerella sp. KA00255. Next base: position 990,152 of record NZ_CP058374.1, read on the forward strand.
CACATCATACGAAGCTGGAGTGCTTATGTGCGACGCAACACCAGTAACAGTTGCACTAAAACCAGAACACGGAATGCGAATCAACGCAGAAGACATACTTAAAGCTGTAACTCCAAAAACAAAAGCTGTAATCTTAAATTCACCAGGAAATCCAACTGGCGCAGTAACAACAATGGAAGAACTCAAAGAAATAGCTAAAGTCTGCATTGACAACGACTTATGGGTTATTTCCGATGAAGTTTACCACCCATTCGTATTCTCAAATGATCCAGAAAGTGACGTTTCGATTGAAACTGTAGCGCCTTCCATAGCATCAATTGAGGGAATGAAAGAAAGAACAATAGTTGTTGAAAGCTTGTCTAAAACTTTTGCAATGACAGGATGGAGAATCGGATACATTCTTTCAACTGAAGATGTGATTGAACAAACAAGTAAAATCGCAGAAATGATACATTCTTCTATAAATTCAACAGCTCAATACGGCGGTGTTGCGGCGCTAACAGGATCTTTGGATCATGTAAAAGAAATGCGAGAAGAATACCGATTCAAACGCAATATCGTTATGGAAGAATTGGCGGATTGCACTGCAGTAAAGTTGATTGAACCTCAAGGTGCTTTCTATGCTTTCGTTGACGTTCAACCAACAGGACTAAGCTCTAAAGAATTTAGCGATAGATTGTTGACAGAAGAAAAAGTGGCTGTAGTTCCTGGAGAAGCATTCGGTAAAGAAGGCAGCGGATTCGTGCGAGTATCATATGCAGGAAAACCTGAAGATATAAAAGAAGGCGTATCAAGATTACGCAAATTCGCAATGGCTGCTTGTGCCGAAAATAAATAACTATTAAAAAGTAAACAAAGTGGCGTTAATTAGCGATAATTAGCGCCACTTAGCATTAATTCACGATAATTCCATAAAATATAGCTTTATAAATATTGAGCATCTAAGTACACAAAAAAGTTTTTGGAATCTCTTCTAAAACAATACAAAATTACCCCCTGATTTTATTAACAATTGTATTAAATCAGAGGGTAATTTTATGAATAAATCAATTAAATTTTAAGCAACACTTGGAGCATTGCCACCATTCGTAGAATTATTCGCTTGCTGTACAATAGCAGCCAAAAAATCGCGATTAGATGCAGTCTTCTTCAAGCGAGGCACCAAAGTTTGGTAAGCCTGCTCAGGTTCAAGACCACCAAACAAGCGACGCAAGCGGTAAATAATTGGCAATTCTTGAGCAGGAGTAATCAACTCTTCACGACGAGTACCAGAAGAATTAATATCCACAGCTGGGAACAAACGCTTATCTGCCAAATCGCGGCTCAAACGAAGCTCCATATTGCCAGTGCCCTTGAATTCCTCAAAGATCACTTCATCCATCTTTGAACCAGTTTCAACCAATGCGGAAGAAATAATAGTCAAAGAACCGCCATTTTCAATATTTCGAGCTGCACCGAAGAACTTCTTAGGAGGATAAAGAGCCTGAGCATCAACGCCACCGGAAAGAATACGACCAGAAGTTGGAGCCGCAATGTTATATGCACGCGCCAAACGCGTCATAGAATCAAGCAAAACAACAACATCCTGACCAAGCTCAACCAAGCGCTTAGCTCTTTCAATTGCCAATTCAGCTACAGTAGTGTGATCTGTTGCAGGACGGTCAAAAGTAGAAGAAATAACTTCACCTTGAACTGTGCGTTCCATATCAGTCACTTCTTCCGGACGTTCATCCACAAGAACAACCATCAAGTGAACTTCAGGATTATTAGCAGAAATAGCGTTGGCGATATTCTGCAAAGTGATTGTCTTACCAGCCTTTGGAGGCGAAACAATCAAACCACGCTGACCTTTACCAATAGGAGCAACTAAATCAATGATTCTTCCAAGAATACGATTTGGAGTAGTTTCCTGCTTCAAACGCTCCTGAGGATACAAAGGCGTCAGCTTAGCAAATTGTGGACGTGACTGAGCCTCTTCCACGCTAAGACCATTAATAGTATCAATTGCTTGCAAAGGAACAAACTTTTGACGCTGATTACGACGATCTCCCTCGCGAGGAGCGCGAATAGAGCCTTGAACAGCATCACCCTTACGCAAACCATACTTCTTAATCTGGCTCATAGAAACATAAACGTCGTTAGGACCAGGCAAGTATCCGGAAGTTCTCACAAAAGCGTAAGAATCCATAACGTCTACAATTCCCGCAACCGGTACAAGCTCTTCCTTAACCTCTTCGCGTGCACGTTGGCGATCGGATTGATCATGCCCTTCTCGTATCTCACTAAGCTCACGGTCACGATCGCGAGAATCGTCAGAACGATCCAAATGTTCAGGATGATCCTCACGGCTTGTTTGAGATTCATCAAAATCACGAACACGACCGCGAGCGCGACGCTGGAAACGATCTGAGCGAGAACCGCTGTCACGATTTGCATCACGTTGAGAAATCCTTTGACGACGAGAATCACCCTCACGATTAGACTCACCGCGACAATCAGACTGAACTTCTTCAATTTCATTAGGCAAAGTTGCTAGAATCTGATCCAAATCAGGCGAAGAAACAGACGAAGAATTAGAGGAGGAAGACTGCTCATTATCGTTAAATTCTTCGCGCTCGTCTTCATTCTCATCTTCACGAATCATTTCTCTACCAAACTCTCGGCGACGACGCATTTTCATACCGCGATCTCGTAAATGAGAACCCTCAGGTATATCTAAATCTTCTAGCATACGATTATTTTCACGATCATTATTATCAGATTGATTCACGCTTGCATCATCATCATTACCAGCGCGATCTTCATTATTCTGAATATCATCAGACTCCGCATAGCTACTGCGGTTATCATTTGGATAACTATCGTTATCAAAATCGCTATCATAATACTGCGATGAACGAATAGGACTTGCAGGAACATAAACGGTAACACCTGCTGGCGCTTCTCCCCCATTGCGCGCTGCAGTCAGCGTAGAAACTAAATCTGACTTACGCATAGTAGAAGTACCACGCAGCCCCATCTGCTTCGCAAGATCTTTCAGCTCGGATAGCTTCATATCTTCAAGATTTTGGCTTGTTGCCACAATTATGCCTTTCCTCGACTCCACGGGTAGACTCCGGTGAGCTTTTTCTGGAAGATTACGGAAAATTCCGTCATGAATTTCATGCACAATACATATCATTCATACAATGCATGAACAAATAAAAGACTACTACAGTATACAGACGGCACAAAACGCCGTATATTGCCGATAAATGCAGTATTTTATGTATTAAATATGAAAAATTTAAAGTAAGCAATTTGGGATTTTATTAAAACTTTTTATAAAACACTTTCTAATAAATGTAGAAATATATAGGAATGTGTAGGAATATATAAAAAATATAAAACATATATAAAAATAAAAGTGGCAGAAATCGAATAACTCGCATTTCCGCCACTTAACATTAAATCGGCATTAGATTAGCAATATTTAGATATTACTTTTTCTCATGATACGATTTCTCAGTATTAACAGACCACACGTTCTCTTTAGACTCACGACCAGAACGAATATTATCAACAGCTTCAATAGCAGTAGCCATAGAATGATCCTGATTATTGTATCTATGCTGACCATTACGACCAACGCAATACAAATTACCAAAGCTATCCAAATATTCAATTAACTCTGGCATTTGAGCATAAGTATCAAAATAAGCAGGATAAGCCTTAGGCACGCGCTCGCGATGTGAATCTAACACATCTTCCTCACCGTTAATAACCTGCATTCGAGTAAGCTCATCGATAGCAGACTTACGAGCCTCATCTTCGCTCATATTCCAGAAATCATCGCCCTCATCGCAGAAATACTCGAGGCCAATCCAAACAGTATTATCAACGTCTTTTACGAGATAAGGACTCCAGTTGTTGAAAATCTGCAAACGACCAACTTTGTATCCAGGATCTTGCACGTAAATCCAGCAATCTGGGACAATAGGCGGGTTGCCAAGAGTTGGGATAGAAGTAGTATTACGCAAACGCATACGCTTTACAAGCAATCCAACAGTCACAAAATCGCGATAAGGCAAACCTGCTGCAACTTTTTGCATTTCTGCAGGAACCTGATTCTTAGACTTATCCCCAGCTTCCAAAGCTGCAACCAAATCTTTGATTGGCATAGAAGAAATAAACTGATCTGCGTAAATATCAGAGCGCTCGCCATTAGAATTTTCAACTGTAACGCTAGAAATATGGCCGTCTTTTTGAGAAATTCCAACAACCTTAGCATTCGTGTGAACAGTAACACCATTCTCACGGCAACGACGCTCAACAGTTTCCCACAATTGACCAGGTCCAAGCTTTGGATACCAGAATTCCTCAATTAACGAGGTTTCTACTTCCTTCTTTTTGCCCTTTTTCTTAGGCATTAACTTTGAAAAAGCATTCTTCAAAACTTCCACAATGCTCAAACCTTTAACGCGCTGAGCACCCCAATCTGCGGAAATCTTGCTAGGATGTCTACCCCATAATTTTTCCGTATAGCCTTCAAAGAACATCGAATAAAGCTTCCTACCAAAACGATTGATATAGAAGTTTTCAAGATTTGTTTCAGGCAATTTATGAATCATAGACCATAAATAGCTAAAGCCAACTTTCATCGTTAACACGAATCCCATAGAACGCAATGTTGACGCCGAAAGAGAGATAGGATAATCAAAGAAATGATGATTCCAGAAAATTCTTGACACACGGTGACGCTTCAACATCACTTCGTCTTCAACTTCAGGATCAGGACCGCCTGCTTCCAAATCATGGTGACGACCAAGCTTTTTATCATCGTAAGAAGGAGCACCTTGCAAAGGCAACATATCGCGCCACCATTGCATGATACGGTCGTCCTTTGAGAAGAAACGATGACCGCCAATATCCATGCGATTACCGTTATATTTTACAGTGCGAGAGATTCCGCCAAATTCTGTAGTAGATTCAAGAACAGTAACATCATAATGTTCTGAACCACCGTCTTTTACAAGTTCCCAAGCAGCCGTCAACCCTGCCGGACCACCGCCGATAATTACTACGGATTCTTTTTGGGATTGCGTATCTGACACTTGTCCTCCATACCTAAATATGTGTTTTTACTAAGCTCCACAAAACTAACAAACTTTACGCAAATGCGTACAAGTTTTAATAAATGCCCATAAAGAGCATACACTCAAGTTAAGATAGCAAATTATATAAATTCTGGTTTAATTGCACAAATTCTCTTGGGTAAATTTACCAGCAAACTACAATTAGCAATGAAAATAATATTGCAATAAGCCAGATAATTAGCTACATTTCATAGAATTTACTAAATAGTTGCGTTTATTGCATAAATAGTTTTATTTACGCAATAGATTCTGGAATATCGATATCGGTTTTTTGAACTTCCTCAACATTCACATCTTTAAACGTAACAATTCGCACAGTTTTCACAAAACGCGTCGGACGATAAACATCCCAAACCCAAGCATCAGTGAGTTTCACATCGAAATAAACGTCTTGTCCTGCTGCGCAAGCATTAAAATCAACCTTATTGGCTAAATAAAAACGCCTTTCAGTTTCTACAACATAAGTGAATAATTTTATGACATCGCGATACTCTTTGTACAACGCAAGTTCCGCATCAGTTTCATAATTATCAAGATCTTCAGCACTCATAATTAAACCTCCGCTGTAGCATTGTCATTCTTGTCGTTCTTGTTATCATTCTTGTCATCATTCGTATGATTATTACGATCTTTACCCAAGAATCGCCACCAAGCGCGCTTAGATGGCTTTTTTACAGCAGCAACATCGGATTCACCAGACTTATCTGGATTAGAATCGTTATTTTTACCAGCAGCAGAACTGGCAGCAGAACTGGTAGTAAAACTCGTAGCAAAACTCATAGCAGATGCGTCTTTAACTGGAACAGCAATAGAATGTTCATGTGCGCTTAAAGCTTCACGAACACCAGGGTTTTCCTCAATAACATGCAATCCAAAAGCATCAAGAGAACGAATCGCATCGTATTCATCTGCCAAAGTATCCATAACCACAAAATCTTGATATTTTTGATTGTACGAATCCCACAAAGCATCTCTAGCAGTACCAGTGCGCATAAAACCTAAAGACTGATACACAGAAAGAGAACGTGTGTTTGTGGCAGGAACTCCAACCCAAATTCTGTGCATTCCCAATCCAATAGGAGTTGCAGCAAAGCCGTACGTCATAACGCGAGGCATAGCGTCACGAGAATAACCGCGTCCTCGGTAATCGCGACCTAAAACAACCTGTATGCGAGCAGAACATGACCAACCGTCAATGTCAATTAAGAAAATCATGCCAATAATAGCTGAAGATTTGTTTTCTTCATCATCTAAAACATCAGGCACAATCGCCCAAGCTATAGTAGGGCGCGATTGAATATCCCCAGCAAAACGGCATGCATCCGAAGGATTATCTGCAATGCGACCACCGCTAGACCACTGTACAGATCTTTCAACCCACGCATGCACCATTGCTCGTTCAGATTGCGAATCTTTTCCAGTTATCAGAGCAGCTCCATCAAAAGCATGCAAATCATCCATTCTAGATAAATCGTCTATTGTCGCAGGACGAAGTCTAGCCATTTCGCCACGAATTTCCGGAATAGTTATATTTTCAGGAAGCGTCCTAGAATCAAGCGATTCACACGCGTTATTAATACTCAAATTCATTTCCTGCATATCCACCTCTTCAAACAATTTCCCAACTCACACAATAAATTCATAATAGTCTTACTCTATCACCTGCATATATTTAGTATCACATGCATATATTTAGCTAGCAATATTTAGCTAGCAATATTTAATTACCTATATAAATCTACAATCACTTGTTATTATTTCAAATAGCCCACACAAAATCTTAAAATACAAAATTTAATTGCATCATTGCATTAAATAATTTATATTCACGCGTAAAAATGCAAAAGGTTCTGCACGCTTACGAAATGCTAATAATTATAAACAAAACGCAAACGTACAGAACCTATAAAATCATGCCTTGATCTTTGCCATCACAATCTTAGTAACAGCCTTAGCATCAGCCTGACCCTTAGTTGCACGCATAACAGCGCCAATAATTGCACCCATCGGCTTCATATTTCCAGCCTTAAGCTTTTCTGCAACTTCAGGATCAGCAGCAAGAGCAGCGTCAACAGCAGCTTCCAAAGCGCCGTCATCGTTCATAACCTTGAATCCGTGCTTCTTAACAACTTCATCAGGCTTACCCTCGCCAGCCAAAACGCATGCAACAGTTTGCTTAGCGAGCTTATCGTTAAGATTGCCGTCTGCAATTAGCTTTTCAACTTCAGCCACATCTTGCGGAGTAATAGGCAATTCTTCCAAAGTCACGCCACGAGTGTTTGCTTCGCGAGCAAGCTCACCAAGCCACCACTTCTTAGCACCTGCTGCACTTGCACCAGCCTTAACAGTTTCTTCAACCAAATCAAGAGCATCTGCGTTCAAAATATCGCGCATTTCAAGATCACTAATACCCCATTCGCTTTGCAAACGGTTACGGCGCTCGCGAGGCATTTCAGGCATTTCTGCCTTCATGCGCTCAATATGCTCTTTAGTGATGTGAAGCATAACCAAATCAGGATCTGGGAAGTAGCGATAATCGTCAGCATCCGACTTCACGCGACCGCCAGCAGTAGTCTGAGTTGCCTCATCCCAGTGACGAGTTTCCTGCAAAATCTCGCCGCCTTCGCTCAAAATAGCAGCCTGGCGACGAATCTCATATTGCAGCGTCTTTTCAATACCGCGGAATGTGTTAACATTCTTAGTTTCTGAACGCGTACCAAATGGATCGGTTGGCTTGCGGCGGAGCGAAACGTTCACGTCAGCACGCATATTGCCCTGCTCCATACGAGCGTGGGAGATGTTGAGAGCGCGAACAATATCGCGAATAGCACGCATATAAGCGCCAGCAATTTCTGGAGCGCGGCTACCTGCACCTTCGATTGGCTTAGTTACAATCTCGATTAAAGGCACACCTGCGCGATTGTAATCAACCAAAGAATGATTTGCGCCTTCAATACGACCGTCAGCACCACCAACGTGAGTATTCTTACCAGCGTCATCCTCAATGTGAGCACGCTCAATCGGCACGCGGAACACAGTGCCATCTTCAAGCTCAACATCCAAGTAACCGTTGCCATTAGTAGGCTTATCGTACTGGGAAATCTGGTAATCGCGAGGCATATCTGGGTAGAAGTAGTTCTTACGAGCGAACTGGCTCCACTCAGCAATTTCGCAATGTAATGCCAAACCGAGCTTAATAGCGTAATCAACTGCAGTCTTGTTTACAACTGGCAAAGAGCCTGGCAAACCAAGGCTTACAGGAGTTAGCTGAGTATTTGGCTCGCCACCAAAAGATACTTCTGCTGGGCAGAACAGCTTCGTACGAGTGCAAAGCTCAACGTGAGTTTCCAAACCGAATACTGGATCAAACTGCTCCACAGCATCGGCATATTTCATAAGTTTTTCAGCCATGAGAATCCTTCTTATTTAAGCTTTACTTCACTTTACTTAGCCAATGAATCGAGCCAGCCAGCTTTAAGCGACTTCCAGATTGGGCCGCCCCACTGCTCTTCGAGCGCTGCTTCCAACGCTGCTGCAGGCTTGTACATCTTTTCATCATGGCATTGCGGAGCAATAATCTGAATACCAACAGGCAAACCATCATCACTTAAGCCAGCTGGGAGGCTCAAAGCTGGAACGCCAGCCATGTTTGCAGGAATCGTAGCAATATCGTTCATGTACATGGAAAGCGGATCGTTCATCTTCTCACCAAACTTAAATGCCGTTGTAGGGCTTGTTGGAGAAATAAGAACATCTACCTTATTAAACGCTTCTTCGAAATCGCGAATAATAAGCGTACGAACTTTTTGTGCAGAACCATACCACGCATCGTAATAGCCAGCAGAAAGAGCATAAGTACCGAGAATAATACGACGCTTTACTTCGTCACCGAAACCAGCTTCACGAGTTGCAGCCATCATATTTGCAGCAGTCTGAGGCTTGTCTGCCGGCGGCATTACGCGCAAACCGTAGCGCATACCGTCATAGCGAGCCAAATTGGAGCTAACTTCGGAAGGCATAATAATGTAGTAAGCAGCCAAAGAATAAGGGAAATGAGGGCAGGAAACTTCTGTTACTTCTGCACCCATATCCTTAAGCAATTGCACAGCTTCATTAAAGCGTGCTTCAACGCCTGGCTGGAATCCGTCGCCACTAAGCTCCTTAACTAAACCAACCTTCAAGCCCTTCAAATCACGGCGAGCGCCCTCACGAGCAGCTTGAGCCATTGGAGGAACAGGAGCTGGAATAGAAGTAGAATCGCGCCTATCGTTACCGCCGATAATTTCCTGCAAAAGTGCAGAGTCAAGAACAGTACGAGAAACAGGTCCAATCTGATCAAGGGAGCTTGCCATAGCGATTGCGCCAAAACGGCTAACACCGCCATAAGTTGGCTTTGCGCCGACTGTACCAGTTAAAGCGCCTGGCTGACGAATAGAGCCACCAGTATCTGTACCCAAAGCAATAGGGGCCTCGAATGCAGCAACAGCAGCTGCAGAGCCACCACCAGAACCGCCAGGAACACGCTCAGTATCCCAAGGATTGCAAGTAGTTTGATAAGCCGAATGCTCTGTAGAAGAACCTTGAGCGAACTCATCCAAATTAGTCTTGCCAAGAATTGGCATGCCAGCTGCCTTGAGCTTTTCAATAACAGTAGCATCGTAAGGTGGAACCCAGCCTTCAAGAATCTTAGATGCCGCAGTAGTAGGAATGCCCTTAGTAACAATCATGTCCTTAATTGCAATTGGCACACCAGCCAACTCAGGCAATCCTTCAGTCTCACCCTTAGCGTTCTTGGCATCAAAAGCATCTGCCTGCTCAAGAGCAATATCTGCAGAAACATGCAAGAATGCCTTAATTTCTGGCTCTGCAGACTCAATAACCGCCAAGTGAGCTTCAACAAGTTCGCGGCTAGAAACTTCTTTAGCTTTTACAGCCTTTGCCATATCGGCAGCAGAAAGTTTTACTAAATCTTGAGTATTAGTCATGTTTTATTCCTCCCCCAAAATTCGAGGCGCTACAAACATGCCAGACTCACTTCTAGGAGCACCAGAAAGAGCTTCTTCTTGAGTCAAAGGTGTAGCAGGCTCATCTGGACGCAAATAAGCTTCCAAAGGCACTGGATTTGCAGTAGGTGGCACATCTTCGCCAGCAACTTCCTGCACTTTATTAATAGATTCTGCAATGACGTTTAATTCGCCTTGCAAGCGACTGATTTCTTCGTCGCTTAAAGCAATCTGGGACAAAACGCCCAAATGCTCAATTTCTTCGCGTGTGAATGTAGGCATAACCTCAACTATATGAGTGATACGTGACCTTTCAAAGCTGAAAATAATAGTATTAATGCTTTTTAAAATATTGAATTTATGTGATTATTGCCGTTAAGTTTCTAAACGCAAAAAGTATATATAGTAAATAAAACCCAAACGATTTGATAACAAAAACTACGAATATTGCAAATCCATGCAGACAACTATTTATACAACTATTTATACAACTATTTGTACTGCAATTTATACAGCTTACAAATCTGTATAAGCAAATAAATACACGAGCGTAAAAGCAAATATTTAAAGATAATGCGTGGAAATAAATTACAAAATAAAGTTACTAAATTCATTTTTAATAATTATTACAAAATATTATTTTCACCTTATGATTACAGCGATATTAACAGTATTATCTAATTATGATAGAGATACGAAATATAACTAAGCGATATAACGGTAAACGTGCGCTAGACAATGTTTCCTTTGTAGCAGAAGATGGCAGAGTTACAGGATTAATAGGGCCTAACGGATCTGGAAAGTCAACATTAATACACTGCGCATTGGGACTCATAAATTTAACAAGCGGAAAAGTTCTATTTGATGGCGTTCCGTATAAGAATCTTCGATCTCCAATTGAAACAGTTGGTTCAGTATTAGATATGAAAATTGAGGATTATAGCAAAAGCGCGATTAGCTACCTTAATAGAATTGCGGAAACTTATGGTATAGAGAAAAGTCGCGTATTAGAAGTTATTGATCTTGCCGGAATTGCATATATAAAAAATATGAAAATTAGAGCAATGTCAACCGGCATGCGTAAACGTTTATCAGTTGCAATAGCACTTCTAGCAAACCCGCACAATCTTATCCTAGATGAACCTTTCCATGGTTTAGATTCCGAGGGAGTCAACTGGATGAGAGATTTGTGTAAATATTATGCAAAACAAGGTGGATCTGTATTAGTAAGTTCAAACACAATAAACGAAATTGCAAATGTAGCAGACGATATCGTAATCATCGCTCATGGAAATATCTTGCTACAAGATAATGTGAGGAACTTTGCTGAAAACTACTCACGCTATTCAGCAATTCGAGTTATTACACCAGAACCTAAAAAGCTTCTTTACATTATGCAGTCTCAACACGGAGAGTGCACTATCACTAGAGTTGATAACAAAAATGACGATGTTCAAAAAGGTGTAGCTTTCGTAATACGAAATGCAGATATTACAGATTTATCTCGTAGTTTTGCTAATCAAGAATTAATCACATATCAGATAAATATGGAAAGCCCTTCGTTAGAAGCTGCATACATTTCGCTTACTAAAAATCACACGCAATATGTTTCTATTCCTACAAGTGAATACGAAAATATGCCAAGCAATGTTGAAAATCAACCTATATATCAACAGGCACAGTACTCTCAGCAATACCAGCCGCAGTACGAACAGGCGTACCAGCAGCAGTATTCACAAGCACAGTACAATCAGCAATCATATTCAGCTCAACCATATTCGCAGCAACAATATTCGCAGCAATCGCAATATAACACTCAGGGAGAAGTACGATGAATGCACAAACTATGAACCAAATGCAACCAGGAATGCAGACTCCTACATCTTCAAGAGGCATCACGCGCTACCATTTAACATTCTTTAACATACTTAAAGTTGAAATAATCAAACTATTATGCGCGCAATTCACATGGTGGTGTACTGCATTATTTATACTGATTCCGTTCGCTTTAACATCATTTTTTTCATTTATGGTTAACGTATTTACCATTAAGATAAATAATGGCGCCGCAGTTTCATTATCAGCAGCAATTTTTGAAGCAAATAGACAAAGTTGTTCAATGCGAATGCAAAAAGTAGAAGGCTTTTGGCGTTACTACAGCAATTGCGATATGGGCCAGTACATCAATATTCTAAAAAATACGATTTCCGGAGTGTACATAATTATATCGCTGTCTGCAGTAGCAGTTTCTATTGCCTTTGCAGCAATTGCAGCATCACGCGATCGCGAAAAAGAAATACTAAGCGGATTAGCCGTTGCTGTTCCAAAACGTGATTCCCTTATATTTGCAAAATTAGTTGTCGTAGTACTGTACGTATTTGTCATACAGATAATTTCTATGATCCCAGTAAGCGTAATATCTGCAATAACACTTTCAAGATATTACATTACAAGCAGACTCGGTAGTCAAAGTCCTTTTAACACATCTATTACAATTGTATTTCTTTCAGCAATATGCGTGGCTTTATTTGCAATTATGGGTTACGGATTGGGACTTATATTTAAGTCTTCGAGAATCATCACACCAATATTTATAATCCCGCAAGCTTTAATACAAATGATAGTGTCTTTTTATTTAACAATTTATGTTATTACCATGATTCAAGGTGAAAAGATTGAAACATTCTTAAACCTTTATGCTCCGCAAACCCCAATACACGAGCCTGTCTTCAAAACAATAATTAATTTAATAGGTATGATTCCGTTAAACGCTGCAAGTAATTTTATATCTGCAGTAGCGCTTCATACGACGGAATCAAATATTTATATTCCGAACGCTGGCTTATCATTTGTTTCTCTAATTGCTTGGGCAGTAATTTCATACGGCATCGGGCACACTATAGAAAGAATGAGAAACATCGTAAAATAACACGGAACCAGTTTTGGCATCGCAGTTATTTCGTGTTTGGAAGCCCACTAAGAAAACGCTCGCACTTTATTGTGTGAGCGTTTTTTAATGCCGCAGAAGGCTTAGACATGTTCGCAAACTTATAGGAATATAATCACTAAGACGAATACAATCACTAATAAGAATACAGTCACTTATACGGATGCAATCGTTACACTTGCCAAAAGATTTACGCGTTACACAATTTTGCAATTTAACATGATTATTTTGTTAAGTTTATAAATACAAAAAAGTATATGTAACAAATAAAACATAAACAATTTAATATCTAAAACTGCAAATATTAAAAGTTTGACTATGAATATATATTCAATTTATCCAATATATATTCATAGATAAGCAATTAAGTTATCCATTGCAAAGCAGGATTTAAATGTCAATTAAGCAGGAATTAAACAAAAATCTGCATTGGGTAACAAATGTTGATATTTATTAGCAAAAATCCTTAATTTAACAGTCAACACGCCGCTGAGAATAATCTTGATAACGCAAAATAATTCATTTATCAACCTTTTTAAATTTAAACTTTAGTTTAGAATAAATTTTTCACTTCAAAAGTTGTTTTCAAAGCATAAAAGGAATAATATTCAAATTGAAGCATTTGTGAATTGCACATTGAAGTCTACACAAATAGCAAAGAAGCGAAATTAGCAAATGTTTCAAATCAATTATCTACAATCTAACGAAGGTTCGAATATGGTGAACTCAAAGTTCTATCGCAATGTAGCGATGATGTTGCTTGCAGGAGCAACTGTTATCCCACAAGGTTTAGCAATTCCGGCAATGGCATCACCTGCTGAAAAGACCCCAGAAAACAATTCTTGCGCAGTAAAGAAAAGCGCATTGAATGATTACCTCTGGGATTTGAAATACGATAAAACTAATATTCTCGCCCGTCACGGCGAATCAATCGACAATAAGTTCTCAAACGACAGCTTTGACAAAGGCGGCGAATTTGTTGTTGTTGAACATCAAAAGAAGAACATCACAAACACAACTTCTAATTTGTCTGTGACTTCCTCAAACGATGCTCGCGTATACCCAGGCGCTTTATTCCGCGCTGACCAGAACTTGATGGACAACGTTCCAACGTTAATCTCCGCAAATCGCGGTCCATTAACATTAAGCGTTGATTTACCAGGATTCCATAACGGAGAAAGCGTTGCAACAGTAACCCGCCCAACCAAGAGCACTGTGACTTCAGCAGTAAACGACCTTGTATCTAAGTGGAATTCTCAGTACGCAGCAACTCATCACGTTGCAGCAAAAATGCAATATGACTCCGCAAGCGCACAGAGCATGAATCAACTTAAAGCAAAGTTCGGAGCTGATTTCGCAAAGATCGGCGTACCTCTTAAGATTGACTTTGATGCTGTACATAGAGGTGAAAAGCAAACTCAGATTGTAAACTTCAAGCAAACTTACTACAACGTGAGCGTAGATGCTCCAGATAGCCCATCTGATTTCTTCGCACCATGCACAAGCCCAGAAAGCTTGAAGAGGCGTGGAGTTGATGAAAAGCATCCACCAGTATACGTTTCTAACGTTGCTTATGGCCGCTCAATGTATGTAAAGTTTGACACCAACAGTAAGAGCACTGACTTCCAAGCTGCAGTAGAAGCTGCTATTAAGGGCGTTGAAATCAAGCCAAATACTGAATTCCATCGCATCCTCCAGAACACTTCTGTAACTGCAGTAATTCTTGGCGGTAGCGCAAATGGCGCAGCTAAGGTTATCACTGGAAACATTGATACACTTAAGGCTTTGATTCAAGAAGGTGCCAACATGAGCACCTCCAGCCCAGCAGTTCCAATTGCTTACACTACTTCCTTCGTAAAAGATAACGAAGTAGCTACGCTACAGTCCAACAGTGATTACATTGAAACGAAAGTTTCCTCTTACCGCGACGGTTATCTTACCTTAGATCACCGCGGAGCTTACGTAGCTCGCTATTACATCTACTGGGATGAATATGGAACTGAAATTGACGGAACTCCTTACGTTCGTTCTCGCGCTTGGGAAGGCAACGGAAAGTATCGTACCGCTCACTTCAATACCACTATTCAGTTCAAGGGAAATGTACGCAATCTTCGAATCAAGCTCGTAGAGAAGACCGGCTTGGCATGGGAACCATGGCGCACAGTGTATGACCGTTCTGATTTGCCGCTCGTTCGTCAGCGCACAATCAAGAACTGGGGCACTACATTGTGGCCACGCGTTGCTGAAACTGTTAAGAATGACTAGTTCATATCCTAAAAGTTACAGCTAGAACTTTAAAGTAGATAGATATAAGTTAATACAAATTGAATATATTAAGGGTTTTGTTTCGTAAATAATTACGAGATAAAACCCTTAATTATTAAGAACTTAATTATTAAGAACTTAATTATTAAGCCATTAATTATTAGAAAATTCATAATATTAGCGGATTATAGGGGTTATAGCTTATAAACGGAAATAGTTTTATGAGTTATATACGAAAAACTGTGCAGGGAAGTTTTTCGTTGCGCGCATTGTGTGATTTGGCAGTGTTACAGCAAATTCAGCGCCTTTATTTTGGATGATTTTTTGCAAATAACTTTCTGTAGAAACGAAAAGCGCGGTCGCTAATGCGTCGGCATATGCAGTTGGAAAATCACACGTTTTAGCAGGAACGTAAGCCCAACTTGCAGAAAGTTTTTGCACTGGAACGCCATCTAAAGCGTTGACCAAATGGGCTGCAATTAAATTTGATTCAAAACCATTACCTGCAAGACAATTCTCATCTCTTACTTTCCAGCGTTTTCTTGCACTAGACGACGCACACAACGCTCCGCTTGCGATTGATGCCACTCCAACTGCTTGCGTCGTATCAAAAGGATTTTCTAAAGCAACTTTTATTTTATAATCTTCATCACTAAAACAAGCGCGCATATCACCGCCAGCATTTACCAGAAAATCGCGATTTGCATGCAAATCGCTATCCGCATGCAAATCGCTATCCACATGTAGATCACTGTCCGCATGCAAATCGTCACTAAGCTCCTCTTTAATAATCTGCGTTAAAAGATCTACAAAATAACCTTTCCCAGCTGCCCCAAAATCAAGCTGTACTGGCTGATTTGTGCAAAGCGTTGCGCCGCAGTCATCTCGCGAAATATCTCCCCACTTAACCGACAACGAGCGACGATAATTGGCCCAACTGTCACCGCCGCTATCTTCACTCGCACTGCCAGCCAATTCCGGAACGAATTGCACAGAATTATCGTAGCCAAGCGCAAGCAAATCCGCACCAACACACGCGTCAAAAGCCCCTCGCGTAGCATTGTAAAAATCATCATAAATTGCAAAAAGCGGTTGCACCCACGACGGGAACTCAAAATCGCCGCCATGCTCCGCACGAGCCATGCGTGAAACTAGCGAATCTTCACGAAACCTAGAAAGTGTGCACTCATATTCGTCAATAAACGCGCGAATCCGCTTCTGCACGCGCTGCGAAATTGGTTTGCTGCTAGAGATAATAATCCCCGTTCCAAGCGCGCGTTCAATCGCAACAACATTCCTAAACATCATTTGCCTCACTCACAACATCAAACACTCTACCAATCATCAAAACCCGCAACAATATCCCCCCCCCAAAAAAAGCCACAAAATAGAAAAATGTCGTCATAGTTTATAGAAAGTCATGTTCTATACCTACATTTTGGCAAAATGAAGGCATAGCGCGCAACAAATACTCATCTATACCTACATTTTTGAAAAAACGCACTATAGAAACATAGTCAGCATCGGCAACATCACGCCACTCGTTTCAGTGTAATATGTTTTGCGCGCGTTAAAATCGAGCAAATACCACTTCGTAAACCAATCAAATCCCATTTCGCAAATTTGAAAATTTTTTAATTTTGCGAAATGAAACGATATTCACACAAGCCTAAAAACCCAGTAACAACGCTACTTAAGCAACCAATCAACAATGTTTTCAACGCGAATGCCGTCGTAATCATCATCCAAAGCCTTACTCAAAGTAATAACCAGCTTTTCGTAATTATTTTGGATCTTACGAAGCGGCTTTAACTCTCGCTCGCGCACAGACTCATCCATCATGCTTTCAGTTACTTGAATATAAAGTTTTTCGGAAGCAGAAGTCGCAACAAAATCCACTTCCAAATTATCTATTTTGCCAACAGCAACATCGTAGCCTCGCCTTAAAAGCTCAAAGAACACAACATTTTCTAACGCATGCCCTCTATCTCTGTCCCTAAAACCGAGCAAATAATTACGCAACCCAATGTCAACAATGTAATACTTGCCAAGAGTGCGCAAATAATCTTTCCCTTTAATGTCAAAGCGCTTAACGTCATAAAACATGTAAGATTCTTTTAACGCACTAACATAAGCGGATATAGTTTGAGTTGCAGGTTTAGCGCCACGCGCGCGCAAGACGCGAGAATTACTATCAGCAGCATCAAGAAGATTTTCAGAAGAAAGCGTATTGCACACAGAATTTAAAGACGTATTGTTTCCAATATTATCTGCCAAAAACATAATTATTTTTCTAAGAAGATCTGCGTCTGTAATCTGCCTTTGCCCGCGGCGCTTCTCGCGCTCGAGTATATCGCGAACTACTACAGTGGAATAAATTCCGTCTAGCAAAGTCATTGCACTACTCTGATTAAAACCTGATTCTAAAGCAATATCACAGATTGCAGGCATACCGCCGTAACGCATATAAGCTGCAAACAAGTCATCAAGCTCTACACTACCGCCATTAGCATTCACCGCTCTTTTTTTCAGATCACCGAGCGGAGACTTATATTCTTCAATGGAATAATCCTGAAAATCAACGAACTCTCTAAACGAAAGCGGATACATTTTCACTTCCACATACCGACCAGACAAGTATGTTGAGTACTCCGAGGAAAGCAGGTATGCGTTAGAGCCAGTTATATAGATATCGCAATCAAAATCTACGCGAAACGAGTTAATTGCATCTTCCCAACGATCTATACGCTGAAGCTCGTCAAAGAAAAGATACGTTTTTTTAGTATGCTTAACACTAGAAGATTCACTATCAGCAGATTCAATACTGTTGTATTCAATCCTATTTTTAACGTAATTGTACAAGTCCTTATAACTCATATCTTGAAACTCGAGCGACTCAAAGTTTATAGATATAATTTGATTTTGCTCAACTCCAGAGTTAATAAGGTATTCTTGCATGAGCTTAAGCAAAGTTGACTTGCCGCATCGACGAATGCCCGTCACAACTTTCACAGGTTCTGTATCTTTGAAAGCTATAAGCTGATTAAGATAAATATCGCGATTTTTAATATTTTTGCCGACTATAGCAGGGCGATTACTATGCATTGGCATATTTGCGCTTTCAAGTAGCTGATCTTGCGAATTTACCATAATAAGCCTCTACTCCGCTTTAGATAGTTTAGGAATTCTTAAAACAATGCTTACGTTGATTGCACAGTCACAAAATTGCAAAGTCATAAATTTTATGAATCTTACAATCTTACGAATCTTATAAATATTATGACTTAAACTTCGATTTTTTACAAGTTTAAGTCATTCATGACCTAAACTTTTATTTTTCGTAAGTTTAGGTTATCGATAACTCAAACTTTGTATTTTTAGAAGTTTAGATTGCACACTATAGCAATACGCAATCGCTAAATTCAATCTATGCCGTAACGCGTTTTGTACGCAGCGTAATCCCTATCTTGTAAAACACTAGCCACATTCGGCGCGTATTCGTATTCTTCTTCAACAAGATGCGCAAACTGCTTCTGCGCTAAAAGCTCAACCTGCAAAGGCTTTGTAATAACGTGGAACATGTCTTCAAGAAGCTTTGTATCGTTAGTATCTTTGGCCTGGATTGAAGCTTTGTCATTAACGCGCTGCGTTATTAATCCCCAATCGAAATGATATCCAGCATCTCGCGCAACTATATCCCAAAAAACGCGCTGTGTTCTACCATTGCCCTCACGAAATGGGTGTAAAACATTAAAATTATTGTAATTTATACTTAGCTTACTAATAAACTCATCAATAGATAAACCTTGCAATAAATTATCATTCTTAAGCGTTTGCTCACAGTAACGAATCCCAACGCCCATGTATTCAAGCGGATGAAACGGCTCTCCGCCGCCTTTAGTCATGTCTATAGTGCGAATCTGACCAGCCCAATCGTAAACATCCTGAAAAAGATAATGATGAATCCACTGCAATTGCTTAACAGTTCCTTCAGCATGTGGCAAGTTTTCGTACAACTTATAGCTACGAACTGAAACTAAATCGTTTTCAAAGAAATCAAGATTTTCCTGAGTTTGTAAATTCAGTTTGTTCTTCAGCACTCGCGTATGAGGAATAAGATATGGGTCAAAAACTTCATCAACCATAATTAATACTTAAACAAGTTAGGATTGATTATTTCAGACCGTAACGCTTACGAGTTAGAGATATAAGCTCATCTGCGCTTATAGAACCGCGAATATATTTTCTTGTATCAGCCAAGCATGCAGAAGATACAGTGCCACCTTCTAATTTTGCTGAAGATAATGCTATTGCAACGTTTTCTAGTCGGAACTTTTGCGTTTCTTTATCAATCATTTCTTCTACCTACCAACACACGCACCCAAATCAAAAACAACTGTTAACTATTTTACTATGCGCAATACATTTTGATTACCAAACATTTCCGTTACGGAACACTTTATTTACAGCACACTTTGCTTACAGCACATTTTGCGATTTGACGAATCCACACAAACGCAAAAAGCATCGGCAACATCACGCCACTCGTTTCAGTGTAATATGTTTTGCGCGCGTTAAAACCGAGCAAATACCACTTCGTAAACCAATCAAATCCCGCTTCGCAAATTTGAAAATTTTTTAATTTTGCGAAATAAACCCTCCTAATAATCTAAACCATATGCGAAAGAGAAGAATAGTATAAGAACAAAATAGCCTTATTACGCGCATTCAGTCCAAATCATCGCTCATACAACCATCGCGCTATATCAACTATTTTTACACCGTCTTTTTCCATCTCATCGTGACGAGTACGAGCAATAATCATCTTTGGGTAAGCGTCTTTTATAGATAACAACGGACTAATTTCTCTTTCAAAAGTTTCATCGCGCGAAATATCGTCAGAAACTTGAATATAAGTCAGCTTTCCGTCCTTCTTTGCCACAAAATCGATTTCCTTAGTATAAAGCTTGCCAACATACACTTCATACCCGCGTCTTAAAAGTTCAATAGCCACTAGATTCTCATACAAATGTCCAACATCAGAATATCTAGTACCTAATTCCGAAAACCTAAATGATAAATCGGCAAGATAGTACTTTTTATCTGACTCAAGGTACCTTTTGCCTTTAATATCATAACGTTGTATTGGATAGAACATGAATGATTTACATAAATAACTAATATGAGCACCAACTGTTTTATCATTAGTTTTATAAGTTTTTGACGTTAGTACAGAAGCAACATTGCGAATCGAAGTACAATTACCAACATTGTCCATAAGGAAATTCGCAATCATAACAAGTAAATCTTCATTTTCTATGCCATATTTTTGCACGATATCTTTTACTATAGTTGTACGATATATTCCTTCAACATACTTTCGCGCATCGTAATCTTTGTTATATAAGTAAGATCCAGGCATTCCGCCACGTACATAGTATTCATCGAAATACTTATCTATATCACTCTTATCGATATAATTTTCATCATTATCTGTTTTTGAATAATATTTACAAAATTCAGCAAAAGAAAATGGGTACATGCTAATTTCAAATACCCTACCGCCAAACAAAGTAGCAAGATCACTTGAAAGCAGAAAAGCGTTAGAGCCAGTAACATATATGTCACATAATTCTTCATCATGAATGCTATTAATCACACGTTCGAAGCCATTGCAAAGTTGAATCTCGTCTACAAAAAGATAATTTGATTTCCCCTCAACACAATGTTCTTCAATATAGTTATATAAAGCATCCTCTTCTAAAAGTTTTTGATACTTTTTCTGATTTAGATTTATTCGAATTACATTCGCATTAGCATCTTGTTGGATACGTGAACTAAAAGCATCTAACAGTTTAGATTTACCACTTCTACGAATTCCCGTAATGACCTTTATGTCTGGTACATCTTTAAGTTCTTGCAGCCTATTTAAGTAAAAATCCCTGTCAATTAGCTTCATAGCACACCTCCCACTACTTCTAGTATAACTAAAACCACACAAATCCCATTTCGCAAATTTGAAAATTTTTTAATTTTGCGAAATGAAACGATATTCACAGCATATTCTGCGATTTGATGAATCCATGCAAGATTAACAAGCTCAACAACATCACGTGTCCACTATTCAAGCAACACTAACGCTTGACGTTAGTAACGCAATGCATTACCATAGTTTTATGGAAACCAGAGAAAAGGAACTTAACAAGCACTTGAGCACTCCAGGTGAAATTTTGCGCGAAGAATTTATGGAACCGCTTAAAATCAGCTCATACAAACTTGCACACACTATTGGCACATCCCAAACAGCCATCGGAGAAATTTTAAACGGAAAACGCGCAATCAGCGTAGCAATGGCATACAAGCTATCTAAAGCTTTTAGAACAACCCCAGATTTTTGGCTCAACCTTCAACGCGACTACGACATTCTGCGATTTGATGAATCCAGCATCGGCAACATCACGCCACTCGTTTCAGCGTAATATGTTTTGCAGCACTTCGCAAACCACACAAATCCCACTTCGCAAGGTTGAAAATTTTGGGTAAGCAAAAAATCGGGCGACGCATAAATGCATCGCCCGCAAAACTTTCGTTTTCAAATCGTATAAGACATGCTACCATGCCGCACATATGCTACGCAATACAGTCTATTTACAAAAGCTTGCGTCACAACCCAAAAAGCTTCAACAACGCACGGAACGTATCTTGACCGTCATAGCAAGTTTCAACTAGGAATCCGCGCTCATTGCCGTATTCTTTGAGACCGCGATAATAGTAGTATTTCTTTCGATCCTCAATAATAAACGGCACGATATTATGCTTTAAGCATTCCTTAAAAGCAATCAAACGCCCAACTCTGCCATTTCCATCCTGAAATGGATGTATCCGCTCAAACCTGTAATGAAAATCAACTATATCTTCTAGCTGTAAATCAGTTTTAGCAAGATATTCTGCCAACAACTTGCTAATCTCACCATGCACTTTTTGCGGCTCGCAAGTTTGCACACCGCCTACAACATTCGCACGCAACTTGTAGTCACCCACACGAAACCAAGGCAGAAGCTCGTCGCTTGTTCCGCGTTTTAGCAGCAAATGTAAATGCTTAATAATTTCTTCACTAAGAGGCTCTTCAGCAACGTCAATGCAGTAATCAATCGCGCGAAAATGATTCACTGTTTCAACTATGTCGTCAACTTTAATACTTGTGTTCTCTGCTGCACCAACGCTTGAATCCGCGCTAGCTCCTACGCCATCCACTTTTTCTTCGTAACCAATAGTATTAGTTTCAAAAATTCGCCTAGTTTGATCTTCACTTAGCTGACTACCTTCAATATGATTCGAGTTATACGTCATGCGAATTTGAAGCTCATGATAAATTCCACCCGGTATACGATGCTCCTTCTCTTCTCTAAGTCTTTGCAAAATAGGGTTACTTGAAATTACACGATACAATTCGCTAGGCTTGCATTGTAAATAGTTGCTGATTTTCGCAATTACTGAATTTGATAGTTTTTCGCCTTTTGAGATTTTTGCAATCGTACGAGAAGAAATATGCAACTCGGCTGCTAACTGCGATTTTTTAACGCCTTTTTCTCGCAGCCTGTTGTTAAATCCCGTGTAATCATACATTTTTAACGCTTCTCTTTCTTCCGCTTGCATAGTTTTAATTGAGATAAATCATGACGAATCTAAATACTCACGCACTAAAATCTTTACTTATTTTCCCATAATCAACATCAAAAGTAAAGATAATCACAATTTGTCACACACAAAAGTAAAGATTCGCAAAACTATAAGCAAAAAGATTCCACACTTTCAAAAGTGAAAAAATATTACAGTTTTGAAAGTGAAAATGATATAATACTTTCAAAAGTAAAATAAAATTAAAGTTTTGAAAGTAGAAATACGTGTTTGCTTTCAAAAGTGAAAAATACTACAATCCTGGAGACGAAAGGCGATTGCAATGAAACTCATTGAGAGAACAGATTATCTAAATCACCTAAAGCGACTTAAAGGCACGCCAGATATAAAAATCATTACTGGTATTCGGCGCAGTGGAAAATCGGAGTTGTTGCGCGCTTACCGCACCTATTTAGAAAACACTTATGGCAATCAGAGTAGCAAACTTTACGCATCAGCCAAACACGCACAGCAGCCAAACGAACTACAACAAGCTAACACAAACAACCAAGAACTTAACATAATCAGCATCGACTTTAATAACCTAAATTATGAAAATCTAAAAAATTACAAAAGCCTTTTTGCATACGTTGAAAGCCGTTACGTGCCCGAAGCGTACAACGTTCTTATGATTGACGAAGTGCAATTATGCCCAAAATTTGAGCTTGCGATTAACAGCCTTCACAATAGCAATAAATACGATATTTATTTAACTGGATCCAACGCATTCTTACTTAGCTCGGACCTTGCAACACTGTTCAGTGGAAGATTCATTGAAATACCAGTATTCCCGTTTAGTTTTGCAGAATATTGCGAATACTTTGAAATCACAAGCAACTTTAACGATGCTCTGCAAAAGTATTTACAACAGGGCGGGCTTGCAGGATCATACGTTTACGCAAATCAAGACGATGCGGAAGTGTACATAAAAAACGTGTATACAACTCTTGTTAAACGCGATTTAGTAGACAAATACGCAATATCGGAAGTATCACTTCTTGACTCAATATGCGAATTTTTAATGGACAATATTGCGAATCTCACAACCGCAAACAATGTAAGCTCAATACTTAAGCAGAATCAGATTGAAACAACGCACGTAACAGTTGGGAATTATCTAAAATATTTATGCAATGCATTCATGTTTTATAAAGTAAAACGTTACGATATTCGCGGCAAAAAATACTTAGAAACAAACGAAAAATACTACTTGGCAGACACTGCACTTCGCTACGCAATTCTGGGAACTCGCAACATGGATTACGGAAGAGCATACGAAAATATTGTTGCACTTGAGCTTATGCGAAGAGGATACTCAATTTATGTTGGCAAACTTTACCAAAAAGAAGTAGATTTTGTGGCAGTAAAAGCGAGTGAGAAGCTTTATATTCAAGTTTCAGACAATATTAACGACGATTCCACGTTGAAGCGCGAACTTTCGCCACTAAAAGCGATAAAAGATTCTTATCCTAAAATCCTGCTCGCAAATACTAGACACTATTCTTACGACATTGAAGGAATCCGCGTAATAGACATAGCTCAATGGCTGCTTAACGCAGACTGAGCAAACAACAGCATGCAATATAAAAGGGCCTTCACGCGCGAACGCAAACAAGCGAGCACTAAAAAGCAAAAGGCAGGAGCTTGAGAATATCCAACCTGAGAATACCCAGATTGAGAATACCCAAACTCCTGCCTTTTCAGTAGCTTACTTTATTTATACGTAAGCTTCTTAAATCACCTTAGCGTTAGGCAAAACGTTGCCGTCTTTATCAACGTTGCAACTGTGTTCAACAGCAATCGTTATGTGATCAGAGTCAACAGAGAAGAAGCCGTCAGTCACGTTAAAAACATGATGCTCGCCTTCTGCATCATCGACTTTCACTAAACCGTGATCAATTAACGCAAGCACAGCCTCATGCCCAGGAAGTATACCCATTGAGCCATTCACTGAAGGAATAACCACAAACTTAGCTTCACCTTCCCACACAGGATGCCTGGCTGCCACCACACTAATGTGCAGCGTTTTTACTTGCTTATCTACCATAATCACGCACCAAACTCTTGCTGCATATCGTGCCAACGACGCTCAAGATCATCGATGCCACCAATACCAGAGAACGCCTGCTCAGGAATCTCATCGTAAACACCATCGCAAATGCGCGTAAATGCTTCGATTGTTTCGTCTGCTGGCACATAAGAACCTGGACGACCAGTGAACTTTTCAGCCACGTAGAAGTTCTGACCAAGGAACTGCTCAATCTTACGAGCACGGCTCACAGTAGTCTTATCTTCCTCACCAAGCTCATCAATACCAATCAAAGCGATGATATCCTGAAGCTCCTTATTACGCTGCAAAATAGCCTTCACGCGGTTTGCGCAATCGTAATGAGCCTGTCCAACATAACGCGGATCAAGAATTCGCGAAGTAGAAGCCAAAGGATCAACAGCCGGGTAAATACCCTTAGCAGCAATATCACGCGAAAGCTCGGTAGTTGCATCCAAGTGCGTAAATGTTGTTGCAGGAGCAGGGTCAGTGTAATCATCTGCAGGCACATAAATAGCCTGAAGCGAAGTAATGGAATGGCCGCGAGTAGAAGTAATACGCTCTTGCAACGCACCCATTTCATCAGCCAAGTTTGGCTGATAACCCACTGCAGAAGGCATACGACCAAGCAAAGTGGAAACCTCAGAACCAGCCTGAGTGAAGCGGAATATGTTATCAATAAACAGCAACACATCCTGATTCTGCACATCGCGGAAGTACTCAGCCATAGTCAAAGCAGTAAGAGGCACGCGAAGACGAGTCCCAGGAGGCTCATCCATCTGACCGAAGACAAGCGCTGTTTTCTCCAAAACGCCAGCCTCAGCCATTTCGCCAATCAAATCGTTACCTTCACGAGTACGTTCGCCAACGCCAGCAAACACAGACACACCACCGTGATTCTGTGCAACGCGCTGAATCATTTCCTGAATCAACACGGTTTTACCAACGCCTGCACCGCCGAACAGACCGATCTTTCCACCCTGAACGTAAGGTGTAAGCAAATCGATAACCTTAATACCTGTTTCAAACATCTGAGTCTTAGACTCAAGCTGATCGAAAGCAGGTGGATTGCGGTGAATTGGCCAACGCTCGGTCACCTCAATATTTTCGCCAGGCTTAGCATTCAAAATGTTGCCAGTAACGTCAAAAACGTGACCTTTAGTAACATCTCCAACCGGCACAGAAATTGGACCACCAGTGTCACGAACCAAAGCTCCACGAACCAAACCATACGTAGGCTTTAAAGCTACTGCACGTACAGTGGAATCACCAAGGTGCTGCTCAACTTCCAAAGTAATCTCATGAACGGTATCTCCCTCCGTATTTCCAACGGTGGCGATATCAACCTTGAGAGCATTATAAATATCTGGCAGATAGCCGACTGGGAATTCAACGTCAATAACGGAACCTTGTACACGCGTTACGCGACCGGCCGTTGGGTCGACTTCCTTTTTAGCCTCTGGAGGTGCTGTGGTCTGATCTTCAGCCATTGCTCCTAATCCTTCTCATTATTCAGCGCATCTGCGCTGCCGATAATCTCGGTAAGTTCCTGCGTAATAGAAGCCTGACGAGAAGCATTAAGTTTCCTCGTCAAATCTTCCACTAAATTACGTGCGTTATCTGTAGCCGTATGCATAGCATTCTGGCGACTTGCAGTTTCTGAAGCAGCAGAAGTCAAAAGACACTCATGAATACGCGATTGAATATACTTTGGCAAAACAGCGTCCAAAACTTCATCTGAGCTAGGCTCAAAGCAATATTCAACTGCATCAGGATTACTACGACTTACTGCTTCTACGCGAGCATTCACTGCACCAGTAGAAGAAAGAGATGCAGATGGACCTGAAGCTGCCTCGTAATCAGGACGGTGCATAGAAAACTCTTCGCCATCCTTTAACGGAACCAATTCCACTGGAAGCATACGCAAAGTGCGCACCTTCTGTCTCACCATATTGATGAACTCAGTGAAAACGATATACAGTTCAGAAACACCGCCCTCATCTTCTGGCTTCATATAAGCATCCATCAAGGTATCAGAAATTTTTTCTGCAATAGTCACGTCAGGGTGATCCGTAGAGCCTTCCCAAGTACCAGCAACATCTCTATTGCGATACTTGTAATAAGTTGCTCCACGGCGACCATAAACGTAAAGCTCAGCATGCTTACCTTCAGAATCTAGCTTGGATAACAATGCTTCCGTCTCGCGAATAATCGAAGACGTAAAAGCACCAGCCATGCCACGATCAGAAGTTAAAGCAAGCACCGCTACACGATTACCTGGATGTTCCTTACCAAAGATAGGATGCTTAATATTTTCCTCATGATGAGCCACCAGAGCCTGCACGGCATCGAAAATCGCATCACTATAAGGCTTCGCATTTAAAGCGATATCGCGAGATTTAGCGATATGCGATGATGCAATCATTTCCTGAGCTTTGAAAATCTTACCCAAAGACTGAGTGGAAATAATTCTCGATTTCAATGCAAGTTGGGAGGACATAAGTTACTTCTCCCCAGACTTTTTGGTATCAGACTTATGCTGCTCAGACTTCTTAGCTACGAGCTGTTCCTTTTCCACTGGAGCAGGATTTTCAGCAGGTGGCAACGAATCCTTTACAATCAAAGGCTTACCTGCAGAAGTCTTAAATGTTCTGCGGAAGTCATCAATAGCAGCATCAAGCTTGGCTTCAGTTTCCTTAGTAAAATCTTCTGTGTCATGAATTACTTGCAAAATATCGGTTCCCTTATCAAGGTAATCCAATAATTCGCTTTCAAAACGCAAAACATCTTTTACAGGAATATCATCAAGCTTTCCGTGTGTACCAGCCCATACAGAAACAACTTCTTGTTCCATAGAGCGAGGAGAGAATTGCTTCTGCTTAAGTAATTCAGTCAAACGAGCACCGCGAGTAAGCTGTGCCTTTGAAGCTGCATCCAAATCTGAAGCGAACATTGCGAAGGATTCCAAAGACTTATAGCGAGCCAAGGAAATCTTCAACATGCCGGAAACCTTCTTCAAGGCCTTAGCCTGAGCAGCTCCACCAACACGAGACACGGAAATACCGACGTCAACTGCTGGACGCTGACCTGCGTTAAACAAATCAGACTGCAAGAAGATCTGACCATCAGTGATAGAAATCACGTTGGTTGGAATGTAAGCAGAAACGTCATTTGCCTTAGTTTCGATAATTGGCAAGCCGGTCATGGAACCGCCACCCAAATCGTCGGAAAGCTTTGCGCAACGTTCTAGCAGACGAGAATGCAAGTAGAACACATCACCAGGGTAAGCTTCACGCCCAGGTGGACGACGCAAAAGCAAGGAAATTGAACGGTATGCTTCTGCTTGCTTCGACAAATCATCGAAAACAATCAAAACATGTTTACCGTTGTACATCCAATGCTGGCCGATTGCAGAACCGGTGTAAGGCGCAATATACTTAAAACCTGCAGAATCAGAAGCTGGGCTAGCCACGATCGTCGTGTACTTCATAGCTCCTGCTTCTTCAAGGCTTTGACGCACAGCAGCAATAGTCGAACCTTTTTGACCGATTGCTACATAAATGCATCGAACCTGCTTCTTTGGATCTCCAGTTTCCCAATTAGCGCGCTGATTGATAATAGTATCAATAGCAATTGCAGTCTTACCAGTCTGACGATCACCAATAATAAGCTGACGCTGACCACGTCCGATTGGTGTCATTGCGTCAATAGCCTTTAAACCAGTGGAAAGTGGTTCATCAACAGGATGACGGTGAATAACGTCTGGTGCCTGAGCCTCAAGAATACGACGCTCTTTGCACTCAATAGCACCTAATCCATCAATAGGCTTACCCAGAGGATCAACGGTACGACCAAGGTAGGCATCACCCACTGGCACGGACAACACCTCACCGGTGCGATACACTTCCTGCCCTTCCTCAATACCTGTGAAATCGCCTAGAATAACAACGCCGATTTCATGAGCATCAAGGTTAAACGCAAGACCCAAGGTATCGTTCTCAAAAGTAAGCAACTCGTTTGCCATGCAGCCAGTTAAACCAGCCACGTGAGCAATGCCATCGCCTGCCGTAACAACATATCCAACTTCTTGAGTTGGCATATCTGTCGGCTTATACGATTCAACGAAACCGTCGAGTGCCTTGCGTATCAGGGCGGGATCAATAGATAGTTCCGCCATAATTCTCCTTATGTACATTATGTACGTTCTTAGAATTAATTAGTTCTAAGATTCAGCTTTTATAAACAATAACGCGAATATTACAAGAAAACTTTTTTATAAGCGTTATTTAATCGCCTGAGTCCATGCACCATTACGAGCTGAACGCTGTAATTGCTTCAACTGCATGAGCATCGTTCGATCAGTTACTTTGTCTCCTATGCAAATACGCATACCGCCGAGCACATTGGGATCAACAATTGGGTTTATATAAGCGCGATGCCCCAATTTCTTAGTGTAAATCTCAATTAACCTCTTGATTTGCTTATCTGTAAGCGGCTGAGCTGTTGTAACGGTAACAAGAGTTTCTCCAGCTTCGCGTTCGAAACCAGACCATGCTCCACCAAAGCTACCTTTCTTACCAGTATCTTCTCCGCCATGCCATGAACCAACTAGGTAATGCAGTATACGCAACACAACTGGATGTGCTTTATCACTCATAAGTTCGTCAATAAGACGAGACTTATCATCCGAAGATCTATTCGGATCGGTGATTGCGTCAGAAAGCTCAGGATACTGATCAAGAGTTTCAACTATAGATGACAACTCATCGGCAATACGTTGCGCTTCATCATGCGCATCCGTAATGGCCTGCACAAGCGAAGTACGAGATAGGTTCTCACTAACTCGCGATGCCTTTGCCTGCATCTTTTACCTCCTACTCCTCGTGATCTGAATTTTCTGAATTCTCGACATCATCAATAACATGGTCAAGAATCTGAGCGCTCACTTTTTCATCATCCAATTTTGATGCAAGAATCTTACCAGCCAAGGCAGCGGCCAATACTGAAACCTCGCCCTGAAGGCTATTCATAGCATGCTTATGTTGAGCTTCAATAGAACTTTGTGCTTCGCTAATAATCTTTGCAGCATCGTGTTCAGCACGCTGACGAGCTTCATCAATAATTTTTGAAGCTTGCGCACGAGCCTGCTCACGAGTCTTTGCAGCATCAGCTTGAGCTTGAGCTACTTGAGATTCAATCCTCTCTTTAAGCTCATCCGCCTCACGCTGCGTTTCAGCAGCTTTAGCAATTCCGCCTTCAATCTTCTCAGCGCGTTCGTCGAAAATCGCTTGGAACTTCGGCATAACAAACTTGTAGAAGAATACGGCCAGAATCACCAAGATAATTAGAGACCAAACAAGGTCGTAAGCTTCAGGCAAGAACAATGCCAATTTACTATCTCCGGCTGCAAAAGCCATGGCTTGTCCTTTCTTTATTGTTTATTACACTTTTGTGTTTGCACATAAAAGTCTTAATCAGGCGTTCATACCCATGATGTATGAAACGAAGCCGAGCAAGCCCAAAACTTCGATAAATGCCAAACCAACAAACATGAACAGCTGTACACGGTTACCAACAGCTGGCTGGCGAGCAGTGGACTCCATAGCCTTGGATACCACGAAGGACATGCCAAGAGCAGGAGCGATGGTTGCAATAGCAAAACCAAGAATGCTGAGGTTACCAGTCAAACCTGCGAGAGCAACTATAGTATTCATTTTTTTGATCCTTTCTTTATAAACTGCTTCAAGTTATTGCAACTTTTATCAGTTCAAAATATTAATTTTTATCAAACCTAATCATTAAACGCGTAACGCTACTTTGTAAACAAATCTACGCAGCTTCGACCGCGCTCTTTTCTTCCTCTTCTGGATAGCTTTCAGAAACATAAACGGATGCAAGCACTGTGAAGATAAATGCCTGTAATCCTGCAACCAGAATTTCAAAAACAGTGAATAAGATTCCGCCTAATAGCCACAGAACGCCACCTAAAGCAAGAAGCTTATTACTTGAATCAACTACGTAAAAATTAGTGAAAACTAAGCATGTAGCAACAAGTAAATGCCCTGCTACCATATTCGCAAACAAACGTATTGTAAGAGAAAGTGGTCGCACAATTATAAGCTCTATTAATTGCAACGGCGAAAGAATGAAGTAAATAGGCCAAGGAACTCCAGCTGGGAATAACGCTTCACGGAAGAATCTTAGGAATCCTTTTTCTCGTATGCCTACATAAAGATACTGGCACACAACCCACAAAGCGAAAACCAAAGGAGCGGCAATAGATGCTGTTGCAGCAATATTAAAACCTGGAATAACAGAGCATAAGTTGAAGAAGAAGATTGTTAAGAATAACGTTGACATCATAGGAATGTAACGCTTACCACGCTCTTCACCAATCATCTCATACACAATGTTATAGCGCACGAAATCCATTAAGGTTTCAATCAAGCTCTGCCAACGAGACGGAACTAACTTCGCGCGAATAGCACTAATGCCGAATACAAGCATAACAATAATCGTCATTAATACTCGAACTAATATAATGCGATTCATTGCAAACGGAGTACCAGGGAACAAAATCTCTGGAGGCAAAAAATCATTAATGCTAGGCAATTCCGGCTTACTCGCCGCTAATGCAACAGCATTAGTAAAGCCTCCAATGACTCCAATCATTGACGCCTCCTAGTTTGACACACCTTGAATAAAACGAGCTGCATTTTTCACGAATCCGTCTTTGTAGATTGCATACACAACTCGAAAATACGGCTCTCGAATTCCGATTCTACTCGTGGATTGTACATAACTTATACCTCCTGCATTTTATCACATTTCAACACTAGACTCTTTATTTATTTTTCAATGAAATTTAATAAAATACGTAATTTTTTAAGATATAATCATTAATTTTCGTAAAAATACCACTATCGTTCTAAAAATTGTTCATCAGGAAATGTTCGTTTTAGTACTTCAAACCGTACCCCACCTCGGTAAATATCGAATAGGAATCTAAACGAGGACTAGCAGGAGCATGCCGTATGGATCTGTCAGTACCGAGCTTTCCAGCAGAACGCAATTTAGGTATGTCATTAAGATCGTACGGGGTGGTTTCATAAACCCAATTAAGCCAATTTCTCCACAATAAGTTTGCATGCGCTCTCCAGGAAAAAACAGGCTCTAAACAATAATCGTCATTCGGGAAATAATTCTTCGGCAGATGAACATTACTTAATCCTTTATTCATATCCCTTTTATATTCATCCGCTAAAGTCATCTTGCCATATTCCCAATGCCCAAGAGCAAAAACCTCAGAGAAATCTCTAGTAGCAATTAACCCAGGTCCTGATTCAACACCAGATGTGAGAATCTGCAAATTATTATTTGCTTTAATATCATCTAAATCAACACTTGCTATACGCGAATGCGGCTGCAAAGAAATCTCATCAAATCCATTAGTCAAAAAGCAATATTCATCTTGTAGGAATTGTGGGAAAACGCCAAAAATTTTCTCATCTAATACATGCTTACGTACACCATATCGATGATACAAAGCTGCCATAGCACCCCAGCATAAATACATTGTTGAAAATACGTGGGTAGATGACCAATCAAGAATCTTCGTAAATTCTTGCCAATAATCAACTTCTTCAAATTCCATATGCTCAACAGGCGCGCCAGTGACAACAAATCCATCGTAGTAATTTTCTTTAAGAGATTCTAAATTTTCATAGAATTTCACTAAATGATCTGCACTAACATGCGTAGAAACATGCGTTGATGTTTTCATAAAATCAACGTCTACTTGCAATGGTGATTTTGAAATTAGACGAAGCAATTGAGTTTCTGTTTCAATTTTCTTCGGCATAAGATTCAGAATTAAAACACGCAGAGGTCTGACACGTTGACGCTCAGCTTCAGGACGCTCCAACGCAAAAATACGTTCTGAATCAAGTATGTCTCTGGCTGGTAAACCCTCAGGAATTTTAATAGGCATATGTTTATTATAAAACACATTTGTTTACATTTTTACAAATATTTTATAAAAAACACGCCAAAAACTTGACAAATCAAAATTTGCACCTATTGTAGATAGAGCTGTTTAAATCAGCCGACGCGGGGTGGAGCAGCTCGGTAGCTCGCTGGGCTCATAACCCAGAGGTCCATGGTTCAAATCCATGCCCCGCTACGAATAAGGTCGTAGGTTCTACTTTTAAGAATTCTGCGGCCTTTTCTATTTCCGGAACACGCCATGGAGTGGCTTCATTTAATCTCATATTGACCGACGGTCGTGTCATATCTAATACTTCCGCCAATTCATTTTGCGTACGTCTTTGACCCGCCAAAAGCATACGAATATTCATTGTCACAATCTGATTCAATGTCAAATCCATTATCATTCATCTTTCTTTCCTAAAACCAACTAGCCTTTTCATCCTATCGGTTAGTTACATATATAGTATATCACATATTATGTATTTGTAAAAAAAAACGGACTTGAAACCGTGTAACGAAACAATACGTAAAATCTTTTCTCTACGTATTCTAGTCCATGTTTTTATGTTAAAAATCAAAAGAAAACTACTCCCTAATAGTTGGGAAACATATGTTACACATTGGCTTGAATATCTTGAAGCAAGTGGATATACAGAAGATACGATTAGATGCCGCTACTACAAAATCAGTCGGCTTGCACGCCTACTTAATCAGCCACCAGAAGATATTACAGGACAACAACTTGTTGAGCTTTTTGCACACCAAGACTGGAAACGAGAAACGCGCAAAGGTTATTCTTCAACAATACGCTCGTTTTACTCATACATGATTGAAGAAGAAATTATTGATGTCAATCCAACAGTAAAGTTACCTAAAATTCGTAAAGAATACGCAATACCTCATCCATGTCCTGATTACATCATTCGTGGTGCTTTAGCCCGAGTTAGAGGTAACAAGGAGTATGAAGCCATGCTCAGGCTCGGGGCAGAATGTGGATTACGACGTAGTGAGATAGCACAAGTATCTTCATCCGATATTATGATGCTTAATACTCATCCCCAGCTTCTTGTACACGGTAAAGGACGCAAAGAACACACTGTCCCCATCGCGCCAGATCTCGCACAAATCATCGCCAACAAGCATGGATACATGTTTCCTGGCAGATGGACCGGTCACGTCGAAGCATCCTATATTGCGCATCACATCTCTCAGCTTCTTGGTAACGGATACTCCACACATAGTCTCAGACATCGATATGCCACTAAGGCATATGAAAGTACACACGACCTTCTCTTAGTATCTAAACTCCTTGGCCACGCTAGTGTAGAAACCACTCAAATATATATCAGTCTCACATTCCCTGATAGCAGTGCCATTACAGAAGCTGTTCGCCTCTAAAACAAGACAATATGAGGGGAGCACACGAGCATATTGACTTTATATCAAAAAGTTGCCAATCGTATTCTCACTACTATGTATAAAGCAAAAGTTATCGAGATTAGGAAAGAAAAATTAGAACGACACTAAGTATGTATATATCTTTCACCTGAATATTTACGTATAGTAAAAACATAGATAGAAAGACGAAGGATAATTATGGCTAATATGGATAAAAATCAGATTATTAAACAAGAAACCGAGATTACGAGACTAGATGCTATTTCTGGTCGCGGTGACCAGAAGCCAGGGAGCAAGAAGAAGCGTAAGCTTATCATCATTGCTACTGCGGTTGTTGTAGTTATAGCTTTGCTGGTTGCGAGTATGCTGGGTGTGAAGTCTTTAAGAGATTCCAAGACTCAAGCGTGCATCCAGGCAAACAGTGCGTACGCCAAAGCGTGGGCACAGTACGAGAAGACACGCCAGGATGCTGATGAAACTGCTAAGACTGTGACTAGTGTGGAGCAGGTTGCAAACGCTAAAACCTACACCACATTCACAGCCCAGCATGCTAAGAGTAAAAAGGTAAGTAAGGCGCAGTCTTTGAATTGTGCTATCTCCTACACTCAGGCTTTCAACGCGACCATGTCTAGTCTTGATAAGACTACAGCACAGCTTAATAAGACCACTAAGGCTCTGAAAAACTCAGTCGTTCAGGTCACAAAGTCGAAGAATGTGAAGGATCTTGAAAATGCTAAGAATATGGTGAAGGCGAAGCTTGATGAGATGAATAATCTGCTCTCCTCATCAGACGGTCAAGTGGCTGATAATGCTACTCGTGATAACCTGCAAAACCAGATAAACACGCTTACCGCAGCGTTGAATGATAAGAAAGCAACCGTCGAGTCTTTGACTAAGGCTCTTGAGCCAGTCCAAGGCGCAATCGACAGTGTAAACGCAAGTATACAAGCGAAGCAGCAGGCAGACGCTGCCGCAGCGGCTGCGGCGCAAGCAGCTCCGCAGGCTCGTTCCCAGTCTGCGGCTCGTACTAGCTCGGGAGCTCCTCGTTCAAGTACTCGTGGTGGGTCTTCTTATAGTGCGCCAGCACAGAATAAGAATTCGGGTGCGGTCGACTGGGATAAATACCTTGCTGACGGGAAAGCATATAATGAATTACATAGAACACCTAATCAATGTCGATATATCTATCGCTGTGGCACTGGATGGAATACCGATGGAACACCAGATGGTGACGGTGATGTAACTAATAGCAAATAGTTTCCATCTTTACTCATTTTCCCTTTACATAGTGGTTGGTTTTAGACGACTTCTAAAACCAACCATTTTTATCAATACCAAATTTTTATTGATATAAAATAAAATTTTTTCATTTTCTCATTACTGAATGTGAAACTTTTTGGTTTCGCATTTCATAATAAGCAATTTGAAAAAGGGAGACTTTTATGTCGCTTTTCGCTAAGCATAAAAGTATGAGAGACAAGATCCGACAAGGTTCACATCGCGCTCTTGCTGGTATCGTTGTCGCATCAACAATGTTGACAGGATCCGCATTTGCCGCTGGCGGTGCCGGATGGACAGGTGGAAACACTGGCGGATCTGGCACATATAAATCGAATACATTCTGGGTTACCGATGATAACCTAGGTTCCGCATCAGATAATGAAGCAGTGGTGCGCGCTATCCAATCAGAAGGTGTAGCCATCGGTAGCTCTGCTACCCGCGAAGCAGCAGCTAGAGCGCAAATTAACGCTGCATTATCCAAGGCTCGCGGTGATTGTGAAACAGAGTATACTGCGCGAGGTGGCACTGGTTCGGCAGACTGCCGCATCTGGGGTGTAGGCTTCACCGCAACAACAGCAGGACCAGGAATCACAAAACCGGAATATAACAATACTTCTAGCGCGCAAGCAACTGGCGCTCAATGGTTATCAGCATGGAACAACGAAACACAGAACGGTACCAGAAAATATAATCACGGCGGTAGCGAATACACAGTGTTTGATGATATTGATTCAGCTAATACACTCGCTTCATTCGCTGCTCAGGGTATGAGTACGCCAAATACTGATTTGATTGTTATCGTTCTTGCAAAAGACCAGCCTAAACTGTGGGACTTTACCCCTGATAAGTCCTGGGTAAAATACTCTAACGGCAAATGGGCAACCGTTATTGATGCGAAGCATACCAACACCACCGGTGCAGACACCCAAACCATCCTTGATGGTGACAAGCTCGGCTCTGTGGTTAACGGTAGCTTGGGCGAGAACCTGGGAGATAGCCTCGACACATTCACCCTGTCTGATGATTACACGGCTGCTGACTATTTGTGGGATCCAGATATGAGTGATGTGCATGTGTATGCTGCTCCAATCCCTGAGGCATCAACTACCGTCTCGGCATGATCGATGACTATGATGATGAGTACTTGCAGCTCAATGACAAGAATATCGAAATCCTAGACGCAGCCGGTAAGGACGTCACCAACAAGTTCAATATCCAGGTTAAGGATGGTGTCGTCTACGTGTTCGCTAAGACCGTAGACACGGAGTATCTCGGAGATATTCTTCCAGGGGATCCACAACCAACAGATTTAAAGGCCTACGCTGGCAAGGTATTTGATGTGACAAAGGATCCTGCAATCGACCAGTCTCTCCTTGGTCAGGATTACACCATCGTGCTTCCTATGACAGTCAAGCAGGTCAAGGACGGGTATGTAGTGAAGAACACTGCCACCCAGATTACAAACGATCGCAAGGATGTAACGAACACGGTAACTAACCCGTTAAAGGTTATTAACCCGAAGAAGGATGTGACTGTTAAGGTTAATGGCGAAAGTGCGAATGGTAAGAGTATTTATAAGGATCATCAGTTCTTGTATCGTCTCGATAGCTCCAAGATCGCTGGTAACCGTGCCTACAAGCAGATCAAGAATTGGCGCATCGTGGATGATTATGATGAAAAGTTTGACAAGCTAACCGGCCAGTGGGCAGTCTATGTCAACAACGACATTAAGCTCGCTGACGGCACTGTGATCTCCAAGGGTAGCCGTATCGACGGTAGCGGTGTTGATGCCGGATATTTCACTTTCACCGAGGCTAATGGTGCGTTTACTGTAGAGGCAACACAACAGTTCCTTGATATTGCATCTGCTATGGATAGTGACTTGTCCTGGACAGCGTACGTGCAAATGACCCGTTTGGGCGTAAGCGATCGCGTAGAAAACACGTTCGTGGAAACCATGAATGATGTTGAACGCGAATCCAATATGGTGTGGACCAAGACCCCAGACCAGACCCCTGCTATTAAACTCATCAAGTACGACGCAGCATCTGGTCTTGAAGCGGGAGACCGTAACACACCAAGCGAAGCCTTGAAGTCTACCAAGAACGGCACCAAGATTGTGTTCCGTATCATCAACACCGGTAAAGTCAACCTGACCAAGATCACGTTAGATGATAAGACTATCGCAGGCTCCGGTACGGTAACTAATCTGGAGTATCCAGCAAACTGGTCTAACCTGGTATTAAAGCCTGGCGAATACGTAGAAGTCAAGGGCACGTTGACTGGTATGAACACGATGAATCATACCGACCGTGGTCACACGACTGGTACACCTATCGTGCCATGCGCATCCCATAACGATCACCCATTCGACCCAAACGGTGGAGATAATGGTAATGGTGGTAATACGGGTGTGTGCTATGACACTCCAGTCGAAGATTCTGATGATTGGAACGGTGTTACTGCTGCACCATTGGCTCAGACTGGTAGCGCGGTCGTGTCTATCGCTATCGCTGCTCTTGCAGCCCTGGGCGCAGGAGCAAGCATCATGATCACTAAGCGTAACAAGGAAAATGCTCGTAAGCATTAACCCGTAAACACGCTTAGTATTAACTGGCGAGGGGTCGCACATGCACACGGGACTATCTCCGTGCAATGGTGTGGCCCCTCACTCTATATTTTCTTCTTCCTCTATTGATTTCTTATTAATCTTTCACACGTAACGGTTCATACTCATGAGTAGAAAAGACACAGCCTTTACCCCTAGTCAACGTGCTTATCTCAACAGTCTTCCAGCTATCAAACACGCGACAGCCACACGAATCTACTACACAAGCCAATTCCACAAAGACGCTGTCCAGCAATACGATAACGGTGTCAGACCGTCTGTTATTTTTGCACAGGCTGGAATGCCGTCCACCCTCATCGGGCGCAAAAGGATTGAACGCTGCATCAACAGGCGGGAAAACACCGACTACACACAGTCCGGCATGCCAGAACAAGTACACAAGCAAGTCAGCATATTCCTCGACCAGATGGCGAGCAGAGTTGAGGGTTTTGATTGAAGCCAAGCGTTACACCTTATCCACCAATTCCACAGAAAGAATCCTGACATACGAATAGCCGGACTCTGCCAAACAGTAGGGATATCAGAAAACACGTACTACGAGCTGAGACTGGTAAATAGTTAAGGTCTAATAATGTACTACTAATTTTTATATAAAATTATTCCACAATAAGAGACACACTTGGAAAGAATGCGAATCCTGTATTAGGATTATTTGTATCTTCATAGATGAAGATGCAAATAAGATACAGCATTGTTCTTATGAAAGGAGGCAAAGATGAACAAGAATAGCAAGCGCGGCGGAATCAACCCACGACCTCGACCATATCCTCATATGATTTAGGCATAATTTATCCGCACATATTCACACCAAAGGTTAATAATGAACATGACTTCGTACGAAGAAATGTTTGATGAGTATGTGAAATCAAGTGCAGCATATTGCGCTTCTCTATTTGAAGCCACTATCGTCAGTACAAACACAGCGAAAACATCCACCATCCATTCAATACAAGAATATTTCGAGACATGTAAAATATCGCTTATTAAAACAATTGATTTACTACGGACATTCCAAGAAATACATACGACTATCCCTGGAGAGCAAGTAGAAGTCGATTTCGCACAACAATACTTCTATATAAAGAAAACATTATCTTGCGTCGAGCAGATTATTCAACTCTTTAGCACAGTGCGTGATGACAAGAACCTACAGCAACAGATTTGGGATAACGACGACTTTACAACATACTTCACTACTAGTGCCGATAGCATCTCTCAAGCAATAATTTGGCAATGTAATTTCGCGAAACGAGCAAACCTTGACGAATCTATTTAAACCTTACCGCGGATATCTGCGTTTAGCAGCTAGTGATTTTCTTTCTAACTATGCAACTACACTAGCCTCAACTACTATTCAATTATGGCTATTGAACTCACTTTTTATCGGTTTTCAGCAGTCAAGCCATTATTTATCGCTTTACCTCACCCTCACTGCAATAAGTGAATTAGTAGCAGGCCTTTTCTCAGGAGCACTAGCTGAGCATGTAGGAATTTTCAGGACAACAGTTGCTGCATGCTTAGCAAGAATGATTGCGGGATTATGTATTATCGCAATTGTATCGGTATCCTTCTCAACCCCATCTGCTAACAAGTTGCTCCTATTTTGGTGTGTTTGTATACTTGTAATGGTTACGACAGCATGTGATACTTTCTATTTTCCTGCTATTACTTCCTTTGTTAATCGTGTAACAAAAAATGATGATCTTATTAATGTTCTTTCACTTCTTCGCTTTACAAGCCTCATGGGTACATTAGTAGGACCAGCAGTTGCAGGTTTTGCGAGTAGTAAATATTTATACATTCCAATTCTATTTACAGAAACTATCGCATTAGCAGGAATAATAATTTTTATTTATTTTATTTACAAGCATGCAGTTAGAACCGGAATTTATACTTCAGACGTCGCAGATGAAAATCCAGAATATTCTCAAGGCTTTTTGGCAACTTGGGCTAGGGGAATGGCAACATTTGTAAAAAACCAAACGTACAGGACTTTAGCTCCATTTGCAATACTCGAAGCTATCGCATCTACTGGCATAAGCTTTGCTGGAGTCCTCTTATTCTCAATGGTTCTACATAGTGCAGAAGGATATGGCTGGTATTTAAGCGCAATGTCACTTGGGTATGCCCTCAGCTATCTCATCGCGCCAAAAGTGTCCAGCAAAATGTCCTTCTCTATGCTACTCACTCTTTCACATATACTAGTGACTCTTTCTATAATAGGACTGGCATTAGCGCCTAACGCTATAGCAGCAGTCGTGTTTGGTTTCCTTTTTGCTTTCTTCCAAGGAGTAGTAAATCCACCATTCCAAACAGTATTTATTCATGCAGTAGATGATAATCTCGTTGGACAGGTAATGTCTGTATTCATCTCAGTTGTTGCCGCTATAGGAGCAGTAAGCTATCCGCTATGGGATTACGCTTATTCCCACATGACCATTCCATCTCTACATGCAGAGTCAGGAATAATTGTCATAGCTGCTCTTATCCACTTTATACTGGTGCTTATCTGCATATTCGATAAGCGATTGCGTTCAATTAAAGCAGAATAAGATGCAATAAATATTGTAAATACGAGCACAACTACAAGCTGCGCTGTGAAAGTTCACTACAGAAGTTTCACAGCGCAGCTTATTTTTAAATTAGAACGCTTTCAATTCAGACATCTAAGTTAACCGAGTGAACCATACTTTATCTGTCATAGAGTGTTCATTTGTGCCGTGAGCAAATAGCACCAACATCTATATCTAGGATATTTATAACTGATGTCCCGTCTGTAAATTCTTTTGACTAACATCATGAGAATTAAAAGAAATATCAGCACCATACCCGGATCCACTAAAAAGTCTGGGCGGCTATTGTCTCCACGAGTTTCACTCGTGGAGACTGTACTGTTGTGGCGCAGCAAGAATGCTGCCACCGGTCGCCGCCCCCACTTTCTCGTGTTGGTAGCCCAGAGGCTAGCACACCCAGTCCAAAGACCACACGCCAGCCTTGTCACGCCACCCAACAAGCTCACCCCTGCCAGCCCATTCCACAACATGTTCCACGGGCTGACCGGAGTCGAGCCTGGAGCGTCGCACAAGGACTGGGAGTGTTCTTGTGGGTTTACGGGTGTGCCTGCCCTGGAACTACCAACACACAAGGAAAGGATAAAAAAAATGGTTACCATCAACAGCGACCACACGGTCACACTCCTAATAGGAGAGGTAGAAGCTCTCGTAGCATTCCACAACTACCTAGCAGGCTTTACCACGAAAGGATTGGACGAGAACACACTACGCTACGGTATCCAAGCATTAAGCAGTCTCCTCATCGTGCGTGACATGTTCCTTATTGATAGTTTCCATGGCTGCACCATGCAAGACTTCCTCGATAACGTTGAGCACCCATTCGCTGAGAAAACTGTCCACTATGTGCGTTCAAGCCTCGACCTGGTTTTTAGAGATGACAATTTCACCCTCGACACACGGCGCATCCATCGTGCAATAGCACTGCTGACCACCATGCTGGAACTTAAAGGATTAAGTCAGAGGGAAACTGTCACAGTCTATGGCACACTGTCATACTTGTATTGGCTGAAAAATGACACGACAAACGCTCGTATCACAGCCCAGAAAGCACTCACGATAGACGAGAAGTACGGGCTTGCACGCATCACTACTACAGCGCTCCTTCACCACATCACACCCCACTGGTGCCAGAAGTAAGCAGAGGGTTTGCTGGCAGAAAAAGAAGCGCAACTTTTTCTGCCAGCCCCTGGTGGCTTATCGCAGCCACCCTCCCGCGCGGGGCGCGTCTTACCCCTAGGGCATGCCCTGAACAAAATTCCATAAATTTTAGGGCATTACCCCCAGGAGCAAGCCGCGCTATTACCACGCGAGAAGGGTGGCTACTATGCTTCCATAAGTTCACACAAAGATGTGTGAACCAGCCGCCACCAGCAGAACAAAGAATCTGCCACCACTATCATGGCGGCAGACCCATTATCATCGCATGGAACACCTGCGGTGTACTCTCATTTTTTGCTTTTTATGACGTGTTCTTGACACTTCCCACTCTAAAAAACGGGTCACTTCCGCCAACTTCCCCGCGTCCTCCACTCGCGTTACGGACACGCGCGAAGCTAGGGCCCGCAAGGGGTTGGCTCCAGCGCATTCCGTTTTTGTCCCTTCCAGTGTTCAACAACACGAACGAAAAATAATCACACCAGGGTTTTTATATAAAACCAAACCATAAGAAAAATCATATACAAGTAGAAAGGAAAACAAGAATGAAAATTAACAGCAAGCCAGTCACCGGCACAAGCTTCGCATACGACGGATGCCACAAAATCTACATCTGCGAAAACACACAAGATGAGCAAGACGCGCAAAAACCGGATACACCATCCACCCCATAAGCGAGCTTGAAAACACATACGAAAACTCGTGCGACCTACGCTTCATCCACAACTGGACACTCGATAAAGACTATGTCTCCCAACTAGAGCCCGCCTTATTCCAAGAATAACCAAAACTACAACAAAGAAAGGTCTTTTATGCTCATTCGTATACTCGCAGCATTCATCCTAATAAATGCACTTATTGCATACAGCGGTCTTGTAACCTACATGGCACATCTCATGCAAGAGAGCGCGAACAAGACACATACGCCAAAAACACGATGGCAAAAACTCACACTCGCACTAATTTTTACCAGTGTGACCGTCTGCGTACTCGTAGAAACACTATCAG
Organism: Gardnerella sp. KA00255; assembly: GCF_049244095.1. Lineage (NCBI taxonomy): Bacteria > Bacillati > Actinomycetota > Actinomycetes > Bifidobacteriales > Bifidobacteriaceae > Gardnerella > Gardnerella sp. KA00255. Next base: position 1,033,259 of record NZ_CP058374.1, read on the forward strand.
ACAACCAGACTATACGAACGATTACTCTCGCAGCCTTTGCATTTCTTATCGGCAACTTTTCAGGTGGCATGTATCAAAAAATCAAAACGAGCAACGAAAAGAAAGAACAAGAATGAGTGAACAAGAACGTAAAGTCCGTCTCGTCATCCGTATCACCCACACCATCGATATGAATGACAGTAACGGGTGGACACCACAATTAAGCTTCATCAAAACAAGAGAATCTTAAAAGGAGAATTATCATGGAGTTTACACTAGACAACGGGCAGCGTGACCTTCTATGGCTCGTCTTAGCACCCGCTGCCCCTGCCTTATGCTCACAAATAGGCCACGGCATGCCACAGTGGGCAATCATACTCGCAAGTATCATCTCATGCTGGATCCTCCTTGCTACAGCATACACAGAAACAAATAGATTATGGAAAGACAGCAGTCGAGTACGCAATTGCCAACACCAGACAATTATTCGCGCATGGACAGTACTCTTAAGCGTTCTCGCAGTAACCATAACCCTCGTACTGGCAGCAGCGCTTTATAACAGTTTTCTCCCTACAAACACGCAAACCTTTATTATCTTTAGCTCAATCAGTGTCATCGGTATGATGGCATTCTTTGCCCACTACTACTTCTACCAAGCCTGGATACCAGAAAAACGGGTATCCCTCAAAGAAATAGCAGCCACACACGGAATAGAACCATACACCAGTAACCACAATAAGACGAAAGAAGACTTGCAATGAGTGAACAAGAACGTAAAGTCCGCCTCGTCATCCGTATCACCCACACCGTAGACATGAATGACAGTAACGGGTGGACACCACAATTAAGCTTCATCAAAACCAGTATCCTCACCCCAGAAAAAGCGAAAAACATCGCGGCAATCCTGAACCGTCTTGAAGCATTCCGCGCATCCAAACTCGGAAACACGCAAGGCGTCCTGTGGATCATCAACGCGACCGACACATACGATCTGGACCGTATCACAAGCCAATTCGGACTCGATGAGCTCAAAAACCTACCCGAAGTCTTAAACCCAGTCACAGAAATAAGCCTCAACAACCTCAACTAAAAAGGAGAACAATGATGAAAACGACCATCGCTCAAACTATCGAAGGAAACCTCACCGACAATCACACCTACTTCCCGCCAGCAGACCGTAAACGCGCTATGCTCCAATTGACCATCGCATCACAAAACAGACGCCAGGAAAATGGGCAGTGGGTCGACGGACCAGCAGACTTCATCCAGGTAAAAATATTCGGTAGGTCTGCGGAAATCCTCGAAACCCTATGGAACAATGGGCAACTGGGTAAAGGCATGCCCGTCATTGCGATAGGCCGGTTCGATCCACGCCCATCCGCATGGATAGGCAAAGACGGCAAAGCCCACGCCCAAGTCAGTTTTAATGCTGAAAACCTTACAACCAATATCGCACTGCTCGCTATGCGGCAAAACCGCGACACCACACCTGTAGCTGCTCCAGAACAACCAGCCTCATCAGAGGACGATTGGATGACTGGTTACGACCCAGGTGATATGCCATTCTAAAGGCTGTAGTTTAAGTTAAAGAGTGCGGGTCTCTCTACCTAGAAGAAAGGTAGAGAGACCCGCGCTCTTATTGCTTCAGATTGACAAACTGTAAGAAATATCTTACAATTGATGTGTGAGAATAATAGAAACAGAAGAATTTACAAAATGGCTAGAAAAGCTTAAAAATAGACGAGCTCAACTAGCTATCGGCTCTCGACTCTTCCAGTGGAAAAATGAGAGCATGGTTTTCGGAGACGTTAAAACCATACATGGCGAACTCAAAGAAGCACGATTCCATATCGATGCAGGGTATCGCGTGTATTTCGCCCAAAAACAAGACAAGATAGTTCTCCTTGTCTTTGGTGGAGACAAATCCACACAAGACAAGGATATCAAGAAAGCAGACGCTCTCCTTAAAGACATGAAAGAAGCAGGACAATGGTAAAGACACGAGAATTCGATATTCAAAACTATCTAACCGACCCAGAATCTATCATTTATTTCCTTAATGCGGCATTAGAAGCTAACGATGCGCACTTCTTTACTCAAGCACTAGGCGAAGTAGCAAAATCTGAGGGAATGACAAAGCTTGCGCAGCGTTCCGGAATTCCACGCGAAAGCTTGTATCAAATCCTTTCCGGCAAAGGCAACCCACGTTTAGATACTCTTATGCGTGTTCTTGACAATCTCGGGTTTAGTCTCTCACTACGTCCACTAGAGGAAAACGAAGAGGAAACATCCAAAGATCACAAGAACAAAGAAGGCATAGTATATAAAGAACCTGCATACGCGTAAACACCCTCTAAGGGACCAAAAATCGGGTGGTTGGCTTGTCCTTTGATAGAAAACCAACCACCACCAAAATGGAAATGGTCGACATTACCGCACGTGAGATCGACCATTACTCATATATTCCTGACCTATATATCATGTGGGGCTAATGCCAACCCTTAAAGGGTTGTCTGTATGACACGGGTGCAGCAAAGATGCTGCACCCCGGCCGCCCCACATGAGCTTTGTGCGTGCCAGCGCCAAGACAAGCACACACCCACCACAATCCACACACACCACCCCGATAAGGATTCTTGCAGTTCGCGCCAGACACCATCGTTTTTCAGGCTCCCCATGCCTGCAAAAATTGCAGACAGGGAAGCCTTTCCACGGGTGTGGGCGCGCCCCACAAGAACCCATATCATTTTTAGAGGGGTGGCGGAGTGTCTTATGGCAACGGGTTGTGTGCTGCTTAACGCTTGTCACGCACACAGTGACACACATAAGAAAGGACAATTATTATGGGACACTCCAGCATTCTCTACTCGTTCACCAGTGAAAAAGACGCTATCGAAGCACTCAAAAAATATGCCAGCTACGACAACCTCATCGCCACTTTTCTCCAGTCGGTCGATCCCCTTACCCTCGAAAAAGACATAGCCGATGAAGCTGACTATGTTGACTTCATCGACACATGGAACAATCCACGCGATATCGTCGACTTGGAAATACAGTACATGCCATACACGCTTACCAGTAAGAATGACGGTATCGTTCACCTACACGCTGATAGTGAAAAGATGAATAGTCTTGCACATGAAGCTGCGGAAACATTCCACCACGCTGCACGAATCGTAACCGATTACGGGTACATGCCACACTACGGTGCGCACAGTGAGCTAGACAGGCATGTCATGCGTGACTACCGTCGTCTTACACAACCGTATGCGACTACTCGTATTATCATCATGAACCCGTCAAACTTATCATGGACAGTCCTTGAAAGTAGCCTTGACTATCTCGACCCTCACTATCGTGACCTGTACATCATGACTACAGTAACCGGCGACTACCACATCTAAACGCACCGCTATACCACTAGAAGGGTTACCCATTAGGGTAGCCCTTCTTACTTTCTCATCTTGATAGTTTCTCTCACACCCCACACGCTGACATGGCCTTTTCCTTGCATCTATGCACTTAGCTAAGGATTACGCATACGAGGCGCCTCGTGTGGTAAGACAATACTTCCTTCCTTAAAAAATGTGAGTGGCTGTTTACCGCTTAGGCCTTCTTTTGTTTACCGATGAATGCTCGCTGCGCCTAGCGACATATGTCAACCTGTCCGTCGTGTCTTTCACTTACGTTGCAGCCACGCGTGCCAGGTCACGCACCCACAAGGGGTGTGACATATGCCGCCAGTCGTAGCGTGAACCGCAATCATCAACAAAAGAAAACCCAAGCGAAACAACCACTGTTTCACTTTTAACGGAAAGGATTATTATGACTACCACACTCGAAGCACCAGTAACCCGCAACTCCATTAACGTGCACGGCGCTATGGAAGGTGACATCCTCGTAGCAACATGGGGGTATGACCAAACCAACTGGGATTATTACGAAGTCATTCACGTCACCTCTAAAACAGTCACTCTCTTCGACTTGCGCCACCATACGCTGCTCAAGGGTAAGCGCACCCAGCCAGGCTATTACACGAACATTCCAGGCCGGTACGGTGTGCGCATCAATACCTTCAGCAACGCGTACTTCAATCCTGACGACCCTCAAGGCACGCATGCTCGTGAAGACGAGAAACGCTACTGGTCTATCAACATGGGTCACTAAAGCCCTCGTGGTGGAACACTCACGAAAAAGGTGGGTGCTCCACCACCTTTTCATTTCTCTTGTATAAGCCAGCCTACGCTTTCGTGTCGGTTTTCTTCTCACAAGAATGCCCATGACGATAAGCCAAAGACCTGGAACCATGCACTATTAATACGCTCATACAGATGGATATACAAGCACACCCCACAACCGATAGGTTGAGCACACGCATACACGTCTACGCGCTACTGGTAAGAGTGGTGCCAGAAGAATAGTTTCTACACATTCACTCTCCATCACACGTGTATGAGCCGCACCCACCCCTGCACGCATGGAACACAATCTTTTTCTACCACACAATCCTCTGCACTATTATCCTTCGCAAAACCATCAGCTACTCTGCCCGTGTACTTATAAGAGTGAGGAGATTATGCGCATTCAGTAAGAGCGACTGCTCACTCTTTTCCTTTTCATAGCTGGAGCACGTGTTTTCTCTACCCGTGTTTGTTTTACCGATGAATGCTCGCCCTACCAGCGGACGCATGTCAACCCATCCGAGCGTCTCTCAACAATAAATTGTTTCGGCCGCGCGAGCTGGGTCAAGCACCCCGAGGGTGTGAAACGCATCCACCGGCAGGACGTGAAACGCAATCATCAAAACAAACACAACGGGGAAGAGAAAAGCCTCTTCTCCCCACTTTTTGAAAGGAAAACACAATGAGCACCACAATCACTATGCCACAAATCTACAATCCACTCAAAGACTACGGGTACACGCCAATCACTACTTTCTGGGAAGACTTCACCATAGCAGAAGCATTTGGTCTCGACGCTATCGAAGATACTTACCAGCGCGCTTTTAATGAGTGGCACAGCAATTACAAAATGATGACCGAGCTTGTCATGGTGTTGAACAATAAAATCTGGCAATACCATTTCTACAACGAGGATAAAGCACGTGTATACAACGACCTGTATACGACCCTGGCAGCATGGTGCGAAGATAACTTCACAAGCGACCAGCTTGACTACTATTACACCACCACAGACTAAAACCTATAAAAGCACATGGGGTGAAGGATTCATATTCTTCACCCCTATTTCGTATGTACTTGACGACTCAATAGACAGGAATATTGTGTTGCACACGCTAAAGCGTGTACAACCATTCTTTTTCGTATGGAACACCTGCGGTGTACAAAAAATTTTCTTTAAGGTTTGTCAATTTCCTTGACACTTACGATCCTATCGCCACGTTCCTCCACGCAACGCCCGCGATGTCCCTAAAGGTCCACGCGCAGCTTATGCGCTACGTCACTTCACGGCGATATGTCTTCAGTGTTCAAGGAACTTGAACAAAAAAATGTCACAGACACCCCGAGGAAAAGGAGAGATGAAATGTGCACATGGTATGACGGGAGCGACATCGAAAACGTACTCGAAGAATATCCACAATTCAAAGATTGGTTCGACGCGCACCACACCATTGACGAAATTGACTGCTTTACCGTGTGCGATGTCGAAGAATGGTTTGAAGACTTTAGCGAGACGTGGATAACTCCCAAACTTGCCCAGCATAGTGAGCTTCCTTATTCGCTTCTCTATCACAGTATCGATATTGAACTTCTTGCCCAGAATTGTTCCGAAGTTGAAGACGGTGGCAGAGCATTCACCTTCGATAAGGCAAGCGGCTTATGCCTATGCCTAGCATACTAAAAGTTTGTGTGTTGTCCGATTAGAATAAGAATCAGGTAATACACAGAAGGAGACGACACATGCACACGTGGTACGAGTATATGATTCAAGCAAGTAAGAATAGCGAACGAGATGGGGATTTATGGTTCCGCTACCTGTACAAAGTTATTCAAGACAATGGCACGAAACTCACCAGTGATGATGTCACACGGTTACTCAACAGCACCGTGCTGACTCCCTTCCAAAAAATAACATTGCAAGACGCACTCACTGACGGCACACACACAAGAGAGCACGTGCTCCAAGCGAATCGTAGAGCACAACCAAAAAATATTCTGCAACTTTTCAAAGAAGGACGTTATGGACAAGACACCACTGTTCGCTGAACTCAATGACAATCTTGCGAACGAAAATATCACACTCGAAATTATTTGTGCTGGTGGTTTCGTTCTTGAGTATTACAATCTTCGAGGCACGCAAGACGTTGATGCCTTCTATACAGAAAATGAAAAAATCAGAAACATAATTCAACAGGTCGGTGAGAAATATAACGCGAACGAGCCAGATGAATTATGGCTTAATAATTCTGTTGCGAACATGAACCGCATCCCACCGCGCAAAATTTGCACTCCTGTTTTTCAATTCTCTCATCTTACCGTGCTCATGCCGCCGCTTGATTATATCCTTGGTATGAAACTAGAAAGTGGCAGAGAAAGAGACAAACACGATAGCGCTGAAATTATTCGCAGGCTCAAACTCACATCAGTAAAACAAGCACAAGATACTCTCCACAGTTACGGATTCCATACAGACTTATCACTCTTGCTCGAATCCTTTGAAGAAGCCTACGGCATGAACTGGCTCGCTGACTACATGGCACAGCACATGAATGAACTCGACGAACTGTAAAAACAAAAATCTTATTTTGCCTCGACTTAGTAAACAAGTCGAGGCAATTTTCTTTTATCCCTATAAAATTTTTGCTCGTGTTTTGCTTGGCTCTGTGGTTTCTTGTGCGCGTGATTTTCCGTGGCACTGTTTTCATAAAAAGGTTCTAGGGTTCTTCAAAAATTTTTCTTCTCTTTTATGAAAAATTCTTCTAAGAATTTTTCATAAAATCACTCCACACTTTAACCCATTTTTTCTTAAAACTATCCACAGATTTTTCTTCAGAAACATAAAAATAAAAGTTTTTTAATTTTAAGGAACCAATGCACCCTTCGGGTGTTTTTATTGGCTCACGCCAATAATTTCAAGGCTTTAAGAGTTTTAAGGCGTTATATAACGCCTTTGAGATTTTCTTTATATCAAAGAAAACTTTTTTACTTTCTCATTATTAAGTAGGTACAGGTAGAGAAAGGAGGACTAATGAGCACTTTAGGAGAGAAAATGGAACCTATTACTCGTCAGTGTGAACGCTGTAACAAATCATTCACTATCACTGATAAGCGCGCAAAGCATAAGAAGTTTTGTAGTGGCTACTGCCGTGTAATGGCATGCAAAGAACGCACTCAGCGTCTTCGCGATCAGGCGCGCGATTATGCGTATGCTCAACTCACTCTCAAAGATTATGAAAGAGAAAAAGATTTCAAAGCTTTACGTGAACATGTTGAGCAGTTAGAAGCACAAGCCCTCGCCGATAGAGAGTTCATCTCTCTCCTTGAAATCACACTGCCACGTATGATTTCTACAGGCTACCTGACTATCAATGAGAACAGCACCATGGCATCATACTGGATGAATACGCTCAAAGAATCAGATGTGGATTGGGACAAATTATTAAAACCAGTTCCCATCTCTTTTATTGACAAGCCATCGCTAGAAATTCAGAATGAAACGGCAACACTTCTTCAAGAGCAGCAAGAATACGAACAGAATACACAGAGGTCCATGGTTCAAATCCATGCCCCGCTACTAAAGCCGGGAATCACACAAATTTCTCACGATTGTTGTGGCTCTCGGCTTTTTCTTATCTTATTAATAAAGCAAAATTGAGAGTCTGCGACGAGCACGCTTCAAACGCTCATCATCAGCAGGCAACATTGCAAAATATTCCAACATTCTGGCACGAATAGTATCCGCATCAGATTTATGCCCTTCAGCCAAGAAATCAAGCAATCTGCCAAAAGCATCATCAATATGACCGTCAATCATATCTACATCAGCAACTGCTAACTGAGCATCAACAGATCCAGGATTATCTCCAGCAGCTTTACGAACTTCAGCAACGTTCGTATTAACATTGCGAGCCAAAAGCAATGCTTTAGCATGTTCACTGGAAGCCAACAAATCATGTGGATCTGCTTCAACTAGCTTCTCATACTCACGTGCAGCTGCTTCATAATCCCCTTGCTTAGCCAATTCATGAGCACGAGCGTGAGCAGGAGGAATATTTTCCGAATCATTCGCATCTTCTGAATTCGCAAATTCTTCCGATTTTCCAAAATTATCAGAATTTCCAGCATTACCAGAAGCATTAGCAGAAGCATCAGCAGAATTATCAGCAGAATCCGAAGCATTATTATCCATATACGGAGCCGTTCCAGCAACACCTGATTGTTCCGCAACTTGCACAAGCTTTGGCAAAATAACAGTGCAAATCTGCTGCATTTCCTCATCAGTTGGCAAACCTTGAACAATCGGCATAGGCCTTCCAGCAACTAAACCATACACAGCAGGAAAATCTTGAGCGCGCAAAGCCTGTGCAATTGAAGGAGAATCATCTACATCAATTCGCGCAAGTTGCATACGGCCGTCAAGTGAATTAACCGCATCTGCCAATTTAGAAGCAACGTCATAACAAGCTTCATCATTTGACTGCCAAAGCAAAAGAATAATAGGGAAACTTACAGACGTTTGCACCATAGCTTGGAACGACTGATCGTTTACATCAATAACATATCCACCAGCTTTTGGTGCACTAGGAACACTTCCACCAGCAGCCAACTTTTCTGACTGCTTTGCTTGAGCTTCAACCCTACGTTTTACACCTTCTAAATCCACTGCTCCAGCAAGCGAAAACATGCCAGGATTCATACCTTGTGCATTCTCATTCACCATATTTGCCTCGTTTTCATATAACAGCTATTTTACTTTTAACTAAAGTGCTTCTACCTTAATAGGCTGACGCTCGGCACCAACAGGAGTAATTTTCATATTTGAACCAGCAGGAGGTATAACAAGCGCGATTACATTCACATAAGTAACCCGCATGGTACTTTTTGGATTAGAATTGCCGAAAAGCGCTTTTTCTTCATCTGAAGCAGGACGCGATTCCCTTCCTTCCCCAGCTTTACGAATCCATACCGAATCAATCCTAGCAACTACTAAATCACTGCCATCGGTTGAACGCATTACGCTAATAACGTCTGCAGAAGGAGTAAAAGTTTGATTTTGCGTGCCCTTATTACGTTCCATTCCTTCCTGAACTGTTTTTGAAAGCTCAGTTAACTTTTGACGTAAATAATCATTAGAAAAACGTTTAGCAAATTTACTATTATCATTATTTTGCAAAACATCAGCATATGCGGCAACTGCATCACGCGGAGTCATAATCAACCCCGAATCGTTTTCTTTGCCCATTGAAGAGCCTATAGAAGGTACAGCAAATTTAGGCAAATGAACGCCTGGGAATAATCGCGCAACAGCCCACAATTTGTAATTCGTACGAGCACGATCTTGTCTAAATACTAGAAGTCTCTTAGATTGCTGATCTTTAGTCGTAGTAGTAATAGTCATGACATCGCGTGGCCATGAAGAATTAGTTGGAACAATCGTCTGAGCTACTTCTCTAGGAATAGTGGTTTTAGGATCCAACTTGCCTATTTTTTTAGCTACTGTTAATTCACTTGTACGCACATCTAGCGCAGGTCCGCTTAAATATTCATCTAAGCCATCAACATTTTTCTCATCGTTTGCGCGCTCAAGAGCACACAAAACACGAAAACGTATGTCTTTCTCCTTAATCATTGTTAAATCAGGCTGCTCTTTAGAAGTCTGACTTTCTACAGGCTTAGGAACTTGACCATCGCACGCAGATAAGCATAAAACTGGGCTCAAAACTAATGAAGAAGCAAGAGCTGAAGTAACCGTTCTAAAAAACGCTTTACTCACAATATTTTTAGATATATTTTTAGATATATTTCCATATGTATTGTTATTAACTTGTTTTTTATTACGCATACTCAACTACTCCCCATCATTTTCTGATGAATTGCGGCTTCTACGCTTATTTCTTAATCGGTAATTATCTTTTCTGTATTTAACGAAAGTACGTCGATTATTTCGATTATTCCTTTGATTCTGATTGTCTGAATCATTATTTGAAGAACTAGTATTGCTTGTATTCACGCTATTATTGCGCTTATCTTCACCAGTGTTGCGCTTATCTTCGCTAGTGTTATTTTGCCTTGAGCTATTGTATTTTCTAGAAGGCCACTGAATTTTCTTATCGCGCTTACGGGAATTATTTTTTGACCTGTATTGCGAGCCATCTTTGACGCTATTTTTATTCCTTGAAGAAACATCATCAGATTCAGACTCAGATTCAGACTTATCGTCTAAAGCATCGCCATTATCTTCATCATTGTCGTTATCGTCGGTTCCACCATTGCCGCCATTACCGCTATTGCCGTCATTCAGATTATTGCTACCGTTATTGCCATTTTGTATAACAGATAAATCAGCATTATTAACTAATTTACGAACAGCATCCTTACCGATAACAGCATTTTCACCTGTTTCTTCCTCCCCAGAAAAGTCAGTATTAGAATCCTCATAAGTTTCCTGAGCAAAACGAGCAAAGTAAGATTGCAATTCATCCCTACTTATAACTTTCGTTTCATCATTAAAATCATGTGGATTAATGTTCTCAGAAGACTTTTTAGCCCCACTAGTTCCACTAGCTCCACTAGCACCATTATTTTCACTATTAAGAGAAGAATTATCAGCACTAATCACAACTGAATACTTCAAATCATCTTGTTTATCCGCGCTAATTTCATTATTCCTCTTACCCTTACGAGCATGAGCACCATGACGCGCATGAGAACCAGATGATTTCTTCTTTCGCCGCGAACCAAACAATTCAACAAAAGTACCAGCAAACGCTTCTGAAATACTAACTTCTTCACGCTTATTTTCAGATTCCAAGGCTCCCGATCTGCTTGCAACAAAGCGCTTATTACGCCTTTTATGAGGCGCCATTGAGAATAAGGTTGCAGAAAGCACTGCCATAACAATAAATAAAGCTCCAATAAAATACAAAGGAGTTGCAAAATTAGGAACAGAATGCCTGCGCCAACGCATTTCAATATACGCATTCTTTGAGTTATCTCCTAAATCAATAAGAAATACTCTTTTAGACAATTGCGAGCGCAAAGCACTAGTGTTATCTGATGAATTTGTACGTCCACTTTTCTGGCTTATTGAGGCTTCGACTCCATCTGCATCCCGCTTACCTGACTCAGTATGCATATATACGCCAGAACGAGATTGAATAAAATCTGAAAGATTAACAGATAATCTTGCTATACCTGCTTGGCAAGATCTTTGCTCCCACAAGTCTGAATTCTCAAAGGAAACATCCTTATTTTTATTAGACGCATCTGAAGCAGAATCCTTAGAATCAGATTTGCTCTTACTTACATTTGATGACGAATCATTATTTGAATTAGGATCCTTATCACCCTCAGCATCTTGAGGTATAGAAGAAAGTTTATTCCAATCTTTCAAACCCGTAATTCTTTGAACAGGATACCCCGATACCCATCCTCGCGCGTCTTTCGCTAAAGCCGATGCAATACAAACAGGCTTATGCGTACCTTCTACAGCAACATCGATTCGCACATGATTATCAACCATATTCATAACGCCAGGATCAGTCATAATATAACGTTTACCTACTATGTGACCATATGCGTTTATAACTGGATCTGGCTTCCAGATAGTTGAATTAAGTACGCCTAAAACAATACTCACTATGGCAAGCGCAACAAAAAGAGGAGCTACAATCCCACGCATGATCTTAGCGCGCATTGTTACTTTTTGCATAAATACTCTTTTCTTTCGTTATTGCTTTACAAAATTGCCATATCGTTTCTATTTTACTATCTTTTCGTATTATGTGTATTTTTTGCTTGTTATATTACTTATCTCAAGTTTTAAAATCCCAATATTAAGACTTAAAATACCAATATTTTACACATATTTTGCAAGTATTAATTTATGCTACACGACTCACTCAATATATAAATATCTTCAATTAATTTTATTTATTTTCTCTAAAATTTTGTAGACATAACATATTACGAATCAAATTTATTACATAAAATCAATATCACGCTGTAGTGTGAAGCCTATGAAGAAAACTAATATACAAAAATCTTTGATTACACGCGCTGTAGCAATTTTTAGCGCAGTCGTAATGTGTGCAGGATTAGCATCCTGCGGAGAGAATAATAATAGCCAATCCGATTCTAAGGCAGACGCAGCAGGAATGCACGTGATGTCAGGCGTAGAGGCCAAAGGAACCCTAGGTAAAATGCCTGAGGTTACTTTAAAGACTCCACTTAATTTCGAGAAGAATTCCTATGCTATTTTGCAAAAGGGAAACGGAAAAGCAATTAACGAAGGCGACCGTGTTTGCACACAGGGAACTGTTTATTCTGCTAAAGATGGCAAAAAAATAATGAGCACTTGGGATAAGCCTAATGGTCAAGATTGCTCTTTGGTAATTAAAAAGAATTATACGAGTCCTCAATATTATGCTCTGCTTAAAGGTAGAAAAATAAATAGCACTATTGCTTTTGGTATAAAAGGCGAGGGTAAGAATCCTTCTTACGTAATAGTTTTGACGATTGTTTCTACTCAAAAATCTTTAACTAAAGCAGAAGGTAAAGCAGTTACCGATATTCCAGCAAATTTGCCGAAAGTAACTCTTGATAAATCTGGAGCCCCAAGCTTAGATAAAAATAACTACGTGCCAGACGGAAAGCTTGTTTCTCAAACTTTGATTGAAGGAACTGGCAAAGAGGTGAGCGCGAAAAGCACAGTCAGCGCTCATTACTCTGGATGGACTACAGATAAGGACGGCAAGCTACACCAGTTTGATTCATCATGGACACGCGGAACACCTGCAGATTTCTCACTCGACGGACAGGTAATCCCAGGATGGACTAAAGGTTTAGCTGGTAAGAAAGTGGGATCCCGAGTTCTTTTGGTAATTCCACCAGAAGATGGTTACGGTAAGGAAGACAAGAAGGATGCGCAAGGAAAAGTAACGATTCCTGCGAACTCCACACTGTACTTTGTGGTAGACATTCTTTATGCTTCTTGATTTTTCTACTCATAGTTTTAAAATTAGCAGTGGAATGATTCTTTGGTAACTTATTAGTTACTAGATAGTTCTAAAATAAAACCAGAAAAAAGTTGAGGTATCTTAAGAAATTCTTAGGATACCTCAATTTTTATATCTTTTATATCTTTATATCTTTTATATTTTTATAAAACAATTAATAATCAAGCTTAATAATCAAGCTTATGTAATTTTATGATTCATAACGCATAAGCATGATGAAATTAAATTGTTTTTAAATATCGCGATGACTTTCAATTAAGTGGCCGATTACATACATAATCACGGCCCAAGCAAGAACCACTAAGCCTGATTGCCACCATGTGAAAACAACTGCGTCTGGCGGAAGTTGTGGGCCCGAATTAGCAGAACTTCCTAAGAATTGACTCACAGCATTGGCTGGCAAAATCTGCATAAGTATTGAAGTCCACTTCGCGAAATTGCTCGCAATCATAATAACGCTAACAACTGTAGGCAAAATCATCACGGCTCCAATAACGCACATAATTCCGCCAGCAGTTGACTTGCAAATCATGCCGAAACCGTACGCCATTGCTGCCACAACAACCATGATTGCAGGAGATCCAAGAAGCAGAATAAGAGGCAATTTCCACACGTTGCTTCCAGATAATCCAGAAACATTATCTCCTACAAAAGCTAATTCTGCAGCAGCTAACGAAACTGTCATTGCAATAAGTTGGGCTACAAAAACGTAGATTGCAACAGCAATAAACTTAGCCGTAAAGAGCACACCCCTTTTAGGTACAGCCGTAAGAGAAGCCTGAATTGAAGTCGTAGAATGTTCCGCGGTTATAGCAAGCACTGCAAAAATCGCCAAAACAATCAAAGATATAGAAGCAAAACTAATAACTAAGCGGAAAATGCTTTCTTGAGATGCAATAAGGTCACTTTTACCGCTCGGTCCAACAGTAATCGCAGCACTTGATCTACCTTGACTTGCTCCATTCTTAATGTCAGCTTTAGACATTGCTTTCTGCACAAGCGCGATAATAAAACTAAAAATTACTGGCAAAACAATTGTTAATGCCATGCACCACCATGTTGAGGCAAGTCCACGCAGCTTAACAATTTCAGATTTAAGCGTGTGCATAAATGTAAGGCGTAAGTGCTGAGCGTTCATGCTTCTTCCGGTTTTATAAGAGCTGCTTGCTGCTGGATTAACAGATTGATTAACAGATTGATTAATTTGCCCACTCATTTCCTGCTCCCTCCATATACATATTGCGATCCAGTCACAGAAGTAGTATTTGGCAATGCTTTTGTTACGTACTGCTCTTGGCCGTGTGTAAGAGCCAAATATGCTTCCTCAAGCGACGCATGCTCTTGATTTAGCTGATATACCAAAATCTGATTATCTGCAATTTCTCGAGCAAGCTGATTGAGCTCGCATCCTGTTATTCTAAGAAGCTCGCCTCCTTGAGCATCTTGAGGAGTGCGATTATCTGGCAAAATCCTGCATTCAGGATGATTTTGTGTAAGCACTTGCTTTAGTTTTTCGCCTTCAGGTGTCACAAGTCTCACAGCGTGCTGCGAATGTGCATCAACAAAATCTTTAACTGTTGTACGCTCCAAAATTTCGCCATGCGCAATAATCACAAGGTTATCTGCAGTAAGAGCAACCTCGCTCATTAGGTGAGAGCTAAGAAGTATTGCACGACCTTGGCTTGCGTAATATCTGCATAATTCACGAACCCACTTAACGCCTTCTGGATCCAAACCATTAATCGGCTCGTCAAGTATGAGATTGTGTGGATCTGCTAAAAGAGCTGCAGCAATAGAAAGACGCTGGCTCATACCAAGCGAGAAGGAGCCTGCCTTACGTTTTTTTACGCTAGTTAAACCAGTAATATCAATGACTTCATCTACACGTTTCTTTGATATTCCGTGAGTTAAAGCCAATGCGTATAAGTGATTGTAAGCCGTACGACCTCTATGAGCGGACTTTGCATCAAGTACTGCTCCAACTTCTGTCATTGGAGACGAGATCTGCTTATATGACTTGCCGTCAACCAAAACAATACCGTTATCAGGATGAATAAGCTCAAGCGCACAACGCATAGAGGTAGATTTGCCAGCACCATTAGGCCCTAAGAAGCCTGTAACTTTGCCGTCTTCGGCGACAAAAGAAACGTCTTCAAGCGCTGTTTTTGCGCCAAAACGTTTTGTAATATGTTTGAATTCTAACATATTACAATATTATCACTATTAAAAAAAAATACACATTTTATGTAAGTGTTTATGAGTACAAACTACTACGTTTTGTAATGCAATCGTTTGTTTGCGATTGTTTGTTTATATTTGCTTGTTTGTAGCTTGTATCAGCAATTTGGTGCTGCATGTTGCGCAATCCACGCGTGCATGGAAACAGCCGCAGCAGCTCCTGCATTTAGTGAGCGAACAGAGCCGAATTGCGAAATATAAACAACGTCATCCGCCATTTCTAGCGCTTTTTTAGAAAGCCCCGGCCCTTCTGCACCAAAAAGCATAAGGCAACGTTTAGGGAACTTGTAGTTTTCCATAGCAACTGCGCCTGGAATAATATCGAGCGCTATAACGCGAGCGTTTTTAGCGTCTTGTTCCTTAATATTTGCGATTTTTTCGGCTTCTTTATTGCCTTCTGCTTGCGCTTTAAGCAAAAGTTGATGCGCTTCTTCTGTTTCTCGTGCTATATTTTCGCGCCAATTAGTTACTAGAGTTTCAATAGTTGGGCAGCACTCAACGTATTGGTAAAGCTCAGTCATTAACGAGCCTTTACGATTCCATTTATGAGGCCCTACAATATACACTTTTTTCGCAGTAAATGCGTTTGCGGTGCGAACCATAGAGCCTATGTTGAAATCGTGAGTCCAATTTTCTACAGCTACTTCAAACTCGTGGCGTCCTTTAGAATCGAGATCCGCTTTTATAGCTTCTACTTTCCAGTATCGGTAGCGGTCTAGGACGTTGCGCTGGTCACCTTCGTCTAGTAATTCAGCGCTAAACCGCGCATCATAATTTGGCGATTCTGGATTATCTGGACGAGGCTCACCT
Source organism: Gardnerella sp. KA00255 (assembly GCF_049244095.1). Classification (NCBI taxonomy): domain Bacteria; kingdom Bacillati; phylum Actinomycetota; class Actinomycetes; order Bifidobacteriales; family Bifidobacteriaceae; genus Gardnerella; species Gardnerella sp. KA00255. The sequence goes on from NZ_CP058374.1 coordinate 1,049,484, forward strand.
GGATGCTCTTCTTCCCACGAGCCAACTCCTATAGGTCGGAATTCTGGCTCATCGGAAGCTTTTGCAGCCAAAGTAATTGGATTCGGTTCGTGCATGTGTGAGTTTTGCTCCGTTTAATACTTTTACTTAGTATTGGCAGCTAGTAATTGCAGCTAGTCTTGGCAGCCGTCAGTTGCGCAGTCACCTGTGCAACCTGACTTGCAGTGACCACCACAGCAGTTATCCTCGCAACATGGCTCAGTGCAACCATCGTTAGCGCAATCACCCGTGCACTCTACTTTGCAATGGCCACCGCAGCAATTGTCTTCACAGCAAGGCTCAGTGCAACCATCATGAGCACAATCACCCGTGCATTTAACCTCGCAATGACCACCACAGCAGTTGTCATTGCAGCAATCGTCGTGATCTGCATCTGCACGTAATTCTTCTTCATCGAAAGCTTGAACAAATGCCATTTTAGTACTCTCCTCACTTATTGGATTTACTAATTGAAGATGCCTTGTGCCTTGTTCGTCGGCGTCAACACCACCAATTAATGCAACTATAGCAAGAATTTGCGCGCCTTGCTGATTAACAATGCCAAAATCAAGACTTAATTCATTGCCGTGTCGTAAAGTCACAAGCGAAGAAGTTTGAACATACGATTTTTCAGAAAGCCAAGAGTCAAGTAACAATACTCGCTTGCCTTTAACTGACGGACCTTTTGTTGCAGGAAAAACAAAATCCATAACGAAGCCGTCGAGTGCAATTCCTTTACGTTCTGCAGCATGAATAAGCGCAAAAACCATAGGCACTGCAGCAGCAGTTAACGCACCAATAGCGTCAACATCGCGTTCTAACGAATACCCAGCTTTCTCAATTGCATCAAAAAGAACATCACCAACCAGCTTAGAGCCGCGCTGAACAAATGTAACAGAAAACAGTTCACTAAATGGTTTCGCACTCATATCCGCACAAAGCATGCGCTTAAGTTCCGCGCGTTCCTCTTGTAATTCCGTCATTATTACACTCCTTAGCGTTTAGAGTTCTTCAATTTTTGATGCTTTGATGTTTTTATGCTTAACGATCTTCTACTGATACTTCCGGAGCGCTCAGCTCTTTAACATCAGCTTTATCAGAATCTATAAGATCTATTGAAGCAATAACTTTACTTTGGTCTAACTTCTGAAGTTTACGCGCTGTTACCAACACTCGCGACTCAAGCGAAGAAGCAAACTTATTGTAAGCTGCAACTGTTCTTGCCAAAGATACGCCAAGTTTTGAAGCATTTTCTCCAAGAACTGCAAAGCGATCGTACAATTCTCGAGATAAATCGAAAAGTTCTTTTGCATCATCTGTAAGACTTTGCTGCTGCCATGCGTACGCAACAGACTTAAGCACAGCCCACAAAGTAACTGGCGAAGTGAGTGCTACTTTTTGCGCAAAAGCATCATCCATAAGCGTTGGATCCGCTTCAAGAGCCGCCTGAAGCAACGCTTCGTTTGGAATAAATGCAACTACAAAATCTGGTGCTGTTTCAAAAGCCTGCCAATACGCTTTAGCTCCCAATACTCTAACGTGCTCTCGCAAAGCCTTAGCATGCGCTTTTAGAAGCTCGCTCCTTCTAGCTAATTCTTCGTCACTTGCATTATCTGGGATTTCGCAAGCACGCTGATAATCCGCATACGGAACTTTTGCATCAACTGGAATTGTTTTGCCTCCTGGCAGATGCACAACCATATCTGGCCTCTGCTGTTCGCCATTTACTCCCGTTACAACAACCTGCGTATCAAAATCAACATGCTCAAGCAAACCCGCAGATTCCACAATATTCTTTAGTTGAGCCTCACCCCAAGCTCCGCGAACCTTATTATTTCGCAATGCTGCAGAAAGCGAACTTGTTTCGCGGTCAAGCCTTGTTTGCTGCTCACTTAAGCCTTTAAGCTGAGTGCTCAGCACACCCATTTCTTGCTTACGCCCTTCTTCAATCTGCGAAACTTTATTCTTCAATGCTTCGAGATTGTCTTTTACTGGAGCAAGCGCTTCCAAAACTTTACCTTGCTCTTTCAAAGTTTTCTCACGATTTAACCGTTCGCGTTCTTCTCGCTCTGCTCGCAATTGTTCTTCGCGATTCACTCGCAATTGCTCTGCCTGCTGCGCCTTAGCAAGTTCTGCTTCAACAAACTTTAATCGCTCAGCAAGCTGCTCTGCTTGCGTGCGATACCGTATGGCTTGATTGCCATTTTCTTGAGCTTGAGCGCGCGCTTGTTCATACTGCGAGCGCAATTCGTTAAATTCGCGCTGGTTTACGCCATTAGCGCCTTGCGTTCCAGAGTTGTGCTTAACAATAGCCAGCACAACAATGGCGGTTATTACAACAGCAACCACCATTAAAACAAACATCACAATATTATCGAACATACGTTCTATTAAACACTATTGAGTTGACTTTTAACACATAATTAAACACGCGCATTATTGCATAGAAAAATAAGCATTATGCAACAAAATAGCGCGCTGTCTACTGGAAAATCCAATAAACAGCACGCTTTGTTTTATTTGACTACCGCTTTTATTTACCGATAATTGTTCCATCCATCAAAAAGTCCTCTATACCAACGTAGAAAATTCCATTATCGTCGTATCGGGGAATAATATGATTCTTAACAACTACAATCTTTTTGAATGAATCATCGATTTTTTTAAGCGACGCTGTTTCTTGCTCCAGCTTTTCTTGAGTATCAACATTGAGCGCTGATTGAATGTAGTATCTCTGATACCCTTTATTTACAACAAAATCAACCTCAAGCTGAGTCTTCACCCTGTTCCCATTATGCTTTAAGTCGCATTCAACTACGCCTACATCTATGTTGAAACCTCTACGAAGTAGGTCATTATAGATAACATTTTCCATAAGATGAGATTCTTCTACCTGTCGGAAATTTAGCCTAGCATTTCTAAGACCAACATCTGCAAAATAATATTTAAGCGGTGTTGAGAAATATCGTGATCCTTTAACGTCGTACCGATTGGCACGATATATAAGATACGCATCTTCAAAGTAACTTAGATATCTTGAAATTGTGCTGGAGGATATTTTTATTTGTTTTTCCGATAAAAATCTATTTGAAAGTTTGGTTGGATTTGTAAGAGAACCGATACTAGAAGATATAAAATCTAATAATAATTCCAGTATCTCCTGCTCGTTTTGTACATTATTCCTTTCAAGAATATCTTTAATATATGTTTCTTTGAATAAGTCTTTCAAATATTTATTTTTTTCTTCGTCTGTTTTCAAACTGTAAACATACGGCATACCACCATATATTAGATAATGTTCAAAAGCAGATCTTTTATCGTCATACAAGTCATAAACTTCCTCAAACGATAGTGGGTTAACATGTATATCATCGCCTCTATCTCTGAATTGCGTAAGCACATCCGAAGAAAGCATTTTAGAATTGCTGCCAGTTACATAAATATCCAAATTGCTGTTTTTCATAAGCCCTAGCAGTGCGTCAACAAATGTAATATTTTTCTCTTCATTGCTAACATAGGGATTGCTTACAGCAACTGATAATTGAATTTCGTCAATAAAGACATAATACATTTGATCTTTATTGCTCGTTTTTTCCTTAATAAATTCGTTCAAGCGAAATGGATTTCTATATTCCAAATTGTCTATTTCATCAAGAGCGATAGATATAATCTGCTCTTCCTTAACGCCTTGCGATAATAAATAATCACGATATAAGTTGAATAAAAGATAAGATTTTCCACATCTTCTTATTCCTGTAATAATCTTTATTCTCCCATTTTCTTTTTTATCGATAATTTTCTTCAGATAGAAATCTCTTTTAATGATCATAAGATTGCCTTACTTGAAAAATTAAGGGGGAAATCCACCTTTTTATTACAAGTTAATTCTACAATGAAGCGATAATACTATCAATAATGAAATGCTATCAGCAATAACTCGAAAAATTAAGGGGGAAATCCACCTTTTTATTACAAGTTAATTCTACAAATATTTTTTATTTAGATAAAAAAATAGCGCGCTGTCTACTGGGGAATAATCCAATAAACAGCACGCTTTGTTTTATTTGACTACATTAAAGAATGCAGGCACTACGCAATCTTTAGGGTCACATGGTCGCTAGTATTCTCACAATCCGCAACTACGCGAGCGCCATCATGCACCTTTCCAGAAAGCAGCAATCGCGCAAGCTGGTCGCCAATTTCTGTTTGAACCAATCTGCGCAACGGACGAGCACCATAAACTGGATCGTAGCCATGCTCCGCAAGACAAGCGCGAGCAGAGTCACTCACATCCAAGATAATGCGGCGGTCACTCAAGCGTGCAGCCACTTGACGAACTTGAATATCCACAATTCCACCAAGCTCTTCGCGGCTCAACGGATGGAACATAACAAGCTCATCCAAACGGTTAATGAACTCTGGCTTAAACTCAGCATGAACAGCATTCATAACAGCCTTGCGTTTAGCAGCATCGTCCAAGCCCTCTTGCACAAGGAATTGCGAACCCAAGTTTGATGTCATAATCAAAATCGTATTCGTAAAATCAACCGTTCTACCCTGGCCGTCAGTCAAACGACCATCATCCAAAACCTGCAACAAAACGTCGAATACTTCTGGATGCGCCTTCTCAACTTCGTCAAAAAGCACTACAGAATACGGACGCCTACGCACAGCTTCAGTAAGCTGACCGCCTTCCTCGTAGCCAATGTAACCAGGAGCAGCACCGATTAGACGCGAAACGGAAGCCTTTTCCATGTACTCGCTCATATCAATGCGAACCATTGCACGCTCGTCGTCAAACAAGAAGTCGGCAAGAGCCTTAGCAAGCTCCGTCTTACCAACGCCAGTAGGACCCAAGAATAGGAACGAACCAGTCGGGCGATTCGGGTCTGCAATTCCAGCACGGCTTCTGCGCACAGCATCCGCTATAGCCTGAATTGCTTCGCTTTGGCCAACAACGCGCTTAGAAAGCTCCTTTTCCATGTTTAGCAGTTTCTCATTTTCGCCTTGCATCAAGCGACCAACAGGAATGCCAGTCCATTCGCTAACAACTCCTGCAATAGAATCAGCATCAACCTGGTCTGGAACCATCGGCTCTTTCGCTTCACTCTTAGCGTTAGCAGCCTCGGACTCCGCTTCTTCCAAAGCTTTTTGAATGCTTGGGATTTCGCCATACAAAATACGGCTTGCTTGCTCCAAATTGCCTTCACGCGTGAATTTGTCGGCTTCTACGCGCTTAGCATCGAGTTGCGCTCGCAAATCACCAACCTTGTTGTGACCAGCCTTTTCCGCATCCCAACGTGCTTTCAATCCAGTAAGCTTTTCGCGCGAGTTTGCTAATTCTTCTTGCAACTTTTCTAAGCGTTCTTTAGCAGCAGCATCTTCCGCTTTCTTTAATTGCATTTCTTCCATTTCAAGACGCGTAACTTTGCGCTGCAATTCATCGATCTCTTCTGGCTGAGAATCAAGCTCCATACGCAAGTGAGCTGCCGCTTCATCCACCAAATCAATCGCCTTATCTGGAAGCTGACGACCGGTAATATAGCGGTTTGAAAGCGTTGCTGCAGCTACGATTGCATCGTCACTAATAGTCACCTTGTGATGTGCTTCGTAACGTTGCTTAAGTCCGCGCAAAATCGTCACCGTATCTTCAACAGATGGCTCGCCAACAAACACTTGCTGGAATCTGCGTTCAAGCGCCGAATCCTTTTCAATATGCTCGCGATACTCGTTAAGCGTAGTTGCGCCGACCAAGCGCAGCTCACCGCGCGCAAGCATTGGCTTAAGCATATTGCCAGCATCCATTGAACCTTCTGCAGATCCAGCGCCAACAACAGTGTGAATTTCGTCAATAAACGTAATAATTTGACCGTCTGATTGTTGAATTTCCTTCAACACTGCCTTTAAGCGTTCCTCGAACTCGCCGCGATACTTCGAACCTGCAACCATCGAAGCCAAATCGAGACTGATAAGACGCTTGTTTTGCAAAGTCGTAGGCACATCTCCTGCAACGATTCGCTGAGCCAATCCTTCTACAACTGCCGTTTTGCCAACGCCCGGCTCGCCAATTAGCACAGGATTGTTCTTCGTGCGGCGAGAAAGAATCTGAATTACACGACGAATCTCCTGATCGCGACCAATTACAGGGTCAAGCTTTCCTTCGCGAGCGCGCGCAGTCATATCAACAGAATACTTTTCGAGAGCTTTGTAGTTGCCTTCCGCGTCCGGACTTGTCACTTTCGCGCCTCCGCGTACTTTTGGTACGGCTTCACGCAGAGACTTCGCGCTAACATTGTACTTTTTGAAAATATCCGCAACAGCATTCGGCGCACTCGCAACCATGCCAACAAGCATATGTTCAGTGGAAACGTATTCGTCTCCCATTGCGCGCATTTCTTTTTCTGCCTGGCTTAGCGCAGCCAAAAGCTGACGACTTGCATCTGGCTTAGTCGTAGTAGAGCCAGTAGATGAAGGCAATGCCACTAATGCGTTACGAATTTCAGCACCGATTTGTTGCGCATCTGCCCCCGTTTGCGCAATAAGCGCGCGTACCACGCCCTGCTCTTGACGAAGTAATGCATCTGCCAAATGTAACGTATCAACTTGCGCATTGCCAGCTGCCGCTGCACTTTCTACAGCATCACTTAATGCGTCTTGCGCTAAGGTTGTAAACTTTTGTTCCATATCTACCCCCTATTTGCACCGCTTATCTAGCGGATTTAGGTGATTCTTATGCAATTTTTTGCAATTGCACTCAAATCACATTCTGTCAATTTCTAAAACTTGAGTCTACTACACTCAAGTTTTGTTTTCAAGATATCTGTGGCGTTTCCTTATGCACCTTCCGCTTGCAACTTATCTGCCGTGAACTTGTTAATTACCAAATCAAATCTAAAAGATTTAAAGTCTCAAATAAAAGTCAAGAAATTAATAAGTATCAAATATGTCGTAATCTTAAAAATATGAGAATTGCACGTTTTTCCTATAATGAAGTTCCTCAATACGCGTTTGTTCAAAAAGACGAAACAGACGGCAAGGATTATTTAGTAGCGCTGGAAGGCCACCCATTAAGCCCTCAAGGAGTTAAGCCAACCGGCAAGCGCTACGAGCTAGACGCAGATGGCGTGCGCCTGCTTGCACCAGTAATTCCTTCAAAAGTCTACGGATTGGCAAAAAACTACGATGCGCGTTCTGCTGAAGAGCGCGACGCTTCTCCTGCGGCAACTTCGCATACTGCTGCAGATATGGTTATTTTTACAAAGCCAAGTACTTCTGTAGTCGGTCCAGACGATCCGATTGTTATTCCTGCTTTCTCAAACGACATGAATTTCGAGCCAGAAGTGGCTGTCGTCATGGGCAAAATCGCCAAAAATGTGTCTGCAGATACCGCAATGAACTACGTTCTTGGCTTTACTTGCGTAAATGACGTAACTTTGCGTGATTGCGCAGGAAGTGACCCAATGTGGACTCGCGCAAAAGGATTTGACACTTCTTGCCCACTAGGCCCATGGATTACCACAGAGCTAAATTGGCGCGATGCACATATTTCATTTACGCTTAATGGCGAAAATGTTCCGGAAGCTGACGGTACTACAGCTCGACTTATTCACAGTATTCCAGAGCAAATTGCAGCGATTTCAAGCTTCTCAACACTTCTTCCAGGAGATGTGATTTTGACAGGAACTCCGTACCCAGCCGGAACTTTACGCGCTGGAGATGAAGCGATTGTACACGTAGATGGCATTGGGTCTCTGCGTAATGTGATTATGCACGCGTAACAGCAATAAAAGTAAAAAATAAGAATCAGAAGCTAGACAAAACTTAATACTACACAAATGCGCGCGGGCCAAAGATTGCCGAACCGATTCGGACCATTGTTGAACCTTCGGCAATCGCCCACGCAAAATCGCCGGACATTCCCATCGAAAGCTCTAATTTTGCAGAGTTTTCATCATGATCTTGCGCGAGTTGTTCACTCACACAATCTCTAATTTCTCTCAACTTTGCAAAACCGCTTCTTACTATTTTTTCATCATCCACTCGCGCTCCAAGCGTCATAAATCCGCGCAAATTAAGCGCCGGCAAGCTAGATATAGCGAGCGCTTCGTCAATCGCACGTTCTGGAGCGCATCCGGATTTTGTAGCTTCTCCCGAAACGTTCACTTCCAACATAACGTCTGTGCAAAGTCCCAAATTTTGCGCGCGAGCAGATATTTTTTGCGCAAGATCAATTCCGTCAACCGACTGAATACCATTTGCAAGTGGTAAAACTTTGTTTATTTTATTGCTTTGCAGCTGACCAATTAAGTAGAGCGGAATTTCGCCGTTTACACCAACGCTTAAACCTTCTCTAGCAGCTTCCGCACGTAAAATTTCGGCTTTTGCAACGATTTCTTGCGGTCGATTTTCCCCAATTACTCGCACTCCAGCTTTAAGCGCTGCCATAATTTCGCCAACATCTCGCGTTTTAGTTGCAGCAAGTAGTGTAACAGATCCAGCTTTGCGACCATAATGCGATTCGACTTGAGCAATGGCATCTTGCACGCTGTGTACGCCGTCGGCAATTTGACGCGCACGAACACAATCGACCTCAGTATTCGCTAAATCTTTTTGCGTCATATATGCCATTTATTGCCCCCAATCTATCATTCTAAATACATAGTTTAGTCGAGGAAGGGCACGGATTTGTCGGCTAGGTTTGCACGAACAGAATCCCACGGCGTTTCGTCGCTTTCAAACAACGCAAGCGCATCGGCAGCACTCATATCTACAGGCTGATTTTGACCAGGCTTTTTGTATCCCAAAAGATACATGCAATAGCCAATCATGTGCTCTGCACTCCAGCCAGATTCACGAAGCGCACCAACGTCTAGTGAATGCTTACTTTTGGCAAGCCTCTCGCCTTGTGCGTTATCAATTAGCGGCAAGTGCGCAAATTGCGGACGCACGTAATGCACACCATAAGCCGCAAAAAATCCCGACTTTTCAAGCAGCTCACCAATCCAAATTTGAAGCGCCGCCGAACGCAGCAAATCGCGTCCGCGCACAATATCATTTACTCCCGAAAGCACATCGTCAACAACAACCGCAAGCTGGTAAGAAAAAACGCCATCCGCTCGGCGAATCACCATATCCCCCAAATCGCGATCAATATTAAAAGATTGCTCCCCAAAAATCGCGTCTTCAAAACTCACATTCGCTTGCGGTGAATCAGCAGGCGGTACCGCAAGTCGCAAAGAATGTTGCTGATTATTTTGCAAACGCTTTTCGATTTGCGCCAAACCTTGCGCGTTTTTGCGAAGATTTCTGCACGTACCCGGGTAGCGTATAAAACCGTCGCCTTCTTGCGGAGCTGCAATTGCGCGAATATCGGAACGCGAGCAAAAACAAGGGTAGATTAACGAATTTCCGTCAGCATCTTGCAAAGATTCTAGCGATTCAAGAGCTTCCTGGTAGATTGCAGTGCGCTCATGCTGATAAGTTGGCTCACCGACCCAATCAAGCCCAGCCCAATGCAAGTCGTCAATAACTCGCGCGCTAGCATCCTTCGGCATGCGAGCAATATCAAGATCTTCCAAACGCAAAAGCATGTGGCCACCCTGCGATTTTGCAGAAAGCCAAGCAGCCAACATTGCTACCATATTGCCAATATGCATACGCCCGGAAGGAGTCGGCGCAAAACGACCAATTGCAATAGTTGACTTAGAAAACATGATTTCGTCTTTCTTAATAAGTAAAAAAGCAAAACAAAAGCGCGTAACGCATTCATACTAGCATTACGCGCTTCTTACAACCGCAATTATTCTATTATTTCGTGCAATTATTTTACGCAAAAACCTTACGTAAAAACCTTATGCAAATAACGACTTGTACATAAGCACGCCCAAGATTGCACCAGCAGTAGGAGCAACAACTGGGATCCACGCTTCACCCCAGCGAGAAGATCCCTTGTGTGGAATTGGCAAAATTGCGTGAAGCAAACGCGGCATAAGATCACGCGCAGGATTCAAAGCAGGACCAGTTGGGCCGCCCATAGAAGTCACCAAACCCCAAACAACGAAGCCAACAACGATTGAAGCACCGGCCAAATTCTTCTCACCCCATGGAGACTTAAGGCAACAAAGAGCTGCCAAAACAAGCACAAGCGTGCCGAAGAATTCGTTAAGGAAGTAATTAAGCTTGTTGTTATAAGCGTCCGTAGTGCAGAAAGTGCCAAGAATAGCTCCAGGCTCCTCAGTTTCGTTGTAGTGCGGCAAATACGTTACGTACACAATAAGCTGTCCAACCAACGCACCCAAAAGCTGAGCTACAATATAAGGCGCAACGTTTTGCCACTCAAACATTCCATTTGCAGCTTGCGCAATCGTCATAGCAGGATTGATATGCGCTTCGGAAATTCCTCCGAACATTAGCACTGGGAACATCACGCCAAAACCGTATCCCATGGCAATATTTAACCAACCAGCATGGTGTCCTTTAGTATTTTTTAATTCAACATTTGCAACAGCACCGTTTCCAAAAATCATAAGAATAGCAGTGCCAATAAATTCTGCAGCCAACTTCGTCATAAACGAATATTGCATGGTCCTTCGATCCTTCTTACCTGTTTCAAACTCCGCACACGTAATCACGCGTCAATAAATTAGCAACTCGCAATTGCAATTAGCACAGCATGGAACACAATACATCCTCATTTTCAAAGAAGCTAAGAAAATGAATTCCAACAATTATTCTTTGATAGTTTCCCTTATGCGCGCGACAGTCTGCACGAGCAGCAAAATCGCCCTCACATCAAAAGAGGCCCGCCATTTCGGCGAGCCTCTCATTCACAAAAACAATATCAGCGGTCTCATCTTCACAACAACATCGTTGCAACGGTTAAAGTCTCATGTTCCGTTCAACGTTCACGGATATTTTATCCATACACCTTTGTGGGTCTACCGCTCTTTTTATTTGTTCTTGTACTTATTATTATGCTTAAAATAACTTGCTTTGGCAAGAACAAAAACCAATAAAATTCAATTTGTTAGATTATTGTCGCAACTGTTAACTTTCATTCATAAAAACACTTTTATTGAAGCATTTTGTTCATATAAAATAGCACTCTTGTTCACTTACGTTCACATCACATAAATACCGGCGTGTTGCACGAGTCAAATGTGTGCTTTATTCGCTTACTTAAAGGCGACACTCATTCACATACATCCCTTCTAACGCATACAATTACGGATTATGGTACAGATTTTTGACGCTCCCTCAAAGGCGATTCTGCGTGGTCAAATTGCAGAGCATATCGCCGAAGACGAAAAGGCAGAAAAACGTGAAGCTCGTGAGGGTGAGCTACCGTTGCCAAAAGATCGTTTCTTCGACCGCGAACTAAGCTGGTTGAAGTTTAATCGTCGTGTGCTTGAGCTAGCGCAAAATACTGACTTACCACTTCTTGAACGCGCTAACTTTGCGGCTATTTTTGCCTCAAACCTCGACGAATTCTTTATGGTTCGAGTCGCAGGTTTAAAGCGCCGAATTGATTCCGGTATAGCGGTAACTGCAGCAAGCGGATTAAGTCCTCGTCAGCAATTGCGAGCTATAAGCGAAGTTACGCATCGTCGCCAAGACGAGCACGCTCACTATGTTATTGAGCACATTCTGCCGGAGCTTGCAAAACAGCGCATAGTTATGCTCAGCTGGGATAAGTTGACAAAGTCAGAGCAGGAAAGACTTTCAGATTACTATAAAAAGCAAGTATTCCCAGTCCTTACTCCTCTTGCAGTAGATCCAGCACACCCGTTCCCATATATTTCAGGCAAGTCTATTAACTTGGCGGTTATCGTAGAAAATCCAAATTCTGGAAAATCGCATTTTGCTCGCGTAAAAATTCCAGATAACTTGAATCGTCTTGTACCAGTTGACGATTTAACAGATGAAGAAGGCCGCGAAGAGCGTTACGGCTTCATCACTATGGAAAAGCTGATTGCAGCTCACTTGGAATCGCTTTTCCCAGGCATGATTATTAAGGAAGCTCGCTCATTCCGCGTTACGCGTAACGAGGATATTGACGTTGAGGAAGACGATGCAGAGAACCTGCTGAACGCCATGGAGAAGGAGCTTCTTCGTCGTCGTTTCGGACCGCCAATTCGTTTGGAAATTTCCGACGAAGCTAGCCCATTCCTTTCGCAGCTTCTTGCTAATCAGTTGCGAGTAAGCCCTGAGGAAGTCTATCGCTTGCCTTCGCCGCTTGACATGACGGTACTGTTTGAATTGCAGGCGCTTGATCGCCCAGATTTGAAGTATCGTCCGTTTATTCCTACTACTAACCGTCAGATTGCAGAAGTTGAAACTAGCCACGCGCAGGATATTTTCGCTTCGATTCGTGAACATGATATTTTGCTGCATCATCCTTACGATTCGTTCTCTACTTCTGTACAGGCATTCCTCGCTCAAGCAGCTGCAGATCCAAAAGTGCTTGCAATTAAGCAAACTTTGTATCGCACGTCTAGCAATTCGCCAATTATTGACGCTCTTGTTGACGCAGCCCACGCTGGCAAGCAGGTACTTGCGCTTGTTGAGATTAAGGCGCGATTTGATGAGGACGCAAATATTGCTTGGGCTCGTAAGCTTGAGCGCGCCGGCGTTCACGTTGTGTACGGCATTGTCGGTTTAAAGACTCACTGCAAGCTTTCTCTTGTGGTTCGTCAGGAAGCCGAAGGATTACGCCGCTACTGCCACGTTGGCACTGGTAATTACAATCCTAAGACTGCTCGCCTTTACACAGATTTGGGATTGCTTACTTGCGATCCTGTAGTCGGCCAGGATTTGACTCGCCTATTTAATCAGCTTTCTGGTTACGCTCCAAAGTCAAGCTTCCACCGTTTGCTCGTAGCTCCTCGCACAGTTCGAACTGGCATTATTGCTCGCATTCGCCGTGAGGAAGCTGCAGCTCTTGCCGGTAAGGAAGCTTGGATTAAGATTAAGGTTAATTCTGTTGTTGATGAACAGACTATTGACGCATTGTATCGCGCATCTCAAGCTGGAGTGAAGATTGATATTGTTGAGCGCGGAATTTGCTCACTGAAACCTGGCATTGAGGGATTGAGCGACAATATTCGCGTTCGTTCAGTACTTGGCAGATTCCTTGAACACAGCCGCATTTACGCGTTCGCTAATTCTTGCGGACCGCAAATTGGCGACGGCCCTGCCAGTGGTCCAGAAGTGTGGATTGGTTCGGCTGATTTAATGCACCGCAATCTTGATCGCCGCGTTGAAACACTTGTTCGCATAAGCGCACCGGATCAAGTTGAAGCTTTGATTCAGTATATTGATTTGCAAATGGCTGATTCTACGGTCTCGTGGTGGATGGATGGCGATGGCACGTACACGCTGCATTCTCGTGACAAGGAAGGTCGTCCGCTAGTCGACAGTCAGGCTTACCTGATTCATACTCACACGCGTAAGCCTCGTGGCGCGAACTAATCGCAAGTAACTAATAAACAATAAGCAAGAGCCAGATTCGGTAACATGTTTCTGGCTCTTGTTGTGTTTATTAACCCTTTATAATCTGCTAAATCTCAAGCGTTCCCGCAATAGCCGAAATCTTCTATAACACCATTTGCCAGTTTTGGGTAGTTTGGGAATATAGCGTTACCAATGTTTTAGTACAAGTCAATTACACGCGCGAGAACAATAATCTTATTATTTAAATTTTCAACTACTTTTATGTAGATTTTATGCAAAAAACTGTTTATAGATTGCAAATATGATATTTTACGATATTCTTATATAAGATATATCGCTGTAGATAGTAGATAATAATCAGAAAAATTTTGATGCTACTTGTAAACAAACAGCAAACTGGACACTGGAGGCAACTATGTTGCTTAATTTTAGCGTAGAAAATGCACTAAGTTTTCGTCAATTGCAAAAATTCAGCATGCAAAGAACTATTCACGCAAAAAACAGTTCGTGGGCACATCCAGATGTATCAACTCTTGCAGCCATTTACGGAGGAAATGCTTCAGGGAAAACAAATCTGTTAAAATGCATAGCATTTCTAAAAAATTTCGTGGAAGGAAGCTTCAAAAGCGGTAACTCAAATTCAAAAATAAATGCACTTCCTTTTCTTTTGAACAGAGAGTCTGAAAAGGAACCGTCAACATTCTTTATAGAATTCATTGCAAAAGATAACAACAGATATAAATATTGGTTCACTTTCAATAATGATTACATTATTGAAGAGGTACTATGGCTTTTCCGATCTACAACAAACAGAAAAACTGTGCTGTTTGAACGAGAGCATGGCAAGACAATGCGATTTGGCTCGAACCTAAAAACCATAGGGAAGACTGTAGAAAAAATTACAAGAGACAACGCATTATTTTTATCTGCAGCTGCAGCATCAGGAGTGCAAGCATTGCAAGCTGCATACGAAGAAATAACTTCTACACAGCAATGCAGAACAGTTAACTTTGATGAGTATTCCAATAATCTGATAACAGTTTTACAAGAAAATCCAAATTTTGCATCCAACATTAGCAAGTTGCTAAAATATGCAGATTTAGGATTAAAAGGTGTAACTGTACAATCCGAACAGCTAGATGCTAAGCAATCAGAAAAACTAACGAGACTCGCAAATCTTCTCAACGAACTTGACGGAGATAACAATAAACTTACAGATAACACTTCTGAAAACACTGAAAAAATGCAAAAATTCAGTGTTTCACGTTTAATGTTTACACATTCTGGTCAAAAAGATTGCCAGCTTCCTGAAGGTTTTGAATCTTTAGGAACTAAAACAGCATTGGTGTTATTTGCTTTCGTTATAGATGCATTATCAAAACATTCAGTACTTCTAATCGATGAAATTGACACAAGTCTGAGTATGCAGCTTGTTTCTGAAATACTCAAGCTTTACAGTAATCCAGAAACGAATCCTAACCAATCGCAATTAATTTTTACTACTCACGATTTAAGTCTTATTAGTAATTCTGGAACCGACAAAACTATTCTCGACAGAGATCAAATTTGGTTTATAGAGAAAAACACATTAGGCGAATCTTCGCTACATCCACTTACGGAATGGGAAAACCGCAATGTAAACTTTGGTAAAAACTACCAACACAACATATATGCTTCAGCGCCACAACCTTCGCTACATGATGTTTTTGCGGAAATACTTACAAATACTAACAGAAGCTAAAGCACTACCGGTATTCAAACAATATAAGACACTAGTATTCATGAGGAGCGGGCTATGGTTCATGTTCCATCACACGGCCGTTCGAAGAAACAGTCGAAACGGAATAAAAGATTCCTTATTGTTTGCGGCGGTATAGTTACAGAGTTTGAGTATTTTAGTTATATAAAATCAGAAGTAAGTAAACATTGTGCTACATCATGGGATATTTATAAATCAATTAACATAGAAAAAGAGGGCGTAGATCCACTCACTTTAACGAATTATGCTGTTAAACTTGAGAGATTAGACTGCAAAGAAGCAAAAAAAGAAAACTACGATCCGTTTACACTGGTATGGGTTGTAACAGACGTTGATGAATTTGGAGAAAAAATTCGACAAGCTCAATCTAGGTCGGATTCAACTTGTGGGAAGGTAAAATTAGTAATTTCCAACCCTTGCTTCGAAGTATGGCTTATTGACCACGTAAAAAGCTGTCCTCTTTCTTGCACAGAAACGCGAGATTGCCAAAAAGAAGCAAGAGAACTTGGGCTACTTCACAACACTACTGGGAATAAAAATAAGCATATTCAATTAGAAAAATTAACTGGAAACTATAAGAATGCTTTTAAAAACGCAAAGCAGCATATGCAAACCGAACAGATAGAAAAGCGCAAAAATCACCCTTCAGTAACTCAAAAGTCAAACTACGCTCCTTGGACAGATGTTCCAGAAATAGTAGAAACAATATTAAATGAATGCAAGCGTGTATCAGGAATAGATTTGTCAGAAAAATTGTGAATCAATGATATAACTACATATGTCTTCATTACTGTTATTAACAGTAATGCTCTAGATGTGGGTGATATGATGGCGCAATATTGATGAGTCATGACGTCTATGGAGCGAATTATCACAGTCACGGAAGTCAAAGTGACTGTCATAAGTCAACACATCTCGGTCAAAATACGTAAGATTACAGTCAAAATATAGTAAATGACTGTCAAAATCGAAAAAATGACAGTCATATATAAGAAAATCACTGTCACGAACGAGAAAAATGACAGTCACAGCGCTTTTATCACTGTAATGACTGTGATAAAAGTAAGCAGCGCAAATATGCGAAAACCAGCAACTAAATTGGCTCTAACTAAATAAGCAAATAAGCGAATTGTAATAAATACAGGTCACGACTAAAAGTTGCGAAAGAAAACCGCTAAAATAGTGAATATGAGTGCAGTAACGACGCAATACGTTGAAGCAGCTGGCGGGATTATTTATCGCAAGCGCAATATTACAAACAGCTCAAACGCAGGTGAAGATACAAAAACAGGCAGCAATGCAAGCAAGTCAAATCGTGCAACTAAGCCAATCAGTGCAATAAAGCCTAGCGATGACGACTTTGAGCTTTGCCTTGTTTACCGTCCTAAATATGACGATTGGAGCTGGCCAAAAGGCAAAAACGAGCTAAACGAATCGCATCGTCACACTGCAGTTCGCGAGGTTGGAGAAGAAACAGGATATTCGGTCACGCTTGGCCCACATATCGCTAAAATAGAGTATCCGCTTGATCACGAAGGCAAAAAATCCTCCAAAAACAACGCGTCAAATAGCAGCCAGAACCGCAATGGCCAACCGGAAGTAATAAAGCGAATCCACTACTGGATGATGCGCTTAATAGACAATCAGTCCGCAGCAAAACGTCTTCCCGCTTTCGGACCAATTAAGCCTGCTAAACCCACTGAAATCGGAAATGTGTCATGGCTTACTCCTTCACAAGCGCGAAAAAAGCTCACGCACGATAGTGACCGCGAAGTGCTAGACGCTTTCTTAGAGAAGCTCCACGAAGGTCAATCAGAATATAGCACGCTGCTTTTAGTGCGTCACGGAAAAGCTGAGTCTAGAAAAACTTGGCAAGGAAGCGAAGCGACTCGACCAATAACACCTCTGGGCGCTGCCGCTTCATACGCTCTAGGCCGCGAACTGGCCTGCTACGCGCCGGATAAAATCATATCGTCTCCTTGGAAGCGTTGCTTAGAAACTCTCGACGCTTTTGCAAACGATTCTTCGCTTTCTATAAAACAGGCTGCGGAACTTACCGAAGATCATCACGAGAAAAAACCAAAATCCACATTGTCTGTTCTTGTGAACGAAATACAAAATCTTGAGCGTAATGCACAAAATGCAAGCGTTACAAACAATACAAACTCAACTGTCATATGCCTGCACAGACCGGTTATCGGCACTTTCTTCGATTATTTGCGGGGAATAACAAAACCTAGAGCACACAAGCGCATACTCAGCCAAAAATCTCCATACATGCCTACCGGAAGCGCAATAGTTTTGCATATAATTAATACTCCTAAAGGCGCTCGCATTATTGATATTGAAAAGGTTCTTCCAAGTGTCTACTAGTTTAAATTCGCAATCAAGTTCTATTCATTCAAGCAGATCTGCTTTTATGCCAAGCCCAAACGGTTCAAATCGTCCAAGCAGACCTGCGCAAATGGATCCAGCCATGCTCGCACAAATAGAAGGTGGTACAGATCCGCAGATTGTCAATGAGATTAGCCACACTTCCGCGGCCGTTCTACTTAACCGCGTACATAAAACGCAGTCGCCAGAAATCGTTGAGCGCGTGCTGAATTTAGTTGAAAATGAGGGCATTGAAGTTATTGCAGATCTGTGGAATCATGCAGAAGCTGAATCTCTTCCTGGAATACTTTGGAGACTTTATTTACTGCGCATCTCTTTGCGTAAGAATCGTGAAATTTACGCAGAATATTGGCGTCTTGGCGAACCTGAAGCCACGAGCGCATCAGCTATTACAGGAATTGATGAAGCTCCTACGGGAGATGATATTGCGCGACTTGCAGATTCTATTCTTTCCGGCGCTTTTACAGGTGATTTTGCTGTAGCACTTTATCGCGCTTCAGCTTTTACTTCTATCATTTCGCGCGGAATGCACGTTTACGCGAAAAAGTTGGATAAGCAAAATTCTAATTCGATTAATACAGAAAAAATTGCACATATTTTGCACACTTCTGCAAATCTTAATTCACTTTCATACACTTTCCGTAATTGCGCAGGATTATGGCGATTAGGGAAACTTGAGTAAATTATTGGCAATTTGAATCGGATTCGAATTGGATTCTGATTGTGATTTGAATTGGATTCTAATTATGCGGCGCGCTGAAAATTAAAAACATGTATACTCGAGGTTGACGCTGGCTTGTGTTTAAGCCCCGGGCTCCATTTTTTGCCGCTACGAGCGGCGTTTGCGCCGACAGGCGCTTTCGCAAGTCAGCGTTTTATATTTGAGATTAGAGGCCAATACTGCCTTTTAACTGTTATTTTGTTTATATTTTGTTATAAATCTCACGGCACGCCGATAGCTTTACATGCCATGCTTGCATTAACCTAGAAGGTATGGATCTTCATGTTTTACATCATCCGCTGGTGGACCACAAGCTCACCGTTTTGCGAGATAAGAATACACCTTCTAACATTTTCCGCGAGTTGGTTTCCGAATTGGTAACCCTCGAAGCATACGAAGCAACCCGCAATTTGGAAGTTAGCGATCGCGAGATTGAAACTCCTATTTGCAAGATGACTGGCAAGCATTTAAACCGCCCACGCCCAATGGTTGTGCCGGTTTTGCGCGCTGGCCTCGGTATGCTTGACGGCATGACTCGTCTTCTTCCAACCGCTGAGGTTGGATTCCTTGGCATGAAGCGTGACGAGCAGACGCTCGACATAGTAACTTATGCCAATCGTTTGCCAGAAGATTTGACTGGTCGTCAGTGCTTCCTTCTTGACCCAATGCTTGCCACCGGTGGCACTTTAGTTGCTGCTACTCATTACTTGGCTGAGCGTGGAGCTAAAGATGTTACAGCTATTAATATTTTGGCCGCTCCGGAAGGTTTGAAGCGCCTGGAGAAGGAAATTGATCCTTCTATTGACTTTAAGGTTGTTGTTTGCGCTGTTGATGAGCGTTTAAACGACAAAGCTTATATCGTTCCAGGCCTTGGCGACGCTGGCGATCGCTTGTATGGCTTGATTGACTAATACTCATTAGCTAAATCAAACGAAAACCAGAATATAGAAACTAGAATCAAAAACTACAAAATAGCCTGCTGATTTGCAACACTTTGCAATTTAAGCAGGCTTTTGCATTAATTCATTGCGCAATATTGCATCAAATCAGATAATATGACTAGGCTTTATTTACAGCGCCTTTAGCATATAAAGATTCTAGAGCATCGCGCAAAGTCCCACTGTAGCTGATGCCTGCTTTTTGTGCCCAAGTATCAAGCCAAGCTGGAAGAGTAACATTTTTACGAACTGACTGAGAACCGTATTTTGCAGCATAAGAATCCATATCAAGCGCAACCATAGATAACTTTGAATTAGGATTTTCTACAACAATATCACTAATATCACTAGCTTTTGGTGCAGGCTTTCCGCTTTCAAGTTCTGTAAGAACCCATCCACTTGCTGCGTCTTCTGCCATAATCAGAGCCTCTGCAAGATTACTACCGCCAGTTACACACCCTGGCAAATCAGGAACTTCTGCAACAAAACCTCCGCTATTATCTTCATATGGAGTAAGAATAACAGGATACGCTAATTTCATCATTTCACCTTTGTCTCACTAATTCCTGCCTGGCGCCAGATTGACTTAACAACCGACGGGTTAATATCACCTGGATGTTTAGGTACTGTGACTTTACCCGTTTTAGTTTTATGTACGAATTGACAATGGCTTCCACGCTGTGCAAAAAGTATCCAGCCGTCCTTCTTAAGACGTTTTTCAATCTCTTTGTATCTCATAAAAAGATTATACACATTATGCGCATAAAATAAAATAATCAATCAAATTTTTACTAAATCATGCATATGCCTATGCTCATTTAGTGAGAACAGCTTTTACCGCGGACGAGTTACGGCAACTTCGCGAGCGCGATCTGCTAATTCGTCTAGTTTCTCAAGCTCTGTGCGCTGAGCATTAGTCTGCTTTGGCGCAAATTCTCCGTAACGATTTTGTGCAGCAGTGCGAATTAAAAAGTCAGCTAAACGTGGATTTTTTGGCAAAACTGATCCGTGCATATAAGTGCCGATAACGTTGTATTTGCGAGCGCCTTCAGTGTGATCCTCGCCATTATTTCCGCAATTTTCACCATCAACAGAGCCGAGTGGCTGAGTATCACCCTCCAAGCTTGTTCGTCCAGAATGGTTCTCGTAGCCCACAATATCGCCAAAATCGTCGCTATGTTCCACAAGATTTCCAATCATGCGCACGTCTTGACCAACCGTATGCTCGCCAAGTATTCCAATTCCTTGAAGCTTTTCCCCTTCGACGGTTTCGAAATACTCTCCAAAAAGCTGATAAAGTCCGCAAATCATAAGCATTGGAACGCCATTTTCTGCAAGCTCACGAATCACGTCTGCGCGCGCAAATAAATCTTCAGTAACTCTACTTTGCCCATGATCTTGGCCACCGCCGCCAAGAATCATATCTACTCGCTTTGGCCAATCATCGCCAACATTGTACTCGTGAAGCACAGGCTTGTAACCGTACAATTCCGCTCGGCGCATAATTGTAAGCACATTGCCATAGTCGCCGTAAATATTCATGTCTTTCGGGTACAGCGACATAATATCAAGTACACGAGCAGCATATGCTTTCGTGGACTTTCGCGATTTTGTTGTTTTTCCCATACGTCACTTACCTTATTTTCTTAAAATTTCTTATCGAAAACTATAAGCGATTCCGTATTAAATATTTTATAAATAATACTATTTTTGATTTTCGTTTATTTTATCCGTTTTCGATTTTATTCATTTATTTTATCCGTTTTCGATTTTATCCGTTTTTATTTATTATTTTGAGTTTATGCTTTTGAGTTTATTATTTTGAGTTTCAGCGCCCAACTCCAACATCTTTAACTTCAGTAAATTGAGCTAAAGTAGCGCGTACTCGAAGCATGGCAGTGTATGTGCAATATATTCGCTTGGCTTTCTTCTTATCGCCATAATCGCCGTTTACAAATGCTCGAACATCTTCTTCCAAGTCTGTATTTACGTTATTAGCTGAAACCTTGTCGTATTGTAAACGCAACGCCATATCCCATGCGCGAGTTCCTGAAACACATTTCACGCCACTTCTGCGCAAGCAGCTAAAATCAACATCCCATAGCCAACTCATATCACGGCCATCAGCGTATTCGTCGCAAATTGCAATCATTGTATTGTGTTTTTCGGGATGATCTGAAGCTAGCGCAAGCCTGAACCCAATAGGATTTTTCACTAAAACTAATTCTACTGGTACATTATTTACTTTAATGACTTCTCCGCGTCCAAATGCAGGAGTTACGCGCGAAATCGAATGCATTAAAGAATTGTCATCAGGCTTCAAACCTTTTTCGCTTTTAGCAGCTACATCTTCTAGTATCGCTCTAACAATTGTTGCAGCAGCGGCAGCATTGAAAATATTATATGCGCCATCGAGTTTTAACGACGTAGTTTTGCGCTTACCGTCTATTATGAAGTCAGCTTCATGATCTCCAACTCTTGCTAAAACAACATCTGCTTTGGGTAGATTATTCTCGTCATATTTTTGACTATCATTATTTTCCTGATTATCGTCACTATGCAAATCATCATCAGATGGGAACATATTTCGTACTTCAGGATCTAATCCAAAATATTTAACTTTGCACGAAGGAAGAACATCCGCTGCGAGCGCAGAAATTCGAGGATCTTCACGATTAAGCACAAGAATATTCGTTGTTGCACGTGAAACATTGCTCAATAGTTTTGCTGTAGTGTCAATTTCTCCAAAACGATCAAGCTGATCTCTCATGACATTTAATAACAGTGAATACCTCGGGCGAATTTGATGAACAAAATGAACAGCGTAAGCTTCATCAAGCTCCAGAACTGCAATATCTGCATCAAGCTTCGTACTAAACGCAGGCATTTCTTGCACAAGACCTGCAACAACGCCACGCGTAAAATTAGATCCTGTAGGGTTCGTAAAAACACGTAATCCTGCATCTCTAAGCATAGATGTAATCATGCGAGTGGTAGTAGTTTTACCGTTTGTACCAGAAACAAGAACTACTCCATAAGGAAGTTGCCCTAAGATTCTTGCTAAAAATCCTGAATCCAGCATTTCAACGACTTTACCAGGCAACGCGCTTCCGCCATGATGCAACGCTCTGGAAACAGCACGAACGAATTTGCCTACTGCGGGCATAGCAAAACCATAGAAACACTTTTTGTAAGTAACAGGATCAGAAGATTTACGCGAATGACTTTTATTCATATTTAAATCACACCGCCTGTGGCTGCTCTTGAGCCATATCTTCAAACTTCGAATTAATTCCACGGAAAGCAAGCTTAAATGTGTCTGTAGGGCCATTTCGATGCTTAGCCATAATAATATCGGCTTCTCCAGGACGGTCGTCTTTATTATAGAAATCAGGCCTATGCACTAAGAACACAACGTCAGCATCCTGCTCAATAGAACCAGATTCTCGCAAATCTGAAAGCTGCGGTTTTTTATCATTACGCATTTCAGGGCCACGATTCAGCTGGCTTAACGCCACAACTGGAACTTCAAGCTCTTTTGCTAAAAGCTTTAGCGCGCGCGAAAAATCAGAAACCTCTTGCTGACGGCTTTCAACACGTTTCCCAGACGTCATTAATTGCAAATAGTCAATTACAACTAATTTCAAATCATGAGTTTGCTTTAGACGACGGCATTTTGCACGAATCTCCATCAAACTCATATTTGGACTATCGTCAATAAATAATGGGGAATCTTTCATCTTATCCCAAAAAGTATTTAGCTGATTCCACCTATCAGGAGTAATTTCTTCAGCATGACGTAAGGCGGTTAAAGGCATATTTGTTTCTGCAGCAATAATACGCTGAGCCAATTCGATTTTGCTCATTTCCAAAGAGAAAATAATAGAAGTCATATTGTGATGCAAAGCAGCAGAACGGGCAAAATCAACACCAAGAGTCGACTTACCCATAGCAGGGCGTCCCGCTACAACAATCATCTGACCAGGCTGCAATCCCTGAGTCACATTATCAATATCTCTAAAACCTGTAGGAATACCACGAGATATGCCATTAGTTTGTATATCGTCAAGCTGGTTCAATGTGCTTTCTAAAACTGATCCAATTGACACGTAATCTTGACGCACTCTACCCGTACTCATCTCATATACTTCAGATTGTGCAAGATTAACAATATCTTCAGCAACAGCTCCATCTGCAGAATATCCCATTTGTGCGATTTTTGTACCGGCTGTAATTACGTTACGCAAAATAGCATTTTGATGAACTATATCCGCATAATACGTTGCATTCGCAGCTGTAGGAACAGAAGCAACCAAGCTATGCAAATAATCCGCTCCACCAACTTTTTCCAAATTGCCATTTTTTAACAATTCATTAGCAACAAGAACAGAATCTACAGGCTGGGAAGCAGAAAAAAGCGTAATAATCGCATCATAAATAGTTTGATGCTGAGGCAAATAAAAATCAGATGTTTCAAGCTCTTGTGAAACTTCGCCTATCGCGTCTTTGCTCATAAGCATTCCGCCAAGCACAGCCATTTCTGCATCAACATCGTGCGGTGGCACACGATCAAATATGCTACGAGCATCCGATGATGAAGAATCTTGATTCATAGTTTTACCATACCCCGCAGTGCTATTGTTTGGCACTAAATTTTCATGTGCAATACGTATTCCCCGCTGTATTCCTCGCGAAAATTACTACGCACAATTTCCTATAGAAACGAGTATAAACGTGTGCAAGTATTACGCGATACATGCAAACGTTAAAGCCATTTTAAGAATAATACTAACTTTTTAAAGTTAAACGATTATAAATAAAACTCTTATACTAAATTCACAATTAAATTCAAATATTAAATTCATAGTTAAATATGCTTAGCAGATTCCATCCATTCATCTGTGCCTATACGCAAGCTATTTCCTACAGCACGCCCACCAATATACACAACGTTTAGTGCCAGCCATAATGTGATAGTTCTTACAACATCGTTAACGCCAAACGTAATATCAGTTAATCCTGTGCATACTAAAGTTGCAATATAAACAATAGCCATTATTGAGCATGCTTTTGCAAGATATCTGTGATCTCCAGCGCCGATTAGCACTCCATCTAAAGCCCACATCCAACCAGATAATGGAAGGAATATTCCAAGAATTGTCATACTCACAGAAATAAGAAGTTGAACATAAGGATGATTGCTAAATAAAGGCGCACAAGTCCATCCAATTGCGATCATGAATATTCCAACAACTACACTGCTTAAAGCTCCCACGCTAGCGCACATACGAGTGATTGTTCTTGCACGCATACGCAAATTTGCTCCAAGCGCTGTAGCCACAATAGTTTGAGCTGCTATTCCAATTGCATCAAGAATATTCATTACAAAATTCCAACAAGAGTTAGCAACTTGATAAGCAGCAAGAGTATTTGTTCCTAAACGAGTTGCCGTAACTACTGTAGCTACCATGCAAACTCGTAACGCAAGAGTACGAACAAATAATGGCATTCCGCTACCGGCTGAATGAAGTATGTGATGGAAATTAGGCTTTAATCTTGCTCCACTTTTAGCAGCCCAAAATACAGCTGGGATAACTAGCACTAATCCCATATACCATTGTGCAATCATCGTAGCGATTCCAGACCCAGCAATTCCCCATTTCAAAGCAAATACCATTATTAAATCAAGAACAGTGTTAACAATAGCTCCACTTACTGCTGCGAATAAAGTAATCCGCACTTTACGAAGACCTCTAAAAATCCCATTCGCAGCATAGATTAGCAACATAGCTGGCAATCCGGGCATAACTGTTTGTGTGTAAACAATAGCATTCTGTAATGTTTCGCCTCTAGCTCCTATTGCATAGCATAATGGTTCTGCTGCAACCATTAATAATGCCGTAAGAACAACGCCTAGAAACAGCGCCAACCATAATCCATCCATTCCAATGCTAAAACCTTCACGTTTTTTGCCTGATCCAAGCAACCTAGCAACTTGTGAAGTCGTGTTATACGCAAGGAACAAACATAATCCCGCAATAGTTAGTAGAACAGTTGATCCAATTGAAAGACCAGCTAGAGCAGTACGGCCAATGTGCCCAATGATTGCGGTATCAATAAGCACGAATGCAGGTTCAGCAATAAGTTGACCGAAAGTAGGAACAGCAAGAATCCATATGCTATGAAGTATTTCGCGCTTATCAAACGCACTGTCTTCAAACGCACTGTCTTCAGATGTACTGTTTTCAGATGCAATGCCTTCATCATTTTCTTCATTAGTTTTAGGTAATTTAGCTTTAGCTTGATTAATTTCAGAGGATTCTATAGATGCCTCTGTGTCAATCTCATTTTCTTGCTGTTGATATTTCATAATGTTTTATTCTATAGCCTTGCAATTAGCGTTATTTATAGCATTGTTTATAAATTTTAAGTTAGAGCAGATTAGTAACACAAAATCTCCTAAAACACAAATCGAGTTTTTAAAATTAAAAGTTATTCGCAGGTTATCCACACCTTTATCCCCAACATGTGGATAAAATTGCGAGATATCCACGCAGACACGCCTAGAATGTGGATAACTTTGTTTTTTTATCCACACTACAAACTCCGTGCGTGTTGTGGATATACACATATAAGACAAAATACCATAAATACTTGCAAGATTTTCTTGTTTAATTGGGCTGAGTTGTCGGAGTTTCTCTCATCGCAAGATTTTTACATTGCTCTAAGAGAAACTCCGACAGCTCTTGGCATGTTTAGTCTTTTAATCTTCGGTTAATCACCGAGATTTTTCGATTTTTCTTCTTCGCTCAATGAATCACCACTTCGTGCTGAGGTTCATTTCGCTCTGGGCGAAAAATCTTAAATCTCTGCCTAATTGGTAGCAAAGTATGCTTAGCAAGTAAACTCAGGAAATCATGCGAAATATTAGCAATACAAAAAGCCACCAACTTCAAAGAAGCTGATGGCTTTAATGTATATTTTAAATTATTTGATATTTTTAATTATTATCAGATCGATTTCTCTTGTTATTGCGCTTCCTATACCTAGTATTTTTATTATTCTGAGAATTATTGTTTTCAGAATCTTTGCTATCAGTATTTCGTGATTTAGATTCCGATTTATTATCATCTGAACTTTCATTATCAGATTCGTCATTATCGGTCTCAGACTCCTCAGATTCAGATTCATCAGACTCTTTTTCAGAATCATCATCGGATTCAGTGTCGTCTTTTTCAGAATCTGTTTCTGATTCTTTTACTTCAATATCCGAATCTTCAACATCACTCTCAGAAACGTCACTTTCAGAAACATCAGACTTAGCAATATCACCTTCAGAGTCTGCAGCTACAGAATCGTCAACTACAGAATCTTCAGCTACAGAATCCGGATTATCGACTCCGCTAGCTGCGCCAGTTTCACTAACTTCACTAGCTTCATCAACAGCCTCGTTAGCCAAATCAGCAGGAGCCGATACTGCTACTTGAGTTTTATCAGCAGACTCATCAGATGCTTCCACTGTAACTACATCACGCACTTGAGAAATAGCCGAAAAATCATAAGCTCTTTCGCCTTGATCTGCCAAATCAACTCCCTTGCGTTCTTTAGCTTCAGAAATGCGCCATCCAAAGAGCTTTTCAAGAGCAAAAGCAACAACAGCGGTTACAGCGCCAGCGTAAAGAATCGTAATGCCAATCAAGCATAATTGCGCAACAAGTTGATGCCAATCCCAAGAGATAAATAACCCATAGCAATCAGCAAATAAACCTACTGTAATCAAACCAATAACAGCAGCAACACCGTTAACACTAACTACGTGCAAAGCGCCATCGTAACGCGAAAAAGTCTTGGAATGAGAAACAAGCGATGTAACTACGCCAACAACAACTCCAAGAATTAGCGCGCATAAAGGTGAAATTACATTGGCCGCAGCAGAACTTGCAGCCAAACCTGCCATAACTCCAGACGCTGCACCAAGTCCAGTGAAACGACCATAACGCAAACGCTCAGTGACTCCCCAAGCAAGCATAGACGCAGAAGCTGTGATAGTAGAAGAAACCCAAGCATAAGCGGCTACAAAAGGAAGATTTGTAGACGAGCCAATCATGAGACCCAGCCAACCGAACCAAATAATGAAAATACCAAGCATAACAAAAGGAACGTTATGTGGATGTCGAATACTAGCTGAAGAAGCATCACTACTCATTAATTCTTGTGATGAATTTTCAACAGTCGTATTATTACCGCTAGAACGAGCAACATCTTCCCATAAAGCTCGCTCTAATTTTCCCTTATTTGAATTCTTAGGATCGCTTACAGAATTAGATTTCATGCCAGCGCGAGAATTATTAAACACGCCTTTAGCTTGAGAAATAAGATTCGTTAATGGCTTCTTAAGTGGGAATTTAGCATGCCCTCCAATAACAAATACTATAGCTAACGCAGAAATAGCGGCTGTAATATTTAACACAGAACCACCTGCAAAATCACGAGGCGAAACCCCTATTGCCTGCGCAATAGCACCGTTAGGAGAAAGCAAACCGCCTCCATAAACCATATGACTGATTGGAGCAAAAACCAGGGTAATCCAGAAAGCAACGAAAATCAGCCAAATAGCGTAACGAACGCGACCTGCTAGCGCACCTGTAATTAAAGATACTGCAACAATTGCGCACGCTAATCTAAAAGCAGCAGGAAGCTCAGCCGATACACCTAAATTCTTATATACGGATGTAAACATTCCCTTATCTGGAACCATGGAATCCCGGAATAACAATCCGCTCATAGGATCACCGAAAATTCCACCTGCCATATCTTTCCC
Organism: Gardnerella sp. KA00255; assembly: GCF_049244095.1. Classification (NCBI taxonomy): domain Bacteria; kingdom Bacillati; phylum Actinomycetota; class Actinomycetes; order Bifidobacteriales; family Bifidobacteriaceae; genus Gardnerella; species Gardnerella sp. KA00255. The sequence goes on from NZ_CP058374.1 coordinate 1,077,587, forward strand.
AGCAAACGCAAGAGACCACCCCCATAACGTCCATACAATAGTTGTTACAGCAATAGCGCCCGCGGAAAGCATCATCATATTAACCATGGAAGTTGCGCGCTCGCGACCTCCATAAAATAGTGCAATACCAGGAGTAATAATAAACACTAAAGCTGCAGCAAGTAATGCCCACTGTGGATCCATATACATCACCTCAAACGTTCACGATTATGCAACTTACTCTTGTTGACTTACTTTTGTTGACTTTCTTATACCTTATTTATTGTACCTGCAAAGCGATATACAATTTTTATCTTTCTGAGAAAATTGACAATAAATTTATGCAAAATCTTGCAAGTTACTGTAATTTCATGAAAGTATTCCGTCTACAAAACTCTCTGGTTCAAATGGAGCCAAATCATCTGGCCCTTCTCCCAATCCAACAAGTTTTACCGGAACGCCTAATTCTCGTTGAACAGAAATTACAATTCCACCTTTAGCTGAACCGTCAAGTTTAGTTAAAACTACACCTGTTATTCCAATAGCTTCAGCGAATACTTTTGCTTGAGCCATTCCGTTTTGACCAGTAGTTGCATCAAGCACAAGCAACACTTCATCAACAGGCATAGTTTTTTCTATAACTCTGCGAATCTTACCTAGCTCATCCATTAAATTGGACTTATTTTGTAAACGTCCAGCAGTATCTACTATTAACGCATCAACGTTTGTTTTACTTGCCTGCTCAGCCGCATCAAATGCCACGGAAGCTGGATCCGCTCCATCTTTATCGGAACGTACCACCGGGACATTAACAGAAGCAGCCCATGTTGAAAGCTGATCTGCAGCGGCCGCACGGAATGTGTCAGCAGCTGCAAGCATAACAGAACGATTTTTGGCTACAAACAACCTAGCTAACTTGCCAACAGTTGTTGTTTTACCTGTTCCATTCACTCCAACCATCATGATTACGCTTGGGTGATGAGCACTAGGCTTATCAATATTTAAACTTCGATCCGTGTTCTCACCAACAAGCTCTAAAAGCTTAGCTCGCAAAGCATCATGCACTTCATTAGAAGTTGAAACACCAGTAATACGAGCATCTTTACGCAAAGATTCAACAAGCTCTTCACTTGCTTGAGTGCCGACATCAGCCAAAAGAAGCGTATCTTCGACTTCTTCCCAATCCGATTGCGAAATACGATCCTTAGTTAGAATCGCAAATAGTGCCTTGCCAAAAGGATTTGCGCTCTTAGATAATCGCGCGCGCAAACGCTCTAAACGAGAAGGCGTAGACTCAGGAAGATTAATAGGCTTAGACTCTTGAACCTGCTCTGGTTCAGTTTCTTTCGTATTTTGCTCAAGATCAGATTCAGAATCTAAAGCTGGCTCACGCTCAGGATCACACTCTGGTTCTGGCTCACGCTCAGAAGCTGACTCACGCTTCACTTCCTCAATCTCTGGCTCAGAAACTAAATCTGCCTTAATCTCAGATTTTGGCCTATCAGATTTTGGCTGATCAGATGCACGCTCCGCAGATTCATCTTCTAAAGATTCTTTTCTGACAGCTTCTTCAACACTATTATCTTTATTCTCTTCATTTTTTTTATTTTTATTCTTAAAGAATCGAACAAAGCTATAACAAATTACGATAAGAACAACAGCGACAACGGAATACGCAAAAAAATTTTCCGAGTCAAAAACGCTAAATAAACTAAACAAGTTAAACATACATCAAGCATATGAAACTCAAAGTACATGAACAATATAATATATAAGTTTTTTATTACTTTTTCACATTTTGAACAATAAAATTACTGGCATAAACAATTATTTATCACATAAATCTGCTGTCTATTATTTACGATTCTGATGCTCAATCAAACTTAAATAAACTCAATCAGACTTATATGGACTAAACTAAATTTACTTAAACTTGATTAAATAAGTGAAGATAAGTAATTTATTTATATTGTCGTAATATCGAATAAGTTACCTACAAATCCGAAAATAAATAAAGAAAAGAAGGATCATGAATTCTTACACTGAATCTACTGAAAACACAGAGCAGGAAAACGCAAGCAATAATGCAATCAATAGCGCAAACATTCACGTATACGGAGCCGATTGGTGTGGAGATTGCATTAGAGCCAAAGCTGCACTTAACAGATACGGAGCTGCATTTATATGGCATGACATTGAATCCGAGGAGGGCGCCGCAGAAAAAGCTGTAGAAATTAGCGGCCAAAAACATATACCTGTAGTAATTTTCCCTGATAACTCATTTATGGTTGAGCCTTCTGCGGTGCAGATTAAGGAAAAGTTAGATTCCTTAAAGTAATTAGACAAATTAAACGAATTTGAATAATTTGAATAATTAAAATAATTAAATAACAGCTTTTTAAAAAGTGCGAGCGATTTAAAAGGCTTGAGTTTTTAACAAAACTTGAGCCTAACTATTGGTAATCAACACGCGCAACACATTACATTCACATAGTCGTTTGAATGTAGTATACTTATCAGCTGTTGCCCCTTTAGCTCAATTGGCAGAGCAGAGTCCTTTTAAGTCTTGGGTTGTGGGTTCGAGTCCCACAGGGGGCACTTTTTTATGCCTTGATTACGGGTTATCCCGGGTTATACCCCACCAAAAAAACATTGACTTGCAATGCACGTTAGCTAAATATTCATATTCGTATAAATACAAATCCAAATATTCAGAACGTACACACTGCAAGTCAATGCTATGTAATTATTGAGTACTTAATTATTGAATACTTATTGAGTACTTATCGATTAATTATCGAGTAGTATCAACTTCTATCAATTATTTATCTGTTACTTACTACTTATTGCGCAAGTTGTACCACCAAAGCATGCAAATAACGCCAATCAAGCCAATTAACTCCAATCCGAGATTAAATAAGCTTGTTTTACTTGCACCCACAATTGTCAGCACAACAAAAGCCAAATAAAGTACTAATTTGAAGAAGACACTTAATGCTTTAATTAATTTCTCACTCATTTGATACCTCCCATATTTGAGGTTTCAAGCAAACGCTTTTGCACGATTGCATAGAATATAAGAACAGGGACCATAACAATAACCATGCCAGCATATAAACGACCATAATTTGTAGCCGCCTTTTGCGTTTGCATAAGATTTAGTAAGCCAACTTGAACAGTATGATTTTCGCCAGGCATCAAAGTCATGGAAATAATATAATCATTCCAATAGCTTAAGAAGTTGAAAAGCATAGACATCGCGATTGCAGGCTTAGCCATAGGGAAGAACACTCGAACCATAATCTTAAATTGCGATGCGCCATCAATCATTGCAGCTTCTTCATATGCTTTAGGAATTGACGCAAAATAATCTTGCAAAAGGAATATTGTGAAAGGCAATGACATAACTGCGTAAACAAGCGACAACACAAATATATTATTTACAAAAATGCCTTCTGGCAAAAATTCCATAACAATTTTGTCTGCTCCAACAAACATCAAGAAGATTGGAACAATAATATAATTTGCATTAATAAACAGTCCGCATTGAACAGCGAGTTTAAGCAACCTTCGTCCAGGAAACTCAAATCTAGCCAAAGCGTACGAGCATGGCAAGCCAATAACCAAAACTAAAATCATTGATAGCACGGTTACTATTACCGAAGTTCCGAAGTATTGGCCTAAATGAGCATCTACGAAAGCATCAACATAATTCTGCCAATGGAAACCTTTTGGCAAAGTCCAAGGACTTCCATAAAACTCGCTTTTATCTTTAAACGATGCAATAAATACCCATATAGTTGGAACAGCAATACTTAATGCAGCAAAAACGAGCACTATCTGACCGACTATGCGACCAAAATTCCAACTATTGCCCTGCTCGTGAGCCCTAAGATTATTATTAGATTTCATAATCACATACCTTCCTTAATGCTCAAGAACTTCGCTCTTTGTAACCATGTTCACAATCAGAGACACGACAAAGCTAAATACGAAGATAACTACGCCGATTGCCATACCGTATCCATATGAAGAATTCGTATAAGCTTGCGAGTACATGTATCCAAGAAGAACTTGTGACGCATTATCAGGACCACCATTAGTCAACGCCATTACAAGAACGAAGCTTAAATTAACAGAGCTTAGAATAAAGAACGTCAACGTTGTGCGCAAATTATTCCAAATAAGTGGGATAGTAATTGAGAACAATTGCCTCGTTTTACTAGCTCCATCAATTCTTGCAGCTTCATATATTTGCGGATCAATTCCAGCCATCGAAGACATATACATGACCATGTAGTAGCCCAACGACTGCCAAAGCATTGCCAATCCTATTGAATAAATTACAATTTTTTGATCGCCTAGCCACATTATCTTAACTGCATCTAAATGCAATAAATGTAACAAAGCATTTAAAAGTCCATCTTTTTGATCATAAATCGATGAGAAAATTGCTGCTACAACAACAATCGAAAGAACAGCAGGCACGTACAAAATAAAACGTATAAGACTGCTTCCAATAATTCGATTTTGCATAAGTATAGCGGCGAAAATAACAGCTAAAGGCAACGTAACAGACGTAACAACCACCAATAGCAAAACAGTATTTTGGAATACGTGTATGAACTTCATATCGCCAAGAAGCTTTTGGAAATTAGCTAAACCAACAAACTTCTTATCGTCGGAATATCCGCTCCACTTATATGCAGACATGCGGAAAATATTTATCGCTGGGATGAAGATAAATATTAACAACAGAATTGCTGTAGGCAAAGAACACAGCAGGCCAAACCTCGCACGCTTTTTATCCAAATCGGTGCTAACACCTTTGTTGCGCAAACGATTTAACGATTGCTTAAGATTTAACATTATAAATTCCTTTGTGTGTAAATAAATAACCCCTACTGCATGTAATTACGACTAGCATAACAACCTTGTTATTTCATCTAAGTAACTATTTGAGCAGCCTGAAGTATCAATGCCATTAATTTATAAAAACTAGAAATTATCGGCAAAAGGCGGGCACCAACAGCGGTAACTGCAGTGCCCGCCTATTTTAGGTGAATTAATTCACATGCTTAACGGACGAACTCACTACTGAGCAGCAGCAGCATTCAAAGCGTTGCTTGTATCGTTCAACTGATCAATCCACTGCTTCAAAGTCTTTTGCTTAGATGCAATAGAATCGACAGCGTTGTAAAGATCTTCCTTAATATTCTTTCCTTCTACGGAAGCTGTAGTGGAGAACGATCCTGAAACAGCGTGAACATTTGGCTCGTTATAAGCGTCATAGAAGAACTTCATGCTAGGATCAACCTTATCAGGCATACCCTTGATTGGCTGTACAGCACCGGTCTTTACGAAGATCTCAGCAGCCTTATCGGAGTACAAGAAGGCCATGAACTTCTTAGCTTCTTCCTTATGCTTTGCCTTAGATGGGATCCAGACAGCTTCAATCGTGGTATTGATATGGCGGATTCCATCCTTATTCAAGGTAGGAACTGGAGCGAATCCCCACTCAAATCCATCCATACGAGGAGCATCCTTCATCTCATTAACAATCCAAGTACCGTTTGGCATGAACAGCGACTTGCCATCCAAAATGGACTGCTGATTCTTGGTGAAGTCCTGAGCGTTAGCATAACCAACAGTATTAGGATTGAGGTATTCAGTAACAAGCTTTGTTGCGATGCTTAATACCTTCTTGGCATTATCAGTCTTCCAAACATCCTTCTTGTATGTCATAACATCCTTGAAGAATTCTTGACCACCGATATCAGCAATAAGAGCATTGAAGAATCCATCGAAGTAACCAGCGGTTGGGTAAGTGAACAGCGAAATACCCTTTGCCTTGGCTTGATCGCCGAGCTTGAACATTTCATCCCAAGTTGTTGGAACTTTCCAACCATTCTTCTCAAGCAGAGTCTTATTGTAAACTAAGCCAGATGGCGAGTAATACATTGGCATAAGATAAGTATCACTGTTTCCGTAAGGATTTGTGTACAAACCAATCACACCATCAATAAGCTTCTCTTTAACAGTCTTAGACTCGCCTGGAACTTTGATGTCCAAAACGTCATTCAACTTATCCAAAGCCTTATCCTTTAACAGAGTTTCTGTTAAACCAGAAGGAGTACCCTGGGCAAGCTCAACGATATCTGGATAATTTCCAGCCTTCATACCAGGAGTGATTTCATCTTCAATCTTCTTAGAAGTGACTAAATCAATCTTGACATTTGGATTCAGCTTCTCATATTCTTTTACAACGTCTTTATACATCTGAGAACCATATCCGCCCTCAAATGCAGCAAACTTAAGCGTTACTTTACCGTTGGCACCAGTTGAATTAGTACCGCAGGCAGCAACACCGAGCAACATCGCGCCGGCGCCTAATGCTGCAACAAGACGCGTTATTTTATTAAAACAAGACATCCTTGTACCTCCTATTTATGCCGAACCGGTTTAGCAGCCTTGCTTCAACTGATCGACGTTTGTGTATGTGCTTCCTCACACATTTTTAATTGTACACTATGTTTCCAAAAAACAAAATAAAAAATCAGAAAAGTTTTAATAATATTTTTTACGCTCACATTTAACTAATAACATCAACATTTATAAGGAAAATGACAGGCGATTTTGAAACAAAAATTACACAATTGTAATTTAAAACCATCGCATTTAAACAAAGACCTAAAGCATTATTGGATTCATAATAATCTATCCTTACATAAAAAGAGGGGCAAAAGATTGCTATAATTCACAAACTTTTACCCCTCAAATAACGGCGTAAAGCCGTCATCATTTAATTATGCATTATTTAATTATAGATTATTTAATTATCAGATTGCACGGCGAACGAGAATAGCGCCAGCTGAAATAATCAGCAATACGCCAACAGCGAGAACACTAATCACGTTCACACCACTGTTTGTAAGGTGAGTAGCATTATTTGCTGCACTCTCCTTACTTTCAGTAGCTTTCTTCGTAGAATTAGCCACAACAATATTCGTCCAAGCAATCTGCTTGCCCTTCTTATCAACCAAAGCAACTGTATGCTTTCCAGAATAATCAGCTGGGAACATGGCATCAAACTGAGGCTTGCCGTTAACAATGCGAACGGTTACATACTTTGAACCATCGGCACCCTTAAGCAATCGCGGAGACGAGTAGATGTAGGCATAAGCATACGCAACACCATCACGCTTCAAAGTTTCATAGAACTCAGAATTCGTAATATTGAGCAATACTTTATTTACCACACCCGGCTGCGCAACATTATCATTGCCAACAGTAAGTTTGCCATTTAATTCCGCTTTAAGATGCTGCACGGTTGCTGGAGCTGCAGGAGCAGGAGCAGATTCTGCTGGCTTTACCGAATCAGGAGTAGATTTTGCTGGAGCAGGCTGATTTGTTGGAGCTGCAGGATTTGTTGGAGCCGGCTGAACTGGAGCTGGAGATTGCTCTGAAGGAGCAGGAGCCGGTTTAGCAGGCTGTTCAGCAGGAGCAGGAGCTGCAGGATTTGCAGGAGCAGGCTTCGAAGGAACAGTTTCTACAGGAGGAACCGATGGCACAGTTGGAACTGGCTTAACCGGAGCCGGAACAGATGGCACTGCCGGAGTTGGCTTAACTGGAGCCGGAACCGTAGGAACTGCAGGAACTGTAGGCACTGCAGGTACCGTAGGAGTTGGCACCGCTGGAGCCGGCTTTGCTGGGTCAGGAACAGTTGTAGAAGGATCAACCGGAGCGTTACCATTAATAGATTCCGCAGCCTTAGTTTCCTTCATTGCAGCACGAAGCTCAACAATAGCTTTCTGTACATCTTCAACAGATGCATCAGCATTCTTATCTACAGACTTTGCAGATTCGATTGCTTTTTGCAATGCACTCCACTTATCTGCAGCGTAATCAGCTTCAGAAAGGCCGCCAGCCTTCTTAATAACTGACTTTAGCTCTGTTTTATCAGCAGCAATCTTGATATCTTGAATCTCACGGTTAGTTGTCAAACGCAATTCAGCAGCAGATGCAAATCTATTTCTTTCATCGCTTTTTGCACCGCTAGAAGACAACGCTGTCAAACGTACCTTCTTGACATTTTCAATTTGCTTACCGAAATCAACCTTTTCCCAGTTACCGTTATTCTTAAAAGTACCACTCTTTATTACTGGATTTCCTTCAGTAGGAGTGATAGTAACCTTATACCTTATAATCTTTCCGTTATCTCCACTACTTCTAGGAAGATATCGCAAAGCACTAATAGTCATAGGCTTCTTAAGAGTAAACTCAAACCACGCATCACCTTGATAAACCGCAGATTCATCCCAAGCGGTATGCCACCAAGTATTAGGGTCGTTATCAACAGCAAACTCTGCAGGTCCTTCATTACCATACTTTTCTTGAGCGCTTCCAACAGATATGTCATATTCGTTGCGAGCAACGTCAAACTTATCGTCTAATGGCAAAGCTGGAGCAGTCTTCATAAATGAATCCAAGTACTCAAGAATAGCTACAGCGGACGCAAAGTCTTCGGATTTTGCTCCCTTTCGATTAAGAATAGAGTGAGCAAGTGCCATCTTTTCAACATATGTTCGCTGTGCTGACTCTGCAAAATTCTTACGCTTTGAATCCCACTTCTGCTTAATTTCATTGTATTTATTCTGAGCCTGCTCACGTGTTGTTACAGAATCATCCTCTTTAATCTTAAGATTATCAAGAATGAAATCCCTATAACCGCCAAAGTTTGCTCTAGCAGAATCTGGACTTACACCGCTAGGTAATTTTTCTGCGGTACCTGTTGAGAAAATACCAAACCAAGTATCGCCATCATCTCCACCAATAACAGTGAACTTATGATGCTTTGTAGTACCTTTAGCTTCATCGAGAGGAATCTTTGAAACCTTATCAGATGCAAAATCACCATTGCCAATAGCAACAGCATATGTGCCATTACTACCAGACTGGTAATCAAATTCAACTGTGTACTTTTTACCTGGCTTAAATGTGAAGTTCTGCGGAATTGTGCGATAAACAAGATTATTCTTGCGAACTAAACCGTTTATTTTAACAGACCAATTCCCGCCAAGAACATCATCTACTTCCTTCACATCCCATCCAGCTTGAGTAAATGGAGCGTGCTTTTCAGAAAGATGAATTCTATTGTCTTCTACACGCTCTGATCCAGAGATAACGAATGGCCAAATACCCTGAGCATTATGTTCAAAGTCGTTTTCAAGACCGATTACCTCGCCCTTGGAGTTAAACTTCAAACCTTTATACTCATTTTCAACAACACGAACGTCGTCGAAATAAGTATCTTCAGCGCCAAGATGCTCAAGCTCTAAAGTAGTCTCGCCACTTTGCGGAGCATCAAAGAACACATACATGTTCTGGAAGTAACTACTACCTCCTACTGTTGCAGAACTAGTGTTATGAGAATAAGCTTTAACGTAATTCGCGGCTATGCTTCGCATAGTTGAGTTGCTTGCAAGCACCTTACCACCAGAACGAACTGTCATACGAGCAGCAGCATCAGAACGATTATCAACGCCTACATACAGAGCATAACGCTTACCCGGCTTCAAATCAGTTAGCTTCTGAGTTGCCTTCACTTTTCCTGTAAGTTTAAGCATAGGATTACTAAACTGACTCTTAGCAATACTTGCAGTGCCATTTCCTTCAATATTCCAATTCTTCTTAAGCGATTCTTCACCGCCATTGAATCCGGCATCTACAATATGCATATTTTCACTCCAAGTTACATGCAATTGTTCTGCCTTGGCATCACCCTTGTAAATAACATATGGAGTTTTAGCGAGAGCGTTTAACGTAATTTGTCCATTAGCGACATTTACAACAGTTCGCTCGGTTTTACCGAGATCTGTTAACTTATAAACGCTTACGTTAGCAAGATTTTCCCAGCCATTCGGCAACTTCCATGTAGTTGTACCGCCTACAGTATTCCAGTGGTAAAGCTTTTGCTTTGAATCATCCACAAGTTTTCCTGTATTGACATCCCACATCCACGGCAAAAGATAAGACTCGTTTCCTACACCTTTACCATCTCCAGGCGTTACAGCACCGGTCGCAATTAACTTACCGTTTAATGTAATAGTGCGATTGCGATAAGCAGTTAAGCCAGAATTATTCGATCCGCGCGCAATAACAAGCTTATTGCCATGATTATCTACTAAATCAATTTGCTCGCTACCGTTATTAGTATTACGATCGCGCACAGAAGAAGAATCCAGCGGGCTATTTACCCAACGAGATACCTTGAAATGCTGGATAAACTTAGTGGACAAATCATGCGTGAACAAATTCCTAATGTATGCATCATAATCATTACGTCCTTGCCAGCCTTCGAAGTCCTTCATATTGTATCCACCCAACAGCGGAGCGTTTGCAGCGCCGTAGTAGGTAGGATAATCGCCGATCCAGCTATCTTTTTGATGGTTACGAAGGAAGCGCATAACTTGAGAGTTTTCTCCCTTCATCTTAGATCCACCGTAAGTTAAATCAGCAGCCCAATGTTGGAATGTGGAATCATATTCGTTTCCAGCACCCCATTCAGTAGTCATGCGCCAGCCATTCTTGTTAATCATCTTAGACATTTTGCGAGTTTCCCAAGAATCCTCACGACTGCCAGAAACAAGATTGCCCCAAACGTCAAGATAAATGAAGTCCATATTATCTTTGACTTCTTCCTTCAATTTATCAAAACGCTTTTCACGGGAATTAGATGCTAAATCGTAAATACCGTCTATACCAATACCTTGATCAAGCCAATTCCAGCCATAGCTCAAGCTACTTCCCCTACGGCGAACCATATCTTCAGTGAAAGCTTTAGCTTCTGGATACATTTCCGAAGCATTCACATGTACGCCAAAGCGAGCGCCGTATTTCTTACCCTTTTTCATTAAGGTATTCATATCATCTGCGCCGCCAAGTCGCTTGCCAATATCAGCATAATCTGGGTGACCAGAATCATGACCTTCATTGCCATAACCCTTTAATAGCACTGACTGTCCGAGACCATCAGTATTAAGAGCAACTTTCTTAACATTATCGAGAGTTGTAAGGAATGGATTTTGCGCTTGTCCACCAAAATTCATTGCAATTCGCCATGCAACTAATTCTGGAACTTCTTCATACTTGTACGGATTATTCATAATATCGCGATAGGCGATAGCTCCATCCTGCCACGTAATAGAATTATCACCATTCAAATCGCCAGCAATTGCCACAGACATTTTTGGCATATCTGTTTCTGGAACAGTATATCTACGCCCCTTGCTGTCTTCGACAACTCGATGGTAATACCACGGTGCACTAGTTAACCCAAGCCTTGTTCCTGCAAATTCTGATTTAGTAGATGCAATAACGCGGGTATTCTTAGAACCACCTTCAATTCCAGAATATGCAGCAGTTCCATTATGTTCAGAATTGCTCCAGAGACCAGCACTAAGCTGATTATTTGAAACAAATCCATAAGTGTAATCGCCTTTATCCCTCATGGAATATCCGTTAGTAACTGCAACAGTTTTATCTCCAGGAATATTCGTATTCGAAGACATGCGAGCTCCTGTAAAAGTGGCTCCTTCTTGACTACTGGTTACAGAAACTAAATTATTTCCAGGGAAATAAAGCGTTTGAATAGGATGACTTTCGCCAGCATTATTAACGATTTTTGTGACATTGAAGTGTAATTGATTTGCCTTAACGCTCATATCAACAGTAATTTCTGCATCAATATTTTTATCTGCATTTTTTACCTTAAGAACGTATTGAGCTTTAGTGTTATCGATTTTCTTAAATGTAACGTCAGAATCTTGTAGTTTAACATTTACGCCATTTATAGAAACGGTGCGAATGTCACTGCGCTGGGCTTCCATTATGCGATTTTCAAGCTTTAGCATCTTGTAGTAAGAAACAGCCGGGAAATTCTTATGGAGAACAGCTTCCATATCTTCAGTTTTCAGTGTTTCGGTATCAAATACGCCTGTTTTTTGTAGCGTTATATCACCTAATTTAGAATCTGAATCAGATACTGAAATTTCCTTGGTGAATTCATCGTATCCGTCGGCGATGGCAGAAAGAGTGAATTTACCAGGCTCTAAATCATTAATAGAAAACTCACCATTATTGTTAGTGTTAACAACTTTATTAGCACATTGAACTCTAGCATTTTTAAGAGGAGCATTATCTTGTCCTAAGATTTTTCCAGAAACGCTATAAGTGAGGCTAGGAGCATTAGGATCTCTCACTTCTATATCCGTGATTTCATTGCCGTAGGAACCTGCTTTAATAGCTAATTTATTTGAAAGCTTATCTTTCATGCTTGAGTAATCGACTTGGAGGACAATTCGTCTATCTACGCGAACTACAGCCGTATTTTCACCCCAGCGAATATTTACTTCTGTTTTTCTACCAGCTTGTGGAGGAGCTACGCGCTTGCCTTTAAGGTATTCGCCGTCTCCACCATACCTTTGCCAGAACCATCCTTGATCATCAAATCCTATAAAAAGGCCGCTATTAGGATTTTTATATCCAAGATAGAATCCGAATCGATTCTTACCTCCATCTTCTTTGGTTTTAATAACAGTTGTGAATACTCCAGAAGAATCTGCAAAATTATATTCTGCTTTATTAACAGCTATTGCAGGGTATTGCGAAGGATTTTCTGCCGAATTCCCATTCTGACTGCTGGATTTAAAATGATACCAGCCATACTTTTTTTCGAGTACTTCTCCACCCTTTTTTGTTGATTCATCTAAGGACCAATCAAAATCAGATTGCGGATTTTCTTTTGCAACTGTGCTTATTTGCGATATGGCACTTAAGCCATTAGCCCACGCCGGAGTAGCAAAAGCAAAACTACCTACCAATGGCATTATTGATAGGGTAGCAGCAACAGTGCCAGCCACCAATCGTTTCATATTTTACCTTTTCTACCAGTGAAATTTTTGGATAAAAAATTTTGATAATTAATTAACTTTTATCATTTATTATTGCGAGCTCTTCAATGAGCTCGCTTTAACAATCAACACGAATATGACGAATATTTTAATCACGGTAAAACTGTTATTTTGAGCTTGTACCTCCTTCTATCCATTGAGTTTTGTGCAACTTCGCGCCTTAAACTCACTATGAATAAATATTAAGTAAAAATAATTGTACATGAAGTTTCCAAAAAGTAAAATAAAAAATAAATATTTTTTATACTATTCAGGGGTATTCTCTAATTATTTGTAATATAACAGTGTTTTTTACCTATTACTCTTCTATTTTGGGGAAAAATATTTTAATACTTATTCCTTACTTTTAATATATTTATAAGCCAAAACTGCCACATATTTAGATACTAGAAAATAAATAAGCTACTTCAAAAAATAGGCACAAATTATAACTACGTGAAAATATAGTGAATTATTATAAAATGTGAGAAATTATAAGAAAAATAATCTAATTTAATTAAAAAATAAAAATCTGAAGATGCAATAAGGATAATAAAAGCAGCTACTTTCATATCGTAAATTACGTTTACAAAAATAGCTGCTGTTTTATTAGATAAACTACGGAAAAATTACATATTTTTAGCTTGCCCAGACGCTTGCATCTTGGTCTTCATCTTCATCCGGATTGTATGCAGCTTTCGAATACGTATATTCATCATCAACTACGCCGGAATCAGCATCAGCATTAATCGCAGCAAGCACTCCCTTATCCATCTTGTATTGAGGAAGCACATTCTTAATGTAACTTGTCACCGCATCTTGCATAGAAACATCATGGCCAACTTTCTCAGCCATAAACCAACGGTGATCCAAAACTTCATGGAAGAATTGAGCAGGCTGAATTTGAGATCGGAATTCAGGCGGAATCATGCGGACAGTTGGCTCAAACACTTCGCGCATCCAATCTGTTGCAACAATTTCCAGCTCTTCTCCTTGCCTCCAAGTAGAAGTCCTGTAAGCATCCAAATCATTAAGCAAACGACGAGCTTGATTTTCTTGCACATCTAAGCCTGTTAATCGCAAAAGCTTACGTGATGCATACCCAGCATCTACAACTCGCGGACGAACCAAAACTCGACGGCCATCTTCAGATGTTTTCATCTCAAGCTCATCAACGTCAAAACCTAATTCATTCAAACGATTAACGCGTCGTTCGATACGCCACATTTCGTCAGGGCTAAATTTATCAACGTCTGTAAGAGTACTCCAGAGAGAATGATATCTATCTACCAAACGATTGCCGACGCTAATTTCATCAACTTCTCCAGGCAATAATTGACCGGAACTCAAATCCATTAACTCGCCAATAATATTCGTTCGAGCCAAATCAATATCGTACTCACGCTGGCCTTGAGTCAAACTATTATGCAAATCACCAGTTTCAGCATCAACTAGAAACGCAGAAAACGCATCTGCATCGCGCAAGAACAAAACGTTAGAAAGAGAAACATCACCCCAATAAAAACCAGAAAGATGTAAACGAACCATTAAAACTGCAAGAGCATCAATAAGTCTTTCTGCAGTATCTGGTCTTAAAGTGCGAGCAAATAACGCACGGTAAGGAAGAGAAAACTTTAAATGACGAGTAACTAGCATAGCCTCTAAAGGCTCACCATTTGCATCTTTACGGCCTGCAACAACGGCAAGAGGTGTTACAGTTGGCAATTCCAGTTTCCTCAAACGACGAAGCAATTCATATTCTCGTTCAGCTACTTGCCTAGTGATTTCCTTCATAGCATAAACTTCGTCGCCAACGTGAACGAATCGCACAACGTGCCTAGAAATACCACGAGGAAGATTAACAAACAAATCTTTAGGCCATTGTGAAAGTGGAAGCTCCCACGGAAGCATAAACATTCGAGGGTTCGACACTGCAGCAGTAATTTTTAACGCTGAAGGCTCTTTTTTTGTAGACTCTTCATCCTGAGCCGAAACAGATGTTGCTTGAACAGCACGCGGATCCATAAGAGGAGCTTCATTCCATTCCATATTGTTTAATATACCCATCAGTTCGAATTATAGCTACGCTTTGTATTTGATATTCATATAAGATGCACAAATATTTTAATGCCGTTAAGCAAAATCCCCATACATTAAACAAATAATAAGAAAATTTGCTTTCATATAATGATGTGAAAAGCGGGGCAGCGTTAAGCAAACCCCGCATCACATTGCATTATATTAACATTTCAATCATGCAAAACAGAAATTAGTTCAAGCGCAATTCAGTAGAAGGTGCAAACAAATGCATCTTTGCTGGATCGATCTTGATCTTTACTATATCGCCAACCTTTGGAAGCGCACGAGGATTCACACGAATAGTAGTGAGCTTGTTCTGATCGGACATCATAGTAGATACTTCTGCAGGAGAACCATCAGTTACGATGTTTCCATAGATGTAACCGTCAGAGCCAAGATCCTCAACGTTAACAACATTCAAGGAGAATGCGTTTGGATCGTCTGAAGTAGCCAAGCTTGCATCTTCTGGACGGAAGCCAACAATAATCTGTCCACGATCTTCTGGAGTAAGCATGTTCACAGCTTCCGGAGGCAAAACAATAGAATCTTCACCAATCTGAGCACGGCCATTTACGACTGGATGCTGATTAATGTTCATGGATGGGGAACCAATGAAGCCTGCAACGAAGACGTTTGCTGGACGATCATAAAGTTCTGTTGGAGCACCAACTTGCTGCAAAACGCCAAGCTTAATTACAGCAATACGATCACCCATCGTAAGAGCCTCAGTCTGATCGTGTGTCACGTACAAAGTAGTAACACCGAGCTGACGCTGCAAAGCTGCAATCTGCGTACGAGTCTGAACACGAAGCTTTGCATCAAGGTTCGAAAGAGGCTCATCCATAAGGAAGACCTTTGGCTGACGAACAATTGCACGACCCATAGCAACACGCTGACGCTGACCACCAGACAAAGCCTTTGGCTTACGATCCAAATACTCAGTCAAATCCAAAACCTGAGCTGCCTTCAAAACTCGCTTCTCAATTTCTGCAGCAGGTACATTAGCAATCTTCAAGGCAAAGCCCATGTTTTGTCTAACAGTCATATGTGGATACAACGCATAGTTCTGGAAGACCATTGCAATATCGCGATCCTTTGGCTGCATAGTAGTAACATCTCGACCACCAATGAAGATGCGACCGCGGTTAACCTCTTCAAGGCCTGCCAACATACGTAATGTAGTAGACTTACCGCAACCGGATGGGCCAACGAGCACAAGAAACTCGCCATCCTTAATAGTCATGCACAAATTATCAACCGATGGCTTATCGTTGCCAGGGTAAATACGAGTGACATGATCAAATATAACTTCTGCCATGATATGTTCCTTTCATCGGCAGGTACGTGCCGAACGATCCGTTGTGAAGGGTGTGCACACAAGCCCGCTTCCAACTTCGGCTGAGGCCTTACGCACACATTACTTATCTGGTCCATTGAAGGTTCTCTTCGTTGAGCCATAATCCAATATAACATGTTCGAGGTGACAAAACACCAAATTTTTTATTAACTTTTCTCGGCGTGTCGCAAATAATATAAATAAATACGCATAATTTATGGTTAACAGTAAAGCTCGGAGTAGGTTTACCATAATAACCATGGACGAAATTAGCATGTTCAATCTAAGCCAAGGTCAAAATATTGGCGGATACACACTTATAAAAAGACTCGGCGGCGGTGCTATGGGCTCAGTGTGGAGAGTTAGCGACGACGGCGGCCAAGAATATGCCATGAAAATTTTGCGCGCAAGTATGTGCAACACTGAAGATAACTCAGATAATGATCAAGATCTTGCACGAACGCGTCTACGTCGAGAAGCGATTGCACTGCAACGAATTCACAATAGTGGAGTTTGCTCAATAGTAGACATGGAACTCGATGCGTCAATCGCATTTATAGTCACAGAACTTATTGACGGTTTAAATTTAAAAGAAGATGTATCAGAAAATGGCCCTTATATTTCTGACGATTTAGAAAGACTTGCGCACAAGCTTATTGAAGCTGTTAAAGCAGTACATGCAGCAGG
Organism: Gardnerella sp. KA00255; assembly: GCF_049244095.1. Lineage (NCBI taxonomy): Bacteria > Bacillati > Actinomycetota > Actinomycetes > Bifidobacteriales > Bifidobacteriaceae > Gardnerella > Gardnerella sp. KA00255. The sequence goes on from NZ_CP058374.1 coordinate 1,094,618, forward strand.
CATTATTCACCGAGATATAAAACCAACAAACGTAATGATTTCAGCCACAGGACCAGTTTTAGTCGATTTTGGAATTGCGATGGGAGAAGGCGAAAGCCACGTTACTAGAACTGGTCTAGTTATGGGAACACCAGGATTTATAGCTCCTGAAATCATAGAAGGCGGAGATTCTGACGAATTCACAGATTGGTGGTCACTCGCAGCAGTTCTAGCTTTCGCAGCAACAGGAAAACCTGTTTTTGGCACAAAGCCTATGATGGCTGTATTAGAAAGAGCTGCTTCAGGAAATGCAAATCTTAATGGCTTACCTCCATTAACTATGGATGCGTTGCGATCTGCATTAAACCCGGATCGCAATAAAAGATGCACTCCAGACGAACTAGAACAAGCTATTGCGAAAGATGCAGAAGATCCTCTTGCTTGGCAGGAGGCGATGCACCCTTTTGATTTAAATAACGACGCTGATTTCGCATATAAATCAGACGCTCCGAAAACAGTTATTTTCTCTAACGATGCTCAAGATTTAGATACTTCACAAACAGTTGATATTTTGAAAACTGCTAGTGTTTCACATGAAACAGTAATATCAGGTACAACGGCTATTGGGAATCTTAATAGCACAAAAAACGTTAGAAAAAGTTGGCAATATACGGCAAATGCTGGCGAAACAAATACTCAGGAAACACTATCGCAGGTAGTACTCTCACAGGAAACGCAATTACAGGAAACGCAATTACAGGAAACGCAATTACAAAATGCGCAACTGCAAGACGCGCAACTAGAACAAACAATAATTCAGCCAATACAAGAAACACTCTCACAAGAAGCGCAAGAAACAAACGCGCAAGAAACAATCCAACCAACACAAGAAGCAACACAAGAAGCAGAATCTGGTTCAGAATCTGAGGCAGATAGCCAATATCAAGAAAATCTTAAACAATTAACTAGCTCATACATGTTCAGAGGAACAATATTCCTTCTTATCTTTATTCCAATACTTCTAGTTATAACCTGTTTATCTTTAACAACATCACTTTGCTTGCACGTATTACTACTACTTATATCGGCAACAGTAGGCTATAACGTTTCATCCCATATACATCGTCAAACAATAAACGGCACAATGCGTAAAGATAACTTCGTACGCATATTTTCAATACCATGGCATTTTATAAAAGCCATAATTTACACAATTCCTTCAATGCTTATAATTCTTTTAACATCAATACTTGGAGCTTATATCTACCCATTTTTAACTCAATCTAATTCACAACTTATTGCATTTTATATTAACCTTCCAGAATGGTTATCAATTAAAACTTGACAATACTATTCCCATCGTATGCTCCAGAAATACTTTCACCTACATCAATCGGCTACACAATAGGAGTCTTAATCGGATGGATAATAATAGCTTTACTTAGAAAATCTGCAATAATTCGACTAGGATTAGGTGCAATATTTAGGTCAAAATAACTTAATCCCGTTGATACCGTACATTAAACTAATGTTCCAAGCTAAATAATTCACTTCCTTACAAAAATAAATACTTCGCAATTGTGTTGCGCGCAAAGGGGATAGCGAAAGAAAAGCAGAAGAAAATCGAAAGGATAGGCAATATGGAAACAAAAACCAACAGAAATCAATTAGTAGCATTAATCGTTACTGTAGTAGTGATTTTATGCATGTTTGTAGGAGTTATTCTCTCTACAACTCTTTCTAATTCAAATCATCCAAAAGAGGTTGCAAAAACACAAGCTCGCGAAGCAGCTAAAAATATTAAAGATTCGGAAAAGCCTATCAACATGAATAAAGATGGCGGTATTCCTATCAGCAAAAACGGATATAACAATCCTGTTAGTGGAGTTCCTACCATTGGCGTTTATTCCGATTCCCTGTGCCCAGGATGCGGAAGCTTCAACCGCTCTGCAGATAGAGAACTTATATCAATGATGGAAGCCGGCCAAATTAACTTGGAAATTTATCCAATGTCATTCCTCGACACTTTGTCTAGCGATCATTATTCCTCAAGAGTTATGGGTGGCATTTACTACATTGCAGATCACGATAGCAACCCACAACATCTTGTTGAATTCATCAACAAGATTTTCGCTGAAAACTTCCAGCCAAGCGAAGGCGAAGATTACAAGCCGGTAAGCAATGAAAAACTCGCTGAGCAAGCTGTGGCAGCTGGCGTCCCAGAAGATGTAGCTAAGGTCGCATTTAACCGTCATTACTTGAAGTGGCAAAAAATCATGAACGGCACAACTCCTGATCGTAAGGAATTGTGGAATGTTAGCGGTTCAAACGCAGGCGCTATGACTACCCCAACAGTCACAATCAACGGAAAACTTGTTGATATACCTGCAGCAAGCAAAAAGAATCTTGAAATAATAGATGCCGTTTTGAAGTCTATTGGATTGAATAAGAAGGATATCGGTTCAAGCACAGTAAAGCCAAAGCTTGACGATTCTCACAAGCCAAATGACTTATAAACATTTATAAATAAATATCGCGCATAAGTATTAAGCAAAGTAAAACATAGCCGTCACGATTTAATACTTTTTAAATATGACACGTGCACACTTGCCACTGGCAGGAGGTGCTGGTACACTAATCAATGTTTTGCTAACGCGTATATTTATGCGCTTTGCCTTCTTAGCTCAGATGGCCAGAGCGGCCGCCTTGTAAGCGGCAGGTCGTCGGTTCGATCCCGACAGAAGGCTCCGAGAATAACTTAAATAATAAAATATCCTAAAATTTCTGCTTGTTTTAATCTTTTTCCCTTTTATTTTGAGAATTAGCACTTATTTTCTGAATTTTTAGCTTAAATTCGCCTATTTTCATAAGCAAAAAATATAACTAAAATATGCGCTGTCTTGATACTGCGATATTTTGCAAATATGCGTTATTAACATGTTGCGCTAGCTTGAATTACAACAATTACGCGTTAACATAGAAAATACGTAAACAATGCATAAATACAGAAGTAGTCTTTTTGCGAGTAAGAACTCGGAAACCTTCCCCCAACTCAGGGTTTCCGAGAATCGAGAGTGGAGCGTCCCCCAACCTGCTCCACCTCGCAGGGGCGGGAAAATCCCCTTCTCTCCCGCCCCTTTTTCATACCCAATATCAGAAGAAATCCAACTGACTCAAGTTGTCTCAAATTAGCCCATGTTAATTCAGGTTGATTAAGTTAATTCGAATATCGCAAATTTATATTATTTTTTGATTTGCAGACTTCATTTTTTCGTAAACTAGCTATATTTTGAAAATAAACACTCTATTTTTGTTTAAAGCCTTTATTTTCAATCGCATTCATATTAATAGTTAGTTATAATTAAATTCTGATTTCGGGAAGTGAGGTTGCATGATACGTCGATGGACCCCAAAACGCTTTGTTGTGTTTAGACGAGCACGAGTTATAGCTTGCGTAATAACTATCGCTCTTATATGCACAGGATTCTTCGTTTTTTCTTCTCGAAAAGCAGTTGCGCTTACTGTAAATGGAAAGTCTAAAATAGTAACTACTTATGCAATGAGCACACAGCGTCTTCTTGAAGAACAAAATATACACGTAAAAACCCACGACCAAGTAATCACATCTTCCGGAGGAATACTCACAGATCACAGCACTGTTACTGTGAGAAGCTCTTATCAAACTACTGTTACTGTTGACGGAGTAACAATACAGTTCTGGACTGTTGCTACAAGCATAGAGCAGCTTATTGGATTCTTTAGAGCAAACGAAAAAAATGCTGAAAAAATAACAGTTAATCTTCAAAATATTTACGACAAACTTTCAGGAGGTTTATCAGTAAATAAAGAAGGTCCAGTAACTGTAGTTTGCGATGGGAAAACAAGAGTTGCACCTAACGGCAAACTTCCAGTTAGCTCTATCCTTGATTCCTTAGGAATTGTTTTAGGCGGAGAAGATCGAGTTACCGTAGAAAACGAAAATAATAAAACAATATTGCGTATATTGCGAGTAACTCACGGACAAGAAAAACGCACGGTAACAATACCATTTGATACGCAAACTATCACAGATACAAATCTTCCTATAGGAACTCGTATTGTACAAACAGCTGGCGTAAATGGGCAGAGAGAAGACGTCTATAACGTCACATACGTTGATGGCAAAGCAGAATCAGCTACTCTTGCTTCTCAAAAAGTTATTAAACCTGTTATAGATTCTGTAGTATTAGTGGGCGGAAAAGCACAAACTAAGCATGCTAATACAAATAAAACTACAACAAAAAATCCTAAACAAAATAATCAGAGTAAGCCTAAAAAGAATAATAAAAATAATTCTGAAAGCCTAAAAGAAAAGACGTCCGAAAATAAGCAAAAAACAAATACTAATAAACAAAATCCTTCAAATAATTCCAATAATAATTCTTCTAACACATCCTCTGAAAACTCTGCTAAAGGCCAGTCTAATGGTCAATCCAATGGTCAATCCAAAGATAAGGGCCAGAGCGATGGGCAGAAGAATGATTCACAAAATACGCAAACTCAAAAGCCTGCAGATAATACAGCAAATGGACCTGCTTCAAACGCTCCAGCTCCAGCTCCAGCGCCAGAAAATAGCAATAGCATGATTCATGCAACTCCTGAACAAGCTAAACTTTATGCAAAGGCAGCTTGCGCACAATTAGGCTGGACTGGAAAAGATTGGGAAGCTTTAGTTTGGTTATGGAATCGCGAATCGCACTGGAGATGGGATGCTGAAAACAAAAGCTCTGGCGCATACGGAATACCGCAAGCTTATCCTGCTGACAAACTAGGTGACGTATCGCGCGGAGGCGGCCCTAACTGGCGAAATGACGCATCTGTACAAATCAATTGGGGACTAAATTACATACTAAATAGATACGGAAGCCCTAGTGCAGCTGTTGAACATTCACGTAAGATTGGCTGGTACTAAATAGCCCAATAAATTAAAAGCAAAATTAACGCTAAAACTAGCAAAGTCAAAAAACAAAGTTAGAAAGCAAAACAAAAGCAAGATAAAAAACAAAAACAAATAAAAAATCTAATAGTTTTTAAATATAAATTGGACGACATTAATTTGATTACATTAACTGGACGGTATTAAATTGACACAATTCAACGATGCGAACGAAGGACAACTACTCGGAGCAGCTGATATAAGAAGAATCGCAGCTGAAGAGGGTATTACTCCAACTAAAAAATTTGGACAAAACTTCGTTATCGACCCTGGTACTGTAAGAAAAATCGTCCATATTTCAGGCATTACCGAAAAAGACACAGTTCTTGAAGTTGGACCTGGTTTAGGATCCCTTTCGCTGGCTATTTTGCAAACTGGAGCAAATCTTACAGCCGTAGAAATCGACCCACCTTTAGCAAAAAGATTACCTAATACAGTTGCAGAATTTATGCCTCAGGCAACTAATAGATTTACTGTGCTATTAAAAGATGCTCTTGAAGTAACGCCACAAGATCTGCCTGCCATTGCTAACGCTGAAACTGTTACTCTCGTAGCTAATCTCCCATATAACGTTGCAACACCGATTATTTTGACTTTATTGGAAAAGTTTAATAACTTGAAGCATTTCGTAGTAATGGTTCAAAAGGAAGTTGCAGACAGATTATGCGCGCAACCTGGAAACAAAGTTTATGGAACCCCAAGCGTAAAACTCGCTTGGTACGGTAATGCAGAAAAAGCTGGTGTTATAGGAAGAAACGTATTCTGGCCTGCCCCAAATGTTGACTCTGCTTTAGTGTCATTCACTCGATACTGCGATAGTAAGGGGAGCGAAGACGAAAGAAAAAACGTTTTTGCACTTGTAGATGCAGCATTCCAGCAACGTAGGAAGACTCTAAATGCCGCTCTAAAAAATCGCGTGCCTCAATCTGCTTATGAGATTGCGAAAATAGATCCGACTCGGCGAGGGGAAACACTTACGTGCGACGAATTTTTTGCTCTTGCAAAAGCAGCAAGTTATACTCAAGTAGCTCTAGGTCATGCATAGTAAGTAAAATGCGGGTAAAGTGATGTGTTTTGCTCATGACTTAAATAACTTAAAAGTATTTCGCAACTGTTGAAATTCAATAACGGAATATATAAGCAAATATGAGCAATACACGAGCATTGGAATATTAGATATAGCAGAAACATTTATACGGATAGATTTGGAGTATCATGGCGCAAAATTACGATGAGCGCATTGCTCGCAAAGAGTTCATGTATCAGAAGACTAAATCCGTAATGTTTACTGTTGGAATTGTCCTAATTGTAGCTACATTCATATCTTTTCTAATTCAGTTTCATATTTTTGGATTAAACGCTCCAAAAGCTAAAAACGATAATCAAAATTATGGCTTCATTGCCCCATGCCCAGTGAGAAGTAAGAATGGGGATAAGATTTCTTATCTAGATTCGCGTATAGTGCGAATTCGCGTGCTAAATGGCACTAAGTTCAGAGGCTTCGCAAGCGCTGTCGGTGAAGCTTTACGACTTCGCGGTTTTAATTTGATTGAAATCGGCAATAACAATACTCAAGGCGTAAAGCGAACAACAATCTACTTTGGGAAAAAAGCTGTAAATGACGCTTATACGTTGAGCAGTAATTTTAACAATGTTATTTTGCGCATGGATGATCGCGAAGATGACCTTGTTGACGTTGTACTTGGATCAGATTTTAGGAATTTGCGACCAAAGGCGGATGTTCCTCCATCTGGCGCAGAAATAGTGCCTATCTCTAATTGCAAGGATGCAGATTCAATTACAAATTTGCCTAAAGCTGCAAAACACAAAGTCGACAATAAAGATAGATAAACACTACATAAGCGCATAAGCATGCGTGTAGACTTACCTATTTTATGAGATTTTCCTAACAAATGTTGCTGAGCTCTCGGAGTTTCTCTTAGAGCAATGTAAAAATCTTGCGATGAGAGAAACTCCGAGAGCTCAGCAACACTGCATAGGAAAATTATAAAATTCTGTTCCTCACGAGAGCGTAACGTCTGTCCTCACGGCATAGCCGTTCGGCTGAGATTACTACTTACCTAAATACTCGTCGTTGTACCATCGTAACAATTCTTGAACAGCAACATCATGTTCAACAGGACCATTATCTAAACGGTAATTAAGCATATGCTTATAAGCGGATCCAACCACAGGCCCCGGATTTACGTTAAGCAAAGTCATGATTTCATTGCCATCTAAATCTGGACGAATAGAGTTTAAATCTTCTTGAGCTTTTAGTTGTCGCACGCGATCTTCCATCTCATCCATGGCATGCTCAAACATCAAAGACTTACGACGATTCTGAGTAGTAGCATCCGCTCTAGTTAAACGATTTAATCGTTCATATAAATGGCCGGAATCTTTAACGTATCTTCTTACGGCAGAATCAGTCCAAGGCTCATCAACATAACCGTGGAATCGCAAATGAAGATTCACTAGCTCGCTTACATCTTCAATAAGATGATGATCGCAATGCAAGGCTTTCAAACGCTTGGCTGTCATTTTTGCGCCGACTACATCATGATGGTGGAAGCTTACTTTCCCTCCGTCTTCAAACTTGCGTGTACGCGGCTTGCCAATATCGTGCATAAGCGCTGCTAAACGTAGTGTTAAATCTGGTCGAGGAACAGCTCCGTCTTCATCAGTTTCCAACGCAATAGCGCGTTCGAGAACCATCATCGTATGTTCGAAAACATCTTTATGCCTATGATGTTCGTCTATTTCTAAACGCAAAGCTGGAATTTCTGGCAAAACATATTCTGCAAGACCTGAATCGACAAAAGCTTCTATGCCTTTACGAGGACGATCCGATAGTAGCATTTTAGTTAACTCATCGCGAATACGTTCAGCTGAAACAATATTTAAACGGCTGCCCATTTCAAGAATAGCTTCAGCGGTACTAGCTTCAATCGTAAAACCAAGTTGAGCGACGAATCTTACAGCGCGCATCATTCTTAGTGGATCGTCGTCAAACGATTGACGAGGGTCTACAGGAGTTCTTAATACACCTTTAGCTAAATCGTTTGCTCCACCAAATGGATCTATAAATTCCATATCTGGTACACGCAAAGCCATTGCGTTAACAGTAAAATCTCGCCTAGAAAGATCCCCTTCTAAAGTATCTCCATAGTGAACTTCCGGTTTACGTGAATCCTCATCGTAAACATCTGAACGATATGTTGTAATTTCTACTTTTACTTCTGTACCATCTTTACGTCGTCTAACAGCACCTAAAGTGCCAAATTTTCGCCCCATATCCCAAAAGCCATCGTGACCCCAAGATCTGAGAATAGGCTCAAATTCCTCTGGTTTAGCAGAAGTACAAAAATCAAGATCATGCGACACTCTGTGAAGAAGCATGTCTCTGACAGGCCCACCTACTAATGCAAGCTCATAATTATGTTCGGCAAATAAACGTCCTAATTCTATGGCTTCAGGCCAAACTTCAAAGTTTCCAGACACGCTTAGCGACACCCTTTCAGCATTCAAACAAACTACATTCCAGCATACCGTTACCCCAATGCACAGCGGATTGAGTATGGTTGAGAGTATGGTTACTCCCGCAGATTTGAAACGCATGCTCGCCAAGAGCGCGGGTAACCATGCTCAAAAACCTAAAAAACAGTCTGTAACACCTCTGGATGTAGCGAAATCGCTATACTTGCAACAGCAGAAAATTATAGATGAAGACTCGTCTATTTTCATTGATATACCAGTATTTTCAGCAGGTGAAGACATAGAAGAAAATGTGATTCGAGTTGAAGAATCTTTGCTGCGTGAAGAAATTTCTTTCACTCCTTCTCCAGCATTGATGCCTCAAAGAAGAAGCTCGGAAATACCAAAAACTTTTGCTTCTTTAGACTCACAAGAATTGCCAATTGTGAGAGAATATTCAGCCGGAGGTCTTGTTTTTGACTCACTCGGGCGTGTCGCGATTATTGCACGACATTCCAGAAGCGGACACCTAGAATGGTGTCTTCCAAAAGGTCATATAGAGAAGGGCGAAACACCTCAACAAACAGCTGTTCGTGAAATACGCGAGGAAACAGGTATATTAGGCGAGATTGTTGATTCAATAGCCACTATTGATTATTGGTTTACTGGCACAAGTCAGAGAGTACATAAATTAGTGCATCATTTTGCTTTGCGATATTTAAGTGGGGAAATATCTGTACTTGGCGATCCGGATCATGAAGCTGAAGAAGCTCGTTGGGTTGATTTTTCCGAGCTTAATAATATTCTTAGTTATCCAAACGAACGCAAAATAGCGTGGCTTTATGCTAGAAAGTCGAATAGGCGGTCTAACAGATATGAAAATTGCGAATAAACAATCAACATCACTCATCAAACGATTGGGCGATATTGCTTGCGCTATTATATTGTGCCTCGCTTTATGCGTAGTTAGCATAGCAGATTGCCAACTTTTCAATCATGCTTTTAATCCGAATCGTAATGCTATAGCTGCTGAATCAAATAGTAGTAGTAATGGCAATGACGCTAACAGTAATACAAGCAATAATGGCAGCGGAAGCGATAGCAAAGTCAGCGATAGCACCAAAGATAGTACAAACAATAGTGCCAGCGATAGCACAAACAAAAACGACAATAACAGCTCTAATAACAGAGCTAACAACAGCAAAAAATCGAATATTAACTCTTTTAGAGCCAAACACAAAACAAATACCTTTAAACGCACAAATCTGCTAAGTAAAGGTCTTTCTTTAAAAATTCTCCAAGCAACACCTGTAGTTACTGAAACAAGCGGATACCACTTATCTGTGTCTCTTTATACTGCTAAAAATCAGACTCTTCCTAAGGGAACAGTAAATGTGTTCGTGAACCCATATCACACTTTTGCGTCTCGAACTGATATGCAAAAGTGGTCAGAAGGCCAATCTCGAATACCAACTATGCAGCTTTTAGGAACAGCATCTGTAAAAACTATGGCAGCTAATAGCTCGAGAACTATTAACGTTGACGTAAAATCAGACTCCGCTAATATTAAGGCGATACGCCATTGGGGACCAAAGCCGCTATTAATTACATATACTTCTGAAGATGGAAAGCACTATATTTCACTTACATCTTTCTTAACTAGATCAAACGATGGCTTACCAAATCCTAATACTCCGCCTATCGATATAACAGCTGTTATGCCAATTCTTGCAAATCCTCGCAAGTGGAAAGTAACTATTCCAGCACATAAATTAGAAGAAAACGTTGGAAATAGTCAAACTGAAAATAAAAATAAAGATACTAAAGATAACAAAGATACTAAAGATAACAAATCTAGCGATAACTCTAAAGAAAAAACTAAAGAAAAAGAAGATAGTTCAAAAGATAGCTCTGCAAATCATTCTGTATTCAACTTCCCTAGCGAAATAAAAGCAACACTTTCACTAGATCAAAGCGAAGATAAGCGAATTATTAAACAGGTAAATCTTGCGGTAAAACATAATAAATTACAGACGATAGCAGATCCTGAAACGCTAAAAATATCAAAGATCCTCTATACGCCAAACTTATTTATGCAGAAAGATGGATTTGATATAAGCTCTTACGCAGAAGATAATTATCCAAGCCTATATAAATCTGCTGGAATCGCGCCAGAAAAATGGTCAGCTAAAGAATCTTGCAAAATAGCTGGATCGCTACAAGATTCGCAAAAGAAATCTCATAACGAAATAAATTGCAAGGATCTCAAAACACCTGTTATCGCTTGGCAAACAAGTGGACAATGGACTCTTAACGCTTTAACGCAAGCTAAAATTAACGGATACAATACTGTTATTTCCACAAATGGATTTGACCCTAATGCAAATCGTTTTGCTATAAACACTGGCGTATACAAAATCCCAACTAACGCTGGAGAAATTAAGGTTCTTTCTTCACAAGAAGTTTTAACGCGATTAGCGAACGGTAAAGCAACAAACGAATTATCAACAGCTGAATCCACAGAAGCAGGACGAATTATTAGATTAGTTGCACAAAGCGCGTTTTATCAGATGGAACAGCCTTACGCATCTCGTCACTTACTAGTCACTTTTGATTCTGAAACTAGCAGCGATACGGTTGATGCCGTAATGAAAGCTCTAGAAAAATCTCCGTGGATTAATCTTCAGGATTTTGAATCTCTTACTTCATCTGAGCCATTTGAAAATAACGTTTTACGAAAGCTAGTTCCAGATAATAGTGGACTAAACTCTGAGGATACGCAATTAAGAAATAATAAGCTGCAGCAATTAACTAAAAATAGAGAAAAATTACTGAACTTTAATAACAATATTCTTGACGATAAAAAAATCAATAAAGAAAAAAGCGACGCTGGAGACGCCCAGGCTTTAGCAAAACAGCACGCAAAAATGGGTAATCTTAATAAAGCAATAAACTCAAAGACTTGGGGAAATCAACTTATTAATGCTTTTGACGAAATGGCATTAATAGAAATACTTTCTTATAGCGGAAAATCGCATTTTTCTGATAATCAATCAAAAGAAAATAAGAATAATTCTGTACGAAAAGAATCTAAGCTTCCTGATAAAACCACAGAGAATAGCATTAGCGAAAACAACGAAGATAGTAAAAACAGCAAAAACGGCGAAAACAGCGAAAACGCAAATGCTAAAGATGCCAACAAAAACACTGATAAAAGTACAGACAAAGCAAACAAAAACCAAACAGATAAAGAAAAGTCGAAACAAAACGACAACAGCAATCAAAACAAATTTACAACACGAACTCTTGTTAACAGCCTTGTATCAGGAATTCGTATTATTCCGCCTAAAAATATAACGGTCGTTAGCGAAACAGCATCTTTGCCTGTTGTTGTCAGCAACTCTCATCCTTATCCTATAAAAGTTTATGTAGCTGCTACAACGCAATCCATGGAAATTGTTTTAGCCAGAAAAACACTTGTTAGCGTGCCAGCCAATAGCGAAACTCAAGTAACTTTGCCTGTTCGAGTTACTACATCAACGCAAACTAAAGCGACATTAAGCTTAGAAGATAGACAACACGATACTTTTTCACAATCGCAATTCACCACTATTACAGGGACTCTACAGATTAGCGATAAAAGCGGTACGATTATTATAATGTTTGCTTTCGCTCTTGGAATATGGGGGCTTTGGAGGCAATTCCACCGTAAGAAGGATCCAAACGAATGAGCTCAGTAGGTCGAAATTCAGTTATTATGGCCAGTGGCACCGCAGCCTCGCGAGTTACGGGCCAAATTCGCACAATCTTACTTGCTGCAGCTTTAGGAACAACTGGCCTAGCAGCCAATGCTTATCAAGCCGGATCTATGATTCCGCAGCTTATTTACACTCTTGTTTCTGGAGGAATCTTCAACGCCGTTCTCGTACCTCAAATCGTACGAACTTTAGAGAAAAAAGATGCCAAAGATCGCCTTAACAAACTTATTACTTTCGCCATTATTCTTTTATTGTCTGTGACGATTATTATGGGCATTTCCACACCTGTGTTAACTTGGCTTTACGCGGGTGGCAGTCCAGAAATGCTTGCCTTAACTAATGCTTTTACTTTGTGGTGTATACCACAAATATTCTTCTATGGCTTATACACAGTTTTAGGGCAGATTTTAGCAGCTAAAGGCAAATTTGCCATGTACGCTTGGAGCTCTGTAGCCGCAAATGTAGTAAGCTGCATTGGCTTTGCAACTTTTATTATCTTGTTTGGCAGAGCTACTACAAAACCTTTAAGTTTTTGGAACGGCGGCAGTATTTTACTAACAGCAGGATTTTGGACTTTAGGCGTTGCAGTACAAGCTTTACTACTTTTCATACCTTTAACAAAAGTAGGTATTGTTTACAAGCCTAGCTGGGGAATCAAAGGTATCGGATTGCGTTCTATGGGTCCTGTTGCTGCTTGGAGCGCAGGAATTGTTCTTATAACTCAGCTATCAGTTATGGCCACTACGCATATAATCACAAGCGCGCCTTTTGCTGCAAAAACTAGATTTGGGATTGATCAATTTTACGTAGCCAGTAATGCTACTTATCAAAATGCATACACTATATACATCCTCCCGTATTCGCTTATAGCGGTATCAGTAGCTACAGCAATATTCCCTAAGATTTCACGCTCAATCGCAGAGCATAATATAGCTTTAGCAAGAAAAGATTTGAGTGAATCTTTAAGACATGTAAGTCTTCTTATGTGCTTCTTCTTGATTGCTTTCGTAACTATGCCACTACCTCTTTCTTTAGCATTGTTGCCGTCTATAAATATTAATGAAGCGCATCTTATGGCACCTCCGCTAATGTTATTAGCTTTTAGTTTGCCTTTCGCGAGCGCATATCTAATTATTCAACGTACTTTCTACGCTTTTGAAGATGGAAAACGACCGTTTATTTTTGCTCTTGCTGGCGTAATAGTTGAGCTTCTGATACTTGTCGCATGCATACAGATATTCCCACCTATGAAATGGGTGGAAGTTTTAAGTTCGTCAGTTACGATTGAATTTCTTATTACATTCCCAGCACTTATATGGGTGCTTAGGAAACGTTTTAACAACGATTTAGATGATTCAAGACTGCTTACTGCACATATTAAAATCGCGATTGCTACTGTTGTTTCTATTGCCTTTACGATGCTAGTAAGAAAACCTGTTATGCAGGCAATTAACATTGAATCTTCTCAGCTTCATGGAGCTTTAAGATGGATTCACGCGATTCTTATATGCTTTATTTTAACTATTGCAATTCTTATCTCTTACATTGGCGCTTTAATTGTTTTGAAGACTGAAGAGCTTACTGCAATATATAACTCTTTCATGCATAAAATATCTTCTAAAATTCCAGCTCTAGCTTCATTTGGATTTGTTAAGAAGAGCATTGAAAGAAATGAGAACTTTAATACGAATAAGGATGTTGAAACAAATAAAAACGTTGAAACAAAAGACAATAGCGATACGCCTCGTAAGCCGAGAATAATAAGATCCCATAGCTCAAAATAACTTAGATAATTTTAGAATTGGCAAAAAATGTAATAAACACGCCACTAATAATATATTTGTTACAAAATCCACAAAAAGTATGATGCACTTATGGCACGTCGCCACTAGAATATTGATATCGGCATATGTATTTTTTAAAACTAGGAAGATGAGCAATAGATGAAACCTTGTTTAGGAGATGTAGTTCTAAACCGTTACGCACTGATTTCTCCATTGCGTAATGACGAGGAACTTCAGGTTTGGCAGACAAGCGACAATATTTTAGCTCGCGATTGCCAGCTTTTCATCGTAAGAGACTCAAGATTCCTGCCTGAAATTAACACTATTTCTTCAACTCTTGCGCTTGCTCGAAGCAGTAAATTCACTCAGGTTTTACAACTTCAACATATTGACGATGTTGCGATTATTATTACAGCTTTAGATTCTGGATTAAGCATAAGCGACTATCTTTCAGATAATTTCAAACAAAAGAAAAAAGTCCAATTAAATCCTTTGAGCTACGAAGCTATACGCACTATAGTTTCAGAAACCGCAAGCATTGTAAGCAAAATGATCGCTAATGGCATAACACATCATGCTATTTCTACTGACACAGTGAGGCTCACAGCACGCGGAATTGAGCTAGCAGATACTCCTGTTAGCCCTATGATTAAAGATGTAACTTTGCTACAAAATAAATCTGATTCTGCGGATGATAACAAGTCAAACAGCGCGGAAAATATACAAACTCCATCTCCTGAGTTTTATGAACAAGTTGCAACACGTCAATTAGCAGCACTTCTTTATGCACTTCTTACACGCACAAAGTCACAAAATTTGCAAGATTTTTCCATGTCTCGCCTTCCTGAAAACATACCTTCCGAGTTTCGTATGATTTGCAAGCGAGGATTAGCGAAAGTTAATAATCAGAACAACAGCCAAGCGGATTCAAAAGTTATCCCAATGGCCTCAATAGCTGAACTTTCTGCATTACTTGGCACATATACTCAGCTTCGCAATTTAAGCGCTCAAGACATTTTGTTACCAAGATTAGAAGGCGAAGCTTCAATTAATTCCGTACAACTAAAGCCAAGTGACGAAAAAACTATTCTGCCTTTCCCTGAAGGTCTTTCACAAAACGAATATGAACTTGATTCAGCATTAGAGCAAGCTGAAAATTCTGGATTGCTAAATGAAAATTTTGCAATTGAATCAATCGGATCTTATGAAAACGCTAAAGATATTCCTTCTATGCTTGTTAATTCAAATGATTCAGATAATAAATCTGACAGTAGCTCAAGCAAAGGGAATGCTGGAAAATCCTCATCGAAAAAAGGGTTCCTGGGCGTAAGTATTGCTAATGGTGTTAATAGCGCAGCTTCTTCAGTTACATCCGCAAAAGCTTCAGAAATAGAATCTGCTGCATCTGCATCTAACGCTGCCTCATCTATACACTCTGCTGCTGTATCCGCAGCTGGAACAGGTCTTAGAAAAGCAGGAAAAACTATTGGAACTTTATTCAGACGTAATTCTCATAAAAAGTCTGAAAAATCTTCTGATAATTTTGAAACACAAAATTCTTATGAAGTTGGAGTTGATACTACAAGCACTGGCAGTTTTGACGTAGATTTCCACGATATTGCAGCTGCAGAAATGGCTAGTATTTTGGCTCCTACAGAGTTAGATGCGGATGATTCCTTATTCCCTCTTTCTGAGCAAAGAACTCAAATTATAAAGGAAGATTACCGTAAATTAGCCAAGAAATCTTCTGAGACTGTTGATGATGAAAGTTCTGATTCTAACGCAGGTAATTCTTATAACGTCGAAAATCCTATAAATAAGAATTCAAATAATGGGGTCGATGAAAATAATTCTAACGATTCTAACTATTCTAATGATGCAAGTGCGTCTAGTGATTCAGGCAATTCAGGCAATTCAACTGAAGGCAACGAAAATACAGATTTAGATCATATTTCAACAGTTGCTTCTAATGTTTTTGATTTTTCAGATTTGCTCACTGAAAACGCTCACCATACAGAACCTTTATCACGCGTAAATGCGCTTATTGGCGAAGAAACTGAACTGACAGGCAGAGTTCCTGTGGTCGACAATCAAAGTCATTTTATAGCTCCTGGAGAAGAGTCAGCTAGAGCTTTGCGAGAAGAATCTCTTGAAGATACGGATACGGATTTGCACACTGTCTCCTCGTTCTCATCCTTGCCTCCAAGCTTTGAGCCTCGCGAGCATACTGCAAGCTTAAACAAACAGAATCAACTTCGTAAAAACGCGAACGATATTGCTGACGCTAAGATTTTTGGTGGCTTATCTACTAAAGTCATAGCAATTGGCGCAATGGTTATAATTCTTGTTGCTGGCTCATTCTTAGCTTTACATGGATTATTAAACCATGGAGATTCTTCGTCTTCTTTCATGGACGCGAATCCTTGGGATAGTAAAAACATTAACAGCGTGCCTTTTGGCAGTCGCGGCATTTTGCCTGAAGAAAAAGCTAAAGGTCGTAAGGTTCCTGAAGGCCGCAAATACGCTAAAGCTGTACCAGCTCCTGCAATTCCTGTTAACAAAACGGCGTATGAAGTAGATATTCGTCAATTCTTAAACAGGCCTTCTAATATGGACGGCTACGGATATTACATGCATTTAACTCAGCCTCAACTGGCATATAAATTCGTTATTTCAATACGTTCTTCCGGAGGACGCGGATATCTCTTTGCTAATACTAAAGACGACCCAAATAGCGGTGATAAATTAGCAGAGTTCACTTTTGATGAAAGTGGTAAGACTGAAGTCAAGTTTACGCATCCTGTTAAGGCTCAGGACTTCTTGTTGTGGGTTCCTAGGGAAAGTATGCCAAATAATAGTTTGTATATTAATTATGCAAAGATTTACTAATAATGATTGATAATGCTTCATGAGGCTTTATAAGGCTTCATCTAAATGAAGATCTTAAACGAAAATCTTAAACGAAGCATTCAAACGAAGTATTTAAACAAAGCTCAGGCGCGTTTTAAAGATATGAGGGGATTTATGACAGATAAACCACGCAAGGCAATTATTATTGGTTCAGGTCCAGCCGGATATACTGCTGCAATTTATTTAGGGCGAGCAGGATACAATCCGCTAGTTATCGCAGGAGCGCTTACTCCAGGTGGACAATTAGTGAATACTACTGAAGTAGAAAATTATCCTGGATTCCCTGATGGAATTTTAGGGCCGGATCTTATGGACGCTATGCAAAAGCAGGCAGAAAAATTCGGCGCAGAAATCGTTTATGACGATGTTAAGGATGTTGATTTTAATAAGCCTATAAAAAGCGTTACAACCGGAGACGGAATGTTGTATGAAGCTCAGGCTGTAATCGTTTCTACAGGCTCACAGGTACGCAAATTGGGCGTGCCAGGAGAGCAGCAATACTCTGGCCGAGGGGTTTCTTACTGTGCTACATGCGATGGATTCTTCTTCCGTGGGAAACCGATTGTTGTTATTGGAGGCGGAGACAGCGCTTTTGAAGAAGCACAATTCCTCACTCGTTTTGGATCTTCCGTCACTATTATTCATCGCCGTAATGAATTCCGCGCATCTAAGATTATGGTTGATAGAGCTAAGGAAAACGAAAAAATTAATTTCGTTTTAGATAGCGTCGTTGAGTCTGTAAACGGCTCGGATACGGAAGCCAAATCTGTTACCGTACGCAATGTGAAAACTAACGAAGTTAGTGAAATCGAAGCTGAAGGAATATTCGTTGCAATTGGCCATACTCCTTCTACTGAGTTTTTGCATGGATCTTTAGAGCTTAATTCAGATGGGACTATTGCCGTGCAAGGCACGTCTACTAAAACATCAATTCCTGGAGTTTTTGCCGCTGGAGATGTTGTAGATAGCGTATATCGTCAAGCTATTTCTGCAGCTGGGATGGGATGCCATGCAGCTCTTGATGCGCAGTCTTATTTAACAGAACTTGAGGAAAAATAATCTAAAAGGCTATTTTCTTAAGGACTAATCTAGTTAACTCAAGTTGGCTATAGTTAATTCGAGTTAACTAGACTTACTTAGAATTACTCGGAGCTATTTAGAAGAGGAATTACGACATTTTAGTCGCGATTCCTTTTTTAAAAGCCTATGACTATTTTTACAAAATTCCTTATCTAGTGTTGCTGCGAATCGACCGAGCTTAAAGCGTAGCGCGCGGTAAGATCCATTCTATTGTTGCTGAGTTGCGAATCGACCGAGCTTAAAGCAGCATAGTGCGCTTTAAGCTCCTTCGATGAGTGAGCTGGCACAGAGTGGAAGTCCAGTGGACTTCCGCCGCCAGCGAAGTGTTGAGCTGTTACTGCATGCGCGATGAAAAGTGGCACTAAAGATCTCTCTCATCGCAAAATTTTTACATTGCTCTAAGAGAAACTTCGACAGCTCTTGGCATGTTTAGTCTTTTAATCTTTGGTTAATCACCGAGATTTTTCGATTTTTCTTGCTCTCTCGGCGAGTCACCATCTAGCGACGCTGAGGCTCGCCTCTTTCGCTGCGAAAAATCTCAAATCTCTGCCTAACTAGTAGCAAAACAAATTTTGTAAATCAAACTACTTATTTTCTTGATTCAGCATCAGCATATCTACTATTCGCTGCATATCCTCAGGAGACGAGAACACGATTTCAATATGGCCGTGTTTAGGTGTTCCTTTGATTGAAACCTTAGTAGAAAAATGCTCTTCTAACTGATGGCGTATAGGAGATGAAGCCCACCTATCGTTCCGCTGCCTACGAGTAGGAGCAGATCTACGACCTGTTTCTACGCCTTTAAGAGACACGATTTCTTCAGTAGTTCTTACTGATAGCCCTTCGTTGATAATTCTTTGCGCTACTGCTTCCATTTCTTCAGCATTTTCCAAGCCTAGCAACGCTCGAGCGTGACCAGATGAAAGCAATCCTGAAGCAACTTGTTTTTGTACCGATAGAGGTAGATTAAGAAGTCGCAAAGTATTTGCAATTTGCGGTCTAGATTTAGATACAGACTGAGAAAGTTGAATCTGAGTTAATCCAAATTCATCAATCATTTGCGCATACGCTGCTGCTTCTTCTAGCGGATTCAAAGCAACTCTGTGTAAGTTTTCAAGTAATGCATCGCGCAACATGTGCTCATCGGACGTTGTTCTAACTATTGCAGGAACTACATCTAAACCTGCAAGTTGCGAAGCTCTCCAGCGTCGTTCACCCATTATTAATTCATAATGAGCAGAGCTGTTATTTTGCAGAGTACTTTCGGAATTATTTTTATCGATTTTACGAACAACGATTGGCTGAAGAACTCCAACTTCTTTAATAGAAGCAGCAAGTTCCCTAAGTTCTTCTTCGTCAAAAATTAATCGCGGTTGTTGAGCATTTGGAACTATATCCGAAGGCTTAACATACTCTAAATATCCACCTTCAACAGGCTTTAATCCTTGATTTTCTGCGGTTTCTGTATTATTTTTATCTTCTACAGAACCATTGTTATTATTGCTCGTTTCATGTGAAACACTCTTATTTTTATCACTTACAAATGTTCTTTCAGCAGAATCACCGAAGAAGAAATCAATAGGTCTTGTCACATCTTCTAAAGAAGGCATTGCAGATCTTTTATTATTCTTACCAGTTTTGAAACTTTTATTGTCATAAGATTTTGTTTCATGTGAAACTGTATTGTTGTTCTGAAGTTCATTATTATGTGGAGCAATAGCATGCGTAATACTAGGCACTTTAGTTTCATGTGAAACACTAGACCTGGAAAAATGATTTACGCTTTTATCTTCATCTTGAGTATTTTCCTGCTTCTCTGCATTTTTATTTTCAGAATTGTACTCGTCTTTATTTTCGTGCTCGCGACTATTTCCATCGCCATTATTTATTTCAGCAGATTTTGCAACAGATAACGATGAATTGCCATTTGTTTCACGAGAAACATTTTGATTATCTTCTTGAGGTTCTTGAGGAGATACTAATTCTTCTTCACCTGGCAATGCTGGGAACAATGCGCCTAAGCCTTTACCTAAACGAGACTTCATTCCACTCATCGTTTGTTATTCTCCTCTTCTTTTGCAGCGATGACTGATAATACTGTTTCAGAACGACGCGCTATTTCTAATGCAGCCTCACGATATGAAACTGCACCTGTTCCACGTGAATCATATGTAATAACACTTTGTGCAAAACTTGGCGCTTCAGATATTTTTACAGTTCTCGGAATTGTTGTATTAAGAACAATATTTGGATAGTGATTTTTAACTTCTTGATAAACTTCACGGCCTAAAAGTGTACGCTTATCGAACATTGTTACAAGCATAGTTGAAACTACAAGAATAGGATTGTAATGTTTTTGCACTAATCCAATCGTGCGAATTAATTGACCTAATCCTTCCAAAGCATAATATTCAGCTTGAATTGGAATCAACATTTCTTGAGCAGCACACATAGCATTTATAACAAGCAATCCGAGAGACGGAGGGCAATCTATAAATACGTAATCGTAATGCTCTTCGCTATTATTCAAGAATTCATTCACAGCATTTTTAAGCAAATTATTGCGATCATCCATATCTGCAAGTTCTAATTCAGCACCGCTTAAATCAATTGAAGCTGGAACTACATCTACACCCTGAATATCTGGGCAAGTCTGCTTAACTTCACTTATTGTTTTACGGCCTTCAATAACATCGTATACAGATAAATCCCCTGAAAGATGAGATATGTTGAATGCTGTAGACGCATTACCTTGAGGATCCATATCAATTACGAGTACACGTAATCCTCCGATTGCCATTGCTGCAGCAAGATTAACAGTAGAACTTGTTTTGCCAACTCCACCTTTTTGATTAGCTACTGCAATAAAACGTGTTCGCGCAGGATGCGGATATTCGACTCCTTCAAGTGCATGATATCGTGAAGCCACATCAGCTAATTCACTGCCGAGAGAAGATCCAGAATCTCCAAAAATACGTTTAATAGTTTCTTCTGCAGACTCTACCACTCCGTATCACCCCCACCCTCTTTTTTACAAGCACGTAGTGTCAAGTTTCTATTCTTCTATGGACATAAAACACATAAAAACTTCTTAGTTTCATGTGAAACATTTCAAATATGCATGCCTCTTACTAACTAAGCACTGAGATTTCATTACGCATAATTTCTTTATTAAAAAGTGGTATGTGCCCATTGGGGACACATACCACTGGTGTATTCTTTATAAATGCTTGCTATAAGCAAACTTTTATAAATGCATCATCTCACGTTCTGGATTAAGGAACTTCGTGAACTTTACAGACTTTAACAGCAAAGCTACAAGATACGGCAAAATCACCAACATAGAAATTGCAGCAATAAAGAACGATAACGAATGTGATAATAATCTAGATGTTAATGATGAATCGTAATAATAAAAGCCATTAATATAACAACAAATACCATCTGCAATATAGAAAATTATAACTGACAGGAAATTAACGAGCATATATTTTAAATCGTTTTCAGGCTTATATTTGGTTATAGCCCATTGCAATATTTCTACAAAAACAAGAAAAATAAGAATACAAAAATAATACATTAATAATTCAATAACAAAATAATACTCCATACCCCTGTTTTTAACATAATAATCAAGGCAATAACATATTAGTGCAATAATCATAATGCTTAAAACAAATATGCCACTGACAGCAGTAAAGAATTTTTTACGTAAGACTTGAGCAAAACTAAGTATTATTGCAAATGGGAATATATATCCTGCCTTAATTATGGTTGCAGGAAAAGTGTTGTATTGATCATCATATTTAAAAACACTTTTAATCATTCGCGATATATTAAAAGAGAAATGAAAGCCATACCTAATAATAAAACTAGTAATAACAAATGCAAAAATCGATGATATAACAACAGCTATAATCGCAGAAAGAATTTCTTTATTATTCCACTTAATACAAAGCTTACGCCTCTCTGTTTCAATATCAGAAGGATCCAACATATAATCCTCATAACCAGCTCTAGTAGCAAAAGGTGCACCGCCATACGGAGGACGACCATACGTACGACCAATAGGAGGCTGAGCAAACTGCTGATTGACAGGCTGACCAAACGACTGACGACCAAACTGTGGCTGATTCATACGCGGCTGGCCAAACTGCGGCTGACTCATCTGCGGCTGGCCAAACTGCGGCTGACTCATCTGCGGCTGGGCATGCCTACCATATGACTGACCCATTTGCGGTTGAACTGGCTGACCGTATGGATACTGCTGACCAGAAAACTGCTGCTGAGAAGATTGATTCATAACATACTGATTCCCAGCAGAAGCACCACTACTGGAAGTATCATTACCAGCAACACCATTCATCTGATTTTTGCTCCGATAATCATCAATACCATTGTTGGCATCACTCATAGCAAACCTCCAAATCTAACACTCACTGTTAAAAATCTCTCTAATAAAACAGTCAGACGATAAAACAATCCAACAAAACTGTCAGCTTATTATACCTCCATCAACAAATCAGCCGAACAGCTATGCTGTGAAGATCAGCACTAAGGCAGGTCGTCGCGCTGCGTTAGTGTCTCATTTTGCTTGTTTTGGGACACTGGTGCAGTATGCGTTCTGCGTTAGTGTATCATTTTTGCTTATTTTGGGACACTGGTGCAGTATGCGTTCTGCGTTAGTGTATCATTTTTGCTTATTTTGGGACACTGGTGCAGATTGGTTTCTGCGTTATGGTCTATGGTTAGCGGTTTTGACAAGACGCGCATATACTATTATGCTATATATAACATAAAACAGGGGGTTGGGGAATTGTTTGATGTGATTTTTTACAGTGACGAGGATGGTGATAAGCCAGTACGTGAGTTTATTAAAAGTTTAGACGTTAAGTTGCGAGCGAAGGTGGTTTCTGATTTGCATCGTTTGGAGATGTTAGGAAGTGATGCAAGAGAGCCGCTTAGCAAGTATGTTGGCAATCATATTTTTGAACTTCGCACTATTTTAGGTAACAACATAGTGCGTATTTTATACTTTTTTGACGCTAATAAAATTATTGTTGCCACCAACGGATTTGTTAAAAAGCAGCAGAAAACTCCGCGTAGTGAAATATTGGTAGCTATGCAGAGAAGAGCTGAATATTTTAATAGAAAGATAGGCTTGTGATGAAAAGTCAAGAGTTGAAGGAAACGCAAGTAGTGCATGGAACGTGCGCAGCACAGGGAACACGAATGAATGATTTGCATGAACTCACGGACGAGCTTATTAAGGATCCTGAATTTAAGAAAGAGTATGATGCGCTTCAGCCTGAAAGAGACCTGACTATGTCTCTTGTTATGGCCAGGAAAAAGGCTGGTTTGACTCAGGCTGAGTTGTCGGAGAAGACTGGCATAAGTCAGTCGGATATTAGCAGGTTGGAAAATGGCTCGAGGAATCCGACTATTGCGCTTTTGAATCGTATTGCGAATGCTTTGAATACAACTTGCAGGATTGAGTTTGTTCCAAATACGCGCTGACGACGTGATTTCGCGTTTAGAGCGCAGCATTGTGCGTTTTAAGCTCCATTCTAGTGTTGCTGAGTTGTCGGAGTTTCTCTCATCGCAAGATTTTTACATTGCTCTAAGAGAAACCCCGACAGCTCTTGGCATGTTTAGTCTTTTAATCTTCGGCTAATCACCGAGATTTTTCAATTTTTCTTGCTCTCTCGACGAGTCACCATTCGGGCTGCGAATCGACCGAGCTTAAAGCAGCATAGTGCGCTTTAAGCTCCTTCGATGAGTGAGCTGACACAGAGCGGAAGTCCAGTGGACTCCCGCCGTCAGCGAAGTGTTGAGCTGTTACTGCGTGCGCGATGGAAAGTGGCACTAAAAATCTCGTTCACTGCGAAAAATCTCAAATCTCTGCCTAACTAATATCATTGTGGCTTTAAGCGCTCAAGCAGGTCGTCGCGCTAGCAACCCTTATTCCTCACAGCCACATCCATACCCTCGCTTGCGTTGAAAGCGCACTGTGCTTTCAACTTTGAGCAAGCTCAGTCGATTCAAGCACCAACAAGTAGGAAGGTTCTGTAAATAAATCTATACGTTTATTCACAAAATTATGCTTTCTCAACTAGCACAACAGTTGTTGATTGTAATCCACGTGCAACAGGTGCTTCAACAACCTGAGGATTTACACCGCCTGCTTTGCGAATCATTTTAGAAGCTTTTTCGATCTCGAGTTTAGCGGATTTACCTTTAAGAGCAACCAAACTGCCATGCTTCTCTAAAAGAGGTATTGTCCATCCAGCTAACTTAGTCATAGGCGCTACAGCTCTGCATGTTACTGCAGCAAACGGCTTAATTTCATGCGATTTTACTTTAGCAATTACATCTTCAGAGCGACCGTGGAAAATAGTTACATTATCAAGTTGCATCAAAGAAACACACTCTTGCAACCATGCTACGCGCCTTTCCATTGGCTCGATTAGTGTTATCTGAAAATCAGGCAAGCATGCTGCTAAAACTATGCCGGGAAAACCTCCGCCACTGCCAACATCAGCAATTGTTTTATTTTTACTTTTAGCTGTTACTTTGCGAATAAATGGAACTACGGCTGCAGAATTTAATATATGTCTTTCCCATAAAATACCCATATCGCGCGGGCCAACTAAACCTCGCAATAAACCTTCCTGAGAAAGTTTCACATGAAACAGTCGACATTTGGGAAGAGCTTCGCCAAGAACTTCTGACAATAATGGCGAAGATTCTAACTCGTCTATAACATTTCCATCAATGCTATTTTCCGAGTTGCTTTCTGAATTATCTTCTGAATTGCCTTCCGAATTATTTCTCAAATTGCCTTCCGAATTTTTAGCATTCGCAGAATCCTCAGATTTTGCCGGATCTCCGGAATTTTCTACAAGTGAAATATCTTCCATACTTACACGCACGCAGCCTTAATATTTGCTTTAATATCAACAAAAGTCACATAACAAAACATTTTTTGTTTCATTATGTAACTTTTATATGATTTGTTTTTATGATTTGTTTTATTTCAGAGATTTTTACTCGTCAACGTATACAACTTCATCATCTAAATCATCAGAAGATTCATCTTCAGACAAACTTGCAGGCAAGTAAACTGTCACATAACGATGAGGTTCTTCACCATGAGATCTAGAGCGTAATCCTTCATCTCGAACAGTGTCATGTATAACTTTGCGCTCAAACGAATTCATAGGACGCAAGCTAACAACTTCGCCTGTTTCACGAGCTTCATCAACAGCATCTAAGGCCATATCGCGCAAATGCTGACGCTTACGCTTTAAGAAACCATCAACATCTACAATTAAATGAGAGCGCTCACCTGTTTTCTGCTGAATAGCAAGCCTGCTTAATTGCTGTAATGCGTCAACAACTTCACCATTACGGCCAATTAAATTCTTAATATCCGTATCGTCATCAGCAACAATCTGAATCATTGGTCGATTATTGCGAACGCCCATCTCAATATCACCCTCATAATCAGCAATATCGAGCAAACCCTCCAAATAATCCGCTGCGATATCTGCTTCTTCGTTGAGCTGATCTACGGTTCTATCCTCTTCTTGTACCATGCTTACTCCTTATTGCAAGCGTTGCGCACTTATCTTATAAGTCTAACTAAAATGAAATCACAATGTTACTTAGATTATCACTTACAACAACAGATTATATAAGCAAAAATGTGAACGTTGTAAATAATAATACTTTTATTAAATTATCTTTTTTAAATTATGCATTTTGTATGATGTGCAAGTACAAACTTTAAATACTCACACATCATACTCAAAAACTTAAATTAAGCACGCTTACGCTTACGTTGAGGCTGCTTACGCTGGAAACCTTCAACTTCACGACGTTCGTTGTCCTCACGAGCTTTTTGCAATGCTTCTTCTTCTAATGTAGGCAATCCTTCACGTTCGCGACGTTTAACTTCCTTATCGTGCTCACGCTTTTCCTTTTCTTCAGCAGCCGGAGAACCAGGAGTTGGGAAAGCATAAACCTGCCAAATTGAGCGAAGCATATTCATAATATTGTTTACAAGCCAATATATCAACATTGCAAATGGAAGTGCAAAAGCAGAGAAAACGTAAATCAGAGGGAATCCCCACATCATAAGTTTCTGCATCGTATATTGACTGCCCTGCTTAGCTTCAGGAGGCAAATTTTTACGAATATTATTAAATTGCATGTACCACATTGCAACACACATAAGCACAATAACGCATACGATTACTATTTTTCCTGTTGTACCAACGGTAATAAAAGTGTCGGATAAGCCTACACCAAATACCTTAGTTTTCACAAATTGCTGCGCAACAGAAACATCAAAGGCACCAAGAGAAGCATGCTTTCCACGAGCTATAAATGGAATCACAGAAAGCGTGTACCACACACTCATAAACGCTGGGCCTTGAATCATCATAGGTAAGCAAGATCCTGCAGGATTCGCATTGTTATCCTGATAAAGCTTCATCATTTCGCGCTGCATCGCTTCCTTGCTAGCAGGGTCTTTTTTCCCTTTATATTTCTGTTGAATTTTCTTAATTTTTGGGGAAATAGCCTGCATTTGGCGCATTCCTTTAATGCTTTTAACAAATGCTGGGAAAATGCATGCGTGAACAACTAACAATAAAAAGATTATTGAGAAAACCCATGAAAATCCGATTTCGTTCATTCCTATAAGAACTAAAAACTTATGGAATAACGCCATTATCTGAGTCATAACCCATTCAACTGGCGTAAGGATTTTATAGAACCATCCAAAAAATCCATTATCAAGCACGAATTTATCTTGATTAAACATTATTTTTCCTTGTCTTCTTCAGCCAAGGGAGTTAACCGTGGCTCTTCATGCGCTTTAGACCAAGCAAATCTGTAAAAAATTGAATATTTCCGTGGCACATCGTCAATACTGCAACTCGTCCAAGGTCTACAGCGTAATAATCGCAATAAAGCTAATAATCCACCACGAAATGCTCCATAACGTTCTAATGCTTCAATAGCATACCTGGAACAAGTGGGGTAATAACGGCAACAGGCAGGATTTTTAGAAGATATAACTCGTTGATACCAGCGAATAGACCTAATCATTAGAGAAGACAATGAAAAAGTATGAGAAAAACTATTTTGCATTTTATTCGCATTAAATGCACTGCAAATTGAATTAGATTTATTCGCCATATCTTTTCACCTCTCTCAAAAAATCAGCGTCAATTAATATCTAGTAAACACCTAGCAATTAGAAGATAAAAATCCTTCTGCTTATGAATCTGAATGATTAGCTATGTTAGCTATGTCAGTAAATAACTTTTCAATTTGATGATTCAAAGAAGCAAACGTTGCCGTGGCTGCACTAGGTTTTGCACGCAATACAACATCACAATAACGCGGTAACAATGATTCATATTTTCGTGCGAGTACGCGAAAACGACGTTTTACTAAATTACGAACCACTGCTTTACCAACAGATTTAGATACAGCAAGGCCAAGTCTTTGTGATTTTTCTTGCGATAAATTATCGTTTAAACAATCACATGACTTTTCTTGCTGTATTAAGGTATCAAAAAATTCCGCGGGACTACTATTAAATCCCGTGGTTTCCTGATTAGTACACTCGCTACCTTTTTCGTTAAGTGTGTTATGTACGGCCATATCGTCACGCATAACATAATGCGCGACGATATCCCGCGAACTCACTTTGCGTCGTTTTTTAAGTACCGCGACGAAATCGCGATGGCTTTTCAGCCTTTCCATGCTTTACGACGCTACCCTAACTCAGGCAGACAGCGACTTACGGCCCTTGGCACGACGACGGTTAATCACTGCGCGGCCAGCACGCGTACGCATGCGAACGCGGAAGCCGTGCTTCATGTGACGACGACGGTTATTTGGCTGGAATGTCCTCTTCATAACTAATGCTCCTGTATTCAGCCATGCAAAAGCATGGCCCCGTATGAGTCAAGCTCTACTAAAATACTCTTACCCCTCACCAAAAGGCAAAAACTCAACAAATTATTACACATTTTGTTTATATTATGAACAAAATGCTTGTAATCTGTGAGACTATCTTCAATTAAACAAAATAAATAGTATTTTTGTCAATAAATAACTGAATCTTAATAAACTTGATAAATCAATCCAAAATTTATACAAAAAAATTATCCACAAATTACACACATGTTATTAACAATTAAGCATTTTCAACACGCGAGGCTGTGGATAACTTCTTAGGGTTAGAGTAAACATGTTCTATTGATAATTCTTTTGACGCCTTTTGTGAGTAAATCATATGAGGTAAATTTAGAGTTTATTCTTTTATTACGCGTTTGGATTGGAGTGGTATGTCTGATACTTTCAGCGACCCGGCTACACAGGCCGCCATTGTATGGTCCAATACGCTTAGTGTTTTACAACATAACGCATTGCTAAGTACTCGAGATAAAGGATGGTTTGAGGGAGTTCACCCTGAAGCTATTTATGGAACTACTATTGTTTTATGCGTAAATAGTCCCACAGCGCAGCAGGCTCTTCAAAATGAGTTAAACGAGCCTTTATTAACTGCTTTGAAGATTTGCACTGGAAAAGATATGTTTCCAGCTTTTAAGATTGTAAAATCTAATGAAAATCTTCCGTCTAATAGTCTTAATTCCAATAGTCGTAATTCTAATAATCAAAATACAGGTACTCAGAATTACGCGCAGAATATTCAACATAATGATCAACAGAGCATACAACAATTTGCTCAAAATAATACGAATCAACCTTCACAGCAGGATTCATCTTCGAACAATCAAGATAATAGTCTGTCTGAAAAATCTATTAATGATGATTTAGATAATGGTTCTTACGAAAACTACGAAAATACTTATGAAAATTATGAGAACTCTTACGAAAACTCTAATTTTCAAAGTGATTTTTTGAATGGTAATTCAGATTCTTGGGATAGTTCTAATTTGTGGAATAAAACTGAAGATTATATGTCTAATCCAAGTTTTGCATCCAAAAATAATAATTCTGACGTATCTTTACCACCTATTCAGCCTGATTTTGATGGTCTTACAACCGGTCTAGCAACTATGAAGAACGAAAGTATTGTTAGACATGATCCGGATACCACTGGTAATGGGAAAATCTCTATTTCTGTAAAGAGAGATCCTAAGACTCATCTTAATATTTGTGCTACTTTTGATACTTTTGTTCCGGGTGATTCTAATCGTTTTGCTCGCACTGTTGCTTTAGCTGTTGCTGAGGGTTCAGGAAGAGATTTTAATCCTTTATGTATTTATGGCGGATCTGGTTTAGGTAAAACACATTTGCTTAATGCTATTGGAAATTATGCTTTGGTAAAAGATCCTTCTCTTAAAGTTCGTTATGTGACTAGTGAGGAATTTACTAACGAATTTATTGAAGCTTTGCAGGTGCCTAATCAGAGCCAAAATAAGATTGCTGATTTTAATAAGAGATATCGCGAAGTAGATGTTTTGCTTATTGATGATATTCAATTTTTAGGCGGTAAAGAGGCTACTTTAGAGCAGTTCTTCCATACTTTTAATTCACTTTACCAGTCCAATAAGCGTATTGTTATTGCTTCAGATGTTGCTCCTAAGAATTTAAGAGGATTTGAATCTCGTCTTATTTCTAGGTTTGAATCTGGTTTGACTGTTGATATTAAGCCGCCTAATTTGGAAACCAGAATCGCTATTTTGAGGATGATGGCTTCTATAAGTGCTGTAAAAATTCCTACTGATGTTCTTGATCTTATTGCGGAACGTTTTACGGAAAATATTAGAGAGCTTGAGGGTGCTTTAACTCGTGTAACTGCTGTTGCTTCTTTAAGTAATCAGCCTGTTAGTAGAGTTCTTGCAGAAAAAGCTCTTCAGGATTTCTTTGCTTCTGACATTGAAGTTCGTCCGACGGATATTATTGGCCAAGTTGCTCAATATTTTCATTTAACTTTTGATGAAATTGTTGGACGTACTCGTACTAAGAATGTTGCTTTATCTCGTCAAATTGCCATGTATCTTGCTCGAGAAATGACGAGCATGAGTTTGGTTGATATTGGTGAAGTTTTTGGCGGCAGGGATCACACTACAGTTATGCACGCTTACACGAGAATTAGCGATGAGATGAAGGAAAAGCAGGAAATCTATAACTATGTTATTGAGTTGACTGTTCGCTTGAAGCAGCATAGTAATCCTGAAGAGCAAGAAAAGCCTCAGCAAAATAATTAATTTTATTTCCACAGCGCCTTTTTCTTTTTTATTATTTTTAAAAAACTATTTTTCCACAAGATTATGCGCAATCTGTTAATAAAAAATAAAAAAGTTATCCACATGCTTATTCACAAATGTGGGTAAAACCTGAGCATAACTCGTGGAAAACGCCGCTAAAAAATGTGTATAAG
Source organism: Gardnerella sp. KA00255 (assembly GCF_049244095.1). Lineage (NCBI taxonomy): Bacteria > Bacillati > Actinomycetota > Actinomycetes > Bifidobacteriales > Bifidobacteriaceae > Gardnerella > Gardnerella sp. KA00255. The sequence goes on from NZ_CP058374.1 coordinate 1,125,011, forward strand.
CTGTTAGTAAGCGCCTTCCAAATGTGGACAAGCTAAAAAATAGCTTTTATTGTGGATAAGTAGTCAAGTTATGCACATTAATATCCTCATGTTATTAACAAGCTCTTATTCTTGATAAGCCTTCTTATTTCTTGACTTTTAAGAGTTATCCACATATTAACCGTGCTTATTACTTCTATTATTTTTTATATTTATTTAATAAAAACATTAAAAATAAGGGTTAATCTTTTTGCTTATTTAGAAAGCAATTAGGGCAACACCTTACTGTAAACTAAATTCAGACTTTTTAAGAAATGAGGAAGCATGAAAGTAGAAGTTAATTCTGCAGCTTTTGCAGAAGCAGTAGCTTGGACTACAAGAATTATTGATTCTCGCCCAGCTAATCCTATTCTCGCTGGATTAAAAATTGAAGCAGAAGATGGTACGCTTAACCTTTCAGCTTTTAACTATCAAGTTTCAAGCAGAAATCATATTGAAGCTGGCATTGATGAAACAGGAAGCGTATTAGTTCTTGGAAAACTTATGGCAGACATTACAAAACTTTTGCCTGCAGAAAATACTTATTTAAGCTCTAACGAAACAACGCTTACTATTACTTCAGGAAAATCAACTTTTACTTTGCAACTTATGCCTAATGGAGAATACCCTGATTTGCCTGCTATGCCTAATAAATTGGGTCAAGTTGATGCTCCAACATTTGTTCAGGCTGTTAATCAGGCTTCTGTTGCTGTTTCTCGCGAAGATGAACGACCTGTTTTGCGAGGAATCCATATTCATTTTGAAAATGATTCTGTTACAATGACTTCAACCGATCGATATAGGTTGGCAAGAACTACATTTAAGTGGACTCCTGAAAAGCAAGATATTAATGCTGATACGCTTGTTATGGGAAATCTTCTTAAAGACGTTTCAAGATCTGTTAATGATAAAAATAACGTTATCATTAATTTGAATGACGAAGATCCAACGCTTTTAGGATTTGAAAATTCGGGACATTCTAGTACTGCACAACTTATAGATAGTGAATTCCCATCTGTAGATCGTTTATTTGCTAAAGATTATCCTATTCATGCTGTGATTAATAGGCAAAATCTTCTTAACGCTATTAGAAGAGTTTCTTTGGTTGTTGAAAGAGATCCTTCTATTACTTTGTCTTTCTCAGGTCAAGAATTAACTCTTTTTGCTGGTGATTCTAATGAATCTCAAGCAAAAGAAAATCTCGATATAGACATGGACGGAGAAGATATTCAAGTAAAATTCAATCCTAACTTCTTACTTGAAGGTTTGAATAATATTACTGAACCTTTTGTTCATGTAAAAATCAAGACAGCAACTTCACCTGTAGAATTTAATGGACAACAAGAAGAAGATGGAGATGAATCATTAGATTATCGCTATTTGGTTGTCCCTATGCGTCAGCAGTAGTAATCAAAAGTAAAAATTAAAAGTATTAATAAAAAGTAAAATCTTAAATTAAAAGAATAATTCTTTTAATTACTTATTTACTTACTTTTCTTATATCTGCCTTTGATTAGTAATTTTTAATTTATTTTTTAAATTATTACTTTTCAAAGGTAGATATGAATATTTTATAAAATAAATTATGAAGTAATTTTTATAAAGTAATTTATAAAATATATCATTGCTTTTATTGGCTTTAATTTATATTTGTTTTTAAAGATTTGGAGGAGAAATAGTGTATATTTCACTTCTTGCTCTGGATCATTTTCGTTCTTGGAACCATTGCATTATTAAGTGCAATCCTACTTTAAATATTCTTTATGGAATAAATGGTTTAGGTAAAACAAATATTGTTGAAGCAATTGAAGTTATTTCTACTGGCACAAGTCATCGTTCTTCTGCTACTTTACCTCTTATAGAACGTGGATTTACTTCTGCTACTATTCGTTTGAATGTAGAAAATTTGAATTTTAATGATTCAGATAGTAATGATTCAGATAAGTTTGATTCGAACGATTCAAACACTTATGAGGCAACTCTTACGAATAGAGGAGCTAATAGAGCTCGTATAAATTCAGGAAAATCAGTTTATATGAGAGATATTGTAGGAATAATTCCTTCTGTTTCTTTCACTCCTAGAGATCAATTTTTAGTATCAGGAGATCCTTCTCAACGTCGTACTTTTCTAGATCAAGCTTGCTCACTATTAATACCTGGTTATGCTAAAAATCTTCAAGAATATAAACATATTTCTAAGCAGCGTACCGCTTTATTAAAACAATTAGGAAATAATTCTTCGCAAAATTATAGTTATAGCGAAAATAGTTTTGAAAATAATTCTGAAAATTCTTCTTTTTATTTAAATAATGCTCTTTCTGGATTAGAAGTTTGGACTGGAAGATTTATTGAAGTAGGTATTTTTATAACTCAAAGTCGTCAAAAAGTAGTTGATGAACTTTCAAAATATTTTTCTTCTGTTGTTGAAAACATAACCTATTCAAAGCAAAAAGCGAATATAGTTTATAATCCTTCTTTTGAAGAAGTTGGAAAAAATAATGATGAAATTTCTTTAAAAAATTATGCTTCTAAAATAAGTGAGCATTTTCAGCGTCTTTGTGCTGGTGAAGTTTCTAGGGGATGTAATCTTATTGGACCTCACAGAGATGATTTTTCACTATTACTTGATGATTTTGATGCGAAAGATTTTGCTTCTAATGGTGAATCTTGGACTCTTGCTTTAGCTTTAAAAATGTCTTTACTAAAAGCTTTAGAAAATAAAAATCAACAAAAACCTATTATCATTTTAGATGATGTTTTTGCTCAGCTTGATGAAAATCGTAGATTAGAAATTTTAAAATTTATAAAAAATCAAGGTCAGGTTTTTATAACTGTTGCGTCGCTGAATGATATACCTCAAAACAGTTTATTATCTGATAATTCTTTTATTGATGTATCTTCATTAATTCCTTCTTCAGAAAATAGTTTTGAAAATAAGGAAAATATTGATGAAGATCATAAAAGTATTATTGATGATATTCTGCTACAACGCGTTAATAGTAGCGTAAATAACAATGCTATTAATAGCAGTATAAGTAGTGTTTCGAATAGTGATTTAAATAGTAATAAAACTGATTATTCTATAGATGATTCTGAAAATATTTGTACAGAAAAAAGTGGTGAAATATCATGAAAAAACCTGTGCATTTGATTTTAAATATTGATACTAGAAAACTTCCTTCTATTATTTTTGATCCTATTCAATTAAAGGGAGAGAAGCTAGAAAAACGCGATCAACAGCAAGAAGATTCTTGGGAAAGTTTTGGAAAACCTGGTAGAGATCCTAATACTTTAAATTCAGTTTTAGAATTATTTTCTCATAATAATCATTGGGATAAATTCTTATTAATAGCCAATATAAATTCATTATGGCCTAAAATTGTTGGCGAATATAATTCTCAATTTAGTAAAGTTGAAGATATAGATAATAAAACTTTAATTGTAAGCGCATGCAATCAGTCTGCTTATACAATTACAAAGTTTTTAATTAATTCTTCAAAAAATATGATTCTTGACAAAATAAAAGAAAATAACATAAAAAATATTAAAGATATTAAGCTAATTATTTCTACTGATAAAAGTTATTAATGATATTATTTTAGTATCAAATTTATTGTTATTTTTATTATTTAATTGGCTAAATATAGCCAAATCTTTCCAAGGCCTCTTACTCTGATGCCGTCATGGTATATGTGTAGAATGTCGTATGTTATAGTTCAATCGCTAGAAACCCCTTTTATGTGCTTTCTAGCGTGTATCGACCTTGTGAATAGCATGTTTTGCGAGGCAATACGGGAAGGGATCGAAGTTGTCAAATATGGAAGACGATTCGATGGAAAAAATCAATGATGAGCATAAATTAAATGATGCTCAGCTTGATGATTCACTTGCTCCTGAACATTACGATGCTAGTGATCTTCGCGTACTCGAAGGTTTGGAAGCAGTACGTATTCGTCCAGGTATGTATATAGGTTCAACAGGCCCTCGAGGATTACATCATTTAGTTTATGAAATTGTCGATAATTCTGTTGATGAAGCTCTAGCTGGATATGCTTCTCACATTGAAGTGACGATTTTGCCAGATAATGCAATTAGGGTTGTTGATGATGGACGTGGTATTCCAGTAGATGAAGTGCCAGGTGAGGGTGTTTCAGGTGTTGAAACAGTTATGACTAAGCTTCATGCTGGTGGTAAGTTTGGCGGCGGCGGTTATGCTGTTTCAGGTGGCTTACATGGAGTTGGTATTTCTGTTGTTAACGCGCTTTCTACAAGAGTAGATATTGAAGTTCGTCGTCAAGGATTCCACTGGACTCAAACTTATATTGATCAGCATCCGACTGCTCCTTTAGCTAAAGGTGAACCAATGGCAGAAGGAGAGTCAACTGGAACTTCTGTAACTTTCTGGCCAGATGGCGCGATTTTTGAAACAACTATTTATGATTTTGAAACCTTGCGTTCTCGCTTCCAACAGATGGCCTTCTTAAATAAAGGTTTGAAGATTTCTTTAACCGATTTACGTAAGCCAGATGAAGCTGGTGATGAGGTTGCTGGAGATTCTGAATCTTCTAGTGAAGAAAAGCATAGAAGTGTGAGCTATCAGTATGAACATGGCATTAAAGACTATGTTGATTACTTGGTTAAATCTCGAAAAGCTGTTCCAGTAGAGCCAGATGTTATTGATTTTGAGGCTGAAGATCTTGAAATCGGTATTTCTGCGGAAATTGCTATGCAATGGACTGTTGCTTATTCTGAAGCAGTTCACACTTTTGCTAATACTATTTCAACTACTGAAGGTGGTACTCACGAAGAAGGTTTCCGTGCAGCACTTACTACTTTAGTTAATCGTTATGCTCGCGAAAAGAATATTCTGAAAGAGAAAGATACTAATCTTTCTGGTGATGACGTTCGCGAAGGCTTAACAGCAGTTGTTTCAGTAAAGCTTACAACTCCACAGTTTGAAGGTCAGACTAAAACAAAGCTTGGCAATTCTGAAGCTAAGACTTTTGTTCAGAGAGTTATGACAGAAAAGCTTGGAGATTGGTTTGATGCTCATCCAAGTGAAGCAAAAAATATTATTCAAAAAGCTATAGAAGCTTCTCGTGCTCGACTTGCTGCTAAAAAAGCTCGCGAAAACACTCGTCGTAAGTCTATTTTTGAAACTGCTGGCATGCCAGATAAGTTGAAGGATTGCCAGTCAAGTAATCCTGAAGAATGCGAATTATTCATAGTCGAGGGTGATTCTGCAGGTGGCTCAGCAATTCAAGGTCGTGATCCTATTACGCAAGCTATTTTGCCTTTGCGCGGTAAGATTTTGAACACTGAGCGCGCGTCAATCGACAGAATGATGAAGTCTGAAACTATTGAATCTTTGATTACTGCTGTTGGTGGCGGTTATGGTGAAGACTTCGATTTAAGCAAGGTTCGATATCACAAAGTTATTATTATGGCTGATGCTGATGTTGATGGTGCTCATATTGCTACTTTGAATTTGACACTATTCTTCCGTTACATGCGTCCTATGATTACAGCAGGATACGTTTATGTTGCTATGCCTCCTCTTTACCGTTTGAAGTGGAGCAAGGGAGCACATGACTTTGTTTATACGGATGCTGAGCGAGACAGAGTTTTGGCAGAAGGTAAAGCTGCTGGTCGTCAACTTCCTAAAGGTGAAGGTATTCAGCGATACAAGGGCTTGGGTGAGATGAGCTATCAGGAGCTGTGGGAAACAACTATGGATCCTGAACATCGTATTTTAAAGCAAATTCATATTGAAGATGCTGCTCGTGCTGATGAAACATTCTCCATGCTTATGGGCGATGAAGTAGAGCCTCGTAGACTCTTTATTCAAAGAAATGCTCATGATGCGCGATTCATCGATGCTTAAACCTTAAAAATATTATTAAAAATATTTTATAAGCATAAAAAATACTTCGATATCGTAAGAAAAAGGAATTACATTGGTAGATGAAATGAACTCCGTCAATAATGATGGTGAAGAGCAGCTGCCGGACGGATCAATGGAGCCTCAGAGCCCGCAGGAAGCAGATAATACTGATTATGGCTTAATGAAGGGTGCTCGTGTAAAGCATATGGATTTGCAGCAGGAAATGCGCGAATCATATCTTGCTTATGCACTTTCCGTTATTGTTGAGCGTGCTTTGCCAGATGTTCGTGATGGTTTGAAGCCTGTTCACCGCCGCGTTATTTATGCTATGTATGACGGTGGTTATAGGCCTGATCGCGGATATAACAAGTGCTCTCGCGTTGTTGGTGATGTTATGGGTAAGTATCACCCTCATGGTGATTCTGCTATCTATGACACTTTAGTGCGTATGGCTCAGTCTTGGTCAATGCGCTATATGCTTGTTGATGGTCAAGGAAACTTTGGTTCTCCAGGGGACGATCCTGCAGCAGCAATGCGTTATACGGAATGTCGTATGGCACCTTTGGCTATGGAAATGGTACGAGATATTGATAAAGATACCGTTGATTTCCTGCCAAATTATGATGGTAAAACTCAAGAGCCTACTGTTTTGCCAGCTCGTTTCCCAAATCTTTTAGTTAATGGTTCTGCTGGTATTGCTGTTGGTATGGCAACCAATATTCCACCTCATAATATGCGTGAAGTGGCTGATGGTGTGCACTGGGCTTTGGATCATCCTGATGCAAGCAGGGAAGAACTTCTTGAAGCTTTAATTCAGAGAATTAAAGGACCTGATTTTCCTACTGGAGCAACGATCTTAGGTCACAAGGGAATTGAGCAAGCGTATCGTACAGGTCGCGGCTTAATTACAATGCGAGCAGTAGTTAATACTGAGGAAATTAAGGGACGTATGTGCTTGGTTGTTACCGAGCTTCCATACCAAGTTAATCCTGATCGCTTAGCTGCTTCTATTAGGGAAGCTGTACGAGACGGCAAGATTCAAGGCATTGCAGATATGCGCGATGAAACGTCTGGCCGTACTGGTCAGCGTTTGGTTCTTGTTCTTAAAAGAGATGCTGTTCCAAAAGTTGTTTTAAATAACTTGTATAAGCATTCGCAATTGCAGCAAACTTTCGGCGCAAATATGCTTGCTTTGGTTGATGGCGTTCCTAGAACTTTGAGCTTGGATGCGTTTATTCGTCATTGGGTAACTCATCAGCTTGAAGTAATTGATCGTCGTACTCGTTATTTAAAGCGTGAGGCTGAAGAGCGAGATCATATTTTGCAAGGCTACTTAAAAGCTTTGGATATGATCGATGAAGTTGTTGCTTTAATTCGTTCATCTAAAGATGTTGATACTGCTCGCACTGGTTTGATGAATTTGCTTGATGTTGATGATGTTCAAGCAGATGCTATTCTTGCAATGCAACTTCGTAGACTTGCAGCTTTGGAACGTCAGAAGATTCTCGACGAGCATGAAGATTTGATGCGCAAGATTGCTGACTATAACGATATTTTGGCAAGTCCAGAACGTCAGCGCAAAATTGTTGGCGATGAGCTTGATGAAATTGTTGCTAAGTATGGTGATGATCGTAGAACTAAGATTCTTCCATTCTCTGGTGAAATGAATGTTGAAGATCTTATTGCTGAAGAAAACGTTGTTGTTACCGTAACTCGCGCAGGTTATATTAAGCGTACTAAGGCAGACGAGTATCGTGCTCAGCATCGCGGTGGTAAAGGAATTAAAGGCGCTAAATTGCGTGAAGATGATGTAGTTGATCACTTCTTCTTAACTTCTACACACAATTGGTTGTTGTTCTTTACTAATCGTGGTCGAGTTTATCGCATTAAAGCTTATGAACTTCCAGAAGGATCTCGCGATTCTAAAGGTCAGCATGTTGCTAATTTGCTTCAGTTTGCTCCTGGAGAAACAATTCAAGCAGTGTTATCGATTCCAAATTATGATGTTGCTAAATATTTGGTTTTGGCAACTCGTTCTGGAAAAGTTAAGAAAACTGCTTTACAAGAATATGATTCTCCACGTCAAGGCGGTTTGATTGCTGTTCGATTAATGACTAATGAAGAAACAGGCGAACCTACTGATGAGCTTATTGGCGCAGCTTTGTGCAATTCAGAAGATGACATTATTCTTGTTTCTAAGCTTGGAATGAGTTTGAAGTTTAGAGCAGATGATGAACAACTTCGACCAATGGGTCGCCAAACTGCAGGCGTTCAAGGTATGCGATTTAGAGATGGCGACGAATTGCTTGATATGGATGTTGTTTCTTCTGAAACAAGCAAAGATCTTCTTGTTGTTACTAATGAAGGTTTTGCTAAGAGAACTGCTATTGAAGAGTATCGTTTGCAAGGAAGAAACGGCTATGGTGTTAAAGCTGTTCAACTTGCAGAGGGTCGCGGTTCATTAGTTGGTGCCTTGATTGTTGAAGAAACAGATCAAGTAATGGCAATTATGAAGTCTGGTAAGGTAATTCGCTCTGACGTTAATGAAGTGAAGCGCACTGGTAGAACAACTCAAGGTGTGACTTTAGCTAAGCCAGATAAGGGTGATGAAATTATTTCTATTGCTCGTAATGAAGAAAAAGATGACGAAAATTCTAAGGCTGATGAAAGTCAAGAATCTTCTGAATTTAATTCTCAAGAAAGTCAAGAAATTAATGAATCTCAAAACAATTATGAATCTGAAGAAAATTCAGATGAGTAATGATAAATAATTTTGAGTAAAAAATTACCCAAGATAATAAAAATTAAATAAATTTATTTTATGAAGTATTTTGTAAAATAATTAAGCAAAATATTCAAATAAAAGAGTATTAGTCGTATGGCATCGTCCTTTTCGACTGATACTCTTTTTTAATAAGGATAAGCAATAAATAGGCTTAATCAGCACATTATGTATTTGTAAAATGTTGTACTGACTAAACGAATATAAGAGAAGGAAATAATTAATGAGCGAGGATTACGAACCAGCGCGTATGGCTTCTTCTGGAAATTATGTAGCTGAAAATGGTGGTAGTGCTAAACCTCGCACTATTGGAGGAGTAGCTTCATCAGCAAAAAGAGGTACTCACTCGGCTAACCATCCTCGTGCTCGTAGAATGAGCTTATCTTTAGTAAGAGTTGACGCATGGTCTGTTGCTAAAGTGTCATTCTTGTTGAGCTTTGCTCTTGGAATTATTCAAATTATTGCATCAGGCTTAGTTTGGGTATTCATGAACATTGTTGGTGTTTTTGATCAAGTCACTCAAATTGTTTCTTCAACAGGCTTAGATAGTAATGGTTTGAATCTTGCTGATGTATTCTCGCTATCGACTGTATTAAGCTCGGTAACAATATTTTCCGTTGTTGAAATATTAATTCTTACTATTCTTTCTGTGATTTTTGCACTGCTTTATAACGTTGTTGGATCATTAGTTGGTGGTATTCACATAACCTTGGGCGATGACTAAAAATTATTGATTAATAGGAAATTAATTAATAGAAATTAGTAGTGGTTATAAATTAGTCAATTAAATAATTCATATCCATAGAGGAAATAAAATGCTAAAAGGATTTAAGAAATTTATTTCGCGTGGGAATGTTATTGATATGGCTGTCGGTGTTGTAATGGGTAGTTCTGTTACCGCTGTGGTTACATCTATTGTGAAAAATATTATTAATCCACTAATAGCAATGATTTGTGGAAAACCTGAATTAGATGGCGTTTTGACTATTACTTTTAATAAAGCAACAATATCTTTTGGAGCTGTTATAGGATCTATTTTAAATTTCTTAATTGTCGCTATTGCTGTTTATTTCTTCATAGTTCTTCCAATAAACAAGTTGCGAGAAGTTGGAGTTAATTTATTGCAACTTGATAAAGAAAAAACTGAAGAAGAAAAGCGTGCTGATAGGGAAAGAGAAATGATCTCGTTATTGAAAGATATTAGAGATCAGATTTCAAAAGATAATTAATTTCTAAAACTAAATATTTTAATAATTACAGTACTTTAATAATTACAGTGTTTTAATAATTGCATTTTTTAATAATGAAATTCCCCTAGTACTTTTAAAAGTAGAAGGGGAATTTTCATATTCGCTTAAGCTTCATAGTTTGTTTAAATATTTTATTTTTTTTATTTTTATTTAATTTTCTATTTGATTTAATATATCTGATCCGTTTATATTCTTTACTTCAACAAATTCGTATAGATTATGTTTTTGGAATATGTAAAAAATAGTTGTCGATAATAATGGGTAAATAATCGCAGAAGTTAGAACATCTGTAGGGAAATGTGCTGCTACAACAAGTCTTGATAAAGCTACGATAATAACAACTATTGCGCTAATTAATAATTCAAAATGAATAAAAAGTGGCTTCTTTAAATAAACCATAAGCATAATCATCGTAAGAATTGCTACAGCAGCAGCTGTGTGTCCGCTAGGAAAACTTGGATCAGGTGGTAGTTCAGTAACAAGATTTGGTCTTTGACGGTGAACTATGAATTTTATTGCGAACACATATACCATTGGTAGCAATGATATTAGTAGCTGAACAATAGTTGTTTTGTAATTCTTGTGCAAATAAAGTGAAAGTAATGCTAAAAGAACTAATATAGCAATGCAACATTTAGTTGAAAAAAGTATTGCAAGAACTTTAGATGCTGAGAGAATAAAGCTTGGAGAATTATTGTGGAAGAAAGAAACTATAGATGTTTCAAATTCTCTTTCTTCTTGTTTAACGAGTAAGAGTTTTCCGATTATTGGAACAAAAATAGCTAATAAGAATGTTATTGAATAAAGAAAATATATCTTTATATTTCGTGAAGACAGATTTTTTTGTGTCTTATCGGATTTATTATCAGTGTAATTCGTCATATCATTTAAGATTACTACAGCTAGTATGACAGTTATTATTGTATGAGGCGTATTTTTATTATTGATTAGTGCTTTTAAAAGTAAATGGTATGTTGTGTAAAGAATATGTTTAATAGTGTTAATAAAAGTATGCAAAAAGTTAAAGTTGAATACCGTACCCGGTGACGAGTACTATGTTGAAAAGATAGAAAGGGTTTATAATGAGTGTGCTTGACAGACTTGAGAAGAGCGTTGAAGGTGCAATGAACGGTGTCTTCGCAAAATTTGGCTCTAAAGATTTACAGCCTGTAGATCTGTCTAGTGCTTTGGAACGTGAGATTGATTCTGAAGCTATGCCTATTGGTAGGGATCATACAGTTGCTCCTAACGAGTATCGATTTAAGTTGAGCACTCCTGATTTTGATCATATTGAACAATGGGGTAGTGAAGCTTTAGCAAATGAGCTTGCTGATAATTTAACTCAATATGCTAAAAGTCAGCATTATGCTTTTGTTGGCCCAGTAGTAGTTATTTTTGAAGAAGATTTGGAATTGACAAAAGGTAATTTCCAATTATCTTCTGAATCTGTGCAGGGTAACGCTGTTCCTGTTACTACTGATGATCAATCACAGAATCACCCTATGCTTGAAATAAATGGTAACCAGTATTTGCTGACTAAAGATCGTACTATTTTAGGACGCGGTTCTGGTTGTGATATTGTTATTGACGATCCTGGTATTTCCCGTCGTCATTTAGGTATTGATATCACTTCTGATGGTGTTATTGCTAGAGATTTAGGATCTACAAATGGAACTTATGTTGAAGGTCATCAAGTTCCTGCAGCTACATTAGTTGATGGAAATACAATTACTATTGGCAGAACTCGTATCCTTTATTGGGCTTCCTCTCAGGATCAGGAGTAAAAGAAATTCTAAGGGACGAGTACGCACATGATTTTTACTGAGTTAACGTTTGCAATATTAAAGTACGGTTTATTAGCTTTACTTTGGCTATTTGTATGGTGTGCTGTTCGTTCTTTGCGTAGGGATATTGAAGTTTTTAGTCCGCGTAAAAAGAAGTCTTTTGATAAAAATGCTTCACCTGCGCGTTCTAACGGGAATAGGGTTCGTAAAATATCTAGATCCAATAATTCTTCTACGCAAAATCATAAAGGTCCAACTCTTTTAGTTATTATTGATGGTCCTTTAGCTGGGTCTTCTTTCCCACTAAATGCTTCTGGTGTAACTCTTGGAAGATCCCCTTCTAATACGGTAGTTCTTAACGACGAATTTGTATCGTCTAATCATGCTCGCGTTTACTTTAACAATGATGTTCAATCTTGGGTTCTTGAAGATTTGGGTAGCACAAATGGAACCATGATTGGTCATACTCGTGTAACAGAACCAGTTGTATTGAAGCCTAGAACTTCTGTGCGTATTGGCGCAACCATGTTTGAATTGAGGTGATATGTAATATGACTCAATCTGATTCAAATATGGATGATAATACAACTGGAGTTAGTGACGTTAATAATAGTCAGGATTCTAAGGATTCTCTTGCTAATAGTATTTCCACTCAATTTTCAGGAGTTGAAGAAGTAGATAAAGCAAAAGAATTTCATAGTGATGTTTTTTCTGTAGACAAAACTCTGTTTATGTATGCTACTGCTGTTAGTGATGTTGGAACAGTGCGTAGTAATAATCAGGATTCTGCTTTTGCTGGAGAACATTTAGCTGCAATCTGTGATGGTATGGGCGGTCATGCTGGTGGAGATACTGCTTCTACTATTGCTATAAGATCTTTAGCGCATATTGAGCAAGATTCTAGGCCAGATGATGTTAAAAAAGTTTCAGACATGTTAGAAACATCCATTATGGCTGCTCATGACGCTATTGTTGGGAAAGCTAAACGTGAGCGAAAATTAGCTGGAATGGGAACAACTGTTACAGCATTATCTTTAGTTCATAGTTATTGGGTTTTAGCTCATTTAGGTGATTCTAGAGCATATTTATTACGAGATAATCGTCTTATAAGAATGACGTCTGATCATAGCTATGTTCAGCATTTGATTGATATGGGGCATATTACTCCTGAAGAAGCGCGTAATCATCCTCAAAGAAATGTTGTTATGCGTGTTCTTGGAGATTTTGATATTGATCCTCGTCCGGACATTTCTATAAGAATGGCTCATCCTTCTGACCGTTGGCTTTTATGCTCTGATGGTTTATGTGGAGTTCTTGAAGATTCAACTATTCAGGAAGTTATGAGTACTATTTCTAATCAGGAAGAATGTGCTCAAAAACTTGTTTCTATGGCTTTGCGCGCTGGCAGTACAGATAATGTTACTGCTGTAATAGCTGATGCTACTTTGGCTTTAGATGCGGATGCTTTTGATTTGCCTCATCAAACTCCATTAATTGGCGGTGCTGCAAGTCTAGATTTGGAATCTATTGCAGATATTGTAAATAAGGCTGTTTCTTCGACGCCTATATTGCGCGATGACAAATCACCTGCTCAAAGGGCTGCAGCTTTAGTCCAAAATAGTGATCAATCTTCTGAAAATGTTAATAAAGAAAAAACAACTAGGTTAGTTCAGCCTTCTCATCTTCGCGAAGAATCAGTTGAGTTAAATACTCCTGATACAAATGAGATTCCTATTGTTACTAAAAAGAATGGTAAGATTTCCAGCGATCCTAGAGATCCTGATGTTGCTCGCGCTGTAAAACGCGAAAAAGAAGAAGCCAAGAGAGCTAATCATTTACGTATTCGTTGGACGCGTATTGGCGTAGTTCTTGCAACATTATTTGCTATTTGCGTTGTGTGCGGCAGTAGCTATGGAGTTTATGTTTGGACTCAAATGCAATATTACGTTGGAAGCAGCAATGATCATGTTGTTATTTACCAAGGTGTTCCGACGAATATATTTGGATTATCTTTGTCTCACGAAATTGAATCAACGGATATTAAAATTAAAGATCTTGATAAATCTTGGCAAGAAAGACTTAAATCTGGTATTAGTGTAAGCAGTCTTTCTGAAGCGCGTGGGCATGCTGATTTGATTCGTCGAGGAATGTATTCTCGAGAATTAGAAAAAATGCGTAACGACAATAAAATTACTCAGACTGATAAGTCTGATAAGTCTTCCGACAAGTCTGATAAGTCGGATAAATCATCTGATAAGTCTGATAAGTCTTCCGATAAAAAAGATAGTTCCGATAACTCTAAATCTGATTCTCATAAAGATTCTGATAAATCTGAAGAAAATTCAGATAAAAGCAAGGATGATAAAAGTCAGGAGGGTAAAAACTCATGACTTTGACTCGTATTAGACAAATTGCTTTATTAGTATTCTCTATGGTTATTTCCGCTATAGCATTCTTCCAAATGTTTTTGCGCATAGACGGATACATGTCAACAAAATTCGTATCAATGCTCGTACTAATAGCAGTTCTTTACATAATTTTATGGGTAATATTGCTATTTAAAAAGCCTTTTGCAAGTCAGGTTATTCTTCCTTGTATGTTGCTTTTAACATCAATAGGAACAGTAATGATAGCTCGTATTGATAAGCAACTTGGTACGAATATTGCGTTCAAACAGATGATTTGGATATCTGTAGCATTAGTTCTTTCTATTTTGCTTGTTCTGTTCATTGACGATTATCGTATTCTTAGAAGATTCTCATATGTGAGCATGATTATTGGCCTTGTTCTTCTTCTTTCTCCTATGATTCCAGGTTTAGGAAAAGAAATTGGTGGAGCAAGAATTTGGATTGGATTCGGAGATCATACTCTACAGCCTAGTGAATTTGCAAAACTATTCTTATCGTTCTTCTTTGCAGCTTATCTTTTCAATCATAGAGATCGTCTTGCTGTTGGCGGAGCTAAGATTTTTGGAGCTCATCTTCCTAGATTGAAAGACACTGGTCCTATTGCAATAATTTGGGCAGTTTCAATGGGAGTGTTAGTAATACAGCACGATTTAGGAACGTCATTGATGTTCTTTGCAATGTTTGTTTCTATGCTGTATGTTTCAACAGGTAGAAAAAGCTGGCTTGCAATAGGATTCATAGCTTTTGTTATCGGATGCTTAGTTGCAACTAAATTATTCGCACACGTTCAATACAGGGTTGATGCATGGCTTCATCCATTTGATTCAGAAGTTTATAATCGATTCCCTGGTGGTTCTGCACAAATAGTAAGTGGTCTTTTTGGATTAGCTTCTGGCGGAACAATGGGAACAGGTTTAGGTAAAGGCCATCCTGCGATTACTCCTTTAGCTAATTCTGATTTTATTTATGCTTCTGTTGGAGAAGAGCTAGGTCTTACCGGATTATTGGCAATATTAATGCTTTATTTGATTATTATCACCTCCGGCATTATTACAGCTATGAAAATTAAAGATGGATTTGGAAAGCTACTTGCATCGGGATTAGTTTTCACAATGGCTTTCCAAGTTTTCACTGTTGTTGGAGGCATAACATTAGTTATTCCACTAACTGGTTTAACTATGCCTTATATGGCTGCAGGTGGCTCATCATTAGTAGCAAATTACTTACTTGCTGCAATACTTATCATTATTTCGCATTCGGCCAATAAGCCTGAATCTACAAAGCTTTCTGAATCATTCCAATATGAAGCTCTGGCTGCTTTAAGAGAACGTGAATTGCAAGAGCGCGCAGAGAAGGGTGGGAATATTTCTAATAGCGAGGATTCAGAAGGTAATGAGTATTCTGAAGAAGCTGAAGAAGCTGAAGAAAATTCAGAAGGCGATGTAAATAATAATTCTTACAATAATTCATCTTATTCATATAATTCGCTTAATACTCAAATAGATGATGAGTCATGGCCTGAATTGGTTGTTCCTTCTCTTAACACGAATGTTCACTCTGAAAATCGGGGTGATAGAAATGAATAAATGCTTGAAACAGCTTTTTATTACAGTCGTAATTTTGTTTGTTATTCTTGGAATTTCAAGCATGATGATGACTTCTATAAGAGCTAAAGCTTTGAATTCCGATCCTAGAAATAGACGTGCTTTATACAATGAGTTTGGTGCTCCTAGAGGCCCGATATTAGCTTCAGACGGAACTGTATTGGCAAAATCTGAGCCTTCGAAAGACGCTTTTGCTTATCAAAGATATTATCCAGAAGGAAATCTTTATGCTCCTATAACAGGATATTTCTCAATAAGCCAAAGAGCAGATAGAGGTATTGAGGCTTCTCGAAATGAATTCTTAAGTGGAGAATCACACGCTTTATTCTGGCAAAAATTCAAGTCATTGTTCACTGGCATATCAGATAAAGGTGCTTCTATTGAAACATCTATTGATCCAAAGCTTCAAAAAGTCGCATACGATTTGCTTAAAGATAAAAGCGCTGCATTAATTGCGATTGAGCCTAAGACTGGCAGAATTAAGGCAATGGTTAGTACGCCAAGCTACGATCCTTCAGTTTTAGCCATTCATGACACTGCTAAAGTAAATAAAGCTTATAGTGACTTAACTTCAGACTTTGGCAATCCTATGCTTAATCGTTCTATTTCAGAACTTTATGCTCCAGGATCAATATTTAAAACTGTTATAGCTGCAACAGCTTTGGAATCTGGTAAGTATAAGCCAGATACTGTTATTCCAGCTGGTATTAGTTATAAACTTCCAGGAACTAATACTCAATTAACTAATGTTGTTTATCAAGCAGCTGGCAAAGACGGTAAAATTACGCTTGAAGATGCTTTAGCGTATTCGTCTAATACTGCGTTTGCTCAGCTTGGCGTATCTTTAGGATCTGACGCTATTATTCAGCAAGCAAAGAAGTTCGGTTTCTTTAGTTCTATTACTCTAGATGGATCAGACTCTTCAGGGCTCCCTATGAGAGCTGTAACATCTAAAATTCCTCTTAAACCAACACCTGATAAATTAGCTATAGAATCAATTGGTCAAGGAGACGTAGTTGTAACTCCTTTGCAAAGTGCAATGATTGCTGCGGCAATTGCTAATAAAGGTGTTCTTATGAAGCCAACGTTAGTGGATTGTGTAAGATCTAGTGATTTATCAGTTATTTCACAAACTAAGCCAACTGTTATGAGTGATGTTATGAGTGCTGATAATGCTACAAAGTTAACTCATATGATGCAGTCTGTTGTTACAAAAGGCAATCCTCATCTTGCGATACCGAATATTAATGTTGCTATAAAAACAGGTACTGCACAAATTGGTTTTAAGAATCAAGCATTAAATGGTTGGATTATTGGATTTGCTCCGGCAGAAGACCCTAAAATAGCTATAGCGGTTGTTATTCATAACGCCAATAATTTTGGAACTTTTTCTGCAGGGCCAGTTATGAAAACGGTGATGAAGGAGGCACTTACTCGATGAAACTTGTAGAAGGACAATTAGTTCATAATAGATATCGCCTCGATCATCGTCTTGCACAAGGTGGTATGGGTGAAGTCTGGAAAGGCTTTGATATACAGCTAGGACGAGTAGTTGCTATCAAGGCTTTGAGGACTGATACTAATAATGTTGAGGCTAAGTTAAGGCGTTTGCGCGCTGAAGCACATAATTCTGCCAATCTTGCGCACCCTAATATTGCTGCCTTGTTTGACTACTATGAGCATGATGGAATTGGATTCCTAATTATGGAATACGTACCAAGTAAGTCATTGGCTGATTTGTATCATAAAGAAAAAGTAGTAGAGCCAACGCGATTATTGCCTATTCTTATTCAAACTGCTAGAGGTCTTTTCGTTGCGCATTCACATGGCGTTATACATAGAGATGTGAAACCTGCGAATATTATGGTTTCTAAAACTGGCAGCGTGAAAATTACAGACTTTGGTGTTTCGTATTCAAACGATCAAGAGCAGATTACTCAGGATGGAATGGTTGTTGGAACTGCACAATATATTTCACCTGAGCAGGCACAAGGAGAGCAAGCTACTGCGCAATCCGATATTTACTCTCTTGGAATTGTTGCATATGAAGGTCTTTGCGGACATAGGCCTTTTACTGGCGCTACTCCTGTTGATATTGCAGCAGCGCATGTTAATGACCCTGTTCCTCCGCTTCCGGAAAATATAGATTTGCAGCTAAGACAATTCATAATGTCAATGCTTGCTAAAAATCCTAAAGATCGTCCAAAAGATGCTCTTACAGTTGCAAAAGTTCTTTCAAAAATTGAGAGAAGATTGTTAGATCAGCAGACCTCTTTTGAAAATAAAAATTCAACGTTTAATCCCCATAATTCACGGCCTACTCGTCGTGTAAAAAGTGAACCTCAAACAAAAGTAAATATAATAAACATTTTTGATACCAATAATCTCAAGGAGCAGCAATGAGTAATACAATGCCCACCTCATTAGCGAATGGCCGATACCAACTAGGAGAGCTTATTGGCCGCGGCGGAATGGCTGAAGTGAGGATAGCGGAGGATAATCGCCTTGGAAGAACTGTTGCTGTGAAGATAATGCGTTCTGATTTGGCTACTGACGAAATCTTCTTGTCAAGATTCCGCAGGGAAGCTCATTCAATCGCGCAAATGAATAATCCAAACATTGTTAATATTTATGATTCTGGAGAAGAATCAGTAGTTACTGACAATGGTGTTGAAGAATGCTTGCCATACTTAGTTATGGAATACGTTAAGGGCAAAACTCTTCGCGATATTCTTAAAATGAATGGCGCTTTAAGTCAACGCGATGCTGAGCAAATAATTCTTGGCGTGCTGAATGCATTAGAGTATTCGCATCGAATGGGAATTATCCATAGGGATATTAAGCCTGGCAATATCATGATTTCTGAACAGGGCGTTGTTAAGGTCATGGATTTTGGTATTGCTCGCGTATTGGATGATTCAGCAACAACTATGACACAATCTCAAGGTGTTGTTGGTACTGCACAATACTTATCTCCTGAGCAAGCTCGTGGAGAGCAAGTTGATATGCGATCTGACCTGTATTCTGCAGGATGCGTATTGTATGAGATGCTTACTGGAAGACCTCCTTTCATAGGTGATTCCGCAGTTTCTATCGCTTATCAGCATGTTTCTGAAGTTGCAACTCCAGTAAGTACTTTGGTTCCAGGTTTGCCTGTTATGTGGGATAAAATCTGCGCTAAAGCTATGGCAAAAGATCGTCAAAATCGTTATGCTACTGCCGCTGAGTTTAAAAATGATGTTCTTGCTTTCATGAATGGTGGTGTACCTGTTGCTGCCGCTTTTAATCCTCTAACGGATCTTGCAAATATGAAAGCACGTAAGCAAGCAGAAATGTCTGCAAGCCAAAACACGAATACTTTTGATACTGCATCTACGCAAACTTTTAATCCTATTGCTCAATATGGTGATGATTTTAGTAATACTGGAATGTTTGCGACTCGTGCAGCTCAGCGTGCTGCTGTTCAAGCTAAGCAACGTAAGAAGACAGTTATAACCGCTGTAGTTGGTGTTATTGTAACGCTTGTAGTTATAGTCGGTTTAATGTTTATCCTCATGATAACTAGGAATTCTGGGGATGTTGTTGTTCCGGAGTTCAGAGAAACCACAACTCAAGATGCTGCTCGTGAAAAGTTGCGTTCTCTAGGTTTGGTAGCTGAAGTTATTTACGATAATAATTCTACTAAACCTGAAGGTACTCTTATAAGGCAGTCTCCAAGGGGTGGAGAGCATGTTTCTTCAGGATCCAAAGTCACTTTGTGGTTCTCTGCTGGGCCTCAATCCACTAAGATCCCAGATGTAACTAATCTTTCTCAGCAAGCCGCACGTAAAGCGCTAGAGCGCGCTGGATTTAAGGTTGCAGGCGTGAGCGTGGAAGATAGTGCGGATGTTAAGAAGAATCATATAACTCGAACTGATCCTGTGGGTGGAGCGTTTGCAGATAAAGGTTCTGCAATCACTTTGTACATTTCTTCTGGAATGACTAAAGTCCCAGATGGAATGGTTGGACGTCCTAAGGATTCAGTTATCAGCGAATTGCAAAATCTTGGATTTAGTACAGATAGCACTACTGAGGAATCTGATTCTGTAGATGAGGGTTCTGTAATTCGTTTGGATCCTTCATCGGGAACTGTTGTAAAGCCTCATAGTTCAATTAAGGTTTACGTTTCCTCTGGTAAATCAAAGGTTGAAGTACCTCATATTGCTTTGGGTACTGTAACTGTGAAGCAAGCAAGGACGATTCTTGAAGCTAAAGGCTTTAAAGTTGTAGTTTCGTCATCTGCTAAAGATGATGATATTGTATCTGAAATGTCTGCTACTGAAGGAAATAAGATTGACAAAGGCAGCCAGATTACGCTTACAGTTAAGTCCTCTGGTTCTTCAGATGACTATGGAGAATCGCGTCCTGGCTCGTCTGATTCGTCTTCAAATGGCGGCAACAATTAAGCCTAAGCTTAGCTAAGCTAAGCAGATGACAGTTGCTTAAATTAGAGCGTGTGAATAAAAGTTCGCGCGCTCTATTTTTTTGCGAATCGATTGCATTCGCGCTTAAAGCTGCTCTGCCTAACTAGTAGCAGAGCAAGTCGTCGTGCTTATTTGGTGTGTAAGTAAACAAAAGCAAGAGTGGTTTCTTGGTTTTGTTTACTTAAGTAGCGTGTTGGTAAACAAAGTTGGGGGAGTGTTCTTGGTTTTGTTTACTTAAGTAGCGTGTTGGTAAACAAAGTTGGGGGAGTGTTCTTGGTTTTGTTTACTTAAGTAGCGTGTTGGTAAACAAAGTTGGGGGAGTGTTCTTGGTTTTGTTTACTTAAGTAGCGTGTTGGTAAACAAAGTCGGGGGAGTGTTCTTGGTTTTGTTTACTTAGATCATATATAAGTCCACAAAACTAAGCGCGACGACCTGCCTAAGCACTGATCCTCACTGCTAATTGCTGCTCGGCTGAGATTGCTCAAAGTTGAAAGTCCAGTGGACTTTAAACTATAGACATCTTTAGTGAGACGTAACAAAAAAGACGGCCTACGAGCCGCCTTCTTTGTTATACATGCCTTATTAAATATTAGATTGGTGTGTAATTAGACATGCTTTGCAAGAATGGAACCGTTGAAGATAGCCATGGGAATATCCACTGCAACAGAACCATAGAAATCATCAAGTAAAGCAATAGCTGAAGCAGTATTCTCATTGGTAAAATACCAGGTTGGATCCTAGCGATTCCTCCAAAGATGCTGAAATCTGGCTTAGGCTTTAAACCAGCGCGAATGCTACGTAGCAACGGCCAACGCCATGCTACTGCGCTAGCAATAAACACAAGCACATACAAAATAACAGTAACAATTATTGGCATTACCAAAGAATCAAGATGAGAGATAAGAGATTGCTGTTCGTTGTTAATGAAACGTATTTTTCCGTTTGAATCTACAGTAGAAAGCTCTTTTGGAATTCCATCTGAAACTTTAGCCCAATAATCAAATTCGCCGTAGCTAATCCAACGATGAGTTGGGGTAGAATACCTTGGCTCGCAAGTTGTTAGGGTTACCATGCGCTTAACAGGGTCCTTACCAGGGTGCTCAGGATTTGGCGCAATAACTTCTGAGTGGCTAGGAGTCACAATCTTATAGCTTGTGTACTTGTACACATACCAATAATTCTTAGTACGAATAATAATCGGATCTCCAGCCTTGAGCTTATCAACATCGCCTAAAGGCTGACCATAACCTTCGCGGTGGCCTGCAATACCAACGTTTCCCATTTCGCCAGGTAACTGCGTGTTTTCATAATGGCAAAGTCCTGATCGGTTTAAAAGCTCAAGAGTAGAGCCTTCTACAAGGTTTCGCTCCCACTGATTACCGAAGCGTGGAATATATACGCGAGCAAATAATTCGCCAATCTTTGCTTTTCCTTCTACAGGAGGTTCACCAGATTGTTTTGGAGCTATTTTTGTTTTATTACCTTGGTCAGGATTAGTCCAAGAAACCGACGAACGTGCTGCTATTTGTGCATGCTCTGATTGTGCGCTAGTCCACCACAATTGCCAAACAATATAAAGTATGCATATAACAGCGCAAGCAATGAGAATCTCACTGAGTACGTTTACAGCTTGCCAAAAAGGACTAGTTCGCTTCTTAGCAACCCCGTATTGATTACTTTGCATATTCGTAGAGTGCCTCATGCTACTCCTTCGTTGTTTCTAAAATGACTCTGTAAATCATTGGCCTTAATATCTGTTCTTCGTGGAACAGTCGCATATCGTAATGGTTGTAGTAAAGCTGAAGCTTCAGGGAAACTTAATTTCTTCATCTTTTCTACTTTCCACCCCAAACCAAAAGCACTTACATAGTCTTTATACGTTTGAATCGCTGGAGAATTGTTCAGCGCTTCTATCATATTTTCAGTAGAGCCAATAGCAGATATTTTATATGGTGGTGAGTACTGATGTCCTTGTAACATCAAAACATTTCCTATACAAATAGCAGCAGAATTAAATAATACTCTCTGATCTTGTATAGTCATTGCTTCAGCGCCTCCGCGCCATAAAGCATTAACAACGGCTTCAATATCTTGTTGGTGTATTACGTAATCGTTTATATTCGCAGAAGTTCCAGATCCGTTTACGGCAGATTTCCATAAAGGTGAATCATTAAGAGTTACGGTTATACCCGGACCTTGTAATGCGGGTAGTACAGTACTGCTTTCAGCACCTGAAATAGAATTTGTTTCGCTATTATTTCCCAGAGTTTTATTTAACAGATTTATTTGCGAATCTAGTTCTTTAACATCTTCTCTTAAACTTTTAGCTCTTTGAGAATTACGTTCGACCATCTGCCCAGTATCGGAAGTTATAAAAGCAGTGCGATTAACACGTAAATTCGTGACAAATAAATACCCTGTGAAAGCAACAGCAATTGCAACAGCAATGCTACTAAGCATGGATTTTCTTGCTGCATGCCGTCCTGTTTGCTTTGCCATAATACTTCGTTTCTTTCCGCGTTCGAGTGTAACTATTATTATAGCGTGTAGCCTATTGATTGGAGAGTTACAGTTATGGCTGACGAAGAATTAAAAGCGTTGAACACGACTGCAGCTGATGACGCTGCTGGGGCAAGCGAAAATAATAATGAGGAATCTCATGACGATTTTTATGGCGTCCCTATGGATAAGGTAGAAGCTGTATTGAATGCTACTGCTGATAAGTCTACTTTGACTCCGCAGATGCAGCGTATGATGCAGCGTCAAGCTGAAAATACGCGTCGTGTTGAGGAAAGTATTAAGGGCACTAAAGCGAATGCATCGTGGTTTGTTCCGCTTTTCTGCACGTTAATGATAGTTGGATTGCTTTGGGCAGTTGTTTATTACTTAAACCCTATGTATCCAATTCCTGGTATTGGTGCCTGGAATCTACTTATTGCTGTTCTTATTGCGATGGCAGGATTCCTTATGACCATGTATTGGCGCTGATGCTTAGATTTTTGTGGCGTTGGATGTACTCTAATATTCTTTGATATTCTCTGATATTCTCTGATATTCGATGTTAATTCAACGCCACAATTCTATATAATCTAATTTTTTTTTTAATATTCTTTTATTGTTTTTTGCTGTTTCTTGCTTATTTAAAAATCTTATTCTGCTGTAGTTTATCTTGTAGTATTTGTTCTGCTTTAGTTTATTCTGCTTTAGCAAAAATCAAAATATGACGATTAGTTGAATCAGTAGTCGCAATAATACGAGTCTGCCCGCCGTCTTTAACGCGCAATTTTTTTCGTAAAGCATCTACAGACATAGGGAAGTTTCTTACCGCAATATTCGCATATGTGATTCCGTTAAGAGCTTCCTTCAAATCGCGCTTATTCATGCTGCATATATTCGTAATAGTTAGCATTTTTCCAGGAAATTGTTTTATTGGATTTTGCGAAACAAAAACGTGGCTATTAGACGAAATCTGCTTAACTTCGTATAGCTGCGTTAAAAGTTCAAAACAGCCAGATTTCATAATAGAAGCATTAGGCTCGTAAACGTAACTCGCATAGTTTTTTAAATATTCTAAAGAATTGTTTGAGTAATCGTTTAAGGAATTTACAGAAGAATTATTTACTATACGCGATTCGTAATCGTTATTTTCGTTTGAGATATTTTTTGAGATAATTTCTATGCGATTTGATGATAAATCATATTTTGCGTAAAAAGTTGTAAGCTGATCGTCATTAACGCAATTAATAACAACATTTGTATGTATATCGTTATCTAAAATTATTAATAATTCTTTACACTCGTTTTCGCACGAAACAATGTGCAACTGTGAAACGTTACCCTTAAAATCTGCTATAGTTTTGCGCCAATCGAGCATTGGAGAAAGCTTAATCATAACAAAATCAGCAATGCTAAGTAGCTGCTGTTTAAGTAATAAGACATTTGGAGTGCAATCTTCAATTGCGTAAGTTCTAGATCCGTGTGAATTTCGTCTTGCTGGATCTACATAAATCATGGTTATTTTATGGGTACTTTGAGCGCTTTGTGTGTTTTGAGCGTTTTGATTGGCAGATACGCTAGATATAGCTGTAGTACTGTCTGTATTAAAGCAATATACGTTATTTTTGCCTAAAATTTGCATGTTATGATGAACAATACTTGCTAATTCCGGCTGCTGTTCAATATATATAGTTTTTTGGAATAAATCAGAAAGAATAGTGCAATCTACTCCAAAACCACCAGTTAAATCAACTAGTGTACGTGTGTTTTCATCGTTTTTTCCTAGGGAATCAATCAATTTTTTAACTATAAACGCTTTGTATTGCGCTGTTGCTTGTGATGAGCATTGCTCTAAAGAAAGATGCACTGGATAAACTATGTCATCATATTTTGCCCATAAAGGTAATTTTGTTTGCGCTATTTTGCGGCCTGCGATTTGATTAATAGCATAGTGAACGTCTATTTCAGCATTGCGCGATGCTTTAAGAGCTGCCTGATCTGAAGTTAAACTCGCATTTTCCTTAATAAAATTAAGAGTTTTAAGCGTCGGCTTTGTGATTTCTTTTGGGGCATCTAACTCTGAAAACATAATATTATTTTTGCTTGAAGTATGGATGTAAAAGATTTAAAAACAGCAGCATTTAGTTTATCCACGATAAGTTTAAATTGTGGATAACTTCTTATACACATGCACACAAGGCAAAAAAGACTGACTTATCAACGTTTGTGTATAAATATGTGGATAACTTTTGCATATATTGTGGATTTAGTCCCAACTTATGCCCAGGTTATCCACATTGCTATCCACAGGTGTGGAAAACTACACGCGTGTAATTTAAATATTTATATTTTGCCAGATTTTCCTAACCGATGTTGCTGAGCTCTCGGAGTTTCTCTCATCGCAAGATTTTTACATTGCTCTAAGAGAAACTCCGACAGCTCTTGGCATGTTTAGTCTTTTAATCTTCGGTTAATCACCGAGATTTTTCAATTTTTCTTCTTCGCTCAATGAATCACCACTTCGTGCTGCGAATCGACTTGCATGAGCGCTTAAAGCGTAGCGCGCGAATGCACTTCGATGAGTGAGCTTGCTCAAAGTTGAAAGTCCAGTGGACTTTCAACGCAAGCGAAGACGTGAGCGCTCTGTAACGCGCGAGCTATACATTTCGCTCTGGGCGAAAAATCTTAAATCTCCGCCTAGCTAGTAGCAAAGCATATATTGTAAGTAAAACTATAATTTAAACATTTATATTTGATTTACGGTTAAGTCGCTAAATAAATCTAATCCATACGCAAAATAGAAGCATGCCACTGCTATAGCTACGAGAATTATTAAAAGCAGGATCGCATAAATAGCGAAACGTTTGTTTAAAGAAAGATTTTTAAAAATATGATTGTTTAGACTAAGCAAAGCGGCTAAAACAAATCCGACTACTAATCCACCTACATGAGCTTGCCACGCTATATTAGGAACAATAATCGGCAAAGCTAGAGTAATAGCAATCCAAATAAGCGTGCCTCTAACATCCTGCCTTAACTTCCACTGTGCTACTAGAAGCGCGCCTATAAGCCCCATAATAGCCCCTGAAGCTCCAACAGATGCAATCGCAAAGTTCTTAGTAATTGTGCAATATAAAACAGTTGCTACATTTCCTCCCAAACCAGAAAGGGTATATAAGAAGAAGAATTTCCATTTACCGAAGAAATGCTCAAGTTCTAATCCTAATGAATATAAGCAAAGCATGTTAAAGAAAATATGTCCTATTGATAATGAGTGGACGAACATGGACGTGAACCATGTCCAACTTGTTTTAGTAATGAGATAAGGGGAGAAGGCCGTATTTTCTATGAATATTTCATAAGTATTATGTGAGAAGGTGTTAAGAATTATTTGTACAATCCAAACCAACACGCATGCATAAATAATTATATATGTGGCACTTTTTCCATTTATCTTTAATTTTTCTAATAAATGTTTTACTGGTAAATTGTTCATGAAATAACATTAACTATGTGGCTGCACAAATATACAAAATTTATTGAATATAGTACTGGTACTGTCACGTAAAGTTACTATTATTAGACATAAGCGAAAAATCGTGGTAAGGAATAGTTGACTTGGATGAGCAGGTCAGCATGACCCGAAAGGAGCCATTATGGAGAACAAATCCTCCAGCGGTTGGAAGTTCTTTGCACTGCTCTTCGGAGCACTGCTCGCAGGTGTTGCCGCATATTACATTTATAAGAAGCATAATCCTGATTATGATCCTTGGGAGGAGCCATGGGAGAACAGCTCTTCACCAATCGATTTGGGAACTACGCCAAAGAAGGTAACTGCTGAGACAACAGATGAAGAAGTTGCCTCTGAAGATTAGTAATTATAAGAATATATTTCATATCTAATATGGTGATGGATACTTTTAGCTTCTGTCACCATTTTTTGTTGCGTATTTTGCTTATAAGTCGTTTTTGACCAGAGCGTGAAGGATTCACAAGAAAGCCAAGGATGCGCAAAAAGTATACCCAAAAAGGGTCCGCAAAAGATTACGCAAAAAGTCTATATAAAAGTTAAATAAAGAACTAAATAAAAAACCAAAAAGGCGGAAACTGATTAACAGCCTCCGCCTTTTATTTTTATGTATTGCTATTAGAGAATACTCAATTACTCAGCAACGTGTGCTGGAAGAGCACCAGTGTGCCAAATGCGATCGAGATAATCTTCGATAGAGCGGTCAGAAGAGAAGTAACCAGAGTTGGCTACGTTCAAAACTGCCATGCGAGCCCACTTCATTGGATCGCGGTAAGTTTCCTCAATCTGAGCCTGAATATCCATGTAAGAGCTGAAGTCAGCCATTGCCATGAAGTAATCGTGGGTAAGCCAATCGTTGACGAGTGGCTCGTACACGCTCTTGTCGCCATTGGAGAAGGTGCCGTCAGCAACCATGTCAACAGCGGTCTTCAAGCGAGGATCAGACTCGTAGTACTTGCGGGAGCCGCCGTGATCGTAGCCTTCAGCGTAGAGCTTCTCAACCTCGTCAACAGTCATGCCGAAGAGGAAGAAGTTCTCAGCGCCAACGCGCTCGCGAATTTCAACGTTTGCACCATCGAGAGTACCAACAGTCAAAGCACCGTTCAAAGCGAACTTCATGTTACCGGTGCCGGAAGCTTCCTTGCCAGCCTGAGAAATCTGCTCATCCAAATCGGTGGCAGGAATCAAGTTCATTGCCAACTCGATGTTGTAGTTTGGTGGGAAGAACACTGCAAGCTTGCCCTTGCATGCTGGGTCGTTATTCACCACGCGAGCAACATTGTTAATGAGCTGAATGGTGAGCTTTGCCATAGCATAGCCTGGAGCGGACTTAGCGCCGAAGAACACGGTGCGTGGAAGCATCTTGTCAACGTCGATTGTGCCGTTCTTAATTCCAGCGTACATGGAGATAACCTGGAGGATCTTCATGGACTGGCGCTTGTACTCGTGCAAACGCTTGATGATGGTGTTGAACATAGTGTCTGGGTTGATTTCAAAGCCATACTTCTGCTTTGCGAAATCAACGAAGGCGAGCTTGTTCTCTTGCTTAACCTTAGCAAACTTCTTAACGAAGGAAGGATCGTCAGCCAATGGCTTCAAACCTTCGAGAAGCTCCAAATCACCCTGCCATGCGTCGGTGCCCAAGCCCTCAGTAATAAGAGCAGACATGCGTGGGTTGCTCAATCGCACGAAGCGACGAGGAGTTACGCCGTTAGTAACGTTCTTGAACTTATCTGGGTAAACGCTGGAGAAGTCCTTCAAAGTGACATCCTTCAACAACTCAGAGTGAAGCTCAGCAACACCGTTAACGTAAGAACCACCGTAGGTAGCCAAGTAAGCCATACGAACTACAGCACCTTCGCCATTTTCGTCAGCGTCGGTAGCGATGCGCATGCGCTCAACCTGATCCTCAGCAACGCCCTTACCGCGAAGCTCATTGCGGAACTGCTCACTGATGCCCTGAATAATCTCAAGGTGGCGTGGCAAAAGTTCGCCGATAAGCTTGGCTGGCCAAACTTCCAAAGCTTCTGGAAGCAAGGTGTGGCAAGTGTAGTTGAAGGTCTTGGTGGTGATACCCCAAGCGGTGTTCCAATCGTAGCCGTACTCGTCCATAAGAACGCGCATAAGCTCTGGAATACCGATAACTGGGTGAGTATCGTTCAACTGGAAGTTAATCTTGCTTGGGAAGGTGGTGAGATCCGGCTTATCCTGACCTGGATAGAATACGCGGATAGCATCATGAATAGAAGCAGCTACGAAGAAGTACTGCTGCTCAAGACGCAAAGCCTTACCTTCTGGAGTGGAATCTTCTGGGTAAAGAATCTTAGAAATGTTTTCCGCTGCAACCTGTGGTTTAACAGCGTCCAAGTAATCAGACTTGTTGAAGGTGAGCAAATCAAACTCGTCGTAAGACTTAGCAGTCCACAAACGAAGAGTATTTACGCGACCAGAATTATAACCTGGAACCATGTAATCAACTGGTACTGCACGAACAGACCAAGCTGGCTTCCATACGCGCTTGCCGTTTTCTTCTACAACTTCACCACCGAAGTTGACGCGCTGGTCACGACCATAATCAATGTGACCCCATGGCTCTTCATTGCTAAGCCAGTAATCAGGAGTTTCTACCTGCTTACCTTCTTCATCAAAGCGCTGCTTGAAGATGCCGTAACGATACTGGATGCCGTAGCCAAATGCTGGAACGCCAATAGAGGCGAGTGAATCAATGAAGCAGGCTGCGAGACGACCCAAACCGCCGTTACCCAAACCTGGCTCATACTCAGCATCGATAACAGCCTTTGGATCAAAGCCAAGCTTAGTAACAGCCTTATTGAATTGGTCAGTAAGACCAGCGTTCAACAAAGCGTTCTCAAGCTGCTTGCCCATCAAGAACTCTGCGCTCAAATAGCCCACAGCCTTGGTATTGCCATTAACCATGTCATGCTGAGTCTGCATCCAAGAGTCCATCAAGTGACGACGAACTGCGGTAGCAGCGGCAACATACACATCTGCCGTAGTGGCCTGCTCTGGCGTTACACCCTGGGTGTACTTGAGGTGCTCTTGAAGTTCTTTGGCAAATGCCGTCGCAGTAGTTTTGGCTTTCGGCGCGACGTGTTTAGTCATATTTGACTCCTTGTGCCGTTTGATATATTTCCTAAAAGTGTGCAGCCTAAGACTTTGTGTTTAGGCAATTAAACCATCACCATTTTGCAGATAACTTTTTCAGATAACTACAAGAGGCATGTGAATGCACACGATAAACCCAATAATACCACAACCCCAATCCCTTAAATGTTGGTATATAACGTCTTAAGACAAATATATTGCTGAAAGTATGTTGCTTAGAAGATAATAAAAGACGTGTCAGTAATACTTGAACGAGATATAGCACGAGGACAGAGTGCTTTAAAAATTTGGAATGATCTTGCGCTAAAAGCAGTTAATAATGAAGTTAATGCAATGAAAATAAATAGCAATATTTTGAATATTAGCCGTACTGACGAAGCTCTTGCTGTTAGATATTCATTGTATGTTCTTGAAAATAAAGTTCCTGGCTGCGGAGTTGAAGTAAGAGTCGCTCCTTGGGGAGCTGTAAAAATCCTAGAAGGCCCAGAATCTGACCCTCACAACTTAACTCCTCCAGATGTTATTGAATTAGAGCCAAGCGTTTGGTTGCGATTAGTTTGCGGAATAACAAAATGGGATGAAGAAAAAGAAGCTGGGAATATAAGCGCAATGGGCGAACGAGACAATTTGAGCGCAATATTACCGCTAGAATTATAAAATTCGGGTAAACTGCGCTCGAATTGCAACAACAATACTATGCAAAAAGCAAAAGTCGCGTAATACTTTTACTTACTTCTTACTTCTCACTTTTATGCATAAAGTTTGGTACAGGCATAGGTATGTGATGGTGAATAGCAGAGTGCGTATTTGAAGACGATGAAGTTTTTTCACTATTCATCGCCTTTGCAGCTGATTCTGCAGCCCATTTAGCATACTCGTCTAAATCATCATCTACAGCTTCATACTGAGTAGAAGATGTAGTATCTTCGTTATCAAGATACTCGCCGCTACCTTCGTAGTTTTCAGTTGTTTCACGTGGATCGACGGATTCTTGTTCAAGCTCATGAGCGTTAAGCTCTTTAGCAAGCTCGTCATAATCCGTATCGGTCGTCAGGTACTTGAGCTTACGGGCAATTTTCTGTTGCTTTGCCTTCTGTCGTCCGCGGCCCATCTGACCCCCTCTAAAAATTCTGTAACAATCAATTCATCACACAAGAGCGTACCACTTAACCGCAACCGCGTATATTGTCTGAGCAAACTTTTACGATAAAAGCCATATTTTAAGCGTGAAAACGCGTGTGCAAGGAGTTGTAAATGGCGCAAGAAGCACAGGTAACAGCTGTAGGTAATGAGATGAGTGCAAGCTTTGTGGCAGCTAGAAAACGTTCAGATGCTACATTGGAAAAATTGAAGACCAATCCGTCGTCGTTTACTATGCTTACTGGGGATCGTCCTACAGGTAGATTGCATTTAGGTCACTACTTCGGTTCCATTAAAGAGCGTGTTGCAATGCAAGAGCGCGGCGTAAAAACGAATATTATTATTGCAGATTATCAAGTAATTACAGATCGAGATACAACAGAACACATTGAAGATAATGTGCTAAATCTCGTGCTTGATTACATGGCTGCCGGAATTGATCCTGAAAAAACAATGATTTTTACTCATTCGGCTGTTCCTGCAGAAAATCAACTTATGCTGCCATTCTTATCTTTAGTTACAGAAGCGGAATTGCATAGAAATCCTACAGTAAAATCTGAAATGGAATCTTCAGGTCACGCTTTAACAGGCTTATTGCTTACTTACCCAGTTCATCAAGCTTGCGATATTTTATTCTGCAAAGCAAATGTAGTGCCGATCGGTAAAGATAATTTGCCTCACATTGAAATTACTCGTACGATTGCACGCCGTTTTAACGAAAGATACGCGAAGAAAAATCCAGTTTTCCCAGAACCTGCAGCAATACTTTCTGATGCTCCTGAAATTCCAGGATTGGATGGTCGTAAGATGAGCAAATCTTATGGTAATTCAATTATGCTCGGAGCTACTGCTGAAGAAACTGCTAAGTTAATTAAGAAGAGTCCAACTGATTCTGAGCGTATGATTACGTTCGATCCAGTAAATCGTCCTCAAGTTTCTGCACTTTTGACTACTGCTGGTTTGGTTACAGGAAGAGATCCTAAAGAAATCGCGGAAGAAATTGGTAACTCTGGTGCTGGGGCCCTTAAAGCTTATGTTATTGAAAATGTGAATAACTTCTTGGCACCTCACAGAGAGCGTCGAGCAGAATTAGCAAAAGATATGGATGCTATTCGCGATATTTTGCACGATGGCAATAAGCGTGCAAATGCTATTGCGGAGGAGACTCTTGCTCAAGTTCGTGAAGCTATGGGAATGAAGTACTAATTAAATTTCAATAAGTAAATTAATAAACAATAAAGCCGCTCGCAAGAAAACTTGTAAGCGGCTTTTTGTTAAAAATTAACGGGCTGAAACTTAGAACATCACACGTCGTAACGCCAGTTTTTATCTGTGATAACTCTAGCTACAGCAAGTCCTATTGGAAGGCAAATAATCACCATAAAAGCTTTAAAAGCCCAATTTAAAGCAGGGATAGTGTTAAATTGCCCAAGATAGAACATTGCCCTGTACATATAAAGTCCTGGAACCATAATCACGATTGAAGGAACAGTAAGACTTATTCGAGGATATCCCAAGTATTGAGGTGCCCATCCGTGGCGAACTATAGATCTCCAGGCTGAAGCTAAAAGTCCTGCTAGAAGTGCTCCTGTAAAGGCTGATATTTCAGCAGAAATTCCAAAGTCAACCATAGTTAAACGAAGTGTATCTGTGATTGCTCCTATAGCGCCGGCAACAACACACATTCGTTGTGGAGAATTAAATAGCACGGAGAATCCCCACACGCCAGCAAATGCTGTAATCATTCTTAAAACAGCATTTAACCATGGGTTTAATCCTAAAGGAGTGAAGCCTTGAGGATTTAGTTGTATAAGACTTGCAACCATCCAGCCTGCTAAAGTTCCCATAAGAATAATTGCAACCGTATAAGAAAGACGTTGTATTCCAGACGGGAAATCTATTTTCGCTATATCCAATCCACCTGTGATAAGCGGAAAACCAGGAATAACGAATAATACTGAACCAATATAAGCAGTATTGTGTAATGGTGCACTAGGGTCAAATAAGCCTATAAGCTGTAATGAAGCAATGCACGCAGATGCGCCGATAGCAACAGCGACGAATGTTACAACGAATTGATTTAGATGGTGCATGAGCATTCTTCTGCGAACCCAGTGACCTATTCCTGCTCCAATGAATGCGCCAATCATATCGTAAATGCCGCCGCCAAGAAGGAACGCGAATGACGCACATGCTACAGCAGAAGCGAGTCCTGCAAACCAAGGTTTATACAAAGGTTTGCGGTTTTTAATGAGGTCAAGACGATCGTGAACTTCTCTAACAGTAAGAGGCTTATGCTGTTCTTCATCCAAATTTTGTGAATTATTAACGTGTGAAAAATGTTCCTCATAAGCATTTTCTGGTTTTAAAGCAAAAAGTCCTCGAGGTTTTTCTTTTGCTATAGCATCGCAAATCGCTTTATTTTCAGCGCGTTTAGTTTCATCTTCTTCAGATTTTTTAGCAGCTTGGACTATGGTTGTTTCATCGTCTGAAACTTGTAAAGTATCTACTAATTCTTTAGAAACAGTTGCTTTAGAGTGATAAAGCGCATCGTTTCCAAGTTTCACGTTAAACCAGTCTGCAAAATGCTCAAGAAGCCAAATTCTCTCCGTATTTACGCCTGTTGAAGGCAAATCAACAACTTCAGTAATACGCGAATGCTTATCAGTGCAGGTGGCTTCGATATCTGTGAGATTTACGTCTGCTCTTACGCTTACGCCCATGGGTTCGCCGACGCTGTGCATCAGCTCTCTAACCCTATAGCTTCCGGTTCCAGCGCCTAATCCTAGAGCACCAACTCGAACGATAATACTTGATTTTGCAGCTATGCATGCTTCTGTAACTGGTTTATCCCAATCTTTTTCAACGTCATCCATGTCGAGAGGAATCGCGTGCGTGAAAAATCTTCCGGATGGTTTTCCTACAACATGGCCATTAGGCAAAATTTTAGGATTATTTTTCGATTCTTTATTATTGATATAACTTTCTCTATCTGAAGGAACGCTATCTTTAAAAAGACTGTCGATATTATCACTATTATCGCTACTATCGCCGCTAGCGTTGTTATCGCTTGTTTTAGAGTTGTTATTGCTATTATCAGCACTAGTGCTATTCTCTGCTGTACTCACAGTTTTTAGTATACGCACCCCTGTTGCCTACTTTTATAAACGTATTATTGAGGCCATTTATGTGGGTATTTTGTTGTAAAAAAATCAGTCCTATGGTCGGTTCACAATTGTCTTGGTATCTCGCTGGTACCAAGGCTATGGGCTTGCAACTTCTAAACAAATAACCGCGGAGGAGCCGCGGAAGTTAGATGACCGAGCAACCTGACAACCAGCACAAGGAGGTCTGATGACAACTGAGAATCAACAGGTAACTCCAGCAGACGCCACTATTGTGACGTCTGGATTAGGACGAAAAGGTCCTGAGGAGCGTGAATTACCAGCATCGCTTCAGCAAGATATGGATTTGTGCTTGCATATTTTACGCGATGTATTGGGTGAATTTGATGAAAAATTATTAGCGGTATTCGACGAAGTGCGTTTGAATGCAGTTGAAGCTAGTACAGCTCATTTTGCGCAAATGGTTGATGCGCAAGAAACTGTTGATGATGGTTTGAGCAAAGCTGTTGAAAAAATTAACGGCATGGATTTGACCGATACTCAGCTTTTAGCTCGCGCATTTGCAACTTACTTCCATTTAGCTAATCTTTGCGAAGAGAATTATCGCGTTTCAGTATTGCATCAGCGTGAATGTGATGTTGCTGATTCGAATCCAGTTGACCCTGTTAATGAATTAACATGCGCTTATCATAAATTGTTAACTGAAATGAGCCCTGCTGAAGCTAAAGAATTGTTGGCAAAGCTAGAGTTCCATCCTGTTTTCACAGCGCATCCAACTGAGGCTCGTCGTAAAGCTGTTGCTGGCAAGATTCGTCGTATTTCTAAGCTTTTGAGTGAGCATCATCGTTTAGGCGGATCTGATAAGCGTGAAAATTATCGCCGTCTTTATAACGAGATCGACGCTTTACTTCGTACATCGCCTATTGCTTTGAAGAAGCCTACGCCGGTTGAAGAAGCAGATACTATTCTTGAGATTTTCGACGCTACTTTATTTGATACGATTCCGCTTGTATATCGCAGATTTGACGATTGGCTGCTTGGCAAGAAAGCTGGTCTTGTGCCACCTCGTTGCCCTGCGTTCTTCCATCCTGGTAGCTGGATTGGCTCAGATCGTGATGGAAACCCGAATGTTACTGCTAAGGTAAGCCGTCAAGTAGCTAGTAAATTCAGCAACCATGTGTTAGCAGCTTTAGAGGCTCGTACTCGTGAAGTTGGAAAATGCTTGACTATGGAAACGCGCACAACGCCTCCAAGTGTTGAGTTGTTGGAGCTTTGGAATCGTCAGCGCGAAATGAGCGAACAGCTTACTGAAAGCGCTTCAGACGTGTCTAAGAGTGAGCCGCATCGTGCTGTAATGCTTGTTATGGCCGATCGTTTACATCGTACGATTAGTCGCGATACTGATTTGATGTATCATTCTTGCGAAGATTTTATTGAAGATTTGCATATTGTTCAGCGTTCCTTGGCTGAAGGTGGAGATCCTCGCGCAGCTTATGGTCCTTTGCAAGATTTGATTTGGCAAGCGCAAACCTTTGGATTCCACATGGTTGAAATGGAATTCCGTCAGCATTCTCTTGTACATTCTCGTGCTTTGGAAGATATTCGTGAACACGGATTACACGGTGAACGCGGACCTCTTCAGCCTATGACTCGTGAAGTTCTTGATACCTTCCGCGCTTTGGGAGCAATTCAGAAGCGTAACGGCATGCGTGCTGCTCGTCGTTATATTATTTCCTTCGCAAAGTCTGCTCAGCATGTTCGTGACGTGTTTGAATTAAATCGTCTTGCTTTCGCTCACCCACAGGATGCGCCAACTCTCGACGTTATTCCACTGTTTGAGCAGTTGGAAGATTTGCAGAACTCTGTGAACGTGCTTGAGGAGATTATTAAGATTCCTGAAGTTCAGGCTCGTCTTAAGGCTACTGGTCGCAAGATGGAAGTTATGCTCGGCTACTCGGATTCTTCCAAGGATGCCGGTCCTACTTCCGCAACTTTGGCTTTGCACTCTGCTCAGGAGCGTATTGCTCAATGGGCTAAGAAGCATGATATTGATTTGACGCTTTTCCACGGTCGTGGTGGCGCTGTTGGTCGTGGTGGCGGCCCTGCAAACCGTGCAGTTCTTGCTCAGCCAGTCGGTTCTGTAAATTGCCGATTTAAGCTCACTGAACAGGGCGAGGTTATTTTTGCGCGTTACGGTAATCCAATTTTGGCAATCCGTCACTTGGAGTCTGTTGCTGCTGCAACTTTGCTTCAGTCTTCGCCAAGCGTTGAGAAAACAAATACTGAGATGACACACAAGTATGCTGATATGGCACAAAAGCTTGATGTTGCAGCTCATGAGCGTTTCCTTGATTTGCTTCAAACAGATGATTTCACTCCGTGGTTCTCTACAGTTACGCCGCTTAGTGAAATTGGTTTGCTCCCAATCGGTTCTCGCCCTGCAAAGCGCGGTTTGGGTGCAAAATCTTTGGATGATTTGCGTACTATTCCATGGGTGTTCTCTTGGGCGCAGGCTCGCATTAATCTTGCTGCATGGTACGGCTTGGGTACAGCTTGCGAAAAGTTTGGCGATTTGGAAACTTTGCGTCGCGCTTACGAAGAGTGGCCTCTGTTCAGTACTTTTATTGACAATATTGAGATGTCGTTAGCTAAGACAGATGAGCGTATTGCTCGCATGTACTTAAGTCTCGGCGATCGTGAAGATTTGAGCAATAAAGTGCTTTCGGAGATGCAACTTACTCGTAAGTGGGTTTTGCAAATAGTTGATGATAAGTGGCCTTTGCAGCATCGTCACGTGCTTGGTCAAGCGATTCGTGTGCGCTCGCCGTATGTTGATGCTTTGTCTGTGATTCAGTCTCTTGCTTTGCGCAAGCTTCGTAACAAGGTAGATAAGGAAGAATTGAGCGAAAGCCAGCAGGCAGAGTTTATTTACCTTATCTTGTGCACTGTTTCTGGTGTTGCTGCAGGCTTGCAGAATACTGGATGATTTCCGGTAAGTTTTAGCAATTTTAGCGAAGAAAGCCTTCATGTAACTTTTGTTACTGGAGGTTTTCTTTTTTATTATTTATTATTTTTTTATTATTTTATTTATTTTGGTTTGTAAGTTTTGGCTTGTAAGTCTTTATTTTTTGGATTTCAAATTTTTTGCTTTCAAATTGCAAATTGTAAGTTTTCAAATTCAAATCAAATTGTATTTTCTTTAAAGTTGATTGATGTAATCTTTCTTTATTCGTATTGGTAAATATACAATGTACTTGTAATTCAAGTTCGAATTAGAGTTGTAATTCAAGTTCGAGAAAAAGTGACGAATGGGGTTGTAATGCAAGAAGTTGTCGATGATGATTCTACGTTAGCTACATCGGTTTTAAGCGCAATGCTTGCGGGTAATCGTCGGTTTGCAGAAGGTAAATCAGAGCATGCTGGAGTAGATGTTGAAACTCGTAAATCACTTATTGATGGTCAAAATCCTTCAGCGGTTGTTCTCTCGTGTGCTGATTCGCGAGTGGCTCCAGAATTTGTATTTGATGCCGGTTTGGGCGATATTTTCTCAGTTCGCAGTGCTGGGGAAGTTGTTGATGATGCGATTATTTCATCTTTGGAATATGCCGTTAGTGATTTGGGTGTGAAAGTTCTTGTTGTACTTGGCCATGAGCATTGCGGTGCTGTTAAAGCGGTTTTGCCGCAAGTTGAGAAGATGATGAGCGATTTAGATGAAGAGGATGATATTTATGATGTGCTTGAATCTTCAGAATCAATATTGCTTCGCGCTTTAGGTCCTGCTGCTGCAGCTGGAGTTGAAGAGTCTTTGGAAACTGACGATATTGAGCGTATTCATGTTGCTAATATGCTTATGGAGATATGTGATAAATCTGAAATTATTCGTGAAGCTGTAAATAACGATAAGCTTATGATTGTTGGAGCTAGATATCGCATGAGCGATGGATTAGTTGAAGTATTATCCTGCTAAATAAGTTGCTTTCGTATCAGATTTCGTATCAGATTTCGTATTAGTTTTTGTGTTAGGTTTGGCAACAGATTTTGTAAATGGTTTAGGTATGAAACAGGATTCGCAAAAAACGAGTTTACAAAAAACGAGTTTACAAAAAACAGGTTCCGCGCATTATTTATATGTGATTATTGGCATGCCTATTATTGCGATATTCATTGCTATGGCTCCAGCATTACAAGCGCGATTTCCTTGGTTTACTATAAGCACTACGATTCGCGGAATATCAGGCTTACTTTTACAAGCTGTCCCTTTTACTCTTATAGGAGTATTAGTTTCAGCTGCTGTTGAAACATTTGTCACAGCGCAATTTGTGGAAAAGCATATGCCTAAATCCACTTCTGACGGATTTTTAGTTGCGATTGCAGCCGGATTTTGTATGCCTGTTTGCGATTGTGTTATTGTTCCAACTTTTTCTCGTTTAATTGCAAAAAAGTTGCCTTTGCCTGCGGCTGTTACTTTTCTCTGTGCTGTGCCTGTTGTTAATCCGGTATCTGTTTTAGCTACCTGGTACGCGTTTTCTGATGCTCCTGCTGTTGTTGTTATTCGCGTTGCGTTAGGAATTGTAATTGCTCTTCTTGCTGGAATAAGTTTCGTGATTTTTCCACAAAAAAGCCAGATTCTTAAGCAGAATTTTATTTTAAGACAGAATTTAGAAGGCGCTAGTGGCCTTTCGTGCGGTTGCAAGGATGCTTGTTCTCATAATGAAGATACTTGTGATATCGAAAATAATTGCAATAGCGAGAATACTTGTCAAGATTGCAAAAATACTTGCGAGAATTGCCCTGAGTCTTCTAAGCATTTATCATTCGGACTAAAGCTATTAGATTATTTCCATCATGTTTATGAAGATTTCGTTCATTTAATGCCGATTATTTTATTCGGGACAATAGTCGCCTCAGTAATAAGAGCTTGGCTTGGTAACGATCCTGCTTCTCGTTTAAATACGACATTCGTGCTCATATCTATACCAATGATGATGCTTATTGCCTACGCAAGCTCGCTTTGTTCAAGCTCAGATGCCGTTATTGCGAGGAGTTTAGCAGCGTCTTTGCCTATATCTTCTGTGATTGCTTTCTTGATTTTCGGACCAATGTTAGATATTAAAAACACTCTTATGCTTCTTTCAGATTGCAAAGCTAAGTTTGTTTTGCGCATCACTTTAACAATTACAGTATTGTGCTTATTAGGTTCATTGCTTATTCACTTTGCATGGGGTGGAGCTATATGAATTCGATTTTTAAAACCGGGACGATTTTCAAAACCTGGACGAGAATTAGTAGGAATATAGGAATTCAATCTCATAAAAGTCCTATATTTTCTAGGATTTTGCTTGCAGCATCTTTGTGCTTTCTTTCAGCTGTAATAGCATGGTCGGCTTTTAGTGGAAGTTATACTACGCTTACTACTCCGCGCGCTTTTATGTATTTGATACTCGCTTCGATAATGCTCGTATTATTAGCTTTTTGCGCTATTTTTGGCGTATGTAAAGTATCTCCAAGCGAATCTCTGCGCATATTGGTTGCAATACTTATTCCGGCTTTGCTTATTGTAATTCCGCTACAAAATCAAGATTCTATGAATTCTGGATTTGACAAATATGCTGGCGGGCGAGCTATAGCTATTAAAAGTTTTCAGAATTATAAAAATCCTCAGGGATTGGATTCTAAAAATCGCGTTATTACAATATCTGATGATGATTTTGGAACTTGGTATGACGAAATTGATCATAATTTGGAGCGCTATAAGGGCTATGAAGTAATAGTTAATGGTTTTATAAGTAAATCTAACTCTCTTACTTCTAAACAATTTTATGTAGCACGCCATTTAATGTCTTGCTGTATTCTCGATATGTCTCCGTTTGGATTTGTCGGC
Source organism: Gardnerella sp. KA00255 (assembly GCF_049244095.1). Taxonomy (NCBI): domain Bacteria; kingdom Bacillati; phylum Actinomycetota; class Actinomycetes; order Bifidobacteriales; family Bifidobacteriaceae; genus Gardnerella; species Gardnerella sp. KA00255. Next base: position 1,164,501 of record NZ_CP058374.1, read on the forward strand.
GAACTTTCTGATGCTGCTTCGAGTAAAAAATATTCTTCGCAAATTAAAGAACATCAATGGGTGCGTGTGCATGCTCGAATTGACGTTGGTAAAATCGGTAAGCAAGAAAATCAGCGTATGGGCGTGATTCTGAAAATTTACAAAATGTCTGAAGTTGATCCTCCTATCGGATATTTCTATAGGCCGTGATTTAGTTTTAGTTTATTTAGCTTTATGTGATTTGCGTTTCGTCAGTCTAATTAGAGTTTGTGATTCTGTGATTCTGTGAATTTGTGATTTTAATTGGAATTTGTGAGCTTAATTAGAACTTGCGAATTGGAATTTAATTGGAATTTTGGAATTGTAAAATTAATTTTTCGTATGATTGTTGATATCGTAGCGAAGTCAACTAATATAGCAAGTATGTCGCTGGCTTTTAACATTGTGCTTATTGTAATTTTTCTGTTATGCGGTTCGATTTTTGCCGCTACAGAATTAGCTCTAGTCAATTTGCGCACTTCGCAAATTGATCGCATGGAGATGCAAGATGCGCGCGGTGCTCGTGTGGCACGTATTGCTCGCGATCCTAATACTTTTTTGTCTACTTTGCAGATTGGCGTAACTCTTTCTGGTTTTCTTTCAGCATCTTTTGGTGAATCGGCAATAGCACCATATATTGTGCCTCAAGTTAAATCTTGGGGTGTTCCAGCGCATATTGCAGGTCCTCTGACAACTATTGTTTTAACGCTTGTAATATCTTATTTTTCGATTGTTATTTCTGAGCTTGTTCCTAAACGTATTGCTATGCAAAGATCTGAGCAAATTGCTCGTGCTGTTGTTCCTGCTATAGATATTGTTTCTTTGATTTGCAAGCCTATAATCTGGCTTATTGCTAAGAATACTAATGGTTTCGTAAGGCTTTTGGGATTTGATCCGAATGAGAAGGAAAGCGAAGTTTCTGACGAAGAATTGCGTGTACTTGTAAATACAAATAAGCGTTTAAGTCAGGATGAGCGCACTATTTTGGATGATGTTTTTGACGCTTCGGAAACAATTGTTGCTGAAGTTATGCGTCCGCGCGCTGACGTTGAATTTTTAGAGGGTTCTTTAAGTCTTAAAGAGGCTGCTGAAAAAATTCGTGAGCTTCCGTATTCTCGTTATCCAGTGACAGGCAAAGATTTCGATGATGTTATTGGTTTCGTGCATGTTCGCGATTTGTTGGATGTTAGAGATCCTAATGCAAAAACTGTTGCAGACGTAACGCGCGAGGGTATTAGCTTGCCTGGAACTTCTAAACTTTTGCCTAGCTTGTCTTTGTTGCGTAAGCGTGGAATACATTTAGCTGTTGTTATAGACGAATATGGTGGCACGGATGGCATTGTGACACTAGAGGATATGACGGAAGAGCTGGTTGGGGATATTCGTGATGAGTATGATTTGCCGCCGGAAACAAATCAGGGTCATGATAATAAAGCAACTGCTTTTGTTAATGGTGTTGCGACGATTGACGGTGGCATGACTATTGAAGATTTTGCGGATATAACTGGTATTGAGTTAGAGGATGGTCCGTATGAAACTGTTGCAGGCTACTTCTTAGCTCATACTGGCGCAATGGGTGAGGTCGGTGCTGTGTTACATGATGCTGACGGCTATGATATGACTGTTACTGAGGTGGAAGGAAGACGTATTGCTACGCTTGAGGTTCGTCGTAGAGCACAACTTGAGGCATAGCGGTAATATAAGAAACTGTACTAACAAAGATTACGGGAGGATAAAATGACTTTGTTGCACATGGTTCCAGGTCTTGACGAATCGGCTAGTGAGAAAGCTATAGCAATCTTACAAAATCGTTTAAGCCATGAGCAGGAAGCTGCTTTAGTACTTAAGCATGCTCATTGGAATGTGACCGGCTCTGATTTTATTGCGGTTCATGAAATGCTTGATCCTCAGGTTGCTGAAGTTTTAGCTCAAGCTGATGAGACTGCTGAGCGCATTGCTACTTTAGGTGGATCTCCACTTGGACGTGCAGATGACGTTATTTCTTCTCGTACATGGAAGCGTTTTGCTTTAACTGGACGTAAGTCGACTAAGGAATATTTGCAAGCTTTAATTGAGTATTACAGCGATATGATTGCCGATGATCGTAAGGCTATTTCTGAGCTTGATGAATTGGATGTTATTAGCTCGAATATTATTCAGGATCATGTGCAAGGACTTGAAAAGTTCCAGTGGTTTATGCGTAGCCACCTTGAGTAATAGATTGCGACACGCCAAGAATTTTTAGAATAGTTAATATTATTTGACTTTTCTTTTTCCTGTGCTAATCTATCTACTTGTGTGTTTTCGAACATGCAGCGGGCCCGTAGCTCAGGTGGTTAGAGCGCATCCCTGATAAGGATGAGGTCGGAGGTTCAAGTCCTCCCGGGCCCACGGAATTGAGTGATTACTTCATTCAATACCGAATGGGGCTATGGCGCAGCTGGTAGCGCATCTGCTTTGCAAGCAGAGGGTCAGGAGTTCGAGTCTCCTTAGCTCCACAAACAAAGTCCTGGTCGATTTTCGACTGGGATTTTTTGTTTTTTGTTTTTGTTTCTGTTTCTGGTTTTGTCGGTTTGCTAATTTGCTTTAGTTTACTGATTAATTTACTGATTAGTTTGCTGTTTGGTTTTGCTGGCTAGTTTATGAGAATGCTTCTCATCAAGGCCTATTGGTATGATTACTAAATATAAATAAATATAAATAAATACAAATATAAATTAAATATAAATCTTTACGCCGTGTATTGAGTGCGCTTTTAATTTGTGCTCAGTGGGTTAACAAGGCGTGAAATCGTGTGTTAGCAGCGTTTTAAGCGTAGTTAACCTGATCAGCGTAAGGAAAGTGTATGCGTAAACTTTTAGCATATTGCCGTCGTGCACCACAATTAACAGTCGTAATTCTTGCTTTTCCGTTTATTGCGGCTTTGTACTCGTATAATTTGCCTATATTAACTACTTTCTGTGAGCAAATTTCTAATTTTTCGCAACAAATCTTTGATTTCTTAAAAATTAATTGCAGTATTTCCATAAGCATTAGTATAGGAAAAACTATTATTGCTCTTCTCGTTTTATATACGAGCGTTATTTCTTTGCGTAATATGATTAAACATTTACTGCATGGAACTTTGGGCATTGATTTACTTGCTTTTGTTGCATTGCTTGCAACACTTTGTATTGGTGAGTTTTGGGCAAGCTATTTGATTGTAGTAATGGTTTTTACTGGGGATGCAATTGAAGATTTTGCTCATATGAAAGCACAGCGCAACTTGTCTCTTTTAGTAAGCGCAGCTCCAAAAACTGCTCATCTTATGACTTTGCCAGGCCTTGAGCATGGAATGCAACATGATCAAGCAAATTACGAGTCTTGCGAGCCAGCGTGCCTAAGCGCTAATCAGTGTAGGCCTAGTTCGTGCGTGCTGTGTCACGATGCTGAATTTAGAAAAGTAGACGCAACTGATTCTTCTGAAGCTGCCGATATCGTACGAAATAACTGTCACTGTAATTGTGGCGTGTGTGATTGCGGTAATAAACACAATATTTGTCCGTTACTCCAGTCGAGTACGGACGGTGAAATATCCTCAAATTTGCAGCGTTACACTACAGTTCCTGTTGATGAGCTAAAGATAGGAAACGTAATTATCGTGCCTCCTGGTGAAACAGTGCCAGTCGACGGTGAATTACTAAGCGGTTCTGCAACTCTTGACACTAGTGCCATTAACGGCGAATCTGTGCCTAGAGAAGTGTTTGCAGGAGCTTCAGTGCTTTCAGGTTGCGTAAATGGCGGCGTTGTGTTGATTATGCGCGTAACTAAGTTATCTGAACACTCTCAATACCAAAAAATAATGCAGTTGGTTGAATCAGCTAGGTCTTCTAGGGCAGCTGTAGTTCGTTTTGCAGATATGCTATCTGTGCCGTTTACTGTGCTGTCTTTCTTAATCGCCGGTTTTGCTTGGGGCTTTTCTGGAGATGTTCTTAGATTTGCACAAGTGCTAGTCTTGGCAACTCCGTGTCCGTTGTTAATCGCAGTGCCAGTTGCGTGCATGGCTGGTACTGGGCGTTTAGCAAAGCTTGGAATTGTTGTAAAAAGTCAGGATGTGCTTGAGCAATTAAGCCGCGTAACAGACGTGTTTTTCGACAAAACTGGCACGTTGACGGTTAAACAGCCGCAAGTTGTGAACGTAGAAATAATTGATACTACGCAGAAAGCTGATCGTATTGTGATGCTCGCAGGCGTTCTAGAAACGTATTCTCAGCACATACTTGCAGGTGGTATTGCTAAAGCGGGTTCAGTTTTGTGGGATCGCACGCATCCATCTTCAACTCCGCAATTGCCTAGTGTTCGTGAGTATCCAGTAGTGCATAGCGTGAAAGAAACTGCTGGACAGGGTATTCAGGGCGTTGTAGACGGCGTTCTAGTGCGAGTTGGGCGTAGAAAGTATGTTACTGAGCAAACTGATATTAATAAACAGGGCATGAGTCAGATTGCGGATCAGCATACTGCTGTTAAATCTATGCCTGATGCGCTCGCTGCAGACGAAATGGCAACCTACGTTTCCTTTGACGGAGTGCTGGTTGGTCGGATTGTGTTAAAAGACGTGCCTCGCGATAACGCGAAATCAACTATTGACGCATTGCGTATGCTTGGTGCGCGCTCAATATCTATTCTTACCGGAGATAGTTTGCAAGCTGCAACAACAATTGGTAAAAGCGTTGGAATTGACACAATATATGCAGATTTGCTTCCGCAAGATAAATTAGCGCACGTAAAAAAAGAAATTTATGGCTCGTCTAAAAATAAGAAAAATTCAACTGTAACAATGATGGTTGGAGATGGTGTAAACGATGCTCCAGTTCTTGCCGCCTCCGATATTGGCGTAGCGGTAACGGATGGTACGGATACTGCAGCATCTGAATGCGCACAGGTAGTTATTATGAACAACGATATTTCTTCTGTTGCAAGCGCAATAAGAGTAGCAAAGCATACTAAACGCGTTATGGTTCAGTCAGTATTGATGGGCATTGGATTGGCAATTATAAGTATGCTCTTTGCGGCCTTTGGGTTTATTCCAGCTGTTATTGGCGCAATGATGCAAGAAGCAATTGATGTTGTTGCTATTATGTGGGCTTTAACAGCATTGCGCGAACGCAGGTGAATCAAGATTTTTTGGCAATATTTTTTACGATATTCATTACGGCACCTTTAACAATATTCGTTTGAGCATTTTATCTATTTAAGTGTTTTATTGTTTGAGCATGTTGTAAGACGAAGTAATGCGCTAGTCTAATTATGAAAGCATACGAGTTAGCTTCAGACGGTAATGGCTCAAGCTTGTACGTGACTTATTTTGGCGAAGAATTACATATAAATGCTTTACAGTTACGTTGCTGAGTGATTGAGGCAACCTATGCTTGTAGGCCGCGCGAAATAGCGCGAAAACGGTGAAAAGTGCCGTAGATAAAGCTCAATATGGGGATAATAATGGAAAAAAATAACTTAAACGAAAATGTTTCACGCGAAACATCTCAGCTGCGCATTGCTGTAATAGGTGCAGGTCCTGCTGGAGTGTATTCTTCGGATATTTTCTTACGCCAGCTTTCTAAGCGTGGAGAAGAATTGGGATTAGGTAATAGCGCTCGCATTGATCTTTTTGAAAAATTGCCAGTGCCTTTCGGATTAGTGCGTTACGGAGTGGCTCCGGATCATCCAAGTATCAAATTTATTGCGGATGCGCTTGAGAAAACTCTTGATAATCCAAATATTCATTTGTATGCAAATGTTGAATTTGGCAAAGATATAAATATTGAAGAAATGTTACAGCGCTATGATGAAGTTCTTTTTGCGACTGGAGCTATAGCGGATCGTCCACTTAAAGGTGTGCCTGGTGTTGATTTATCTGGAGTATATGGTGCCGCAAAATTTGTGGAATGGTACGACGGATATCCAACTAGCAATCGAGAATGGCCACTTGAAGCTAAAGAAGTAGCTGTTATTGGCGGCGGAAACGTTGCAATGGATGTTGCTCGCGAGCTTTTACGAGATCCTGATTATTTGCGCGCTAATACGGATATTCCAGATGATGTGTATGAGGGATTGCAAAAAAATCAAACTCAAACCTTGCATTTATTTATTCGTCGTGGAGTTGCACAAGCAAAATTCTCTGTTCAAGAATTGCGTGAAATGGAAAAATTGCAGGGTGTGCAAATAATTATTAACGAAGACGATTTCGAGCTAGATGATGAGACTATTGAAGTAGCTGGTAATGATAAGCTAACTCGTCAAATGGTTGAGGAGCTTTTCGCTATTCGCGATATGGCTGAAGATATGGAAGATGGCGGAAACGTTGATTTTGAGGGAAATCCAGCCAACAAACGTTATATTATCCACTTCAACTGCGCGCCGGTAGAAATTCTTGGAGAAGATGGGCATGTGAAAGCAATACGAGTTGAGCGAACTGTAACAAGCGCGGATGGCACAATGACTCGTACTGGAGAGTTCGAGGAGTATGCCGTTCAAGCTGTATATCACGCGATTGGGTATCATCCTGCAGAAGTTGCAGGTATTGCTTACGACGAAAAGCGTACTTTGCTTGCAAATATTGATGGTCGCTTAGTGACGTCTGTAGAAAATGGCGAAATTCGTGATAGATTGTATGCAACTGGCTGGGCTAAGCGTGGGCCGGTAGGATTAATCGGCTCTACAAAATCTGATGCTCTTTTGATTGTTAATAATATGCTTGAGGATTTATCTAAGGCTGGCAATGCTGGGCGAATCGCACCTGATCGCGATGAAAAATCTATAGATAAATTATTAGCAGAAAAAGGCATTAAACCAATTGATTACGCTGGTTGGAAGCGAGTTGACTCTTATGAGCGTGAGCTTGGAGCCAATGAGCAGAGAACTCGAAAGAAAGTTGTTTCAGCTGAAGATTTATGCGCTGCTGCTTTAGGAAATAATTAATCTTAGGTATCGTTGGATTTTTCAGATTATCGAATCTTGGATTACCAGATTTTGGATTATTTGAATCTTTTAGATTGTAGGATTTTTTAGAATATTGCCGGGATTTTTCAGATTATTGCTGGGATTTCTCGGCATTCCCAGATTTTTCTAAAGTAATATTCAGTTTATGTTATGTAGAATTCAAGTAGTGTAAGTTAAAATAATAATTATGTTTAGCAATGAAGGTAAGAAATATCGCAATATCATGAGGGTTGCATTGCTTTTCGCAATTATGTGGATCCCTCTAATTGTGTTGTGGATTATTTTAGGTTCAAAGTTAGAGTTTCTAATTTGGTTCATACTTATTGGCATTGCTATTAATTTTGCTTCGTATTGGCTGTCTGAAAAAGTTGTTATCGCAATAATGAATGCGCGTGAAGTAACTGAAGAAGAAGAGCCTGTGCTTTATTCGGTAGTTAGAGAGATATCGGCGCGCTTAGAAAAACCAATGCCAGCTATATATGTTGCGCCTTATTCTAGCCCTAATTCGTTTGCGACAGGTCGTAGCGAGCGTCATGCTGTGCTGTGTTGCACTCGTGGTCTTTTGAATATTTTGAATGAGCGAGAATTGCATAGCGTAGTTTCGCATGAGTTGATGCACGTATACAATAATGATATTTTTGTATCTGCTCTAGCATCTTTTATGGCTGCGATTGTTTCTTATTTCGGATATTGGCTTATGTACGTAGGGGAAACGCACGCGCGGATTTACAAAAATCGTTGGGATAAACGAGATAGTTCTCGTGGGGATAATTCTAGTGGGGATAGTTCTAGTCTGAGTAGCTCTAGCGTGGATAATTCCGATTCTGATTCTTCCGATGCTGGAGTTGTTAAATCCAATTCAGATAAACAAAAGTCAAAAACAGCGGAGAAGTTACGAGATATTTTGAAATTCCACGCTTTCGGCATTGTTACGATTATTGGTAAATGTTTAAGTTGCGTGTTTGGTTCGCTTGGCGCTTTATTTATAAAATTAGTATTATCTAAAAATCGCGAATTTAGTGCTGATGAAGATGCAAGTAAACTTATGGGTGATCCGTCTGCGCTCGCGTCTGCTTTGAATAAAATTGCGTATGTTTCTGAATTGCATAAGATGGATTTTGGCGCAGGCTCGCATATTATGGCTTCAATTATGATTATTGACCCGTATGAAAAGCGTTCTACTATGTTTTCTCGTTTCTTTTCCGTTCATACTTCATCAGATGATCGAATTGAAAAGTTGATGCATATGGAAAATGAGCTTCATTTAAGTGTTTGATATTAAGTCGCGTCTCGCTTTGTACTGATGTTTTTGGACGGATTTTGGACGTATTTTGGCGGATTTTTAAATAAAAACTTGCCGCAATAATAAATGGTGCATGATGCATGATATTGTTAAATGGTTTGCTTGAGCTTGCTTGAGTGTTTATGTGCGGATGTAGTTCATCGGTAGAATGGAAGCTTCCCAAGCTTCAGAGGCGGGTTCGACTCCCGTCATCCGCTCCATGTAGAAAACGTTGGTATATCAATGTTTTTGGCTTGTTTTTACGCCTTAAAAATAGGTTAAATATGCAAATAATGTGCAAGATTCTGTGATTTTGTTTTTCTTTATGCTGATATAACGATTAGATGCCGCATATTTTGGTACGTTGCGCTTAAGTTGTATTAAAAGTTCTACTTGTTACTTGAAATTTTTGTATTGTTTTGTATTTTTTTGCATTGTTAAAGTCTGTGTTTTGGTGTATTTTTAATTGTAAAGAAAGTAAACAAAATAATAGTCAAGATAATTTGCTTTCTTTATAAAATGTGAATTATCGCTAGTAATGCGTTAAGCGTTTTTGTACGAAGACTGTACAAAAGGAGCACAAAGACTGTACTTGCGCAATATGTGCGAGTTGCGCAAATCTTGTATCTGCGCTTTGAAGGAGGCAATGATGGCTGAAGTAATTATCGTGAAAAATCAAGATGAAGCTGGAGAGCTGTACGCTAAAAGTGTTGTTTCGCTTATCGAACGCAAACCTAATGCTGTACTTGGATTGGCAACTGGGTCTAGCCCATTGAAAGCATATGAACATTTGGCAAATCTGGTTAAAGCTGAAAATGTTGATGTGAGTAAGGTTCAAGGATTCGCTCTTGACGAATATATAGGTTTGCCTCTTGAACATGAGCAGTCGTATCACAGTACAATTCGAAGAACAGTTACAGATTTAATTGGATTAAATCCTGATTTAGTGCATGTTCCAGGTGATGTGCTTAATGGCGCTCCGCTTAGTGCTGGCGAAAAGATTGCGCGAGCTGGTGTAGAATATGATGCCGCTATTGAAGCAGCTGGCGGTATTGATGTGCAAATTCTTGGTATTGGTTCGGATGGTCATGTTGGTTTTAATGAGCCAGGTTCGTCGTTGGCTTCTGGAACTCGCGTTAAGACTTTAACAGAGCAAACTCGCGTTGATAATTGCCGCTTCTTTGATGGCGATATGAGTAAAGTTCCTACTCATTGCATTACTCAAGGTATTGGTACGATTCTTCGCGCTCGCCATCTTGTGCTTCTTGCTTTTGGCGAAAATAAGGCAGATGCGGTGGCTGCCACTCTTGAAGGTGGCGTTAGTTCGTTATGCCCTGCTTCAGCGCTTCAAATGCATCCTCACGCTACTGTGATTGTTGATGAAGCTGCAGCAAGTCATCTTAAATTGGTTGATTATTATAAATTTGTGTATGCAAATAAGCCTTCATGGCAAGGAATCTGATAATAATCTAACAATCTAACAACCTAATATTTAACTTGATGTTCTAAAATTTAATAATTAAATAATTTGATAATTTAATAAGTTAATAAGTGCTAGGTGAGTGAAATGTCAAAAAATACTTATGCTGAAGCTGCACAGAAGATTGATGATTTATTCGCATCGCGTGAAAATCGTACATATATAATAAAGAATGCAACTCGCGTGGATGCTCGCGGCATCGTGCCTAATGCGTGGATTGTTGTCGTAGATGGTGTAATTCAGCAAACAGGTTTTCGAGACACGGATCTCACCTCTTTTATTTCCTCTAGCGGGCTGGAAAGCAAAGTTAGTTCTACGAAATCTATTTCTGTTATTAATGCAAATCGTGATTTTCTAACGCCTGGTTATATAGATGTTCATGCTCACGGCGCTTGGGAACATTCGTTTGATGACGGCATTGATGGAATTCGTGTTGCTAGAGCTTACCATCTGTTACATGGAACTACTCGCCAAGTTTTGAGTTTGATTACTAATCCTTTAGATGTTATGCAAGAAAATTTGCGAAACGTAAAGCAAGCTATGAGTAATCGCCCAGATATACTTGGTTCACATTTGGAAGGGCCATTTTTGGCTTTGTCTCGTAAAGGCGCGCATGATCCTAAATGTCTTGTAGATCCTACTCCTGAACACGTAGAAGGCTTATTAGAGGCTGCTGATGGGTCTTTGCGACAAATTACCCTTGCTCCCGAAAGGCAGCATGGCATTGAGGCTATTAAGCGTTTTGTGGCGGCTGGAGTGATTCCTGCTGTTGGGCATTGTGATGCAGATTATGATTTGGCGCGCGAGGCTTTTAATAATGGTGCTACTTTGATGACCCATGTATTTAATGCTATGAATGGGATTCATCACCGTGAGCCTGGGCCGATTCCTGCAGCTTTAGAAGATAGTAGAGTCACTATTGAGTTAATTAACGATGGTTTCCATGTTGATAATCCTGTATTAAGGATGATTATTGGCGCTGCTCGTCATCGTATTGCTTTCGTAACAGATGCTATGGCTGCTACGGGTTGTGCTGATGGCGCATATAAGTTGGGCGCTTTGGATGTGACTGTGAAAGATGGGCATGCTCGTTTGGTTTCTAACGGAGCTATTGCTGGTTCCACTCTTATATTAGAGGTGGCTGTTATGCGTGCGGTTAGAGAACTTGGAGTTGGATTGCCTGAGGCGATTGAGGCAGCAACGCTTACGCCAGCGAAGGCGTTTGGATTTGATAAGTCGAATGCTGTTACTGGTAATCCATTGGGATTAGTTGAAAAAGGATATTGCGCGGATGTGCTTTTGCTGGATGCGGGCGATTTGGCAGTTAAGCATGTTTGGTGTGCTGGGCGTGCGATTAGTTAGGTGTGGATGTGCTTTTGCTGTTCTGTGTGCTGGGCTGTGCGCTTTGCGCTGGGCGCTGGATGCGGGCGATTAGTTATTAGTTATTAGATATTAGATATTGTGAGTTTGTGGTTAGTGATTAGTTAGTTTGTGGTTGTTGAAGTGCGTGTCGCGTAATTTTGTGGCGCAAGTCGGTTTGAGTCGGTTTGAGGCTGATTGATTGCGGGCTTGAGTCGGTTTGATTGCGGTTTTTCGACACGCCGGTGTTTTGGCTTGTTTTCAATGGTTTTGGGGTTGTTTTACTGGTTGGGTTTGCATTTAATCTTGGTTTGGTGTAAGTTTATCTCTTGCTGCTCAGCGCGGCTGGTTCTCCTCGGTGAGGTTGATGAGCCGGCTGGTGTGGTGGTGGTTTGAGAACTCAAAAGCGTGTCTGTACTACTTATTTAGTTAATTATTGCCAGTTCATTGTCAGCCTTGCAGGTTGCAGGGTGCCTGAGAAATGGTTAAATGATGGTGAGGTTTTGTGGGATGTTTTTTCCTTAAAGAATATCTCGTCTTTTTCTTATTTTTTTTTTGGAGCCTTGTTTTGGCTCTTCATTGAATTTTTTCGTGGAGGGTTCGATTCTGGCTCAGGATGAACGCTGGCGGCGTGCTTAACACATGCAAGTCGAACGGGATCTGACCAGCTTGCTGGTTGGTGAGAGTGGCGAACGGGTGAGTAATGCGTGACCAACCTACCCCATGCTCCAGAATAGCTCCTGGAAACGGGTGGTAATGCTGGATGCTCCAACTTGACGCATGTTTTGTTGGGAAAGTGTTTAGCGGCATGGGATGGGGTCGCGTCCTATCAGCTTGTAGGCGGGGTAATGGCCCACCTAGGCTTCGACGGGTAGCCGGCCTGAGAGGGCGGACGGCCACATTGGGACTGAGATACGGCCCAGACTCCTACGGGAGGCAGCAGTGGGGAATATTGCGCAATGGGGGAAACCCTGACGCAGCGACGCCGCGTGCGGGATGAAGGCCTTCGGGTTGTAAACCGCTTTTGATTGGGAGCAAGCTTTCGGGTGAGTGTACCTTTCGAATAAGCGCCGGCTAACTACGTGCCAGCAGCCGCGGTAATACGTAGGGCGCAAGCGTTATCCGGAATTATTGGGCGTAAAGAGCTTGTAGGCGGTTCGTCGCGTCTGGTGTGAAAGCCCATCGCTTAACGGTGGGTCTGCGCCGGGTACGGGCGGGCTAGAGTGCAGTAGGGGAAACTGGAATTCTCGGTGTAACGGTGGAATGTGTAGATATCGGGAAGAACACCAATGGCGAAGGCAGGTTTCTGGGCTGTTACTGACGCTGAGAAGCGAAAGCGTGGGGAGCGAACAGGATTAGATACCCTGGTAGTCCACGCCGTAAACGGTGGACGCTGGATGTGGGGCCCATTCCACGGGTTCCGTGTCGGAGCTAACGCGTTAAGCGTCCCGCCTGGGGAGTACGGCCGCAAGGCTAAAACTCAAAGAAATTGACGGGGGCCCGCACAAGCGGCGGAGCATGCGGATTAATTCGATGCAACGCGAAGAACCTTACCTGGGCTTGACATGTGCCTGACGACTGCAGAGATGTGGTTTCCTTTCGGGGCAGGTTCACAGGTGGTGCATGGTCGTCGTCAGCTCGTGTCGTGAGATGTTGGGTTAAGTCCCGCAACGAGCGCAACCCTCGCCCTGTGTTGCCAGCGGGTTATGCCGGGAACTCACGGGGGACCGCCGGGGTTAACTCGGAGGAAGGTGGGGATGACGTCAGATCATCATGCCCCTTACGTCCAGGGCTTCACGCATGCTACAATGGCCAGTACAACGGGTTGCGACATGGTGACATGGAGCTAATCCCTTAAAACTGGTCTCAGTTCGGATCGTAGTCTGCAACTCGACTACGTGAAGGCGGAGTCGCTAGTAATCGCGAATCAGCAACGTCGCGGTGAATGCGTTCCCGGGCCTTGTACACACCGCCCGTCAAGTCATGAAAGTGGGCAGCACCCGAAGCCGGTGGCCTAACCCTTTTGGGATGGAGCCGTCTAAGGTGAGGCTCGTGATTGGGACTAAGTCGTAACAAGGTAGCCGTACCGGAAGGTGCGGCTGGATCACCTCCTTTCTACGGAGTTTTTGTGCACGCTCGGATGAGTGTGGTTACTGGTGTGGAAAACAATAGTTAGCTTTTTATTGTGAGTGGTTTGGGCATGTTTTTGGGTTCCCGGATTGCCACCCCCCTTGTTTTGGGGTTGTAGTCTGTGACTCATGGGATGCGCGTTAACGTGTTTTTGTTAGTGTTGTGTTTCATGGTGTTGTGGTGGTTTGAGAACTGGATAGTGGACGCGAGTAAGAATAGTGAGACTTTATTGTTTTGCTTGTTTTTACTTTTATCAATTTCAACCGGCTCCATTTTGGTGGAGTCGTCTTGATCGTTTTATGATCTTTTAGTGTGATGATTAGTTGTCTAGAGTATTTTGCTGGTAGGTCTTATTAGTTTGTATTACTGGTAAGGGCGTATGGTGGATGCCTTGGTAGACAGGACCGATGAAGGACGTGACGGGCTGCGATATGCCTCGGGGAGCTGCCGAGTGGGCTTTGATCCGAGGATTTCCGAATGGGGAGACCCGGCCATTGTTATGAGTGGTCACCATGTTTTTGCATGGGGGGTACGCAGGGAAGTGAAACATCTCAGTACCTGCAGGAAAGGATACTCCGTGAGTAGTGGCGAGCGAAAGCGGATCAGGCTAAACCGGGTGCGTGTGATAACCGTCAGGTGTTGCGTGCTCGGGGTCGTGGGATTGATTGTTCAGCCTCTGACGGGGTTGAGAAGAGTGATAAAATGTCGTGCTAGGTGAATGGGATTGAATTCCCAGCCGTAGAGGGTGATGGCCCCGTAGCTTGTCGTGCGATGTCTCTTTATGTTTATTCCCAAGTAGCGCGGGCCTCGTGGAATCCCGCGTGAATCTGCCCAGACCGTTGGGTAAGCCTAAGTATTCCTGTCTGACCGATAGTGTACTAGTACCGTGAGGGAAAGGTGAAAAGCACCCCGGGAGGGGAGTGAAATAGTTCCTGAAACCGTGCGCTTACAATCCGTCGGAGCCTTTTTAATGGGGTGACGGCGTGCCTATCGAAAAATGAGTCTGCGAGTCAGTGGTATGTGGCGAGGCTAACCCGGGTGGGGGAGCCGTAGCGAAAGCGAGTTTTAAAAGGCGTTTGAGTCGCATGTCCTGGACCCGAAGCGGGATGATCTAGCCCTGAGCAGGTTGAAGCGCGGGTAAGACCGTGTGGAGGACCGAACCCACCTAGGTTGAAAACTGGGGGATGACTTGGGGTTAGGGGTGAAAGGCCAATCAAATTCCGTGATAGCTGGTTCTCTCCGAAATGCATTTAGGTGCAGCGTCATGTTATTGCTTGCAGGGGGTAGAGCTACTGGATGCTTGCGGGCCCATACCGGGTACTAATAGCAGCCAAACTCCGAATACCTGTTAGGTTTATCATGGCAGTGAGTCGGCGGGGGATAAGCTCCGTCGTCAAAAGGGAAACAGCCCTGATCGTCGTCTAAGGTCCCTAAGCGTGTGCTAAGTGGGAAAGGATGTGGAGTCGCATAGACAGCCAGGAGGTTGGCTCAGAAGCAGCCACCCTTGAAAGAGTGCGTAACAGCTCACTGGTCTAGTGGTTCCGCGCCGACAATGTAGCGGGGCTTAAGCACGCCACCGAAGACGCGACTGCGTGATTTAGTTCGCGCGGGGTAGGAGAGCGTCCTGTATGGGGTGAAGCGGCAGTGTGAACTTGTCGTGGACTTTACAGGAGTGAGAATGCAGACATGAGTAGCGAGAGACAGGTGTGAATCCTGTCCGCTGAATGACTAAGGGTTCCGGGGCCACGTTCGTCGTCCCCGGGTGAGTCGAGTCCTAAGGCGAGGCCGACAGGCGTAGTCGAATGGATGAACGGGTTGATATTCCCGTACCGGTGTTACACCGTTCGAACTGAATCTGAGAGTACTAACCTTCATTTATGAGTTGGCTGCCTTTCGGGGTTGTTGGCTTGTTTGTGTTGGGACTGTATCGGTAGTAGGTTAGCGTGGGAGTGACGCGGGTAGGTAGCCGGCTGCGGAGGTGGTTTTCCGTGGCTAAGCGTGTGGGCTGTCTCCTAGGTAAATCCGGGGGATGTTAAAGCTGAGGCGTGATGGGTAGGCTGTAAGGCTGATTCCGGTGATCCTGCTTGCCGAGAAAAGCTTCAACGTGAGGTGTGATTCCGCTCGTACCCTAAACCGACACTGGTGGTCTGGTAGAGTATACCGAAGCGATCGGGCGAATCCTGGCCAAGGAACTCGGCAAATTACTCCCGTGCCTTCGGCATAAGGGAGACCCTTGATGGTGATGTTTTTTACAAGCGGAGCTGTTGGGGGTGGCACAAGCTAGGGGGTAGCGACTGTTTACCAAAAACACAGGAGCGTGCGAAGGCGTAAGCCGCTGTATACGCTCTGACGCCTGCCCGGTGCCGGAAGGTTAAGAGGATCCGTTAGCCCTCGGGTGAAGCGGTGAATTTAAGCCCCGGTAAACGGCGGTGGTAACTATAACCATCCTAAGGTAGCGAAATTCCTTGTCGGGTAAGTTCCGACCTGCACGAATGGCGTAACGACTTCCCCACTGTCTCGGCCAGGAGCCCGGCGAAATTGCAGTACGAGTAAAGATGCTCGTTAAGCGCAGAAGGACGAAAAGACCCCGGGACCTTTACTATACCTTGGTATTGTCGTTAGGTGTGGATCGTGTAGCATAGGCGGGAGGCTGTGAAGCGTGAGCGCTAGCTTGCGTGGAGTCGTAAGGTGAAATACCGCTCTTTCCATATCTGGCGTCTAACCTCAGCACGTTATCCGTGTTAGGGACAGTGCCTGGCGGGTAGTTTAACTGGGGCGGTTGCCTCCTAAAGAGTAACGGAGGCGCTCAATGGTCCGCTCAACCCGGTTGGCAATCGGGTTTTGAGTGTAATCGCACAAGCGGGCTTGACTGTGAGACTGACGGGTCGAGCAGGGACGAAAGTCGGAGATAGTGATCCGGTGCCGGCGTACGGACGTGGCATCGCTCAACGGATAAAAGGTACCCCGGGGATAACAGGCTGATCATTCCCAAGAGTCCATATCGACGGGATGGTTTGGCACCTCGATGTCGGCTCGTCGCATCCTGGGGCTGGAGCAGGTCCCAAGGGTTCGGCTGTTCGCCGATTAAAGCGGCACGCGAGCTGGGTTCAGAACGTCGTGAGACAGTTTGGTCTCTATCCTCTGCGCTCGTTGGAATGTTGAGGAGACCTGCCCATAGTACGAGAGGACCTGGGTGGACAAACCTCTGGTATGCCGGTCGTCACGCCAGTGGCGCTGCCGGTTAGCTACGTTTGGAAGGGATAACCGCTGAAAGCATCTAAGCGGGAAGCCTGCTCCAAGATTAGCATTCCTTGCACTTAGTGTGTGAGCCCCCATGAAGAACACGTGGTTGATAGGCTGGATGTGGAAGCCCTGTAAGGGGTGGAGCTGACCAGTACTAACGGGCGATAGTAATATACTCTTTTAAGCTTATGGTTTAATATTCTGGTTAGCTTGGAGTGTTAAAAGATTCTGCGTTTAAGTTTGTTGAGATTGGTTTGATTGTTACTCGCGTTCATGTCCGGTTCCCTAACCGCCACTATTCCGCTCATGGTTTACTGTGAGTGTTATAATTAAGTTTGCGGTGGTCATGGCTCAGGTGAGACGCCCGGTCCCATTCCGAACCCGGAAGCTAAGGCCTGACACGGTGAGGGTACTGCACTCGATAGGGTGTGGGAGACTAGCACGCCGCCGCATTATTCTTCTAGCGGGGAGTTAAAACTCCCCGCTTTTTTATTACCATCACACAGAGGTGTTCCAATATTCACTGCCTTTAATTTGCTATCGGCTATTTGTAAGCGTCTTTTCTAATGCAATATCTTGCAAGTAGTCGCTATTAGGTGGCATAATAGGAAAGCTTGTGTCTGGAGGAGGAATCCGCTAGCACAGCACAGCAATACA
Source organism: Gardnerella sp. KA00255 (assembly GCF_049244095.1). Taxonomy (NCBI): domain Bacteria; kingdom Bacillati; phylum Actinomycetota; class Actinomycetes; order Bifidobacteriales; family Bifidobacteriaceae; genus Gardnerella; species Gardnerella sp. KA00255. The sequence goes on from NZ_CP058374.1 coordinate 1,181,648, forward strand.
AGATGCGGGAGGAAGCTGCAAAACAGCTTTATAGCAACGTTTCGTAAGTGTTTATACGTTTTCGAACGTTTTGCATGTTTTATAAGAAGCGACTATAGAAGAGTTTGCAGCAACCGTTTGGACCGCTTGTACAAGAAAGAAGAACCATATTATGGCTCCGAAAAAGAAAGTCTCCGCGCTTATTAAGCTCGAGATTCAAGCTGGTAAAGCAAATCCAGCTCCACCACTGGGTCCAGCATTAGGCTCCCACGGCGTGAACATCATGGACTTCTGCAAGGCCTATAACGACCAGACGAAGGACAAGATGGGTCAGATCGTCCCAGTAGAGATCACCGTTTATGAAGATCGTTCCTTCACTTTCATTCTGAAGACCCCACCTGCCGCTGCTTTGTTGCTTAAGGCTGCTGGTATTCAGAAGGGCACCGAGAATCCATTGACTCACAAGGTTGGTTCTGTGACCAAGGCTCAGGTGCGCGAAATCGCCGAAATTAAGATGCCTGACCTCTCCGCACGTGACGTCGAGGCCGGTATGAAGATCATCGCGGGTACTGCTCGCTCGATGGGTATTACCGTTACCGACTGAAAGGGAGTGTAGAAATGGCTAAGCGTTCTAAGAAGTATCGTGAAGCGGCTGAGAAGATTGACCGCAATAACCTGTACACCCCAGCTGAGGCTATTGCTTTGTTGCAGAGCATGCCAAAGCACGCTTTCGACGAGTCCGTTGAGGCTGTTATGCGCCTTAACGTGGATCCTCGCAAGGCTGATCAGTTGGTTCGTGGCGTAGTTAACTTGCCAAATGGCACCGGTAAAACCGCTAAGGTTTTGGTGTTCGCTCGTGGTCCAAAGGCTACTGAGGCTCAGGAAGCTGGCGCTGACATCGTTGGCGATGACGAGCTTATCGAAAAGGTTGCCGGTGGCTTCCTTGACTTCGATGCAGTCGTTGCAACCCCAGACATGATGGGTAAGGTTGGCCGCTTGGGTCGTGTTCTCGGTCCTCGTAGCTTGATGCCAAATCCAAAGACTGGCACCGTGACCATGGATGTTGCCAAGGCTGTGGCTGATATTAAGGGCGGTAAGATTGAGTTCCGCGTGGATCGTCAGGGCAACCTGTCCTTCCTCTTCGGCAAGCTCTCCTTCGATGCTAAGTCTCTTGAAGAGAACTTCAAGGCTGTTGCAGACGAAGTTCGCCGCTTGAAGCCAAGCACCATCAAGGGTCGTTACATTACTAAGGTAACCGTTACCTCCACGATGGCTCCTGGCGTTCCAGTTGATATCGCCAGCATTGCTGCCTGATTTGTTGCTCACATAGTTTGTGTGAAAGCATAAGCTAGTAAGTAATGAATTAAGTTTAAAGCTTATAAACGCTGAAAATGTGCTCTTTTTGAGTTATGTTTTCAGCGTTTTTTTATTTGTGTTGTTTGTGTTGTTTGTGTTGTTTGTTTGTTTTTATTTGGTTTATTGTTTTATTTTGTTTTTTCGATAATTGTTTTGGAGAATACCCTCATTTTGTGGAATAACCTGGAAATAACAAGGAAATAACCAGGAAATTATCAATGATCAGCTGGGATTGTTCCTAGTCCTAAATCTTTTTTTATTTAGTGTTTTTCCTTGAAAATCTTTTTATTTGTGAAAAATTGGTGTAACCTGTGCCCTGTATTCTAATTGGTGAATTCCAGTTAGCATATTTCAATTTTAATAACGGTATCTCACTTTCATATCTGTCTTGTGCTGTGTGGAAATGTGATAAAAAGGATTGAAGGTATGAATATGTTGAGCAAGAAGTCAATCGCTGCTCTCGTTGCGGGTGCTACTTTGCTTGCCGGTTTTGCAATGGCAACTCCAGCAATGGCTGAAGATTTAGGTTTGCCACCAGTAGTAACATCTGATCCACTTGGTGGTTCTTCTAATAGTGAGCCAGCAACTGTAGAAAATAATGCTCCTGCTACTGCTAAGAAGTCAGGTAAGGCCACTGCTTCAGCTGAAGTTCAGGTTCCAGACCGTTCCAACTGCTACAAGAACTATTATGGTACTGTAGTTTGCGTTCCAGCCACCAAGCCATTGTATGATAAAGCTTTGTCTGGAAAGTTCGATGACCCTGTTTCTCCTGCTAAGCCAGCCGCTAAGCCAGCTAAGGAAGCAAAGCCAGCTGCTAAGCCTGCAGCCAAGCCAGCTGCTAAGCCATCTGCATTGCCTAAAACTGGTGTTGCTGTAGCTTTGGTTGCTGTTGCTGCTTCTGCTCTTTCTGGCATGGGTGTTGCTCTTCGCAAGTTCCGTCACTAGAGCTTATTATTGCAGACGCTGACTTTTTGTTTATAACTTTTAATTTATAGATTTTCGTTTATAATTTTTTGTTTTGCGTTTGCTTTAATTATTACTGTTATGTGGTGTGAAACCTTTTGGTTTTGCGCCACTTTTTTGTTTTGCGTTCGCGATTCGACTGCGAATCGACCGAGCTTAAAGCAGAATAGTGTGCTGCTGTTTAAGGTTCATGCTGATGTTGCTGAGCTCTCGGAGTTTCTCTCATAGCAGGCGCTTTGACTGAGTTTGAAATTGCATAACGCATTTCAAACTCCTTCAAAGCGTGATTTGGCTTAATTGTGAAGCACAGTGCGCTTCACATGCCAAATCAGCCGAACGGCTATGCCGTGAGGATCAGCACTCACGTCCTCGCTTGCGTTGAAAGCGAGTGTATGGCTCTGGCGGTGAGGAATAAGGATTACTAGCGCGACGACCTGCTTGAGTGCAGCATTGCGCGCACGAAAGCAATTCGGAGCGTGAGCTTGCTCAAAGTTGAAAGCACAGTGCGCTTTCAACGCAAGCTCAGCCGAGCGGCAATTAGCCGTGAGGATAGACGTTACGCTCTCGTGAGGTACATGGTTTTTATGCTTGTGCTACTAGTGTTTGGATTCTTAGTTAAGTTTTGATTCCCAATAGGATTGGATTATGTGGGAGTTTATTTAGAATCGCTCCACTCTTATATTGCTCGACCAAGCAATCCTTATCCCTCACTGCTACCCGGTGATGCACACATGGGCGAAAAATATTAAATCTCTGCCTAACTAATAGCATTGCGTACTCAAGCAGGTGTCGCGCTTGCGCACCTTCTAAGTACACAAAATCGGGGAAGTGTTCTTGGTTTTGTGTACTTAGAGAGCGTGTCGATAAACAAAATCGGGGTAGGGTTCTTGATTTCGTGGACTTATATACCCTGTAAGTAAACAAAATCAAGAAAATGCATGGGCGAAAAATCTTAAATCTCTGCCTAACTGGTAGAAAAGCATCTATGGTAAGCAACTCACATTACTTACTAGCGTATTGTGTGACTGCTGCTTGATAGGTGGTGTATATATATTATCGGCGTGTCGCGCAAAAGTGGCGATATTGCAACGGTTTTGCAGATAGTTGGGGGAGTGCAGAAGAGTTTCCTGAGAGTTTCCTGGGAAAATTCTTGAAAATTCTTGAAAATTCATTTTTTAATATAAAAACAAGCATGATACTGTATTTTTTACGGTTTATGGTTTGTTTATCGTGTTTTATTAAAATATTTTATTTAAATTGTGGATAAGCGTGGGTTGATTGGCTCTTGACTTTTTCAAACGGGGGGGGGGTATCTTAAAAGCAAACGTCAGCCGCCCTAGATTTTAAGGCTGGCGATACCGCGAATTGTTTTAAAACAATCGTGGTGCAAATTTTTCTTCGCATACCCTAGTGCGAAGGAGAAGAAGAAAGGAAATTATTATGTTAAATAAGAAGGCTATCGCCGCTCTCGCTGCTGGCGCCACCCTCGTTTCTGGTTTGGCTTTCGCCACACCATCTTTCGCTGCTGAGACTCCTAAGAAGCCAACTGCTGAAGAGTGCAAGAATGCTCAGGACGATGTTAATGCTAAGAAGGCTGCTTTGCAGGATGCAAAGGATGATCTTGTTACCGCTAATGCTGCTAAGCGTCGTGCTCATAAGAAGCTTGATGCTGCAAAGGCTGCAGTAACAGCGTACAAGAATGCTGTTCAGAAGTTTGTTGATGCTAAGAATGCTATCGCTGATGTTGATGCAGCTGATTTAGTTGCTGTTGCTACTGCGCAGCAGAAAGCTAATAATGCCGCAAAGGATATTAAGACTGCTATCGATGCTGCACAGAACACGGGCGTGAAGTTGGAAACCGGCGCTCCAACTGCTCCAGCTGATTATAATGGTACTGCTCCTGATAAGAAGGCTTACGATACTAAGCTTGGTACCATCAAGACTGATGCTGAGGATACTAATGCTCAGAATGCTCAGGATGCAGTATCTGCAGCCCAGGATAAGCTCGATCTTGCTGAGATTCATTTTAAGAATCTTGGTTGCAAGGCCAGTGGTAATGAGCAGAATCCTCCTGCCAACCCACCTGCTAACCCACAGAATCCTGTAACTCTTCCTACCGTGGTTGCTGATCCAACTACTAAGGATGAGGCTATTAATGCTACTCGTTTAGCTGCTATGGTTTTGCAGAATGCTGAGAATGATCTTGCTAAGAAGAATCATGATTATAATGATGTAAAGGCTGCTTACGAGAAGGTTATTCGTGAACTTTCTGCTGCTAAGGCCAATCTCGAGAAGGCTCAGCATGATTTGGATGCCTTCTTGGCTTCTGGTGTAGATGATTCTGCTAAGGAAACTCGTTTGACTGATCTTCGTGATCGTGCTCAGGCTCATGTGACTCGTCTTGCTGCTGAGTTTACTGCTTTGACTCTTAAGTACAATGATGCTAAGACTGCTGCTGTTGCTGCTGGCGCTGCTTTTAAGGCTGCTAAGGCTCAGTATAAGAAGATTTACAATGAGGCTATTGCTCTTGGTGTGAATCCTGCTTTGTTGCCTGTAGTTGCTACTTCTGATCCTTTGATGCCAAACTTCGCTGATCCTGCTGGCGCTAAGGAGCTTTATGCTGAGGCTGTGAGCGGTAAGTTCGGTGACGCTGTTGCTGCTGCTGCTAAGAAGGGCCAGAAGGAAGCTAAGAAGGGCGAAGCTAAGAAGGGTGCTGCTGCTCCAGCTGGTGCAAAGCTTGATACCAAGGCTGCCGCTGCTGCTTCTGCTGCTCCTTTGAGCAAGACTGGTGTTACCGTGATGTTCACTGCTTTGGCTGCTTCCATGCTCGCTGGCATCGGTGCTGCTGTTCGCAAGTTCCGTCACTAAATAATATTTTCACATTCAACTTGTGGCGTGGAGCGTGTGTTTCACGCCACTGCTCGAACTGTTCATGTTTTAAGTGTTTGCTGGTTTGCCATTTACCTTTTCTTACTAGCGAGTGTTTAGAGTGTGATGGTTTGAGTGTTGAGTGTTGATACTGGTTTTGTTTTCCGCTAGGGACGGGTAATGATTCCAGGTTTTGAAAGGCTTACTTCGGTAAGCCTTTCTTGTTTATACAGCTATATTTTTGTAGCGTGACGACCTGCTTGAGCGCGCAATCCTATTAGTTAGGCAGAGATTTAAGATTTTTCTCAGCATGTTCAACAGTCTTTAACGTATGGGAAAATTATCGCATGACAAAAGCTATTATTAATACCTCTGAGGGTAAAATCGCAATCAATCTTTTTGATGATAAAGCGCCAAATACTGTAAAGAATTTTGTAGGATTGGCAACTGGAAGAATCGAGTGGGAAAATCCTGCTACTCATGAAAAGTCACGCGAGCCATTCTATGATGGCCTTATTTTCCATCGCGTAATCAAGGATTTCATGATTCAAGGTGGATGCCCATTGGGTAATGGAACTGGCGGCCCAGGATACGAGTTCGATGACGAGATTGATCCATCGTTAAAGTTTGATCGTCCTTATCTTCTCGCAATGGCTAATGCTGGTACGCGTCTTGGTTATGACGGTCGCATGCATGGCACTAATGGTTCTCAGTTCTTCATTACGGCAGTTCCTACTCCGTGGCTTGACGGTCATCATACTATTTTTGGTGAAGTTGCAGATAAAAAATCTTGCGAAGTAGTGGATGCTATTGAAAGCATTCCAACCGATCCGTCGGATTGCCCGATTGAGCCAGTTGGTATTATCTCTATTGAAATTGTTGAAGAATAATTTATATTATTTAGACTACGGATTTTAGTCGCGGATTTTAGTCGCGGTAATCCCGATGGAATAGGTTTTATCCTGCTCTATCGGGATTATTTTTTAATTTGTTTGCACAGTGCGAGGTCGCATAATTGGTCCCATTGTTTGTACGCCATCGTATTCGCATGGGCGCGTAAAGTTTAACTCATATAGTTCTTTTTCTTCTCCAAACGATTTCAAAATATTATCTAAAATTTCCTTTTCTTTTCTTATTTTGCATTCTTCTTCTTTTAATTTATTTAATATCCCGCTATCGTTTTCTTGAGTGCAATTCTTTTGTTTAGCTTCGTTTGCAGCAATACTTTTTAATAGAAATTCTCTTCTGAGCAGTAATATTTTCTTTCCGCCAGCGTGGTATCCTTTAAAACATTGATTTTTCCATTTTTTAGAATAGAGTGGATTGACTTTTTGCTTTTCTTTTTCAATGTCCGATTCAAATTTGTGATATAAAGACAATAGTTCTCTATAATCGAAATTTGTTTGTGAGCCTACTATTTTCGCGGCTGACAAATCGCTGGATAATGATTCGCGTATTCTCATGAATGTGCGAATCAATTCCTTTTTTATTTTTTCCTCTTTCTCTTTGTTTGATTCCATGAAGCTGCTATTTTTAGCCGATTTGTTGGATTGAGATGCCGGTTTTTCGTGGAACAAGCGTTTTCTTTCTGCGGCATAATGATCTTTTTCTAGCGAACTTTTGCTGTTTGTTATTGAATTTTTCTCTTGTATACAGGTATTTTGCGTGAGAGGACTATTATCTAGGGTTTTCATGAGTCGTCCTTTTACGTTTTAGAGATTTTAAAATTCAAAATCTTAAGATTTTAAGTTCCTATGGCTATAAGATTTTAAAATCTTAAGATTTTTATGTGAAATATTTATCGCTCTAATAAATAAGTGACAATTAGTGTCTGGTACGTTTTCGCTTACCGGGCACTACTGGGTTATATGTGTAAAATGTTCTTATATAGCCGTTGAGAATAATTTCTTCACAGAATTGGTCTTCTCTATACGGTATTCGAGCTATTCTCCAAGGCGTTTCTTTTGTGACTCGTTTATAAAGGTCAAATCCTGAGCAATCTTTTAGAATATCGCATACTTCGTCAATAAGATCTATCTGATCTTGATTGAGCGGATTTTCGCGCTCGTTCAACGAGAGTATTAGACATCCTTTGTGGATGACGATTTTATCTCTGTATCTATTTAGTAGCTCGATTGAAACTGGCCCGTTTTTCCAAGCTTCAAAATTTTCGTCGAACAGAGTTTTATTTGTACTAGCAAGACTATGCGCTTGAGCATAGTAGGCTAGTTTTTGCAACCTCATGGTTGTCATTGTTCCTAGATTATCTAGTATGCGGTCTGCCACGTTTACAACTGACATTTTAGCTTCCTTGCTTCGATGTATACGGGTCAAAACGTAGAAATATATAAATATACGGTCTGCTGCATTAGGGTATGCTTGTAGCTGTATTATTTATTATTTCTCTCTTAATTCCTTATTGGCCTCAGTAGTGAAATAAATAAGAAATTATGAACTATTATACTGGAAAAATTTCGTTACACAATATCGTATTGGGTATTTAATTTTAAATTTTTCTCAAAACTGTGACCACTTTGCCCATAATCGTCGCATTTGTGCCGTCAATTGGGGAATAAGTAGGATTGTGTGGTATTAGCCAAACGTGTCCGTTGTCGTTTCTGAATGTTTTAACAGTTGCTTCATTGTCTAGCAATGCGGCAACTATGTCACCATTGCAAGCGTCGTGTTGCTCGCGTACAACAACGTAGTCTCCATCGCATATTGCAGCGTCAATCATTGAATCTCCATGAACTTCTAGCATAAACAGATTTCCTGTTCCTGTTAAACGCTCTGGCAGTCGCATAACGTCGTCAATATGTTGTTCTGCTGTAATAGGCGTTCCTGCAGCGATTCTTCCAACAAGAGGTACGTCGTGTGATGTTTGAATGCTTTCGCTTTCATACATATCTACATCCACGCCTAAAGGTTCAGATTGTTGTCGCTGCGCGGACGAAGTTACTGGATTGTGCCCAATAACTTCAATTGCCCTACCTTTGTTTGCGCTTATTCGAATTAGGCCCTTTAATTCGAGCGCCTTTAATTGATGCTTAACAGAAGATGTACTTCGTAATCCGACTAATTCTCCTATTTCTCTGAATGAAGGCGGAAAACCATGAACTGCTATATTTTGCTGTATTGCATCCATGATTTTGCTCTGTCGCTCGGTCAGAGAAGCGGCATCGCTTTCTGTGGCAAAATCTGCCTGGTCGGTGCTTTCGTCGTTCATGGTTACTCCTTTCAAAATTTATATTAGCGCATGTTGTTCAAAAAATCAAACATATGTTCGACACGCCGTTGCATATTTTTTCAGACTGTGCAATTATTAAAACACTTGTTCGATAGAACAAATGTTCACAAGGAACTTTGAGTAAAGGAGAGATATATGAATAAGTCATCTGGAGTACGCTCTACTGGTAAAAACAGAGTGTCAAAGAACAATTTTGTGGCCAGAGTCAGTGTAGTTTTATTTGCTATTGCTGTTGCTTGGATTGTAATTATGCCTAAGGTTGCTGTTTCTGCTGCGCCAGAAAAGTTCGTCACATATACAGTCCGCCCTGGTGACACTTTATGGGGTTATGCCGCATCTATAACTGATAAAAATGGTAACGTTTCAGATACTGTTGAACATTTGGCTGAGATTAATAATCTTTCGTCTTATGATTTGCAGGTAGGTCAGACTATTAACGTTCCAGTATTAAATAGTGATAAATAACGGCAGACTTGTAAGCATTTTCAAAAATAACGATTCATTATTTCTTTTACGCATAAGTACTGTTGGAACACTTGATTAGAAGAAGAACAATATAAGCAATAAATGGGGGATTGATATGAGTTGGAATCAGGATGCAAAATGTGGGATATATATCTATGAATGCACTCCTATAAACATTGATACTATGCGGTATATCTATGCAAGTTTAAGCAATGAGTATTTTCTTGAGGACGAATGCTATAGAAAATTATTGCAAAAACGCATAGAAGCATATGTAGATGACTATTATTTGGAACGTATTTGCAGTTCAGGCTGTTCGAGGCGCTCAGGGTGTTCAGGGTGTTCAGGATGTTCTGGGTGTTTGGGGAATTCAGGGTGTTCGTGTTCACGTTGCTCATGTGATTTTGATGACTTGGATAGTTTGAGTTGTTTGTATGGCTTGTATGAATCAGATTGTTTGGATAGTTTGGAGGGATCTGAAGAGTTCTTGAGCTGTTGTTCTGATGATTTAGGACGGCGTTATTCTAACTATTCAGACTCTTACTCGGATGGTTCTGTGTATTGTTTGAATGGCTTTATCTGCCCAGGATGTTTAGAGTATTTGGCTTCGAAATATTCAGATTGCTATGAGGATTCGGAATGTTCGGATACTAGGCCTGCTATTTTGATGGTTTGTGACGCTTAAATGATTACTTTCCTTAACCCTATTGAGAATAAAATATGTGAGGCGAATGTCGACATAGACATTCGCCTCACAGGACATCATCTGGCGCATTCGTAAAAGCAACAATGCAATACAAACGCACATTATTTATTTGGAATGATGGTTACTCATGCGGAAACCAACATTCCAATTATACGCGGAACCGTGTATTTACTAGGGTAAAGCGTACTTGAGCGTAACGGCAATAGTATCCAACTTATGAGTATTACTTATGAGCGATACTATTCCTGAGTATTAGATTGGTTCTTTTTTAAGTCTTCAATAGCTTTTTCAAAATCTTTAAGGCCCGTAAAGTTTTGATATACGCTTGCGAATCTTAAATAAGCAACTTCATCAAGTTCTCGTAAAGGTTGCAAAATAGCTTTTCCGACTTCTTCAGAAGTAACCTGAGCTAAGCCTCGAGCTCTTAAATCAGCTTCGACTTTCATGCCGAGGGTTTTAAGAGCTTCTGAATCAATAGGTCTGCCTTGGCATGCTTTACCTACGCCTGCAACTACTTTTGATCTATCAAAAGGTTCAATAGATCCTGATCGCTTCATAACAAGAAGCTGTGTAGTTTCAACAGTGGTAAAGCGATTGCCGCACAACTGGCATTCGCGTCGTCTGCGGATGGAATAGCCATCCTCGCTGATTCGCGTATCTACGACTTTAGTATCAGAATTCTTACAAAAAGGACAATGCATAAGATAAGCATACTAGAAAATACTAGAAAATTAATATAGAAAGCGAAGAAAAATGATTTTAATTCACTAAATTATCAAAATGCAAGACAAAATTTCATAAATTTTATAATTTTTGACTTATATTGGCTCGTTTTAACTTACTTCATAATTTATTATGAACAAGTTTTAGTGCATAAATAACTCAAAAATTATACGATTCTATGGCTCACAGAGTGTAATTTTGTTATGCTTACGCTGTGCGAATTATTGTTGCTGATTGTAGTGCTGAATATTCAGGTAGACTTAACGCGTCACTTCCACTATCAAAAAGAGTGTTGCTTATAAAAGAAGACGGCAGTGTATTAATTTTCTCAGAGTTGGGATCGTACAAGCCGCTTAATTGGATGGCAGCTCCTTGCACTATGCGCATAGAACATGCATGCCAAGAAAAAGCAATAAAATCTAATGCATCCGATGCAAGCAATTGTTCTTCTAGTTATGCTTTAAGTGATGGTGATGTTATAAAAGTTGCGGCTAAAAAAGGCAAAGATGTATTAACGATTGTTTTGCAACGCGTATACGATGATCAGACACATGATCTTGGCGAAGACCCAGGTTTAGTAAAAGATGGAGTAGAAGATCATCTACAACGTTACTTAGCAGAACAAATTGAGAGAATCGGTAAGGGTGCCTCACTCGTTAGACGCGAATACCCAACAGCAATCGGCCCAGTAGACATTATGGCTGTTGACAGTGATGGAGTTCATGTTGCAATAGAGATTAAACGTCATGGAGGAATAGACGGAGTAGAACAGCTAACAAGATATTGTGAATTGCTTAATCGCGATCCACTCTTAAAACCAGTGCGTGGAATTTTTGCAGCACAAACGATTACGCCACAAGCACGAGTGCTAGCGCACGACCGTGGGTTTACATGCTTAATACTCGACTATGACGAAATGCGCGATACTGAATCTGACGAACTTCGTTTATTCTAACTCTGACGAGTGCGCGTAACAGCCTATGCAGAATCAACCATAAAGAACCGAACTTAAACCAAAGAATTAAGCCGAATCAGCAATACAAAGTAAAACAGTGAAGCGTTAAAAACAGGAAGAAGACGAATCAAACCCTGTAACAACAACCCAATAAGAGCAAATAAAAAGCTAAACAATCCATAAAGAGCCAAATACAAACCCAAAACCAAAAACAAAAAGCCGCACAACACGGAAAACAACAACAATCAGCGCATCGCAACAAACAAAAAGCCGCACAACACAAAATGTGCTATGCGGCATATGCGAGATGAGAAAAAGTGTTTTGTTCTTACTTGCCTCTTATCGCCTCTTATCGCTTTTACTTGCCTTGCATTACAGCAGCCATAGAAAGTACGCGAGAAGACTTAAAGACTTCATCAGTATGAACAACATGGCCGTTCTCATCAGCAAGAGGAATACGCCAGTTCGGGTACTCAGTGCTTGTGCCAGGCTGATTCTGCGAACGCTTTTCGCCAACAGCATCAACCAAAGCTACCTGCAATAGAAGCGGTGGTGAACAAGCAATCGTCTTCCATAATTCTGACGCTCGTGCCAAGGCTGCTGGCGAATTATAAATGGTGTAACTGTTGGAGATAGTTGGCGCCCCAATAAAGATAATTCTATGATCGTATTGCAAGCTCAACAGTAAAAATAATGTAGAAGTAAGAAGTGTGAAGCATGGGAAAGAAAATTACAATGCAGGATATTGCTGACGCGGCGCATGTCTCTAAATCTGCTGTCTCCTTTGCGTATAATACTCCTGATCGCTTATCATCAGAAACTGTAGAACACATATTTTCAGTTGCGAAGGAACTAGGATATGTGCGTAATCCTGTTGCTTATATGTTGCGAACTCAAAAGAAGGTATGACTTCTATGGGCGCTAATCAAGCATGGGATACTCTTAAGAAAGTGTTCGTGGACGGCTGGGAGAAGGAATATAAGATTGCTCACAGTAAGAGTTAGCTGCTAATTAAATAATTTGTTTTAAATTATGATTCTCAAGGGATTGCGCAATCGTTTGCTAAATTGTTGCGTAATCCCTTTAATTATTGCCAAAAATACGTGTTAATTTTATCGGAGATATTGGTGTGTGATATTTTTTATGACGACACGCGTTAATTTACTTATGCTATCGTTTGCAATATTGCAGCAGTTGAGGCATAATAAATATTGTCGATAAGGACACCTAGAGGTGTGGCAGTCCGATGACGGGATTGTCTGCATAGGAGAAAGGTTCGATGATGAATCGTACAATTAAATCAACAATTGCACTGATAGCTTGCTCAGCAATGGCTTTTGGCGCGCTTGCTGCTTGCGGATCCTCCTCAAGCGACAGCTCTGCTAAAGGTAAGGTTTATTTCTTGAACTTTAAGCCAGAAGCTGCAGATCAGTGGAAAGAAGTAGCTAAGGCATACACCAAGAAAACTGGTGTTGAAGTTAAGGTTCAAACTGCTGCTTCCGGAACTTATGAGCAGTCTTTGAAGAGCGAAATTAGCAAGGGTGACGAAGCTCCTACACTCTTCCAGATTAACGGCCCAGTTGGTTACGCAAGCTGGAAGGGTTACACTGCTGATTTGAAGGATACTGAGCTTTATAACCAGCTTCAGAACAAGGATATTGCTTTGAAGGATGGAGATAAGGTTGTTGGTATTCCATATGCAATGGAAACATACGGCTTGATTTATAACAAGGCTTTGCTCAAGAAGTACACCGGTCTTAAGGATGCTAAGGTAAAGTCTGCTGAAGAAATCAACTCCTTCGATAAGCTGAAGGCTGTTGCAGATGATATCCAAAAGCACAAGTCAGATCTTGGTGTCGATGGTGCATTCACTTCTGCTGGCTTCGATTCCAGCTCTGATTGGCGTTTCAAGACCCACCTTGCAAATCTTCCTTTGTACTATGAGTTCAAGGAAGATCATGTTACCAAGCAGCCTGCAAAGGTAAAGGGTACGTTCCTTGACGGTTACAAGAAGATTTTCGATCTTTACATTACTGATTCCACTACACCAGCAACGAAGATTGGTTCTAAGACTGGTGAAGATGCAAATGCTGAGTTCTCGCAGGGCAAGGCTGTGTTCTATCAGAATGGTACTTGGGCTTGGGGTGACCTCTCCAAGGCTGGTATGAAGGCTGAAGACCTTGGCATGCTCCCAATTTACATTGGCGCTAAGGGCGAAGAGAAGCAAGGTTTGGCAACTGGTTCTGAGAACTATTGGTGCATCAACGAGAAGGCATCTGACGCTAACAAGAAGGCAACTAAGGACTTCTTGAAGTGGTTGCTTACTTCCGATGCTGGTAAGGAAGCTATTTCTAAGAAGATGGGCTTCACCACTCCATTCAAGAGCTTCGCAGATATCAAGTCCGACAACCCATTGACTCAAGCAGCTGTTGAAGATGCTAAGTCCGGTAAGACTCCAGTAAGCTGGAACTTCACCGTAATGCCATCTGATAACTGGAAGAACGACCTCGGCTCCGCTTTGCTTGAGTACGCTCAGGGCACCGGCAAGTGGGATAAGGTTAAGAGCGCATTCGTGGACGGCTGGGCTAAGGAATATTCTCAGGCTCACGAAGATGACGACTGATCCATTAATAAATAAATAGACGTTACACCTGCTGACGTAAGCAAGCAAAGGTGACGTAAGCAAATCCGCTAGGATACTGGCACATAATAGTGCTAAGTCCTAGCGGATTTTGTTATTTAGATATCTTTGTTATTTAGATATCTTTGTTATCTTGATACCTTATAGAAAATTATAAAAGGCTTAGTCATTTAATAATGCGGCTGTACTTGAGCGCACAATAAGTTGCGCTGGAACAATGCGATATGGATCTTCAACTTTCTCTGTGTTTATAAGCTCAAGCGTGATATTTGCCGCAGTAGAAGCAATATCAACAGGGTCCTGCCTAATAGTAGTTAAGCCAGTTTCGTGCGCGTAAAAACTATCGTCAAAACCGATAATTGACACATCTTTTGGAGTGGAATACCCGCTGCGTGCGAGCTGAAACATAAGTGGTATTGCAATCCCATCTTCTTGGCATGCAATTGCTGTTGGCATAATTGAATTTCCAAGAAGCATAGAAACTATGGCACTTATGCGATCAGAATTAGCAGGTGCCACAATTTCTATAGGTGTAATTCCGCTATTTTGACATTCATCAATAAAAGAATGGTACCGCTGCAATACGCTGAAATGTAGTGAAACGTCACGAGTTGTGCGCACATATGCAATATTGCGATGCCCTAAACCTATTAAATGGCGTGCCATAAGTCTTGCACCTTGGTCATCGTCAATATTGATAGTCGCGTCAAAATCGCATTTTTGAGGGTATAAGCAGTTTATGCCAACAATTGGCACCCCTGTTGATTTAAGTTGTGCAATTTCGTTGGTATTTACGTCAAATGAGCATACAATAACGGCGTCAGCATTACGTCTAGTTGGGAGCATTGTGAAAAATTCGCTACGCTCTTTGCTGCTGGAAATCTGAAAAATAGATAAATCGTATCCAGCTGTGTGGAATACTTGATTCAATCCTTGAATAATAGATGCAGAAAACCATAGACGAATTTGATCGCTAATCAGTAAAGCGATGCGCAAGGTTTTACCAGATTTCAGTGCTGCTGCAGATTTCGAAATAGAAAAATTCAATTGTTTGGCAATTGCCAATACTTTATCGCGAGTGGATGCAGATACTAAGTTTGGTCGTGTAAATGAACGCGACACAGTAGAAACTGACACATGAGCTTTATTTGCTACATCTTGAATATTTGCCGACATGTGAACCCCTTTATTCGAGTATAACAAACGTGTAGCACAGCCTTGTGTTTAGTTGTTTAGTGTGAACTTTTATAGTTCGAAACAAACAAACGTTTGCAAACATTTCTATTTTAGCAAATTTTGCTGGAATACCAACGATAATAAGCAATTTTTTAAAACTAAATTTTGATATTTGTTTGAAGCGACATGTCGAAAATGACAACGTTTGACATAACTAATTCATGTAGTAGAATGAAAGTATTGGTTCAGGACAGCGATGTCTACGTAGATATCGCACTCAAAGAGGAGAAAGTGACGAGTCATGATTAGTATGAGCGGAAAGGCAATACGTAAATGGTGGTGGCTATTTGCGCTACCTACGTTTGCTGCGTTTATTGTTGGCTTCTTAGTGCCATTTATTATGGGTGTGTATTTGAGTTTTAGAAAATTCACTACTGTAACTGATGGTAAGTTTGTGGGTTTTCGTAACTACTATAGAGCTTTAAAAGATCCGCATCTTCTTTATTCGTTTTTGTTCACAACGTTTTTTGCAGTTATTACAACAATAATTATTAATGTTGTTGCTTTTGCGATTGCGTATTTACTTACTAAGAAGTTCAAGGGTACAACACTATTTAGAGCAGTGTTCTTCATGCCAAATCTTATTGGCGGTATCGTTTTAAGCTATATTTGGCAGCTTTTGTTAAATGGCATACTTGGATACTTCAATCGTACGATTACGTTCTCTGCAGTATTCGGTTTCTGGGGTCTTGTGATTGTTGTTTGCTGGCAGCAAATTGGCTATATGATGATTATTTACATTGCTGGTATGCAAGCTCTTCCTGGAGACGTTATGGAAGCAGCTGCTGTCGATGGTGCAAGCCCAAGCCAGACTTTATTCAAGATCACTATTCCATTGATGATGCCTTCTATTACTGTTTGCACGTTCTTAACAATTACTAACGGCTTTAAGCTTTTCGATCAGAACTTCGCATTAACTAATGGTGGTCCATCGAGGAAAACAGAAATGTTAGCTCTTAATATTTATAGGACTTTCACTACTCCAAGATGTGAAGGCGTTGGTCAGGCTCAGGCAGTCATGTTCTTCGTTATCGTGGCTGTTATTGCTATGGTTCAGAATATTCTCACTAGGTCGAAGGAGGTAGCAGCATGAACGAGAAGACAAAGTATCCTGCGTTATTGACGGTGCTGTTCACTTTTATAAGCTTGTTATGGATTTTCCCTATAGCTTTAGTAGTGCTGAATTCTTTCAAGTCTAAGGTTGATATTGCCAGCAATCCTTTTACTTTTAGTCCAAAATCGTTTGTTGGAATGTCTAACTACGTATTAGGCTCAAATCGTACTGATTTTCCTATGAGCTTCTTATGGACTGTGGTTGTAACTGTTGGCTCTGTGATTCTTATTCTTCTGTGCACATCAATGTGTGCATGGTGGATTGTTAGAGTTAATAATTGGTTTGCGAAACTGCTCTACGTGTTGTTCCTATTCAACATGATTGTGCCATTCCAGATGGTTATGTACACCCTTGCTTACATTACGAATACTTTGAAGTTGAATACTCCATGGGGCTTGTGGATTATTTACTTAGGCTTTGGTGCTGGTCTTGCAGTATTTATTTTCACTGGCGTAATTAAGGGTATTCCGCAAGAACTCGAAGAGTCTGCAATGCTTGATGGCGCTTCTGTGCCACGCATATTCTTCCAGATTATTGTGCCGATTATGCGACCTGCTATTATTTCGGTTTCAATCTTACAAGCAATGTGGATCTGGAATGACTTCCTGCTTCCGTTCTTGACGCTCGATCTCAACAAGTATAAGACTATTTCTATAGCTGTTCAGTATTTGAAGGGTGGCTATGGTTCCGTTGAAATGGGCGCAATGATGGGCTGCTTAGTTATGGCAATTGTTCCAATCATAATCTTCTACCTCATCTGCCAGAAGTACATTATTAAAGGTGTTATGTCTGGCGCAGTAAAGGGATAGATTAATTCTTCTCCAAAATTCCGGTGGCAGTAAAAGCGGCGGTGTGCGCATACTATATGTTTGTGCACACCGTCATTATTTTTAATAGTTACGCTAGTTTGTAATTAAGTGGTAGAGTTCGTTGTTAAAGGTATCTATAGATAGTAAAGCATAGGAATTGCGTCATAAAACCAGGAGATAGTATAGAATGTTTTTCTCGTTTGGAAGCCCAGATTCAAAGTTTGCGCAAGGCATGGAAACATTTGCTGATGCCGTGTGGCTTACAATATTGATGATTTTAACAAGCATTCCTTTAATCACTATCGGTGCTTCTCTTTGTGCAGGTCATGATGCTGCAAGACGTATAGAGCGAGGTGAAGGACATATTACTGCAGCGTATTTTCGTGCGTTTGCTAGCAATTTTTTGGAATCTACTATTATTTGGGCTGTAATGGGTCCGATTCTTTTTGCTATTATTTGGCTATGGCTTTGTGTGTGGTCTACTCCACTTTTAATTATTAAATTTATTCTGAGCATATTATGGGTTCTTATTGCCGAATGGGTGTTTGCACTGCAAGCGCGTTTTAAAAATTCAATCGATAAAACAGTGGTTAATTCTCTTATTTTTGGTATTTCTTATTGGAAAGAAACTCTTTTAATGGCACTGCTAGATATAGTGTTTATTGTGTTAATATTTGCATCAATCGTGTATCTGCCGCAGGGTTTACCTTTGTTGGTATTCATTGGTTGGGGATCGCTTATTATGCTTCACACGCCTTTGTTGGAGCGTGTTTTTGCAAAGTATATTAAGCAGTAGTTTCTGCAAATAATTAATGAGGCGAGCATCTATGACAATGCTCGCCTCACATAGGACATCATTGCAAGGAACATTTTGACTTGCTACTATGCAAATCATATTCCTTACGAGGGGGGAATAGAGTCAGTTCATCAGTAAACCAACTGTTAAATTATACATGCTTCCGTGTATTTTCGCCGCGCATAACTGCCGTCATAGATAGCACTCGTGGTGACTTAAATACTTCATCGGTGTGAACTACACGACCATCAGTGTCAGCAAGTGGAATACGCCAGTTTGGATACTCTGTGCTAGTTCCAGGCTGATTCTGTGAACGCTTCTCGCCGACAGCATCAACCAAAGCCACCTGCAATAGAAGCGATGGGGAAGTAAGCAATACAGCGTGCATACCCTCAACAATCTCTTGTACGTGACCCTCAACATCCTTAGCAGCATCTTTGCTAATCCAGCCGTTCTCAAGAAGCATCTTCATCATTGCATCGCGTTCAGCTTGAGCAGTCTCCTGGAACGTTTCTACGGAGTCTGTAAGCAGGTGAAGCTGCTCGCGAAGCTTTACATGCTCAAAGGCAAGATAACCAGCTGTAGGTGGCATATCGTGCGTAGTTACAGAAGCCAAAGCGTATTCGCGGTACGTAGAAGGATTTGCGTAAATAATTTCCTTCTTGCCAGCCTTCTTAAGTGCAGCTTCAGCCTCATCGTCATGAGTAAACCACTCAACAACTGTTCCAAGAACACCGTGAGCAGCAAGCACCTTAGAAACATACTTCGGTACAGTGCCCAAATCTTCGCCAATAACAACACCGCCTGCGCGAGTTGCTTCAATAGTGAGAACTGCGAGCATTGCATCTACGTTGTAGTACACATACGCGCCGTTTCTAGCACCTTGCCCTTGTGGAATCCACCACAAGCGGAAGAGGCCAAGAACGTGATCAATGCGAGCAGCTCCTGCATGCAAGAACACGTTATGAACCATGTCTCGGTAAGCAATATAGCCAGTTTCATCCAAGTAATTTGGATCGAATGGAGGTTGACCCCAATCCTGACCTTGCTGGTTGTAGAAATCAGGAGGAGCGCCTACGCTAACGCCATTAGCAAATCGTTCCGGACTCCACCAAACGTCAGCACCGTAACCGTGTACGCCAACTGCCATGTCTTGCATAAGACCAATTGCCATGCCAGCAGCCTTAGCTTCAGCGTGAGCTGCAGCAACTTGCTCATCAGCAATCCACTGAAGCCAACGATTGAACTCAAACAAGTCAGCATGTTCGCGCTTAAGTCGTTCAATTTGCGGAGTGCCTTTACCAGTAGTATCAAACCACAAATTCTCGCCCCAAGGAGCACCCCAAACCTCAAACGCAACACACCAGGTGGCAAAAGCATCAAGATCTTCACCAGAACGATGCTTAAACTCACTAAATTCGCGCTCGCGTTCTGCGGAACGAGGCTGCTTGAAAATAATACGCAACGCAGGAAGCTTGGCATCCCATGCAGCGTTGATATCTATAGGATTTGGATTGTTGTTTTGAGGTGCAATAGACTCATGCAATTGCTCTACTTTAGCAAGATTCTCTCCACTTAATTCAGCATATTCTGGAATATCTTGCGGACGAATATAAGTGACATTTAAGAACCTACGAGACTCAGGCAAGTACGGTGAAGGCTCAAGAGGTGTTACTGGAGCGCACGCATGAATTGGATTAATCAGCATAAAATCAGCCTTGCCGATTTCTCCAGCATCCTTAAGTAGACGACGCAAATCGCCATAATCGCCAATTCCCCAAGAATCTTTTGAACGCACAGAATACATTTGCGTCATGAATCCCCAACGTTGCTTTTGCTTAACGCTTTCAGGCAATGGAATACGCGCAGGTGCGGCAATCAATGTGACATCAGCATGTTGAGCCGTCTCACCATTCGCGTTGATTACTTTAGCATGCAAAGTGTGGTAGCCCATTGGCAAATCATCCGGAAGCTCAATGAACAAATCTCCATTGTCTTCGGATTGAATATCGCCTAACGAACCTTCATAATCCGTTCCATCTTCGAGTGTAAGAGAAATATGAATTTGCTCTTTTTGGGCATCTCCTGCGTGAATTGGCACACAAGTTTTAACACCATTAAAAGCAACTACAGTAGGAGGAAGCAATTCATTAGCTGTTTTTTGAGAAACGCGCTCATAAGAATCAGCAATACTTTCAGGCGTATCAGCCTTAAAACCTAAAGCGTCAAGAACTCCAACCAACGCTTCATCAGTAATCTCCGTATAATCGCCCAATTGATCGATATAAAAAGTAGCTACTCCGCATGCTTTCGCTAACTTAATAAGTGGACGCGCAAGACGTTCCGCACTTTCCTCAACAGCAGGCGTGCTTTTGTCTTCGCTTTTAGCCTCTTTGCTCATTATGCTCCTTTAATTACGGCACCTTCTTCAACTCATTGCACTTAGTGCCAAATGTGCAAACGAGAGCGAGAGTACAACAAAACTTAACGCATCTGTGGATTAAGCCGCACTCTAAAAAGCTATTATATAAATTATTGATATTGTTTGCAAATAAGTGTTTGCAGATAAAATAACAAAAAGGCGCAGAAGACCAACATTTTCTACGCCTATAAAACATGCAATCTGATTGAGATTGAGCTTACAAATTCCAGATACGACTAAACTACTCGCGCACAAGAACTACTCGCGCACAAGAACTACTCGCGCTCAAGAACTACTCGCGCTCAAGAACTACGAAAGTTCGCGACGGAATATGCAGAACTTCTGCAGCAGAGTCTAAACCAGCTGGATTGTTAGTTCCAGCTTGCCTTGCTTCACAAGTAGCAGAACAAGCCGCCGCATCAGAAGCGCCAGAACCACAAGCATCAGAACAAGCATCAGCACAATCGCCCGCAACCCAATCAGCAAAATAGCTGGAAGAGTCAAGTGCAATCTTCCAATTCTTGTGCTTTCCGTTGCTAGAGAGTTCAGGCAAAGTGACGGAAGCATCCGCATTATACATAGGATTGACGCACACAATCACGTCATCTCCAATAAGATCAGCTATTACAGTCTTATCGGATGCTTTAATTTGCGTACGAGTACCGTCATAGAAAGACTTATGCTTAGCGCGCAAAGAAATCAAATCGCTATACCAGCGTACAAGCGACTCATACTTTTGCGAACGCACCCAATCAAGCTGATTGATTTTCGCACCGCTCTTATAAGTATTATCGTTTCCGCCTTTAGTGCGGCCAAATTCTTCGCCGCTTAACATAAATGGAGTGCCTGCAGAGCACAAAACCATTCCGGCAGCAAGCATATTAGCTGTGAAAAGATCTGCTACTGAATGAGGATTCTTAGCGTAAAAATCAGAGTCGCTAGGCTTTTCTCGCAAAGAAATGCAGAGTTTATCCCACAGAGTCAAATCGTCATGAGCGGAAATATATTGGATAATTTGTCCAACTTTCTTACCAGCGGAAGGAGTACCGCGCCATCCGTTTAACGCTTGACGAGCCGAATCCGCAGTCCAAAACTCATTTCCATTAATGTAACCATGCTCGTGATGATCCATAACGTTACCTTTAAGAGTATCGCGAGTTTCATCACTAAACCAGCCAATTCGATCGTCCAAATTATGTCGACCGAGTTTATCTCCCATGGTTGTTCCTTCAGGCACTGCAGTATAACCAGCAGACCATGGTTCGCCATACATGAGTATGTCTTTCCCGCCAGGAAGTTTATCAAGAGCTTCTCGAGCTTGATTCAAAGTATCAGTGTCAATCAAACCCATAAGATCAAATCGGAATCCGTCAATGTGGTAGCACTTAGCCCAATGCAACAAAGATTCAATAATAAATCTGCGATACATAGGATGCTCGCTAGCCATGTCGTTGCCGCATCCAGAGCCGTTAGAAAGTATATTTTCTTCGTTACGCCTGCAGAAATACCCTGGGGCGGTTTGCTCGAAAGCGTTGTCGGAATGATACATGTGGTTGTAAACTACGTCCATTACAACGCGCAATCCATTCTTATGAAGGGCAGCAATCATAGCTTTGCATTCGCGGATTCGTGCAGTGCCATCATAAGGATTAGAGGAATAAGCTCCCTCTGGAACGTTATAAGCGCTAGGATCATATCCCCAGTTATAAAGCTGATCGATGTTTTCGCCGTTTTTGCGAGCGTCGTAAATGTTGATTTCATTCACAGTGCAAAAATCATAAATTGGCATGAGCTGGACATGCGTAACGCCCAACTTTTTAAGATAGTCAATACCTGTTGGGGATGTAACAGTTTTACCGTTGATTTCAGAAGTTACAGTCGTGTGCTCATCCGTGAAAGCTAAGAATCTTCCGCGATGCTCAGGCTTAAAACCGCCATTAACATCATTGCTGAAATCAGATACGTGTGTTTCCCAAATAACAGTAGAGTGTGCAGAGAATTTTGGAGATTTATCTTTTTCCCAATTGGCTGGAGCGACACGATTTTCGTCGATTACTAAGCTGCGCTCGCCGTTGACGCCACTTGCGATGCCCCATGGATCGCTTGTGCGATTAACTTTTCCGTCTTGGAAAGCGATTAGATAATCATAATAAATTCCGTCAAGTCGTTTACGTACGTTAACTTTCCAAGCGCCGTCATGATGAGGTTTTAATTCATAAGATTGAGTTGGTTCGCTATTATTTCCGGTTTCAAAAAGTCGCAATGTTACTGAAGTTGCAGTAGGTGACCATAGCGTGAAAGTAGTGGACTTTGCGTTAAGAGTGAATCCAAGTGATCCCTCGTAAGTTGGCCATTGTGCTGAAGGTAAAGAAGTCATAAAACAATCCTTCTGATTTTGTTTTATTCTGCAGTTTTTCTGTAATGTTCTTTTCAATGCTGGGTTGCAATACCAGGTTGCCATATCAGTTTGCAACGTTAGGTTTGTAACTCTTGGCTGCAAAATCCGTCTGTAACGAACATTGAAAACTGAAAACTATTGAAAACTGAAAATGCTTATTAAATTTGAGATAGTGAAGGCCGAAACGCTTAATGACGCTCGGCCCTCACTATTCTACGCTACCAGTTATTTGTCGCAAAACTTATTTCACAAATTGGTGAATCGTAGCTTTGAATAACCTTTAAGCGATTTATTAATTTTTTAACTGCCCGTAATCTGTGTAAGTATCATCCGATACCTACTGATACTAGTTAATACCAGTATCTGATATCAGCCCTTAACGGAGCCAGACATGGACTCTTCGTAGAAGCGCTGCATCACGATAAACAGAATCACGATTGGGATGGAAATGCACACAGCTCCTGCTGCGAATGAAGCGTACCAATCAGGTAGATACTTCTTGGTAAGCATCTCCATCAAGCCGTAAGCAACTGTGTAGTTTTCCTTATTATCCCTTACTACTGTCTTAACCATAACGAAGTCTAGCCATGGGCCTAAGAAGCCTGTAATAGCCTGGAACACAATCATTGGCTTGCAGATTGGAACAATAATCTTCCAGAATACTTGCCACTTTGTGCAGCCATCCAAGTATGCAGCTTCATCCAAAGACTTTGGAATAGTATCCATGTAGCCCTTCATAATGTAGAAGCCAGCACCGCTACCTGCAGAGTAAACGATAATAAGTGCGACTAATACAATCGAACCAGTTGTTAAGCTAAGAGCCTTCAAAATGAAGTAGATAGCGATAACAGCCATGATGCCTGGGAACATACCAAGAATCAAAGCAAGGTTCATGAATGTCTTACGTCCCTTGAAGCGGAGGCGAGACATGCAGAAGGATACTGCTAATACGAATACCAAGGAAATAATGCACACGAAAATTGAAACAATAAGTGTGTTCAAGAACATTCGTGGGAAATTAATGTCATCGGTATCAGTAAATAACTTTATGTAGTTATTTAGCGAGTATTCAGTAGGGAAGAATGTCTTCTGATAGGCGCCAGTGTTAGCATTGAAGCTTTCCAATACAACCCACAGGATTGGAATCAACCAAATAATTGATAACACGAGCAAGAACAGATGTGAGAATATGTCTCCGAAAATCCTTCGAATGCGCTGATCTTGCGTAAGCGGAACAGTGCGAGTGCTTTTTTCGACAGACTTCGCGGCTTTTGTGGTATTTTTATTACTCACCGGAATCCCTCCTCATTCTTATAAGATCCAGAGTTGCGATACGTAATCAGTGCCACAACAGCGAGAACAATGAATGTCAAAATACCGATTACAGCACCTGCGTTGTAGTTCTGCTGGTCAACAGTCAACTTGTAGAGCCATGTGATAAGCAAGTCGGTGCCGCCTGCGCTGTTAACTTTACTGCTTGCTGGACCACCCTTTGTTAAGAGGTAAATAACGTTGAAGTTGTTGATGTTACCAGTGAATGTGGTGATCAAGTATGGAGTCATAACGAAGATGATGTATGGCATTGTGACGTTCATGAAGCGCTGCCACCAGCCTGCACCATCAAGCTCTGCAGCTTCGTAGAGTTCTGCAGGAACGTTCTGCAAGATACCCGTAATCTGCATGATAGTAAACGGAATACCAACCCAAAGGTTGATGATAATAACTGTTACTCGAGCCCAAGTTACATCTGTAAGGAATGGAAGTTCGTGACGTATCCAACCATGCTCCTTAAAGACAACGTTAATAACGCCGTTTTGGTCAAGCATGTTATTCATGATAAGCAATGAAACGAACTGTGGAACTGCAATCGTAAGAGAGAAGCAAGTACGCCATACGCTCTTAAGATGAGTTGTCTTTCTGTTAATTATCATCGCTATGAACATTCCAAAGAAGAAGTTAAGGAATGTAGCAAGGAATGCCCAAATAAGAGTCCAGATTAATACGTCAAAGAATACGTCGGCTTTGATTAACTTGCTTTTGCCTGTTAAGAACTCAGAGAAAACTTCTAATCCAACCCAACTAAATTTCTTTTGGTGGTCTTCATCGTAGTTTGTGAAAGCCATAGAAATCATGAAGAACAATGGCAAGATTGTGAACAGCACAATTCCAGCCGTTGGGAGTGTCATGAAACCAATATGTGCTTTTTCATTCAAGAGCTGCTTTGCATCTTTGATGAAGTTAAGAGGCTTATGTCCGCTTTTAACTACAGACTGCGTCTTATAAGCGCTGCGAAGAGAAAGTGTTGCAAGATAAACAAGCAATACGATTGTTAAGATTGACATAACGCCGTAGGTAGAGTAAAATTTCTACAGAGTTATCGCCTGGAGTGTATCGCCAGAATCCGTTTACCTTAATTTTCCCTTGCTCTACTGTACCAAGCGTGTGAAGTTTTGGAAGATATTCAATGCCGGTTGTGAACAAGAATCCGAACAGTGCAACTTCGCACGCTAAGAATATAAGACCCTTAACGAATTGCATGCGCACAAAACTACCGAAACCGAATATTACGATGGAAATCCATGAAAGAATGTCCGCATGTTTTGCAGCCTCTTTCAAAGAATACGGTGAAGGAGCAAAGCGTTCTGCAGTTGACGTCTTCTTCTGGCGCCTTTTTAGCTTTGTGGATGTCGTGCCAGTCATGACATGCCTTTCATGTAAACAAAATTATTTAATAGAAGATAAACAACGCGCCCCACCCCTTGCCGGAGCGGGGACTGGGGCGCATCGTTTTACTCGAAGTGCATAAGACACTGCTTATGCAACCATTTAAATTTATTGGCTAGAGTAGGTTTTGTTTACTTACTTTCCTAAGCCCTTAGCAAATTCTGCAGTCTGTGCAGCAGCGTTTGCTGGAGTGATCTTGCCGGTGGAGATACCGGTGCCGAATGCCTGGACTGGATCCCAGAACTTACCCATCTCTGGGATTGCTGGCTGCAAGACAGAAGTCTTAGCAATGGTTTCCATCTGAGCAACAGCAGCTG
This sequence comes from Gardnerella sp. KA00255, assembly GCF_049244095.1. Classification (NCBI taxonomy): domain Bacteria; kingdom Bacillati; phylum Actinomycetota; class Actinomycetes; order Bifidobacteriales; family Bifidobacteriaceae; genus Gardnerella; species Gardnerella sp. KA00255. The sequence goes on from NZ_CP058374.1 coordinate 1,207,367, forward strand.
GCTCAGCCTTTACGCTATCAGCAAGGGACTTATCAGAAGGAATTGCGCCTTCCTTCTCGAAAGCGATCTGCTGGGACTTCTTGGAGCCCAAGAATGCAGCGAATGTAGCGGCCATCTCTGGGGACTTGGTGTTGGTGTTGTAAGCAACAGCCTTAGAACCAGCGAAGGACTTCATCTGATGTTCGCCAGACTCGGTCTTGAACTTTGGAAGAGCAGCTGCAGCGTAGTTGTCCTTCAAAGCATCCTTTACCTTGGCGGCATCCCAAGAACCGGAGAAGTAAGCGTCAACGGAGCCATCCTTCAAACCGGCCAAGCCACGGCCGTTACCATCGAGCACGAAGTTCTTGTTTGCAACGAGGTTTGCGAGGTACTTTGTAACTTCGCCAGCCTTGTCGCTGAGCTTCATACCAGCCTTGGCATCGTTTCCATTCTCGCCGAAGAGGGTCATGTTGCCATCGAGGTAGAAGCCTGGGAGATACCAAGCGTTAGCAATATCGAAGGAAACCTTGCCCTTTGTAAGCATAGTGTCGAGAGACTTTACGTCATCAGCGGAGAACTTAGCCTTGTTGTAGTACATGAACCAAGTGTTGCCGGTGTAAGGAACACCGTACATCTTGCCATCCTGAGCGGTAACAGACTTGATCAAAGTATCTTCGTTCTGTTCCTTAACCTGGTTTGTAGCAGCATCGCTCAACTCGCCGATTGCTCCAGCCTTTACCAAGTCACCGAGCTGATCGTTAGGGAAGAGGAACACATCAGCAGCAGCCTTAGCGTCCTGCTTCACAGCCTTTGCGGCGTCTGGTGGCTCAACAACAGCATTCTTGAAGGTAACGTTTGGATGGTCCTTCTTGAACTCCTCCTCGACGGTCTTAATCCAGCCGCCGTCCTTCTGATCATCTGCAGAGCCCCAAACAGTGAGCTGAACTGGAGTAGAAGTATCTGCCTTCTTTTCGGAACTGTTATTGTTAGAACCGCAAGCTGCGAAACCAAACAAAGTTGCGACAGCGATACCAGCACCCAGCATCTTCTTAATATTCGTCATCCTTGACCTCCTAATTTTATGCCGTATGGCATTTTCTTTGGTGGCGTAGTGACGGACTAAGCTGTGGCGCGACATCGCGTTTGCTGCGCTAGGCAGCGTCACATGCTTTGTTATCCGTCCGTAAGCAATGTGAAGTATACACGAATATGAATAAGTTCGCAAACTACCTTGATTTGCATGCTAGGTTTTGTTAGCAAAATGTTTATTTCGTGTTTGTTTTTGTTTGAAGAGTATAGTTTCAGTGTATGTGTGAATTAAGTTAAAACGTTGTTATAGCTTATATTGCCGCGTTATTAGCATTTTTTAGTAGCAAATTAAGTAATTATTTATGGTATGTTTTGTGAGTTTTGAATATACTGCGTTGAATTTGAAGATATTGTGTTGATTTTGAATATATATTTTGAGCATATATTTTGAATATATTGTGTTGAGTCTTGAAAACAGAGAGTGTCGTGATAGAAAATGTATAAAATATCACTCAATAGCTGCAAGAAAGTTGGGGACAGCTTATTCTAGTGTTTGCTTCTAGGTTTGAGTTTAAAAGTAGAAGGATTTAAAAAATGGCATTATATGATCATGCTAAATGGCTTAAAGACGCGGTTTTTTACGAAATCTATCCGCAGAGTTTTTGTGATTCCAATGGGGATGGAATAGGCGATATTCAGGGAATTATTGAAAAGTTAGACTATGTAAAATCGCTTGGTTGCAACGCAATCTGGCTTAATCCTTGCTATGACTCGCCTTTTAAAGATGCTGGCTATGATGTGCGCGATTACAAAAAAGTAGCTGCGCGTTACGGAACAAACGAAGATTTAAAGCAACTTTTTAATGAAGCTCATAATCGAGGAATCCGCATATTGCTTGACTTAGTGCCCGGGCACACGAGTGAAGAACATGAGTGGTTTAAGGAAAGCTCGAAAGCGGAAGAAAACGAGTTTAGCAAGCGATACATTTGGACAGACAGTGCGTTTAGCGGCTATTCTATGCCGTTTATTGGCGGTGAAACTGAGCGTGATGCCACTTATATTCTAAACTTCTTCAAATGCCAACCGGCTTTAAACTACGGTTTTGCGCATAGAGATAGAGCTTGGCAATCTTCGCCTGATTCCAAAGAAGCGGCAGAAACTCGCGCTGCAATGGTTGATATTATGCGATTTTGGCTTTCGCTTGGTGCGGATGGATTCCGAGTCGATATGGCTGATTCGCTTGTAAAAAACGATGACAATAATGGCGAAGGAAGTCTTGGTAAAGACAATACGATTCGCGCATGGCAGGAAATGCTGGGTGCTGTAAAAGAAGAGTATCCTGAGGCTGCTTTTGTTTCCGAATGGGGCAGACCACGTCAGGCTCTTGCTGCCGGATTTGACATGGACTTCTATTTGAATTGGCGCTGGGATGGAAATCCTAATGGATACGCACGTTTAGCTCGTGATGTTGATAACGCTTTAGACAGCAATCCTGAGCATGATCACAGCTACTTTAATGCGCGCGGCGGCGGCAGTATTTGCCCATTCTTAGACGATTATTGCCCACAATATGAGTCAACATGCAACCAAGGTTACTTTAGTTTCATCACGTGCAATCACGATACGCCTCGTCTGGCTCCGCGTCTTGACGATCGTGAGCGTCGCGTGGCTTTCGGCATGATACTTACTATGCCAGGCGTGCCATTCGTATATTACGGCGACGAAATCGGCATGAAATATCGCGATATTCCAACAAAAGAAGGCGGTTACGCTCGTACTGGTACGCGTACGCCAATGCAATGGGATGATGCAAAGAATTTTGGCTTCTCAACTGCTGCAAAATCTAAATTATACTTGCCTGTTGAAGCGCGAGCAGACGGAAGAACTTGCGCAAATTCTCGCAAGCAAGCAGTAGAAAGTGGCGAAATTCCAACTGTTTCTGCACAAATTAATTGCGAAAATTCCTTCCTTTCATGGGTGCGCTCGCTTATTGAACTTCGTCATAATCGCAAATCTTTGCACGCTGACGCGTCTTGGAGAGTTTTGTATGCTCCGGTTGACGGCCGCGGATTTGCTTACGAGCGTTGTGCAAAAGGTGACGCTGGAGAATCAGCTTCAGAACGAAGCATTGTGGTTATGAACCCGGGTGTAAATAGTGAGTATGTTTCGTGGGATTGCCTTGCTGGATTAAGCGCAAACGAAGCTAATTCGCCTGTGTTGAAAGTTGGAGAAATCTCATGCACTGACTCTTCGCTTGTGCTGGGTGCTCAATCTTTCGCCATTTTTAGTTTGTGAATTAAAGGCATTCGATTTAAGGAACCACATATTTTACGTATTGAGTGCGCATACATAAATACGTATACGGCAAGTACAATGCATGCGTGCTCATACGTACTCATGCGTAAACGCGTATATATGGGCGTATAGGTGTGTATATGAAGCGCGCGTATAAAGGCACATAAGTGTATAAGCAGAGTATATAAGCGCGTATAAGTACGTGATACTAATAGAATGGTATGGGTATATACACAGAAGTAGTAAAAGTTTGAGTCAGGTTTCGAAAGGTACGTTATGGGATTGTCGAAGAATGGCGCGAAGAATGCCGCGAAGAATGCCGCAAAGAGTGCAGCAAAAAGTGCAGCAAAGAGTGCCGCAAAGAATAGCGCGCAGTATGATTCTTCAAAGTTGAAGTCCACAAGTATGAGCGGAGTTTCATTTAACGGCTATTATCACGAGTCAGAAACTGAGGAAAAACTAGATAATAACGGGAATCCTATACGCGCGGATCGCAATATTAAAGAAGGCATAACTCTTAACAAGTTTAAGATGTTGTGCGCGTTTATGGCTGTTCTTAGCGTGTTTGGCACGTCTCTGCTTTCCGGTTTTTACGGCGGATTGATTGCGTTATTATGCGAGCTTATATCTTGGGTTGCTTTGCCATGGTATGCGTGGATGATTGTTCGCGGATATCACAATACAAATAATGTTGTGTTTTATGGCTTGAGATTATTTGTTTTGGCGCTTATATGTGAAGTTCCGTACGATTTTGTAACTTCAGGAAAAGTTTGGGATATGACATCGCAGAATCCTGTGTTTGCGCTGCTTATATCGCTTATCGTGCTTAGTTATGTGGATACTGTATGCAAAAAGTTGCGCGGGTTTAAAAAAGTAGCTGCTTGCGCGTTTGTTGTTCTTGCTGGTGCTGCCTGGAATTTAATCGGTATGGTCGGAGTGCGTCAAAGACTGCTTTTTGGCGGTTTGATTATTTTCGTTATGTCGATGCTTTTTGAATTTATGCGCAAACGTGAAACGACTATGGAATTGACTGCAGGTGTGTTTGGTGCGATGTCGCTTGTTGCTCCAGCTATTGGCGTGGTTGTGTTGCATTACCGTAGTGTTTATGGCGATGGCCCTCGACCAACTAAGCAGTTCCGCTGGATTATGTACGCGTGGTATCCAATAATGCTACTTATTGCGTCTGCTGTATTGCTTGTGCAAAAGTTTATGTGATTTTTGGATTGATTACTCATTAATTTATTAGTTACTTTTTACGCAAAGGAGCTGGGGTAATGGTTTACGATTTTTGTGGCTCGCAAAGTGGGTTTAATTGCGGTTCGCGAGATGAATTTAGTGCCGGTTCGCGAGATGATTTTGAAAGCGGTTCGCGAGATAGTTTTAGTGCAGACGCGCAAAATAGCCTCAGTTCGTCTAAAAATATCGTAAATGCATGCGAATGTACTTGCACTTGTACAGATCCTAGCAAAGCGCGAATTTTTGCCGATTTCGTAAATAATCCTGGCGTAAAAGCAAATAATCAACAAATTATTCAGGGTGATTGTTTCAGAATTACTGTAATAACAGATTCCCTGATTCGTCTTGAGTGGAGCGATGATGGCAATTTTGTTGACGCTCCTACGCAAATGGTTGTGTGCCGTGATTTTTCTGGAGGTAATTCCGTTCAGCCAAAGTTTTGCGCGCGAGAAGATGAAAATGGTTGGCTTGAAGTTGAAACGGATAAGCTGCTTTTAAGTTATAATCGCAAATCTTTCAGCAAAGAAGGATTAAGTATAGTTGTGCGAGGAGTTCCTTGTTCGCAATTTAATACGTGGCATTATGGCGACGATTGCCCAGGAAATTTGCTTGGCACGGCTCGCACTTTGGATGAAGCGGATGGTGCAATTAAGCTTGATTATGGCATAATGTCTCGTGACGGCTGGGCTGTGTTAGATGATTCAAAATCTTGTGTTATTGTTCCGGAGAGCGAAGTAAATGGTAAGCCGAATCCGTATGGCGCGTGGGTGAAGCCGCGCTCGCAAGAGTTTGATTCGCACGATCTAAGTTCGCACGATAATAGCAATAACGCCTCGCAAAATAATCGTTATCGCGACTTGTACTTCTTTGGCTATGGTCACAATTACATAGACGCAATCCGCGATTTCTATAAGCTCACAGGATCTCAGCCGCTGTTGCCAAGGTTCGCAATGGGCAATTGGTGGAGTAGATATTGCAGATATTCGCAATCTGATTATGAAAATCTTATGAGCAGATTTAAGCGTGAGGCAATACCTTTTAGTACGGCAGTTATAGATATGGACTGGCATATTAGAGACGTTGACTCAAAGTATGGATCTGGGTGGACTGGTTACACGTGGAACGATCAGCTGTTCCCTGATCATAAAGCTTTTTTGCGAAAACTAGCGAATGAAGGCTTAGCGCCTACTTTGAATTTGCATCCGCGAGATGGCGTGCGTGCTTTTGAGAAGGATTACCCACAGGTTGCGCGAGATATGGGCATTGACCCTGCAAGCGGTAAAGCTGTGGAATTTGACTTAACTAATCCGCGATTTGTTGAAGCTTACTTTAATATGCATCATCGCATGGAAGATGAAGGTGTTAAATTCTGGTGGATTGACTGGCAGCAGGGTGGAGTTACAAAACAGGCTGGGTTGGATCCGCTATGGATGCTTAATCACATGCATTATGAGGATTTGGCTCGAGATGGAGGCTGGCCACTTACGTTCTCGCGCTACGCTGGCCCAGGTTCGCACCGATACCCAGTTGGATTCTCGGGAGATACTGTTACTACTTGGAATTCGCTTGCTTTTCAAGCTTATTTCACGTCTACAGCTTCGAATATTGGTTATGGCTGGTGGAGTCATGATATTGGCGGCCATATGCTGGGTGTGCGAGATAACGAGTTGGAAGCGCGATGGTATGCTCTTGGAGCTTTTAGCCCGATTAACCGTCTTCATTCCAGTTGCTCGCCTTTTGCTGGTAAAGAGCCTTGGAATTTTCCGCGTGAAACTCGTGACGCGATGGTTAAGATGCTTCGTTTAAGAGCGTCGTTGATACCTTATTTATATACGATGAATTATCGTGCGGCTTTTGAGAATCGGCCAATAGTGGAGCCAATGTATTGGCAATCTCCAGAGGTTGGTGCTGCTTACGAGATGCCGCAGGAATATCGTTTTGGTAGCGAGCTTATAGTTGCGCCGGTAGTTTCTAAAAATGACGATGCCGTTACTAGAGGTTGTGCTGGAGTGTGGCTTCCTGCTGGAGATTGGTACGATTTCTTCGACGGGCGACGTTACGTATCTCGTGGTTGGAATGGTCGTCGTTTTGAGGCGTGGCGTGCGCTTGACAGAGTTCCTGCTTTTGCGCGTGCTGGGGCTATTGTGCCAATGCAAGTTTTGCCAAGTGTTGAAGATTGCGCTCGTAGCGATGAGGCTGCCGAATCGGTCAATAGTGTTGAAAATCCGCGATCTTTGCGCGTGCTTGCGTTCCCTGGAGCTGACGGCGAATTTGTGATGCGCGAAGATAACGGACGCTTTGAAGACGCGTGCGATGGGAAAACAGCTGATACTAGTATGCGGTTTGTTTGGAGAGATGGGAATGGATCCACGCAATTTGTGATTGATGCGGCAAAAGGATGCAATAGTGCTGTTGCTGCGCTGCCTTCCACGCGCGATTGGAGTGTGGTGTTTAGAGGCGTTGCATGCCCTGATTTTTCGCGCGTTCGCGTTTTTGTTGGCGATTCTCAGCTTGAATCTAACGCTGTAGAAGTTTCATATGAAGGCGAAGAATCTACGCTCAGTCTTACTGTTTGTGTGCGCAATGTTCCTGTTTGTGAGTGCGTGCGAGTGATTGTGGACGGCGGTTTGTGTATTGCGCAAGACCCTAAGGTTGGCGATGCTTACAGGCTTCTTTTGCAAGCTCAAGTGCCGTATCGCGGTAAGGAAATGGCTTTTGATGCGATTCGCGAGGCTGGTGGCAGCGCGAGTGCTTTAAGTGCGCTTTCGGCTCTTGAATATGAAAGAGAAGAGCAGATGATTGAGCAGCAGAACAGTGTTGATATGGTGAATGCGCATGCGTGTGTGCAGCCTTCTGTGGTTAAGTGGGCGCAATGGCGTTGTACTCTGCCTGGGTCTGTTAAGCGCGCGCTTGAGGAGATTTTGTTGCGCGAATCGACTTGCATGAGCGATTAAAGCGTAGCGCGCGAATGCACTTCGATGAGTGAGCTTGCTCAAAGTTGAAAGCACAGTGCGCTTTCAACGCAAGCGAATACGTGAGCGCCGTAAAATAGAATTTTTGTATTTTGATGGACTTTTATTACCAAAATCTGGATTTGTATCATAACAAATGTTTAGATTTGGCGACGAAAAACTGTGAGAAACACCTCAATTTAAAATATTCACAAAAAAATATTAATCCCCAAAACCGTTGGAAAATATGGCTTGGGGGGGGGGTGCTCGATGCTCTTCAATCTAAACATATGTTATTTGACTTTATAAAAAAATTTTAAATTGTTATAATAACTTGACAAAGATAGCTGCGATTTTATAAATGTACGCTATGAAATTTTGGATGAGTTTCGTTGAGAATTTGCATTTTGCGTGTCTATCGTCGGGCATGCGAATCTGCCTTTGTATCGGATCACTAGGTGAAGGAGTATATTATGGTATCTAAATCCAGAAAGCACGCGCGTACTGTGAAGTTAAATTCTGCAGTAAATAACGCAATTGAAAAGGCTGTTGACGCTCGCAAAGTGGCGGCGTTTACGATTGGCGCGGCAGGTGTGATTGCTGGTGCTGCGTTCGCTTTTGGTGCAACTCCTGCAATTGCGGCGGAGGTGAGTGGTGCTCCTGATGCTAAGCCGGCTCCTGTGGCTGCTGGTGAGAAGCCTGGTGCTGATGCTGGTAAGAAGGCTGGGGTTAAGGAAAATGATGGTAAGGCTGAAACTGATGGCGTAAAAGCTAATGGTGGCGAATCTGAGGATGATGCGAAGAAGAATCAGGCCGAAGAGAAGTCTGCTACAGGCGAGAAGACTGACAATAATACTCTAAAGAAGGCTGACAAGACTAAGGATAACAAGTCTAAGCTCGAGCAGAATTTATCTAAGGAAAAGAAAGCTTCTACGCAGTCTGTAGCAAAGGCTGACGACACTGAGACTGAGCAGAATAAAATCGCAGAGCAGAAGACTGTGAACACTGAGTCTGTAGATAATAAGGTTACAGATATCACTTCTGCAGAAAATGTCTCAAGGAAGCGCACAAGGCGTGCACTAGGAAATACACAAACCGATGCCGCTACATCTGAAAATCAGGAACGCGCTTCTGATAATAATGCAGCAAACCGAGATCCTAATAAAATTAATCCTGATACATCGGATTCCACTAATACCAATATTGAAGTTAACGAGAATAACGCTGAAACTATGCCAAATGCGTATGCTTGGGGAAGCTCAGACAACACGTATAGCGTAAATGGCGAAAAGCATACTGTTACTTTCCACTTTGCAAAGCCAAAAGATGGTGGAACAATCACCAATATTGCTATTTTCCCTGCTCAAAACAATGGTTTGACTAACGATAAGAGCAAGAGGGGTGCTGAATACTATTCTGGCGATCCTAAGATGCACCAGAGCTTCTCTGGCAATTATACGTTTACGAAGGGTAAAGACGGCTCTGCAACTCTTGAAATGAGCACTCTTTTTAGAGATGGCAATATCGGCGCTGCTGAGAAATATGCTGCAAACCGCTCTATTTTTGTGTACGTAACCAAAGATGGTACTACAACTGTTTATAAAACGAATGCATTCCGTGCAGCAACGCTTGTGCCACCAAAGACAGCTGGATCAGTTGTGCTTAAGTATAATCAGCCTCTTACGAAAGAGCAGGTTCAATCAGCAATTACTGCGGCTGCTAATGCTGAAACAGCTCGCGGCGATAAGAAGTCTGTGAACGATCAAATTATTGCAGCAAGTAAAGCTAACGGTGTAAATACAACTGTCAACGGAAAATCGACGCAAGTTCCAGATACGCTTAATGACAAGCTTAACGTAGAATCTGATGATGCTTACGACAAGACTACGTTTGAGGCTATTAATAAAGAAACCTCAGCTAAAGATGCAAAAAATAAGACGTACGTAGCTGGAGCTAAGACGCTTAACACCTATATGGTTACGGATTTGGGCTTTAAGTCCGGGGCTATTCCGCTTACGGTTGCGCGCTACGATGATCGCATTGATAAGCCAATTGTGGAAGACCCAACTAATGTTTCGACTGAAGTTAAGGAAGATATTAAGAAGAAGCTTGCAAAGATTAACGGCGTTACAGCAGATAAGATTTCGTTTGAGGGCGATAAGGCTGTAATCCATTTTGATGGCGTGGATGAAAAAGATGCTCCTAAGATTAAGCTCAGCGACCTTGTGTTGAAGAAGCTTGAGGAAAAGGATGTTATCGTTCCAGCTGGCGAGAAAGCAGTCTTTGTTTACAACCCACTTGCTTACAACGATGCCGAAATCGCACGCATTAAGAAGGCTATTTACGAAGCTAATAAAGAAAATAAAGAGCTTGGATTAAGTGAAAAGGACTACGAGAATCAGATTTCGCTTTCATACCTTACTGGCAATCTTACTGCAACTGGTGATTCTAATAAGGGAATCTCGAATGGTCAGGCGGAAAATACTATTACCGTTAAGATTAAGACCGATAAGGCTGTTGCTGAGTTTACGTCTGATGTAAAGGCACGCAAGCTTACAAAGCTTCCAGATATCCGCAAGGATTACGAAGTTTCGTGGACTGCAGACAAGATTCAGGGTCGCGATACCGACGAGGGTCTCTCATGGAGCGAAGATGGGAAGACAATCATTTACCGTTACGATCCAACTGCGGCACAAGAGTTTGATACAAATAAGATTCTTGGTTTGCTGAAAGCTACACCAAAGGAGACAAACTCTGGCTTGCGTGAACTTACAGGCGGCGAAGCGCTCGACCATGAAGGCGCAGATGGAAAAGCTAAGAAGTCGCATGTGGGCTACGTGATTGACAAGAACGGCCAACCTACAACTGAGTTGTCGCTCGGTAATATGAGCGGTGCTTATTGGCAATATAGTCAGAAGGTTGATAATTCTGGTGTGGACCTCGGCAATGAAGAGTCGAATGCAGGATCGTATTCCTGGGATAAAGACGCTGAGCCGATAGTAGTTGCTGCTAAAGGAAACAAGGTATATAAAGCGCGCTTGTTTGTTTTGCCGTATGGATTGACGATGTATAGAAATGTTTACATGGAAAACGGCAATCAACCTTGGAATACGCCTAAGGCAATTAACGTTATCTTTGTGCCGCAGACGAATCATAAGGTAAAGGATTTGAAGAAGTCTGTTGACGAGCACGCGACAACTCAGGTTGATGGCAAGGATGTTCCTACTCAGCATGAGTACTACAATGCATCGGACGATAAGAAGGCTGCGTATGATGATGCGTTGAAGAAAGCTAATGATGCGTTGAAGGAAGCTGGTGATACGGAGGATTCCAAGCTGTCTGAAGAGCTTAAAGCACGTATCGATAACGCAACTATTAGGTTAGATAAGGCTCGTGCGGCTCTTGATGGTGCTAAGACCGACAAGAGCAAACTTGAGCAAGACATTAAGGATCAAGGTACTGCTGCGAAAGGCAATACAGCTGCAAGCGGCACGTATAAAACTGATAAGTATAAGAATGTTGCTGAGCCTGCCTTCCTGAAGGATGACGGAATAACTCCTGATACTAAGAAGAATGAGGCTGCCAGCGCAGCTAAAACAGCTTATGATGAGGCACTCGCTGCAGCTGAGAAAGTAAAAGCCGACGATAACGCTACGCAAAAGGCTGTTGACGAAGCCAAGGCTAAGCTTGATGCTGCGCGTAAGGAACTTGATAATTACAGCACTAACAAGGATAAGCTTAACGCTGCCATTGCTGAGCATGGTAAGGTGAAGGATGGTAGGGACGCTCAAGGCGCTCAAACGATTGCAAACGCTGACCCAGCATATCAAAACGCAACTGATGCAGAGCGTACAGCTTACGATAACGCTGTAAAGAAGGCAAACGAACTTTCTAAGGATCCAACCGCTTCTCAGAAGGAAGTCAACGACGCGATTACAGCTCTTGAGACTGCTAAGAAAGCGCTTGATGCCAAGGCAACGAATAAGGCGAAGCTTGCTGCTGCTGTTCAGCAAACCTTCGATAACCCTGATCCTGATAATTTTAATGGCAAAAAGAGTACCTTCTATCAGAATGCTCTTAATAAGAAGAACAATGGATCAGATGACGAAAAAACTAAGGCTGCTGCTGCTATTAAAGCATATGATGATGCTCTGAAGGCAGCTAAAGACCTTCTTGAAGATAAGAATGGCAAAGCAACTCAAGCTCAAGTTGATGCTGCAGTAAAAGCATTAACTGATGCTGAAGATAAGCTCCATAACTATTCAACTGACAAGAACGATCTTACGAAAGCACTTGCAGACAATATTGATGGCTATTTGAAGCCAGCGTACTTCAATGCATTCGATAAGTCATTTGGTGCGGGTGCTGATGCTGAGGCTGCTAAGAAAGCATTCAAAGAGTACAACGATGCCTATCATGCGGCCAAGGAGCTGAAGGCAAAGTTTGCTAAAACTAATCCAGCTGAGCAGCCAACTGACGAAGACTGCAAAAAAGCTAAAGAAGCTCTTGAAAAGGCTCGTCAAGTTATAGATACGTATGCAACTGATACGAAGAAGCTGTCGGCAGCTTTCTGGAATGACATCGCTATTCAGAATAGCCCTGCGTATAAGAATGCAAAGGCGCTTGCTGTAAAGACGAATCCTACTGATGATGAAAAAGCTAAGGTAGAGGCTGCTAAGAAGATTAAGCAGGCATATGATGATGCGGTTGCTAAGCTGCACAAAGCATTTGAGAATAAGCTCGACAAGGATCCAGATGCACAAGACACTAAGATTCCTGATGCAAAGGGTGACCCGGCTTCCAAGAATTATCTTGATGGCATTCAGACACACGCAAATGGTGAGCCGCTTGATAGAGATGTCACGAAGATTCTGAAGGAAATGAACGACGCAGCTGCTGACTTGAACCAGTTTGCAACCAAGACGGATAAGCTACAGGAATCCATCAACAAGGATACGGATACGCAGAAAGATCCAGCATACAAGAATGCTAAAGATCCGCATAAGCTGGATACCCACGGCATGGAAGATACTTCTGGATATGACGCCATCAAGGAGAAGGCTACAGCTTACGACAATGCTTTGAATGCTGCTAAAGACTTGCTCAAGAATCCTGACGCAACGCAAGAGGATGTAAACGCAGCGCTTAAGACGCTCGATGAAGCTCGTAAAGCTCTTGAGGGGTACAAGACTAATGTTGAAGACCTTAAGAAGAGCGTTGAAGCGCACGGTAGTACAGATGGTCCTGCAACTAAGGAAGGTACTGTTACTTCTGATGTGTATCGCAATGCGTCTGATCCGCACTTCTTAACTGCTGATGGCAAGCCAGATGACGCCAGGAACAACGCTGCTAAGGAAGCTAAGAAGGCATACGACAAAGCGTTAGCTGAAGCTCAGGACTTGCTCAAGAAGGCTGACGCTGAGAAAAATAAGACTCCTTTGGATGCGCAGCCGATTCAAAAAGAAATCGACGCCGCGTTGACAACGCTTAACGAAAAGCGTAAAGCACTTGATGCCTATAAGACTGACACTTCTAAGCTTGATGAGGAAGCGAAGAAGTCTACTGCAGACGGTGCTACCGTAGCCGATACAGACTTTGAAGCTAAGCCAGAGTTCAAAAACGCTAAAGCTAAGACAAGTAACGGTGTGGAAAACACAGATGTTACTGCTTACAAAGAGGCTCTCAAGAAAGCTCGCGAACTTGTAAAGGCTGCTAATCCTACAGATCCGGATGCTAAGAACAGTTCGCATCCAACGCAAAAGCAGATTAATGACGCGCTCGATGCCTTGAAGCAAGCTAAGAAGCAGATTGAAGACAACTACAAGACGGATGCTTCGAAGCTTGAAGAAGCTAAGAAGTATGCGGAAGATGTATTCAAGAAGACGCCTGAGTATAAGAATGCTCTTGCTAAGAAGGAGGCTGGAGATCAGACTGCTATAAGTCGCTTGGGTAAAGATGGTGAGCAAACTGGCTTCGATAATGTTCTTAAGAAAGTTACCGAAAAGCTCAATGATAATGACTGGAAAGGCAAGGTAACTCAAAAGTTTGTCGATAAGTTACTCGAGAAGTTACAAGAAGCTCAAGATAATATTACAAAGAATTATAAGACTGATGTAACTCCGCTTTCTAACGAAGTCGGCGATAAGGATCAAGACGGCAAGCTAGTTGTCCCTCCGTTTGAAGCGTCTGTGCCATACAAGAACGCGCTTGCAAAGAAGAACGCTGAATCTGAAGATGATGCAAAGAAAGAGACTTCTGCAACTAAGAAGCTGGAAGATTACAACAAGAAGCTTAAGGATGCGCAAGACTTGATTGCGCAGGTAAACAGTACCGATCCGAATGCTGATCCAGATAAAAAGCCAACACAAGCGCAGGTAGACAAGGCTCTTGCAGCTTTGAAGAAGGCCAAGAAGGATATCGACGATGCCTTCAAGACTAAAGTTGATAAGCTCCAAAATGAAGTTGATGATAAAAACGAGGATGGCACTGCGCGTACTCCAAAGTTCGAAGAATCAACTGAGTTTGCAAATCTTAAAGGAAAGACTAAGGATGGCAAGCAGCCTGATGACCTTGTAGCGTATGAGCAAGCTTTGGCAAAGGCTAAGGAACTCATCGACAAGAACGATGGTAAGGTCACGAAGGATGGCCAGGAAGTTGACGTTCCAAAGGATCAGCTCCCATCTCAGAAGGAAGTTGACGAGGCTCTTAAGAATCTGAAGGAAATTAAGGATAAGATTACTAAGAACTACGTCACTAGCCCGCATGACTTGCAGCAAGAAGTTGATAAGTCTAAGGACGGCGATACTGATACTGACACCAGCCCCGACGTGTTCGAGAACACTCCTGCGTTCAAGAACGCGACTGCTAAGGGTGATGAAGCTGCCAAGAATGCTCTTGAAGACTATAACAAGAAGCTTAAGGCTGCTAAGGATCTACTTGATAAGTTTGACCGCGCAACTGGCAAGCCAAAGGCTCTCAAAGCAGGCGAAAAGGCTCCAACTCAGCAGGAGCTTGATAAGGCTCTAAAGGATCTTCAGGATGCCAAGAAGAAGATTGAAGACGAGTACAGCACAGTCAAGTATGATTTGCGTCAAGAAGCTGGTAAGGATTCTGACTTCACTAAGTCTCCTGAGTATCAGAACGCTCAAGCTAAGGGTGATGACGAGTCCAAGAAGGCTCTTGAAGACTATAAGAACGCTCTTGACGAAGCTAATAGTGTGCTTGCAGATCCTAATGCAACTCAAGCTGAGGTTGATGCGGCTTTGAAGAAGCTTCAGGATGCTAAGTCCAAGCTTAAGGATGAAAACAGCACGGATAAGTCTAAGCTTCAGACTGAGGCTGATGATGATGCTAAGTTCCGTAAGTCTTTGTACTTCATTATTGGCAATAAGGCTGATATTGAAGCCTACAAGAAGGCTTTGGCTGAGGCTAAGAGCGTGCTTAACGATCCTAATGCTACTCAGGCTCAGGTTGATGAGGCTTTGAGGAAGCTTAAGGCTGCTAAGTATAAGCTTAATCATCCGTTTGGCGCTGGTAGTGGTAGCGGAATCGGTAGCGGCTATGACACTAATGCTGGTGATGGTTTTGCTGTTGAGACTAGTGATTCTCAGAGTGCTTCGGTTGATAAGTCTGCCTTGCAAGTCGAAGTTAACAATGCTGTAGACACTAGTGCAAACACTGCTGCTGCTAGAGCTTATAGAAAGGCTTTGGCTGAAGCTAAGCGCGTGCTTGCTGATAAGAATGCTACTCAGGCTCAGGTTGATGAGGCTTTGAGGAAGCTTCAGGCTGCTAAGTCTGCGTTGCTTAATAGTTTGCGTGGTGCTTCTGGTAATGCTGGTGGTCTTGCTAAGACTGGTGCTGAGACTGGATTGTTCGCAAGTGTTGCTGCAATCTTCGCTGGACTTGGTGTTGCAGGCGTAGCGTCTCGCCGCCGTAAGCATTCTAACGAGTAGTTTCGCTCATAACTAAAATCCCTCGCAGGTTATCTTCCGATAATCCGCGAGGGATTTTCATATGCTATTACATCCGCCAAACTGTTTGCGCATAGAGTGTGATGGATGGATGTTGTTTGCTCGAACCTGCTTTGCTATTAGTTAGGCAGAGATTTGAGATTTTTCGCAGCGAATAGAACTTGACTTCAAGTAAACAAAATCAAGAACACCTCCCCGATTTTGTTTACCGACACGCTACTTAAGTAAACAAAACCAAGAACACTTCCCCGATTTTGTTTATCGACACGCCCAATAAGTCCACAAAATCAAGAACCCTACCCCGATTTTGTTTACTTACAGAGCACTATGCTGCTTTAAGCTCGGTCGATTCGCAGCCCGATGGTGATTCATCGAATGAAGAAGAAAAATCGAAAAATCTCGGTGACTAACCGAAGATTAAAAGACTAAACATGCCAAGAGCTGTCGGAGTTTCTCTTAGAGCAATGTAAAAATCTTGCGATGAGAGAAACTCCGAGAGCTCAGCATCATTGCATAGGAAACCTGTACCTCAATAGAGCGTAACGTCTGCGAGATAAGTAATACTTATCCCTCACCGCCACAGCCATATCCTCGCTTGCGTTGAAAGCGCACTGTGCTTTCAACTTTGAGCAAGCTCACTCATCGAAGGAGCTTAAAGAGCGAAATTCCATTAATTAGGCAGAGATTTGAGATTTTTCGCAGCGAATAGAACTTGACTTCAAGTAAACAAAATCAAGAACACTTCCCCGATTTTGTTTACTTATGTACCATCTAAGTCCACAAAATCAAGAACACCTCCCCGATTTTGTTTATCGACACGCCCAATAAGTCCACAAAATCAAGAACCCTTCCCCGATTTTGTGGACTTACAGAGCACTATGCAGCTTTAAGCGTTTGCGATTTGAGAAACTCACCTAAGAACAATTAGGCGCTGAGTAGGTCTTGTCATAGCAACATAAACGTCTGCAGCGGCAGTCATTTGCGAAGAAGCTTCATCCTCAATCAACTCAGGCTTAATAAGCACAACAGCGTCATACTCCAAGCCTTTAACATCTTCAGCACTGCACACGCTTACTTGCGCATCGTCATAATGCTCAGAAAGCTGCCTGTTAAGCTGCTCCCATTGCGAACTAGAAATATTGTCCCGAAGCGTATTGTAAACGAGTTCTCGAGTCTTTTTAAGCATCGATTTAGGCGTGATAATCGTCACGCGACCAGTACCGTCATCTGAAACAAACTCGTGGAACAAGTCCACGCAATATTTAGCAAGAGAAGCGTCAAGATCTGAATCATTCGCATAATTTTGCATAACTAAAGAGCCTGGAACAGAACGAACAGCGCTAACGGTTGAAATATACAATCCAGATTTGGTTGCTAAATCGCCAGCGGCTTCAGAAACTTCACGAGGATTACGATAATTTATAGTCAACTCGTACAAATCCCAATTATCCTTGCCGAAAACAGGATTCATACTCGCATGCCATCTATGAGTTCCGCCAAGAGCAGAAGTTTGAGCAACATCGCCAACAATCGTAAACGAGCGCGAAGGACATCTGCGAACAAGCATTCGCCAGTCCATTGGCGTTAATTCTTGAGCCTCGTCCACAACAATATGGCCATAAGTCCATTCGCGATCCGCTGCAGCGCGCTGAGCTGCAATACTTGAATCGCATCCGTTTAAGTTGTCAAGAAGCATGTCTGCAGTTATCAAACCATTGCCGATACCAGCTTGAGCTAAAGTATCTGACGCGATTTGACGCTCGGCTGCAAGTTGCGCTTGTTGAGCTGCATTGCGATTTTCGCCTTTAGGATCCGGGCCAAGCAATTCCATAGCTTCGTCCAAAAGAGGAATATCTGATTTTGTAATAGGACTTCCTTTAGGGCGAGTCAAAGATTGCACTTGTTCGTCTGAAAGCCATGGTGCGGCCGCGCGCAATTGCTGAGGCTTAGAGAATAATTGATCAATAAGCCAAGTGCCGCGCATTGGGAGCCAAGCTAAATTAAGAGTTACGCGAATTTTATCGTCTAAACGCAATTGAGATAGAACGTCGTCAAGCTCTGAATTTTGGGGAACGTAATCTAATTGTTCTATATAACGATTTTTCAGAGCGCTTAGTACTGATTTAACAAAGGTTGTGCGCGCGAGGTTGTGCGGCTGATGAGTGCTTTTAGCATCCGATTGCGCTTGTAAAATATCTTCGCGCGTTAAAGGTATTGCGAAACCGTTTATGCGAACAGTAGGAAGCTCTTTTGGCACGCGAATTCTAGCTTCGATAGCATTCGAAATAGCTAGGTGCATGCGGAACATGCCTTTGAGTTTAGCGACTTGTGGACTATCTTCAGCGGTTGCTTCGATTCCAGGAATAAGATTTGCTATTGTGCGACTTACAACCCCAGTTTCGCCTAAAGATGGCAGAACCTGGTCAATATAACGCAAGAATGCTGTACTTGGACCAACAACTAGCACGCCAGCGTTTTCAAGTTTTCGGCGATGCGTGTAGAGCAAGTATGCTGCGCGGTGCAAAGCGACGGCTGTTTTTCCAGTTCCAGGGCCGCCTTGAACAACAATAGGGCGATTTAACGAAGCGCGAATAATACGATCTTGCTCTGCTTGGATTGTGGCAACAATATCCGTCATTTTGCCGGTTCTGCGCGAGCCAAGGGATGCGAGTAGTGCGCCTTCGCCGGTAAGAGTGCCGCGTTCCGAAGCGTTACTTACTTCATCTGAATTAACGTCGAGCACTTCATCTTCGACTCCAACAACGTCGCGGAAACGAAGCGTGATATGCCTGCGCATAACGATGTCTCCGTGATTAGAAGGCGTGGCTTCATAGAATGGTCGTGCAGCTTCAGCACGCCAGTCAGTTAAAAGCGAATCCAAATTTTTGTCGAGCAAACCCATGCGGCCAATGTAGTGGCGTACTCCTGAAGCACTATCGATGCGTCCGAACACGAGTCGATCTTCTACAGCGCGCAATTGCATAAGGCGATCTTCGTACATAGTTGCAAAAGAGTCGCGTTCTGTACGCTGAGTAGGAGAGCCATGTGAACCTGCTGCTCGAATTGCGTCAAGACGAGTGCGCGCATCTTTGCGTAAGTCATCTAAGCGTTCGTAAGCGCGATTCACATTTCCTTGTTCTTCGCTGATTTGTGAGGAGTACGTAGACATTTTGGTCCGTTCTAGTTGGTATCAATCTGCTATCGTTTGCTTTTTTGTAATTGATTTTGCAAGTTTTATATTACTGATATGCGTTTTGCGAGTTGCGTTTATAACTTTCGCGAGCATATCTTAATGCTTAAAAACTAGGCGTTTAAGTATATCTCGAGGCGTATACGTAATTAATGGGATTTTGTCTACTATAGGATTTTGTCGACTATAAGATTTTGCACATTATTTGTATATTATTTGCACATTTAGCCTATTTTTAAGGTGTAATAACAGGTGAAAAACGTTGATATATCAACTCTCCCCGACGAGACATCACAGAGTGCGAACGGCGGGACTTGAACCCGCACGAGTATACACTCACTGCCACCTGAAGACAGCGCGTCTACCATTCCGCCACGTTCGCATGCAAATCACAAAGCTACCATATTTGCAGCCGTTTATCAAATATTGACACTTGTGTGTTGGCACAAATTTGCTAAACAATGTAACCATACTAGGTAGAGATTCGAGATTTTTCGCAGCGGATGAAGTGTTTCGTTCGCGCGGTCTAAGCGCGCGAACGTCTTCGCTTGCGTTGAAAGCACACCGTGCTTTCAACTTTGAGCAAGCTCAGCGAATCGAAGTGCATTCGCGCGCTACGCTTTAAGCGCTCATGCAAGTCGATTCGCGCATGACCCATTCTCATAATAATGAGCCAACGATTCATCTCTGAACTCTTCAAAGTAACCGTTATCAATCGAATCGCGAATATCGTCAAGCAGCTTCACAAAGAAACGCTCGTTATGGATTGTTGCAAGAGTGTATCCGTTCATCTCTTTAGCGCGAAGCAAATGATTCAGATACATGCGCGAATAATGCGTGCAAGTGTAGCAATCGCAACCCTCTTCGAGAGGACCTTGATCATGCTTGAAATCAGCGCGCTTCACATTGTAGCGACCATGTCTAGTAAAAATCGCACCATTACGTCCGCAACGAGCTGGAGCCACGCAATCAAAAGTGTCGCCGCCGTTTTCTACGCAAGCAAAAATATCATCCACGGCCGCAATACCGAGCACATGACGTGGGCGATTTTCCGGCATAGCATCGCAAATCCAAGCGCAAGTATCGCCAATAATACGTTTTTCAATTGCGCCGCCAATACCGACTCCATCAAAATCAAGAGAAGCGATTTGCTCAGCGGCATGCCTACGCAAATCCTCGTAATTCGCGCCCTGAACAACGCCGTATAACGCTTGATAAGGCTTACCTAAACGCTCCTGCGTTAAACGCTTATGCTCAGCCACGCAACGCTTTGCCCAGCGGAAAGTGCGCTCAACCGACTCCTCTTGATATCGGCGAGTATTCATCAAAGTTGTAAGCTCATCGAATGCAAACATAATATCCGCGCCAAGCTTATGCTGAATTCCCATAGAAATTTCGGCACTAAAACGATGCTTAGCTCCGTTAAGAGGAGATTTAAACGTTACGCCATCCTCATCGACGAATGCCATTCGCTCTTTTCCTTCAGCAATAACATCGTCTGACTTCATGCCCGTAACATCCATAGCTAGTGTTTTCTTAAAACCAGCGCCAAGCGAAAGAACTTGGAATCCGCCGGAATCTGTGAAAGTAGGGCCATCCCAATTCATGAATTTGGCGAGTCCGCCTGCCTCGTCTAAAATATCAGCTCCCGGCCTTTCGTAAAGGTGGAAAGCGTTGGAAAGCATGCATTGTGCGCCTAAATCTTTGATTGTTTCTGGAAGCACGGCTTTCATAGCGGCTTGAGTTGCAACAGGCACAAAAGCAGGCGTATGAATATCCCCGTGAGGCGTGTGAATTACGCCGGTTCGTCCGTATCTTGCGCCGTCACGCCCCTTGCCGTCAGCGCTGTTAGAAAGACGCGTGTGGGAAGTAAAGTAAAATTCGCCCCTGTCTCCAGGCTTACCAGGTTCAGCCCCGCGCGGACATTCAATAAAATTAGTCATATAGCTTACTCTATTACTTTTTAGCGATAACACAGTTAATTTAAAGGATTTGCTCACAAAATTTTCAGCAATTTAATGAATATATATGTATAAAATATAAAAAGCAAGCGAGTAGATGTATAACTTTTGTTTTGCGACTTATAAGTTTAAGATTTTTACGATTTTTACGAATTGTATATGGTTTAACAACGGCTTGGTTTATTATTAGTGAAAGAATTTTAAGGAGTATTAATGGCAGGTGAAATGTACAATAACGGCGAACAAAATCCTGATTTAGGCCAGGGGTATCAGGGCAATCCTGGCAATCCGGTAAATCAAAGTAATCCTGGCAATCCTGGTAATCCGGGCAATCAGGGATATCAGCAGGGATATCAAAGCAATCAGTCCAATCAAAGCAATCAGTCTAATCAGAATGCTCAGGGCTATCAAGAAGAGCAGCCTACTGAGTCGTATAGGCTTGCTCCAAAATATGGCGCTTATAAAATTGGCGAAAACTCAAGCGAAACCGCTTATCCTCCTCAACCTCCTTACAACGGGAATAGCTACAATAATGCTAATAATGCTAGTAATGCTAATAATGCCAATAATGCTAGTAACGCTAATAATGGGCGCGATAATCGCAATGGGCGTAATGGGCAGCAAAATCAAAATTCAGGGATGAAAAATAATTATTTAGGATTTGAGAATCCTTATGCAGATTTTGATGATGATATGGATGCGCAAAATCAGAATACGCAGGCTCAAAATGGCCAGCCAGTAAATACGCAACCTGTTAATACGCAGCCAGTGAACACTCAGCCTGTTAATAATGCTCAGCCTCAAGATGCTCAGCCTGCTCACGAAGTTGTACTAGAGCCGAGTGCTGAACCTCGTACGGCAAAAAATTCACAGTTTGGTACTTCAAAACCTAATTCAGGCAATTCCAATTCAGATGGCTCAAGAGGTCCAAGAGATCCAAGAGACCCAAGGAATCCTCGAGACTCGCGAAATAATCGCAATCGTGGCGCTTCTAATGGAAGTGGAAGCGGAAGTACAGATTACGCCTCGCATATGATTGTGGCCGTAATATCTGCATTTGTTACAGCAATCGTATGCATTGTAGTGACAATGTTTGTTATTAATAACGGATTTATCCAAATACCTCAAGTCGGTTCACTTTCAGGAATTGGCGCATCTAATACCGTTACAGGCGGAAAAGGTAGTGCAATTGTTAAAGGCGGCAATGCTCCTAACTGGGTTAATGTTGCTAAAAATGTTTGCAATTCCGTCGTGTCTATCCAAATGCGCACATCAAAGATGGAAGGAAAAGGCTCCGGTGCGATTGTAGACGCGCAAGGCCATGTTGTGACTAATAATCACGTAGTTGCAGGCGCAGAGCAAATCCAAGTGACATTGGCTAATGGCGAAATTTACAAAGCAGAAGTTGTTGGAACGGATAAAACAACAGACTTGGCTGTTCTAAAAATCGTAAACCCTCCAAGAAATCTTAAGCCTGTGCAATTCGCAAACTCTGATAATTTAGCGGTTGGCGAACCGGTAATGGCAATTGGTAATCCATTAGGCTATGCGAACACTGCAACAGCAGGCATTGTTTCCTCCTTGCATAGGCCTGTTTCTGTGATGGACGATACTTCTCGCTCTGAAATAATTACAGATTCTGTGCAAATCGATGCCGCTATTAATCCTGGTAATTCTGGAGGTCCAACCTTCAATGCTGCTGGTCAAGTTATAGGCATTAATTCTTCTATTGCTGCAGCTTCAAGTAAAGCAAATGTTTCCGGATCTATTGGAATCGGATTTGCTATTCCTTCAAACTTAGCGAAACGAGTTGTAAACGAAATCATTA
Source organism: Gardnerella sp. KA00255 (assembly GCF_049244095.1). Classification (NCBI taxonomy): domain Bacteria; kingdom Bacillati; phylum Actinomycetota; class Actinomycetes; order Bifidobacteriales; family Bifidobacteriaceae; genus Gardnerella; species Gardnerella sp. KA00255. The sequence continues at coordinate 1,229,806 of NZ_CP058374.1, forward strand.
GCAATGGTTCTGTAAAACACGTGGCGCTCGGAATTATGATCAAGAATTCATTAGTAACTTCCGGTAACGTTAGCCGCGGCGGTGCAGAAATAGTATCTGTAACTCCTGGCACGCCTGCAGCTAAAGCTGGACTTCGCCGTGGAGATAATATAGTTGCATTCAACAATGAGCCAGTTTCCAGCAATTATTCGCTTCTTGGATACGTGCGAGCAACAGCGTTTAATCAGCAGGCAACTATAACTGTTGTGCGTGGCGCAAGAACTATTAAATTGAATGTTCTTTTCAACCAAGAAGAGGCTTCTGTAATGGGAGAAACGCGTAAGGATCCGCATTCACGTAGGCAGCGCGGACGCAATAATAAAGGCGATAATAATTCGAAAAATCCTAAGGATAATAAGCGCGATAAGGATAAGGATGACGATGACGATGATTTGCAGCCTCGCGGTGATAACGATGACGACGGCGGCATTTTTGACCCATTCGGATTCTGGTAAATTACGCGCTAGCGTGCGCTAAGTGTTGATGATAAACGCGCGCTAAGTGTTTGCTAAGAGTAAGTAAAAGTGCGCTAGCTTATGCTGGTTAGTGTTTAAAGTGCGCTAGCTTTTAAGCGAAAACACCCCGAAAGTAGGCTAATATGCTTGCAATCGGGGTGTATTCGTATTTTCGTATAAAATAATACACATGACTTATAAAGATTTTGCAGAATTAGCATCGGCGCGATTCTCCTCACGTGATTTTCTCGACAAACCAATACCTGAAGAAGCGTTAAATTCAATACTTAAAACAGCGTCGAAAGCCCCAAGTTGGAGCAATACGCGAGCATACGCGCTGGCAATTGCACAAGGGGAGCGTAAGAATCGCATCGTAAAAGCATATTTAGAAAAATGCGAAGCTATGCTCAAATCTAAAGATAAATCACTTAGCGAAACAGAACGAGCGAACTTCGCGAATTTTGCTGCGCCTAATGGAGATGTGCCTGTTAGTAAGCCTTATCCAGATGATTTGAAACAACGAAGCGCACAACTCGGCTTAGCGCTGTACTCGCATCTTGGAATAGACAGGCATGATTTTGAAGCGCGAAATGCGCATACAAGAAGGAATTTCGAGGCCTTTGGAGCACCTTTAATAGGATTCGTGCTCGCTCGCAAAGATTTTATGCCTTTTTCTGCGCTTGACGCTGGATTAATGCTACAAACTTTATTCTTAGCTGCAAAAGACTTAGATATCGACTCTTGCCCTCTAGGAGTTCTTGCAACATGGCGAGACCCGTTAGATTCGGAATTCACAGTTCCAGAAAATTACGAGCTTCTAACGGGCTTCGCACTAGGATATTCCAATAATTCTTACGCGAACGAGTTTAGGGCGAATCATCCAGAAATCGAATTATTGTAATTTTTTGATATTATTTTTACGCTCATATACAATAATTTTTCCTTTTGAAATTTTCGATTTCCAGGAAGATTTAGTTTCAGCAATAACACGATCAGTGTAATGATCAATATTGTAATTTAACGAAACAAAGTAATACCAAGGTTTGCTTGATTCCGTAACGAAGAATTCTGGCTCTTTCTTTGCCTTGCAAGCGTTCAACTCGTCGGAGGCTTGATATCGCGAAATCTGCTCATTCGTAATAAACGAGCTATTCTTATAACTGCAATCAATAAGATTCTTTGAGAAATAAGGATTTGCTGTAATAAGCTGCCACGAGTATTGATGAATATCTTCAAATTCCGGAACAATAACATTACCTTGCTTATCGGTTTTTTCGTCTTGATGTAGCCAAGATGTTACGAATCGCTTATTTTCAGCGTGTTTTTGCTTGATAAATTGTGCAAGCGCTCGCGAACCTGAATAGTCGAATCGAATATCGTTAACGCAAGAATACGCGTTCCAAATTAAGCTTGGGGATAATAAGACAATAGTAATGATGGCTGTAATAACGCTAGTGGTGACTTTGCTTCTGGCAGATTCATTGGCAGATTTATTTGTGCCTTTATTTTCAGTTTTGTTTTCAGCTTTATTCGCAGACTTATTCACAACTTTGAATAGCTTAAAAATAATCGCCGGAATATCTTTAGATTCCAGTGGTTTGCACGCAATGCACATCCAAAGCTGAGCTATGAAGAATGCAAAAACGATTCCTGCGTGATGCAAAGTGAAATATTGCGTGGCAACTGCTGCAAAAGTCAAGTAAGGAAGTATCAAAGAAACAAGCATGCCTCTTCGATAAGCGATTCTTACAGCGAAAGCCCATATTAAAATCGAAATAATAACGCAAATAATCGCGGAAGGTGCGCTTAGTGTAAGTCTACGTAAAGAAACATCACCTGCAAATTGAGTGAACATGCTTTCTGATGGCATAACGAAAATAAACGACAAGAATTGCGTAAGAGGAGAATTTCCGTCGAATGTTTCACGTGATGCAAAAGCGTTAGAAGCAGGCCAAATGCAAATAATGCTTGCAATTCCAACTAAAGCAAGGATTATCCAGCTTACTAATCTGTTAGTGTTAGATACTATTTCAGCGAAAGCTTTTTTAATTCCTGCAGATTTTGTAGCTCGCCAAATCCACGCCAAAGCGAAACCTGCTGCTAAAGCAATGCCATACGCGCTGATTGCGCATAAAAGCACAAGACTTAAAGCGAGTTTCCAAGTATCAGAAGGTTTAGAATCAGACTGTTTCCAATAATGCGCAACCATGAACAAAGCCGCGCAAAGAAGAGCATACGGACGCGAAGTAACGCCATATTGGAAGCACAAAAAATACGTAAATGGAAGTAAGAATACAGCCAATTTACTAAAAGGCGCGCGGAAAATAAGCCAACCGCCTAAAAGTGCGACGCATAGAAGCTGCACGCCTTTAAGACCAATTTCGTATGGAATTCCTGTTTTTGCAGGGATTGAAAGAATCAAAGTCCAAAGCGGTGGATGGCCTTCATAATGTGGGCGAAGAGTTAACAAATCAACAAAAGAAGAATCGCGTGCAATAAGCCAACTTTGAGCTTCATCGAACCACGGTTCATGGAAGTACATAACTACTGCGACAACAGCCATGTACGCAATAAAACTAAGCGCGCGCGCATGCTTTACGAGCCATAGTTTATTTGTTGTTTTCGGAGTATTTGTAGTTTTTTGAGTATTCGTATTTGTACTTGTATTTGCGGTTGCATCTGTAGCAATCGTATTAGTAATAGTATTTTCGTTCATAAATGTTTTATTTTCTTCTATAGTATTTTCACTAATATGCATATTTCTATTTAATTATTTCTTTCAAAATTGCGTCAGTACTAAACTTCAGCAAATAAAAGCCCCAACCAAATAAAATCACGCTAACACCGTAACAATACAGTGCAAGCGTGATTTTAGAGTTTGAAAATTTTTAGTTTTGATTCAATGCAGCCAAACGACGAGCATTAGCAACAGCGTACAAGCTAATACCTGCTGCAACTGAAGCGTTAAGAGATTCAACCGCGTTAGAAATTGGGATTCCGGCAATAGCATCGCACGCTTCTCGTGTAAGGCGACTCATTCCCTTACCTTCGGAGCCGAGCACAACAACTAGCGGATCGGTTTCAAAACCAGTTTCTCCAACAAGCTTATCGCCGCCGCCGTCAAGACCAATTGCATACCATCCGCGCTCGCGCAAACCTTGAATTGCCTTATTTAAATTCACAACTCGAGCAACTGGCAAATGAGCTGCAGCGCCGGCAGAAACCTTCCAAGCGGCAGCGGTTACGGAAGCACTTCTACGCTCAGGCAAAATCACGCCATTTGCGCCGAAAGCTGCTGCAGAACGAATAACAGCACCCAAATTTTGAGGATCTGTAACGCCGTCCAAAGCAATAAACAATGGTCGAGCATTAATGCGAGCAGCCAAAGAGTCAGCAGCTTCCATTGCACGCGACTTCTTTTCAGCACGTTCAACCAACTCTTGCAAAGAGTGATACTGGTAAGGCTGAACTTTCAAAATAATACCCTGATGATTCGTGCTATGCGCAATACGATCCATCTCAAGGCGATCCGCTTCAAGCAAACGCAAACCCTGCATGCCTGCTAACTTCACGATTTCGCGCGTGCGATCGTCGTGTTCAATGCGATTAGCAACATACAATTGCGTGCTTGGAACTCCAACTCTTAAAGCCTCTAAAGCAGCATTGCGACCAATTACCAACTCGTCTGAATCGCTACCAAGCTTGTCCACTCGGCGGCGCGCAGCCAAACGCGGATCCGCAAACGTGCGCTTAATAGCAGCTTTCTTAGCAAAATAAGCTTTGTGATACACGCGATCTTCAGCCTTCGGAGTAGGCCCTTTTCCGCGCAAAGCATTGCGATGTTTTCCACCCGACCCCTTGGTCGGTCCTTTTTTCGTAGCCATACTCCTATTCTCACATGCCCCCGAGGCATTGCTATTAATAGCTTTTTGAATCCGGTAAAGTTCGCTGATTCTAAGCTCGGCGCGTTGTATGGCATAATAGAACGGTACTTAATTGTTGCAAACTATTGCAATATTCCACAACCGCGCAATAGTTACAATACGAAGCGCTAAAAATAGCGTTAGCATTGCGATTATTGACTACTCCGCGGCACTCCCAAGGGGGAAGATATGGTTGATCACGCTCTTGATCAATCCAATAAAACGGCTGACACCTCAGCTGATAGCAAAGATCCATCATTGTGTGATGTTCAACAAGTAGCTAAATCGCTTAACGTAGATATTTCATGCGGTTTAAGCTCTGAGGAAGCTGCGAAAAGACTTGATCAATTCGGTCCGAATGCGCTTGCTGCTGCTCCTAAAATTCCAGCATGGAAACGATTCCTTGAACAATTTAAAGATCCGCTCGTTTACTTGCTTATTGCGGCAACTATTATTTCTGCAATCGCGTGGTTTGTTGAGCGCGCACAACATAAAGGAAACAGCGGTGGAGAAATTCTGCCGTTCGATTCAATCGTAATTATCATTATTTTGATTGCAAACGCAGTGCTTGGCTACATTCAAGAGTCGCGAGCAGAAGAAGCAGTCGAAGCTTTAGCTAGGATGAGCGCTCCGCAAACTTCAGTTTTGCGCGATGGCAGCGTTGTACGCATTAATACTTCAGAAGTTGTTCCTGGAGATATTCTTGTGCTTGGCGAAGGCGATGCTGTGTCTGCAGATGGTCGACTTATAGCAGCGGCTTCATTGCGCGTAGCAGAGGCAAGTCTTACAGGCGAATCTGTGGCAGTAAGCAAACGTCCAAATACGCTTTCGTCTGCAAAAGCTTTAGGCGATCGTACAAATATGGTTTTCAACGGAACCGCTGTTACGCAAGGAACTGGCCGCGCTGTAGTTACCTCTACTGGTATGCGCACGCAGGTTGGAAAAATCGCGGATATGCTTTCAAAGTCAGATGACGAAGCAACACCTCTTGAGAAAGAAATGGTACGCGTTTCCAAAGTTCTTGGAATAGCGGTGTGCATTATTGCGGCTGTTGTTCTTGCGTCGATGTGGATTCTTGAAGGATTCCATACTGTCCAAGATATTATTGATTCTTTGCTGCTTTCTGTTTCCCTCGCTGTTGCTGCTGTTCCAGAAGGTTTAGCTGCGATTTTGACAGTAGTTCTGGCTCTTGGCGTGCAACGAATGGTGAAGCATCATGCTGTTGTAAAAAAGCTTTCATCCGTGGAAACACTTGGTTCTGCTTCTGTTATTTGCTCCGATAAAACAGGTACTTTAACTCGAAATGAGATGACTGTTGAGCGCGTAATAACACCTAGCGGCGAAGTTCAGCTTACGGGGAGCGGTTACAAGCCTGAAGGTCGCATGATATTAATTGGTTCTGCGGATGCAGATCTGGCAGTGCCGCAAAATCTTGCTACAGAAGTATTAGGTGCGTTAGGCTCTGGATGCTTAGCTAACGACGGCGATTTGCACTATGACGAAACTGCTAAAAGTTGGCAGCCTGTGGGAGATCCTACAGAAGTTTCGCTAGTAGTAGCAGCTCGTAAAACAAAAGCAGACAAGCGTTACGCTCATTTGACTCGAGTTGCGGAAGTACCTTTTACTTCTGAACGCAAACGTATGTCTGTTGTTGTTAAAGATGGCTCGGATTCTGGAAATCTGATTGTCTGCGCTAAAGGTGCCCCAGACGTGCTGCTTTCTTATTGCACGCGTATTGCAGTAGCTGGTGCCGTGCGTCCGCTTACTGATGGCGATCGCGAAGATATTTTGGCAACTGTTGAACGTCTTTCAGGAGAAGCCTACCGTACGCTTGGAATGGCTTATAGGCCGCTTGGAGTCGATAGTCTTTCAAAAGTTGATGGCATGGTTTCTAACGCTGCAGGTCAAATCGCGGACGTCGCGGAACAAAGTGACGTACTAGAATCTGATTTGATTTGGAACGGCATGGTTGGAATTATTGATCCTCCGCGAATTGAAGTTCGAGATAGTGTAGCTCAAGCTCATCGCGCTGGAATCCGTACTGTTATGATTACAGGCGACCATCCTCTTACGGCTACGCGTATTGCTCGAGATCTTGGAATTATTGGAAAAGATGAGCATGCGCTTACAGGCGACGAACTTGACGATTTGCTCTCACGCGATGACGACAACATTGCTTTTGATGAAGCGATCAGTAAAACTAGCGTGTACGCGCGAGTAGCTCCTGAGCACAAGTTGGCAATCGTTTCTTCGCTTCAACGTCAAGGCAACATTGTTGCTATGACAGGCGATGGCGTGAACGATGCTCCAGCAGTAAAATCTGCCGATATCGGCGTGGCAATGGGTATTACCGGTACAGAAGTAACTAAAGAGTCTGCCAAGATGATTTTGGCTGACGATAACTTCTCTACAATTGTTGCAGCAGTGCGCGAAGGCCGCGGAATTTTCGACAATATTCGTAAATTCTTGCGATACTTGCTTAGCTCTAACGTTGGCGAAGTATTCACTGTTTTTGGTGGCGTTGTTTTCGCTGGAGCGTTGGGAATTACGCAACCAAATTCTGTTGGCGTAACTTTGCCTTTGCTCGCAACGCAGCTTTTGTGGATTAATCTGCTTACGGACGCGGCTCCTGCGCTCGCGATGGGTGTTGATCCGCAAACTGACGATGTAATGGATCGAAAGCCTCGAAAGCTCACGGATAGCGTTATTGACCGACCGATGTGGGGCGATATTGTATTTATCGGCGTGCTGATGGCTGCTATCACTTTGATTGGCATGGATATGCATTTGGCAGGCGGATTATTTACGGATCGTTCTGTTGGAATTATGGATCATGCCGCTCAGCTCACTCACGCTCGCACAATGGGCTTCACCATTCTTGTGTTTGCTCAAATGTTGAATGCTCTTGCATCGCGCTCGCATTTGCAAAGCGTGTTCGTGGGATTGTTTGCAAACCGTTGGCTTTGGGGCGCTATAGGTGTTTCCGTAGTGCTTCAGCTAGCTGTAATCTACATACCATTCCTGAATGAGCCATTTGGCACTGTGCCGCTTGACTGGACTGAATGGTTCGAATGCCTAGGTCTTTCGATGGTTGTGCTAATTGGTTCTGAGCTGCGTAAATGCGTGCTTCGCTTTATTGCTTGGCGTAAATCTGCGCGTGCTTTGACAAAGGCGGCTTAATTTAAGGCGGCTGTTTAATTTAAAGCGACTGCTTAATTTAAGAGGGCTGTTTAATTTAAGGCGGATTTGCGATGTGCAGTAGTAAATCTGTGCAATTAGCAAATCTGGACAGCTAACGTTCTAAACGTGTATGATGTAGCGTGCCTGTAGGATTTCCTATGATTCTACTTTCGTAATTTTACGAAGTTTAATTTATAGGATTTGCCTACAGGTTCATCATGCACGTTTTCGTATTTTTATATTCGTCCCGTTCAATTCTTTACGCATAATCTTTTGTGATTAAGTGCAGACCGCGGCACGCGCTACAATTGTGCATATTGTAATTTTCGCGCAAAATAGGCGTAAAGAATATTTCGTGCGAACAATGAAGTTGCTGATGTATAAGCTTTATCGCAAGGAGATATGACGTTATGCTGTTGTCTGATCGCGACATTCTCAAAGCTCATGACGAGGGTCATATTGATTTGACCCCATGGACCCCACAAATGGTGCAGCCTGCGTCGATTGATGTGCGGCTTGACCGATTCTTCCGTCTGTTTAACAATCACGCTTACACGTATGTAGATCCGGCTGAAAATCAGGGTGAGCTTACAGAACAGTTTGAAGTAGCTCCTGATGAACCTTGGATTTTGCATCCTGGAGAGTTTGCGCTCGGTGCCACGTGGGAGTATGTGAAGCTTGACAATACGATCGCAGCTCGCTTGGAAGGCAAGAGTTCGCTTGGTCGCTTGGGAATTTTAACCCATTCAACAGCCGGATTCATTGATCCTGGTTTTGAAGGACATATTACTTTGGAACTTTCGAACGTCAGTACTTTGCCAGTTAAGCTTTGGCCTGGAATGAAGATTGGGCAAATGTGCTTCTTCCAGTTAAGCTCACCATGCGAAAATCCATACGGTTCGGCTGTTAACGGCTCGCACTATCAAGGTCAGCGTGGCCCAACCCCATCGCGTTCCTATGAGCATTTCTATCGTGCTGATTTAAGCGAATAATTGATTGCTTTAGTTGTTAGCTGGCGATTACATGGTGAAAATGGCAGATTTTTGGAGAAAATCAGCATAAAAACAGAGTTTTCTCAGGTAATTCTCAGGTAATATACGAACATTATTAAGGATTGTGTGTTTTCATAATAGTAGCGAAAAACTTAATGAATTGTTTAGGTTTTTTATTCATATTTTCCTTTCTCTTTTTGAACCCCGGTACGCACAGCCGGGGTTATTTTTTTCTGTGCCTTCTGATGTTTGCTGTACCAAAGATGCTGAGGTTCATTTCGCTCTGGGCGAAAAATCTCAAATCTCTGCCTCGTGAATAGCAAAGCAAGTCGTCGCGCTTATTTGGTGTGTAAGTACACAAATTCGGGGTAGTGTTCTTGGTTTTGTTTACTTATTGGGTGTGTAAGTAAACAAATTCGGGGGAGTGTTCTTGGTTTTGTTTACTTATTGGGTGTGTAAGTAAACAAATTCGGGGGAGTGTTCTTGGTTTTGTTTACTTATTGGGTGTGTAAGTAAACAAATTCGGGGAAGTGTTCTTGGTTTTGTTTACTTGAAGTCAAGTTCTATTCTCTGCGAAAAATCTCAAATCTCTGCCAACTAATAGCAAGGCATACTTCGCAAATAGATATGTATTAATTCACAATTATCGGTGATTTTCGAAAAAGTTTCGCAAGAGTTGAGCGCACTCAGATTCGCATACTGAACCAATAACTTCCGGTCGTGATCCTACATGAGAATCTCGCAAAATATCCCAAACGGATCCGCAAGCTCCGAGCTTTGCATCCCATGCGCCAAAAATTACGCGCTTAAGTCTCGTTTGCAACACAGCTCCAGCGCACATAGGGCAAGGTTCAAGAGTTACTACCAGAGTGCAGTCAGATAGATTCCAAGATTTACGCGAAATCGCAGCAGATTTCATAGCAAGCACTTCAGCATGAGCCAAAGGATCAGCATTCTGCTCTCGCATATTTGCACCTTTGCCAATAACATTGCCATCACCGTCAAGCACAACTGCTCCAACTGGAACTTCGCCTGCAGAAGCAGACTCTCGAGCCAAATCCAAGGCTTGATTCATTGCAAATACTATCTCATCGCGCATATTCATGAAATCACTTTACAAATCACTTTACAAATTAAGGAGTAAACGAAATCGAATAAATCTACATAAACCTAAATAAATTTACATAAGCCCAGAAGAAATATCATGAGTGACGAACCATTTGCGAATATCGCCAATTTCGTTCATGTCAACAGCATGATCCAGTCCGCGATAACGACGCTCTTCAAGCCAAGTGTGCTCTTCAAGCCAAGCTGCAGCAGCCGAAAATTCGTAAGGAGGAATCACGTCATCTTCTAATCCGTAGCCGAAAAATACTGGAGTATTACGATCTGCTAAATCGTCGTCTTTCAAAGCAATTTCAGATGCAGAAGCAGGAGTATTAGGAGCTATAAACCCAGAAAGCGAAACGGCAGCACGGTAGCGCGAAGGATTCAAACGCAAAACATGCACTGCGAGCGCAGCTCCTTGCGAAAAACCAAATGGCACAATCTCACGATTTGTTGGAATATTTTCACGCACCCACTCGTCGATTGAGACAGCAGCAGCATACATGTCGTAATCTAAATCTTCTCGCTGAGGCACAGCATCATGGAACCAACTGTAAGCGCCTTCCGCCAGCTTAAGTGGAGCACGTAAAGCAATTGCATCATTGTATGGTGCCACCACTCGCAACAAATCCAATAAATCTTCCTCATTAGAGCCCCAACCGTGAAGAAGCAAAAGTAGCGGATGCGTTGGATGAGCTGAAGCATTACCTTGCGAATACTGTGCATTTGTAACTTTTAAAGGCTCACCAAAATAACCAGGCACAACATGCGATTCACGACCGATATGCGATTCGTAAGAATTTTTCTCCGCATTATTACCATTTAGTTCATCGCTAATATTCATTTCGTCACCGCCGCTCGTATAAATAGTTGCGTTATAAATCGTTATTTTAATAAATATTTCGTATCACACTATTATGATTTTCTCATTTACAGCATACGACATATGAAAATTAAATTTATAAGAATTTTGACATTCTCCTAAAACTGTGTAATATGCTATAAAAACAAAAAGCAGTCGGCTAATTCAGCAACACTGTTGGTTTGCTGCTTTTTATATATCAGTCGCTTCGACGTAATTCCACTAACATGAATCTCGCCTAAGCACAGTTTTATCTAAAAGGAGGTGTCACTATGAGTGGCATGAAATATGCAATGATCGGTTCGGGAGCTATGGGATATCGCTATGGCGTTTTGTTGCAGGAAACGGCCGGTATTCATGTTGATTTCATTGACGCCTGGGATAAAAATGTGAATAAAGTTCGCGAGCAAGGCGGCGTAATGGTGAGCCGAGATCATGAAAATCGTCATCTTGTGCCAATCAATATGTATACCCCTGAAGAGTATGACGGCAATCCAGATGTGTGGATCGTGTTTATGAAGCAGATGCAGCTTGCGGAAATGTTGGAGCGTTGCAAGCATTTGTTTAAAGAGCATCAGGTTGTGTTTGCTGCAATGAACGGTTGGGGTCATTTTGAAAAGCTTCAGCAATATTTCTCGGATGATCGTATTTACGGCGGTACTGCAATGATTGCAACCGTTTTGAATGGCCCGGGCGATGTTGATTTTATTGGTAAAGTCGGCGTTGGCACAATGAATATGTGCGCGTTGAATGAGCAGGTGAGCGATGTTGAGCTTGCTATGCGAGACGATTTTAAAGCTGCTGGTTTGAATCCTACAATTACGGAAGATTTCAAGGGCACGTGCATGGCTAAGGTGATTTTTAATTCCGTAGTTAACACTTTGTGCACAATGTATCAGATTCAGATGGGTCAGTTTATTTCTTATCCTGGGGCTATGGATATGGCTCGACAGCTTATTAACGAGGCGTACGATGTGTGCGATCGCGCAGGAATTCGTATGGTTAACACGCGTCAGCAGGAGCTGGAGGCTATCGATTACGTGAGCCGCGTGGCAAATCCTTTGCACTATCCTTCTATGTACCAAGATATGAGTCGCGGCCGCGAAACGGAAGTTGATTACATCAACGGATATATTGCGAAACTTGGTCGCGAAAATGATTATGTTTGCCGCACTCACGAGTTCTTAACGCACGGAGTTCATTTGGCGGAACTTGCATTCAAATTGCATAATCAGCAGTGATTTGGAGAGTGGTCTACAATTCGTACCCTGAATGAGAAGGAGGAACGGCTCGTAGTTTTTACTACGGGCCGCTTTTTATAGTACTTTAACTACAATATTTACAAGTATAGTAACTTTCATATATACTTGTAAAAAGTATAGTAAATATACATGTATTAAGTATATGCGTGGATTATCTGTAGAAAAGTTAGGGTAATAGGTATGGTTACAGTCGCTCCAATAAGCACTATGGTTCCTATTAGTGCTTTTAGTAATGGTAAATCTGCACAGGCTTTTGCCAAGGTAAGTTCTGGTATGCCAGTTACGGTTTTAAAAAACAATCAACCAATGTACTTCATTATTGATCGTGAAGATTTTGAGCACTACCAATCGCTTGAGGAACAACTTCAAAAGTATATTGAAGAAGCCATTGAAAATAAAAACAAGGAAGCTCGCAGGCAAGTTCAAAATCGCGAATTCACTCATGAATCACATACTGCTTCTGATATGATGGATTACTTAAATGGTCTGTGAAAAGAGACGTCTTCTTACAATTAAGTCATTTGATAATGACTACAAAAAGATTCGTAAAAAGCATATTGATACTGAAGATTTTCTTGCTGTATTTCAGGCTCTTATAGATAATAATCAACAGCTATTAAAGAGTAAATACCGTGATCATGCTCTTACTGGTAGTTGGAAGGGGTATCGTGAGTTGCATGTGCAGCCAAATTTGCTACTTATTTATTGGGTTGATGGATTGTCTGTTTCTTTGGTTTTGGTAAGAGCGGGGAATCATGATGAATTATTCTCCAATGCTCATACTAATTCCAAAATTATTCGCAAGTATTCTGAGATGGTCAGTAATACTTTAGCGTTGCTTTCAAAATCCAAAGATAATTAAAGTATAGAATTGTAAACGTTATAAATAATCTAAATTAATGGGGATTAAATGACTACTTTTGACCGAGCGAATTTGCCAGAATCCGTGCGCACAAACGGCGCTACGCCAAACCCTTGGTGGGCAAATGCTGTAGTGTATCAGATTTATCCGCGAAGCTTCCAGGATACGAACGGCGACGGAATCGGCGATTTGAAGGGAATCACTTCTCGCCTCGACTATTTGGCTGATTTAGGCGTTGACGTGCTTTGGCTCAGTCCTGTTTACAAGTCCCCACAAGACGATAACGGTTACGATATTTCCGACTATCAGGATATTGATCCGCTTTTCGGAACTTTGGAAGATATGGACGAGCTTTTGGCTGGAGCTCACGAGCGCGGTCTTAAAGTTGTGATGGATTTAGTAGTAAATCACACTTCCGACGAGCACGCTTGGTTCCAGGCTTCAAGAGATGCTTCGAGTGATTACGCGGATTGGTATTGGTGGAGGCCTGCGCGTGAAGGTTGTGTGCCTGGTGAGCCGGGCGCGGAGCCAAATAAGTGGGGCTCGTATTTCGGCGGTTCTGCGTGGACTTACGATTCAAAGCGCGGTGAATACTTCCTTCACCAGTATTCGCCAAAGCAGCCAGATTTGAATTGGGAAAATCCTGCGGTTCGCGCTGCCGTGTACAAGATGATGAATTGGTGGATGGATCGCGGAATTGACGGCTTCCGTATGGATGTGATTACGCAAATTTCCAAGCATGTTGATTCTGAAGGACGCTTGCCGGGCGAGGCTGGTTGTCAGATTGAAGATTTTCCAGCTGGTGCTGACGGGTACTCTTCGCCATTCCCATTCTGCTCAGACGGTCCTCGTTTAGACGAATTCTTGCGTGAGATGCGTGCAAAAGTTTTCGAAGGGAGCGAAGGTTATCTTACTGTTGGCGAAGCTCCTGGAATTTCAGCTCATCGAAACACGTATATTACGGATCCTGCTCACAGTGAACTTGACATGTTGTTCTTGTTTAATCACGTGGATATTGATTGCGAAAACGGTACTAAATGGAATCCTGTGCCGCTTAAGCTTACGGCATTAAAGCGCGTGATGGCTGAGCAGCAGCAAGCTGTTAGTGAGGCTGGTTGGGCGAGCTTGTTCTTTAATAATCACGATCAGCCGCGTGCGCTTTCTCGCTGGGGTAGTGAGTCTAGCGACGAGATGCGAGTTCGCTCCGCTAAGGCGATTGCAATGCTTCTTCACATGCATCGCGGTACTCCTTACGTGTATCAGGGTGAGGAAATCGGTATGACTAACGCGCACTTTACGCGTCTCGAGCAGTATCGCGATTTGGAAGCGTTGAATATGTTTAAGCAGCGCGTAGAAGAAGCGCATATTCAGTCGGCTGAGTCGATGATGGATGCGCTCGCGAAGCGTGGTCGCGACAATTCTCGAACTCCGATGCAGTGGAATGCTTCTAAATATGCGGGATTCATGCCATTTAATATTAGTTCGAAAAATAACGCAGAGCCGTGGATTAGTGTGAACCCTAATTATGTAGACATTAATGCGGCTGAGCAGATGGAAGATTCGGATTCTGTTTACGCTTTTTACAAGTATTTGATTGCGCTTCGTCATTCGGAGCCGATTGTTTCCGCAGGTTCTTGGAATTTGGTTGATGCTGATGACGAGTGCGTGTACGCTTTTGTTCGCGAGCTTAAATCTGATTGCGAAAAGCAGGAGGATTCTGCTGTAGATTCTGCTGATTCCGATTCAGATTCTGCTGAAAAATCTGCTGTAAATCCTTCTGTAGATTCCACAGAGCGCATGCTTGTGATGGTTAATATGACTGAATCTACTGTTCCTATACCTACAGAAAGCGCGCAATTATTGCAGAATCGCACTTTAGACAGATTTACTGAAAATGATGTGCTTCTTGCAACTTATGACGTGAATCACGCGCTTACATCGCTTAAAAATGGCACGCTTTCGCCTTGGGAAGGTATCGCTGTTATTTTGCAATAATCGCTTTGAGATAGTTATTTTGCAATAGTCACTTTGCAATCGTTTCGTCTACTAACTTTGGCAGAGCTTTCGCAATATCTTCGCGAATAATACGCTCTGCCAAGTAGTCGTATTGCGTAGCGCCAAGATTCATTATTGTGATTGGCACTCCTGCACGCGCTGCTAGTGGTACAAGACTTGCTGCTGGGAATACTTCTAGCGTGGAGCCAATAACCCACAATTCATCTGCATTTACAATTGCTTGCGCACTGCGTTCCATAGCGCCTTCAGGAAGTGCTTCTCCAAAATAAACAACGTCTGTTTTAATCAGACCATTGCAAGGCATATTGCTACGGTACGGCAGAGCGCGCCTGCAATGCGGATCTGGATGTTCGTCTAAGTCGCGCATAATATCGGCAGTTTTATAGCTCGCGTGACAGCTCATGCAGTGCGAAGTTCCAATACTACCGTGCAAATTCACTATGATGTCTGGGTTGTTTCCAGCTTTTTCGTGAAGCGCGTCAAAATTTTGAGTGGCTATAAGGTCAAGCATTCCGGCCTTCTCAAGTTTTACAAGCGCTTTATGTGCTGTTCCCGGCTGAGCGTTCCAAACAGGCGACTCTTTTTGCCATCGCCAAGAGTAAATGCGTTCCTCTTCACTGCTTAAAAACGCGTCTATGTCGTAAACACTCATTTGCTCTGGGTGCTTAGTCCATACGCCGTCTGGACCGCGAAAATCAGGAATGCCAGCGCTAGTTGAAATGCCTGCTCCGGTAAGAACTACTATGTGGTGATTGTGACCTTTGCTGTTTTTGTTAGTCATTTCTTTCTCCTGCTATTACTTTATTTCTAATAGTATATGCTTTATAACAGTTTCTCACAGCTAATACTTTGTTTTTGCGATTTGTTTTTGTGAGTTGTTCGTGAGTTGTTTGCGAGTTGTTCGTGAGTTGGCATTATTCCTTGTGAATCGTCACTATTTTTTGAGTCTATCTCGCAAAACCCAAAGTACTTTGGAAAATATCAGATAGAATTGCCAAATATGCCCTATTTTCGCTAAGTCTATCTTGCAAAACCCAAAGTACTTTGCTAAATTGAAGATAGAAGTGGAAGGAAAAGGAATGCGAATGATTTTCAATCGTCAAAGGTACATAAAGAAACTTAACCAGCTGAGTTGGAATGGCTTGGTTAAAATCATTACTGGTGTGCGCAGAGCAGGAAAGTCGTTCATTCTTAACGAGCTGTTCTATAATTCTCTTATTTCTCAAGGTGTTTTGCAGAATAATATTATTCGGTTCGCATTTGATGCAGACGAAGATATTGATCGTCTTGAGCCATTCGCAAATGGCGAGCCAGTAAAAATCGCAGATAAAAAACTTGGTTACATTATCAATGCTAAAGTGTTCCGTCGCTACATTGCGTCGCAAATAAATGATAGCGACAAGTTTTACATTTTCCTCGACGAAGTGCAATTTCTTGACAATTTTGTTGGAACACTTAACAGTTACTTAAGGCACGCAAATTTAGACATATATGTTACTGGATCTAACTCCCGTTTTCTTTCATCAGACATTGTTACTGAATTTAAGGGGAGAAGCACAGAAGTTCACGTTCAACCACTTACTTTTGCCGAATACATGGAAAGTTCTAGCAAAACGATTTCAGAATCTTGGGCAGATTACATTGTTACTGGCGGAATACCGCTTGTAGCTAAAATGCAAAATGTTGAGGAACAAATAAAATATCTTGAAAATCTTGTTAAAGAAACTTATTTAAAAGATGTAGTTCAGCGAAACGGAGTGCGAAAAGAGCATGCGCTTTCTGAAACGTTGCAAGTAGTAGCTTCGTCAATAGGCGCTCCTGTTAATCCAAGGAAACTTTCTAACACGTTTATTAGCCACGGATATGGAGAAATTACTTCAGAAACTGTTAGTCGTTTCATAGACTACTACAGTGATGCTTTTCTTGTAAGCAAAGCTCAAAAGTACAATATTAAGGGCAAAAAATACATTGATTCCTTGTTCAAAATTTACTTTGAAGACATTGGAGTACGTAACGCTTTACTTAATTTTAGGCAAATCGAAGAGTCGCATATTATGGAAAATGTTATATACAACGAGTTAAGGTATCGCGGATATAACGTAGATATTGGCGAAATGAATATTGCTGAAAATACTGGTCGAAAAGATAAAAATAACCATGATATTTATGCGCAAAAATCTTTGGAAATAGATTTTATCGCTACTTTGGGAAGTGAAAAATATTATATACAATCTGCGCTCGCTATGACGACGGAAGAAAAATCATTGCAAGAAAAGCGCTCGCTTTACTATATTGATAATTCTTTCAAAAAGATAGTAGTTACGAAAAATGGGTTGCATGCTACAAGAGATAATCGTGGAGTAATCACCATGGATCTATTCGATTTTTTGCTTAACGAGGATAGTCTTAATCGGTGAAGATTTAGGGAATAAATAAGTATTTGTTGTTAAAAGTGTCTTCGGAATCTTTATATGGTTAATCTTGTTTATTGTCAAGCAGATGCATATATAAATTTTGAGAATATTACTACTATAGTGGATTATATTTTTATGTTTTTATAGACACGGTGTTTGCTTACAATTTTAAATATTGCAGTTTTCAAAGGAGTGATATGGCAAAGCAGATTGCTGTCGGAATTATTGACGATGATTCTTTTTGTTTACGCGGTATTAAAACCTATATTGAGAAAATCGTTCCATCTTGTCATATTTGCTGGTTGTCTACTTCTTATGAGAAAGCATTATCACTTTGTGCGGAAAAATGTCCTGACGTATTGTTGATAGATATGTATATGGCTGGAGTTTCTGGAACCAGGATATTGTATGAATTACGACGAAGATATGAGCGTCCAATCATCATTGCTATCACTTCGTTTCCTATTAAAGATTATGCATTAACAGCATCCGTAGCAGGTGCTCAGTGCATCGTTGGCAAGAATCACCCAAAAATAATTTGTGACATGCTCGATGATATTAGTAACGGAATATTCTGCCCACAGAAAATAAATAATATTCATTTTGATGATGCTATGGTAGCATTCCAAAGATTACAAAATAAGCCGAAAGTTGGTATTCTTGCATTAACAAATCATGAACAAGAAATTGTTAAACTATGCGTGCAAGGCATGACAAATGCACAAATAGCGAAGAAATTATTTGTTGAAATTGGCACCGTTGAGACAATTCTTCGTCGTGTATGTAAGAAGATGGGTACTCTCAACCGTGCACAACTAATTGCTGCTTGGTTACATGATGAATATTAAGGGTGTGGGGATCAATGGCGCTTTCATTATTGCGAAGTTTACGCGAAAAGTTTGTTGGCAATAAAACATTACTGTTTTTGAGTTGTATAACCAGTGTAATGGATGCATATTGCTGTGCCAACGCTAATAACATTTCGACAATATCTAAGTTACTATATATTACACTCGTGGTTATAAATTTATTAATTTGGGTATCGCCACGTTTAATGAGTATTTGCTATGTTTTGTTGCATCTATGCATCTCTATTATTCCGATGATTTACGCTCCTGTAGTAACGTTTGGATTTGTTTTTACTTTCACTTATATTGCTTATGTATATTCTCTTCGGCTTACAATTCAATTACTTTTAGTTTCATATATATTACAGTGTTTTTGTTATTACTACTACCCAACTACGTCATCTTTTAAATTATTTTTTATTTATGTTTTAATGAGTGCTTTTTGTGCTTCCTTAGGTGTGATTCTGCGTATCCAACATAAGAAAATTATTTTGCGTGAACAAGAACATCAGATTGTTCACAATCTACAATTGGCAGTGTGCATGCATAATCATATGACTAATAAAATTGCTGATCTTATCCTGAACATTGAGATAGCGCTACTTGACACATCTCTTTCTGAGGAACAACGAGCTTCTTTTGAAGAAATGAAGACTTTAGCGAATCAGGCCTTTGAAGAAGGCCATCGCATTATTGACTTACTTCATAATAATGGAATATTGCAAGATGTTCGTACTGAATTTATACAGCGCATTAACTATGTTATTAAGAAAAATGACGCGCTCAATAAAACATGTGGATTGCATGGGGAATCTGTGTGTAGAATATTCGACGATGATATTGACTCAGATATGAGTTGCGAGGCTATTCGTGAAGTTCTTGATTTAATTGATGAATTGTATATTAATACACGCAAACATGCCACGTTGTGGTATAGAATGAGCTTTTCTGTAGAAAGGGAACAAATTGTCATTAGACAGTTCAACATGTGTTCTTCATTTAATAAGCAGGAAACTGTTACTCGTCCAGTTTCTAAAAAAGGACTTCAGCTCCATCGTGATATTATAAAACAGTTGGGCGGTTCTATGAGTATTCATAGTTTTAGCAGATATTGGGAATGCACTGCTATTATTCCAACTAGAGCAAGAGTTGCTGATGGTAAATTTAACACATACCAAGAGCATGCATGAATATAGGACAATACACATTTCTGTCTTTAATTTGGTTAATTTGGTTTATTGTATTGATATTTGCCATTTGTGTTGTTGTTGTTCCACCATTTGTGAACAAGAATAATAGGATGAAACAGAGAGATAAAGCTGTTTTTGACATAGTAACTATCCTCTTTTTAAAATAAATAAAGGTTGTTAACGTGTACACTTTTTGTTCTAACACATATTTTTTACTGAAAAGTAGTATTTTCAGTTATATCTTGTGATTATCTTATCGATACATAGCTTTACCTGTAAAATATTTGTCTTGGTTTTCATATACAAGGTCTTGGAGTGCAATTTCTCCTTAAGATAAGCTTAATCAAAAGTGAGTTGTTATTAATAAAGAAAGTTTTTTGGTAACAATTCATAAAATAAATAGTTAACAAGGAGGTTATTATGAAATCTTTCAAAAAAGTAGTGATTGCGTCTATATCAGGTGTATTACTTATTTTTGGGGCGGCTAATATTGCTCATGCTGATACAGCTTATGTGTCAGGTCAACTTAACACATCTGGCGCTCTTGTAAAATACGATTATACAAGAACTCATCAGTTTACTGGACCAATTAGTTTACATATTACAGATATGCCCTCTGGAGTTCTTCGTTTAGGTTTGCGTAATATGAAAAAATCTGGTGGTCCACAATTCGGTGATTCATTACAGTGGAATCGAACAGGCACTAAAGCATGGGATGATATTTTAGTAGGAACTAGATTCGCATTCCAAGGTAGAATGCTAGCTTTTGGAATTTTTCTTGATAATACTTGGGGTGGAGATTTAACATATTAAATCAGGAACTTTGTGTTATGCGTAAGTTTACGAAAGTATTCTTGTTAGCTGCTCTGCCAGCGTGTTTGCTTACTGCATGCGCTGGTAGAGCAGTTGATAATAGTCAGCAGCAGGCATCACATGATTCAGTTCCACTTGTTTCAGTCAAAAAACAGCCTTTAACGCAAGTTGTGTCGGGTAAAGCAGCAATAGAACAATCGTCTACCTTTGTTATCGCTGCTGTAAGTAGAGGGAATTTTTCTCCATCGGTAAAAGCAGGAAGTGCTGTAAAAGCTGGAAGTATTTTAGGCTACAATGCTGGTAACAAAATTATTGCTCCCGTAGACGCTAAAATTGTGTCAGTAGCTGAATCATCTGCGGACGTGCCTAAATCTTTCCCGCTATTCACCCTTAAATATGAAGGCTTTTCAATAAGCCTTAACGCAAAAGCTTTACTTCGTTCTGCAGATATTGCAGATGTTAAAGGTCGCTTCCAAGTTGAAGATGGTGTTGGACCAACCAATTGTTTGCAAATAGTACAAAGCGGTGGAACTTCTACCGATGTTGCAGCCTCGGGTAGTAGCAAGAATGATAATGCTGATTCAACTGAAACGGCTGAATCTAGTGAGCAAAGTACACCTAGTGTATCGTCAAAAGTTTTAACGTGTTTAATAGATAAAAGCACAGAAGTAGAATCAGGCCAAAATGCGACGCTTGTTTTTAATGGCAAGCATAAACAATCGGTTTTAACTCTGCCTGTTAGTGCGGTTGCTGGAAGAGTTCAAAAAGGCTTAGTTTCATACAAGAAAGGCGATAATTGGGAGCGTAAAGAAGTTGGTCTTGGAATCAGTGACGGCGCTAATATTGAAATTACGTCTGGCTTGCATGAGGGTGATGTTGTAGCAGGTGTTTCTCCTGATCTCATTCCAGGAGTGCAATGATTATGGAGAACAATCCTGTTCCACTGGTTGAACTACAAGACGTGTCAGCGCGTGTGAAACTAGGCAATGGCGAATGGCTTACCACTGTTAATTCTTCTTCTATGCTACTTAATCAAGGTGAAACATACGCGGTAGTTGGCAGGTCTGGATCTGGCAAAACGAGTCTTATTTCTATTATTGGATTTTTGAATAAAAATTTTACTGGAAAATACTATTATTCTGGCAAGTCAATCCAAAAGTGTAGTGATGCTACAGTATCGCATATGCGCGCTCGAAATATTGGTTTTGTTTTTCAAAACTATTCTCTCATTAAGCATTTAAGTATTAGAGAAAATGTTGAATTGCCGCTTTTGTACGCAGGACTACAACAAAGCAAGCAGACAAGAAGAAAAACGATAGAAGAAGCATTATGTGCTGTTGGATTGCAAGATAAACTAAACGAATACCCTGGAAGGCTATCAGGCGGTGAACAGCAGAGAGTCGCGATAGCGCGCGCTCTCGTTACTAATCCCGAATTACTTATTTGCGATGAGCCAACTGGTGCGCTCGATAGTAGTACGGGAGAAAAAGTGCTTCAAGTGTTGCATGATCGTGTTCAAGAATCTGGAACAACATTACTATTAGTCACTCATGATATGAAAGTGGCTCGTTCTTGCTCTCACATTTTTACTATGGAAGGCGGTGTTCTTTATGATCATGCTGCTTAAAGATTTGCGCCTGTCTCCTATGAGATCCTTCCTCACAGGTTTTTCAATGTTTATCGGCATCGTTACCGTTATTGCGTCAGTGCTTATCGGCACGGTTGGTAAGGACTGTCTTATTGCAACTAACGAACAGCTAAACGGTCGTAGACCAACATACGAGATTACTTTTTCAGCACAAAATTTTGACGAATATTCAGTATTTAATAAATTTCTAAATCGCATTGAATCTTCAAATCGTAACGCTAACGTTATGCTACAACCAAACACTGGACTACTGTTTAGCGCTTCTATGCCAGCTTTGAAGAGCGTAAAAATAAGCAAAGAATATAAAACCAGCAATCTTCAATATGTTGACGCTGTTTACACTACGGCAGGATACAACAAAGTTTATAACTTACCTATTGTAAGTGGAAGATGGTTTAGTAATAGCGCTAAAAGCAACGCATTAGAAATGGTAGTAAACCAATCTGCTAGCAAAAGATACAAGATTGGTGAAGTAGCATTTATTACTTCTCGCAAAACAACACAAATGAGTCCTATAAGGATTGTTGGAGTTGTGAACGATGGCGTAGACTCAGCAAAAGTATACGTGAATATTCTAGGCTTGTTGCGTTACGCTCCAACTCTTTGGGAATATTCTGAAAAAGAAGCTCAAGGCTCAATCTACTGGTTAAATAAGGAAAATCGTTCTCAAAAATCAATTAAATCTTATGTTTCAGACGCTCTCTACGACTGTTGTGGTGGGCAAGTAAACGAAATTAGAAGACATGATAATAGTGATGATTACGAGAATGTTATAACAGTATTGCAATTAAGTTTTGCTATCGTAGCAGCATTATTGCTTTTTGTTTCCGCGCTAGGTTTAATCAATATTGGTTTAGCATCGTTGGAGCAGCGCACACATGAACTGCTTATACGCAGAGCTTTGGGTGCTACTAGATGGTCGATTGCTTCACTCGTGTTAGGCAGTGCGATTATTTTAGCACTAATAGTTTCGATTGCTGCCGTCGCTGTTTCTTTTGCTCTTGTGTCTATTGCATCAAGTTTTTGGGATGCAGCAAGCCCAGTTAGTCCGCCAGTTTACCCATATGAAGCCGCTATTGGAGCTGTTATTTCGGCTTTCATTACAGCGCTTGCTGGAAGTGTGGTGCCGGCAATAAAAGCATCGCGTTTACAACCAGCATTAGCATTGCGTTAATTTTCAAAAAATAAGAAAGAAGGAATAATGAATAATCATACTATTGGTAAAGCAACTCTTATTATTGGTGTTCTTAGTGCGCTTCTTATGTTTAATGCGTGTGGAGGAGTAGGCAACAATAATGCGAGTGGTATGGGTGGCGCGCGCTCGCAAAATAGTTCGCCGAGAGAGATTGTTGATTTTGCTCATATAGAGAAGGAATATCAGGAATCTGTGGAAAAGCTTAGTTGGCCTAAAAAATATAAAGCTCCTGCAAACTTGGTTGGAGAAGAAAAAGACGGTCAGTTCCAGAGTGGATATGGTGATACGCAAGCATCTAATTATTATCAGTGTGCTTGGGAACGGCAATGGCTAGACACGTATGCTAGTGATGAGCAAGCGGCAAGTAAAGCTTTGCATGAGCTTGAAAAAGTGCCTAGCATGCCGTTTATGGGTCCAGATCGTTGTGATGATGCAACGCGAAACTTTTTCAAAGAGCACATGCGTAAAGCAAAACTTGGAGATCCATCAGGATTCCAACAGGATGTGCAAGCTAATTGTCCTGTGATGTAATTGCATTTGTATGGATTTGTTGTGCTGTCGCGCTAAATAGCTTGTTACATGCTTCTTTTTACCCATGTTGATGGTGTCCAATAATCTTTGGTAAGCATTGATGGGTATGTTTGTTTACGAGCTTGAATAATCCATAAGGCTATACCTGTTGAAACAAGTATTACGCAAGCTGCAATCATTATGAATAATGATGAATTTAGATTTCCCCATGCTAGTACGCTTGCATACCCAACGATAATGCCGCATTGCTCCATAATAGAAGTAAAAGTAGTAGTCGCGCCGAGAATGTGTGTTGGTATGCCGTCGAGAAGAGCTGTTTGCCCATAGACAATAGTTGCGTCAAAAATAATACCTGCAATGAAAGCAGAGCAAAGAAAAAGAGCAATCCAATTATTAAGTGCGAAAATAAGTAAAGGAATAGAAAGGAATCCAGGTAATAAAATAGAGTATAAAATCTCATAGTGCAGCACAATATATTTGCATAATAGCGAACCCACGATCATGCCAATGTTAAATATGCTGACTATTGAACCCCACGTGGATGCCGAATGAAAAAGCGTGAGACAATGGTGTGCTCCCATTAGTCTGAATGCGGCAAGCCATGATCCAGATTGTAATGCGGATACTACTCCTAAGACTATTAGCCATGGTGTAGATTTCATATAGTGTAGAGAAGCTGCAAAACCAGCAGTTTTATTGCTTCCTGTATTGCTTCCTGTTTTCGTATTGTTTGCGCTATTTTGTGATTGCTGGCTTAGATTAACTAACAGTAGAGGTAATGCCGCCAGTATCATCACAATAGCAATGCTCGTAAAGAAAATGAGAGGATTGCATATATCAACAAATATGCCAGTAATCGCAGGTGCGGCAAGTCTGCTGAGATTAATCCACATGCGCATGCTTGCTAAAAATTTGGTTTTTTCGCCAGTCGGTACGCTATATGCCATTAATACTTTTTGATTAGGCGAAGAAAATGCAGTAAAGAACCCGAATATTATGCCGAGTAGCGTAACCATAATAGAAATAAGATTATGCTGTGCTACTAAAGCGAAACCATATCCAGCACACAACAAGGCAAAACAGAACGTTAGCGCTATAAACAATCTAGTTGGTGGATATTTATCTGCGATAATGCCGCCAAGCGGTGCTGCTATGCAGGTCATAAGCGCTACGGATACCGCGTTAAGCGCTGCGTGAGATAAGTCAACATGCATTAAAAGATATAGACTCACGCCAAATCTACAGCTCGTTAAAAGAAAAGCATTAAGCGATAAAACGGCAATAATAAGAGTCGTGCGAATTCGTGCCGCGGCGTTCATTTCCTTCTCTTTTTTTTTCTTTCATGTTATGAATGTCTTTCATATTCTGAATGATATGTGTCTCTTGATATGTACACCTTTTTCTGGACTGCGAGTGAAATGAGTGTTTTATTGCTGTGTTTTACTCTTAACTACTCTTAACTACTCTTAACTACTTCGGAGTACTCCGAAGTACTCCGAACTACTCCGAACTACTCCGAACTACTCTTAACTACTCCGAAATACTCCGAAGTGTGCTGAGCCTTACTCTTGTATAGCTTTGTTGGGCTTTCTTTGTGTTTATTGCTGTGTTTTACTCTTAACTACTCTTAACTACTCTTAACTACTCTTAACTGTGCTGAGCCCTACTCTTGTATAGCTTTGTTGGGTTTTTGCTGTGTTTGTTGCTGTGTTTTACTCTTAACTACTCTTAACTACTCTTAACTACTCTTAACTGTGCTGAGCCTTACTCTTGTATAGCTTTGTTGGGTTTTTGCTGTGTTTGTTGCTGTGTTTTACTCTTAACTACTCTTAACTACTCTTAACTACTCTTAACTGTGCTGAGCCCTACTCTTGTATAGCTTTGTTGGGTTTTTGCTGTGTTTGTTGCTGTGTTTTACTCTTAACTACTCTTAACTACTCTTAACTGTTTTCTCTGTGCTTGATCTAATCTTTTATGCGTGCATAATATTGCTTAGGGTCAAGTTTAGAGTTTCCATGCCACAGTAGAGCGTGTTTATTAGCAAGTCCACGTAATAATTTTCGCGCTGTAGCTTCGCTCATATTAATAAGATTTGCAGCTGTTTTTACGGTAATTCGATCATTGCTATATGAATATGCGAGAATTTTTCGCTCGTTCTCATTGAACTCGCCATTATTTAGTTTTTCCTCTAACTCATTTATATGATCGTCCACACGCATTTGACGCGAAGCATAGTTATTTTCTAACGTCAGCAATAAAGAGTAAGGATTTGGCTGGCTGTATTGAGGATCATTGAGATAAAATTCCGCCATTTCCTCATAAATTCTATTAATTCCTTCATTGAGTTCTCGAACCCAGCCGAAGTTAACTAATGCGCGAGCAATACGAGGATTCCTAGCGTAGCGTGTATGTCGCATATTCTCTAATGTAACAATATCTGGCAAGGAACCAGGACTGAATATCTCGAATCGATCGTCAAACATGCTGACGCGAATATAATCGCCTCTTAATGAATAATCGCGATGTGCTACTGCGTTAACAATTCCTTCAAACCAAGCAAATTCTGGATATTCTGGTACGACTTTGAATCTTCCGTCGTCTCCAAGATATTCAAATTCGCGCAATTGCGCTCGTATAGCTGTTTGTGATTGGCGAATAATTGTTGGAATCGGTCCGTCAAAGGTTTGATCTTTAACAATATTCATTCGTGCGCCAGTCTCACGATGGGTTCCTTCATATCGCAGGAATCTCAGACGAGCTTGTGGGAAATAATAGCTTGGATTTTTGCCAAACATTAAAATTGATGCGGCAGTTAGTTGACCTTGATGCATAAATCCGCGAGCTTCTAATACTTGCTTATTAGGTAAATGTTCGCAATTAAGTTGTTTTTTATATTCATTCAACAGTTGTTCATCAAGATCTGCCAGGTTAGCGTCTGGAATTAGATTATCTTCGAATAATCTTTCGCCTTTAGCATACTCTAATTGCTTAATTTGAGAGTAATTTTGTTTGACGCTTTTATCTCCAATTCTTAAATAAACTTCTTCACTTCGATTTTTAATAAGTTTATTTTTTGAGCAATCAATATGAATGATAAATAATGCATTTTTGCCATCTTCGGATTCATATTCTAACTTGCTGTAATCGATTGAAGGTTGACCAATGATATCTTGTTGGATCGCTAGTTCGTATTCGTCTAAAGAATGAGCCTCCGTATAATTTGTGCCAGATAATTCGCCATTATCATCGATGCCGATAGCTAATGTGCCTCCGTCTGCGTTGGCAAAGGCAATGACGTGTTTTAGTATATCTTTAGGCTTTATACGAGCACTTTTACGATCAAAATACTGACCTTCTTTCAGGTCTTTAATCTCTTCAATCTTGTACTCTTCCATTGTTCCGCCTTAAATATCGAAGCATTACTGCGCGATTTTTATACGAATAATTCTTGTGATTACTATATCAAAGGAAGGATATAGAGAGTGTTAGTATTTCAATGATTTGACTGGAATGTCATGCGTAAATTAATGGTATTTATAGTGCGCTATTAAGTACATTGTTGTTTTACTCTTAAGTACTCTTAACTACTCCGAAATACTCCGAAGTGTGCTTAGCCCTACTCTCGTATAGCTTTGTTGGGTTTTTGCTGTGTTTGTTGCTGTGTTTTACTCCGAAGTACTCCGAACTACTCCGAAATACCCTTAACTACTCCGAAATGTACTTACTTTGCGCTTTGTTGTTTGTGTTGTGATTTGCATCGCTGCGGCTTGCAAGCAAGATGCATAAATAATTACTGGCGATAGTAGGAGAGGAAGGTGGAGAGTTTGCCCATTGCGTCGCGAAGCGTTTGCAAGCGCGGCAAGTA
Source organism: Gardnerella sp. KA00255 (assembly GCF_049244095.1). NCBI lineage: Bacteria > Bacillati > Actinomycetota > Actinomycetes > Bifidobacteriales > Bifidobacteriaceae > Gardnerella > Gardnerella sp. KA00255. Next base: position 1,257,008 of record NZ_CP058374.1, read on the forward strand.
GATAACATGTAATTATTTTAAGGGATTGACGTTTGTTCAACAATGTAGTAAATTGATTTACAAGAGTTTAGCATCACGGTTCAAAGGAGACTGAAATGAACTCTCGAGTAATGAAGTTTAGCGCATTTATTCGTAGGATTTTATTTTTTATAGTTTCATTTTTTATTAGTGTAATATTACTTTTTAATTCATCTAGTTCTGCTTTTGCGAACACTGCTCATAGTATGCGACCATTGGAAGAAGGTGATGTTATCTATCAAGTCTTAGTTGATAGATTTGCGGATGGTGATTCATCCAACAATGATTTTGGTCATGGTGAATATAACCCTAATGATTTAGGTTTTTATCATGGTGGCGACTGGAAAGGTCTAACTAATCATTTGGACTATATAGCAGGGCTGGGTGTTACTGCAATTTGGATCTCTCCTGTGTCTGAGCAAGAACCGTTGTCAAAAGATGGTAAAGAAGCAAGCTATCATGGTTACTTTACTAAAAATTTTGCAACACCAAATAAACATTTTGGTAGTAAAGCTGATTTGCAAAGGCTTATTAATGAAGCTCATAATCGTGGATTAAAGATGATTCTCGATGTTGTGACAAATCACACGTCAGACTATCTTGATGCTTATGCTCGTAAATATAATGGGGCATATCATCCAGAAGGGTTTTTGAATAATCCAACATTTTATCATCATTTTGGTGATTGCAAATTCGATAATACTGAATCGCAGTCTGATATAGAGCAATGTGATCTTGGTGGTTTAGATGATCTTGATCAGTCTAATCCGCAGGTTTCTAAATATCTTATTAAGACATATAAAGATTGGATTGATATGGGTTTCGATGGAATGAGAGTAGATGCTGCTCGTTCTATTCCGAAATCTTGGTTAAAGAAATTTGAGAAAGAAGTTGGGGTTCCATCATTTGGAGAAATATTTGTTGGCGATGTTGATTATGTTGCTGATTACCAAAACTACGAATGGGGTGCATTAGATTTTCCTTATTTCTTCACTGTGCGTAGAACTTTTTCAGCAGACACGGATATGCGTGACTTAGGGAAACTATTTTCGCAGGATACGAAATATAGGAATCCAAACCAATTAGAGACATTTATTGATAATCATGACAGAGCAAGGTTCTTGACTTGGGCAAATGATGATTATCAACGTTTACGTTCTGCCTTGTCGTTTATGATGACTACTCGCGGTTTGCCAATTATTTATTATGGCACTGAACAGGCTGATGACGGTAATGGCAATGGTTCAGAAGTCCCTATTGCAAATAAGGATAATCGTAAAGATATGAAATCGTTTAACACTAAATCTCCGTTATACCAGCATATTAAACGATTAACAGAGATTCGTCGTAAACACACCTCATTGAGGACAGGTCGTCAACTTGAGATGTGGTCTGCCAAAGATGTGTATGCTTTCTCTCGTATGGCCAAGGATAATAGCGATGAGGTTATCACAGTTGCTCATAATACTTGGGGTGAAAAGATGGTTACTATACCTCTTAGAGCAGAAAGTCATATCTCTGTAGGAACTGTTTTGACAGATATGATGAATACGAATCGTAAGGCAACTGTTGTGCCAGGAGGAGTAACTGGTAAACAGATTAAGGTGCTGTTATCTTCGCATGATGTCGCTATTTTTGCCAAAGAGACATCTACTTCTGAGTATCACCCAGTTCGTCGGAATCTTACGAAAATTATGGTTCACGCGAATGTTCCTTTAGGTCATTCGCTAACTGTAAGAGGAGATACTTATCCACTTTCTTGGAATTATGGTCGTGCATGTCATTATTTGGGTAATGACATATGGGAATTTGAAATGGAGAGAATACCTAAAGGTAAAAAGTTCCAATTTAAGGCATTGCTTGATGACAAACAGTGGGCATCTAAAGATAATGTCTTCGGAGTTGGAGGGGAGGAGGTAGAAACAAGTGTGCATTTTTAATTTGGTGCCTGTGTGAACATGACATGTAGATTTATATGAGCCAGTGTTTGCGGCAATTAAAAAATTGTTTGCTTGTTATGTAGTCATACAACAAAGAATAAAAAAATTATTAGTTTGTTTTCTGATGCTTTAGAGAATAGTTCGTCATCCATTTTCTAAATGCAAAATGAGTGCAAGTTAACACATGCAGATAAAAAGAAGGTTACAATGAAGAAACTTACAAAAATATGTGCACTGATTGGTGCTGCTGCAATGATTATTAGCGTAGGTGCGTGCGGTAGTACAAAATCGTCCGACGCTAATGGTGCAACATCGCTTACCATTTGGCATTATTGGGATGGCGCTAATGCTGATACCTTTGATGCAATGGTGAAGGATTTTAATGCTTCGCATAAAAATATTAAGATTAAAACTGCGAGCGTCCCGAATTCTGATTTTATGACGAAGCTTCGTGCATCGGCTTCGTCGAAGAGCTTGCCAGATATTTCTATAAGTGATTTGGTATGGGTGCCACAGATTGCAAAAATGGGCAATTTGACTGATCTTTCTAAGGTTATCAGCTCGAAAACGCTCGATGATGTGACTCCTGCATTGATTGACTATGGTCATATTGACGGTAAACAAATTTCTGTGCCAGTGACTGCCAATAATCTTGCGTATATGTACAACAAGGACGTTTATAAAGAAGCTGGGTTAGATCCTAACAAACCACCACAAACATGGGATGAGTTGAAGAAAGTTGCAAAGACAATCAAGGAAAAGACGGGCAAGCCAGGGTATGATTTGCTCACTCAAGCAGGAGATAACGGCGAAGGTTTAACTTGGAACTTCCAGGTCAACTTGTGGCAAGCTGGCGGCGAATTCTTGACGAAGGATAATTCTAAGGCTGCATTCAATACGCCAGAAGGCAAGAAGGCTATGAACTTCTGGATGGATCTTATCAAGAGCGGTGTGAGCCCATATGCTAAGTGGGGCGAATTTGAAAAGGGCAAGGGTGGTTCTGCTCAGGAAGGCAGCTGGATGGTTGGCATCTGGGCGCCAGATCCACCATTTGATTTCGGTGTAGCGAAAGCTCCTCATCCAAAGGATGGCAAGGAAGCAACCAATCTCGGTGGTGAACAAGCAATCGTCTTCCATAATTCTGACGCTCGTGCCAAGGCTGCTGGCGAATTCTTGAACTGGTTCTTGCAGCCAGAACAGGTGATTAAGTGGTCGCAAAAGACTGGCATGCTTCCTGTAACGAAGAGTGTTGCAAAGTCTGATAAGTATTTGGATTGGGTTAAGAAGGAACAGCCTCGTTTAATTCCGTTTGTGGAACAAATGGAGATTGCTCATACACGTCCAAATACGCCATTATATCCAAAGATTTCCTTTGAATTTGCAAAGGCTGTGGAGAAGGCTTTCGCTGGAGAGCAGAGTGTTGACGAAGCGCTTGCGAATGCTGAAAAGGCAGTAAACGACGTGATTGCCAAAGGCTGATTGCATAAATACTGTGCCGATAGCTGGGTCGAATGAAATAAAGTTGGCTCAGCTATCGGAGTTCTTTGCATCAAGGAGTATGTAATGAAAAAACGTCATTTTCTCAAGTCTGTGCACAGGCGCTACCAGAAAGATCAGGTAATTTGTGCTGCGGTATTCTTGTTTCCAGCAGTGCTTATTATTGGTGGTTTCGTGCTGTACCCTGTGTTGTCTGCTGTATATATTTCACTAACATCGTGGGATGGATTCTCTCCGGAAAAGAAATTTATTGGCTTGGGAAACTATGCTCGTCTTTTCCAAGATCCTGAGTTTTTCAACAGCTTAATGGTAACAATTATTTATGCTGCTGGTGTATGTGTATTAAGTGTGCTGACTGGGTTATTGCTCGCACTTTTGCTTGATGCACCTATACGAGGTAGGAGTATTTATCGTAGTATTTACTTCCTTCCAGTGGTTACATCTTCTGTAGCTGCAGCCATTGTGTGGAAATATATGCTTGATTCTTCTGGATTTGTGAACAGTGTGTTGATGAAATTCAATATACACGGACCAGATTGGTTGCAAAATCGCTGGCTTGCGCTTATTGCATTAATTCTTTTGACCGTGTGGAAAAACATTGGATTTAACGCTATTTTGTATTTAACTGCATTGCAAGCATTGCCAAAAAGCGTATATGAAGCGGCTGCATTAGATGGAGCTACTGGCTGGCAAAAATTATGGAAGATTACTTTCCCATTGCTGTCTCCAATGACGTTTTTTGTAGTAGTTCAGGCATTAGTAACGAGCTTCCAATCCTTCGACCTTGCATACATGCTCACAGGTGGCGGGCCTCGCGGAGGAACGGAAGTGCTTGGCATGATGATGTATCGTGATGCGTTCAAACTTGGTGATTTTGGCTATGGAACAGCAATAGCGTTCATTACGCTTGCGCTAGTGCTAGGCGTGACTATGATTCAATGGAAAGTTTCTGGAGCACAAGGAGAAGAATAATGAAATCATCATTATGGTCGCGTTTGGCGCGTCATGCGATTCTGATTTTAGGTTCAGCAACAGTAATCATTCCATTTTTGTGGATGTTCACTACTTCTTTGCAAATGCGTGCTGAAACATACACGAATACTTCAATTTTTCCTACATCATGGCACTGGGAAAACTATATTCACGCGTGGCAAGCGGCACCGTTTGCGCAATATTACTGGAATACGCTATTGATGACAGTAGGAATTGTTGTAGGACATTTAATATTGGATGCCTTTGCTGCCTACGCTTTTGCGCGTTTAGAATTTCCTTTGAAGAAAACAATATTCATTCTGCTGCTTTCTGCATTGATGATTCCTAATTTTGTGATTGTTATTCCTTCCTATGAGATAGTCGCTAATTTGGGGTGGGTTGATACGCTGTATGCTTTGGTTGTTCCTAGACTTGCAGATGTGTTTGGCATTATTTTACTTCGCCAATATTTTGCAACAATTCCTAGAGATCTTGATGATGCAGCGCGCATTGACGGTTGTGGCAGGTTCGGAATATTCTTCAAACTGATCGTTCCATTGTCATACCCAGCGTTTGCGACGCTTGGTATTTTCAGTTTTCTCTTTGCGTGGAATGATTTCCTTTGGCCGTTATTGGTTACGAATACGGATGAAACTCGTACAATCCAGATTGGTTTATCATCCTTCGTGGGGCGTTATGGAACCTCTTGGAATTATTTGATGGCAGGAACTTTGACTGCAACAATACCAAGTATCATTGTGTTCCTTTTCTTCCAACGTGCGCTCGTTAGAGGAATTGCAAATACGGGTATGAAAGATTAGAAATTGTAGAAATATTAAGGATGGGGTTTATTATGCCTATACCACAGTGGTTGCCTGATGCAAGATTTTATCAGATTTTTCCTGATCGTTTCTATCGTTCTGAAGGCTACGGTATGCTAACTGAAGGTCATGTGCCGCTTGATTCATGGGATGCTGAGCCTACGCGTGAGAATTTCTTAGGCGGTAATATTGCTGGAATTACAGAAAAACTTGATTATATTCATGATTTAGGGTGCAACGCGCTCTATTTGAATCCAATTTTTTCTGCTGCAACAAATCATCGTTATGATGCAAACGATTATTTCAAAATCGATCCACTCTTAGGAACTCTTGAAGATTTTCATACATTGGTAGATGAAGCGCATAAGCGGAATATACGTATAGTACTAGATGCAGTTTTAAATCATTGTGGTAAAACTCATTGGATGTTTCAAGATGTTGTTAAAAATGAAGAGAATTCAGAATATGTTAATTATTTTTCAGTGAAAAACTTTCCAGTTAAGTCATTGCCTGTGCCTAATTATAAAACCTGTTCTGGTTGTGAATATCTACCGAAGTGGAATGTGTTTAATCCAAAGGTGCGTGAGCATCATTTTAATGTTGCAAGATATTGGATTGATCAAGGTATTGATGGTTATCGTCTTGATGTTCCATATTTTATTTATCCAGAATTTTGGCAGGACTTTAGGCAAGTTGTTAAAGCAAAAAATTCGGAATTATGTTTGATAGCTGAAGAATGGAGAGACCCTGCTCAATGGTTGCAAGGAGACACTACCGATAGCACAATGAATTATACTCTGCGTGATTTGATTTTAGGTTTTACTGCGACAAAGCGATTCAATGCATACGATTTTGTTGACGGTATTAACCGTTTGCAGGAGCGAATACCGTATGGTTATCACCATGGAATGATGAATTTGTTGGGTAGTCACGATACGGAGCGTGTTTTAACTGCGCATCAAAATAATACTGAGGATTGCATAACCGCGTACTATTGCATGTTTGCCTGCGAAGGTGCTCCAATGATTTATTACGGTGATGAGCTTGGTATGGTTGGCGATAATGATCCAGGGTGCCGTTCTGGTATGCAGTGGGATAGTCTTGATACAAATGCTGAAATATTCCGTACAATTGTTCAATTAAATGCATTGCGGCGTGATCATATTGCGTTGCGAAGAGGCACACAAAGTTGTTACGCTGTTGACGAAGATACTGTCATTATTTCGCGAGAGCATAAGGAAGAATCTCTTTTGATGATTATTTCACGTAATAATTTGGTAGAATATAATTCATCGAAGCTGCCTCAACAATTGCAAAATCATAATTGGCGAATTATAAATGGTGTAACTGTTGGAGATAGTTGGCGCCCGAATAAAGATAATTCTATGATCGTATTGCAAGCTCAACAGTAAAAATAATGTAGAAGTAAGAAGTGTGAAGCATGGGAAAGAAAATTACAATGCAGGATATTGCTGACGCGGCGCATGTCTCTAAATCTGCTGTCTCCTTTGCGTATAATACTCCTGATCGCTTATCATCAGAAACTGTAGAACACATATTTTCAGTTGCAAAGGAACTAGGATATGTGCGTAATCCTGTTGCTTATATGCTGCGAACTCAAAAGACAAATAGTTTGGGATTGTTACTACCACAGCAATTAGGGCGAGTGTTAGAAAATCCATACTATTCGGAATTTATTCAGGGTATTGGGCAAATCTGTGAGCGAGAGGGATTGACACTTCTTTTAGTGCCCCCACTTCGTAATTCTATGTTAAAAGCAATTCCTTATGCTGCAGTTGACGGTTTTATAGTAACTGGTTTAGAAGAAGATCGTGGTGAAGTTGAAGCTCTTATGCAGCAAGGAAAGCCATTTGTTATTGTTGACAGTGAGGTGCATAGTCAGGCTCCAAGTATCAATATTGATGAGACGCGCGCTATGAAGGAATTAACTGAGCATCTTATTTCATTAGGTCATCGCAATTTTGTGGTGATTTCTCCAGAATCAGGCGATGATGATGGGTATCTTTCTTGGCATGGAACAATTCGTCGTCGTATTGATGGTGTGGTTTCTGCTTTAGAAGAGAATGGAATAGCTCCACTGGTTGATAAAGAAAATGTTATTGAAGTGCCATGTACTCGTACTGGAGGAGAAGAAGCTTTTTCACAAATAAAACAAAATAATTCTGTATTCCCAACTGCGTTCATCTGCTTTAGTGATGTTATTGCGTTTGGAGTAATGGATGCTGCTAGACAGTCTGGTTTGCAAATCCCACGCGATATTTCTGTTACAGGTTTTGATGATTTAGATGAGTCTGCATGTAGTAATCCACCGTTGACAACAGTTAAACAGCCTGTTACAACTAAAGGACGTTTAGCTGCTGAATATATAGTAGAGACTTTGAATGCTGGGTATGAACGAGCATCATCACATCATGTATGTTTACCTATTACTGTGCTGCTGCGTGAGTCAATTGGTCCAGCAGCATCTATACGAGAATAGGCTGCGTAGTAAATACTTTGATTCCTTCCTCCTATGAAAAATATAGTGCCACGTTAAGTTTTTTTAGCGTGGCACTATATGCATAATTCTTTTGTTTATATAAAAATTATTTTTTCTACTGGCGATAGTAGGAGAGGAAGCTGGAGAGTTTGCCCATTGCGTCGCGAAGCGTTTGCAAGCGCGGCAAGTAGACTACGCGGAAGTAGCCTGGAGTCTGCCAATTAAAGCCTTTTCCGTGCACAATCAGCAACTTCTGATCGCGCAGCAAATCAAGCGCAAACTGTTCGTCGTCGTGAATGTTGTAGCGAGCAGGATCGAGCTTTACAAACATGTAGAAAGCAGCGTCTGGCCGCTCAACGCTTACGCCATCCATCTCCTGAAGTGCGTTATAGCAATACTCGCGCTGCTCATACACGCGTCCGCCCGGCTCCAAATACTTCTTAACGCTCTGGTATCCGCCCAAAGCAGTTTGAATAATCGACTGCGCAGGAACGTTCGAGCACAAGCGCATATTAGACAGCATGTTAAGTCCCATAATGTAGTCGCGAGCCTTGGATTTATCTCCCGAAAGACTCATCCAACCAATACGGAAGCCAGCAATCATATGCGATTTAGAAAGTCCGCTAAAAGTTACGCAGAACACGTCTGGAGCAAGAGAAGCAATCGAAATATGCTTCTTTCCATCCATAACAAGACGGTCGTAAATCTCGTCCGCAAAAATAATCAAATTAAACTCGCGCGCAATCTTAACAATCTCTTCCAAAACTTCGCGACTATACAGCACGCCCGTAGGATTATTCGGGTTAATAATCACGATCGCTTTAGTGCGAGGAGTGATTTTAGAGCGAATATCGGCAATATCTGGGTACCAATGCGACTTTTCGTCACACATGTAGTGCACAGGAGTGCCGCCAGCCAAGCTCGCGCACGCAGTCCACAGAGGATAGTCTGGGCTTGGAATAAGAATCTCGTCGCCGCAATCAAGCAGTGCTTGCATAGAAAGATTAATCAGCTCGGAAACACCGTTGCCAGTGTAAATATCTTCCATTTGCACGCCTGGAATGCCCTTAAGCTGATCGTATTGCATAATCGCCTTGCGCGCAGAGAAAAGTCCGCGACTATCCGAGTAGCCTTCGCAGTCAATAAGCTGCTGCTGCATGTCGTAAATCACTTCGTCTGGAGCGCGGAATCCAAAAGGCGCAGGATTTCCAATGTTGAGCTTTAGAATATGCGTTCCGTTTGCTTCCATGCGGTTTGCTTCTTCAACAACCGGGCCGCGAACATCGTAAAGCACGTGCTCAAGTTTGCTTGATTTGTTGAAATTGCGATGCTTGAGTGTTTCGGAAAGTTGTTCTTCTGTAAGCTGCGGCTGATCTAATTGTGATTCTTCTGAAGACTGGCAGTTTTGCTCGGTTTTTGCGCAGGAATGCCCACCTTTGATTACATTTTCATTATCATTGACGCTGATTCCAAGAATTTCGGCAAGCATGTTACGCACGTCTTTGCGAGGCTCAGTTTTGCCGCTTAAATACTGGCTTAACTGGCTTTTGCCAAGTTTATGGCCGTTTTTTGCTGCAAGCTCGATTACGTCAATCTGCTTATAGCCTTGTGTTTTCATAGCTTTCTTAAGCTCGTCAGCAAAATTCTGTGCCATAATCTGTCTTTCTTATAGAAGCCCGTAAAATCAACATTTATAAATTGAACAAACTGAGAACAAATTGAGAATAAACTAATAATAAAGTTCACAATAAAGTTCAAAGTATAAGTATTAAATTGAATTATTTGCCCAATATTACTCATAGGAGCCAGATTTGTACAGTAGTTTTCAAAAAATTGAATCTTAGTCGAATTTTAGTTAAGTTTGAATTGAATTTTGGTTAATTGATTGAACTAAAAGACACTAAATTGAACTTATTGTGATTTCTTATTTTGATTTATTTGAATACGATTTTGCGCAATCTGTAGTCTTGTAATGCTTTTATTACTAGGTTTGAATGCTTTTGTTAACATGTTTACTTGCGCATTTTGCTGTAGTGATACCATGAATTACATGTATTTCTTTACTCCGCGCAGATGTGAATCTACTCAAAAAATAATGTATACAAATAAAGGGCAGGCTCTTATTGCAGCGGATAAAAGTCTTAGAGAGCGTGGAGCGCAACTTTGGGTTTACAAATGCGAATATTGCAGTTGCTGGCATTTAACTCATTCAAATCCTGCAATTCGCAAATATTACGATACGCGCTCGCGTTTTGAAACAACCAAGCCAAAATCAAGAAAACGCGGATACAAACCTCGGCAAAGGTAGGAATCAGATTTTGAACGTAAAGCCTTGTTTGTTTAATTGCGTTTCGCAACTATGGTTTTTAGCGCCAGAATCCACGGAAAGCTTCACGATTTGAGCACTGAACGCGTCAACTGGCTTGTCTGCATTGCGCAAATCGTAGTATTCGTGAACTCTTTCGTCGAATTCAGCTAGTTTTTCAATTAAAGAATCATCGCTGCTCGGATATTCGTTTTCAAAGAATTGCATGCTGGAATCCATGCGAGGCTTCAGTTCTGGGGATTGATCAGGTTTGCCTATTGCAAGTCCTAGTACTGGATACGTGTATTTTGGCAATTTCAAAAGTTCAATTAGTTCAGAAATATTATTCAAAATTGAACCAAGAATTACGCATCCGAGTCCAAGTGATTCTGCTGCTGTTTCCATAGCGTGAAGTGCAAGAATGGCATCGTTTTGCGATTGAGAGAATCGATATCCTGTTTTAAGAGTGAAATTGTCGCCATCTACGTCTATGCCATTTTTACGTGCGATTACAGAATTTCTGTGCTGATCGATAACGAATACGTATAGGAGTGGAGTAGTAGCAATATAAGATTGATGTCCAATTTCTGAAAGCTTTTGCTTTATTTCAGGATTAGTGATTTTAATCGCGGACCAGTCGTTTAAAAACTGGCTGCAAGCGGCGCGCTGAGCCACAGATTCAAGAGTTTTAACAATTTGTGGGTCAATCGGCTCATTTTTAAAAGCGCGTATAGAACGACGATTAAGAAGCGTATTAATAGTATGGTTATTTGCTAATTCGCGTTCTTGAATTGAACTTTCTTCTAATATCATTGAACTTTCTTTTGACGCTTCAATTTGGCAATCTGATAAGTTCTGTGTTTGGTTTTGATTTTGATTTTGCATATTACTTCACGATTGTTTTCGTAGTCGGATTTATTTTCTTACAATATATTTTTATTTTTGCAACATATTAGTCAAAATGCAATCGTATAAGCCAGAATCGTTATAAAATAAAAGCTTTTTAGTTATTTCCTTATAACTTGTGATATGAAAATTTCTATAAAATTTTAAAAAGAAAATCATAAAAAGATGACGTAACAATGCAATAGGTTGTATCATAGGACGGTATAAAACGCGTGCACTGCGATGAAGCGGATGTGCGCTAAAAGCAAGATTACTTAATAGTAGTATTGCTGCGGATTCATTAGTGTGATTTGTGTTTAAAGCAGAAGGAGTCACGATGACTGAGGCCTGCAAATTCGATGTAGTTCCAGATAATTCAGTAGTTCCAGGTAATTCATGTGTAGTGTCAGATAGCTCAAATGTATCTGCAGATAGTTCAAATGTAGTTCCGGCTATAGCGTCAGAAAATTCGTGTGCTTGCGAAGGAAGGCTTGTTTTGTTGCGTCACGGCCAAACTGCTTGGAGTGTGTCTGGTCAGCATACTGGGCGCACGGATTTGCCGCTTACTGAGGTTGGTGTTGAGCAGGCAAAAGAGGCTGGTGCTAGATTGCAGGATGCGTTCACAAAAGGTTTTGATGAGGATTGTGTGCTTGTAAGTCCGCTTCGTCGCGCGCAGCAAACAGCTCAGTTTGCTGGATTTGCTTCGTACACAATTTGCGATAGTGCGTTGGAGTGGGATTATGGTGCTGCTGAAGGTCGCACTAGGGGCGATATTGCGGCATTAAGTGGCGTTGAGGCGTGGGATGTGTGGAAGCATGGTCCTAAAGTTCTTCCTTCTCGCATGGTTAGTGACGCTAAAGAGGTGCTTCCTAGTGGAGAAGCAGTGGATGTGCACAGGACTTTTGGAGAAAGCTTGCAAGAGGTTTCGGATCGTACTCAAAAGATTATTGACATTGCAATGCCTAAATTGAAATTAGGTAAGGATGTGCTTGTTGTTGCGCACGCGCACGTATTACGTATATTAACTGCGCGCTGGCTTGGAGTAAGCCCAGATTTTGCGCGATTGTTGCGTCTCGATACTGCGCATTATTCTGTGTTGGGCACGTATAAAGGCGATAATGTAATTGTGCATTGGAATTGCTGAAAAGCGTTTTAGAATTTCAGATATTTCCATATATTTTATTGTGATTCGCACAATTTTTATTGCAGATACATTTATATATTTGAGTCTTACGTTTGCTGTAGTATTGGTTCACTACTGTGGTTTAAACAGTATTCAATAGCAGTAATTAGTTAGTTTGGAAGAGATTAGCAGTATGTGGAAAGGTTCGATGATGAGTCGTTCAGTTAAGTCGATTATTGCGCTAGTAGTTTGCGCTGTTTTGGCGGCTTGCGCGTTTACTGCTTTTGGTTTTTCTAAGTCTTTTGGTGCAAATACCGATAGGTCTGCTGGTGGGAAAGTTATTTTCTTCAACTTCAAGCCTGAAGGCAAGGATATTTGGGTAGAGGTTGCTAATAAGTATAAAGAAACTCATCCGGGGGCTTATATAGATGTCAAGACTCCGCAAAGCAACAGTTACGAAGATGAGCTTCGTGCTGCTGTTAAAAGTGATCCTGATGCTATGCCTACATTATTCCAGATTAACGGTCCTGTGGGCTACGCTAACTGGAAAGATTACACGGCTGATTTAAGTAATTCCCCTCTTTATAATCAGCTTAGTAACAAAGGCCTTGCTCTTACTGATAATGGTAAGCCTGTTGCAGTGCCTTATGTTACTGAAAATTACGGCTTGATTTACAACAAGGCTTTGCTTGCTAGGTATGCGGATCTTCATAATTCAAAGTTGAAGCCGGAAGAAGACGGCGTATCTTTTGAAGATCAAATAACTTCTTTTGATAAGTTGAAAGAAGTTGCAGACGATTTGCAAAAACGCAAGGATGAGCTTGGGATTGATGGTGCTTTCACTTCTGCTGGTTTCGATTCCAGTTCCGATTGGCGCTTCAAGACCCATCTTGCAAATATGCCTCTTTATTACGAGTTTAATGGCGACACTAAGCAGCCTGCAAAAATAAAAGGCAGCTATTTAGATAATTTCAGGAAGATTTTTGACCTTTATATTTCTGATTCCACAACTCCTGTAAGTCAGTTAAGTACTAAAACTGGTGAGGATGCTGTTTATGAATTTGCGCTTGGTAAGGCTGTGTTCTACCAGAATGGTACTTGGGCTTGGGGTGACCTTGCAAATGCTGGCATAAAACCTGACGACGTTGGCATGCTCCCAATTTACATTGGCGCTAATGGCGAAGAGAAGCAGGGCATGGCTACGGGTTCTGAAAACTATTGGTGCATTAATAAAAAGGCTTCAAAAAAGAATCAAGAGGCAACTAATGAGTTCTTGCAGTGGCTGCTTACTTCAGATTATGGTAAGGATGCTTTAGCTAATAGGCTGGGCTTTGATACTCCTTTCAAAAGTTTCCCTGATGCAGAAAATCCTCTTGTTAATGCTGCTACCAAATACAATGGCAAAGATAAAGTAGTACCTGTTAAGTGGGTGTTTATTACCATGCCATCTAACGGTTGGAAAGACGATGTTGGCTCTGATTTGCTTACATACGCTCAAGCTACAAAAGACGGTATGACTTCTATGGGCGCTAATCAAGCATGGGATACTCTTAAGAAAGCGTTCGTGGACGGCTGGGCTAAAGAGTATGCGATTGCTCACAGTAAGAGTTAGCCTAATCTGTAATTGGTAAATACGTGTTATTTACTATGTCATCGTTTGCGATTTTCCGTCAATTGATGCATAATAAATAACATCTGTAAGGGCGTCTATATGCGTGACAGTCCAATGGTTGGGTTGTTTGCATACGAGGAATTTCGATGATGAATCGTACATTTAAATCAACACTTGCGTTAATTACGTGTATTGTGATGGCATGCGGTGTTTTTGCCGCGTGCGGCTCAACTAACTCTAGCAATGGCAAGGGTAGAGTGTATTTCTTGAACTTTAAGCCTGAAGTTGCTGATCAATGGAAAGAAGTGGCTGAAGAATACACTAAAGAAACTGGCGTTGAAGTTAGAGTTGAAACTCCAGGTCCAGGCACTTACGAGCAGGTTTTGAAGGGCGAGATTAGTAAGGGCGATGATGCTCCTACATTATTCCAAGTGAATGGTCCTGTTGGCTATGCTAATTGGACGGATTATACGGATGATCTGAAAGATACTGAGATTTATAAGCAGCTTCACAATAAAGACATTGCTTTGAAGGACGGGGATAAAATCGTTGCCGTGCCGTATGTTATGGAAACTTATGGCTTGATTTATAACAAGGATTTGCTTGCTAAATATATTGCTATGCACAAAGCAAAAATAAAGTCCGTAAAAGAAATTAATAGTTTTGATAAGTTGAAGGAAGTTGCAGACGATATTCAAAAGCGTAAAAGCGATTTGGGGGTTGATGGAGCGTTTACGTCTGCAGGTTTTAATTCAAGCTCTGATTGGCGTTTTAAAACTCATTTAGCTAATATTCCTCTTTATTACGAGTTTAAAGAAGATAAAATCACTAAACAGCCTGCAAAAATAAAAGGCAGCTATTTAGATGGTTTCAAGAATATTTTTGACTTGTATATTAAGGATTCTACTGTTCCTGCATCTGAGCTTGAGAATAAGACTGGCGATGATGCGATTGCTGAATTTGCTAAGCATAGAGCTGTTTTTTACCAGAATGGTACTTGGGCTTGGGATGAACTTTCTAAAGTTGGTATGCAAGCTAAAGAAGTTGGTATGTTGCCAATTTATATTGGTGCTCCTGGTGAGGAAAATCAGGGTTTGGCAACCGGTTCCGAAAACTATTGGTGTATAAATAAGAAGTCTTCTGCAATTAATAAAAAAGCTACTAGAGACTTTTTGAAGTGGCTTATTGAGTCGCGTGCAGGCAAGGAAGCACTTTCTCAGAAGATGGGCTTTACTACACCGTTTAATACTTTTGCTGATATTAAATCAGATAATCCTTTAACAGAGGATGCGGTTGCGGACGTGCAGTCTGGGAAAATTTCTGTTAGCTGGAATTTCACCATGATACCTTCTGATAATTGGAAGAATAATCTTGGCTCTGCATTGCTTTCGTACGCTAAAGGCGACGCTAAGTGGAGTGATGTTAAATCGGCTTTTGTTGACGGTTGGGCTAAAGAGTACGCACAATCGCATGCTTCGGAAGACTGATTGCGCAAGGCTATTTGTTGCGCGCCGTTTTGCAGCAGATTAATTACGTATCAGACTAATTACGCATTAGATTAATTACGCATTAGATTAATTTCGTAATTAACTGTGCTTTTGGGAAATAACCCGAATTGGGGAATAACCCGAATAGCCCTGCTTTTATGAAACTTGAGTCCTTTACTATAAAGTTTTTATAATTTTTGCTATAAATATTTGACTTTTATAACTTGAGTGTAGTAGACTCAAGTTTTGGAAAACAAAAAAGGTGGTTGTTAATAATCCACCTAGTTAATCTTTAGAAAATATGAAGGAGAAAATATGGGACGCGCAGTAGGTATTGATTTGGGTACAACTAATTCTTGCATCGCTACTCTTGAAGGCGGCGCTCCAACCGTTATCGTAAACGCTGAAGGTGCACGTACAACACCATCTGTTGTGGCATTCAGCAAGTCTGGCGAAATCTTGGTTGGTGAAGTTGCTAAGCGTCAGGCCGTAACAAACGTTGACCGCACGATTAGCTCTGTAAAGCGCCACATGGGCACTGATTGGTCCGTTGAAATCGACGGCAAGAAGTGGACTCCACAAGAGATTTCCGCACAGGTTTTGATGAAGTTGAAGCGCGATGCTGAAGCTTACTTGGGTGAGCCGGTAACCGATGCTGTTATTACATGCCCGGCTTACTTCAACGATGCACAGCGTCAGGCAACTAAGGATGCAGGTAAGATTGCAGGCTTGAACGTGCTTCGTATTATCAACGAACCAACTGCTGCAGCTTTGGCTTACGGCCTTGAAAAGGGCAAGGAAGACGAGCGCATTTTGGTATTCGATTTGGGCGGCGGTACTTTCGATGTGTCCTTGCTTGAAATTGGTAAGGATGACGATGGATTCTCCACAATCCAGGTTCAGGCCACTAACGGTGATAACCACTTGGGTGGCGATGACTGGGATCAGAAGATTATCGATTGGCTTGTTGGCGAAGTTAAGAACAAGTATGGCGTTGATTTGAGCAAGGATAAGATTGCTTTGCAGCGCTTGAAGGAAGCTGCTGAGCAGGCAAAGAAGGAACTTAGCTCTTCTACTTCCACTTCAATTTCTATGCAGTACTTGGCAATGACTCCTGACGGCACTCCAGTGCATTTGGATGAGACTTTGACTCGTGCTCACTTTGAGGAAATGACTTCCGACTTGCTTGGTCGCTGCCGTACACCATTCAACAACGTGCTTTCTGACGCTGGTATTTCAGTAAGCCAGATTGATCACGTGGTGCTTGTCGGTGGTTCAACTCGTATGCCTGCTGTGAAGGATCTTGTGAGGGAGCTTACCGGCGGTAAGGAAGCTAACCAGTCCGTTAACCCAGATGAAGTTGTTGCAGTTGGCGCTGCCGTGCAGTCTGGCGTTATTAAGGGAGACCGTAAAGACGTTCTGCTTATCGATGTAACTCCACTTTCCTTGGGTATTGAAACCAAGGGTGGAATTATGACAAAGCTTATCGATCGCAACACTGCTATTCCTACGAAGCGCTCGGAAGTATTCTCTACTGCTGAAGATAATCAGCCATCCGTGTTGATTCAGGTTTACCAGGGTGAACGTGAGTTTGCTCGCGATAACAAGCCTCTCGGTACTTTTGAGTTGACTGGTATTGCTCCAGCTCCTCGTGGCGTTCCTCAGATTGAAGTCACTTTCGATATTGATGCTAACGGCATTGTGCACGTTTCCGCTAAGGATAAGGGCACTGGTAAGGAACAGTCTATGACTATTACCGGTGGTTCTGGCCTTCCAAAGGACGAAATCGATCGCATGGTGAAGGAAGCTGAAGCTCACGAAGCTGAAGATAAGAAGCGTAAGGAAGAAGCTGAAGTTCGTAACCAGGCAGAAGCCTTTGCTTATCAGACTGAAAAGGTCGTAAATGACAATAAAGACAAGATTTCCGATGAAATCTCCAAGGAAGTTACCGACAAGGTTAATGCTTTGAAGGAAGCTTTGAAGGGTGATGACGTTGAGAAGATTAAGTCTGCTCAGAGTGAGTTGATGACTTCTGCTCAGAAGATTGGTCAGCAGCTTTACGCTCAGCAGGGTGCTGCTGGTGCTCAAGCTGGTGCTGGTGCTCAGGCTGGTGCAAATGCTGGCGCTGGATCTTCTGCAAAGGATGATGACGTGGTTGACGCCGAAGTGGTGGACGACGACAAGGATGATAAGGACAACAAGTAATGTCCGACTTCAACGCCAACGAATATTTGCAAGATATGGAAGATGCTGACTCGCTGGGTGTAGGAGCTGCAGGTGATTCTGCTGAATCTTCTGCTGAATCTTCAGTACAAGATGCTGAAAACGCAAATCATGCAGAAAAGAAAGCTGATGCAAAAACTGATGCTGACGTTTCTGCAGACGATAGCGCTTCCGCAGCTTCTGCAGATTCTACAAATTCCGTAAATTCTGAAGAATCTTCGGATTCGGAAGGTAGCCAAAATGCAGATGAAGGTAGTCTCACTCCTTTAGGAAAAGCTAAAAAAGAGGCTGCTGAATATTTAGAAGCATTACAGCGAGAGCGTGCTGAGTTCATAAACTTCCGCAATCGTGCTTCTAAAGAACAAGATCGCTTCAGACAGCATGGGATTATTGATGTTCTAACTGCTTTGCTTCCAGCTTTAGATGATATTGACCGTATTCGCGAGCATAGCGATATGGATGATTCTTTCAAAGCTGTTGCTACAAAGCTAGATAAAGCATTCGAAAAATTCGGTGTTGAAAAGTTTGGCGAAAAAGGCGAGGATTTTGATCCTACGAAGCATGACGCTATTTTGCATCGTCCGGATTCAAACGCAACTAAAGAAACTGTAGATGCTGTAGTTGAAGCAGGCTACAGGATTGGAGATCGTGTGATTCGCGCTGCGCGAGTTGTAGTCGCGTCGCCAAATAACAATTAATCCGATTAACGCATTGTAAATTTAAGCGTTAGTAGTGATTAAAAATTGATTTACATACTTACTCGTGTTGGCTTAATTCATAAGTCAGCACGAGTAGGTCATATTATGCAAAAATGCCACGTGTGCTGAAACTGAAAGGAGGCACAGATGGCTGAAAATGAATGGTTAGCCAAGGATTTTTATAAAGTACTCGGTGTCTCCAAAGATGCCGATGAATCTACTATTACTAAGGCTTATAGAAAATTAGCTCGTAAATATCATCCTGATTTAAATAAAACAAAAGAAGCCGAAGAAAAGTTTAAGGATGTTTCTGAAGCTTATGATGTTTTAAAAGATAAGCAAACACGTCAGCGTTATGATGCTATTCGTCAATTCGGCGCAGGCGGTGCTAGATTTTCTGGCGGAGCCGGTGGAGCAGGATTTGATGCAAGCGGATTTTCTGACATATTCTCGTCAATGTTTGGCGCAGAAGGTATGGGCGCTGGTGGAAATACGCGAGTTCGCTTTACTACAAGTGGATCTGGTCCTGATATAGGTAATATTTTCTCAATGTTTGGCGGGTCTGGAGCTCAATCTGCAGGATTCCAAAGTGCGGGTGGCTTTGGTGGTAGCCAGTTTGCGCAATCAGCTCAATCTGAGTCAATGAATACGCCTAAACGTGGTGATGATATTACTTCGAAGATTACGCTCACTTTTAAGCAGGCGTTTAAGGGTGCTACGGTATCTTTGCGTTCAGGAGGAGAATCTTTCAAAACGCATGTTCCGGCAGGCGTTCGTGACGGTCAAAAGATTCGCTTGGCAGGAAAAGGTAAAGCTGGTCAATTTGGTGGAAGTAATGGAGACATGTATTTGCATGTTAGCGTTACGCCATCTGATAAGTTCAGTTTGCGAGATAATGATTTGGTAGCAAAACTGCCTGTTACTGTTTCAGAAGCTGTTCATGGCGCCAAAGTCACATTGCTTAATGTTGACGGAGAGCCAGTAAAATTCAATGTTCCTTCAGGATCCTCCAGTGGGGATGAAATTCGCGTTTCTGACGCTGGTGTTCCGGGAAAGAATGGAAGTTTTATTGGAATAGTTGAGATTCATGTACCATCTAAGTCGACTATGTCTATTAAGCGAGCTGCTAAAGAATTTGATAAAGCTTGCGGAGATGCGTACGTGCAGTCTGTAGCTGAACTAAGACAGTAAATTTATTTGGGTATAAGTCCTAAGACAGTAGATTTACTTGAAATACAGCTTGAAATACCGCTTGAAATAATATTTGTAATAACACTTGGAATACCGTTTAGCTTAATAAGTCCACAATATGCTTAGAAAGGCGCGTTATAATGCGAATTGCGCGAGATACCAAAGTTCTCTATGAGATGTGTGCCGTAGCGTTAGTTCGCGGTAGGGCAACTCTCGATGGTGCGGATGAAGTAGGTTTTGACATTGATATGCCTATTTTTACTGTAAGCTATGTGGCAAATCTTACTGAAACTCACCCTCAAACTTTAAGACAGTATGATCGCTTGAATTTAATCGTGCCTAAGCGTACAGAAGGCGGAGCTAGACGGTATTCCTTAAGGGATGTTGCTAGGTTAATTCAAACGCAAAAATTAAGCCAGAATGATGGTATTAATTTAGCTGGTATTATGCAAATTCTTTCTTTGCAAGAAGAAAATCGTCAGCTTAAAAGACAGTTGCGCCATATGGCTGAGCGCGCAGAATCCTCCGAAAGAAATATTTTTGCAGCAAACGCTCAGGGAGATATCGTTGAAATAATGCGTTCCAGAAATGCGCGTAATTGGAGATATGATATTCACTCTGAGCGCAGAGCTTTGCCTTCTTCTAATACTTATTCGAACGATACTAACAGCGGTAAAAACGTAGATAAATCAATTGTGTTGTGGCGTTCTTGGAATATTTAGTTTTATTGTAAAAACGTGTGTAATATCACACTTTAAACAGATGCAGCTTATATAAATCATGTGTAACATGTTAGAGAATTAAAATCTGAGTTAACGAATAGCGAAGTTAACGAATAGTAAAAATACGAAGGGTATTTAAATGGATTTTTCCACGCCACACTCCGAGCAACGACTACTTAAAGCTGTTTTCTGGGATATGGACGGCACTCTTATAGATTCTGAACCTTATTGGCATGAGTCTGAAATACGTCTTGCAAGTAATAATGGCGGTCATTGGACTGAAGAACTAGCGTGGCAATATTCAGGTGGTTCTCTTGTAACAGTTGCAAAAGCAATGATTGAGCTTGGAACTAAATTATCTGTTGAAGAAATTGGCCAAGGTATGGTCGATTATGTTGCTAAATGTGAAGAAAAAGAAGTTCCATGGGTTCCTGGGGTTATAGACGTATTAAATGATTTAGCTAAAGCTGGAATTCCGTCAATTCTTGTAAGCAATTCTCCTAGAAGATTAGTTGAAAACATTGTTAATCACGCTCCAGAAGGCGCATTTGTTGGATACATTTGTGGAGATGATGGTTATGCTACTAAGCCTAGCCCTGAGCCTTATATTGCAGCTGGTAGATTAGTTGGAATTAACGCTGATGGAACTCTTTCAGAAGAAGAAGTTAAGCGTGAAATGGCTTATTGCATTGCTATAGAGGATTCTTTCGCAGGTCTTAAGTCTGCTTATGCTTCTGGAGCTACTACTTTAGCTCAGACCGCATTTTCTAATATCGACGTAAGTAACGGCCCACAATTCGCGGAAATTGACGGATATAACAATATTAATTGGCGTACTTTTAATAATTTCGTTTCTGAATCCGTCTCTTAATCTTTTTCTGTAGATTTTTCTTGGGATTTTTCTGAATCAGATTTTGATTCAGACTTTGAATCAGATTTTGAGTTTGATTTTGAGTCCGATTCTGTTTCGGATTTTGATTCAGGCTTTGATTCAGACTTTGAATCAGACTTTGAATCTGATTCTGATTCTGAAACAACGCTTCCTAATCCCCAAGTTCCATCCGGCCCGCCAATTTTTCCATTATCTTTTGCGGAAGGGAAACTTTCTACCGGAACGTCAGATAAAGCGTTTCTCATATAAAGAGTGAATAAGTGTACCGGCAGAGCACTTCCGCTTAAACCGTATCCTCCTGGGAGCGTTGGTATAACTTGAGGGTTTCCGTTCGAATCCGGATACCACATAGCAAAAACAGTAACAACATTTGGCGTAAAACCAATGAAGCTTACTGCAGTTTGATCGTTTGCGGTTCCAGATTTTCCGGCAATAGGTCTCCCTAAGCTACGAGCTTCGGGAGCAGTACCGTGTTGAACTGTTCCCAGCATAGCTTTTGCTGCAAGAGATGCGTTATTAGATGAAAAAACTTGTTTTATCGTTATAGGTGTAGTGTAAATATCTTTATTCTCAGAATTTTTTACTTTAGAAACAATATGTAAGTCAGGTCGGTTTCCTTTATTCGCAAAAGTAGAATAGGCTTTCACCATTTCGCTTACATGCACGCTATCGTTTCCTAGAACTGTAAAAGGATTGTCACCTGTAATTCTTTTAGGGCTAAGTCCTGCGGCTACAGCGGTTTGAGCTATTACGTGTGTGCCTAACTTTTGTTGTAAAGCCATGTATGGTGTGTTTACGGATTTGGCTGTTGCCTGATACATGTCAATTGTTCCGTAACTTATGTTCGCAAAGTTGTTAACTGGATTTCGTATGCCGTCAAATTTCAGTGAAGAATCTCCGTTAAAAAGCGTGTTAAGATTCATTCCAGCTTGAATTGCTGCCATAAGAGCGAATGGTTTCATAGTTGATCCAGGCTCATAAAGTGCTTGAGTTGCGTTATTTAAGGGTTTTTTAACGTAATCGTCCCCAGCGTAAAGCGAAATAATTGAGCCGTCTTTAGGATTTACAGACATTGATCCTACTTGCATTCCTCTTGGAAGCATACCGCTCATAATTTGAGAAGGACTTGCCACTTTAAACATAAGATCTTGTTTGGCTTTGTCTACAGTTGTTATAATTCGATATCCGCCAGTATCCAAGTCGTCTTTAGTAAAAGTTCCACTGCTAGTAAGTTCTTCTCGAACCATGTTTAACAAGTATCCGTTTGGTCCGCCATAAATATTTTGAGTTTTTTGATTAAGTGTTTTCGGGAAAGCGGTTTTAGCGCGCTCTTTATGCGTTATATAACCATCTTTTTCCATAATATTTAGCACACGGTTGAATCTCATTTTGGCTTCTTTAAGGCCTACAGCAGGATCCCAACTGCTAGGAGCTGGGATTATTCCGGCTAATAGTGCTGATTGCGCTAAAGTCATATCCTTTGCTTCTACGCCGAAGTATGCTTTTGCTGCTGCTTGAATTCCGTATGCTCCGCGGCCAAGATAAATCGTGTTCATATAATTGCATAAAACTGTGTTTTTATCTTGAGTTTGTGCGATTTTTAAAGCGAGTATTGCTTCTTTTAGTTTTCCTAAATAAGTTTTTGTTTCCCCAAGATAATAGCGTTCGGCGTATTGTTGCGTGATTGTGGATCCGCCCCAACGGTCGCGTTTTGTAACGTTGTGTATAAGAGCGCGTCCGATTCCTTTTATGTCAATGCCGTTATCTTTGTAAAAAGAGCGATTTTCTGATGCAACTATTGCGTTTCCAACATATTTTGGAAGTGGGGAACAGTTTATTATTTCACGATTTTGTTCTGCGAAAGATCCTATTTCAGTTTTTCCGTCTGAGTAGTAAACCTTTGTTTTATCTGCCATGGCGATTTTGTCTGGCTGCGGAATATTAGTTGTGTAATACAAGTATGCGAACGACAGTGATGCAAGAAGCGTAAAGAAAGTAAATAAGATAATTATCCAGAATATGAATGGGTGTCTTTTTCGCCAAGTCTTGTTTAGATTATGATTTTGCGATTTGCGATTTGTTATTTTGTGATTTTTAGATTTATAAGTTGTTGCTCTGCGGTTTGAATTGTGGTTTGAATTGCGGTTTGAACTAGATCTGTATACGTTTTTATTGCGCGTGTTGCGCTGGGTTGTGTTTTCAGAATGCCCATTATTACGTACAGTCATGTCATCCAAGTTAATGCCAGGCCTTGAATTTATGTTTAAAGATACAAAAATACCTCCGCGCACCCATCAGAGGCCACTTACCCTTGCTGCATTCCTGCCCTGGGGGGATTGGGTGACTTAATGCCACACGGAGGCTTTATCTATATTACACGATTTTTGCTAGTTGTCGAGTAAATTAAAATTTTAGGCGCGCCATACGCTTTTACCATGCTCTTTAGCAGATTCTAAATCTGCATTAAGTTGAGATTCATCAGCTTCAACTTCACCTGCAATATAGCGTTCAACTAATTCGCGAGCCTCGCTGTCTTCATGCTGAACAGCTGGAGACTTCATAAAGTAAGAGCTTGGCGCCAAAATCGGGCCAGAAAGCTTACGATCCAAAGCAATCTTTGCAGCACGAACAGCATCGATTACAATACCTGCGGAATTTGGCGAATCCCATACTTCAAGCTTATATTCCAAATTCAGCGGAACATCACCAAAAGTAGTTCCTTCCAAACGAACGAAAGCGAATTTTCTATCATCAAGCCAAGCAACATAATCAGATGGGCCAATATGCACGTTATGCTCATCCATTTCATGCGGAACAATCGATGTAACTGCGCGAGTCTTAGAAATCTTCTTAGATTCCAATCTTGAACGCTGAAGCATATTCATAAAGTCCATGTTTCCGCCGACGTTCAACTGATATGTGCGGTCCAAGCGAACTCCGCGATCTTCAAAAAGTCGAGCCATTACGCGGTGTGTAATAGTTGCGCCTACTTGACTTTTAATATCGTCGCCAATAATTGGCACACCTGCATCGCGGAATTTTTGCGCCCATACAGGGTCTGAAGCAATAAACACAGGAAGACAATTAACGAACGCGCATCCGGCTTCCATTGCTGCAGTAGCATAGGCTTTATCTGCTTCTTCAGATCCGACTGGAAGATAAGAAACAAGAACATCTACATGCTTATCGCGTAATACTTGAGCTACATCTACTGGCTCTGCTTCCGATTCGTCAATCATTTGACGATAATATTCGCCCAAGCCGTCGTAAGTAGGTCCTCGTAATACTTCAACTCCAAGATTCGGCACATCTGCAAAACGAATCGTATTATTTTGTGAAGCTTCGATTGCTTCGCTTAAATCGTGTCCAACTTTTAATGCATCTACGTCGAATGCTGTAACAAATTCAATATCTCGTACACGATATGATCCAAAAACAGCGTGCATTAATCCTGGGATTTTATCGCCATCATCGGCATTACGATAGTATTCCACACCTTGAACCAACGACGAAGCGCAATTGCCCACGCCGGCAATGGCAACGCGGATACTCATATAAACTCCTTGTTTGCAAAGATCAATGACATATGCTTTGTAGCACTAACACATTTATCATACTAGCTACTGACTTATATAGGTTAGTTTCTTTTAATATTTTCAGTAGAATTTCCTTAATCCATTATTTATCGGGTTATTTCAATCTGCTAAAGAGTGTGAAAAATCTTAAAATTACATAAATTAGTTAAAATATCAACTCAGTTTTATAGAAAAGTTTTAGTATAAGAATGTTTTTGGTGTGACGCTGTCGTAAAGTCTAAAGTATGAGTGAGGAATTAAAGAAGCAGCCGCGCGGATTACAAGGCTTGGAAGATATTGAGCCATTGCCGGAGCTTCCTAATGAGCATAAGTCAAATTTTGCTGGCGTTGATTCTGGGAATAAACGTAAATCTGGCGATGAAGAATTGGTGGGTTTTGTTGCGGATTCAGAAGAATTAGATGATTCCGGAGATTCTAATGATTCTAAGAATTTGTCTAAGATGGCAGGAAAGTCCGTTAAGTCATCCGCTAAGTCCTCCGCTAAGTTGTCTTCTAAGTCCTCTAGCGAATCCTCTATTGCGTCACTTATTAATGCTAATGCAAATAAGGGCAGCAATGAAAGTAAGGCTATTAACGGAAGTACTTTCATTAACGGAAGTAAGTCTAGCGGTGCAAGTGATGACGCGTTATCTCCTTTAGATCCTTTACTTTCTAATCCTAGAATCTCAACACGAATATGGTGTGTTGTTTGTGGATTGATTATGGTCGCTGCTGCTTTTGGTTTATGGTGGCTGGCTGTTCGCACTCAATTAGGACAGAGTTATGAAGAGATGGTTATAGAAGGTTTTGGCGAAAATGCTTTACCTTCATGGCTTAGCTTAGTGCTCGCTCCTCTAAGAAAATCTGTAGTAATCGTATCTATAAGCGTGCTGATTGGGTGCATTGCTCTAGTAATAGCGATTGTTCGTAAACGTTGGTGGCTTATTGGCCAATGCGTAGCGATAGTGCTTTTATCGCTTTCAAGTGAACCGCTTAAAAAAATACTTCCTCGAGAATTACTTGTAAATATAGAAACTCTTGCCAAGAATTCTGCTCCTTCAGGCCATACTTTGCTAGTTGCCTGTGCTTGTGCGCTATTGGTATGTTGCGTTACGCGTACGTTTAGAGCGTGGACTGCATTGATAGCAGCTGTGTTCACTTGTCTTGTAGCGTATTCTCTTATGGCTGGTAAATGGCATAGGCCGACGGATGTTATCATGTCGTTATTGCTTGTTGGAGCAGCCTCGTTATTCGCTCTTGCTGCATCTAGAAAATCTGGAATGGATATACCGGGTTCACGTCGGTCCTCTGTTAGCGTGCAAATTATTGGCACTTCTATGATTACTTTTGGATTGCTTTTTTGCATTTACGCTACGTACCTTGTATGGCAAATTTTGCCTGGAGTTGGATTATTCGCGCGTTGGGCTGAAGGCGTGTCGTATTTATCGGTTTATTGGGCCGTTGCAGGCGTATCGTTACTAGTTTTTGGAGTGGTAATGGTTCTAAGGCAAGCAAGCGCGGCGCCTTTGAGTAGATTGGGATTAGTGGGTGCGCCTCCAACGCCTCCTTCTTCGTTAGCTAAATCACAATACGAAGAAAAATCTCA
The DNA here is from genome assembly GCF_049244095.1 of Gardnerella sp. KA00255. NCBI lineage: Bacteria > Bacillati > Actinomycetota > Actinomycetes > Bifidobacteriales > Bifidobacteriaceae > Gardnerella > Gardnerella sp. KA00255. Next base: position 1,283,075 of record NZ_CP058374.1, read on the forward strand.
AGATGATAAGCTGTCTGCGCTATTATCATCTGCTAATATATCCGATACTTCTAGTAAGTAATATTTCGTGAATATTATCTACTAAGTGATACGGTTGTAATGTTTTGTATATACGTTATAACATTTATGCGCGTTTTAGACTTTTAAAAGGTTTAGAAACGTAAGAAGAATTGTATATATGCAAGTGAAAATTAAAGATAATATACGAAAGTTTTGTAAAAGTACCGTAAGTGGTTGTATAAATAGTAGATGTTAGTAGATGAGAAAACTATTGCGTAAGTTTAGTTGATTAGCAACTCTGAAATAACAGTGTTGTATACGTGTGTTGCGATGATTAACGCTTTAAGTGTTATGAGATTGATTTACGCAATAATTAAATAAGTTTGTAATGTAAGATGCGATGTAAAGAAAGGGACGAATATGGCAAATAAAAATAAGCTTGTCATTGTGGAGTCTCCGACCAAAGCTCGGAAAATTGGTGGGTATCTGGGCGATGGCTATACGGTTATGGCATCGGTTGGACACATTCGTGATTTAGCTCAGCCAAGTCAGATTCCTGCAGCTAGTAAGGCTGATTTTGGTAAGTTTGGCGTTGATGTGAATCATGGTTTTGCTCCGTACTATGTTGTCGGTACGGATAAAAAGAAAACTGTATCGGATTTGAAACACGCTTTATCTAAAGCAGATGAGCTTTTCCTCGCAACTGATGAGGACCGCGAAGGAGAGGCTATTGCCTGGCATTTAGTTGAAGCTTTAAAGCCTAAAGTTCCTGTAAAACGTATGGTTTTTCACGAGATTACTAAAGATGCTATTTGTGCGTCTCTTGCTAATACGCGTGATGTTGATGATCATATGGTTGACGCTCAAGAAACGCGTCGCGTGTTAGATCGTTTATACGGTTATGAGCTTTCTCCTGTTTTATGGCGTAAAGTTGGGCCGGGTCTTTCCGCAGGTCGCGTGCAATCTGTTGCTACGAGATTGATTGTTGAGCGTGAACGTGAACGTATGGCTTTTAAGAAAGCTGAATATTGGGATATTAACGCGCTTCTGAGCACTAGTGATACTAATAGCGCGAATGATAATTCTGCTGAAAGCAATCTTAATTGTGAAGCTCGTTTAGTTGAATTTAATAATCAGCGTGTTGCTTCTTCTAAAGATTTCAACGATCGTGGCGAATTAGTATCTTCGCGAAATTTGAATAACACAGTTGAACAAGATGATTTGGATGATTCTACGAATTCAGTTGATTTAGAAAATTCCAAGGATTCATCTTCTGCAAGTCATTCTTCTTCTGTAATTCTTATTGATGAAGCTTACGCAAAATCTATTGCGGATGCTTTAAAGCAGGCTGATTTTGTGGTAGACGCTATGGATACGAAGCCTTATCGTAGACGTCCAATGCCGCCGTTTACTACTTCGACTTTGCAGCAAACAGCTGGAAATAGACTTTCTATGAGTTCTCGTCAGACTATGCGTGCTGCTCAAGCTTTGTACGAAAACGGTTACATTACGTACATGCGTACAGATTCCGTAACTCTTTCGCAAGAAGCTATTGCTGCTGCTAGGGATGCTGCTAGTAAATATTACGGTGCCGAATATGTAGCAGATGCTCCAAAGCAGTACACGACTAAAACTGCTGGCGCTCAGGAAGCTCATGAATGTATACGTCCTGCTGGAGCGCATTTCCGTAGTCCTCAAGAGCTGGCTGATTCCTTGCCTTCTGATCAATTGAGATTATATACGTTGATTTGGCAGAGGACTCTTGCCTCGCAAATGGCTGACGCTACCGGTTTTACTGCTACGGTTACGTTAAAAGCAAGCGCTGGAGATTTAGGAGAGGCTACTTTCCAGTCTTCTGGAACTGTTGTGACTTTTGCTGGATTCATGAAAGTTTTCGGTGAGCAACGTTCTGGTGAGCAACGTTCTTCCTCAGGCGACTCTGCGTCTGTTGCTTTGCCGCATATGGAAGTCGGTGACGTGCTTTCTGCGTTGCAAGTAGATGCTAAATCTCATGAAACTCAGCCTCCAGCTCGATATACTGAAGCGTCTTTGGTAAAGACATTGGAAGCTAAAGAAATTGGTCGCCCTTCTACGTATGCAACTATTATCTCTACGATTATCGATCGCGGATACGTTTATGAACGTGGACGTGCGCTTATACCTTCTTGGCTTGCATTTGCTGTAATTAAGCTGTTGGAAGCTAATTTCCCTAAGTATGTGGATTATGCTTTCACGGCAGATATGGAAAATGGATTAGATCGTATTGCTCACGGCGAAGAGTCTGGGCGCGATTGGCTTACAAGATTCTATTTTGGTTCCGGAGATGGTGCTGCTGAATCTTCTGAGCAAGCGCATGTCGGTTTGCAAGAACAGGTTGCTGAGCTTGGCGAAATCGACGCTCGTGAAATAAATACGATTGATATTGGCGATGGCTTAAGCGTGCGAGTCGGAAGATATGGCCCGTATTTGGAGGATTCTAAGCATTTAGATTCGGAAGGTAATCCTCGTCATGCTTCATTGCCGGAAACTTTAGCTCCAGATGAATTAACAGTTGAAGTAGCGCATGATTTGCTTGAAAATAATGCTGAAGGTCCTCGAGTTTTAGGTGTTGATGCACAAACAGGTGGAACTGTAGAAGTTAGAAATGGACGTTTTGGGCCGTATGTTGCTCTAGTGCAATCAACTAATTCCGAGGATTCTACTAAAGATAATTCTGAAGATTCTTCAAAGTCTAATTCTAGTAAGTCTGATTCTTCGAAAACTGAAGAGCGTCCAAAAATGGCGTCTTTGTTTAAGACTATGAATCCTGAGACTGTGACTTTGGATGAAGCTTTGCAATTATTGAATTTGCCGCGATTAGTTGGAGAATATGAAGAAACTAACGCAGACGGCAAATCTCAAAAAGTGCGTATTGAAGCAAATAACGGAAGATATGGCCCATATTTGACTAAATCTTATGAGCCTGATGGTAGTTCTGATGCTGTTAAGCCGGAGACTCGTTCTCTTGGTAGTGAAGATGCTATTTTCACTGTGACTTTGGATGAAGCGAAAGAGATTTTTGCACAGCCAAAGTATGGCAAGCGCACTCTCGGTGCTGCAAAACCGCCACTTAGAGAGCTTGGAAACGATCCTGAAACCGGCAAGCCTGTAGTTATTAAAGATGGATTCTATGGAGCTTATATTACGGATGGTGAAACTAATCGTACTTTGCCAAAGCAATATACTCCGGATTCGATCCAGCCGCAGGAAGCTTTTGATTTGCTGGCGCAAAAACGCGCTGCAGGTCCTGTAAAACGTAAGAAGCGCACTGCTTCTAAGACTGCTTCTAAGACATCCGCTAAGGCTTCTGCTTCTAAGACTGCAACTTCTAAGAAGGCTACAACTAAGAAGTCAGCAACCAAGAAGGCAGCAACTAAGAAGGCTACAACTAAGTAGGGAAGCATATGACATCTAAAAGCAGTGATCTTTCAAGCGGTTGCGCTTGCGGCGGAAATTGCGGTTGCGGTGGTCATGAAGAAAGCATCAAAGGCCTATTTATATCGTTTGAAGGCATTGACGGTGTTGGCAAAACTACGCAAGTTGAAGCTTTAAGCAAGCATTTGCAATCGCTTGGACTTGAAGTAGTTGTTACTCGTGAACCTGGTGGCACTTCTTTAGGCAAGGAATTGCGTGAAATATTATTGCACGGAAGCAATGTTTCTTCTCGTACAGAAGCTTTGCTTTTTGCTGCCGATCGCGCTCAACACGTTGCAGAAGTAATTTTGCCAGCTCTAAAACGCGGAGCTGTAGTAATAACAGATCGCTATATCGACTCTTCTCTTGCTTATCAATCAGGTGGCAGAGAATTAACTATGAACGATATACGCGATTTAAGCGAATGGGCCACGTCTTCTCTATGGCCAGATCGCACTTATCTTCTTGATATGAATGCTGAAGATGCGTTTGAAAGATTGCACGGACAAGCAGATCGCATGGAATCTGCCGGATTAGAATTCGCTCGTCGCACGCGAAATTCATTCATCGATTTAGCAGATAACGATCCTGAAAGATATCGTATACTAGATGCAACTTGTTCTGCTGAAAGCTTGGCGGATCTTATATCTGAAGATGTTGATTCTTTAATGAAATCTAAAGATTTGAAAAAACCAGGATTCTAAATATGAGCGTATGGGATTGTGTAATTGGTCAACAAAATGCAGTAGATCGATTACGAAAAGTTGCATTGTCAGATAAAAGCTCTATAGCTCAGTGCTGGCTTATTTGCGGTCCTACTGGAAGTGGTTGCACAAAACTTGCTCGCGCTTTTGCAGCAGCTTTAGAAAGTGAAGATTGCGGAGAAGGCGATACTTTATCGAAAGTTTCTTCGGAAGTTTTAGCAGGATCTCATCCAGACGTAAACGTTCTTAGTACAGATAAAGTTACGATTAGCATTGATGAAGTTAGGGATATTGTTGCGTTATCTTCTCAAATGCCTAGCACTGCTCCTTGGAGAATCATAATTATTGAAGATATTGGCAGAATGCTTGAGCGAACTACGAATGTGCTTTTAAAAGAGATAGAAGAGCCAAGCGATAGAACTATGTGGCTTGTTTGTGCTGCTAGTGCTCACGATGTTTTGCCTACTATTCGATCTCGTATGCAAGTTGTTACGCTTTCAATGCCAGATGAATCAGCTGTTTCGAAATATGTAATGGAGCAAACGGGTGTTGATGAGCGCATTGCTAATCAGGCTGCGCGTATTTCTCAAGGGAATATTGATGAAGCATTGCTGTATGCGGAAGATGAGAGAGTGCGAGTTAATAGAGATGAATTAATTGCCGGTATTTTTCGTATGAGCAGTGCTAGTGATGCAATAATTTTAGCTGGGAATATTATTGACGATGCTAAAACTCAGGCTGAAGTTGAAGTTCAAAAAGAGGTTGATTTTCAACAGCAAGAATTTAAGCGTATTAATGGTCTTTCTAATGAAGATCGCATACCTACAAAACTTCGTAGCGCTTATACTGCTTTGAGTAAAAAAGATGAAGTTAAACGTCGCGTTACTCGTAAAAGTCGAGATGTTATAAATAGAGCTTTAGATGCTATCGACAGTGTTTATAGAGATGTGTTAGTTATTTCTAGTAATGCTCAAAGTGTGACTCCGATTATAAATCAGCAGTATAAATCAAATATTGAAGCTTTAGCTCAGAAGTTATCTATAAAAGATGTGCTTTCTAGGGTTGATGCAATCGCTACAGCACGCCGTCGATTGGCGTTTAATGGTAACCCGACTCTTGATTGTGAAGCATTACTATGCTCGCTGATAGTAGGGAAGGCGTAGTTGCATGTCTGTAACGCTTGAAACGTCACTTGCTTCAATAATAAGCAACAAGCGTAGAGTATCAGCACTGAAATCGTTAGGGATAGTAAGTATTAAGGATGCTCTTACCTACTATCCTTTTCGCGTTACAGAACCTATGAGAATTATGCGTTTACGTGATATTCGTTACGGTGATTCTGCTGTTTTCGTGGCATGCGTAAATTCGGTTTCCGTTATACCAATGAACGTGCGTAGAGGTTTTAGATTAGAAGTAAACGTGGTTGACGATGTTTTGTGTAGCGCAACTTTAGTTTATTTTTCTAAGAAAAAACAATACGTTGATTGGATGTTAAATAAGTTTAAAAGTGGATCAAAAATTGTTATTTCAGGAACTGCTAGCGAATTTAATAACAGATTGCAATTTACGCATCCCGATGTTTTACAAGTAAATGATTCTAGCAATTTAGGCGATACGCATAACGTTGATAATTCTAATCGCATTACTGGCGCCAATCATGACTTACTTCAAGGTGCGGAACAGAAGAATAGCGTTGAAGATTGTCTTAAAAAGTTAAGCTCGCCTATGCCTATTTATCACGCTAATTCTCGTATATCTAGCGAGCATATTCACGATACTATTATTGCCTCTCTTAATGCTCTTGAAGAAGACATTTCGGATATTATCCCCGAGTCAGTTCGCGCTTCGCATAATTTGCTGCATAGAAGTGAAGCGTTTGGAAAAATCCATAATCCGCAATCTACGGATGATTTTAAAAAAGCTTTAGCTACTTTAAGATATGAAGAAGCGTTAGTTTCACAAGTTGCGATATTGTCTGCAAGGAATTCTGATTCATCTTGTATTGCTCAAAGTTGTAAGTGTGATGATATTCGTAAAACTTTTGTAGACTCTTTGCCTTTCGAACTTACTCAGGGCCAGAATGAAGTTATTGGTGAAATTCTTGAAGATATGGCATGTAATAAGCCTATGAGAAGACTTTTACAGGGAGAAGTTGGATCTGGTAAAACAGTGGTTGCTGTGAGCGCTATGCTTCAAGCTGTTGGGTCTGGGAAACAGGCTGTTTTGGTTGCCCCTACGCACGTTTTAGCTTTGCAGCATGCTGATAATTTGCGAAATATGATTTCTCGCGCGAATCTTTCTGTAAAACTTGTTGTTGTTACAGGTGGCATGAAACTTAGTGAGCGCCGTAAAGCTTTGGCCAGTGTTGCAAGCGGGGAGCCTGCAATAATAGTTGCAACGCATGCAGCGTTTTCTTCAAGTTTTAATCCTACTAATTTAGCTTTAGTTGTTATAGATGAGCAACATAGATTTGGCGTTGAGCAGCGCAATTCTCTGATGCGTTCTTTCGGTGGAAATTCTACGGTTCCGCATTTATTGGTTATGACTGCAACTCCTATTCCGCGCTCTGCTGCTATGACTTGGTTTGGAGATTTAGACGTATCTTATTTAATGCAATTGCCTGCTTCCAGAAAACCTGTTCGTACTTTTATTGTTCAAGAACATGATTCTCGCACTATGGCAGCTATGTTTTCGCATATTCGAAAGAGAATTGATGCCGGTGAGCGAGCTTATATAGTTTGCCCGCATATTGAAGATGAAGAGTTAGATTTAGATGCTAATGCTAGTGGAGCTAAGAATTCGCATAATATTGCAGATGATAACGATGCTTTTGATGATGTGATTATTAGCAATGAAAGTTTCGTTGAAGGATATTCTGGGGACTATTACGAAAATTCATCTGAAGGATCTGTAAGCGAAGAATCTACGAATGGCGGCTCTGTGATTGCTGGCTCGATTGCTGGCACAAGTGGTGGCTCAATTGGTGTCCCTGTAAGCGAAGAAAATAATCAGCCTCGCAAACTTCACACGGTTACCAATATTCTTCAAAGGCTATCTGCGCTTCCGCAATTTAATAATATTTCTTTAGTTCAACTTACAGGTAGAAATACTGACGATGAGAAGAAAGAAATAATGCGTCAATTTATTTCTGGAGAATCGCCAATATTGGTTTCTACTACTGTTATTGAAGTCGGAGTTGATGTTCCTACTGCTAGTTGCATGGTGATTTTTGATGCAGATCGTTTTGGATTAGCGCAATTACACCAATTAAGAGGCAGAATTGGCCGCGCTAACTTACAATCCTGGGCTTTTCTTGTTTCATGCGCTCAAGAAGGAAGCGTAGCTGAAAAACGCTTACAAGTAGTTGAAAAATCGCGTGATGGAGCTGTTATAGCTCAAGAGGATTTGAAATTGCGCAATGTTGGAGATGTTCTTGGAGATAAACAATCTGGCGGAAAATCAAGTCTTAAATTGTTAAGAGTAGTTCAGGATGCTTCTGTTATTGCTTCTGCTCGTGAGGAAGCGTATAAGTTGATTTCAGACGAATCTGATTTTAATAAAATGACGTCTTTGCGCGGAGCGGTATTAGATTTCACTCGAGGAGGATCAATTATTAGTAATTGATATTTTTACGATTTAATTATTGTGCGATTTGAGTATTGTGAATATCCTAGAAAGTAGTGATTATTAGTTCTAGTTGTAATCGTATAGAGACGAGGCAATGATGACTGAGAGAGAGCAACAAATTTTAGCATGGATTCAGCAAAATCCAATGATTAGTCAGCAGGAACTTGCAAGTCTTGCTGGTATTACGCGTTCCGGTGTAGCAGCGCATATTTCTAATTTAATACGTAAAGGTTATTTGCGTGGAAAAGGGTATATCGTTACTCCGCCTAGCTATGTCACAGTAATTGGCGGCATTAGCATGGATGTGCTTGGAGTTGCTCGCGGTGATTTAATGGATTACACGTCTAACGAGGCACGTGTTCGTTACATGCTTGGTGGTGTTGGACGAAATATAGCTGTCGCTCTTGAAAAATTGAATATTCGCACAAGTATGGTTTCTGTTTATGGCGGAGATCATAATGGAGAGCTTTTTAAAATAGATGCTTCCGCTAATGGATTGGATATTGGTTATTCAAAGCAATTGCCTGATTTAATGACTGCATCTTATATGTATGTTGGTGACGCTTCAGGTCAACGTTTGCTAGCTCTTGATGATATGAGTATTTATAATCATATGACTCCTGATTTTTTGCGTGAAAGATACTCTATTATTGAGAATTCCGACATGGTTATTATGGATACCAATATTCCGCAAAAATCCTTGGAATGGGTGTGTGATCACTATAATCGCCCAATTATTGTGCGCGCCATTACTGACGCAAAAGCTCCGCGCGTACTTTCTAGACTTAATCGCGTAGATACTCTGGTGCTTGACACTGCGGAATCTCAAGCTCTTACTGGTATTGTTGCTGTTGATGGACGTTCTGCTGCTCGCTGCGCTGCAGTATTGCTGAAGCGTGGAGTTAAACACGTGTTTGTGAATGCTGGACGCGAGGGTGTTGTTTATGGCAATTCAGAAGACATTGTGTTCTATCCTGTGTCTGTAAAGCATGTTCAGCGTATGATAGTTGCTCGCGATGGCGGTCGCGGCGGTGTTAAAGCTGTTGGCAACGACAATGGTTCTAGTGATACTGCTACTGCTGCACTGATTTATGCGCGTTATGCTGGCTTTGACGATAAGAAGTCGAGTAGATTTGCTGTTGCTGCGGCTGTGTTGAATACCGAGTCTATGGAAGCTGTTCATGAATCCTTAGATGCTGATTTAGTATTGTCCTACATGGAAAAGATTCACGAGCGTGCGTGATACGGGCGCGAATAAATCTGTCAGAGAAAATCCTGATATAAATACTGACGGCAAATCTTTCGTTAATACTCGTGCGCTAGGTAGTAAGCATCCTATTTTTGCATTAATGCTTGCATTATTTGTGTCAATTTTCTCTTTTCAATTAAATATTTCTATGCTTTCTCCGGCTCTTGCTTCGATGGAGTCTGAATTACATATTTCACAAGTGCAAGTCGGATTAATGCAAACTGTGTTTTTCGTAGCTGCGGCATTATTCTCATTATTCTTGCCTAGGCTTGCGGATCATATTGGTAGAAAAAAAGTTTTGCTAGGCATGCTTACTGCAACTGTTGCAGGAAGTGTTATATCTGCTTTATCTCCTAATGTCACTTTGCTATCTATAGGTCGCGTTATGCAAGGAACATCCGGGCCTATGATGCCTTTGTGTCTTATTATGCTTCGCGAGCGCATTAAAGATAATAAGCATTACGCAAAGCTTATGGCGATTCTAACTTCAATTAATGGAGGCTTAGCTGGGATTGATGCTTTAGTTGGCGGCTGGCTTTCTAGTATTTGCGGTTTTCGTTCTATTTTCGTTATTATGACTGTTGTTTCACTGTTAGCAGTGTTTTTAGTTATGTATAACGCAGAAGAATCTAAAGTTGCAGACGATATAAATATGGATTGGTGGGGTGTTGTTACTTTAGGAATCGCGTTCTTATCTGCGTATATGGCTATTGACGAATCGCAAAAACTTTCGAATGCTAGCTGGATACTTATACTTGCGCTTGCAATAGTGGCTTTAGTGTTCTTCGTAATTTTTTGGCAAATTGAAAAGCATGTTAAAAATCCTATGGTTTCAACTCGCTATATGAAGCAGCGTCGTACGTGGGGTTTATTGAGCACTACGTTATTTACGATGACAGGCGTTTTTGCAATCATGAATGGCGTTGTTTTGAAATTTGCTCAAGATAATTTCTGTGGTATAGGTTTGCCGGAAGCTATTGTTCCTTTCGTAACTCTTACGCCTTATGCACTTGTTGGCTTCTTGTTTGGGCCATGGGCGGGAGTTCTAGCTGCAAAATATGGATATAGGCTTGTTTTAAGAACTGGTATTTTAGTAAGCATAATAGGATTATTGTTAGGAATATTTGTTATGAAAAACCCTGATATTCTTACTTTGGTTCTTTTATCTGTTTTTATAGGTATAAGTTATGCAGGCGTTGTAAATATTATGCTAAACGGATTGGGAATTGTTTTATCGCCTAAAGATAATCCTGGATATTTGCCTGGCATGAATGCTGGAGCGTTTAATCTTGGAGCTGGATTAAGTTTCGCTGTTATTTATGCTGTTATGGGAGTTTTTAACGTTAATCCTTCTGCTATTTCTTCTTCCGCTGCTCACGCTCCTTCTGCTGCTTCTTCTGCTTCTGTTGCTGCAGCGAAAAGTGTTATTAAGCTAGTTCCTTCTTCTTCAAGTTATATGTCTTCTATGGTGGTTGGAGCAATATTGCTTGTTTTAGCGCTATTGTGTTCTATTTGTATTCCGCGTTCTGAAGATTAATAATTGTAGAAGTTTTGATAGAAGTTTGTCTGTAGTCTGTTTGCTAAAATTTTGGTGCGAATTTTGACGCTAATTTTTGTGCTAATTTTGGTGAGAATTGTATTTTAAAAGTAGATATATTCGCAAATGTAAATTAGTGACATGGTCGGTGCTAATCTAAACATATGACTATAGCAGTGTGCCCAGGCTCTTATGACCCAGTTACAGCCGGTCATTTAGATGTGATACAACGTTGTACCAAGCTTTTTGATGAAGTTCATGTGCTTGTTGCAGTTAATTCCGCTAAAATGCCTATGTTTACGGAGAAAGAGCGAGTTCAAATTATTAGCGATGCTGTAAGTGACGCGAAATATTGTTGCAATGGCGGAAAGTTAGTAGTTTCGTCAACTACTGGGCTTGTTACCGATTATTGCAAGAAAGTTGGTGCTACAGTAATTGTTAAAGGTTTGCGTCAGAACGGTGACTATGAGGCAGAACTTGGCATGGCACTTGTTAATCGAAAACTTGCTGGTATTGAAACTATGTTTCTTCCAGCAGATCCGATTTTGGAACATGTTTCCAGTTCGGTTGTAAAGGATGTTGCGCGTCACGGTGGTGATGTAACTGGCATGGTTCCAGATAATGTAATACCCTTATTACATAAACTGCTTGCAGAGAAAAATTTTGAGGAGAACAGACTGGAGAGCAGACAATGATGACTGAAGATGAAAATGTTGCTAATGCAGCAAATGATGATTTTGCAGAAGACGATACTATGGAGCGAGATGTTCGAGCTGACGTTCGTGCAGATAAGCTCCCATTGAATCCTGTAGTAGAGCCGGACGATTCTGAAACAGACGCTATTGCTTCACTCAAATCTAATAGCAGTGAAGATTCTTCTAATAATGCTGAAGATGCAAATAAAAATAGTGCAGGCTCTAAACGAAATAGTGATTCTGCCGACTCTGCTGATTCTTCTATTAAGCCGTTGTTCCCTATGCCTGATTTGCGTGAGCGCGATGACGGTGGAGCTATGGATTTTGAAGGCGAAGATTCGCACGATTCCTACAGTTCCAGCAATAGTAATGCAAATGTGAGCGATAAAGCTCGTTCGCAGAGCAGAGCTGAGTTCACTACTGTTTACGACATTATTGACGTAATGGAGTCGAATCTTTCAGAGGCTAAGGGCGTTCTATTTTCTGCTGATATGGTGAAAATTAGTCGTGAAGATTTTGAAGATCATCTTTCGCGATTAAAAGACATGTTGCCTGTGCAATTGGAGCGCGCTTCAGCTTTAATGCGTGAAGCTGAGCGTCGTTTGCGTACTGCTCAAACACAAGCAAGTTCTATTGTTGCAACCGCTAAATCTCAGGCAGCTCAGATTGTTTCAGACGCTGAAGATCGTGCTCAATATTTGGCTGGTCAAGAAAACGTTACTGCTCTCGCTCGTCGTAAGGCTGCAAATATTTTGGAAGCAGCACAAGCAAAGTCGGATAAGCTTACTCATGGAGCAGATCAATACTGTGTAACTGTTATGGAAGGCTTGAAGCAGCAGTTAGACAAGCTTGAGCAGGATGTGCAAGCAGGACAGCGCGTTTTGGAAGAACGCCGTCGCGCTGCTACTCACATTCAAGACGGCATTAGTGCTCAAGCTCATCTTGATGATGAAGATGAATACGGATATGGAGAAAGGAATAACTAATGACATCTCATCCATCTAAATCTTTGTGGGCTATACCTGTTGCGCAAATGGGTGCTCGCGCTGGTCACAGTATGCATATTGACCGCGCGTTTCCGGCTCCTGAGGGTATAGGGGATAGTGTTATTGGTGTAAAACCTGGAAGTGACGTACAAGTAAAAGGCGATTTCGATTCTGTCGTGGACGGACTTATGTTTCAGGGGAGTATTACAGCTCCTGTTCACGCTGAATGCACGCGTTGCTTAATGCCATTGCGCCGCGATTGGAAAGTCGACGTATGTGTATTTTTCCCATATAAGGATGATCAACGATCGCAGGCTTCTCAGCGTAATTCTAAAGTAAAAGCTAATGGAAAGTACGCGGATAAATCTGATTCTGAAGATGATTCAGAAATATGGGATGACAACGATGATTCCGGCTGCGTTTATCCTCTAGTTGCTGGCGGAGATTTTGCTGATATCGAAGCTTTGATTCGCGATACTATGGTAAGCGAATTGCCTTTGCAGCCTTTGTGCGAACCGGATTGTTTGGGATTATGCCCACAATGCGGAGAAAATTTGAACGAGCATCCTGATCATCATCACGATATTACGGATATTCGTTTTGCTGCGTTAGAAGGTCTTAAAGAAAAGCTGAGCAAATCTAGCCAAAGCTGAACTAAATCTGAACAGAGATGAGTCAAATCTTGCAAAAGCTGAGTTAAATCTGAGCTAAATATGTGTTTAATAGCCAGATTTAGCAGTGAGATTTAGCAGAATGTATGGCGCATGTTGTAATATACAGAACGCTTAAGCTCAATCGTTCGAACGAAATAGAGGAAAGATTATGGCACTGCCTAAGTATAAGACCTCGCGTGCTAATACGCATTCGCGTCGCGCTAATTGGAAGGCGTCTGCCGTGCAGACTGTGACTTGCCCGAACTGTGGTTCTGAGGCATTCCCACACATGGCTTGCCCATCCTGCGGTAACTTCCGCGGTCGTGTATACAGCGAAGCTATTCGCTCAGCACACACCACCAAGTAGGTTGTATTTATGAAAACCCTGCCATCGACGGGTGGTGGGGTTTTTCTTTATAGTTATTTATGATTCGTATAACGCTTTATTTTTACTTATAGGATTCATAGAATTTATAGTATTTATAGCGTTTGTATTGCTTTTATGAGTATTGGGGTAGTGAAATATGGGAAATCAACATCAATCTGAAGCTAAAAAGCAAGATATTGGTGTAATTCATTACGACAATGATGCAAGTCAAGTGAATCCTTCGCAAGAACTTTTAAACGCGTTGGGCACTACTATTTCACCAGATTTGTTAATCGAAGCTTTAACGCATAGATCGTTTTCTCATGAGCATCCTGGTACGCGAAATTATGAGCGTTTAGAGTTTTTAGGTGATGCTGTACTTGAATTAGTTTCTACGGAAACTCTTTTCACTAAGCATCCAGATATGACTGAAGGTCAGTTAGCAAAGTTGCGTGCTAAAGCTGTTTCTGAGTGGGCTCTTTCGGCTGTAGCTCGTGAAAAATTGCATGTTGGTCCGTATATTTTGCTTGGCCGCGGTGAAATGGAACAAGGCGGTAGCGATAAAGATTCGATTTTATGCGATATCGTTGAAGCTTTAATTGGAGCTACTTTTGTTGAGCATGGAATTGATGAAGCGAGAGTAGTAGTTCATAGATTGATTGATGATACTCTAGCTGAAGTTCTAACAGAAGGTCCTGCATTAGATTGGAAAACTTCTCTTACAGTTAAAGCGCACGATATGGGATTGCCTGATCCAGAATATCGCATGGCTGTTTCGGGTCCTGATTTTGCGCCTGTTTTCGAAGCTCGCGCGGTATTAGCGCATGCTGATGGCGATGAGTTTCTTGGTGAGGGTACTGGTTCAAGTAAGCGTAAAGCACAATTGGCTGCTGCTGAGAATGCGTGGCATGCGCTTGATTCGCGTAAACAGTGATGATCTAGTTCTTTGCACTTCGTCATTGAGATAGTAGATACTTAAAGTATGAATATTTCTACAGATTTCACTACCATTCCGGATGATTATTCTAAAGCTGCGCCGGAGCAGAATAAGATCAGTGGAGTGCCGGTAGTTTCTTTCCCGTTTTACGTTGATAATATGCCATCTTTCGTGCATTATTTGCATTGGCGTTTTGTTGACGACGACGCAATACCAGTATGCGGTTTTGAGTGGATTCACTGGACTGCCGCAAACGTGCCTGTTGAAGCGTTAATGTTTGATTTTAACGATTCTCATGCTTTGCAAATACCGGAAGATTTTTCTCGCACAATGACTTCTATGATTCCAGAAGCGCTTCAAGGACGTAACTCGCAAGCAAGCAGATTTATTGGTTGCGCTGATCCAGCAATTACTATGCGTTACAATGGCCCTCAGCCTCCTGATAAAGATCACGAATACATGTTTGAAGTTTTTGGCACAGAAAAGCCTTTGCCAAATCTTAAGCCGGGATTCTATATGAATGAATTATTGCGCGAAGTGAGAAACGTAACTTCAGGTGTAGACGCTGGCGGAATGTTCCTTACTGGTAAAGCCTGAATGCAAGTATTAGTTCAATAAATTATGATCGCAATAAATTATGCGCACAATCAATAATTGCTGTAACTAATTATGATCTCAATTAACGCCTAAGCGTTAGAATCAAACAGTAATAAATATAAAAATAAAATATAAAATCTAAAAACAGGGGATGCAAATATGGCATGCACAACAATTCTTGTTGGTCGAAAAGCAAGTTACGACGGATCCACGCTCATTGCGCGCAATGAAGACTCAGCAAATGGCGAGTTTAATCCAAAGCGTTTAGTGGTAGTAAAGCCTGAAGATCAGCCTCGCGTTTATAAGTCCGTGCTTAGCCACGTAACAGTTGAGTTGCCGGATAATCCAATGCAATACACAAGCGTGCCAAACGCAGACTTGCGCGAAGGAATTTGGGGAGAAGCTGGCGTTAACGAAGCAAACGTTGCAATGAGCGCAACTGAAACGCTTACGTCCAACGAGCGCGTGTTAGGTGCAGATCCAATGGTTGAGCTTCAAAAAGCGCAAGGTAAGGAAGGCGACGCTGATTATAAGCCAGAAGTTCCTGGTGGAATTGGCGAAGAAGACTTCTTAACGCTTGTTTTGCCTTATATTCGTAGCGCTCGCGAAGGTGTTGAGCGTTTGGGTGCATTGCTTGAAAAGTACGGCACTTACGAGATGAACGGTGTTGCGTTCTCTGACGTAAACGAGATTTGGTGGATGGAAACCGTTGGTGGCCATCATTGGATTGCTAAGCGCGTACCAGATGAAGCTTATGTTGTTATGCCAAACCAGCTTGGAATCGACGAGTTCGATTTGGAAGACGCTTTGGGAGACCAAGAAGAGCATATGTGCTCGGCCGATTTGCTTGAGTTTATTGAAGAAAACCACTTGGATTTGTCGGTGGAAAACGCTTCTCCGTTTAACCCTCGCGACGCTTTCGGCTCTCATTCAGATGCTGATCACGTGTACAACACTCCTCGCGCATGGTTTATGGAGCGTTTCTTGAATCCTTATGACGAAGTGTGGGATGGTAAAGACGCGGATCATAAGCCAGATAGCAACGATATTCCTTGGGCTCGCCAGCCTGAGCGCAAAGTTACAGTTGAGGATATTAAGTACGTTTTAAGCTCTCACTATCAGGGCACTGAGTATGATCCTTACGGCAAGCTTGGTGATGAGCATACTCGTCATCTTTTCCGTCCAATCGGCATCAATCGTCAAAGTCAATTGGCTGTAATGCAAATCCGCCCTTACGTGCCGGAAGCGTTCCGCGCGATTCAGTGGATGGCATACGGCTCTAACCCGTTTAATGCGCTTGTGCCGTTCTATCCGAACGTAAATCGCACTCCAAAGTATTTGGAAGATACTACTACTCGCGTAACAAGCGAAAACTTCTATTGGGAGAATCGCATTATCGCAGCTCTTGCGGATGCTGCTTTTAACGACACTGCAAATGCGATTGAGCGCTACCAGGAAGTTGTTGGTTCCCTTGGTCACGCGATGGTTAAGTCTACGGATGCTATCGTGGCAGGTCTTCTTGGCGTTAATTTGAGAGATTACGAGCCAGAGCGTGAAGGTGATGAGGGCGAAGATTACGATGATTTAGTTCGCGATCCTGAAGCTATTATTGCAGAGCTTCGTAACGACAAAGTGCGCGAAGCTTTGGCTGAAGCAAACGACGATATGGCAGCAAAGTTGAAGAAAGAAACCGATTCTTTGCTTGACACAGTGCTGTACATCACTAGCATGCGTATGAAGAATGGTTTTAATCGTTCCGATCACTGATTTATTTAAAGAATTTATTAGAAAATTATTAAAAGAAATAATTAGGAAAAATAATTAGGAAAATAATTAGGAAAAATACGAAAGGTACAAAATATGCCAGGAGCAAATCTTACTCGCGTAGAAGCTGCGGAACGTTTTAGCGCAATTCAAATGCCAATTCACTACGATGTTGCGCTTGATTTAGGAAAAGGCGGACGCGATTTTACTTCGCGCACGAAGATTGAGTTCGACGCTAAAGCTGGTGAAACAAGCTTCCTTGATTTGATTGCAAACAGTGTAGAATCCGTAGTGTTAAACGGTACCGCTCTTGACGTTTCTAAAGTTTTTGCAGATAGCCGAATTGAGCTCGCAAATTTGCTCGAGCATAATACCGTAGAAGTTGTAGCGAACTGCCAGTATTCCAACACGGGCGAGGGCTTGCATAGAAGCGTTGATCCTTCTGACGGAAACGTGTATTTGTATACTCAGTTCGAAGTGCCGGATGCTCGCCGCGTTTATGCTGTGTTTGATCAGCCAGATTTGAAAGCTGTTTTTGACTTTACGGTAGACGCTCCAGAAAGCTGGATTGTTACTTCAAACATGCCAGTTAAAAGCGAAACCGCGATTGAAGGACGCAAGACAGAAGACGGCACTTTGGAAAATGGTGCTGTAGAAGGCATGAAGCGCTGGGTATTCGAGTCAACTCCAAAAATGAGCTCTTACTTAACTGCTATTTGCGCAGGACCTTACGCCGAATGGCACACGTCTTACAACAACGAAGACGGTCGCGTAGTGCCAATGGCAATGTACTGCCGTCAGGCACTTAAAGACGCTTTTGCAAAAGACGTTGACTACTTGTTCGATATTACGAAGAAGGGCTTTGCTTTCTACGCTAAGACTTGGGGAGTGCCATATCCGTACGCAAAGTACGATCAGATTTACGTTCCAGAATACAACGCTGGAGCTATGGAAAACATTGGTATGGTTACCATTCGAGACCAGTACGTGTTTGAATCCAAAGTTACGGACGCTTACGCTGAGCGCCGCGTTGTAACAGTTTTGCACGAGCTTGCGCACATGTGGTTCGGCGACTACGTAACTATGAAGTGGTGGAACGACTTGTGGCTTAACGAATCCTTCGCAGAATTCACTTCTACTCTTGCAACCGCTGAAGCAACCGAATGGCACGACGCTTGGAGCACTTTCAATTCCGGCGAAAAAAGCTGGGCGCTTAATCAAGATCAGCTTCCAACAACGCACCCAATCGTGGCTCCAATCAACGATTTGAACGACACTTCCGTCAACTTCGACGGCATCACTTATGCAAAGGGCGCTTCTGTTTTGAAGCAGCTCGTAGCTTACGTTGGTCGCGAAAAGTTCTTTGAAGGAATTCACAATTACTTGAGCAAGCATGCATACAGCAACGCAACTTTGGCTGATTTGTTACACGAGTTAGAGCTTACAAGCGGACGCGATCTTAAGTCTTGGAGTGCGCAATGGCTTGAAAAGGCTGGAATTAACACGATTTCTACCGAAGTCGAAGAAGCAGCTGACGGCACTATTGCTTCCTTGCGTTTGCGCCAGAGCGCACCAGCTGAGCATCCTGTTCTTCGTGCACACCGTTTGGCTGTTGGATTCTACAATGTAGATGAAGCAACTGGAGAAATTAAGCGCACAAAGCGAATCGAACTTGACGTAGACGGCGAAGTGACGGAAGTTGTTGAAGCGCGCGGCGAAAAAATGCCAGCGCTTATTCTCGTAAACGACGACGATTTGACTTACACAAAGTTACGTTTCGACGAAAAGTCGCTTGAATTTGCTGCAGAAAACTTGTATCGTTTCAAGGATTCTTTGACTCGCTCGCTTATTTGGCTCGCATTGTGGGATATGACTCGCGACGCAGAATTCCCAGCAGAACGCTTCGTGGAACTCAGCCTTAAAGCTTTGGCAACCGAGCGCGAATCAACTACTTTCCGCTATGCTCTTGGTCAAGTAAAGGTAACTGCAAGCCACTACGTTGTTCCAGAGCGTCAAGCAGAAGTCGCAAAGCATGTTGCTCACGAACTCTGGCAGTTAGCTTTGGCAGCTTCTGCAGGTTCCGACGAGCAATTCCAGCTCGTTAAGGCTTATCTTGGATATGGCGAAGTTGGAGATGCTGAGTTCTTGCGCGTAGCTAACGGATTACTTGATGGTTCCGTGCGCTTAGAAGGCTTGGAAATTGACAACGACTTGCGCTGGAGCATTCTTATTGCGCTCGCAGGCGTGAACGCTTTGGACGAAGCTGGAATTGACGCGGAACTCGCTAAGCGCGATACTACCGAGAATCGTGAATACGCTTACCAAGCTCGTGCGGCTCGTTCAACTGCAGAAGCTAAGGATTGGGCTTTTGAACAGGCTTTGCGCAATCTCGATTTGACTAATATGCAAATGGGTGCTGTGGTTGCTGGCTTTGCAAGCACCGCTAAGGGCGATTTGGTTAAGCCTTATGTTGAGCGCTATTTTGCTGAAGTTGAGTGGATTTGGAAGAATCGCACATTCCACATGGCTGAAGCTTTGATTGAAGGCTTGTATCCAAATTATGCGGATGTAGACGAGTTAGTTGAGCGCGGACAGTTCTGGCTTGATGAGCATAAGGATGCGGATCAAGCTTTGCGCCGCATGGTGCTCGGCAAGCTCGATTCTTCTCGCCGTACGCTTAAGGTGCAGCATTACAACGCTTCCTTGCGCTAAATTCGTGCGCTCGCTTTGACTGAGCTTGAAGCAGCATTGTGCGCTGCGGTTTAAGGTCCATGCTGATGTTGCTGAGCTGTCGGAGTTTCTCTCATCGCAAAATTTTTACATTGCTCTAAGAGAAACTTCGACAGCTCTTGGCATGTTTAGTCTTTTAATCTTCGGCTAATCACCGAGATTTTTCGATTTTTCTTCTTCGCTCAATGAATCACCACTTCGTGCTGAGGTTCATTTCGCTCTGGGCGAAAAATCTCAAATCTATGCCTAGCTGGTAGCAAAGCATACTAGACCAAGCAACACCCATCCCTCACTGGCATCCTGTTCTTGGTTTTGTTTACTTACGTACCAGATAAGTAAACAAATTCGGGGGAGTGTTCCTGATTTTGTGGACTTAGAGTGCGTGTAAGTAAACAAAATCGGGGAAGTGTTCTTGATTTTGTTTACTTGAAGTCAAGTCCTATTCGCTGCGAAAAATCTTAAATCTCTGCCTAACTAGTAGCAAAGCGTACTTTGTAAATAAAATTATTTACAAAACCTAAAGGTTCACAAATCTTAAGCATTTACAGCTTCAAATTATCTATAACTACTTGTGCTAACCTAGCGCATATTTCATCTGCTTGCTTCTGCGTAGCAGCCTCGCACATAACGCGCACAAGAGGTTCTGTACCGCTAGGACGAAGAAGCACACGACCAGTATCTCCCAGCAGTTTTTCTTCTTTTTCAACAGCTTCAAGAACAGCAGCGTTAGTTTTGGAAGCCATCTTATCTACATTTGGTACGTTTACAAGAGCTTGAGGAAGCTGCGGGAAATCTGCTGCCATTTGAGAAAGCTTCTTGCCTTCACGCACAACCTCGCGGCACAAAGTCAAAGCAGTAAGTGTACCGTCGCCAGTAGTGGCAAATTCGCGATTAATCACATGACCAGACTGTTCTCCGCCGAGTGAATAGTCGTGCTTAAGCATTTCTTCAAGAACATAACGGTCGCCAACATTTGTTTGCACGGTTGCAATGCCCATATCTTTAAGCGCAAGTTTTAATCCAAGATTGCTCATAACTGTAACTACGAGAGTGTCGTGATTAAGCTTACCTTCAGCTTTCTTAGAGCGAGCAAGAATACCCATAATTTGATCGCCATTAACCATATTGCCATTCTCGTCAACAGCCAGGCAACGATCAGCATCGCCATCGAAAGCAACGCCTAAATCAGCCTTTGAAGCTTTAACCATAGCCTGCAACTGTTCAGGATGCGTTGAGCCGGCGTGATCGTTAATGTTGTAGCCATCAGGAGACGCATTAATTACGATTACTTCAGCGCCAGCTCTACGTAGAGCTTCAGGAGCAACAACAGAAGTGGCACCATTTGCGCAATCTGCCACAACGCGTAAACCAGCAAGTGGCTTTGGGCGCGTAGTAGAACCATTGCTTAAAGGAGCGACAGCTGAAACTAAATGATCAATATAAAGATTAGTAGCGGTAACGGTATCGTGGCTTATGCGACCAACTCCAGCGCCAGTAGGACGCTCCCAATCCTGACCAAGCACAGCTTCAATTTCGTCCTCTTTGCTATCTGGAAGCTTGAAACCGCCTCGCGCGAAGAATTTAATACCGTTATCTGGCATAGGGTTATGCGATGCGGAAATCACAGCACCCATTTCAACGTTTAGTACAGAAGTTAAGAATGCAACGCCAGGAGTTGGGATGATTCCTGCGTCAATAACATCAAAACCGCCAGCGCTCATACCAGCAGCAAGAGCAGAAGCTAAGAAATCGCCGGAGACGCGAGTATCTCTGCCGACTAAAGCGCGTCTACGTGCATGAACAGAAGTATCGGAAGAATTATCTTTGCAACTTACAAAAGAATCTTGAGCAACGTTGCATTCTGAAGATGTCTTTCCTAAAACTCGCACTGCAGCGTCACCCAAATCTAACGCAAGTTGTGCTGTTAAATCACGGTTTGCCAATCCACGCACGCCGTCAGTACCAAACATTCTTGGCATAATAAAGCCTCTTTCACAAAAATCGCTTCACCTTGCGCGCAAGCAAACAACATCGCATACTAGCGCGTCACACACTATCCGCAATTCTACTCACTGTTCCACATAACGCGCTAGCGCTCCGACCTGCCTTCGTCTCGATTGACGAAGGCATGGCAGAGCTGTGTGGTTGTTCATTGGGAATTTGATTGTGGTTGGTGTACGCTGACGACCTGCCGAGCTAACTAGCGATAGTTAAATAGCTCATGCATTTTTCTAGCGTCCACAATCGTGTTGGCATATGGCAAGGCGTAAATAATTTTGGTATACTTAAGAACTTAGTGTTATGTTCACGAGATGCACATAACAATGATTTTTTGAACAAGTTATTATTCTTGCAATTTTAAAGGAGTCCTATGTTTACGCATCACGCAAGTGTCGATACTAAGCTAAGCCGCGCTGTTGAGCATCTATTGGATTCCGCAACAAGTGATGGAATATTGCCTATCGTTCAAGCGGGAGAGCCTGTTTTGCGTTCTCGCGCAGTCGAGTACGATGGTCAGCTTACCAGAGTTACGTTAGATAAGCTTATTTCTCTTATGCATAGCACGATGCTTGCAGCTCCAGGAGTCGGTTTAGCTGCTCCTCAGATTGGCTTGGGTCTTGCTATCGCTGTAATTGAAGATCATGTGCGCGATGATGAAGATGATCCTCGTGATATTGCAGAACTTCCATTCCGCGCGATTATCAATCCGCACTACGAGCCTATTGGTACGCAAACTCGTAGTTTCTATGAGGGTTGCTTAAGTTTTTCTGGTTATCAGGCAGTTCGTCAGCGTTGGCTTGATATTCAAGCGACTTGGCAGGATGAAGATAGTAAGCAGCATTCTATGAAGCTTCATGGTTGGCCTGCACGTATTTTCCAACATGAAACAGATCATTTGCGTGGTGAATTGTATATAGATCGTGCGGAAATTCGTTCGTTGACTACGGATGAAAATCTTGAGGATTATTGGTCGGATGAAGCTGTTCCTGTGTCTGCTTCTCGTAGTTTAGGTTTTGCGATTTAGGCTTTACCTTTATTATTTTTTATAAAAAAATTGATTTTTACGGGTTGATATTGCTGTGATGGCTTAAACTTATAATCAATATTTTAGAGAATGTTTGATTGCTCTAAATGTAATGAGTTTGTTGCAAGGAGAAAAGATGAAGATTTGTAGCCGTTGTAAAGCAGAGAACAAGGACGTTGCTAATTTTTGCCGTGAATGTGGTAACAAACTTGAGGCAGCTACTGTAAACAGTTTTAGCCAGCAAAATAACCGTACTCCGAATAATCGTACGCAGAATAATAGTACGCAGGATAATCGTACGCAGAATAATAATCAACGTGTTAATAGCCAGTCTAATGGCGGTCAATTTAACAATAATGGCCAATTTAATAACGGTGGCCAATTTAATGGCGGTCAATTTAATAATGGTCAATTTAGCAATGGTCGACCTGCTGTTCAGACTAATAATGGTCAGGCTGCTGTTCAGGCTAATGGACAGGCTGATGGTCAGACTAACGGTAAGAAAAAGGGCATATTTAGTGGCTGGTTTAATTCCAAAGATAAAGAGCAGGCTAATAATTCCCAGGCTAATGCTCAGGATAATGTAAGCAACAATAGCAATCAACTTCAGAATCAGCCTTATCAACAAGCTAATTTCCAATCTCAAAATCAGCCGCAGAATCAGCCTCAGTCTAATTATCGCCCTCAGGCACAGCGTCAAACTAACGTTCAGCCTCAGACGCAATCTCAATATAGGCAGCCGGCTCAGTCAGTTTCTCAATATGGTCAGCCTCAGAATTATGCACAGGCTAATGGGCAGGCTCAGCAGCAAACTAATGCTCAGCAGAATGCTCAAAACCAGCAGAATGCTCAGTCTCAGTATGCTAAACCGCAGAATCAGCCGCAGCTTCAGACTAATCAGCAGGCTCAAAATCAGACTCAGTATGGCCGCACGCAGAATCAGGCTCAGTCTCAATATAATCAAGCTCAGAATCAGCCTCAATTTGCTCAGCGCTCAATGAATAAGCCTAATGAGCAGGTTCGTTCGCAAGGTCAGCCGCAGAATTATGCACAGGCTAATTCTCAGTCTCAGCCACAGCCGCAGGCTCAGAATCAGTCACAGCCACAGGCTAATTCTTATCGCCAAAATCAGCAGAATGTTCAGGCTCAGGCGAGACCTCAATATCAGCAGCAGCCTCAGAATCAGGCTCAGCAGAATACTCAGCCGCAGACCCAAAATCAACCTCAGTATGGTCGCATGCAGGCTCAAAACCAGCCTCAATATAATCAGACGCAGAATCAGAATCAGGCGCAGCCTCAAAATAATTATCCGCAGTATAATAACGTTCAATTTAATAACGGCAATCGCGCTCGTGAAAATAATGCGTTTGAGGAATATAAATCTCCTGTGAATAATAATTTTTCTAATGTAAGAGCAGAAAATGATTCTGCAAATACATTAAGTAAATTGGTTTCAGAAAGTGAACAATTAGAGAATTCTTCAAATAAGAGCTTTAATTTCGAGGATTCAAATACTAATAGAAGCACAGCGGATGCTGTTTATACTCCGGTTTCGAATATAAGCGCTCCAAAGCTTGCTGATATTCAATCAGAGAATAATTTTGGCACCAATTTTGAGGCATATAAGCAAAACGATGTGTTTGAGGAACCTAAGTTTGAGGAACCTAAGGTTGAATTTGCTGAGGATTCTAAGTCTACGAGTGATTATGTTCCAAAGTTAGATATTAGTGAAGAACCTGAGAGTGATATCGTTGAGGAATCTAAAGTAGAACCTGCATATGAGCCTAAGTCTACGAGTGATTATGTTCCAAAGTTAGATATTACTGAGGAACCTGAGGATGATATTAAAGAGGAACCTAAGCCTCAATTTACTGAGGAACCTAAGTTTGAAGAGCCTAAGTTTGAATTTGCTGAGGATTATCAGGCTGAAGAGTTGAAGGTTGAAGAGCCTAAGTTTGAGGAGCCTAAGCCTCAGGTTGAAGAGTTGAAGGCGGAAGAGTCGCCTAAAGCTGAGGCCAAACCACAAGTAACGAATGCTCAACCACAGTCTCAGAACGTTCAGTCACAAGTACAGGCTAAACCTCAAGAAAAGCCTCAGACGCAGCCGCAGAATCAGCCTAAGGTTCCAGCACAGCTTCAGGTTCCATCACAGCCGCAGGTTACGAATGCTAAGCCAAAAGCGTTGAATGCTCAGGCTCAGCCTCAAGCCCAGATTCAACCTAAAGCTCAGCCACAAAGCCAAGCTAAACCGCAAGTTCAGAATCAGGCTCAGTCGCAGAATCAGCTTCAGGTGCAAAATCAGCAGAACGTTCAGCCACAACAGCAGTTCTATGGCCAGCAAACTACTCAATATTACGGTCAGCAAGAGCAATATTATGGCCAGCAAACTCAGTTCTATGGTCAAAATACTTATGGCCCACAGTACGGTCAACAGGCTTATTACATTCCGTATCCGTATGACCAGCAGTACGGTCAGCCTTATGGTCAGCAATACGGACCACAGTACGGACAACAACAAGCTGTTCAACCTTATGGCCAACAGCCTTATGGTCAGCAGTACGGTCAACAGCAATATGATCAGCCTGAATATGGTCAGCCATACAGAGAGCCATATAGCCAGCCGAAAAATGACCAGCCATATGGTCAGCCTTATGAGCAACGTCCGGGTCAGCCGTATGGCCAGCCTTATACCGAGCCGTACAGTAAGCCGGAAAATAACAAGCCGTATGGCCAGCCATTCAACAAGAAGTCATAATAGGAATTTTTGTTATAAATAGTCATTTAGTTGCATGTTGCGTTTTGCTGCAGGCGGTATTTGATTGTTTAAAATTATTCTGGTTATTTTAGATTTCTAATTTCAAAAACAGGTTTCTTTGGAATAATCCTTAGAAGCCTGTTTTTTTACAAATTTAGTTTCGCGTTGATTTCGCGTTACTTCAGTGTTAGTTCTGCGCCAGTTCAGCGTCACTTTTGCACAATGCCAGCGCCGGTTCACTGTTAGTTCAGCATTAATTGCGATATTTTCTAGATTTAATAAAGGCATATAACTAGATCAAATAAATACGTATAACACCAAAATGTGTTATTAAACACATTTACTATGAGCGGCCCACACATTCGTATAATATTGTTTCTGTTTTGAAATATTGATATAAGTTCTGTGATATTAACTATGAATATTTCAATGAATCAGCGTGTTTTGTTAAGAAAGTGGGGAATATGAGCATTCTTGAATCGTTTACGACTTCTTATGGTTTAGTTTCTAAGATTGACGCTTTTGGTTTTATGGATTATCTCAACCAGCATCCTGATGAAGCACGTAAACACGGCAAAGTAATTCTTGTTACGGCGGATACTCCGCTTAAGGCTTCTCGTGGCGAAGGTAAAACAACTACTACGATTGCTCTTGTAGACGCATTACGCAAGCGTGGAATTGATGCAGCTGCTGTTCTTCGTCAGCCAAGTATGGGCATTACTGCAGCTGGTTCTAAGGGTGGCGCAAGTGGCGGCGGTAAGGCTTCTCTTTCGCATCCTGAATTGATTGATTGGGGATTGTGCGGAGAAATGGCTGCTATCGCAAGCGCGCAAAATCTGCTAGTTTCGTTCGCTGAAAAGGCTATTGACGAGGGCGTATTAGATAAAATTTTGGTTCCACGTGTAAGCGAGGTTCCTTCTCGTTCCTTGAGAAGTATTGCGGTTGATTTTGGCAAAGGCACAGTTCCAGAGCGTGTTGTGTTAACTCCAACTTGCGAACTTATGCAGATTGTAGTGCTTTCAAGGAGCATGGAGGAGATTTCTAATCGCGTATCTTCTATGATTGCCGGTACGAAAGATGGTAATCCTGTTACTTTTGGCTCTTTTGTAGATTTGTGGCGTATTACCAATATGCTTTCAGACGCTGTAAAGCCTGTGAAGACTGAAACTGTAAACGGTTCTCCTATTTATGTTCATTGCGGCCCGTTTGCTAATGTTTCACTTGGAATCCCTAGCTTAATAAGCGTTGAAATGGCTTGTGCTGAGCATGACATTGTTATTGTTGAGGCTGGTTACGGCACTGATGCAGGTGCTCAAAAGTGGCTTGACATTGCGTCTCGCGAATATGGTGCTCAATGGCCAACTGCTGCAGTTGTTGTTACTCGTGCAAGTACTTGGCGAGATGATAAGACTTTGGCATGGCGTTATCCATTCCATGTTGAGCATCTTGAATCATTGCATATTCCTGCGTTCCCACTTATTAATTTGTGGGATGGCGAGGATGATCAGATTCCGGATTTGCTTAGTTACGCAAGTCTGCTTAAATTCCGTAAGCCTATTATCGGAAACTTGTTCAGAGATGGCGGAGATGCTTTAGTAGACCAGCTGGATGGGTTCGTGTCTGCTATTGATAGCGAAATTCCTGCTGTAAGAAGTCTTCCTGAAAGTCGTAGAGGCAAGTCGTTGCGCAATCGCATTGATTTATTATGCGAAGAATCATATGGAGTTCCGTGTGATCGCGTAATTGAAAAAGATGGTTTTGCGGATTCATTGTCTGAAGCTTTGGATTTATGCAATAAAGCTGGGATTGTTTTTGATGATCTTGCTTTAGTTGCTGTAAAATCTCCTGCAACTATGACGGATGATGATCATAAGCTTGCCAATGAGCGTACAGTAACTTTGAAGAAAGTGGAGGTTCATTCTGGCGCTGGACTTGTGCAAGTCAATCTCACTTCTTCGTTAACTACGCCAATGCCGAAAATCGTGTGAAATATTAATTGTGTGAAATATTAATCGTGTGATTTTCTTTTAAATATAAATAACGTCGTCAACACATCTAAAGTGTGCAGGCGACGTTATTTTTTACAAACGTTTTTTTATGAATGTTTTTATCTTTTTGCATTATGCAAAAGTGCGGCGTAGCCAATCGCAGGCAAGCCCAATCCACTGCTGTACCTCTGGCTGCACAAATTCAGGAATCACATTTCCGGAATCGTCGCGTTTAGAAGTCTCTTTAACAGCTAAAGCTAAACCGTGCGGACCCTTCGGGAACAAGTGTGCTTCAACATTTACTCCTGCTTTAACGCAAGCATCCACGAACATAATTGAATTTTCAACTGGAACAACCTGATCTGTAACAGTTTGCCATATGAAAACAGGTGGTGTCTTGGAATCCACATGCTTTTCTAATGAAAGATCTTCAACAAGCTGCTCGCGCTTTTCTTCGCTAACATCTCCAAAAAGACGGTCGAATGTTGGCTTATGCGCGTATTTTCCAGCAGAAATAACAGGGTAAGCTAGCATAAGTGCATTTGGACGAACCTCGTCGGCTACGTATCCGTGAGCTTCTTCAATATCGTCGCTAACGCTTGTAGCCAAATTTGCAGCCACATGTCCGCCAGCTGAGAATCCGATGATAGCAATTTTCTTTGGATCCACATGCCATTCTTTTGCATTATTACGAATCATGCTAATCGCTTCAGCTGCTTCTAAAAGTTGGGTTGGATGAGTGCTTGGAACAAGCGAGTAGCGTAAAACGAATGCGTGGAATCCTTCTGCTGTAAACTTCATTGCTATTGGCTCAGATTCTCGATTTGACGTGCGTAAGAATCCTCCGCCTGGAAGTATAAGAATAGCTGGGCGAATCTGCTTTACGTCAGTATCTGTGTTATCGTCTAAAACGTATCCCGTTAGTTGCGCAATGCTATCATCTGCGCCTTTGATTTCATGTTCAATAATTTTCATAGTATCTCTTTCTTTTTCATAAAGTTACACTATTTATTTCAAGAATAATTCTAATCAAATACCTTGCTTTTTTAAGTGCGTTCTATATTAAATTCGTGTAGAGTTTTAATGAGATTTAATGAGCTTTAGGATTTTATACGATTTTTTAAGTGATTTAAGTGATTTAAGTGATTTAAGTTATTTAAGAGCTTAAAAGAGTTTAAAAGGGCTTAAAAGAGTTCAAAGGCTTAAGGGCTTAATGTCTTAAAGACTTAAAGTATTTTTAGGGAGTTTATATGAGTGGCGAGGAATCTGATATTTTGCAAAGCGATTTGAAAGATGTTAAGTGCGGGAAAGTTGTACTTGCTGCTACTCCTATTGGAAACATGGGCGATGCTTCTTCTCGTTTGGTGCATCTTTTAGAGACGGCGGATATTATCGCTGCAGAAGATACGCGTCGCTTGTATGATTTGGCGAATCGCTTGGAAGTGCGTGTTTCAGGGCGCGTTATTGCTTATCACGATCATAATGAGCGAAATAAAGCCGATGGCTTACTTGATGATGTTGAAAAAGGCGCTACCGTATTAGTTGTGTCGGACGCCGGTATGCCTACTATTAATGATCCGGGCTTAGCTATTGTACGTAGGGCAATTGAGCGTGGATTACCTGTTACGTGTGCTCCTGGGCCTAGCGCTGTTTTAGATGCTTTGGCGCTTTCGGGTTTGCCGACAGATCGTTTTTGCTATGAGGGATTCTTGCCTAGAAAATCCAGTGAGCGTAAGCAGCATTTGCGTTCGATTCGTAACGAGCGCAGAACTATTGTATTTTATGAAGCGCCACATCGCATTGAAGAATCTATGAAAGATATATGTGAGGTTATAGGAGCTAATCGCTCTATGGCGTTATGCCGTGAGCTGACTAAGGATTATGAAGAAATCCGACGCGGAAGCGTTCGAGAAATCCTGGATGGCGTGCTACAGGATCCTCCGCGCGGCGAAATTGTGCTTGTTATTTCTGGAGTAAGTGAGGAAGAGGCTGAAAGTTCTGAAAATGTTGAAAATCTTAGTGTTAAGCAGCTTGCTCAGCTTGCCATCGATTGCGCAAAATCAGAAAATATAAGGCTTAAAGATGCTATTTCGCGTGTTGTGGAAAGTAATCCTCGTATTGATGGATCTTTTGCGAATCGTAAACAAGTTTATGCCGAATGTCTTTCAATTAAAGAATAGAATCGCATATTTTTGCTGATAGTAGGGCTAGTGCTGTCGATAGTAAGACTGGTGATGTAGATAGTAAGGCCAAGATCATTTCTGTCGATTTCTCTAGATAGTAAAATCATTTCTGTATATAGTAAGGCCATTTCTGCAAATGACGACTTGCATATTATTTTGCTAATTATTTGATATTTTTACGCATATAGTCGTAGCTTTCGAAAAGCACATTAAAACTATGCTTTACGTCTGGGCCTCCCTGCTGAGAAATGTATTCTAATAATCTTGCGTCTGCAGAAGTGTTTGCAATAATCCATTTTCGTAAATGTGGAATATTCTGCGCAATATACCACAGTACTTCTTGACTGGTTTTTGGAGAGCAAGCGATATCTTCCGTTGGCATAATAGGAGGCTTAGGTGGAGTAAGTTTTTTGCTATTTATTTCGCTCATGATTTTTCCTCTTTTTCCTCTTTTTCTCTTTTTCCTCATTCATACTCGTGGTTGTTTTCTTCTTCGCGCTCGCAAATATTTTCATCTATGTAAAGTTGCATTATGCTTTCCAACCACTCGCGAGCAGCTACAGAGCTTGGAAAATGGTGATTGTCATTCAAAATATTCGAGCAATCTTTGATATTAATCATGTAATTTTCCATAAGCGTATATATGGTTTTGTATCTAAGAGATTGCGTTATTTCCGACTCCGTTTGAGTGAGAGCTATATCGCATACTGTTCTTGTTGGAGTAGTAACTAATAAATTTCCGATTTTAACGCATTCTCCGTCAATAATTTTGCGCGTATAAACGTGTATTGGGCGTCCGTGTGGCCTTGATCTATAGTGACTTTGTGAAAGCACGTCTAAAGTTACTGGGAATGATCCGCCTAGCCAAATCCATGCAGATGTGTAAAGGCATGCAATAGTATTTTTAGGCAATAGTTTCTTTATTATTTCGCTTCTTCCTGCAACTGTTTTAGATTGTTTGTCTGAAAATCCACTTTGATTATCTAAATGCTTGAATATGCCTATTTTGCTTAATTTATTCATGCATAAAGGCCCAGGTAGTGCTGAGCTATCTAGGATTGTTGGCATATCTGTATTTTCGGCGTTTTCTGAGTTTTCATTGTTTTTTGATTTTGAATTTATGGTCGTGATTACTTTGAGTGCTAGTTCCTCAGCAGTTTTCGTATGTTTTTTGTGATTTCTTTGCAAAATCAAATTTTTGCTTGCGCTTTTCTTGTATATCATTTTTCTCTCAGTCTGTGTTTCTGCGTTTTTATAGAGTAAGCAGATTTATTGAGCTACGCTAGCGCATACTAAAAAATTGTGGATATGTGGATAATTGTCGCAGATTGTATAAATTCACAAATTATGTGGCTCTACTTCGCGCATTTTGGCGGTTAAATAAGATTTTAAGAACGTTATTATTTGTATTTTATTCATTGATTATTTGAATATTATTTATAAGTGTCCTCGCTGAACAAGATAATAATTGCCTATGAGTCATATTTTGGTGAATGTTGCTTGGCCATACGCTAATGGCCCTCGTCATATCGGACATGTTGCTGGATTTGGGGTACCTTCAGACGTGTATGCTCGCTATGAGCGCATGAAGGGCAATGACGTGCTTATGGTTTCTGGAACGGACGAACACGGAACTCCTATTTTAGTAGAAGCGGATAAAGAAGGTGTTAGTGCTCAGGAACTTGCGAATCGCTACAATCGCGTAATTACTAAGGATTTGTGCGATTTAGGTTTAAGCTACGATTTATTTACGCGCACAACTACAGGGAATCATGAGCATGTAGTTCAGGAAATGTTCCGTCAATGCTTAAAGAACGGTTATATTTACAAGGGCACTCAGAAGGTTGCGATTTCTCCTTCTACGGGTCGTACTCTTCCAGATCGCTACATTGAGGGCACGTGCCCACTTTGTGGAGCAGATGGTGCGCGCGGTGATCAGTGTGATGCTTGCGGTAATGAGCTTGATCCAGATGAGCTTATTAATCCTGTTTCGAAAATTAATGGTGAGACTCCGCGATTTGAAGAAACAGAGCATTATTTCCTCGATTTGCCTGCTTTAGCTGATGCTAATTTAAGCTGGCTTAATTCAAGGGATGGTTGGCGTACAAATGTTATTAACTTCTCAATCGGCCTGTTTAAAGAAGTTAAGCCTCGAGCTATCACTCGTGATATTGACTGGGGTATTCCGGTTCCTGTAGAAGGCTGGATTGATAACCCGAATAAGCGCCTGTATGTGTGGTTTGACGCTGTTATTGGCTACTTGTCTGCGTCTATTGAATGGGCTCGCCGTCAAGGTAAGCCGGATGCATGGCGCGATTGGTGGTGTGATCCTAAGGCTCCTGGCTATTACTTCATGGGCAAAGATAACATCACTTTCCATTCTCAGATTTGGCCTTCAGAAATGCTTGCATATAATGGTGCTGGTTCTAAGGGTGGCGAGGCTGGAGTTTATGGCCCATTGAATATGCCTGAGCAAGTTGTTGCTTCTGAGTTTATGACTATGGAAGGCAAGAAGTTCAGCTCTTCGCGCGGAATTGTGATTTACGTGAAAGATATTTTGGCGCGTTATCCTGTGGATGCTGTGCGATACTACATTTCTATTGCTGGTCCGGAAAATTCTGATGCTGATTTTACTTGGGCTGAGTTTGCTCGTCATAATAACGAGGAGCTTGCTGCAAGTTGGGGAAATCTTGTAAATCGAGTAGCAAATCTTATTAATAAGAACTTTGGTGCAATTCCTCCTCTTGATGAAGATTCTATGACGGATATGGATCGCGCTTTACTGGATCAAACTTCTAACGCTTTTGAAATTGTTGGTGGTTTGATTGAGCGTCATCGTCAGAAGAATGCTTTGACTGAGGCTATGCATGTTGTTGCAGATATTAACAAGTATATTTCTGCAACTGAGCCTTGGAAGATTAAGGATGATGAAGCTCGACTTGGTACTGTTTTGCATGTTGCTGCTCAAGCTGTATCTGATGCTAATCATTTGTTGGCGCCATTCTTGCCTCATTCTGCTCAAAAAGTGTGGGAAGCGCTTGGCGGAACCGGCGTATTTTCTCCATTGCCTCGTATTGAGGAAGTAGAGGATTTGGATAAGCCTGGATTTAAGTATCCGATTATTACTGGCGATTACCGTTTGGGCGAAACTGTGCACCCATGGGAAAGCGAAGAGTTGGTAGTTGGTACTCCTGTGCCAAAGCCAACGCCTATTTTTGCTAAGATTCCTAAAGAAGCGGTTGACGAGGAGCTTGAGCGTTTTGAATCTGCTTTGGCTGAGCGTCAGCGTGCTGAGGCGAATAGACTCGCAGAGGCTCGTAAAATTTTAGAGAATAAGTGATTTTTGATTAAATATTTAATTAAAAGTGATGCAGATAACAAAAGTTAAATATTTAATCAGGATTTTTTAGATTTTTTTAAGGAAATTTTTAGCTTAAACTATCGTTTTTTGATGAAGGATGGTGTATTATGGAGTTTGTTAGCGGTTATCCGCTAGCGAGATTCGCTATTCGAATCCCATAACTGAAACCTTCTTCTCTCTTTCTCTCTGCCCAGGCGGGTTTTTCTCTCCCGCCTGGCTTCTTTTTTATCGCCTGCAAATCAAATCGACATATAGTTTTTGCAGTTTTATGAATTAATATTTTTTTGGGGATAACCCGGAATAACACTATTTTTTGGCCTATAGCCCATATCTGATAGCCCGTATCTGATAGCCCGTATCTGATGGTCCATATCCTATAGCCCATATTTAAAAATAAAAGCGCAGACTGCTGTGCTGCAATCTGCGCTAGTTATTCAAACTCTAAAGCATACCGTGCTTATGCTTAATAAGCTTTTAAGTTAACGGCAACGCTTCGAAAGTGGCTCCCATGGTTCGAGCATTACTGGCTCCTGGCCTAAGACAGCTAATGTTGCTTCATCGAGATACTTCTTATTGATGATTATTTCAGTAACGTAGCGGTCGAACCATTCAGCGGAGCCGACATAGTATCCGTCTTCGCCGTTATCCTTGCCCCAGCTATTCTCAATCTTCCAGCGATCTGCCTCGCCCTTTTCATTGAGGTTTACGCCTGTGAATGTCATTGCATGGTTGCCTGGGCAATCCATGTATTCCAAACCTTTAGCCTTGTCGAATGTGAATTTCACATCAAACAGTTCATCTACGCGCACAACTGCAGGATCAAAGAATCCTTCTTGTCTGAGTGAGAACTGAGTGCAATCGCATGCGAACCAAATTGGATGTCCGTCCTTCAACTGATCAACAGCTGCTTTTCGGAATACTTCAAGTGGTACGTTAAGG
This sequence comes from Gardnerella sp. KA00255, assembly GCF_049244095.1. NCBI lineage: Bacteria > Bacillati > Actinomycetota > Actinomycetes > Bifidobacteriales > Bifidobacteriaceae > Gardnerella > Gardnerella sp. KA00255. The sequence continues at coordinate 1,316,625 of NZ_CP058374.1, forward strand.
AATTCGAGTTCCTCAGTTTCAGCCACGTTTGTGCTGTACTTTAACTGATAGAGCTTGTTGAACGGAGTGCGTTCCATAGGAGAGTTGCATATTGTTACGAAGTCGTTCACGTCAATTGGCACATACTTCTTTGCAAATTCTAGTGGAGTAATACCATATTCGCGAATAATTGGACGCTCGTCTTTGCCGGTCTTTGGCTTTTCTTCTTTCTTGTCGTCCTTTTCGGCTTCGTCTTTCTTAGCTTCTTCGCCAGCTTTTTCGCTGTCCTTCTTTTCGTCCTTCTTATCTTCGTCCTCGTCTTTAGTGCGTGCGAAGAAATCGAATTTTGCTGGTGGTTCGCCTAAAGCAATAGAAGTCATGCGGTAAATAGTTTCCAAGTCGCGGACTTTCATTTCGCGCAATTCTTCCAAAGAAGTACCGTTCTTATGGGCTTCGCGCATTTCTGCAGCGAATTCGCGCAACTTGGTATTTATGTATTGTACAAATGCATCTGAGTCAATGGCATTCTGAGAATCTGGGTATGCGCTCTTTGGCACGAGTCCGTACTTGTTTACCAAGTTAACGAACATTTGCCACCAGCCGCCATCGTCGATTGGGCCATAGTTAATGCATTCGAAAACTCGGCTATTAACATCTTCGTCAAGTGTTGCAAGCACGTTTTCCAAATATGCGTTTGCTTTTTCAATCTTGTCCCAGAAGAACAGGTAGCTTTCAGAAAACTCGAAGTCTTCTAAATCCCACTTGTGCATTAATTCATAGCGCAAAGTGTTAAGAGAAGCGAACATCCAGCAACGTCCAGAGTGCTGCTGATTTGTTATTGTTCCTTGTTTTAATTCGATTGAGAAGTCGCGTGGAAGTTCTCGTTGGCCTTGGTAGCTTGTTGCTGCTTTAAGCACGCCATTTGCTACAGAGGCGTTCGCTGCCAATCGGTTTGCGCGCTGTTCGTTGAAATGTTTGGAATATTCTTGCACGTGATCCATGGTCACTGCTTTGACATTCTCTGCCATATAACTCCTTAAATAATCTAGCATTGGCTAATAAAAGCTATTCTATAGGTCACATTGTTCAAGACTTATACTGTTGTGTTTCGTAATTGTGACATATTGTTTACAAACCTAAGGAATTTTTGAATAATTATCGTTATACCGATAAATATTCTGTTTTTTGACGTAAAAATAGAATATATTTTATTTTATTGCTGTTTGCTGCACGTCTAACAAAAAAGATTTTTAAGTGTAAAAAATACATTAGCGCATAACAGTATTTATCGGCAAAAACCTTAAAAAACTTTGATATTCTGCGATTAATGGCATGTTTGAGGTTTACGGTTTATATGAGATTTTACTAAACATGAGTATATTTTCCTTATTTTCTGTTGTACATAGGTTAGCTGAAAATATACTAATTACAGTCCCGAGTTATATATGAGGGTCACTTGACTGTGTCTTTTTTCGGGAAATTAGACGTTAAAGGCATACAAACTTCCGCGGTTTGTGATTGTCTGTGTTTGGATATGCTAGGCGGAGAAAAGAGTTATAATGATTCGATACATTATTAAGCGGTGCTTGAATTATGTTGTGATGCTGTTCGTAGCAGTGTCTATGACATATTTCTTGGCGAGCGCATTTATGGATCCGCGTTCTAACCATGCTCAGATTTCGCCTGGAAAAGCGACTCCTGGTTATTCAATTGAACTTTCGTTAGATGCTGCGAATATCAACGATCGTACGCCAGTCATAATTCGCTATTTTAGATGGCTCGGTGGCATTTTCACCAGATGGGATTGGGGATTAAGTCCAGATGGTGGTCATGTCGGAAAAGAAATTGCTTATAGAATTGGTGCTTCTGTGGAGCTTGTTACTGGAGCTACCGTATTAGGCATTATTATTGGTGTTAGCCTTGGTATTTATACAGCTATTCGTCAATACAAGTGGCAGGATCGTGTTCTGAATGCAATTTCCACATTCCTACTTGTTGTTCCTACTGCTGTAATGATTTTGGCTATTGTTAATTTGGCTATTTTCATTAACGATTCAGCAGAATATCGCGTTTTCTACGTCACTGGTTTAAGCTCGTATCAAGGCAATAACATATTTGAGTATTTGGCTGATTTCTTGCAGCATTTGATTTTGCCAACTATTTCTATGACTATTTCTGGCATGGTTGGTTATCATTTGACTCAGCGAACCTATTTGCTTGATACAATGAATGCCGATTATGTGCGTACTGCTCGCGCTAAAGGCTTGCCGTTGAATATTGCTATTCGCCGCCATGCTTTGCGTACTTCTTTAATTCCTACTGCTGTTGACGTTGCATTCTCTATTGCAGGTATCTTTACTGGTGCTGTTATGACAGAGAAAATGTATGCTATCCACGGTTTGGGCGAGTACTTCCTTAATACTCTTGCTCAAAATGACATCAATGGTGCTACCGCAGTTGCTGCATTTGGTGCTGTATGTACATTATCTGGTGCTTTGCTTGCAGATATCTTCTCTGCTTGGTTAGATCCACGTATTCGTTTGAGTTGATTGCGTTAGAGTGTAGGTGATATTAGCATGACAAGTAATAAATCTTCTGATTCCAAAAAGATTGATTTGAAGAATACTGAATCTAAAAAAGATGAGGAATTAAAGAAAGACGAATCTGTGAAAACTGCAGAGTCTAAGAATGCTGCAGCAGAAAAGAAGATTTCTAAATCTAAGCAGAATTCAAATGAATCCGCCAAATCTGAAGGAACTTCATCGTGGGCTAACTTTAAGCGTACGGGAAGGCTTAGGCTTTATACTCGCAGATTCTTCCGCCGTCCGTCTGCAGTTTTTGGCTTAGTTATTTTAGTAATTTTGGTGTTCTTTGCTTTGTTTGGATCTTTATTCACTAAGTATTCATATACTGATACGAGCATGTCAGCTTTGCGTGAGCCGCCTTCTGCAGATCATTGGCTTGGTACTACCAAGGAAGGCTCCGATATGTATGCAATGCTTATCCGAGGCTTAGGTAGATCTTTGGCTATAGGCATTATTAGCTCTATATGCATCACTATCATTGCTGCTATTGTTGGTACGGCAATTGCATACTTTGAGGGTTGGTTTGAGCATGTCGGTATGTGGTTCCTCGATATGCTTTTGATTGTTCCTTCATTCTTGCTTATTTCTTTGCTTATTGGCAATGCAAGTGGTGGAAGCGATTGGCTGTGGCTTACTTTTGGCCTGTCAGTTTTCGGTTGGATTGGTTATGCGCGTACCATTCGAACTTTAACTTTAAGCTTGCGTGAACGTGAATATGTGCGTGCTGCAAAGTTCGAAGGTGTGAATTCATTCTTTATCATCATTCGACACTTAGTTCCAAATCTTGGTTCTGTTTTGATTATTAATTTGGTTCTTGGCGTTATTGGTGCAATTAATGGCGAAACTGCTTTAAGCTTCTTGGGCATCGGTATTAAGAGCCCAGATACTTCTCTCGGTGTGTTGCTTAGCACTGGTCAGGATCAGCTTTATACAGCTCCATGGCTTATTTTGCCTCCTGCAGTTGTTCTTGTTTTGCTCACATTCTCTATGCAGCTTATTGGTGATGGTTTGCGTGATGCTATCGATCCGTATTCCAAGTCAGTTGGTAAAGCCGAGTAAGGCTTATTTAGAGGTGTAAAAATGACCGATATGGTGAATGACGTGAATAAGGAAAATACCACTATGGAAGATCAGAACACTGAGGCTAAGCTTAGCGACCAGAAGACTGAAAAGGCTTCTGAGAAAGTTGCTGATAAGGCTAAAAAGTCAGACAAAAAGCATGAAGATTCTAAAAAATCTTGTGGCTTTAGTTTAAAGAATCTTTGGCCTCTTAAAAAGAATAAGAAAGTTGCAAAGAGCGACGATAAGTTCAGTGGTAAGTGGCCTGATGATAAGCCATTGATTTCTGTTCGCAATTTGCAAGTGAACTTTGCTTCTGAAGCTGGTACAGTTCATGCAGTAAGAGATATGAACTTTGATTTGTATCCTGGCAAGACTTTGGGTATTGTTGGTGAATCTGGTTCTGGTAAGTCTGTTACTTCCTTAGCTGTTATGGGTTTGCTTGACAAGAATGCTTCTGTTAAAGGTTCTATAACTTATAGAGGTGAAGAACTTTTAACTAAGACTGATCTTGAGATGAGTGCTCTGCGCGGCAAGAATATTGCTATGGTATTCCAGGATCCTCTTTCTGCTTTGACTCCTGTTTTCTCTATTGGCGATCAGCTTAAAGAGGCATTAGTTATTCATAATCCTGATATGACTGATGAGCAGATTCGTAGTCGCTCTATTGAGTTGCTCACTTTGGTTGGTATTTCTAATCCAGTAGCACGTTTGAAGGCGTTCCCTCACGAGTTTTCTGGTGGTATGCGTCAGCGCGTTATGATTGCTATGGCAATTGCTAATAATCCAGATGTTATTATTGCCGATGAGCCAACTACAGCTTTGGATGTTACAATTCAGGCTCAGGTGTTGGAAGTTTTGAAGAAAGCTCAGGCTGCTACCGGTGCAGCAATGATTTTCATCACACACGATTTAGGCGTTATCGCTGGTGTAGCTGATGAAGTTATTGTTATGTATTCAGGTCATTTGGTTGAGCATAATACTGTTGAAGAGATCTTTGAACACCCAACTCAGCCATATACGATTGGCTTGCTTGGAGCTATTCCTAGAGTCGATCAAAAGCGTACTCGTCGTTTGACGCCAATTTCTAAGCCTACTATGGATATGCTTATAGAATCTGAAAAGTCTGGCGATACCAGTTCTATTCTTGGCGCTGAAGCTCAATCTGAAACTGTTCGTGCAATGCTTCGTGCGGAGAGCGAACGTGATATTAAGCCTATTTTCGAGGGTATTCCTCGCGAGCAGCGCAAGGTTGTTTTGGATGTTAAACATCTTGTGAAAACATTCCCAATTACTGGTGGCGGTTTCTTGCGTCGCAAGGTTGGTGTTGTTCGCGCAGTAGATGATGTAAGTTTTGAAGTGCGCGAAGGCGAAACCTTGGCCTTGGTGGGCGAATCTGGTTCTGGTAAGTCTACTACTTTGATGGAAATCATGAATTTGAAGAAGCCGGAGTCTGGTTCGATTACTGTTTTTGGAACTGAGCTTAATGATAATTTGACTAGCTTAAAGCGTCGTCAGCTTCGTTCTGATATTCAATATGTGTTCCAGGATCCAATGAGCTCGCTCAATCCTCGTATGTTGGTTTACGATATTTTGGCTGAGCCTTTGTTGGTACAGCATAAGTCCAAGATTGAAATTCGCGATCGTATTGCGGAGCTTATGCAATTGGTTGAGTTGAATCCAGACCAGGTTGATCGATTCCCAACGCAGTTCTCTGGCGGTCAGCGTCAGCGTATTGCTATCGCTCGTGCATTGGCTGTAAATCCTAAACTTTTGCTTCTCGATGAGCCTGTATCTGCTTTGGATGTTTCTATTCAGGCTGGCATTATTAATTTGCTTGAGGATTTGCAAGATAAGCTTGGCGTAGCGTACTTATTCGTTGCACATAATATGGCTGTAGTTCGTCACATTTCTAGCCGAATTGCTGTTATGTATCGTGGTCGTATTGTGGAATATGGCGAAACTGATGAAGTTTTCGATAATCCTCAACATCCTTATACTAAGGCTCTGATTAGTGCTGTTCCTATTCCAGATCCTAAGATTGAGAAGCATCGTAAGCGTATTATTCTTTCTGAGGACGATACATTCTGATACTAGAGTGATTTTCAGTTAGAACACTTTATTTAGGCGTGCACTTGTATGAGTGCACGCCTTTTTATTTTGTGTTTGTGTTTTCTGTTTCTGTTTTTGTTTTTCGCGAATATAAATCGATATGTTGTATTTTTTTGTAAACATTAGATAAACGAATGAAAAGTAAAATATTTTGTTTTTTAGTAAAAATTAACTAAAAAATTTTTAGTTTTTGATTTTATACGTATGAATTAGCATTTCGTTAACTAAAAATTCAATTAACAAATGTTCATAATGTGGATGTTGGTAGTAATCGTAATCAAAATGTCATATGACAAGATATACTCTAACAACATACCGGAAATAGGACATCATCCGGGGAATGAGAGGAATCATGAAAAAAACAAATGCAGGTAAACTGACTGTATTTGCAGCAGCTGCTCTTTCAGTAGCAATGCTGCTCGGCGCATGTGGCGGAAAGAACACTTCCGCAGGTGACGTCTCTAAGGCTGAACCAGCTGCAGGTGTTGAATCTACCTACACTGGTACTTTGCCAATGCCAGAGATTGACAAGCGCTACGATAATCCACAGCCACGTGAAAACATTAAAGATGGCGGCACTTACACGTTTGCACTCTCTAACATCGGTCCAAACTGGAACTACGCTTCTAACGACGGTAACACCGCTTATATGAACACTTTGTGGGGATTCTACCAGCCATCACTTTCTTATTACGACACTGCTAAGGGTGAGAAGCTTAAGTATAATCCTGATTACATCACTTCTGTTAAGAAGGTAAGCGACAAGCCTCTCGTAGTTCAATACGATTTGAATCCAAAGGCTAAGTGGAATGATGGCACTGACATCGATTACACTGCTTTCAAGGCTACATGGCAGGCTATGAACGGAAAGAACGAAGCATATTCTGTTCCAAGCACCGAAGGCTACGATTGCATTAAGAGCGTTGAACAGGGTTCCAGTCCTAAGCAAGTTGTTGTGACTTATGAGAAGCCATGCGCAACTTGGGAATTGCTCTTCTCTCCACTGGTTCATCCGAAGGCTACTGATCCTAAGACATTCAACCAGGGTTGGGTTGACAATCCTCACAATGAATGGGGTGCAGGTCCATTCATGGTTAAGTCTGTAACTCAAGATCAGGTTGTTTTCGTGCGTAATCCAAAGTGGTGGGGCAAGAAGGCAAAGCTTGATAAGGTTGTTGTAAAGCGCATGGAAGATGTTGCTGCTTTGAACGCATTCAAGAATGGCGAGATTGATTCTCTTGATTCTGTCGGTTCAAGCGATAACATCATCGCTGTCCGCAAGGTAGAAAATGCACAGCTTCGTTACGGTTACAGCACTAAGATTCGCGTTTTGAACTTCAACTCTAAGGTTGGAGCACTTAAGGATAAGGCTGTACGTAAGGCTGTTGTTCAGGCATTCGACGTTAATAACTACAACAAGATTCAGTTCTTGGGTATGAACTGGAAGAGCGAACAGCCAGGTTCTGAGCTTGCTTCCATGTTCCAGGCTGGTTACAAGAACAATCTCCCAGCTGAATCTAAGTACAACGTTGCTAACGCAAAGAAGACTCTTGAAGCTGCTGGCTACAAGATGGGCAAGGATGGCTACTACGAGAAGGACGGAAAGACTCTTCAGATTTCCTTTACCTTCTTCGGCGATGACTCTACTCAGGCTTCTCTTGCTAAGGCATTCCAGTCCATGATGAAGGAAGCTGGCATCAAGTGCGAAACTGTTAACAAGCCTGCTGCTAAGTTTGCAAAGACTGTAACTACCCACGACTTCCAGGTGCTTCCAATGGCATGGGTTTCCACATCTCCATTAAGCTTCTTGGCCGCTGGTTCCCAGCTTTACAACTCCACTTCTGAGTCCAACTTCGCTGGTACTGGTAACAAGGAAATCGATGCAATCTTCGCTAAGGTTGGTAAGACCTACGATTACAATGAGCAGATTTCTTTGTCCAACAAGGCTGAGGCTATGGCCTTCGCTGAATACGGCACCATCCCAGTTTCCGCTCCTCCAACCTACCAGGCTTACAAGAAGGGCTTTGCTAACGCCGGTCCTTCTGGTTATGCTAGCGTTCTTGTTGAGGACATGGGTTGGCAGAAGTAAGTAAATTTGTAGCAATAAATCGCACAGATTTACTAAGCTAGTTGCTTAACGATAGCATGTGGCGCGTGGTCTTATGGCTTCGTGCCACATGTTTTTGTCTTTATCCATATAATTATTAAATTTATTTTGTTTTTATTTGTGCGAATGAAGGAGAGAACAGCGCATGTACGTAAACCCAACTAAACGCAAAGACGCGAGTAACGTGCGCTGGATATTGCAATATTGCAAGCCAGATATGTGGAAAGTTTGGCTTTCTATTTTCCTATTTATAATCAACGACACAATGGCAATGACAATGCCGTTGCTTTCAGGCTTTATAGTAGACAAAATCATTATTGGCAAACAACATAATTTGCTGATTGGCACATGCATATTAATGGTGTCTATGATGATTGTGCGAGTTGGATCTAGGTATATTTACCAACTTTTAATGGAAAAGTTTGGGCAGAATACTGTATACCGACTTGTAAGCGACGAGTACGAAAAGCTTCATTCTCTCGATTTTACGTACTTTAATCACACGCGCACAGGCGACATTATGAGCCGCATGACTTCTGATACGGATGCAATTCGTCATGTGCTTAGTTGGGTATCGTATATGGCTTTAGATTGCGTAGTAATGTTCGTATTCGCATTAGTCATAATGGTATCAATCCAATGGCAGCTTGCATTAGCGCTTATGGCGATTACGCCATTTTTGTTCGTACTGTCAAGAATTATGGGCAAAAATGCTAGGCCGAAATTCCTTGCAATTCGTGAATCTTTCGCTCGTATGAATTCAATGGTTGAGGAAAATATTGAAGGAAATCGCGTTGTAAAAGCTTTTGTGCGTGAAGATTACGAAACTAAAAAATTCGACGAGTGCAACGAAGATTACTTTAATCGAAATATTACTCTTGCAAAAAACACTCAAAAATACATGCCATGGCTTGATGGAATGGGCTTTGTGCTTGAGCTTATAACAGTAGGCTTCGGCGGTTGGCTGGTTTTGAGCGGCAACATGACTTTAGGCACATTCGTCACTTTTAATAGCTTCCTTTGGATGCTTCATATGCCTGTACGAATGGTGGGTTGGCTTATAAACGATTGGCAGCGTTTTAATGCAGGGTGCGTGAATATTCGCAAGCTTCTTACGCAAGAATCGCATATTAATCTTCCTAAGAATGCAGAAGAAAGTATTAAAGTCAAAGGTGAGATTACCTTCGAAAATGTTGAGTTTGCGTTCCCTGATGATCAAAACTCTTTGGTTTTGCAAGATATTAATTTAGATATTCCAGCAGGAAGTAAATTGGGTATTCTTGGTGAAACAGGCTCTGGAAAATCAACTCTTGTAAGTCTTATCGCAAGATTCTACGATCCTACGAGTGGACGCGTTTTAATTGACGGAAAAGACGTTCGCGAATGGCCTCTAGAAACTGTTCGCAACCAAGTTAGCATAGTTGCACAGGAAACATTCCTGTTTTCTGACACTATTGCAGGGAATATTAGTTTCGGTCTTCCTAAAGATAAAGAAAATCGCAAGGAATTAGATAGTACTATTCGCAGAATGGCTAGAATTGCTGCGGCAGACGATTTCATTATGAATATGCCAGAAGGCTATGAAACGGTAGTAGGTGAGCGCGGAGTAGGTCTTTCGGGTGGGCAAAAGCAGCGTTTAAGCTTAGCTCGCGCATTGGCAAATAATCCTGCAATCTTGATTATGGACGATACAACTTCCGCTGTAGATATGGAAACAGAAGAGCATATCCAACAGGAGTTAAAAAAGCTTGATGGCACGCGCACAATAATCACAATTGCGCACAGAATTTCATCCGTTAAAGATGCAGACATGATTGTTGTATTAGATCACGGAAAAATCGTGGAACGCGGAACGCACGCTCAACTTGTTGCAGCGCACGGGCGTTATTGGGAGATTTACCGAAAGCAACTTGGCTTGCAAACGGGTATTTCTGCAGGATTTGAAACGAAGGAGGAGTAGCAGATGGCGCAACGTAATACTTACGATCAAGACGAAAGTCAAGAAGAACACGTTAACGTTCATGAACTGCTACGCGTCCGGGCATACATAAAGCCGTACATATGGCAATTAGTGCGCGTAGTGCTAGTCGTAATTAGTGGAAGCATAATTATGACTGCAATGCCAATGATTACAAAAATTCTTATAGATGTAGTTTTGCCAAGTAAAAACGTCACATATCTTTACATGGTTATTGCTGTATTCGCATTACTTATTGTGCTTTACGAACTAGGCTTAGCGTACAGGACGCTGGCAATAACGCGCCTAGGACAGCTGATTATTAAAGATATGCGCCGCGATATTTTCACTCACGTGCAGTCACTATCATTTGATTATTTTGATTCGCGTCCGCACGGGAAAATTTTAATTCGCATTGTGAACTACATTAATACGCTTTCTGACACGCTTTCTTCAGGTTTAATTAACGTATTTTCTGATGTTTTTGTGCTTATTATTACGTTAATCACAATGTTTGTTATAGATTGGCGAATGGCATTGTGGAGCTTAGTGTTATTCCCAATATTTATAATCTGGACTCGCACTTTGCAAATTCTGCAAAAAAAGGCGTCTAAAAAATTATCAAATAAGCAAAGTAATTTGAACGCATATTTGCACGAATCAATTGCAGGCGTAAAAACAACACAGACCTTTGCTCGTGAAGCGACGGCATATAATACTTTCCAAGAGCAGCAATCAGAAGTAAGAAGTGCTTGGATGCGAAACGTTAGAGTGCAGTTGCTTCTTTGGCCTGGAGCTTCAGTTATTGAAACTGCAGCAATAGCGCTTTTGTACTATGTTGGCATAACAAACGTTGGTGCAATGAATGTAAGCACTGGTACGCTTATCGCATTTATATGGTATTCGACTACATTCTGGGATCCAGTAGTAAATATTGGTAATTTCTACACGCAACTTGTAACATGTTCAGTTTATTTGGAGCGAATTTTTGAAACGCTAGGAATTAAGCCGAATATTGTAGATAAGCCTGATGCTGAAGAATTGCCGCAAATTAAAGGCAAAGTAGATGTAAATGACGTAGTATTCCGCTACGAAGATGATGGAAAGCCAATATTAAATTTGGTTGATTTGCATGTTGAGCCTGGAACTACTGTAGCTCTTGTAGGTCCTACTGGTGCTGGAAAAACAACTCTTGTAAGTCTTCTTTCCAGATTCTACGACGTTTCTGAAGGTTCGATTACTATAGACGGTCACGATGTGCGCTCTGTAACTTTGGCTTCGTTGCGCAAGCAAATGGGCGTCATGCTGCAAGATAGTTTTATTTTCAGTGGAACAGTCCGTGAAAACATTCGTTATGGGAAACTTGATGCTACAGACGAAGAAATTGAAGCTGCGGCTCGAGTTGTGCACGCGCACGAGTTTATTGAAGGATTACCAAACGGATACGATACTGAAATTGAGGAGCGAGGAGCTACTCTTTCTGCAGGCCAGCGTCAGCTTATATCTTTTGCGCGAGTATTACTTGCAGATCCGCGAATTCTTATTCTCGACGAGGCGACAAGCAATATTGATACTCGCACAGAAGAAGCACTGCAAGCAGGATTAGCTCAATTGCTTAAAAATCGCACTTCTTTCGTAATCGCTCACAGGCTGTCAACTATTGAAAACTCTAACTTAATTTGCGTAATCGATCATGGGCAAATTGTGGAACGTGGTACGCATAAGGAGCTTATGGCGGCGAAAGGATCTTACTATCGTCTTGTGGAATCGCAATATGCAGCGATTCGTCAGTCTGTTGTGTGAATGCTACAGATGCTAAAGATGCTAAAAATGCTAAATAAGAAGTTTCGCGAGCACTAATAAGTAGTTGATTTATTAAATAAGAAGTTTCTTTAGCGTGAAGTTTCGTGGGTAAACTAATAGTATGAGTAAACATCATCGCGAACACAACTGGGCACCAGCGTTAACAGAACAATCTGCAATATGGGAAAATTTGCTTAAAGAAGGCCTAACAATTGCAGACGATCATACGCATATGCTTAGCGTTGTGGATTTTGCACATAATTTAAACAAAGAATTAGCAGAAAAAGGGCGCGATTTAATAGCAGAACCTACTGCAGACGACTTAGTTACTCAAGCAAAATCAGCAGGCGTTTCACACATGCTAGAAGTCGGATGTGAATATCCAGACTGGGAGCCGACGATTAAATTCGCTCAAGCGCATGAAAATTCAGTTCGTGCAGCAATCGCAATACACCCGAATGAAGCAGTACTACATGGGCATAAAGGCGCTCAAGGACCTGACGGACTTCCGATAGTTTATAAGCCGTATCACGATATTCCATTTGACGAAGCAATGCAACATTTGCGTTCGCTAGTAGTAGAGCATCCCAAAGAAGTAGTGGCAATAGGCGAAACCGGTTTAGACTACTTTCGTACAGGAGAGACTGCGAGAGAAGCACAAATAGAGGCTTTTCGAGATCATATTGCGCTCGCAAAAGAATTGAACTTGCCTTTGCAAATTCACGATCGTGACGCTCACGAAGACGTAGTAAAGGTTTTATTACAAGATGGCGCTCCTGAGAGAACAGTATTTCACAGCTATGCTGGCGGTGCGGATTTAGCAGAAATACTCAAAGAGCATGGATGGTATGCAAGTTTTTCTGGAACGATAAGTTACAAAGGCAATGAGGATTTGCGTAAATCAGCGCTTATAATCGGAAAATCGCATATAACTGTTGAAACTGATGCGCCTTATTTAACGCCAATGCCTTATCGGGGAAGGCCAAACGCACCTTATATGGTTCCTTATACGCTAGAAGTTCTTGCTGAAGTTTTAAATATGCAGTTAGAAGATGCGGCGAAAATCACGCGCGAAAACACTAAAAAAGTCTACGGATTCTAGCAGCACAAAACCCTTGTTTTTCAAGGGTTTTTCGTTATCTTTTGCGCTATATATCTATTGTTGTATACAATATCCAAGTACGAGTTAAATAATGCTGTATGTTAAATAAGGCCGTATGCAACTCCCTTAAGCGATGGGATAGGTCTTAGCTATGGAGGAATCTGGCATGACTAAGTCACGCATTAGTGTACCAACGAAAGAAGGTACAAAGGATCCTCGCAATGGTGCGAAAGATTCTGATAAAGTCTCAAAATCTGCTATTTTGCGCGCAGCGTCATTTACTAAAGCGCCGAAAGTTTCACAGAAAACGACCACTCGTGAAGAACGCGAAGTAATCGCTAAGCAACAAGCGCAAGAAGTAAAAGAAGCTGAAAAGCTTGCTGATAGTGCAGTGCGCGGTCCTATCGGGCGTTTGTGGGCTAAAATCCAGACTAGCTCCGATAAATTTACTTTCGGAATGGCGATTGTTGCGCTTGGCGTTGTTTATGGAGATATTGGTACTTCTCCTTTGTATACGGCTCAAACATTTTTAGCTGGGCAAGGCGGATTGCAGAATATTGATCGTGAAGCAATTTTTGGAATGCTTTCATTAGTTTTCTGGTCCATTACTTTAATTACGACTGTTAAATACGTTTTCGTAGCAATGCGTACAGATAACAAGGGTGAAGGTGGTATTTTTGCCCTTTATTCTTTAATTCGCAAGCGTGGAGCATGGCTTGCTATACCTGCAATGCTTGGCGGTGCAGCGTTTTTGGCGGATTCTGTACTAACTCCTGCAGTTTCAATATCTTCTGCAGTTGAAGGTTTGCGCACAATTGACGCTTTTAAGCCAATTTTTATGGAGAATACTAATTTATCTTTGATGATTACTGTTGTTATCATCGTTGTTTTATTCTCTGTTCAACAGCGCGGTACTGAGAGAATCGGCAAAGTATTTGGCATTGTTGTCATGATTTGGTTTGCGTTCCTTGCGCTTGTCGGAATTATGAATATAGGTACAGATTTTACTATTTTTGAAGCTCTTAATCCTGTATATGGCATTAAATTCCTGTTTAGCACGCATAACTTTGCTGGCCTTGCTGTTATGGGTACAATCTTCCTTTCAACTACTGGTGCTGAAGCGTTGTATTCAGATATGGGGCATGTTGGTAGAGGAAATGTTTATGTCACTTGGCCATTCATTAAAGTTGCGCTTATTCTTAATTACTTTGGCCAGGGTTCATGGATGCTAAAGCATCAAAATGATAAAGCGTTATGGTCGACTGAAGGTTTAAATCCATTCTTCCAAATGCTTGGTCCAAATCTGCGATATGTAGCCGTTATTCTTTCTGTTACAGCCGGTATTATCGCTTCTCAGGCTTTGATTACTGGTGCTTTCACTATGGTTTCTGAAGCAACGAGCTTGAATTGGATGCCTCATCTTCAGGTTCGTTATCCTGCGCGTACTCGCGGACAGTTGTATATCCCAGTTGTAAACGTTGTTTTGTGCATTTCGACATTAACAGTTTTGGCTGTGTTCCGCGATTCTGAGCATATTTCTGGCGCGTATGGTTTAGCTTTGACTATGACGATGATTGCGACAACCACGCTTCTTGCTGTGCGAATGTGGTATCAGAAGAAACGCTTTGGTGCTTTTGTATTCTCGGTTGTGTTCCTTGTCATAGAATTTATGTTCTTCGTGGCTTCTCTGGCAAAGTTTATGCATGGTGGTTGGTTCACTATGCTTCTTGGAGCTTCGATTTTGATCATTATGGTCACTTGGAAAGATGGCACTAAGATTGAACGTTCGCAGCGCTTGCATATGAAGCCTAAGGATTTCTTGCCGGTATTAGACAAATTACACAGCGATTTTCGTATTCCGTATTTTGCGGATAATATCGTGTATTTGACATCTGATCGCGAAATGAAGCGTTTGGATACTGGTATTTTCTTCTCGATTTTTGCTGATCATCCTAAACGCGCTCGCGCGTGGTGGGCTGTTTCTGTTGAAACGGATGATGCTCCTTTTACTCGCGAATATTGTGTCGAGAATTTTGGCACTGATTATCTGTTCCGCGTGAAAATTAAGTTAGGTTTTAAGGTTTCTCCTTCTATTCCTGCTTATTTGCATCAAATTATGCATGATCTTTCCCATACAGGCGAATTGCCGCAGCAGAAGTCTGTTTATCCGAAGGTTGATGCGGATCCAGATATTGGTCCAATTCGTTACGTGCTTTTGCACAAAGCTTTAATGCCTGAATCGAATGTTTCTGTGCGCGGTGCTTTGTCGTTGAATATGAAGTACGCGATTCGACATATTGCTGGTACTCCTGTTAAATGGTTTGGTTTAGCTCCTTATAATCCTATTGTTGAAGTTCAGCCATTGTTCGTTTCTACTCGTAGGCCTCCGCGTTTGAAGCGTGAGGATTGTGCGCAACGAGCAGTTCAATCTTTGCAAGGAGCTTCTGCTGTTGAAACAGATATTCCTGTGAAAGATAGTAGGCCTACTGACGCTGAGCAGACTGCCGTTATGAATGCGCGAGATATTGCAGCAGCTAACGTGATGTTTGCTGATGAAAAGTTGGCGAATACTGGGAATATTGATCCAGTTTTGCTAAAAGATGCGATTAAAGCTGAAGAAAATGCAGCTAAAGTTAAGGAAGATTCTTCTAAAGTTAGGGAAGATCCTTCTAAAAAATAATGAAGAGTCTTAAGGAATAGTTTTAAAAATGGAAAATGGCGCAGAAAATCTAGATAAATGCAATTCGGTGAAATTAGCTAATTTACCTGATTTTAGTGAAGTAGAAAAATTGCATTTGATTACTGCGCCTTCTTCTTCCGCTTATGATCTTATTCATGGCCATTGCGCGATAATTGCAACTATCTCTTGGCAAATAGCGCATCATTGCAATATGTTGCTTGACTCTAAGAGTGTTAATAGCGCGTTAGCTGATCGCGCGGATCTTGCTCAAGCTTGTCTTAAAAAGCTTATTGGAGATAAGTATTGTGACTTACCTCCAATTAAAGGTGGATTTGCTCCTGATTCTTATATTGATGAATATGCTGCTTTTATTGGCGGATTGATACATGATATAGGCACGTATTTTGTGCTTGCTAAAGATGGCAGCGAAAATGATGGCGGCGAATTGCGATTTGATGGACCTAATTATATTTTGCATGGTTTGCGCGGTTATAAATATTTAATTGATAACGGGTTTAGTGAAGATATTGCTCAATTTGCTCGTAATCATACTGGTGTTGGGTTGACACGTGAGCAAGTCGTTGCGCAAAATTTGCCGCTTCCTGCTGGTGACTATATTCCGCAAACTGTTGAGCAAGAAATTGTTATGGTTGCGGATAAATATAACAGCAAATCAATTCCTCCTCGTTTTTTGAGTGCGGACGCGTATCGTCGCAAAGCTGCGCGATTTGGCGAAAGCAATTCTATGCGCTGGATGCAGTTAGTTGAGAAGTATGGAAACATTGATGTTTTTGGATTTGCTGAGTTGTTTGGACTTAAAGCTGATTGATTAGGACTTATGTCTAATTAATTGGTTGAGTAATTGGTTGATTGATTAGTTAAGTGATTAGTTAAGTGTAGTTTTGTGGCGTAAGTCGGTTTGAGGCTGATTGATTGCGGTTTTTCGACACGCCGGTGTTTTGGCTTGTTTTCAATGGTTTTGGGGTTGTTTTACTGGTTGGGTTTGCATTTAATCTTGGTTTGGTGTAAGTTTATCTCTTGCTGCTCAGCGCGGCTGGTTCTCCTCGGTGAGGTTGATGAGCCGGCTGGTGTGGTGGTGGTTTGAGAACTCAAAAGCGTGTCTGTACTACTTATTTAGTTAATTATTGCCAGTTCATTGTCAGCCTTGCAGGTTGCAGGGTGCCTGAGAAATGGTTAAATGATGGTGAGGTTTTGTGGGATGTTTTTTCCTTAAAGAATATCTCGTCTTTTTCTTATTTTTTTTTTGGAGCCTTGTTTTGGCTCTTCATTGAATTTTTTCGTGGAGGGTTCGATTCTGGCTCAGGATGAACGCTGGCGGCGTGCTTAACACATGCAAGTCGAACGGGATCTGACCAGCTTGCTGGTTGGTGAGAGTGGCGAACGGGTGAGTAATGCGTGACCAACCTACCCCATGCTCCAGAATAGCTCCTGGAAACGGGTGGTAATGCTGGATGCTCCAACTTGACGCATGTTTTGTTGGGAAAGTGTTTAGCGGCATGGGATGGGGTCGCGTCCTATCAGCTTGTAGGCGGGGTAATGGCCCACCTAGGCTTCGACGGGTAGCCGGCCTGAGAGGGCGGACGGCCACATTGGGACTGAGATACGGCCCAGACTCCTACGGGAGGCAGCAGTGGGGAATATTGCGCAATGGGGGAAACCCTGACGCAGCGACGCCGCGTGCGGGATGAAGGCCTTCGGGTTGTAAACCGCTTTTGATTGGGAGCAAGCTTTCGGGTGAGTGTACCTTTCGAATAAGCGCCGGCTAACTACGTGCCAGCAGCCGCGGTAATACGTAGGGCGCAAGCGTTATCCGGAATTATTGGGCGTAAAGAGCTTGTAGGCGGTTCGTCGCGTCTGGTGTGAAAGCCCATCGCTTAACGGTGGGTCTGCGCCGGGTACGGGCGGGCTAGAGTGCAGTAGGGGAAACTGGAATTCTCGGTGTAACGGTGGAATGTGTAGATATCGGGAAGAACACCAATGGCGAAGGCAGGTTTCTGGGCTGTTACTGACGCTGAGAAGCGAAAGCGTGGGGAGCGAACAGGATTAGATACCCTGGTAGTCCACGCCGTAAACGGTGGACGCTGGATGTGGGGCCCATTCCACGGGTTCCGTGTCGGAGCTAACGCGTTAAGCGTCCCGCCTGGGGAGTACGGCCGCAAGGCTAAAACTCAAAGAAATTGACGGGGGCCCGCACAAGCGGCGGAGCATGCGGATTAATTCGATGCAACGCGAAGAACCTTACCTGGGCTTGACATGTGCCTGACGACTGCAGAGATGTGGTTTCCTTTCGGGGCAGGTTCACAGGTGGTGCATGGTCGTCGTCAGCTCGTGTCGTGAGATGTTGGGTTAAGTCCCGCAACGAGCGCAACCCTCGCCCTGTGTTGCCAGCGGGTTATGCCGGGAACTCACGGGGGACCGCCGGGGTTAACTCGGAGGAAGGTGGGGATGACGTCAGATCATCATGCCCCTTACGTCCAGGGCTTCACGCATGCTACAATGGCCAGTACAACGGGTTGCGACATGGTGACATGGAGCTAATCCCTTAAAACTGGTCTCAGTTCGGATCGTAGTCTGCAACTCGACTACGTGAAGGCGGAGTCGCTAGTAATCGCGAATCAGCAACGTCGCGGTGAATGCGTTCCCGGGCCTTGTACACACCGCCCGTCAAGTCATGAAAGTGGGCAGCACCCGAAGCCGGTGGCCTAACCCTTTTGGGATGGAGCCGTCTAAGGTGAGGCTCGTGATTGGGACTAAGTCGTAACAAGGTAGCCGTACCGGAAGGTGCGGCTGGATCACCTCCTTTCTACGGAGTTTTTGTGCACGCTCGGATGAGTGTGGTTACTGGTGTGGAAAACAATAGTTAGCTTTTTATTGTGAGTGGTTTGGGCATGTTTTTGGGTTCCCGGATTGCCACCCCCCTTGTTTTGGGGTTGTAGTCTGTGACTCATGGGATGCGCGTTAACGTGTTTTTGTTAGTGTTGTGTTTCATGGTGTTGTGGTGGTTTGAGAACTGGATAGTGGACGCGAGTAAGAATAGTGAGACTTTATTGTTTTGCTTGTTTTTACTTTTATCAATTTCAACCGGCTCCATTTTGGTGGAGTCGTCTTGATCGTTTTATGATCTTTTAGTGTGATGATTAGTTGTCTAGAGTATTTTGCTGGTAGGTCTTATTAGTTTGTATTACTGGTAAGGGCGTATGGTGGATGCCTTGGTAGACAGGACCGATGAAGGACGTGACGGGCTGCGATATGCCTCGGGGAGCTGCCGAGTGGGCTTTGATCCGAGGATTTCCGAATGGGGAGACCCGGCCATTGTTATGAGTGGTCACCATGTTTTTGCATGGGGGGTACGCAGGGAAGTGAAACATCTCAGTACCTGCAGGAAAGGATACTCCGTGAGTAGTGGCGAGCGAAAGCGGATCAGGCTAAACCGGGTGCGTGTGATAACCGTCAGGTGTTGCGTGCTCGGGGTCGTGGGATTGATTGTTCAGCCTCTGACGGGGTTGAGAAGAGTGATAAAATGTCGTGCTAGGTGAATGGGATTGAATTCCCAGCCGTAGAGGGTGATGGCCCCGTAGCTTGTCGTGCGATGTCTCTTTATGTTTATTCCCAAGTAGCGCGGGCCTCGTGGAATCCCGCGTGAATCTGCCCAGACCGTTGGGTAAGCCTAAGTATTCCTGTCTGACCGATAGTGTACTAGTACCGTGAGGGAAAGGTGAAAAGCACCCCGGGAGGGGAGTGAAATAGTTCCTGAAACCGTGCGCTTACAATCCGTCGGAGCCTTTTTAATGGGGTGACGGCGTGCCTATCGAAAAATGAGTCTGCGAGTCAGTGGTATGTGGCGAGGCTAACCCGGGTGGGGGAGCCGTAGCGAAAGCGAGTTTTAAAAGGCGTTTGAGTCGCATGTCCTGGACCCGAAGCGGGATGATCTAGCCCTGAGCAGGTTGAAGCGCGGGTAAGACCGTGTGGAGGACCGAACCCACCTAGGTTGAAAACTGGGGGATGACTTGGGGTTAGGGGTGAAAGGCCAATCAAATTCCGTGATAGCTGGTTCTCTCCGAAATGCATTTAGGTGCAGCGTCATGTTATTGCTTGCAGGGGGTAGAGCTACTGGATGCTTGCGGGCCCATACCGGGTACTAATAGCAGCCAAACTCCGAATACCTGTTAGGTTTATCATGGCAGTGAGTCGGCGGGGGATAAGCTCCGTCGTCAAAAGGGAAACAGCCCTGATCGTCGTCTAAGGTCCCTAAGCGTGTGCTAAGTGGGAAAGGATGTGGAGTCGCATAGACAGCCAGGAGGTTGGCTCAGAAGCAGCCACCCTTGAAAGAGTGCGTAACAGCTCACTGGTCTAGTGGTTCCGCGCCGACAATGTAGCGGGGCTTAAGCACGCCACCGAAGACGCGACTGCGTGATTTAGTTCGCGCGGGGTAGGAGAGCGTCCTGTATGGGGTGAAGCGGCAGTGTGAACTTGTCGTGGACTTTACAGGAGTGAGAATGCAGACATGAGTAGCGAGAGACAGGTGTGAATCCTGTCCGCTGAATGACTAAGGGTTCCGGGGCCACGTTCGTCGTCCCCGGGTGAGTCGAGTCCTAAGGCGAGGCCGACAGGCGTAGTCGAATGGATGAACGGGTTGATATTCCCGTACCGGTGTTACACCGTTCGAACTGAATCTGAGAGTACTAACCTTCATTTATGAGTTGGCTGCCTTTCGGGGTTGTTGGCTTGTTTGTGTTGGGACTGTATCGGTAGTAGGTTAGCGTGGGAGTGACGCGGGTAGGTAGCCGGCTGCGGAGGTGGTTTTCCGTGGCTAAGCGTGTGGGCTGTCTCCTAGGTAAATCCGGGGGATGTTAAAGCTGAGGCGTGATGGGTAGGCTGTAAGGCTGATTCCGGTGATCCTGCTTGCCGAGAAAAGCTTCAACGTGAGGTGTGATTCCGCTCGTACCCTAAACCGACACTGGTGGTCTGGTAGAGTATACCGAAGCGATCGGGCGAATCCTGGCCAAGGAACTCGGCAAATTACTCCCGTGCCTTCGGCATAAGGGAGACCCTTGATGGTGATGTTTTTTACAAGCGGAGCTGTTGGGGGTGGCACAAGCTAGGGGGTAGCGACTGTTTACCAAAAACACAGGAGCGTGCGAAGGCGTAAGCCGCTGTATACGCTCTGACGCCTGCCCGGTGCCGGAAGGTTAAGAGGATCCGTTAGCCCTCGGGTGAAGCGGTGAATTTAAGCCCCGGTAAACGGCGGTGGTAACTATAACCATCCTAAGGTAGCGAAATTCCTTGTCGGGTAAGTTCCGACCTGCACGAATGGCGTAACGACTTCCCCACTGTCTCGGCCAGGAGCCCGGCGAAATTGCAGTACGAGTAAAGATGCTCGTTAAGCGCAGAAGGACGAAAAGACCCCGGGACCTTTACTATACCTTGGTATTGTCGTTAGGTGTGGATCGTGTAGCATAGGCGGGAGGCTGTGAAGCGTGAGCGCTAGCTTGCGTGGAGTCGTAAGGTGAAATACCGCTCTTTCCATATCTGGCGTCTAACCTCAGCACGTTATCCGTGTTAGGGACAGTGCCTGGCGGGTAGTTTAACTGGGGCGGTTGCCTCCTAAAGAGTAACGGAGGCGCTCAATGGTCCGCTCAACCCGGTTGGCAATCGGGTTTTGAGTGTAATCGCACAAGCGGGCTTGACTGTGAGACTGACGGGTCGAGCAGGGACGAAAGTCGGAGATAGTGATCCGGTGCCGGCGTACGGACGTGGCATCGCTCAACGGATAAAAGGTACCCCGGGGATAACAGGCTGATCATTCCCAAGAGTCCATATCGACGGGATGGTTTGGCACCTCGATGTCGGCTCGTCGCATCCTGGGGCTGGAGCAGGTCCCAAGGGTTCGGCTGTTCGCCGATTAAAGCGGCACGCGAGCTGGGTTCAGAACGTCGTGAGACAGTTTGGTCTCTATCCTCTGCGCTCGTTGGAATGTTGAGGAGACCTGCCCATAGTACGAGAGGACCTGGGTGGACAAACCTCTGGTATGCCGGTCGTCACGCCAGTGGCGCTGCCGGTTAGCTACGTTTGGAAGGGATAACCGCTGAAAGCATCTAAGCGGGAAGCCTGCTCCAAGATTAGCATTCCTTGCACTTAGTGTGTGAGCCCCCATGAAGAACACGTGGTTGATAGGCTGGATGTGGAAGCCCTGTAAGGGGTGGAGCTGACCAGTACTAACGGGCGATAGTAATATACTCTTTTAAGCTTATGGTTTAATATTCTGGTTAGCTTGGAGTGTTAAAAGATTCTGCGTTTAAGTTTGTTGAGATTGGTTTGATTGTTACTCGCGTTCATGTCCGGTTCCCTAACTGCCACTATTCCGCTCACGGTTTGTGAGTGTTATAATTAAGTTTGCGGTGGTCATGGCTCAGGTGAGACGCCCGGTCCCATTCCGAACCCGGAAGCTAAGGCCTGACACGGTGAGGGTACTGCACTCGATAGGGTGTGGGAGACTAGCACGCCGCCGCATTATTCTTCTAGCGGGGAACAATCGTTCCCCGCTTTTTTATTACCTTTTTCGTGCATATTAAGCGCTACAAAAACGCTGAAACACGACACTTGCGCTCTTAAGCAAACAAAATCTGTCAGCTTCATAATTTAGACAAATACTCAACAGCATTCCAAAATAATTTGGATTATGGGAATAACGATTGTGGTTATAGTCCTAACAATTTGAGCCTAAAACAGTGTTTAACGAGGTCGTATAATTTAACTTTTATAGCTTAAATAGAATAATTATCTACTGATTAGCCTGTTATTTTCGTAAGAATTTTATGAAAACGCGTTATGTAGATGGTTTATGTGTAAAATTTACATAAGTTTTTTAACTTAACATGTTTTAATATTCAAGTTATGCATGTTTAAAAGCAAAGGTATTATTATGCAAATTTGGAGAAAGAAGTCAGTAGAACAAACGCTGGCTGAAACAATGGAAGGCGGAAGACGCCTCCACCGCACGCTTAACGCTTGGGACTTAGCTGTTATGGGTGTCGCCGTTGCTGTTGGTGCTGGCATCTTCTCTGTTGGCGCTCAAGCTGCAGCGTTCCATGCTGGCCCTTCGGTTATTATAAGCTTCATCATTGCGGCGGCAGTATGCGGTACAGCCGTAATGTGCTACGCAGAATTCGCTTCAATGATTCCAGTGGCAGGATCTGCTTACACATTTACTTACACTACTGTTGGTGAGTTGATTGCGTGGATTATTGGATGGGATATGATCCTCGAAATGCTTATGGCATCATCTGTTATAGCAAAATATTGGGGTGTTTATCTAAATGATTTAATGAACTTATTTGGAATCCCATTCAGCTCTACAATAAAGCTAGGTTCGTTTGACTTAGATTTTGCCCCAGCATTTATCGTATTATTCTTTACGGTAATGCTCGTATTGGGTACTAAGCTCTCAGCTCGATTTGATGGTGCTCTTACAATATTAAAAATTGGTATCGTGCTATTCGTAATAATCGTTGGATTCTTCTACGTTAAAGCATCCAATTTTGCGCCGTTTATTCCGCCTGCTACTGATGTTTCAAAATAAAGACTATTCATGAGCAGGGCGAGCTTATGCAGCCTCTATGGCAGTGGGTTACGGGCATGCAGCCGCAAACTTACGGAATCGTAGGTATTCTTTCAGGTGCTGCTTTAGTATTCTTTGCATTTATTGGTTTTGATATTGTTGCAACGACTGCTGAAGAAACAAAAAATCCTCATAAGAATATTCCTTTGGGTATTTGCTTAGGTCTTCTTTTAGTAACAGTTCTTTATATTCTTGTGGCTGTAGTAACAACAGGTATGGTTTCATACAGTGATCTAGCTTCGAGCGATAGTCCTTCTCTTGCTACAAGCTTTAAAATGGTTGGAGCTATTTGGGCAGCAAAAATCATATCTTTCGGCATTGTAATAGGCTTAACAACTGTTGTTATGGTACTTTTGCTTGGTCTTACGCGAATCGTATTTGCTGTAAGCCGAGATGGCCTGCTTCCTCGTGGACTTTCTAAAGTCGGCAAGCGTGGAACTCCTGCAACAATACAAATCATTGCTGGTGTTGTAGTCGCGATTGTGTCGTCATCATTAGATATTCAGATACTTTCAGACATGGTTAATATTGGTACTTTGTCCGCGTTCTTTATGGTTTCAGTAGGTGTGCCAATTATGCGCATGCGTAGGCCAGATTTGAACCGTTCATTTAAAGTTCCTGGGAATCCATGGTTGCCTATTATTGCTGCTATTTCCACCTTATGGCTTATGCTAAATCTTTCTGTTTTAACATGGGTGAGATTCTTAGTTTGGCTTGTTATAGGTTTTATGGTTTACTTTGCGTATTCGTACAGGCATTCCATTTTAGGTAAGCAGATAAGGCTTGCTAAAAAGATGGGTGTGCCGGTTGAAAGTCTTATTGCTAAAGATATTGATTTGGCTCAAAAAGATATGCAAGATTTGCGAGGTGATAAAAACTCGCTAGGCAGTAATGACGAACCGGATAGTACTAGCGGTCAAGACACCAGTAAATAGCTATTGTAATTAATAAGCTGATTTATGGAGTATAATAGTAGGGTTGGCGTTTCAATAATATGAAATACCAGCCCTACTTGCTATTGCTATAGTTGCACTAGCTTATTTAACGATTTGCAAAGAAAGGTGTACTCATGCCATACGTCATAGCAGAGCCTTGTGTAGACGTAAAAGATAAGGCTTGCGTTGATGAGTGCCCTGTTGATTGCATTTATGAGGGCGATCGCACTCTTTACATCAATCCGAATGAGTGTGTTGATTGTGGAGCGTGTGAGCCTGCTTGCCCAGTTGAGGCTATTTTTTACGAAGACGATGTTCCTGAAGAATGGCAATGGTATCGAGATGCAGCTGTTGACTATTTCGACAAGCTTGGAGATTTAGGTGGAGCTACAGACGCCGGCCCTTCGGGTTGGGATGAGCAGCGTGTAGCTGATCTTCCGCCTAGAAAATAGTAAATAGCAAAAAGCAAATAACAGATAGCAAGCTGTAATACTAAATTAAACAGTAAGTAGTATGCAGTAAGCAGGCAGTAAGCAGAATTGCTATATTTAGCTTATATTCCTAAATTTGCTATATTTTCTCCATATTTTTCTTTAACTGCATCTAGTACGTGTTCCGCGCGTCTTATTCGTGAAGCTTTATTCAAATTACTAGTCGATTGAGCCGAGTTATTTTTTGAGTTATAAGTTGAATTATGTGTTGAGTTATGTGTTGAATTATTAAAACTTGGCTCACGTTTTTGTTCTTCGTATATATCGTCTATAGACGGCTGCAAAAATGTTTTTATACTTTTCTTTAAATTACTAACGCTTACTCCAGCAAGCCTGATAGGGCTTAGTAATCTCTTTTCTGCTTGTGTATTTTCAGGTGTTGCTTGTGTATTTTCAGGTGATATTTGCGCGTGTGCAGATTTTGATTGTTTGTATAGCGATGTTGTTTGCGTATACGGCTTCTGTTGCGATTCTATGCTTATCTTATTCTTAGAAAAATACGATGACTTCGTGTTCGAAATATCGCGCGCAGCATTGTTGATTTGTGGATTTAATGAGTTTAATAATTCAATTACTTGTTTGTAAAGCTCATTCGCGCTGTCTGTAGCATTGCGCAAAGTATGCGAGCGAGTAGAGTAGTGCAAATCGCTAAATCGTAATTTAAGCGTTACTGTATATGCGACTAATTCGCGTTTCCTCAAAGATCTAGCTACTTCATTACAGCAGTATCTAATAAGCTTATTAACTGATTCAATATCAGTGGTGTCATAATCTAGTGTTCTTTCAGTCCCAATAGATTTTTCTGGAGCATTATTAATGACTGGTCGTTCGTCGATTCCGCGCGCTGCTTGATACAACATGTGTGCTGAGCTAGAAGATCCAGTTGCACGTTTAAGAGTTGTTTCATCAATAGTACGCAATGTTGCAATATCGTTGATGCCCCATGACAATAGTGTGCGAGACAGAGTTGAGCCAATTCCCGGTATGGCTCGTAAAGGCATAATAGAAACAAAATTAATATTTTGACTTTTTGGGATAAGTAACATGCCGTTTGGCTTTGCGTTTGTTGAAGCCATTTTTGCGATAAGCTTGTTTGAAGCAATTCCTACAGAGCACGTTAAATGGAATTTGTTCTCGACTTCAGTCCGTATCCAACTGCCTATTTTTATAGGCGAATTCCAGTGCAATAGTGCTGAGCTTACATCCATATAACATTCGTCAACTGAGACTTTTTCTATTTGATTAGTGATTTTAGAGAAAATTTCGTCAAAGATTTTTTGGGAAATTAACTGATAATACGGCATGTCAACTGGAAGAAAAATCCCATTTGGGCATAATCTATGTGCCTTAGACGTTGGCATAGCAGAATTAACTCCGTATGCTCGAGCTTCATAACTTGCTGCTGAAACTACAGAACGTGGACCGTTTCCAATTATTATCGGCTTGCCTAAAAGTTCTGGGTGTCGTGCCATTTCTATGGATGCGTAAAAAGCGTCCATGTCAATGTGAAGTATATTGCAGCCAGAGGTGTCGTGCCCCCAATCACGCTTTGCTGCCGATACTCTAGGTGCGGTACTCATAAGATAATAATAGAACAAGTGTTCGATATTGCCTTTTTTATTTTTATCAGCGTGTTGCAATTTTGCTAAGTTATGTGTAATAGGTATTAAGGTCGTGTATGGTTGAGAATATGAAACGATTTGTTGTGAGCCTTCTTAATCGCATGCCAGTGCTTCTTATCATCGTTATTGAAGCTGCGATGGTGTATATTGCTACTTCCGTTGCAAAAGTAGCTTTCAGTCAGTTGGATCCACTTTATGCAGTTTGGTATCGCGTTGGTTTCATGACACTTTTCCTTCTTTTATGGAGACGACCTTTTTCGCGTAAAAAGCGCGAATTTTTGCCTAAAAATTACAAACAGTGGGGGATTGTAGTAGCGCTGGGAATCTCACTTGTTCTAATGAACACAATGTTCTATCTTGCAATAAGTTGTATGGCTGTTGGTGTTGCGGTAACGATTGAATTTGTTGGGCCACTTATGGTTGCTGTTATAACAGGAAAAACTTGGCGCGAAAGAATCGGAATTATTATTGCGGCTTGCGGTATTACTTTGCTCGCGTTTACTTCTATGAGAGACGGGTCTAGCCCTCATTTTCTTCTGGGCCTGATTGCGATTCTTATAGGCGGATCCATGTGGGGAGTTTATATCGTTTCTGGGCGAGCTATGGCTAAAGGCAATAATGCGATTGATCGAGTTAGCATAGCGGCTTTAATAGGCTGGTTATTGCAATCTTCAGTGCTT
Organism: Gardnerella sp. KA00255; assembly: GCF_049244095.1. Lineage (NCBI taxonomy): Bacteria > Bacillati > Actinomycetota > Actinomycetes > Bifidobacteriales > Bifidobacteriaceae > Gardnerella > Gardnerella sp. KA00255. Next base: position 1,343,376 of record NZ_CP058374.1, read on the forward strand.
GCTGTTCCTGCTGTTCAGCATGTTATATGGCCTAAACCAGGCGCGACTTGGGCTTTGGGGTCATTTGGCGCTTTAAAGCTCGTGGCTCTTATGGTGGTAATAGCAATATGTGCTTCGTTTGTTCCTACTTTGCTTGATCAGGTTTTACTAAAAAGGGTGACTTCTGCAAGGTATTCAGTAATGCAAGCATTGTATCCTGCTATTGCTGCGCTTGTCGGCATTGGTTTTGGTGAAATACCGACAGTAATTGATATCATCGGCATGGGATTTGTTATGTTCGCAGTATTTATTACGTTTTCTGGCGATCATCATCCAGCCTAAAGCGCGTAGTGAGCTTTAATATTCATTCTAATGGGGCTGCGAATCGACTTGCATGAGCGCTTAAAGCGTAGCGCGCGAATGCACTTCGATGAGTGAGCTGGCACAGAGAGGAAGTCCAGTGGACTTCCTCGCCAGCGAAGTAATTAGTTTTTACTGTGGCGGTGAGGAATGAGGATTACTTGTCTCGCAGACGTTACGCTCTCGTGAGGAACATGGTTTTTATGCTTGTGCTACTAGTGTTTGGATTCTTGAGTTAAGTTTTATTCCCAATAGGATTGGATTATGTGAAAGTCTATTTAGAATCGCTCCACTCTTATATTGCTCGACCAAGCAATCCTTATCCCTCACTGGCATCCTGTTCTTGGTTTTGTGGACTTAGGTACCAGATAAGTAAACAAAGTTGGGGTAGGGTTCTTGATTTTGTGGACTTATTGTGCGTGTTGGTAAACAAAATCGGGGAAGTATTCTTGATTTTGTTTACTTGAAGTCAAGTTCTATTCGCTGCGAAAAATCTCAAATCTCTGCCTAACTGGTAGCAAAGCATGTTTGATGGGGTTCTATTTTATTAAAAGATTACGTTGGCGTGTCGTTGCTTTCTTTAAACAGTCCGCAAATAGTGATATAGTAGCAACTCGTTGCGTTATCAGACGATAAAGCAACTGGAGTCATGCCTGAGTGGCCGATAGGGGCACCCTGCTAAGGTGTTAGCTGCGTAAGCGGCTCGAGAGTTCGAATCTCTCTGACTCCGCGAAAAATAAATCTCAGTGGATATTAATATTCACTGAGATTTTTGCTTTAAAGCCTACTTTCGGCTTATGTTTATATGGTTCGCCGCTTATACAAATTACAGTGTAGTAGAACTATAGTGGCGCTCTTGATTTGTAATTGAATCAAGGAAGAATTGAGTACAATCGCGATGCTTAGCGTCGCTTACAAAATCTTCAGGAGAGTAATCAGCTACGCTATTAAACATTTCTTCATACTCTTCAACGCTTAAACGCACTCTAGAATCAAGCATATCTTTGTGATCCTTAATAAACAGTGCATTTCTGAATCCTGGCATAAGAGTTCCGCTAAAGAACTCACCAACAGCGCCAGAGCCGTATGAGAATAATCCGATTCTATCTAAATCTTCAATAGGCTTAGAGTTCTCATCATTACAATCGCAATCTAATTCAAGAAGAGATAATAATCCTATATAAAGCGATCCTGTATAAATATTCCCAATCCTACGGCTGTATTTCGTGCTAGTAGCATACTTTGAAAGCATGCGCTCGCGTACGGATTCGGAAAGATTCTCAGTAGAATCCATTGCTGCGTTCAAAGCTTTCAAGCCCATCTTCGTATAAGGCAAGTGGAAGCACATCGCTGCAAAATCGTCAAAATTAAGGGAATACTTAGAACTATATTTTTGCCACACGTCGCAGAAGAATTGAATATACTGTTCTGTTGAAAACTTTCCACGAGCTAAAGCTGTATCTTGATAAACTGGTCGCCAAAAATCTTGAATATCAGAGGATTTTACAATGCTATCGTTATTAATCGCTAAAACGTGAGGATTGGCGCTTACAAGCATTGCTACAGCTCCTGCGCCTTGTGTTACCTCTCCAGGCGTATTAAGGCCATAGCGAGCGATATCTGCTGCTATAACAAGCACTTGGGCGTCTGCATGTACTCGAACGTAATCGCATGCTGACATTAAAGCTGCAGTTCCGCCGTAGCAGGCTTCTTTTATTTCAATGCAACGAAGCCATGGCGTGAGTTTTAGAAGATTATGAATGTATAATGCGCTTGACTTACTAGCGTCAACTCCACTTTCTGTTCCAACTATAACCATTGCTAGCTTATCATCGTTGATATAAGGCAATAGTGGGAAAGCAGCTTGTGCTCCGAGAGTTACTATATCTTGATTGCTTGGAGGTACAGCTTGCTCGCTTTGTCCGATTCCTATCGTGTATTTATTAGGATCCACATTTCGCGCTAAAGCAAGATCTTCCATGTCAAGGTAGTAGTGTGGCGTGGCGAAGTTGATGCGATCGATTCCGACAATAATATTTTCAGTATTCATACCGTTATTCGTTTTGTTAATAGCATCTTTAGCGTTTTCGTTCAGCGCAGGAGAAAAACTCATTTTTATTCTTTCCCTAGTGATTCACGATTAAAACTATTTCATATAACAAAGATTTTACAAGACATTTAAGCAAAATCGTAATTGTAAGTGAAATATTTAATTGTTCAAATCGCGTAATGCTTTCAAAAGCTTTTCGGCAGTTTGAGCGTTTCGATCCGCATCCTTCATGTGTGCAAGCTTATTTGTGATTTCTTCAATCTCAATGCCCTTCGCGCCAGCTGCAATAGCAATATTCGCTGATTGTAAGCGCATATGGCCTTCCTGTATGCCAGGACCTGCAAGAGCTCGTAAAGCAGCAAGATTTTGAACTAAACCAAGCGCTGCCAAAACATTGCGATACTCGTTAGAAGTCTTATATTTACCAACGTGGATTGCTATTTGAGCCATCGGTAAAGAAGTAATGGATCCGCCTACAATGCCGATTTGGAGAGGTATTTCTATGCGTCCGTAAAGCGTTTCTTGAGATTCGTATTCTTGGATGCTCCACGTTGACAACGGCAGATAGCTGCCGGAGTGAGCCGCCCACGCATGAGCAGACGCTTCAAGCGCTCGCGTATCATTTCCTGATGCGAGCGCAGCACCGGCTATGCCGTTGAGGATGCCTTTGTTATGCGTGGCGGCGCGCTCCGGGTCTGCGGAGGCGAACGCGCTTAATGCCGCGATTCGGCGTGCGAGCCGCGCACCTTCCGAAGCTTTTTCGCTTTCAGGTAATTTGTTCGAAGCCAGGCTGATTGTAGGAAGGTGCACTTCCGCCACAGTCGCGTGGCGGCTTGTATTGGTCAATATAGCCACAAGCGCCTCGCAGCCGAGCCAGCTTTCCAGCTGGGCTTTTACAGCTTCGCCAATAGTGTTTACGATGTTCGCACCCATTGCGTCTTTTGTATCCACGTCAATCGATAGTTTGGCGAAGCTTTTCAAAGCTTCAACGCGGCATTTGCGCGCTCCTCCGCCTCGCTCCACAATCGATGGGTGTGCTTTGTCTGAAATATTTAATATTTCGTCTTTTCGACTGTTAACTACGTCTTCTAATCGTTTGGCTAGCGTGCCGTCATAATCTTCAAAAACTATTTGAACTGTTGTCATGTAGCTTGGAGATGATGCGATTATGCCGTGTTCTAAGCTCATCGCTGTTATGCGTGCGCCGTTGCATGCTGCTGCGATTACAGATGGCTCTTCTGTTGCTAAAAGCACATTGTGTTTTTCGTTGTTTACGATTAAATTTCGAACTACTCCAACAGGCAAAGTGTATTTTCCTATTTGATGTTCAATCATATGGTTTGCAATATCTGCCGGAATGTTGGTTCTAGAGCTTTCTGCTTGTTGTTCGAGTAAAAGTCGTGTCTCGTTTTCGCTTAACAATCCTTCTGATTGCAATGTTTTGATGCGATCGTTGACACTAAGTTCACGAAAAGCAGTCATATTTACCTCATTATTTGCGTTGATACGTCAGTAGTGCATGGCGATTTGCAAGGACACTCCAATTCCACCGCCTACGCATAAAGCTGCAACTCCATTTTTCAAATGGCGATCGCGTAAAGCGTAGATTAGCGTTGTTAAAATTCTTGCACCGCTGGCTCCGAGCGGATGTCCGAGTGCAATCGCACCGCCTCGCACGTTCAACTTTTCCTCATCAATATGCAATTGTTCAGAAACGGCTATGCTTTGTGCTGCAAACGCTTCGTTAATTTCAAACAAATCAATATCGTCAAAGCTGAAACCTGTTTTATTTAAAAGTCGTTCCATTACTTTTTTAGGAGCGTAACCCATGAGATCTGGGTTAATTCCGCCTTCTGCAAATCCAACTATTTCAGCTAAATAATCGATTCCGTGCTCTAAAGCGTAATCTTTGCTCATAAGTACGAGTGCTGCAGCTCCGTCGTTTATGCCACTTGCGTTTCCTGCCGTAACTGTCGGGGTATGTTCGTTCCCGCAACTCTTAGGCGTATGTTCGTTCCCACAGCCATTAGTTGTATGCTCGCACTCGCAAGTATTATTAGCGTTTCTGCAACTATCAGAAAAATCAACTGAAGGTTTGAAAAGTGTACGAAGCTTAGCTAAACGTTCTAATGAAGTATCTGCTCGAGGATGTTCGTCCTTGTTTACAAGAGTGCCATCTGCTAACTGAACTGGAGTGATTTCAGCATCAAATTCGCCATTTTCTTGTGCTTTCACAGCTTTTTGATGAGATTTTAGCGCGAAAAGATCTTGAGCTTCGCGAGATATTGCAAATCTAGCAGCAACGTTTTCTGCAGTAACACCCATTGCGTCGCCGGTAAAAGCATCGCATAAGCCATCTCGTTTTAATCCATCTATAAGAGTGTAATCGCCATAACGATGCTCATTAAAACGCAAATCTTGTGCGTAAAATGGTACGTTGCTCATGCTTTCAGTTCCGCCAGCCACAACTACTTGCGCGTCTGACATTACGATTGCGGCTTGTGCTAAACGTATAGCTTTCAATCCGGAACCGCACACTTCGTTTATGGTCATTGCGCAGCTTGAAGTAGAAAGTCCTGATTTTAATGCGATTTGGCGAGCTACGTTTTGGCCGCTTCCAGCTTGTAAAACATTGCCGAAAATAGCTTGGTCAACATCTTTCGCTGCAATTCCTGCGCGTTCGATTGCTGCCTTGGCTACGATCGCTCCTAAGTCAACTGAGGAGAGGGAAGATAAACTACCGCCGAATTTACCAATAGGTGTGCGCGCTGCGCTTGCAATCACCACTTCAGTCATATGTTTAGTCACCTGCTCAAGTGTTTATGCTGACATTTACTAACCAGAGTACTTTACAGCATTTTGACGCAAAAGTGCTATTTGTGAAAAATTCTTCTCGTTTCTTTCACAAATATTTACACAAATGCGTGAGTACGGGATCGTATTCAATCTGAAATATTAGTAAATAAGCAAGAGAATATGCGAAAGTTAAAAATACGCTTTATCTAACACTGGTTATCTAATATTCGGCAAGCCTGTTATTAGATGATTAACATAAGGCGATTAGACGTCTTGCAAACGATTTATCAGACGTCTTACAAGCGATTATCAGAAATACTTCAGATTTGCTCGCGGAATATTATGGATCCGTCAGAAGGATTCATAGAATCAACAATTGCCAAAGAAGCAACATCGTATCCCGCTTCACGCAAAGAATCTCCGCCGCCTTGGAATCCCTTTTCAATAGCTATACCAATGCCAGCAACTTTAGCTCCAGCATGATTGCAAATATCAATCAAACCTTGTAAAGCATTTCCATTAGCCAAAAAATCATCCAAAATAAGCACGCTATCTTCACTACTTAAATATTTACGCGAAACAATTACAGGAAACTCGCGCTGCTTAGTGAAAGAGAAAACAGTCGAAACATATTGATCGCCATCAAGATTAATAGACTGCGCTTTTTTAGCGAAAACTACAGGAACATTACCAAAATGTCTTGCAGCAACGCATGCGATTCCAATTCCCGAAGCTTCAATAGTTAAAATCTTTGTGATATTCACATCTTTAAAATGCTTAGCCCATTCTTCGCCCATATGATCGAATAGAGTTACATCACATTGGTGATTAAGAAAAGAATCAACTTTCAATACGTTTCCAGGCTTAACGATACCGTTTTTGCGGATGCGTTCTTCCAGTTCTTGCACGATTGTTTTCCTTTCTAATTCCTACCTATATGCATCTCATGCCTACCAATGCTTATTTGGTACGCATGTTTATGTTTTAACGCGTATTTAGTATGCATCTAATACGCATCAATATCTATTCAATCCACGTCTAATAAGCTAATAATTAATAGTTTAATAAGCAATTTAAGCGTTTAACTTTTAAGCATACCCCTGACTGTAATACAACTGTTAGCACGAGTTTCAATATTATTTAATGCTATTGCTTAATACGTGGTTATTTTTACATCATTTTCATATTATTTTCTGTAAGATTTATTGTACTAACGCGTAACATTTGTTGTGAGGACTTGTATGCGCAAAATCATATTTTAAGTGACCTGAGCATATGGTAAACCTGAATGAATGAGTTCAAGCATGTACGATACTGATTTGTTTGGTGAACCAATCGAAAACGAAAGCGTAAAGCAAGCAGACAATCTTTCAGAAGATTATTCCGATAATAGTTCAGCAGAAAAAGCATACGATTTTACGAACGAAGCTGCCGAAGCTACTGAAGCGAACGAAGCTACTGAAGCGAATGAAGCTACCAAAGCTACAGAATCTACAGAAGCTATTGAAGTGAATGAATCTAATGAAGTTACTGAATCTACAGCTGATTTTTCTAAAAACTCTTACGAATATTACTCAAATCAACAAATCGCAATCGACACTGAAAAACTCACAGCAGGACTAAACGCTCAACAATTACAAGCAGTTAAATACGAAGGCTCAGCACTACTTATAGGAGCTGGAGCAGGATCAGGCAAAACTCGAGTACTAACTCGCAGAATTGCATGGATTTTAAGTCAACATCACGAGTGGCCAAGTCATATACTCGCAATTACATTCACTAATAAAGCCGCTGCTGAAATGCGAGAACGTTTAGCAACTCTTATTGGAAACGAAGCCCTGCATATGTGGGTTTCAACATTCCACTCAGCATGCGTAAGAATATTGCGCAAAGATGGAGAACAAATTGGCCTAAAATCAGGATTCTCCATTTATGATTCTTCAGATAGCGAGCGCTTAATTAAAATAATCGCAACTGAATTAAATATTGATATTAAACGATTTACGCCTAAAAGTATTAGTGCAAAAATATCTGATTTTAAAAACAGTTTGATTACTTGGCAAGATCAATTAGCTGCATACGCTACAGATTATCGCCCTGGAGTTTCTGGACAGCAATTAGCTAGAGCTTGGCAATCAGAAGCCGTTTACGCAACTGTTTACGCGGAATATCAACACAGACTTGCTATGGCAAACGCTGTTGATTTCGATGATCTTATTATGCGAACTGTAGAGCTTATGAGAAAAGTTCCACAAGTTGCGCAAAAGTATCGCAGAAAATTTAGATATATTTTTGTAGACGAGTATCAGGATACGAATCATGCGCAATATGTGCTTATTCGAGAATTATCTGGAGTTGATGCGCAAAATACTGGTGCGCAAAATGCTTCTTCTATCAATACTGGTGCGCAAAATATCAATGCTCAAAATACTCAAAACGATTTATCAAACTCACAAAATGCGAAATATGCGCAAGATGCATCGTCGAACTATGATTTACTAAAACCTGCATCAATAACAGTTGTAGGAGATTCAGACCAGTCTATTTACGCATTCCGCGGAGCAGACATACGAAACATACAAGATTTTGAAAAAGATTTCCCGCACGCAACAACCATCATGTTAGAGCAAAATTATCGCTCTACTCAAACGATTCTAGACGCCGCAAACTCAGTAATCTCACATAATCAAGCTAGAAAACCTAAAAAATTATGGACGGCATTAGGTCAGGGTGAGCCGATAATCGGATACGCTGCAAACAACGCTTCGCAAGAAGGATGGTGGATTGCGCAAGAAATTTCCAAGCTTTCTAGTGAAGAAAATATACCTTACTCAAACATAGCAATCATGTATCGCGCAAACGCTCAATCAAGAGCTTTAGAAGATGCGCTGATGCGCGCAGGATTACCATACCAATTAGTTGGCGGTACTAAATTCTACGAGCGCAAAGAAGTAAAAGACGTGCTTGCTTATATGCAAAGCATTGTTAACCCAAACGACGATATAAACATTCGAAGAATACTTAACGTGCCTAAAAGAGGATTGGGATCTCGCGCAGAATCACTTTTAATCTCATACGCACAAGCTAATAACACAAGTTTTTGGAATGCAATCGAACAGTGCGAAAACATACCTGGAATGCCAACTCGTAGCATTACGCAAATAAAAAGTTTCCACACATTAATGCAAGAACTTATAGAAATGACTCAAAAATTAGATTCAAAGCCATCTCTAATAGTTAAAAATGTGCTTTCAAAAACAGGAATTTTAGACGAATTAAAGCGTTCTGAAGATCCACAAGATGCTAATCGTGTAGAAAATTTGTCGCAATTGCAATCTGTAGCAGCAGAATACGAGCAAACAGCAGATGAAGTGACACTTGCTGGATTCCTTGAGCAAACTGCACTCGTAGCAGACTCGGATCAATTGCCTGGAAGCAATGAAGATACTGGAAAAGTAACTTTAATGACATTGCACACTGCAAAAGGACTAGAGTATCCAGTCGTATTCCTTACCGGTATGGAACAAGGAACTTTCCCTCATTCACGCGCTATAGATAACGAGTCTGAGCTTTGCGAAGAAAGACGATTGGCTTATGTGGGAATTACTCGCGCAAAGCAAAGATTGTATTTGACGTACGCTGCTGTGCGCTCGCAATGGGGAGAAGCTATGGATATGGTTCCTAGCCAATTCTTGGATGAGATTCCAGAAGATTTAATTCATTGGGAGCGTAAAGAAGCTGGATTTGACGAGTGGGAAGGTGAATACGAAGGCGAATCTGTAAGTTTTGGCGGGTCTAAGTTCGGTTCCTCTAAGTTCGGTTCCTCTAAGTTCGGGCGCAAAAAGTTTGGGAGAAGTCGTTTTTCAAAAGATGATTTTGACGAAGATTGCGATGATTTTGGAAGCGACGGCGGTTGGGATGACGATTATAGTGAATCTTCATCGTTTACAGGTCGCGCGTACGGATCGGATTCATATGCAAAAGGCGCAAGAAAATCAAGAAAATCCTCTTATTCAAGCTATGGCTCTTATGGATCGTCTAGCTCTTATGGATCGTCTAGCACGTATGGAAGTAGATCCAGCTCTTATTCAAGTGCGTCTTCTAGAACATCTAGATCTTTATCTTCTAAATCTTCTAGCTCGTATAAGTCTTCTAGCTCTTTTAGCTCATTGTCGTCTAGCTACGCTAAATCGTCTAGCTCTTCTAGCTCGTTAAATCGTGATAATCAGCTTAATATTCAAGATTTCAAAGCTGGAGACAAAATTACACACGACCAATACGGTTTGGGAACTATTATCTCAACGCAAGACAAAGGCAGAAACTCGATTATAACAGTCGATTTTGGAAGCGACGGAGTAAAACGATTAATGCTAAGAGTCGCTCCTATAGAAAAGTTGTGATTATATCTGCAAAAACAAAATATTCAAGTCTTGTTTTCTTTTAAAGTATAAGAAAAAATATATACGTATGCGGAAACGCAGGAGAGCAAGATTTTTAGCTATGGTAGCTAAGGGGAGGTTACTTAGTGCTTAAATATTGCGTGTTTTTGTATGCGTAAACAAGATTTTTTAAGAGGCGTGGTACTTGCAAACGTGAGTGCCGTAAGGCGTGTGACATTGAAGAAAATGTGACACTAAAAATTAATAACATACATTTTAAAGAGGTATTTATTATGAAAAACAAGTTATTCGCTTCTATTCCAGCGATTATTTTAGGTATTCTCATTGCTATCGCTCCTATAACTTTCGCTCCTGTATGCAAATCTGGCGCAATGGGAGGAATGAAAGGTATGGGCGGCATGAAAGGTATGGGCGGCATGAAAGGCATGGGTGGCGCAATGCATAGCGCTGCTCCAATGGCTTGCTACTACACTGGTCGAGCTGCATTAGGCATTGGAATTATTATTGCAATACTCGGCGTTGTAGCTTTGTTTGTAAAATCTTCAGTTCGCGCTGGAATCAGCATCGCAATCGTATTAAATGCTTTGCTTATGATTTCAGTTCCTACTTTCCTTATTGGCGTTTGCTCAAGCCCAGCAATGCATTGCAATTCAGTTACTCGACCAACTCTGATTGTGTTAGCTGTTCTAACAGCAGTATTTTCAGCAGCTGGCGCGTATTTGGATTTGAAATCATCTGAATGCGAAGAGCAGAATTGATACTAGCGTGAAAAATTAACGTTAATATAAACGTTAATATAAACGCGAATATCAGTAATTGAAATAAAAGATTAATAATTAAGATAACTGTAATTCGTAAATGCTATGCAACAAATTACATTAAAGCGTTTGCCGCTGGAGAATCTCAAGTACAAATCATTGCGAACTATATCGCTTGTTATAGTTGCCGCATGCTTGTCTGCAGTATTCTTCGGCGGCGCGCTGATTTCTATGAATTTATCGCGCGGATTAGAAAGTATGCGCGAACGTTTAGGTGCAGATATTATGGTGATTCCGCAAGGAACACATAATAAAGCTGAAGCTTTGTTAACAAATGGCGGATCGAGCACATTTTATTTTACGAATAATATTGAGGACTTAGTTCGCAAAGCTAAAGGTGTTAAAAAAGCCAGCGTACAAACTTATATTTCGTCGCTTTCTGCAGGATGCTGTGCAGAAAAATTGCAAATTATTGGATTCGACCCCGACTCTGATTTTGTTATAGGCCCTTGGATTTATTCGCAACATAAAAATACGCTGCATAAAGGTGAAATGATTGCTGGAGCTAACGTAGTCGTTTCATATGAAAATACAGTTCGGCTTTATGGGCATTATTGGCCTGTTGTAGCTCAGCTTGCAAAAACTGGTACGAGTCTTGATAATTCAGTATTTGTAAACATGCAAACAGTTCCACAAGTAGTCGAATATTCCGCAAAAGTTGGCCATGCTGCTATTCCTAAAGAATATGCTAATAAAGCTATATCAGCTGTATTAGTGAAATTAGATAAAGGATATAGTGCGCAAAAAGTCGCAGATAATATTCGCAAAACAAGCGGATTAAAAGGCATCGGAATAGTTTTTCCAGGCGGTGTTACTGCTACAACTAAAGATAATTTATCTATAGTAACTAGATCTATTTCTATAGTTATAGGAATTTTGTGGATAATTACTGTAATTATTATGGTCGCCGTTTTTGCATCTTCTATTAACGAACGCAAAAAGAATGCGCATCGCTAAGAATCATGGGCGTGACTCGCTCAAGACTAGTGAAATTAATGATGAAAGAATCATTCATAATAGGCTTGCTTGGCGGAATTATTGGAGTGTCTTTTGCTTCTCTGATTTTGTTCCCGTACAGTTCGTTGATTTCAAAGCAAATGCAATTGCCTTATCTTGAAATTACTGCAGCTCCAGTAATTGGATTGATTATCGCAGGTGTTGCTATTTCGCTAGTCACTACGATGCTGACTTCTATGGCTGTAACTTGGCGAATTGCTATGGGTGAATCTTACCTAAGATTGCGCGAAGGCGAATAAAAGTAGGGTGATTTTAAACATGAGTGAAAGCAAATCGTACAGAGAATTTCACAAAGATACAGATAGTGAAATTAATTCTGATTCAGCTTCTGATGCTAATGAGATTGTTAAGATTACTCGAGTTACGCGCAATTTTGTTCGCAGAAAAAAGACATTTGCGGCAGTTGATAATGTGAGTTTTTCATTAAAATCAGGCGAGTTTGCGGCAATAGTAGGCAAGTCTGGCAATGGCAAAACTACGTTTATTAATATTGTTGCAGGATTGCTTAAACCTTCTCATGGAAGCGTGAAAATATGCGGATGTGATATTTCTTCGGCGAATTGTACCGACGATGAAATATCTGAATTGCGAGCAAGAAATATAGGATATGTTTCGCAAACTCATACTTTGATGCCGAATCTTACAGTTTGTGCAAATGTTATGTTACCTATGTACATTTTGGAAGATTTCGATAAGGCTGGTTGCGATACTGGCAATAAGTCTGATAAGTCCACTGAAAATACGACTGAATCCTATATGGATAAAGTTGTAGCTTTACTTAAAAAATTGGATATTGAAGACTTATTGTGGTGTTATCCTAAAGAGCTTTCAGGCGGCGAAGTAAAGCGTGTTATGATTGCGCGTGCGATGATGACGAATCCGAAGCTTTTAATTTTCGACGAGCCTACGGGTGACTTGGATTCAGAGCATACTCTTGTTGTTATCGATATGTTGCGAGACGCTGCTGCTAAAGGGGCAGCTGTGTTGGTAGTAACTCACGATAATCAAGTAGCTGATTGCGCGGATCGTGTTTATTCTATGGATTCTGGCGTTATTACATTCACACCACAGAGTACTATTGGCAACGTTGCCTATTTTTAGGCACGTCTGGAGCCTTAGCCCATCAGTGGGTCGGCGCACAGGAATTATGCATTGCAGAACTTACATGTTTTCAAAGCTTTAATTTTTGTGTGTTCGTGTGTTAACACGAAGAAGCACTGGAGAGGCCGGCTCAGCGTGAGTAGTCAAATGATTACATTCACGTTCCGTTCAGATAACGACAGAATTAAAGGATTAGCTATGACTAATGTTCAGCGTTCTCGCCGTCAGGTGCGTCTTTCTCGCGCCCTCGGCATCGCTTTAACTCCAAAGGCTCAGCGTATCTTCGAGAAGCGCCCATATGCTCCAGGTGAGCACGGCCGCACTCGTCGTCGTACAGAGTCCGATTACGCAGTACGTCTTCGTGAGAAGCAGCGTCTTCGCGCTCAGTACGGCATCTCCGAGAAGCAGCTTCGCGCTGCTTACGAAAAGGGTACGCACACTGCAGGCCAGACCGGTGACGCAATGCTCACCGATTTGGAAACCCGCCTTGATGCTTTGGTTTTGCGCGCAGGTTTTGCTCGCACCACCGCCCAGGCTCGTCAGTTTGTTGTACATCGTCACATCTTGGTTGATGGCAATCTTGTTGATCGCCCATCTTACCGTGTGAAGCCAGGTCAGACCATTCAGGTTCGCGCTAAGAGCCAGACAATGGTTCCATTCCAGATGGCTGCTGAAGGCGTTCATCGCGACGTTTTGCCAGCAGTTCCTGGTTATCTCGATGTGAATCTTGCCTCTTTGAAGGCTACTTTGACTCGTAAGCCGGAAGTCGATCAGATTCCAGTTGAAGTCAACATTCAGTACGTCGTCGAATACTACGCTCGTTAATTCGTCGATTTAATTCTTAAGGACATACCGCTTAACCCCTGCTGTGTATATAACGTGGCAGGGGTTAATGCGTTATTTAGTGTTATTTGGCAAATGTTTAGAATATGGTATTCTTCCGGCGTTTTGCGAAAGTTACATTTTATTACAGATTTATATTAAAAGTTCACATATATGTGTTATGATATTTGCAATAACGCTCGTTATGTTACAAAAAGTAACATGTAGAGTGTATTATACGGGAATAAAGCATAGAATAGTAAAAACTACGCTTAGCACTTCAGGGTGCGAAGACGATGGGGTCGAAATGTCTTACAATACTTTAAACGATCAAAACGAAAGCCAGAACAAGAGTTACATTATGAACCCAAATATTAGCCAGTCAGAAAACGAATCGACTAATAACAAAATTAAAGGATCAGATTCGAAAGATAAGACTTTTGCAATGGATGGTTTACATTCAATACCAACTAATGCAGGGTTTGCTGGTCCAGGAGCAGGATTTGAAGGTGGAGCCGCTCCAGGATTTGAAATCAACGAAAAAGGATCTGAACGTCCAAATATAGACGATTCGCAAGTAATTAGAAACTTGGAAGATACAGACGCGTTTGACGCGATTGATGTTGATGCAATTCGCGCAGCTCGTCAAAAAGATACTTCTGCTATCAATAAAATAACGAGCACGGGTGTTGGAGATTCTTCTCTAATGGATCTTGTATCGAAATCTGAGGATGAATCTGATTTATTATCTTCCAAAGATATGCTGCAAACTCCAATAACAGTATCCATGCAAAATCCTATTCGTGATTTTGATGGTGAATATCCGTATAAGCTTTATCGCCCTGGAACGTACGCTCGAGAGCATATTCGTATTACTGCAACAAAGCTTGCAGACGGACGCGATTTCTTCTACATGGATGACAATCCTGAATACGTAAGCGGTCGTAAAACGCGAGAGTTAAAAGATCCGCGCAAACTTCCTTACCGCTTCTCGTATATAGTGGATGCGAATGGAAACGAATCGCCTTATACGGCTCCAGAAATGCGCCAGGATCCTCTTACTGGCGACTGGATTCCTATGGCAACAGCTCGTATGAATCGCCCTATTACAGCCGGTCCAACCGTTCTTGCTAAAAGCAATCCTTTAGCTGCGCGCAAGCCGGGGGATCCTTACCAAGATGGAGAAGTGCCAGATACGGATTATGACGTTGTAATATTTGAAAACCGCTTCCCATCAATGGTGCAAGTTCCAGGCGAAGACGTGTCAGTCAAATATGTTGACGGAAATCCATTGTGGAAAAAAGCTCCTGCAGCTGGCAGATGCGAAGTAATTTGCTTCGGTCCAGATGAGAATCTTCTTCCAGCTAATCTTTCTGTTTTTAGAATGCGTACTGTAGTTGAAGCGTGGGCTTTCCGTACTGCAGAAATTAGTCAGATTGATGGAATTGAGCAAATATTCCCATTTGAAAATCACGGTGCGGAAATTGGTGTTTCGCTAGCTCATCCTCACGGACAGATTTATTGCTATCCATTTATTGCTCCTCGACTTGAACAAGAATTGCGTCATACTGAAGCTTATTTCGATCGCACTGGTGGAAATTTGCTTAAGGATTTGATGAAAGCAGAGCTTGAAGCTGGAACTCGCGTTATTATGCGAAATCACAGTTGGGTTGCATATGTTCCTGCAGCTGCTAGGTGGCCGCTAGAAGTTCATGTTTCTCCAGTTCGAGACGTATTAACCTTGGATCAGCTTGATGATCAAGAGCGCTGGGATCTTGCGCAAATGTATATTACTTTGCTGAAAAGAGGGAATAAGTTCTTCGATAAAGGCGATGGCAAGGGCATGGATCTTCCTTATATCGCAGCATGGCATCAAGCTCCTGTTCGCGATCCTCGCAGATCTCATTATCGTTTGAATTTGCAATTCTTCTCATTCAGACGTGCTGCTAACAAAATCAAGTATTTAGCTGGTTCTGAATCTGGTATGGCTGCTTGGGTTTCGGATACTACTCCTGAGCTTATTGCAAAGCGATTCCACGAAATTGGAGAAATAGATTTAGATTAAGCTTGAGATTTAGGTTTAGTTTTAGTTTCAGCTTTAGCGTGTGTTTTTTGATTGCAATATTTGCGTTTAAAAATACACGCTAAGGCTAGTTAAAGCGAGTTAGAACACATCGAGATAAATTAAAACGCATTTTAAGACATATTAAAATGTAAAGCGCAATATACGCATGGAAACGAAGGCATTATGTTATTGCATATTTACTTGGTTCGTCACGGTCAGACTATGTTCAATAGATATAACCGTTTGCAAGGATGGTCTAACTCTCCATTAACTGAGCGCGGTATTGCGGATGCTAATCGGGCTGCTAAAAAATTAGCTAATGTTGATTTTGCTGCAGCTTACTGCTCAGATACTACTCGTGCGCAAGTTACGGCACAGAAAATCTTAGACATAAACGAAACTGCAGAACACGAACGCCCAAAGCTTATAAGCGATATGCATTTTCGTGAACAATGCTATGGGTATTTTGAAGGTCAAGATATGTCTATGGCATGGTGGGCTGCAGGAGCTCCGCATGGTGTTCACTCATATAATGAAATAGTTGAGAAATTTGGTCTTAGTGCAACTCGCGACATGCTTAAAGAAGCTGATCCTTTCCATGACGCTGAGTCGGATATTGAATATTGGACTCGCGTAGAAGGTGGTTTTTCTCTTATCGCAGCTAATAAAAGTTTGCTGGACGGAGATAATGTTTTGCAAATTTCGCATGGCAACACTTTGCTAAGTCTTATGCATCGCTTTGCTCCTGAAGGATACGATTTAAGTGAAAGACCGGCAAACGGTAGCGTAACAAGACTTGATTTTGATACGACTAAGCCATTAGATCAAGCTATTGAAATTAAGGGATACAACGAGTAGCGGCAGATTTAGTTAATATTTTGAGTCGTGACCGTTCGTTAATCTTATGTCATTGCATAGGATAAATCTGTGAGCTTTAGGCGAGCAGAATAATGTTGGAAATCATGGGATAAACGTGATTTCTTCATGGCAGGAAAGAGGTATGATGAGCGTTGGAGATATCGCGGGATTGATTGCGGCAATTGCGTTCGCAGTGCTTTCTGGTTCCATAATTTACCCACTTATTAGATTGGGTAAAATGTTTGACCAAGTTTCACAAACTGTTAAAGAATCAGGTGATCACGCTATTCCTGCAATCGATGAGTCGTTAACAACTATGAAGCGAGTTAATAAGACTTTGGATGATGTGAATGTAATTACTGATTCCACTCGCACAACCTTAACGAATATTAGCGCTCTTACTGATTTGTATGGAACATTCCTTGGCAAGCCAATTATAAAGCTTGCATCTATTGGATATTCCATCAAAGATACATTCTCATCTTTCTTCAACAAACATTCTGATTCTGCTGAATCTAAAAGTTCAGAGCATGTGTCGAATGCAGCTTCTGCAGTAGCGTCTGCTGTTGTTTCTGCTATGGCATCTGCTGTATCTTCTTCATCTAAATCTTCAGATAAATCAGATAAAGAAGATAAATTATCCTCATCGCATTCTTCTTTAAATTCTTCTTTAGATAACGAGGAGTAGAGTCATGTTTAAGCGTTTATTCTGGGTTGCCACTGGTTTTATTGCTGGAGTATTAGCTGTTACGAAATTCCGCGCTTATTTGAAGAACAAGCTTTCTGCTGCGGCATGCAAGATTTTAGATGACGATAGTCCAGATACTCTTAATTTGCGCACTTTGATACTCTTGTTTAGAGATTTCAATTCTAATTGCAAGAATCATGAAGAAGAGTTGAATTCACGCTATGCTAAGCAAGTTGAATCCGGTCAAGTTGAATCCGGTAGTTATAAATATGATTCTGTGAATAAGCATGCAGACAAGTTAGTTTATACTACAGAATCTAAAGCTGAAAAGCTTAATGAAGAATCGGCCGATAAAGCTGTCGATTAAAAATAATATTTGAGCTAACACGGCAGATTTACTCATCTGCTTTAACGCCTTAATCATGATGGTATGATATTTCTTTGTGCCGCCTTGACTCATGGCGTCTTAAATAAAACAAGAGGAGTTCATACCTATGCGCACAGCAGAAATTGCAAAGCGTTATCTCGACTATTTTGGTAAGAATGGTCATATGGTTGTTCCTTCGGCGTCTCTTATTTCGCCGAATCCAACTACGTTATTTACTATCGCAGGCATGGTGCCGTTTATTCCTTACTTGCTCGGAGAGCAGACACCTCCTTCGCGCCGCATGGCTTCGAATCAGAAGTGCGTTCGTACTCTTGATATTGACGAAGTCGGCAAGACTACTCGTCACGGCACATTCTTCCAGATGGTTGGTAACTTCTCGTTTGGTGATTATTTTAAGGAAGAAGCTATTCACTACGCTTGGGAGCTTTTAACAACTCCGCAAGATAAGGGCGGATACGGATTTGACCCTGAAAAGCTTTGGGTAACTACTTATACTGACGACGATGAAGCTCGCGCAATTTGGAAGAACGAAGGCTTCGATCCAGAGCACATGCAAGTTTTCGGCATGGAAGATAACTTCTGGACTACTGGTGGTCCTGGTCCTGGCGGCCCATGCTCCGAAATCTACGTTGATCGCGGTCCTAAATACGGTAAGGATGGCGGTCCTGCTGCTGACGAATCTCGTTTTATTGAGATTTGGGATTTGGTTTTCGAAAACTTCCAGGTAGATAACGTCAAGTCCAAGACTGATTTGCATATTGTTGGTGAGCTTGACCAGAAGAATATTGATACCGGCGCAGGTTTGGAACGTTTGGCTTACCTTATGCAAGGTAAGGAAAATATTTACGAAACCGACGAAGTCTACCCAGTTATTGAAGCTGCAGAAAAGCTTAGCGGCGTAAAGTACGGTGATAATAATGATGCTGACGTGCGTTTCCGCGTTGTAGCAGATCACGTACGTTCCGCTTTGATGATTATGAGTGATGGCGTGCGTCCAAGTAATGTTGGCCGCGGCTATGTACTTCGTCGTCTTCTCCGCAGAACTGTTCGCGCAATGCGCATGCTCGGCGTTCAAGATCCAGTTCTTCCAACCTTGTTCCCAGTTTCTAAGGCTGCAATGGAACCAAGCTATCCAGAGCTTAATAATACTTTCCATGAAGTCAGCGAAGCTGCATACGGTGAAGAAGACGCGTTCCGTCGCACTCTTGAAAAGGGCACAACTATTCTTGACTTGGCTGTTGAAAAAGCTAAGAAAGAACACAAGGATGATCCTATTGTTGGCGGCTCTGACGCATTTACTTTGCACGATACTTACGGCTTCCCAATCGAGTTGACTTTGGAGATGGCTGCTGAGCAGGGTGTTAAGGTTGATGAAGCTAAGTTCCGAGAGCTTATGAGCGAGCAGAAGGGCCGCGCTCGCGCTGATGCTTTGAAGAAGCGTCACAATGTGGACGTTAGCGTTTATGACGATATTAAGAAGGAGCTTGAAAAGCCAATCGACTTCCTTGGTTACACAGACTTCTCCAGCCGCTCGAACGTTTTGGCAATTGTTGAAGCAGGTAAAGGTTCTGTTAAAAGCGTTACTGCTCCTGCAAACGTTGAGATTATTCTCGACCGCACGCCATTCTATGCTGAGCGCGGCGGTCAGATTGCTGATCAGGGTGAGATTATCTCCGACGACGGCGCAATTTTGGAAGTTGACGATGTTCAGCGTCCAATTAAGGATTTGATTGTTCACAGCTGCCGACTTACTGAAGGTACTTTGAGTGTTGGTGCTCCAGTGAACACGAATATTGATCAGGTTCGTAGGGCTGCTTTGGCACGTTCTCACACTGCTACTCACACTCTGCACAAGGCTTTGCGCGAAGAGCTTGGTCCACAGGCAACTCAGCGCGGTTCTGTAGTTGATCCAGATCGTTTGCGCTTCGACTTCCAGTGGCCAAAGGCTGTTGATAAGGATGCGCTTTCTCGCGTGGAAGCTCGCGTAAACGAGCGTATTCGCGACGATTTGCAGGTTGTTCCAAAGGAAATGCCAATTGACGACGCTTTCAAGCTTGGAGCAATGCACTTGTTCGGCGAAAAGTATGGCGACGTTGTGCGCGTGGTTGAAATCGGCGACGGTTGGAGCCGCGAGCTTTGCGGTGGTACTCACGCTAAGAGCACTGGAAAGATTGGCATGGTAACAATTCTTTCCGAGTCTTCTATTGGCTCTGGTGTGCGCAGAATCGATGCTCTTTGCGGCGAGGCTGCATACGAGTATGGCGCTCGCGAACACACTTTGGTTGCGCAATTAGCAGATATGGTTAACGCTCGTCCAGACGAGTTAGCTGAACGCTTGGAATCTTTGCTTAACAAGATGAAGGATTCTGATCGTAAGCTTGCTGCTGTTTACGAAGCTCAATTAAATGAGTCTGTACCAGCATTAGTTGATGAAGCAAAGAACAGTAGCGAAAAAGTTAAGCTTGTTCTTAAGAATGTTGGCAATTTTGGCTCATTCGATGCCTTGCGTAAGACAGCTCTAGATATTCGCGCTCGCTTAGGTGAATCTGCTCCAGTGGTTGTTGTGCTTGCTGGTGTTAATGAAGATGATCGCCCAATGGTTGCTGTTGCTACAAACGAAGCTGCTCGCGGTCTTGGAGCCAAGGCTGGAGATCTTGTTCGTACTGCTTCCAAGGTGCTTGGTGGCGGTGGTGGCGGCAAGCCAGACTTCGCTCAGGGCGGTGGCGTTGACGCTTCTAAGATTGATGAAGCACTTGAATCCGTTAAGGCAGAAGTTGCAAATCTTTAGTTTTAAAAAATAAAATTAAAGTTTATGAAAATTTTTGCCTACTTTAAAATAAAGTGCGTATTAAATTTGCGCTAAGCAGAACAAGAAAGCTTGGTTTTAGTTTTTATGATTTGGCTTGGCGTTGATTTAGGTGATGCCAGGGTCGGTCTTGCGGTTTCCGACCCTGAGCTTACATTTGCTCATCCGATTGGTAATGTGCAAGTGTTTGGGGATTCCTTCCGTGCTATCGATGAAGTACTTGAAGTTATTGAAGATAACAGTGTAGAAAAAGTTGTTATTGGCTTGCCTTTGCAACTTGATGGCACTGAAGGAAAATCTGCTAAAAAAGCTCTGCGCTGGGGGAAAAACTTAATCAAACGCATGCAATTATTGCATGATGAAAAAGATTGGGCGTTGGATTATATACCAGAAGTAGTTTGGAAAGATGAGCGTTTAACAACAGTAAGTGCTCACCGCCAGCTTTTGCAAGCGGATCTTTCTACTAAAAAGCATCGTCCTATGGTAGACCAGCAGTCGGCAGTGTTGATTTTGCAATCAGCTATTGATAATTATCACAATGAAGGAGAGTGTCGTGCCTGAAAATCTTGATGATTTTTTCGAGCATAATGCTCAATGGGTTAGCAATGATTCTGAGTCTTCAGAATCTTATGATGAGGAATCTGATTTAGAGTCTGAAGAATCCAGTTTAGATTCGGATAAGTCGGATAAGTCTGATAAATCCGATAAATCTGATTCTAATGATCTTCAGTTGGATTCTGATTCAGAGTCTGATTCTGAAGAAAAAGCTAAATTAAAATCCGCCCATTCAAAGTCCTCAAAATCTAAAGCTTCACATATAAAGTCTTCTCATGCTAGTAAAGGTAAGAAGTCTATGAAGTCGAAGAAATCTAAGCGTAAGCGTCGCACTCGCGCTGTAATTATTACCATTGTTATTGCGTTAATATTTTGCATTGCCGGTTATGGTTTCGCCAAAATCGCGCGTTCTATTATGAATCCGCAAGAGATTTCAGCAAATGATGATTGGCCTGGTCCTGGAGAAGGCTCAGTAGATTTCACTGTTGAAGTTGGTGAAGGTGCAAACTCGATTGGCGCGAAATTAGTTAAGCAAGGAATCGTTAAATCCCAAGCTGTTTTTGCAAGCGTGGTTTCTGCTAATAATAAGATTTTGTATCCTGGAATTTACAAGTTAAAGAAGCATATGTCTTCTATGGATGTTGTAGATATTCTTTCAGACAGAACTAAAGCTACAGGATTCTTAGAAGTACAGGCTGGACAGCGTTCAACTGATATTATTAGAAAAGCTGCTGAAATTTCTGGAGTAGATTACTCAAAGTTCAAAGAAATTATTAACGCTAAAGGTGCTGGAATTTTGCCACCTGAAGCAAATGGTAGTTTTGAAGGTTGGCTCGAGCCTGGAAATTATAACGTTAAGCAGATTAAGGATGCTAAGAAAATCCTTTCATCTATGGTTAATCGGCGCATAGAAAAATTAGACGCGTTAAAAGTTCCTAAAGGCAATGAACGTGAAAAAGTGCTGAAAATAGCTTCAATTGCGGAAGCTGAAGTGAACACCAAAGAATATTATGGCAAAGTTGTTCGCGTAATTTTGAATCGTCTTGATAAAAACATGCCTCTTGGTATGGATACGACTGTTGCATATGGCATTGGAATAAAAGCTATAGAACTTAGACAATCTCAGTTAGATGATGCGAATAATAAGTACAATACGCGTATTCATAAAGGATTGCCTCCAACTCCTATTAGTATTCCTGGAGATAATGCTATTTATGCAGCGCTTAATCCTAAGAAAGGTCCGTGGCTTTATTTTGTTACGACTGATCTTAAGACTGGTGAAACGAAGTTCGCTAATAACTATAAGGATTTCGTGAAGATTCGCGACGAATATAAGCGTAATAACAAGGATGCTAATTAGTTGATTAGTTGATTTAGTTTTGATTTAGCTGAAGTGGCGGGCAATTTTCCAGAAAATGTTTACTTATTTGGTGTGTAAGTAAACAAAAACAGGGAAGTGCTCGCCAATCTGTATTGCATTTTATTTACTTGCGACACGCGCTGAATATTTATTTGCCATTAATGAGAATCATTATTATTATTGATACACGTTGTAAAAATATCTTCAATAATTATCTGATATTAGAAGAGAGCAGATAAGACTGAAGAAGATGAAGTGTAGAGAGCGAAATAATAATGACTCAGGTCATCAGGAATATTGGGAAACGTGCTTTTGCAATGGCAAGTGTTGCAATACTTGCGTTTGCCGTGCTTGCATCAGGATTTAGTGCAGCTTTACCAGCAGTTGCATTAGAAAATAGTAATCGTGGTGAAAAATACGATCCTACAAAAAAAGAAGTGCTAAGTCACGGCCATACAGACGTATTTTACCCAATTCAATACAATGGTAAATTCATTATGGCCGTCGAAAAAGACGCTGAAACTTTCTTAAAGCCTGAAAACACTACTTTGCGCGTAGCAAAAAGCACATACACTACAAAATCGCAACTTCCTGCTCTAGCTACTGAATACTACTATCTCGATAGCTCCGGAAATCAAAAAGGAAATCCTCTCTTCCCGGGTTGGGACACAGGTTATGCTTCAACTTTAGTTGGTGCATCTCACGCAGATGACGCAACAGCAGATATTGCAATCCAGCAAGTTACTGGACCAATGAACGGTCGCATTTTGCTTTGGACTACCAATGGCATTGGTAAAAATTCGAAGAAAGTATCATTTGAAGAGAACGATTTAGACGACGAACCTGATACTGAGGGCAGCCGATTTATGCTACCTGGCGTAATTCACCAACATACTGCTGGTCATATGCATGCAAACTGGGGATTTACGCAGCCTGGCGTTTACAAGCTAAAAGTAGCAGCAACTATTACAAATAAGAACACTAAAAAGCAGATCACAACCGAGCCTGCAGAATACACTTTTGAAGTAGAAGACACATATTCCGGCGAAGTTCCTACTTCTGGAATCCCAGAAACGCTTGATTTGCATCGTCGCGGTGATTTTATTAATCCTGACGATGATGAAGAAGCGCACAAAGCTTCCGAAGAACATAAAGACACGGATAAAGACGATGGCGGCGATATGCGCATCGGCAATATTCGCGATTCCGGAGAACATCCGCATTATCATTCATACGAAGGTTATGGCGGTTTAGATTTAAAAGTAGTTAACAAACCAAAGGGTGCTCGTATTGAGTGGAGATATGTGCGCGCTGACGAAGGTCCTGACGCGTACGGAACCACTCTTTTTGCTGAGAGATTGCAGCTTCCAGCTGAGCCTGCAATGAACAAGATGAAAGTGTATGCTCACGCAACTGAAGGCGAAACGCAAATTGGTAAAGATACTGCGTCTGCAACCATCGCCGTTGAAGATCACGGTGCTGATGGGCATCCTGTAGTAAAAGCGATTGTTCCTTATAAGCGTTTTAAGCCAGGGGATACTTTACATGCGAAAACAGTATTGCTTAACCCTCATGTTGCAACCGATGCTACTACAGGTGATCCAATCGATGACCCTACGAATCCTGTAACTTCCATAGTCAAAGATTACGTTTGGTTGATTAAAAAGGAAGGAGAAAACGATTTTAAGCGCATTCCTGGTGCTGTTAGCAGCAAGTTGGACTTAAAGCTTGATGCATCAATGCAAGGTGCAACGATTCGTCCTTCTTTAGTTTTAAAGAACGGTGAGCTTTACAGAAATAGCAAATTTGATGAGTTTTGCGATTATGTTATTGAGATGAAGGGCGTTCCTCACTCTCATAACAATGATGGCAATGATGATCAAAGCGGTTCTGATTCTGAAGATGATGAGAATCCTCATGGAAAAAAGCGCCATGAGAAGCGCCATAATAAGCGTAAAAATAAGCGTAAAAATAAGACTAAGCATTTTGCTGGTGGCAGGAGCTTCTTGAAAGGCGTATTTGGCGGCGCTGCAAATTCTGGATTATTAGGATCTAGTTCTAACGGTGGATTCCAATTCGAATCTAATTTCTTTAAGAAATCCAACAAAAAATTAAAGCGCACAAAGAATAATCACAATAAGATTAACCTCACTAATCGTAAGAATAATCGTAAGAATAATCCTAAGAATAATTCTAACAATAATGCGCAAAATGGCTCTGGTTCTAGCTCTGGTTCTAGCTCTTTTACAAGAACAGAAAATTCAAGCGGAAAATCGTCGCATAATTCATCGCGACGAACTTCTAGTGGAACTCATACTAAAAACAAGAGCTCTAAGAAAAGTGGGCAAACTGTTCGTAATTTCGTGAAAACAGATAATAATTCCGGCAATAGTTTTGGCAATAATTCCGGGAATAATTCTGTTAGCAATTCTGGTTTAGCTAAAAATAAGGAAAATCAGGCTTCAAAAGATGCAAGGCAATACGATGAAGATTCTGATGAAGCGTATGAGGATAATCCAGAGGATAAGAAAAGTAGTGGTTCCTCAACAAAGTGGGTTGCGGTTGCAGCTTCAAGCGCGAGCGTTGGCTTATGTGCAATAACTGGCGCATGCGGAGCAGTGATACGTTCTAAATTGAAATTGTTGTAAATAATATTCGTATTATTACTAGAAAGTTTAAATAATGAATTACAAACAAAATGAAACATTGCAAGTAAAACAAAAGCATGCATATCCTACTTCATTGCTTGCGCTCATATTTTCTTTAATGACTTTGGTTGCATCTTTATGCGTGCCAACTTCAATGCACACTGCTTATGCTGCTGAAGGCAATCAGCCAGTTATGATTCAAGCAGGTCATGCCGATTTTGGTCCAACGCTAATCGATGGCAAATGGAAATTGAAGATTCGCGATGATACTGGTGACGAACCAGTGTGGCGAGACCCAGAAAATGTGGTATTTAAATTAGGTGGCAATTCAATAATTCCTATGCCTGATGACGCTGCTTACAGTTTTATTGGCGAAAAGCCTGGAACTAAGCTGTATGTTATTCCACAAACTCAGAATCCTGATGTGCCATGGCTTGGTTGGAACACACAGGAAGGTGGCGTGCTTAACGAGCTTAATCGTGGTGCGAATCTTTCTCTTGAAGGAGTAAGCGGTCCGGGCAAATTGCATGTTTACTTAGAAAATGGAAACAATAATCCACAGCAACTTTGGGATAGTACTAAAGGATATCCGCAAAATAGCTGGATTGAAACTAATGCTCATACTCATGTGAATTGGGTGTTTTCTAAGCCTGGAATCTACCACGTAAAGCTCACTTTTTCTGGAAAGCTTAAAAACGGACGCTCTGTAAGTGATACTCGCGTTCTTAATTTTGCTGTTGGAGATAATGCTGATCCTAATGCCGCTTTAGGTGCGGGAGCTGCTGCTGGAGCAAGTGACGACGAGGGTGACGAAGAGGGCCGAGATGAAGAAGAACATGATATAGCTATAAAAGATGAAGTTGGACAAGATGGAGATAACCATAATAACAAACTTCTTCACAACAAGCATAAGCACTCTAATAACGCATCTGAAAACAGTGATGACACTGCTTTAGTTCTTCAGATTATAGCTATTTTTGCAGCTATTATTGCCGTAATTATTGTGATATTTGTGCTAATAGCTGTAGTTAAAAGTAAGAAAGCACGTAATCTTGCGATTGCTGAACAAGCTTCTGCACAGGCTAATCAACAGCATGCAAATAATGCAAATCCTGTGAATAATGCAAATTTTGTGAATAATGCAAATGGCGAAAGTGCTTTGTCGGATCTAGTGCGTGATCAAGAAACGACAGTAATGTCACCAATTAATAATTCTCAATATTCTCAATCGGATGATATGTAAACGATGGTAGTCAGTGGAAATAATGGTGTAACGAAAATGGTTCGTAATAGTATAAAGAAATTATCTCGCGCTTTGTTGGTGGGCGTGTGCTTGTGCGGCATGATGATGGGAACGCCTGCGGCTTTTGCTGCTGGCAATGGTAGTGACGCAACTGTTGCAAGCGGAAAGAAATCTTCTAAAGATTTTGCCGAAATAAAGAAAGCTAATTTTGAAGCGTGTGCCGCTGCTCGCTTAGATAAAACTGCTTCGCAATCTGCGGCTGATAGTAAAGCTACAATATGCCACGCGTATAAAGGTCATACTGACGTTTTTGCAACTTTCTTTGATACTACAAATAAGCGCATGGTATTAGGTACCTTGGGTGATTCGTTTGAAAGTGATGATCATGATGGCGCTCGTTACGATACGAATCGACTTATTTTTGAAGTCGGCTCCAAAAACATCATGCAGCTTTCCAAAGATGAGGACAATCCGGCAATAAAAGAAATTTACGCAACAACTCGCGAAGGTGTAGTTTGGTTCTTTGATCAGTCGGGAGCTGGGGATACAGGCGCTTTGTGGCCTGGTTTAGATACTAGACCGTTATATGAGGGAGCTGGTTCTACAAAAGTTAATCCAACAGTTAAATTGTCGCTAACTGGTATCGAAGCACCTCACAACGGCGAAGTTTTTATGTACACTCGCAGCGGTGAAGATTATGAGAAAATGCTCGGCTCCGCTGAAAACTGGCCGAAAAATGTTGAAATTACTGAGGATGGCGGCAAGCATTCGCACATGTATTGGTCTTTTAACCGTCCTGGTGTGTACAAGTTAAAAATGAAAGCTACTGCTACCGTTGACGGCAAGGAGCAAAGTTCTGAGCAGACTTATACGTTTCATGTAACTAATCATGATGTAACAGATGGCGATTTTGCTGATTATGATGGCGCATCTTTTGACGGTGACGAAGATGACGAAGAAGATTCAGATGATAATGACGATGACGATTCGCAAAGTGAAGGTAACGGCATTAATTTGCAACAAAGTAATGGATCTTTCTTCATTAACGGCAATAACAACACTGTGTATGTGACTCCATGGCCTGGAGCAAAAATGCAGCAACAAGGACTTGCCGGAAGCAATAAAGGACTTGCTGGGAATAATAACGGTGGTCTTTTTAGTGGGATTCGTAACGTTAAAGGTGGGAAGCAAAATTCTCAAAAGCAGCAATCTTCTGCAACAAAGTTCAAAGACATCAAGGGTGACAAACTTGTTATAGATCATGGTCACGTTGATATTGCTGTATATACTGGCGATTCAAATAATGTTGATATGGCTGTGCAAGAAGATGTGACAGGAAGCCACGTATTTAGAGACCCAGACACAGTTGTATTCGCAGTTGGTGAGGCTGGTAAAACTAAGGGCGTGTATCGTATACCGCAAACACAAATTGATGGTGTGCCATGGATGGGTTGGAATAATCAGTCTATGAATCCTCATAAGCCAACTCAATTGAGCCTAACAGGAGTTGAAGGTCCTGGAAATGTACGCGTTTGGATGTTTGGAGGCTTGGGAGGCGGAGATAAAGAGATTTTCTCCACTCAAGGATCAACAGATTATACGATACCTGCAAATACGCATGCTCATGCGAATTGGGATTTCGACGAACCGGGATATTACACATTGCAATTCCAGGCTTCCGACGGAAATTCTACAGTAACTCGCAATATTCACGTTGCTGTTGGTGTAGATCCACAAGAAACACCAATGGGTTATGCTGACGGCGGCGAAAATACTGAAAAAAAGGATGATAAAGGCAAAAAGGGTGGTCCTTCTTCACCTCATAGTCCAGCAAAGTCCACTAATTTGCCTCGTTCTGGAGGAAATAAAGGCAGCAGTGGAATCGGTTTTGTTGGCGGCGGAAATTCTTTCGGTGGTGGTCGTAGTTTCGGAGCAAGCAATTCAAACTCTGGAAAACAATTGCCAAGAAAAGCTAAAAAGTCTAAAGGTCTTGTTTCAAAAATTAGTAACAATAGGCTCGCTAAAAGCTTGTATCGAAAGAACTTGAACGATAATGATGATATTGCGAAGTCTGAAGCAAAGGGCGTAAAAGGATTATTCAAGCGAAATCCTTCACTTGCTTATTCGCTTATTATTGGTGGAATTGTTGCTGTGATTGGCGTTTTGGGTGCAGGAATTTGGTATCTCCACAAGCGTGGACTTATTAGTTTCGACTGGTTGTTGCGCTATTAGGTTGCGCTATTAGGTTGTGCTATTAGGTTTATTGGTAGTAGGAGTGTGTAAGGGTGATTTATAAGCCCAAAAAAGTAAAGCAGACTTTGTTCTCTTCGCTTGCTGCAATTGCATCCGTTGCTCTTATTTTGCCGCTTTCTGCTTGTGGTAGCGCTAACGGAAATCGTGCAGGGCATCGCGACGGTCGTATTAATGTAGTTACAACTACAGGCATTTTGCGCGATATGGTGGC
Organism: Gardnerella sp. KA00255; assembly: GCF_049244095.1. Classification (NCBI taxonomy): domain Bacteria; kingdom Bacillati; phylum Actinomycetota; class Actinomycetes; order Bifidobacteriales; family Bifidobacteriaceae; genus Gardnerella; species Gardnerella sp. KA00255. Next base: position 1,371,794 of record NZ_CP058374.1, read on the forward strand.
AAATGTAGCAGGTGATTCTGCAAATGTAAGTTCAATTGTGCCAGATAATGCTGATCCGCACTCCTACGAGCCACGTTTGCGTTCAATTCGAGACGTTGTGTATGCGGATATAGCTTTTAGCAATTACATGATGCTCGAAGAACATAGTGTTATTACAGCTTTAGATGCAAACTTGCAAAAAGGTGTGCCAAATGTGCAACTTGCTGAAGAAAGCGTGAAGCATGCGGCAGATATTATCCCAATGGTCGAAGATGTGTCCTTAGACACTATTTGGCTTGGTCTTGCTACAGAACGACAAACTTCGCAGCCGGTTGAGGAAGCTAAAGACGCTAAAGAGCAACAAAAATCTCAAGAGAAAACTGAGCAAAAATCCGATAATTCACGGTCTTTGCAGTCTTCTTCTCAGTCTTCTTCTCAGTCTTCTCAGTCTTCGCAATCAAACGCGCCTTCAACTGTAACGAAAGAAGGACGCGCTACTGTAATAAAGCCAAAAGCATACAATATGAAGCGTTCGGATAGGATTCGTTTAACTGCCACTAAAGTAACTGGTCCTGGCTCGCTTTTCGCTTACCTTACTGGCACTTTTGGAAGCGTAGAAACTTACGTTAATTCAGCAAACGGAATTAATGATGAAGATCATGTGGATTTGCCTGCGGATGCTCATACGCATTTAAGTTGGGCTTTTAGTAAGCCAGGAGAATACACTCTCGATTTCCACGCAGATATGCTCAATGCTCAAAACGAAAGAGTTGCAAGTTTAGGAAATGCTACTATGCGTTTTGCTGTAGGTATTAACGCGCAGAAACTAGCGAAAAAGCGTGGAGCTAGCGTAGTTTTGAATCAAGGTCATGCAGATTTGGCTTACGATTTAGCTAAACGCGGATTCTTGTACAGGGTTGATACTTTGCAAGAAAAGCGGTCGGTTGCGCCAAAGCGCGTATATTATGAGCCGCGAGATGTGGTAGTAGAAGTGCCTACTAATGCTTTAAAAGAAATTCCAGCTGAACAAGGCTATAGATTCCTTGGATTTGCAAGGCAGAAAATCTATCAACTTCCTCAAGCAGTTCTTGGAAAACATGTTCATGGAGATATTGATCCACATTTATGGCAGTCAGTGAAAAACGGTATCGCTTATGTGCGCACAATAGCTGACAGATTGTGTGAGGTTGACCCTAAAAATTCTCGCAAATATCGCGCTAATGCAGACCGATATATTAACAGGCTTCTCGATGTAGACGCTTATATGCGTAAGAAAATTGAGTCGATTCCAAAAGAGAGCCGCAATTTAGTTACAACGCATGATGCTTTTGCATACTTAGGCAAAGCTTACGGCGTAAATATTGCAGGATTTGTAACAATCAACCCTTCAAGCGAGCCAAGTGTACAAGATAGGCGTCGTCTTTCGCAAATTTTGCGCGACTTGGAAATCCCAGCAGTGTTTTTGGAGCCGAATTTGATTTCGCGCTCGTCTGTGCTTAAAGAGCTTGCAGCTGAAGCGCATGTGAAAGTTTGCCCAATTTATGGTGACGCTTTCGACGCGAATGTGCGAACTTATGCGGATATGATGCGTGCGAACGCGGATTCTTTAGCGAAATGTTTGAAGTGAAAGTGTTAAAGGTAGTGAATATGGAAGAAAATGCAGTAATTTGTGCAAAAAACTTGAATATTTCGTACGGGAATCGCGCTGTTGTAAAAGACGTTTCTTTTACCATTAATAGCGGCGAATTCGTGGGATTGCTTGGCGCAAACGGCGCTGGTAAAACGACGCTATTTCGTGCAATTATGGGTTTGATTCCGCATACTGGAAAACTTGAAGTGCGCGCTCCTCATGTGGAAGGTGCAAAACTTAATTCTCGCGTATCTTACGTTGGATACGTGCCTCAACGTCACGATATTGCGTGGGATTTCCCGCTTTCTGTTTTAGATGTAGTGATGATGGGTAGGATTCGTCATATTGGTTACGTTCGCCGCGCTAAAAAAGAAGATTACGAGATTGCATTAAACGCGCTTGCACGCACAGGAATGGCTGATTTCCAAGATCGCACGATTGGCGAACTTTCTGGAGGTCAACGTCAGCGCGTACTCGTTGCTAGAGCATTGGCTGGAGAGCCGCGTTTGCTTCTGTTAGACGAACCGTTTACTGGTCTTGATATGCCTACTCAGGAGCTGCTTACAGATTTATTCTTAAAATTGTCTGCTTCTGGCGAAGCAATTCTTATGAGCTCACACGATATTATTGGCTCCATTAACTCATGCTCGAGAATAATGCTATTTGACGGCACTATTGTGGGCGATGACAATCCGCAAAATTTGCAAACAGAACAGTGGGTTAGAACTTTCCACGTAGCTTCGCAAAATCCTCTTATTAAAGCCGTTGAGCGCGTAATGTCGCAAGAAAGTGTGGTGGAAAAGTAATGTTATCTCCAATAGAATTTATACAAGATTTAACAAATCCTGACCTTTGGTTTTTACTAAAAGCGCTTATCGTGGCCTGTCTTTCTAGCGTAATTTGCGGCGTAGTTGGATGCTATGTAGTGCTTAGAGGAATGGCGTTTATTGGGGATGCTGTAGCTCACTCAGTGTTCCCAGGACTTGCCATAGCTTTCGTCTTGCAAGGAAATCTGTTATTAGGAGGCGCTCTAGCAGGAGTAGCAACAGCGCTTATCGTATCTATTTTTAGCCAAAATCGTAGGCTTCGAGAAGACTCATTTATTGGAGTATTCTTCGTATCTGCTTTCGCTCTTGGAATAGTAATTATTTCTAAAGCATCCGGATACGCTGGATCCTTGGAATCCTTCCTGTTTGGCTCTATAACTGGTATTCCAGATTCAGATATTACTGTTGTTGCTGTAACAGGCCTTATTATTTTGGCATTGCTGTTCATATTCCATAAAGAACTTGTATGTGTATCAATGGATCGAGAAACTTCGCGTGCAATGGGATTGCCAGTTGCGTGGCTTGATGGAATGCTTTATGTGTTAGTTGCGATTGCTGTAGTTGTTTCAGTACAAATTATTGGAAACGTGCTTGTTCTCGCTCTTCTTGTCACGCCTGCAGCAACAGCGCGACTTATTACAGATAGATTGCCAATAATGATGGTTCTAGCTCCTGTAATTGGATGTGCTTCATCAATAGTCGGAATGTACGTTTCATGGAGTTTCGATACAGCAACAGGCGGAACAATTGTGTTAGTAGCAACAGTATTCTTTGTGCTTGCATGGATTTGCTCGCCTAAGCACGGTTTGATTGCAAAAGCATTGCCAAAATTGCAACGATTTGTTAGATAGCAATTCGCGTTGTAATTAGCGCTACCATTCACGCTGTCATCTGCATAGCAATTCGCGTTGTAATTTGTGTTGTAATTAGCGTAGTTTATAGCATGCTGCACAATAGAAGGTATGGTATCAAAAGGAAAACCTTCGCCAAGAAGCGCAGTAAAACCACTCAGCGATGAGCAAGTAAAGCTTTTAGCTAGCAAACATGATTTAGTTGACCCAACGTATTATTACCCAACTGGTGAGCGAAAGCCAAACCAGGCTGAAATTGACGCGCAAAATCCTAAAGCTGCTGAAAGATTACTTGAAGGAACGTCGCGCGTATTGCGTTCGCGCTGCAAAGTAAAGGCTTGGGGATTGGAAAACGTGCCAGAAGAAGGCGTGTTTATTACCGCTTGCACACACGTGACTATGTTCGACGTTTTCATACCTATGACTGCGTTGTTCCATCAAGGACGTAGGCCTCGTTACATGGCAAAAGCAGAACTTGCGCACTGGCCGATTTTAGGAAAATGGTTCCAGCTAGTAGGTATGCAGCCGGTTCCTCGCAGAAGTGGGAAAGCGCGCGAAATTGAAGAAGAATCTATTAAAATCCTCACAAACGGAAGACCTCTAAGCGTCTGGCCTGAAGGAACTTTAACACGAGATCCTAAAAAATGGCCTATGAGCATGAAGCCTGGAATCGGAATAATCGCTCTCGAAGCATCGCGCAGACTCGGGCATCAAATACCACTATTTTGCGCTGTAACATGGGGTGCTGCAAGTATTAACCACTGGTGGCCATGGCCAAAGAAAAATGTAGTTATGTGTTACGATTCGCGGCTTGATTATTCTGATCTACTAGAAGGCAGCGAAAATTGGGGAGAATTGCCTCCAATGGAATCTGCTGAAGAACTGGCTAGACGTGTGCGAGTGCGTATGACGCAAATTATGGAAGAAATTCGCGGTGAAAAATCACCAGAAGGATACTTTGACTATAAGCTTATGAAGCGAGTTAAAGAAGAATAAAATTTTTAAATCGCGAATGATCGCCGTAAAGCGTCGTGTGTAGAATTATGTAATAGTGTGATTAAAGCCAATAATTACAGGTCTAAAAATCGTAAAAATATAGACATATAGACAAATAGACAAAGTATAAGGCAATGATTTACAACCGAAAGTTGAGGCGTAAATAATGAACGTTACGGTGTTGGGTGCTGGTGCTTGGGGAACTGCTTTTGGACAAGTACTTGCGGACGCAGGAAATCAAGTGACGATGTGGGCAATTGAGCCGGAAATCGTTGAAGGAATTCGCGACCATCATCATAACGGCGTGCGCTTGCCAAGCGTTGAAAAACTGCCAGACAACATGACGGCAACTGGGGATCGTGCTGAGGCTGTTGCAAATGCAGATATTGTAGTTGTGGCGATTGCAGCGCAATTTGCCCGCGTTGCATTAGCAGAATTTGTTGGTCTTATTCCGCAAAATGCGATTGTTGTTTCGCTTATGAAAGGCATTGAGCGCTCAACTGGCAAACGCATGGATGAAGTTGTGTGCGAAGCATTGAACTTGCCGCGTAATCGTTTTGCTGCACTTTCTGGTCCAAACTTAAGTAAGGAAGTTGCATCTCGCCATCCTGCTGCAGCAGTAGTTGCTTGCGCAGAAAAATCTCAAGCAGAAGTAGTTGCAAAAGCATGCTCAAATAGCTACTTTAAAGCATTCGTGTCAACCGATGTGATCGGCGTAGAAATGTGCGGATCTCTTAAAAACGTGGTTGCGCTCGCAGTTGGTATGGCTCGAGGCGCAGGATACGGCGAAAACACTGCAGCTATGATTGAAACGCGTGGGCTTGCAGAGTTGACGGCATTGGGCGTTGCAGAAGGTGCAGATTCTCGCACTTTTGCAGGTCTTGCAGGCTTCGGCGATTTAGTCGCAACTTGCGGATCTCCTCTAAGCCGCAACTATACTTTTGGCTCAAATCTCGGTAAAGGAATGAGCGTTGAAGAAGCAACTGCTGTAAGCAATGGCGTTGCGGAAGGCGTGCCAACCACGAGTGCAGTAGTGGCAATGGGCAAGCGTTTGGGCGTTGAAACTCCGCTTGCAAGCGCAATGGCTCGCGTGCTGGAAGAAGGAATATCCTGCCAAGAAATGCTCGCAATGCTTTTCGATGACGACGTTTGCGAAGAGTAGTAAAGCGCGAAAGTAATCCGAAATAATTAAAAAATCTAAAATAATCAAAAAATAATCTAAAGGAAAAAAATGACGAAAAAGCGTGTAGTGTTCTTGTACGGCGGTAAAGCAGACGAGCATTCGATTTCTTGCATATCTGCTGCTGGAGTACTCAGTGCTGTTGACGAAAGTCGTTTTGATATTATTCGCATTGCGATTACTAAAAAAGGCGAGTGGATTGTTGGTGGCGAAGATCCGCGAAACTTCCGCATGGAAGAAGGCGAGCTGCCGGTAATCACAAAAACCGCTGAAACGCGCGATGTTGTGCTTGACCCAGCTAAGGGAGCAGACGGATTTTTAGTGCGCGAGTCGGACGGCACGCTTACAAGTTTGGGTCATATTGACGCAGTTTTCCCAGTTCTTCACGGTCCCAATGGCGAAGATGGAACTTTGCAAGGCTTGCTTGAAATGATGCAAGTTCCATACGTTGGTTGCGGAGTATTGGCTTCAGCTGCATGCATGGATAAGTATTACGCGAAGCAACTTTTTAAGGCAGCTGGAATTGCCGTGGCTCCTGGAATCGCTTTAGATGCGCGAAAATTTGCGGGCGATGCTGTAAATCGCTTTGCTGCATACGAAAATGAAATTCTTGCGCAAGTTGATGAAGCAAAACTCGAGTATCCGCTTTTCGTGAAGCCAAGCCGTGCAGGATCTAGCTTTGGAGTTACAAAAGTGGAATCGCGCGATGCTAAAGCTTTAGCAGATGCAGTTTATGAAGCTTCGAAGCACGATTGGCGAGTGTTAGTAGAGCAGGGAATTGACGCGCGCGAAATCGAGTGCGCGGTTCTTGCAGCTCGCGACGGCGACGAGCCTCAAGCAAGCTGGCCTGGAGAAGTTGTGCTAGACAAGCGCGAGGCTGGTGAAGATCAGTTCTACGATTTTGACAGCAAATACATGGATTCTGCAGCTTCACACGTTGAAGTTCCAGCAAATCTGCCGGAAGAAACTTTGCAGCGAGTTCGCAAAACAGCGCTTGCAGCGTTCAAAGCAGCAGACGGTCGTGGGCTTAGTCGCGTGGATTCTTTCGTAACTAAAGACGGGCGCGTAATTCTTAATGAAATCAACACAATGCCTGGATTTACGCCGATTTCCATGTATCCAAAAGCTTGGGAAGCAACTGGAATAAGCTACAGTGATTTAATCACAAAGCTTATTGAAGGCGTTCTAAGTTGATTTGGGTTAAGTTGATTTAATCTAAGCTAAGTTAGGATAATCTAATTGCAGTTGGGTTAGTTTAATCTGGACTAATTGAAGTTAAATCAAGTTAAGTAGATTAAGTAAAAATAGTTATAAAATCCGAAATTTACATATATGAGAGGAATAGCAATGTTTGAACACGAACGGGATAAAATTTATGCTGTAGCTAAGCGTAATCAGTGTATACTTGGCGCTTCGTTGTGTTTATTGCTCATTGTTTGGATTGCTGCTTCTTTTGCTATCAAAATATTTTTTGATATGTATTCGTTAGAAAAAGTACTTGGAAGTTCACTATACACATTCCTCATATCTGATATTTCGCAATATGCTATTGCTTTGCCGCTAGCTTTAATCGTAATGCATTTTGTCCCAACTCTACGAGTGAAACAAATGCCTATGAAATTCAAGCATTTTATTGGATTCTTCTGCGTGAGTATTCCAATCATGTTTTTGGGTAATATCATAGGCGTAGTAATGTCTTCTGCTATTTCTGGTGGAGGCGCGGAAGATCGAGTATCTGATCTCATATCTTCAAGCGATACTTTAGAAACCTTCGTCTTTGTTGTTATTTTGGCGCCACTTGTAGAAGAGTTTCTGTTTAGAAAACAGCTTATTGACAAGCTTCGCGTATACGGAGAAAAACGAGCTATAGTATTTTCTGCTTTAGCGTTCGCTCTATTCCATACAAATCTATTCCAATTCTTCTACGCATTTGGCTTAGGCTTAGTGTTTGGCTATATGTATATGCGTACTTCGCGACTTCGTTACACCATTTTCTTGCATATGATAATTAACTTCCAAGGAAGTATCGTTGCCATGTGGTTGGAAAAGCAGCTGGTTGATGCAAGCGGAAATATGATTGACGTAGAAAAGATGTCGAGACAGGAATTAGCTAGCCTGCCAACCGGTTTTATTCTAGCTGGAATTTATGGGATGTTTATGATTGCCATGCTTATAGTAGGCGTTGTTTTGCTTATTCGCTGCCGTAAGTATCTTGTATTCTTTGAATCGCCTAAAGAATTATCTAAAAAAGATGGAATTCGTACGTTGTATGGCAATATTGGAGTTATAGCATTTCTTGCGATTACAGTATTCATGAGCGTAGTTTCCGTTCTTTTATGAGAGATGAGTTTTGTTCTTTTGATTGATCGAGACTTTTTGATGGATCGAGACTTTTTGCGACTTGGAACTGTTGGATTCTTGTGGTGATGTTGTTCGATGGTTGCTGAATTTTATGAGCGCTGAATTGAATGAGCGCAACTTGATAATCGTAATTTTATAAGTGCAAATTATAAGTGCAAATTTTAGTAAGGGTTGATATGACACAAAACAATACGAAAACTATTCGCGTTGGATTGCTTGGCGCAGGCACGGTTGGTTCGCAAACTGCACGACTTATAGTTGAGCAGAGTGAAGAGCTTGCGGCTAGAATTGGCGCAAATATTGAGCTTGCAGGAGTTGCATGCTTGCATCCGGAAGAAGTTGACGCTCCTTGGATTAAGCGTGAATTATTAACTACGGATACTGCCTCTTTGTGCGCTCGCGAGGACGTTGATATTGTAATCGAGCTTATTGGCGGACTTGAGCCTGCGCATACTTTTGTAAAAAGCGCGCTGAGTCACAAAAAATCTGTTGTGACAGCTAATAAAGCGCTGCTCGCAAAGTTTGGTCCGGAATTATATGAGTGTGCAGAAAGTCACGGAGTTGACTTGTACTTTGAGGCGGCTGTAGCAGGAGCGATTCCTATTGTTCGACCGCTTCGAGAGTCACTTATTGGTGACGAAATTACGCAAATTTTCGGAATCGTAAACGGAACTACTAACTATATTCTTGATGAAATGACTGTGCGCGGACTTGATTTTGACTCGGCTTTACGCGCAGCTCAAGAAAAGGGTTATGCGGAAGCGGATCCAACTGGAGATGTTGAAGGTTTCGACGCTGCAAATAAAGCTGCGATTCTTGCGACTCTCGCATTCCAAATGCCAGTAAGCATTGACGATGTTTCCGTTGAAGGAATTAGTGCGATTACGGCTGAAGATATTGCAGCTGCAGGTGCGGAAGATCGTGTAATTAAGTTGCTTGCGGCAGTTGAAAGGCATGATGACGGCGAGTCGAACACAGATGGCGGCGTAAGCGCAGATTGCGGAGTAAGAGCAGATGCTGGAGTAAGCGTTAGTGTTTATCCGGCTCTTGTTAACGCGGAACATCCTTTGGCATCGGTTCATGGCAGTTTCAACGCTGTGTTTGTGAAAGCTCAAGCTGCCGATGACTTGATGTTCTACGGACGCGGTGCCGGCGGCGCTCCAACTGCCAGCGCTGTTGTTGGAGATGTTGTTAGCGAAGCTAGAAATATTGTGCGCGGATGCTCCGGTTTTGGCGTGCCAATGTACAACAAGTATGTGCCGGCTTCTAGCGAGAAAACTAAAGCAGATTTTGTAATTCGTTGCAACATGGAAGATACTTCTTTGGCGTTGTGCAGCGAAGTTATGGATGTTTTTGCAGATCATGGCGTTGCAGCTGAGCGTTTGGCTTCGGCATGCCAAGCTAAGTATGCGCAAACTAATGGTGATTCGGATTGCCCAGAGTGCGGTCTTGGTGGTCCTGGCAGCATGCGTGTGCTTGTGCGCGAATGTTCGGAAGCTGCGGTTCAAGCTATTTGCGAGGATTTGCAGAAGTTGGACGTTGTGTGCGGAAAGCCTCTAGTTTTGCGCGTTATAAAGTGAAAAGCGAGAAGGTGATTGTATGAATCCAGTATGTAATAGTGTTTCCGTGCGCGTGCTAGCAACTAGCGCAAATCTTGGTTCTGGGTTTGATACAGCCGGTATTGCGCTTGATTATGCGGATTCTTTAGTATTTACTCTGGATGATAATCAGTCTAAAAATTCGCTTGATTCGCTTGATTATGCTGGAAATGTGCGCGTAATTATTCACGGCGAAGGCGAGAATACGCTTCCAAAAGATGAAACGCATCTAGTTGTATCGACTTTTCGCAAAGCTTGCAAAATATTTGGTTTGCCAAACTTACGATTTACGTTAGAAGCGCATAATCAGATTCCGCAAGCGCGCGGTATGGGTTCGTCTGCAGAAGCGATTGTGGCTGCTGTTGCTGCTGCCTGGGCTTTTGCGCATGAAGGTGATCTTAATCGCGAAGCGATTTTCGAAATCGCGGCCGCAATTGAAGGCCATCCAGACAATGTTGCTCCTGCTGTTTTTGGCGGGTTGACGATGAGTTGGAAGCTTGATGCTGGGGAAGGCAAAGGCTCTGTGCGTGTGGCTGGAGATTGTGAAGCTCCGCTTTCTACCGGTTTTCATACGGTACGATACAAAGTTTCGCAGGATATTTCTGTGTCGGTATTTGTTCCTGATTTCGAGCTTTCTACAGAGCTTGCTAGGCGTGCGCTTCCGGCAAAAGTGCCGTATGGTGACGCAATATTTAATGTATCGCGAGCTGCAATGTTACCGGTTGCTTTTGGTGAGTTAAATAGTGATTCTGAAAATAAATTAGGCACAGTAAAATCTTATATTTCGCGAAATGCGTTACTTTTTGCAGCAACTCAAGATGCTCTTCATCAAACGTATCGTGCAAATCTTATGAAAGATTCGTGGAAGCTTGTGGAGACGTTGCGCGAACATGGTTTTGCGGCAGCGATTTCGGGAGCAGGATCGTGCGTTGCTGTATTTTATGCAGGAGACGCTGAGTATAAAAAGAGTGCGGCTCAAAAAATCGACGCAATTGCAGAGCCGTGGCTTTCGCGCACAGGCTGGCGCGTTTTGCATGTGCAGGTTGATTCTAATGGCGTTGCAATAAATCGCGAATGATTTGTGCGAAGTTGTAAAAAGGAAGAGTAAGATATGACAGTTTCGTTGATTTTGGCCTCACAGTCTCCAGCGCGTAGAGCGGTTTTGGCGTCGGCTGGCGTGATTCCGGTAATTCACGTAAGCGAAGTGGATGAGCCGGCTGCTTTGCGTGATGCCGCTAGTGAGCGAGGTACAAGCGTTGAGCAGTTGAGTGCTGAGCAGCGAGTTTCTATTTTGGCTCGCGCAAAAGCTAAAGCTGTGTACAATGCGTGGAAACTTGTGGCAGATGCGGCGGCGAGTGCTAGTGGCGATTTAGTTGTGGGGTATCCGCTGGAAGCTAAATCTGCTGAATCTGAATCTGCTGAAACTGAATCTTCTGAAACTTCTGAATCCTCTAATAATGTTTTAGCAAGCGATTCGCAATCAGATGTAACGCATAACGTAGATACGGCGCAAACTCGCGATTTTTCAGGCGTTACTGTTCCTACAAAAACTTTCGATATTCACGATTTTGCGTATACGAATAAATCTTCTAATGATTGTAGCGGTGTGCTGATTGTTGGCTGCGATTCTATGTTCCTGCTCGATGGCGAATGCTACGGAAAGCCGCATACTCCAGAAGTTGCGTTTGAGCGGATCAAGCAGATGAGCGGAAAAACAGGACAATTGTGGACTGGTCACTGCTTAATCGACGCAAAAACCGGCAAAACTGTTTGCAAAACAAGTCATGCAAGTGTAACTTTTGCGCAAATGAGTGACGCGGAAATTCGCGCGTATGTAGCAACTGGAGAGCCTCTGGAAGTTGCAGGATCCTTTACGCTAGAAGGTTTTGGTGGAGCTTTCATTGAAAGCATTAATGGAGATCCGCACGGTGTTCTTGGAATCAGCTTGCCGCTGCTTAGGCAGATGGTTTCGGAGCTTGGATACGCTTGGCCGGATTTGTGGAATAAGGAAAGCTTGGAAGAAGTTGGCGAAAAGAACGATCCGACTTCCACAGAGGTACCTAAAGAAAATGTGCACCAGCCGGGAGATGGCTGGGTGCATTGCAATTGTGGTCGCAGACACTGGGGTCATAACGGTGCTGCAGGAGTGCTGCTTGCTAGGAGAGATGCAGAAACTGGTTGCGTTACGCACGTTGTGATGCAACATCGCGCGCTTTGGAGCGCCGAAGGTGGCACTTGGGGTATCCCTGGTGGCGCAATTTCTGATGGCGAAAGTGCGATTGAAGGCGCATTGCGTGAGTCTTTCGAGGAAGCAAATATTACTTCGGGAGATATTGAAGTTGTTGGAGCTTACCGCGAAGATCACGGAAACTGGCGTTATACAACGGTTTTTGCGTTTGAGAAGCCTGGGCATAGTGTGGATCCTTGCGCGCATGACGACGAGAGTATGGAAATTAAGTGGGTGCCGATTGACGACGTGCCTAAGCTGAAGTTGCTTACGGCAATGCGCACGGATTGGCCGTCATTCCGCGCTCGCCTCGATTCGCTCGCTTCTCAAAAGTAGCATCGCGAAGATAGTTGTTCGAAGGTAGCGTCGCGAATATAGTTGCGCAAAGAGATCTGCGGTTTGGAAGTAGACTTCCAACTTGCGAAATTTTATTTAGAGTATTGTTTTGGGAATTAACTTTTTTGTTTTGTCTACGTGTTTGCGTTGCTTTTAATCTATGAAATCTTATAAAATCATATTTATGCGCTGATGCATGCTAGTTTTCTGCTAGTTGTTAGAAGTTTATGGCTTTGCGAGATTTTGTAGTTTTGTTTGTGATTTAGGGGTTTTGTGTTAAGCGCATAGAAATAAAGCAAACTAAGCAAGTAAATAAAATAATTACGTAAAAAACTTGCGCAAAAATTAGGGGAATATTATGTCTAATATGTCGAAAATTAAAAAGAAACTATTGAAGCAAAAGGCTTTACAATTCAGGTTTATACGGAAGATTTTAGGAATGATTACGTTAGTTTAACCGATATTGCGAGATATAAAAACAAAGAAGAGCCTAAAGATGTTGTTAAAAACTGGCTGAGAGTGAAGAATACTATTGAGTTCTTGGGATTGTGGGAGAGTATTAATAATCCGGATTTTAAAGGGGTCGAATTCGACTCCTTTAAGAATGAGGCTGGTTCTAATGCTTTTACTTTATCTCCTAAAAGATGGGTAGAATCAACAAATGCTATTGGCATAGTTTCCAAATCTGGTAAGTATGGTGGAACTTACGCTCATAAAGATATAGCATTTAAGTTTGCGGCTTGGATTTCAGCAGAATTCGAACTATATATTATCAAAGATTATCAAAGACTTAAATCTGATGAGAACTCAAGGCTTTCGCTGAATTGGAATTTGAATCGTGAGATTTCGAAGATTAATTACAAGATTCATACGGATGCTATTAAGGAATATTTGTTGAAGGATTTGACTTCTGAGCAGTTGATGTATAAGTATGCAAATGAAGCAGATTTGTTAAATGTTGCATTGTTTAATAAGACTGCTAGACAATGGAGAGATGCAAATCCTAAGTCAAAAGGCAACATTCGAGACGAGGCGAGTATTAATGAACTTCTAGTATTGGCGAATATGGAAAGCTATAACGCTGTTTTGATTTCTAAGGGTTTGCCACAGGCTGATCGAATGGTGGAACTTAGAAATTTGGCTCGAACGCAGATTTTATCTCTTGAGAATTTGAATAATTCTGGAATAAAGAGTTTGGATTCCGTGATAAAAAATTGAGTTTAATCACTTTTAATTCTGCGCGCTATTTCCGCTTTTTGTTGTTGATTTTGCCATTTTGAGCAACATTTTCGGTAAAATCTTCCCGATTTTGCATGCTTTGCGCTAAGTCTAAAATCGCGCGATACTCTTGATTTCGTGAAAAATTGCCCTAAATTTACCTTTGATTTCGTGAAGATTTAGAGAAATAATACCTTGATTTTCGTGAAAATCCGGCATATTTTTACCTTTGATTTCGTGAAATGCATATGGCAAAACCGTAGTGTTTTCAACGCTTTTATGTTAATGAATACTTTCAGTATGTCGCTTGTTGTTTTTTCTTAATTGTTGATTTGTATGCTGTAGTGTATGCTGTAGTGTATGCGCATTATTATTCATCCTCATGCTCGCACTCATGGACTTGCAAATAAGCAAATCATTGAAGCGTATGAAACTGGATCAAATGGTGCAATTATTAGATATAGAGACCGTATTGCAGAACCGCCGCGATGGGCAACAATAGGATTTGATAGCGACGGTCATGAAATAGAGCTTGTTTTTGTAAAGCTTGAAAGCAATGCAATACTTATAATTCATGCCAATCGGCTTACAAAAGGATTTTTACAAGAGATAAGGGATGCAAGATGAGTGGTAATACGTATACGGCAGAAAACGGATTCGTTATTACGGACGATATTGTTGATAAGTGGGCTAAGGAAGCAGAAGACAATTTTTCTGGTGCTATTGTTACAGAGTTTTCTGGAAGAGCTTGGGAAGATGAAACTCAGCCATTGAAGCCGCGTACTGTTAGGTTGAGTGATACTGTTTGGCATTTAATTGAGGCTGATGCGAAGCGTAGAAAGATGACTGTGAGTGCGTGGACTAGAAAAGCTATACTTAACGAATTATCTAATGAAGTAGCTGCGCAAAGATAGTTGCGCGAATGTAGCTGCTCAAAGAGATATGCAGTTTGGAAGTAGACTTCCAAGTCGCGATAGGGTTGTTATTTTCGTTTTTTTTTTCTTGTGTTTTTATGTGTAGGTATGTTGATGAACTTTAATGCAATGTGATAACATTTCGTATACGAAAATATTGAGAGTTGGAGATATTATTTATGAAGGTTTTAGTGCATCCTAGAGTTATTCGAAAGCGACCTTGGCTCAGAGAAACTGAAGTGATAAATATGTGGAACTCATCATGTAGAGAGCTTCCCAGACAAGGTGAATATGAGCCTAGTCAAATGCTTTCACTTGCGTGGGATTCGCGCGGAGTTATTACAGAACTTATTGCATATAAGGGTGAAGATGGGGAATGGATCATTTTTCACGTCGCTCCTGCAACTAAAAAGTTTCTTGCTGAGATGGGATTTAGCCAAGAAGAAATTAGACAAATTTTTGGTAGAAGATAATTGGAATATATCTACGAGATAGTAGGAGTAATTATGGATAATTTTCGCGGTGAAGGTGGCGTTGATGTCACTGATGAAATGCTTGATAAATGGGAAAGCGATGCCGAAAAAGGCATCTATCATGGGAAAGCTGGCAATTTGCATATTAAGAAGCCTCTTGGTAGACCTCCTCTTTATGAAGAAGCTATGTTGCCTATAACTTTCCGTATATCTGTTGAGGACGCTGAGGCTTTAAAAGCTTCTGCTGATAAGCAGGGTGTGAAGGTAGGTGATGTTGTGCGAGAGGCGTGCAAATTGCTTCTTGCTCAGCATGCATTGTGATTGCATAGTGTGAGGTTGTTTTATAGCATCGATTAAGTCCACAATCACTGGGTAATGCGCCTGTGTTTGTGGACTTTTTTAATAGGGAAGTATTGAGTTTTTTAATGTTACTGTTTGTGGGGTTAATTTGTTGATGGAGGTATAATAATCTGACAGTTTTGTTGGATGATTCTTATCGGCTGACTGTTTTATTTGGGAGAGATTTTTAACAGTGAGTGTTATGGCGAGTGTTAGATTTGGAGGTTTGTTATGAGTGATTTCAATGATGGTGTTGATGATTATCGGGGCAAAAATCAGATGAATGGTGTTGCTGGTAATGATGCTTCCAGTAGTGTTGTTGCTGATAATGCTGGTTATTCTCAAAATTCTCAGGCGTATGGTCAGGCGTATTGTCAGTCGGCGCAGAATCATGATCAACCGATGCAGCAGCAGCCTCAGTTTGTTAGTCCGTATGGTCAGTCAGTTCAACCGCAGATGAATCCACAGCAGATGAGTCAGCAGCAGTTTGGCCAGCCGCGTATGAGTCAGCAGCCTCCGTATGGTCAGCCTCCTATTGGTCGCTCGTATCGCGGTGCTACTTTTGCTCCTAGAGCTGGTTATGTGAATGGTAGGTTTAATCCTGCTTATATTGAAGAGCAGGCTCGTAAGTTTTATTCTACATGGAATGCTAAAGAAAATATTTCTTCGATCATAGTTGTTGTAATAGTAGCGATTAACACCTTTTGTATTACTAGTTTTATTACAGGGTCTCGTGGCATTGATTTCTGTTCTAATGCATCGGGAATGATTAGAGATATTCTTAAATATAATAACCTACAGCAGGTTTTGTTTGAAATTCTATGTTATGTGGAATATATGCTTGCATTTGTAATAATACTTAGTTTTTCGCAAATCTTACGTAAAAGATTCTTTACTGTTTCAGGCGGCGGTTTTGTTGCTGTTAGTGTATTCTTGGCACTATTTTTTAATTTTCATACTTTTGGAACTATTGGATACGATATTTTGGTCTATTTTCTGAAATCTGCCGCTATTGTTATTTTCTTTGCTTTCGCAGAAATATTGCAATGGCTTATAACCAAATATCAGCCTGTAAGTAATTTAAAATATATGATTGTTAATTTCATATCAGTTATAATTTTCTGCATTGCTAATGCTATTTTTGATATTTGTATTAATAATTGGTCTAATTTTGAACCATCATCAATCTCGAGTTTATTATTAGGTGAAGCAGTATTCTTTATTCTTGCGATTCTTATGTTGGTGTTTGTTACATGTCTTTTAGCTTGGTCGCTAAAGGTTTTAAAGCTTGCGAAGTTCCTTAATCCAGAACGTGAGATGATGCATTTATAAGCGTTTTCGGACACACGCGCAGTTTTGATTGTATTATCGCGCGCGCCTTGATTCTATAGCATCGCGAAGGTAGCTGCGCAAAGAGATCTGAAGTTTGGAAGTAGACTTCCAAGTTGTGTAAGGCAAATTGATTTACTAAGCCGAATTCACGTAAAGTATGTGGTTGATTGGCTGATTTACTATTTATCGTCGTAATGGCCTTTGCAGTCGTGCTCTTCGAGCTTGATGGTGCCATTTTTAACGCCTTCAATCTGCGATTTTAAATATGCTTGATTTGATGGTGAGTAAAATGGGTCTAACGAAAAATCTAATGGTATTCTTTTTTCGCGACCAATTGTTTTGATAAACACGTTCAGTGCGGCGCTCATAGAGATTCCGAGTTCTTTGCAAACTCGTTCCGCGTTGAGTTTGTCTTCTTTCTTTGCACGAAAGTTTACGTTTACTATATCTGTTGTTGCTGTAGTCATTTTGATTCCTTTGGTTGGTTTTGTACTTTTCTCTTGTATAAATGTATGCCATAATTATATATGGTGTAACGTAAATGTCATTAATTATGCAAGCAATTGTTGATTATTTTGGTTTGTATACGGAATGCTGAATGTACTTATTCAGTTGCGTAGTTTGTGTGGTTTGTGGGGTTAATTTGTTGATGGAGGTATAATAAGCTGACAGTTTTGTTGGATTGTTTTATCGTCTGACTGTTTTATTAGAGAGATTTTTAACAGTGAGTGTTAGATTTGGAGGTTTGCTATGAGTGATTCCAACAATGGTGTTGATGATTATCGGAGCAAAAATCAGATGAATGGTGTTGCTGGTAATGCTGGTTATTCTCAAAATGGTCAATCGTATGGCCAATCATATTCTCAGTCGTATGGTCAGTCGGCGCAGTATCATAATCAAATGCAGCAGCAGCCTCAGTTTGCTAGTCCCTATGGTCAGCCAGTTCAGCCGCAGATGAATCCACAGCAGATGGGGCAGCAGTTTGGTCAGCAGCAGTTTGTCCAGCCGCAGTTTGCTCAGCCGCGTATGAGCCAGCTGCCTCCGTATGGTCAGCCTCCTATGGGTCGCCCGTATGGTCGTCCTGCGTATGGTGGTGTTCCTATGGGTCGTCCGTATGGAGGTGCACCTTTTGCGGCTAGAGCTGGTTATGCAAATGGTAGGTTTAATCCTGCTTATATTGAACAGCAAGCTCGTAAGTTTTCTTTTAGGTGGAATGCTAAAGAAATTATTTCTGCAATTATAGTTGTTGTCATAGCGGCGATTTTCGCATTTGTTTTCAATTTTTATAATTTTGAAATTAGTTCCTTTTTTGATTCACGGTTACAAGAAGTCTTATCAATAGATTTTTTTCTTGATAATATGCGGTTGATTAACTATATTGAGAAAGATATTTTTTCTTGCATATTTCCGCTTGCAATAATGCTTAGTTTTGCTCAAGTATTACGTAAAAGATTCTTTACTGTTGCATGTGGTTTAGTAGTTTTTGTTACTGACTTTTTAGCATTTGCGACATATTACATATTAAATTCGTCGCATTTGGAACATATTTATTATGTAGTGTTAATCTATTTTAAAGACTTATTTTGGCAACGTTCATCGATAGTTATTTTTATGATTCTTGTAGAACTACTACAGTGGGTGATGACAAAATATAAAGCTGCAAGTTTTTGGAAATATATTCTCATAAATTTCATAGCAGCTGTAATTGGTTATATTTATTATCTTGTTGTTACTATACTCGGTATACATAACGCTTATTTAAATTTACCATATCTATTTTCAGAATATTTCTTAATAGAAGCAGAAGGATTCTTTATTGTTGCAATTCCTGTGTTGATAATTTTGCCATGTCTCATAGCTTTGCTGTTAAAGGCTGTAAAGTTCACGAAGTTCCTTAATCCAGAGCGTGAGATGATGCATTTATAAAAGTTTGCTTATAGCAAGCATTTATAAAGAATACACCAGTGGTATGTGTCCAGAAATGTGCACATACCATTCGTATCAGTCGCTTCTAAAGTCATCCTAAAAGCGCTGCGATTACCGCAATAAAAATCGGGCTAGTAATAGTTGAAAATAGTATGCCGTCGCGAGCAAAACTCAAGCCAACATTGTATCGGGCAGCGTAATTGTACACGTTTTGACCAGTTGGAAGCGCAGCTAACACAACGCACGCATACAAAGTTGCTCCGCGGAAACCCATAACAAAATAAGCCAACAAAAACGCAACAATTGGCATAATCAAGTTTTTCAGAATCGCAACTGCAGCAATGGCAGCGCGATTGGAATCCTTTTGCAAAGGCTTGCTGCCATAAAGAGACATTCCGAAAGCCATTAAAATCATTGGAACTGCAGAATCTCCAATCATTTTAATAGGATCGTAAAGAAAATTAGGAACAGGGAAATAGCCAACTTTTGCGGAAATTGCAGAAATAATAATTCCACCAAGCGAACCAATTAAAAGTGGCTGCTTTAAAGGCTGCTGTGCAATGCGCTTAAGTGAACATTTTCCAGTAGTTGTAATGTCGAGAACCGTCAAACCAACAGGAGTAAACACGGCCTGTTGCATAACCAAAATCGGAGCAACAAGCGCAGGATTTCCTAAAATATACGTTGCAACAGGAAGGCCAATATTGTTCGAGTTTAAATAAAGCGAATTAAGCGCACCAATAGTGCAATCAGATGCAGGAAGATGGAAGAATACGCAATTTAGCAAAACAAAAATTAATCCAACAATCATTGCAGAAAAGAATGCAACAAAAATCGAAGAATGAAAAATCTCAAAAATTGGCTGTTTGGAAAGAATTGCAAACATTAAACAAGGGCTGGAAACGAAGAAACTTACGCGATTTAATACCATCTGAGCTTGAGGTCCGCCAATACGCATGCGTGCTGTAATATATCCAGCTGCAATTACTATGCCAATTACGCAAAAACCTTGCATAGCGCTTATTAAGCCCATTTGAGCCTCCGAATTATGAAAGAGATATGTGAAGCAATCTTTCAGTTTCATGAGATACTATAAACGTGTTATATAACTTACAACAGTTTTAGTGTAGTTTACGTGTAGTTTCAGATATTTTACGAGAACTTTTAGATAGTTTTTTGAGCAGTTTAAGATGCTTTGTGTGTAGTTTTATACACTTTATGGCATACTAGAGAGCGGTGGCACTGCAAGCCGCCATAGCGTCCGATGGCGTCGATCCCCTTGCATGAGTTTGGCGAGGCTTGGTGTCCGCTGTCCGCGCAGTTAGACTTTGTTGAGAGCTTGAGAATGTTGGTGTATGGCGTAAGCATGCCACATCTCGGCCAGGAATGCGAAACGATTGCAGCGTTTCGTGAGGATTATTGTGCCTGATATAACGAAAGAAAGCTTCAATGAGAGCGAAGCTGAAAATAGTAAATCGTCTGTAGAAAATGTTTCTGCAGATACTTCCGCGACTTCATCTGAGGATAAGTCTGTAGCCAATCCTTCAGTATCGTCTTCAGTATTGTCTTCAGTATCTTCGGAGACTCAGTCTGAGACTTCATCTGCTACTCAATCAACTAAGGCTTCTTCATCTGCAGCTCAATCTGCGGATGTTTCTTCCGCAAAAAATGTAGTTGAACACGTTGTTAATGTAGTTTCGTCGTCTAATGACGGTTCATCAACTTCGCGTCGCCGTAGCGGTCGTAGAGTAGTGCGAGTTGCTGGTGCTGCTGGGGAAGCTATGGAATTGCACGTTGAAGGCAGTAAGAAGGAAAACTCGTCATCTGCAGGTTCTATTACTTCTTTGCTTTTCCGTGAACCTGTTTTACCTCAGCGCGCTAAAGAAGAAACAGATAATTTAACTAGTGATGACGATTCTTATGAAAACGATCGTCGTAAATCTAGGAATAGTAGAGATACTAGAACGAGCAGTGGCGCTAGGGCTAGTAGGGATAATCGTAATGATAGCAGTCGTGAAACTCGCGCAGATAATCGTAGTGCAGATTCTAGTGATTCGCTAAATAGAACTAGTGATTTGCGAAAAGAAGAGCGTGATAATCGAAGCAAACGCAATAATCGTAATGATCGCAATAATAGAGATGACTTTAATAATCGTGTTGATCGAAACAATCGCAGAAGCAAGCATAGAGTAAATCTTATTGATGATTCGCAAGATGACTTAAGAAGCGAAGTACGTGAAGATGGTCGCGATGCTGGCCAAGATATCAGGGAAGATATCAGGGAAGATCGTCGTGGGAGCGCTCGTGAAAGTCGTTTGCGTACTCGCTCAAATCAGGGACGTTTGTCTAGAAATCGTATGACGGAAGATAATTCTTCTCGCTCGCGTTCTCGCAAGAATTTGAATAATTCTAACGGTGATTTCAGATATCGTGATGATGATTTTAACAATAATTACGATGATTATAGAGATTACGCTGATTCGGATTATAAGGATAAGGATTCGGATTATATAGGCTATAGGGATTCAGATTACAAGGATTCGGATTACAGGGATTCAGCATATAAGTCTTCATATGGCAGAAGCTATGGCCGTTCCAGCTATAAAGACGATTATAGAAGTGGCAATTACAAAAGCAATTATGACGCAGATTATAACGGCGATTATGTGAATGATTCAGACTACGATTCCGATTACTCTGATGGTTATTCGAATGGTTACGCGAAAGATTACGAGAGTGATTATAGAAGGAATCGCTACGATGATTATGATGATTCTGACGCGAGCAATGGCCAAGATTCGTCTATTAAGCGTCGCCGTAGAAGAAATCGTTTAGATAACAAGTTAGATAACAATTTAGATAACAATAGTGAAGCTGATAAATCTTCTAGTAGAAGATCGGCAAATCGGTCTAACAAAAATATCAAGGATTATAAGTCTTTTGAGGGTATGGATTTTGACGATTTGTCTTTAGAAGATTCGTTTGATTCTTCATTCAGTAAGGCTGAGGGTAAAGCTGAAGGTAAGACTGCGAATAAGTCTTCAAAGTCATCTAACAGGTCGTCTAATAAGTCTGAAAATAAATCTTCGGAAGATTTTGCGAATAATTCTAACGACGAGAATATTTCTAACGATGAAAATGGCGCGAATAGTGCGAATAACACGAATAGTTCCAGTAATGAGTCTAATGATTCATTTGATAATTCCTCTTCTAAGCGTTCGCGTAAGAATCGTCGTATGAATGCTTCAGAGCGTAGGGCTGCGGCTGAAGTTGAGCAAATTGAAGAAGATTTAGAATATGATGACATCGTTTATTCTCCTATTGACAGCAAAATCGAAGATACTATCGATATAAGCGATTTAATTAATAATGGTGCGAATCTTGAAAAGGGTTCGCGTCGTCGCCGTCGTAGAAATAGAGTAGATGATTCGCAAAATAATCTAAGCAACTCTGATAATTCGGATAATTTCGGGAATTCGGATAATTCTGACGATTCTAGTGTTTCTGAAAATTCCAGTTCTAATGAAGATAAGAAATCTAATTCATTAAGTTCTCGTAGGAATAATAGAAATATTGGCAGGAGCGAATCCGCTAATTCAGATGGCGGAGATAATGTAGATGAATTTGCAGAATCTGATTCAAATAATGGCGCTAATGGCGATAATGATGAGGAGGAAACTCTTTATACGCGTCGTCGTCGCCGTCGCAGATCGTCAAGAGCTGATAAATCTTCTAAATTAGCGTCAGGGAATTATGGCTCTGATTCTGGATCGTCTTCTGTTTCTGTTTCTGATTTTGATTTTAGTGATTCAGAAAATGACGATATAGATATTGACGAAATTGAAGTTTCGCAAGAAGATCGCGATTTGATACCGGATCCAGAAGAATTACGTGCGCAAGATGAGGAGGAAACTCTTTATACGCGTCGTCGTCGCCGTCGCAGGAATTCCAGGAATGATGATTCGTCTAGCTCGTCTAATTCGTCTGATGTATCTGATTCATCTTCGAATGATGATTCTTCTTCGAATGACTCAAATATGGTTCGTCGTTCGCGTAAACAGCAATATATTGACGAAATTACAGATATTGAAGGATCTACGAGACTTGAAGCAAAACGTCAGCGTCGTCGCGATAATAGGCGTGAGCGTAGTCGCCAAAACCTCATTATGGAGCAGGATTTCCTGGCTCGTCGCGAAAACGTAGATCGTTTGATGATTGTTCGTGAGCGTGATAGTCATACTCAGATCTCAGTTATTGAAGACAATATTCTTGTAGAACATTACGTTTCAGATATACAAGAAGTTGCTACTGTTGGCAATATTTATCTTGGTCGCGTGCAAAACGTGTTGCCAAGTATGGAAGCTGCATTCGTGGATATTGGCCAATCTCGAAATGGCGTTTTATATGCTGGTGAAGTTAATTGGGATATGACTCGATTGGAAGGCCAGCCTCGACTTATTGAATTGGCGTTTAAGTCTGGAGATCCTGTTCTAGTGCAGGTTACTAAGGATCCTATTGGACATAAGGGTGCGCGTTTAACTTCGCAAGTAACTCTTGCTGGTCGATTCCTAGTATTGGTTCCTTCAGGCGGTATGACTGGCGTTAGTAGGAAGCTTTCAGATCGTGAGCGCTCGCGTTTGCGCGGTATCGTTTCGAAGATTGCTCCAAAAGATATGGGTGTGATTATTCGTACTGCTGCTGATGGTGCTAGTGAAGAAGCGATTTCTAAAGATTTAGAGTCGTTAGTTCGTCAATGGCAGCGTATTAGTGAAAAGCGCGAAGAATTCTTACATGGCAAGCGTCCTAAATTGTTACAAGGCGAGCCTGATGTTGCAATTCGCGTTGTGCGAGACATATTCAACGATGATTTCCGAAAGTTGATTGTTGAAGGTGAAAGCGTTTATCACCGAATTGATGAATATTTGGAAATGATGGCTCCTGACTTGAGAAGCAAGGTTGAGTATTGGGATCCTGTGGATCATGAAGGCAGGGATGTGTTCGATAAGTGGCAGATTGATAGTCAGCTGCGTAAGGGCATGGAACGTCAAGTTTATTTGCCTTCTGGCGGATCTATCGTGATTGATCGCACGGAAGCTATGACAACGATTGACGTTAATACAGGACGATTTATTGGTCGCGGTAAATCTTTGGAAGAAACTGTTACGCGATGCAATTTAGAGGCTTCTGAAGAGATTGCTAGACAGTTGCGTTTGCGTGATATTGGTGGCATGGTCATGATTGATTATGTTGATATGGTTATGCCTGCTAATCGCGATTTGGTTTTGCGCCGTCTTGTTGAGTGTTTGGCACGAGATCGTACTAAGCATCAAGTTGCGGAAGTTACTTCTCTTGGACTTGTTCAAATGACTCGTAAGCGAGTTGGTCAGGGACTAGTTGAAGCGTTTTCGGAGGAATGTCCGACTTGTAAGGGTCGTGGATTTATTTTGCACGATGAGCCAACTGTTTCTTCAGAATATGCTGATCCTTACGCGCTTAAGGGTGGAGATCCGTTTATTAAGACGAATAAGTATGGTCATGGAACTTCTGTAGAGCCTGCTGCTCCTAAGCCAAAGGGTTCTAGTGCGGATGTTCGTGCGAAGCTGGCTCGTATTGCTGCGGCTGCTGCGAGTATGTCAGTTGACGCTAATGATGTTGCGGAATCCTCTGATAACGTGAGTGATGCGACTGAGTCTACTTTGGTTGAGTCTACTGATACTGAGTCTGCTGTGGCTGAATCCACTGATGCTGAGTTCACAGCGACTGAGTCTAATGATGCTATTGGTGTGACTGAAGCTACTGAAGTGACTGAAGTGGCAGGTGCAACTGAAGCTGAAGTTAGTACTGAAGATGCTTCTGAAGTTGCAGGCGATTTTGCGGCTGATTCTGAAGAAGATACGCAAAATGAGACTGGTGAAAATTCTGAATCTGTTGATTCAGACGAATCAACAGAAGATACAATAGATCACGAAGATTCACAAAATGCTTCTACTTATTCTACAGATGAGCAATCTGAGTGAAGTCTGAATGAATAAAGTATATGCCATGAGTAGAATAGTGACTATTGTCTAATTCGGCTTGAGAAAACACCTTCTTGACGTTAGTACATAGGTTGGTGTATTTTAGATAGTCGGTGTCTGAGCGCAGGCTTAAGTGCTGCGTGTTGGGCAAAATAAGCTTTCCAGATAGCAAGGAACAGATTATGTACGCGATTGTGAAGGCCGGTGGCCATCAGGAGAAGGTTGAGGTTGGAGACGCCATCCTCGTTAACCGTCTCGATGCAAAGAAGGGCGATACCGTGGAATTCCCGGTCGCGCTCGTTGTTGACGGTGCTAAGGTGACCTTAAGCGCTAAGGATCTTGCAAAGATCACAGTGAAGGCTGAAGTCTTGAATGACGAAGCCAAGGGTCCAAAGATTAGCATTATGAAGTATAAGAATAAGACTGGTGTGGCTCGTCGCAAGGGTCATCGTCAGAAGTTGACTCTCGTCAAGATCACGGCCATCGCCTGATTGACGGTGTTATAAACCTGAAAGGACAGCAAGATGGCACATAAGAAGGGTGCGTCTAGCTCGCGCAACGGTCGCGATTCACAGGCGCAATATCTTGGCGTTAAGAAGTTCGGCGGTGAAGCTGTAGTGGCTGGCAACATTATCGTTCGTCAGCGCGGTACTAAGTTCCACGCAGGCCAGAACGTTGCTTTGGGTAAGGATCACACGCTGTACGCTTTGGTGGACGGCAATGTGAAGTTCGGCGTTCGTCGCGACCGCAAGGTTGTTGACGTTGTGACTGCCTGAGTTTTAACTAAACCTAAGCAATTTCGACAGTAGTCGATAGTAAAACGTTTAAGTCGCACCCCGATCGGTGCGGCTTTTTTATTCCGGTATAAGATTCTGAGTTAGATTCAGAGTTAGCTTATTCAATTCGTGTTTAGCTAGTCAATTTAGCTAGTCAATTGAACTAGTCAAATTTAGATATTCGAGTAAGGTAGCAGGTATGAGTGATTTTGTAGATCGCGTAACAGTGCATGTGAAAGGCGGCGACGGCGGAAATGGTTCTGCTGGCGTACGTCGTGAAAAGTATAAGCCGTTAGCAGGCCCTAATGGTGGCAATGGTGGAAACGGTGGGTCGGTTATTTTCGTAGCTGATCGTAATGCTAATAGTTTACTCGACTATCGCTTTATGCCGCATCGCAATGCTGAAAACGGAACTATGGGATTAGGTGATACAAAAGATGGCTCACAGGGAGCTGATTTGATATTGCCGGTGCCGGTTGGAACTGTGATTTTCACTGCTCGCGGATCTGCTGGAGCATCTAAGCGCCCAGGAGAAGTATTAGCAGATCTAAATAAGCCAGGCAATCGATTTGTAGCTGCTGCTGGTGGTGCCGGCGGACTAGGAAATGCTGCTCTTGCTAATAAAACTCGCCGCGCTCCGGGATTTGCTCTTTTAGGAGAGCCAGGCGAAGAGCGTGACGTAATCTTAGAGCTTAAATCAATTGCAGACGTGGCTTTAGTTGGATTCCCTTCCGCAGGAAAATCAAGCCTAGTTGCCTCGATTAGTGCAGCTAAACCAAAAATTGCAGACTATCCTTTTACGACTTTAGTGCCAAATCTAGGAGTTGTAAGTTTTGGTAATTATCGCTACACAATTGCAGATGTTCCAGGCTTAATTCCGGGAGCTTCTGAAGGAAAAGGCTTAGGTCTTGAGTTTTTGCGTCATATTGAGCGTACGGAAATTATTGCGCACGTAATTGATTGCGCTACTTTAGAGCCTAATCGTGATCCTATTAGTGACTATCATGCTCTTGAGCATGAGCTTGCGCAGTACGCTGATAAGCTTGAGCTTCCGTTGGGTGCGATTCCAATTCCTGAGCGTCCGCGCATTATTGTTCTTAATAAAGTAGACGTGCCTGAAGCTAAAGAATTGGCTGATTTTGTACGCGGTGAATTTGAGAAAATGGGATTAACTGTATTCGAAATTTCCACCGCATCGCATGAAGGCTTGAAAGAGCTTGGTTTTGCGCTTGGGCGAATGGTTGAAGAAATGCGCGAGAAGCTCGCTGCCGAGGAAGCCGCGCGTGAAGAAGAGCGTGTTGTTATTCAGCCTCTTGAGCAGTCTGCATCAACATTGCGTAGACGTCGTGATGATGGCCGTGGCAATAGTGCAGACTTTACTATTGAGCGCGAGGAAGACAGGAACGGTGATTTTTGGTTCACTGTTACTGGTGCAAAACCTGAGCGTTGGGTTGTTCAGACTAACTTTGACAATGATGAAGCTGTTGGATACTTGGCAGATCGTCTTGCGAAGCTTGGTGTTGAAGATGAGTTACGCAAGAAGGGCGCGCGTCCTGGAGATGAGATTAGGATTGGCCGCGGAAATCGTATGGTTTGCTTTGATTGGGATCCAAGTATTGCTGCTGGAGCTGAAGGCTTAGATGGCGCTAATTTGGGTGCTCGAGGTAAAGATTTGCGACTTGAAGCGAATGATCCGCGTGGCGCAAGGCGTACTAATGCTGAGCGCAGACGCGATTATCACATTATGATGGATGCAAAATCTGCTGTCCGCGATGCTATGATGGCTGAGCGCAAATCTGGACACTGGGCTGATCCGTCTGTTGATGATGATCGTCATGACGAAAATAGTTTATTTGGCCGTGGCGAGTAGTGCAAAATAGGACTAGTAAAAACTGTAAAGTTCAGTAAAGCTCAGTAAATCTAGTAAAAGCCAGTAAATATTAGAAAAGTAAGAGTAGTAAAACAAGAAGATACATAAGGGGATGGTATATGAGTAGTCAAGCAATTGATCCTACCGAAGAGGGGGTTCGGAGTTCAATTCGCGAAGCGCACACCATTGTAGTAAAAGTTGGTTCTAGTTCTCTTACAGATTTATCCGGTCATTTGGACGTGCAAAAATTGCGTGCTCTCGTTGCAGCTATTAGTCACGCTCAAATGTCTGGAGCCAATGTGGTTCTAGTATCTTCTGGCGCTATTGCAGCAGGATTTGGATTGCTTGGCTTTAATGAACGTCCTAAAGATGTACCAACTCAGCAAGCGACAGCTTCTGTTGGTCAAGGTCTGCTTATGGCTCAATACGAGTCTGCTTTCGCGCAATTCGGCTTCCGCGTAGGTCAAATGTTACTCACTGCGGATGTCACTATTTCTCCATCTAGATATAGAAATGCTCAGCGTACCATGCTACGTCTGCTTGAGCTTGGAATCATTCCTATTGTCAATGAAAATGACGCTCTTTCAAGTAATGAAATTCGTTTTGGAGATAATGATAGGTTAGCTTCTTTAGTTGCGAATATTGTGCGAGCGGATGCTTTAGTTTTGCTTACGGATGTTGATTCTTTGTATACTGCGCCTCCTAGCGAACCGGGTGCTAAACGTATAAGTTTTGTGCCAGATGTTAATCGTGCTTTAGAAGAAGTGAAAGTTGGCTCTAGTGTTTCTGGAGTAGGAACTGGGGGTATGGTTACGAAGATGGAAGCAGCGCATGTTGCTGCTGTTTCGGGTATTCCAACTGTTCTTACTTGTGCAAGTAATGCTGGGCCTGCGCTTGCTGGAGATGCAGTTGGCACTGTGTTTGCTCCGATTAATTCGCGCGATTCTTCTAGAAGACTGTGGATTGGTTTTGCTTCTAATCCTAACGGAACTTTAATAGTTGATAGTGGTGCTGCAAAAGCTGTGCGCGGTGGTCGTGCAAGCTTACTTGCGGCTGGTATTGTGGGCGTGCGCGGCGATTTTTCTGCGACTGATCCGGTGTGGATTGATGACGAGCAAGGCAATCATTTAGCTAGAGGCTTAGTTGCTTTTGATTCAGAGGAAATCCCTGAAATTATGGGGCTTACTACTGATGAGCTTGAGGAATCGCTTGGGCGACAGTATGCACATCCAGTTGTGCATCGCGACAATCTTGTGCTTGTTTAAGAATTTCGCTCGCCTTGAGATTGTGCTTGTTTAAGAATTTCGCTTGTTTAGCTATCCTGCTTTCTTAGCGTTTGCAGATAGAGATTTGTTGATTTTAAATTCTCGCAAAGTCTAATGCGAATCGCGTATACGCCCAATAGTAATAGCTGTTTGTAAAACGTACGCTGCACGTGGATCTGTTGCATCCCATCCTGTTGTTTGTGCAACTTTACGCAAACGGTATCTCACAGTGTTTGGATGAACATTTAACTCGTGTGCTGTTTGATCAAGAGCGCCGCCAAATCTCAAGAACATATCAATAGTAGACAAAGTAGGATCATCTTCGCTATAAGGCGCTAAGCTTTGATAAACCGAAGTATACAAGGTATCTATAGCTGAAGAATCGCCAATAAGTGCTCTTTCTGGGAGTACGTCGTCTGTGTGAATAATATTTGGCAAATGATTAACTGACGGAGCCACTGCAAGAGACGCAAGAGTTGCGGTGATTTCTGAAGATACTTGACTGACGCTTTTAGCTATTGAACTAATAACAATCGGTTTTTTCGACGGCTCAAATATGCTGCATAGTTTTTCTAAAGCTTGTTTAGGCGGATCTTCTCGAATAGCAAGAATGACGATATGCGATGGTGAAGCGAATCCGTTGTTTTCAAAATCGTTATTATCGTTTTTGCTTTTACTTTTATTTTTTTCTTCTTTAGAGTGAACTATCGAATTAATATTCCAAGCTGAAGCTATGCGTTCTATAGCGTCGCTTTGTACGCTCTCAACTATAGCGTCATAAGCATTGCATGAGCTTAGCATTGGCCAAATAGTCCTGCGTAACGTGTCTGTATTGTTTGGTGTTTCATGCGTTACTACGCGTCTAGTTGGGCCATTGTCCTTCTTTTTAGCAGCTCCATAAGTGCCGGCAATAACAATAATCTTAGGGTTGTTAGGCCATTGTAAGAGATGCATTAATGCGCTTACTCTTTGATCTGCAATACCGTTCATAAGACATGTTGCAATAAGAGTATGCAAGCGAAGTCTTGTTGCAGAATCGAAAACTTGACCGTCTCGATTGTCAAAAATACCTAATTTTTCTTCACTAGAAGGAGCTGTTGGTAATACTGTGAAATGTGGTGTATCGTCACCGTTAGTTTTTTGACTATCTTTAGCGTCTTTGGCGTTTTTGGAATTTTTGTCGTCTTTAGATTCCTGATTCTTTTGAGAATTTCTAGAGCCAAAATGCCAAAGATGATGTTTGCGTTTTTTAGTCGGTTCTTCTGAAGTAGTTGATTCTTCTGAGGTTTTTTGATTTTCGTAATTAGTTTTGTATGGCGATTCAGAATTAGATTCAGAATTTATAGAAGATTCATAAGAATCAGGATTTGCTGTATTTACAGGATTTGTTGTATTCGTGGTTGCTACAGAGGATGCAGATAATTCAGCGTTATTTGAGTATGCGTTATTTGATGCGCCTTGGTATGCACTACTTTCGTATTCGCGATTGGATTGATTGTATTGATTGGACTGCTCGGATTGTTTAGAGTGCTCTGACGCATAAATACTACTTCCGTCAGCTTTAACTCCTGTTAAAAGTGAAAGAAAATCTATATCTAAGCTAAGTGATTGAGGAATATCATTCCTAGGCGAAATCGAATCGCCTTCTGCTAGAGACGTATGATTCTTATCGTTAGAATCATTGCTCTCTGCGCAAATCGCGTCACTCATTTCACACCTTTGTTATCGTTCGTTTAATAGAATATTTAACTTCTATTTTATTAGCCCAAGTTTATTCTGTTTATTCTTTTTTATTTTGTTTATTATATTTATTCCGTTTATTCCATTTATTCTGTTTTATTAGATATTTTATTAGAACAAGTGTTTTCTATTTTATTCAGATTCGTGCCATTTTTATCAATCGTCGGCATTTCTTCTGTTTTTAGTGATTCGCGCCAAAAAGTTAAAGCTGTAAACCAAAAAACAAAAGCAACTGGTAGCATATGTCTTTCAAAATTATTTGCAGGAGCAAGCATCATAACTCCAACTAAAAGCGCTAACGGCATGTGTAAAGCGAATGTTTTCCATCTTCTACAAACTAATTCTGAAATACCAATAAGTAACGTTGCAATAACATACGTATTGCCGTGAATAAGCCATCCAAACTCATTACTATCGCTTATATCGCTTGAAGTATTGTATACATCTTTACGCCAATCTGGCATCCAATATTTTATCCACGTTGAATTAAAAATATTATCTGTGTAAATGTAATATTCTGGTCCAACATAAGGCTTGTCTGTAATATCAAAATAACCGTAAGTTTTCGCTAAAAATGCGTCTGTAGCTACAACAGGACTGTGTGAAACGATAAGCCACCAAGCGTGATTAAATTTATTTAAGTCCGATTTATTTACGTAACGCCAACGGTAGCTTACTTTTTTAGATTGCATTCCAGAAGACTTAACAGGGTCGGCATCTTGAGGATTATAAGTTTCAGCAGTTTGATCAATATTAAAAATTGGCGCTAGTTCTTTTTGTGCTTCTTTAGGTATGCTTTCTGGATCTAATTTGGCAATGCGCGCGATTTGTTGTAGTTGAAGTCCGCGGCTTTCAATCGGGTCGCCGCTTATTATTACTCCATTGTGTATAAGTAATGCGATTGAACCATGTATTGCAATAGTTGGTAAAAGTAGGCAGCAAACCCATATGAGCCAACGTTTTCTTTCGCTTATAAGTAGTATCACGAATTGGATTACTAGAATGTACCAAGCGTATTTTGCTGCTATAAGCATTACGCATACGGATATAACAAGTTCTAGTATTGTGTACCATTTGTAGTTTTTATTTCTAAGCTCGTATAAAGTTCCAAACCACCATGTGAAAGCGAATGCGAATAATGGTGATTTTGTTAAAGCGATAGTGCTAAAAATAACGAGTGGGCTTAATAAGAATGTGACTAATACGGCAAAACGTATGAAAACAGGAGTGTCAGGGTGACTTTTCCACGGCTGGTTTAGGAATCTGTGCGCTGTTGCAGCACAACACCATATTGCGAATAGGAATTGAAGAGACGCGAGTATTACGATTCCTGCATCATTCGAGTCGGTGAAATACCTAGAAACGGCTGTTACTGATCCATAAATAACAGTTAAAACAATATTATGCTGATCTGTTAAATACGTTGGTTGCGATGGCCATAAATAATGTGCTGTCGGATAAATATCGGCTGGAACAAAGCTAAAGAATCCAATATAAGGTTGTTTTAATCCAGTAACTTGATTCCAAGCCCAACTGTATTCGCGTATTTGTGAGCAAATATCTGCGCCATAAGCAGCTAAAAGTGTAACTGGAATCCACAGCCACCCAATAAATAGCGTGATTATAAGTCTTAAACGTGTAGAAGTTATATTTATAATGGCAGTTCGAGCAAATTTTATAGCTGATACAGAAATATATTGGGAGAGTTTTATTGGAATCAGAAGGTAATTTGGTAATTTTGTTGAAGCTTTTGCTAAGTTGTGAGCATATTTGGAAATAAGTTTTCTAACAAAATTCCATGATTTTATTATGCAATTAGGAAGATGTGAAGTTTTACCAAAGTGTACAGCGATTAGAAGTATTAAGTAATAGCAGGCGAAAGAAATAATGAGAATTAGCCAGTTTTGCCATTGAAAATCTGTAATAGAATAAAAAACTACATTTTTACCAATTGAAGATTTTTCATAATTTTGCATTCTAAAAATAGGCCCGATACTTGTACACAAAGCAAACCATGCGCATAGCGTGATCATAAGAGTATGCTCTGCTATTGTTCGCGCAATTTTTAGTATGCTCTTTAAATGTGTATAAGTATTGTTCATTATTCTGCCTATGTTAGTTGCTTGAAGCTATGTTATTAGCTTACATCTTTTAAGCGCTAAATTTAATTGCTGGATTTAATAACTGGATTTGATAGCTTGATTTGATTTGCTGGATTTGATTTGATTGCTGGGCTTGATTTGATTTGCTGTGCCTAATCGCTTGGCTTGATTGAAATTCTTTATTTTGGGTTATAGCCTAAAAGTCACGTATATAATAAATATTATGAATATTCATATAAATCCTGATGTTACAAGAATGCCTTCATTGTCTGCTCATGAAGTATTGCCATTAACTGAAGCTTCATCAGACGGACTCGTATACGTAGCTTGTACAGATTCTACACAAAATATCGCTAGAGAAATGATTTTAAATGGCGATATTCGTGTTAAAAAAAGTGGAGAGCTTCCAATTTATGCGATTGTTGCAGATGATCAAACAGCAGGACGAGGTCGTCTTGGACGAGAATGGGTGAGCAGGCCAGGTGAAAGCTTCTTAGTTTCTTTCGTAACGCTTTTGCCGAAAAAGATAGTTATGGACGCGGATCGAAATGGATGGTTGCCTATTCTTTCAGGTTTTGCAACTAGAGACGCTTTATTAGAAACTTTTAGCAAGTATAAAAGTGAAGCAATTCACGGAAAAGATTGTACTTTAAAACTTAAATGGCCTAATGACATATTTCTGCATGATTGCAAAGAAGGCGGAATATTAACAGAACTTGTTTCTTCAGTAGACGAGGATTTAATTGGCGTAGTTTTTGGAATAGGTTTGAATTTGCATGTTCCTCAAGAAGTACTACCTATAAAAATGGCAGCATCATTGCAAATGCATATGACTTCTTTGCCTGAATCGTACGAGTTAAGAGATGTGATTGCGTCAAATATTGTAAGAGGATTGCGCTCGCGTTTAGCTGATTTTGTAGAAAAGTATCCGAATAATTCGTCTGATTTGCTTAATGAAGTTAATGAAGTTTGCTGGACTCTTGGACGTGAAGTCAGCGTGCATCCTGTGGATGGAGATGTTGTTAAGGGTGTTGCTTTGAGAATTGGAGAAGATGCTTCGCTTACGATTCGCAAAGATTCGGGGGAAGAAGTTGTTGTTAAAAGCGGTGATGTTAACGCTGTTGCGTATGAAAAATGAGATTTAAATAAAGCATACGCTATGACTTGCTTTCTGCATTAGTGTCTCATTTTGCTTGTTTTAAGACACTAGTGCAGATGAGTTACTGCGCGCGTGTCTCATTTTGCTTGTTTTAAGACACTAGTGCAGTTGTCGTTCTGCATTAGTGTCTCAAAACAAGCGTAGTGGAACATTTGCCGGAGATTTTCCGACAAATGCTCCACTTATAGAAGTTATGTTTAGTTGTTAGCGCGCTTCTTATTAAGAACGTTGTAGAATCCGGAGCAAACCGCGCTAGCAACAAAGGCCTTAATTAAATCGCCAATCATGAAGATAATCAAGGTTGCGGCAGCAGTTGAAAGCGGCATGCCGGTTAAGTAGCTTTGGCCAAAAATGCCGAATGCGTAAATAACAATCGTGCCGATTATGGAAGCTACAGCGTAAGTGCTGAAACGTGCGAAAGTCTTTTTGAATGAACGTTCTGGCATCATAGCGTCAAGAGCCACATCAAATACGCGCTTCAAAGCGGCAGTTGCTGCAACGCCAAAAATAAAGCCAACAAGGAAGCCTGCGGTTGGTCCTACGAAGGCAACCCAACCGGCCTTACCGCCAGCGAACACAGGCATGCCTGCAGCGCCAATAGCAAGATACATAATTACTGAGGCCACGCCTTTGCGCCAATTCAAGGTTAAACCAGCAATGCACAAAACAAGAGTTTGCAAGGTAATCGGCACAGGAGTAACAGGATAAATATAAATTGCGCCTGCCATAGTAGAAAGAGCCAAAAGCACAGTAAGAAGAGCTGGCTTAGAAATCCAAATTGCGGCTGCTTTCAATTTGTTTGCAACTGTTGCTCCATTGAATGCTGATGCTGCATTGTTTTTGTTCATGTTAGTCATGAAAACCTTCTTTCGTTTTTTAAACGTTTTCCGTTTCGCTAAACACATTACGTGCCGTAAAAATCATGTGCATTGGAGAAGTATACAAAATTTTGTGCAAGCTTTTGTGTATGTTGGCTCATACTAAAACGCGAATTTTCCGATATTTTTTATCGTATGGTTACGAATATCAAAAAATTACTCATCGCTAATCGCGGTGAAATCGCTTTGCGTGTTATCCGCACGGCGCATGAAATGGGCATTTCTACGGTTGCTATTTACGCGCCAACAGATCGCAATGCTCAATTTGTAGAAATGGCAGATGAAGCGTACGCGCTTTCAGGAGACACCTATCGCGATACTTATTTGAATGAAGACGCGATTCTTGACATTATTCAAAGAAGTGGTGCTGACGCAGTACATCCAGGCTATGGATTCTTATCTGAAGTTGCATCTTTCGCGCAGAAAGTCAACGATGCTGGTGTGATTTGGATTGGACCTCGTCCGGAAGCGCTGATTGATTTAGGGGATAAGATCACAGCTAGACGAGTTGCAGTACGCGCAAAAGTACCTCCTGTTCCTGGAATCTCAGATCCAGTAAAAGATATTCGAGAGCTTTTAACATTTGCGCAAACTCACGGTTACCCGGTTATGATGAAGCGCACTGATGGCGGTGGCGGACGAGGCATTACCGTTGTGCATAACGACGACGAGTTGCGCGGTTTTTATATGAATCACGACGCTTTGCAAGGCGGAGATTTAGACGAATACTTTATTGAACGCTTTATAGATAAAGCTCGTCACGTCGAAACACAATGTGGACGTGACAGTCATGGGAATTTCACCGTATATTCCACGCGCGATTGCTCTGTGCAGCGCCGCAATCAAAAGTTAGTTGAGGAGGCTCCTGCGCCGTTCTTAACGGACGATGAGAATGATCAGCTTCGCAGATATTCTCGTAACCTATTTGAAGCTGTTGATTACGTGGGCCTTGGCACGTGTGAATATATGGTGACTTCTCAGCATAAGGTTTACTTCCTTGAAGTTAATCCGCGTTTGCAAGTCGAGCACACTGTTAGTGAGGAAGTTAGTGGACTTGATTTAGTTCGCGAGCAATTAAATATTGCAAATGGCAAGAATCTTACTAAAGATCCAGAGCCGCGCGGACACAGTTTTGAGCTTCGTATTACTTCTGAAGATCCTGCAACTAATTTGACTCCAAGTTCTGGAACTTTGACGAAAATCAAGTGGCCTTCTGGACCTGGAGTTCGTGTTGACTTTGGCGTAGAAGAAGGAGATAACGTATCTCCAAAATTTGATTCTATGATGGGCAAGTTAATTATAACCGCACAAAGTCGTGAAGCTGCTGTAGCTCGAGTTCGTCGTGCTTTGAAGGAATTATGCATTGAGGGCGTGCCAACACCTGCAAAACTTTTTGAGCAGATTTTTAACGATCCAGAGTTTACTGCTGAAAATCACAGTTTTGACGTATCTACTAAGTGGATGGAACGCAAGTATTTGAATCGTGTTCCTGCAGCTTCTTTGGGCGGGCAGCCAGCATCTCTTGTTTCTGGTCAGGTTTCAGGTGAGCCTGAAAACAAGCAGCCTGCTATGGAATCATTCGTAATTGAAGTCGATAACAAGCGCGTAAAGCTTACAATTCCTCAAGATATTGTCGATAATCTTACTGGTTCTGCGCGAGTACGTAGTGTTTCCAGAGTTTCGCAGCCTCTTCGTGGTCGTAGTCTTCGCGGAGATACGCATAAAAATGAGGAGCAAAAGCAGATTCCTGGCGTTATAGCTGCTCCTATGCAAGCTGTTATTACGCGTGTGAATGTTGCTGAAGGTCAGAAGGTTGCTAAAGGTGATTTGCTGGCTGTTCTTGAGTCTATGAAGATGGAAAATTACGTGTATGCTCCAGCTGCTGGAACTATTACAGGTATTTTTGTAAGTCCTGGAGATGGCGTTGAAGCTGGCGCAAAAATCGTGACTATTGATATATCCGGTAGTTCGAAGAGCGGCGCAAATAAGTCTGAAGATTCTAACAATTCTGAAGATTCCAACAAGTCTGAAAATAATGCGAATACTGCAAATTCTGCTGAGTCTGCTGAAAAGTCGGAAGGAGAGCAGAAATAATGAGTGCCTTAGTAAAAGATAGGTCATCTCTTCTAGCAAAAAATTCGAGTTCGAAATCCGATTCAGAAGAGCAAACTTTGCAGCCAAGACGTGGAAAAGCAGCCGTTCAGCATGCAGCTCAATTAGCTAGAGATGCTGAGCAAACAGCTTGCGAACGTCAGCATGCAAAAGGAAAAGGCACTGCACGAGAACGCCTAGATTTGCTTTTTGACACCGGATCATTCGTGGAAATCGGACGTTTTAACGGCGGCGACATTAATAACGATGTTGCCGGATGCGCTGTAATCACTGGTTTTGGTGAAGTTTATGGCCGAAAAGTTGCAGTTTATGCGCAAGACTTTTCTGTTAAAGGTGGAACTTTAGGCAAAGCTGAAGGTGAGAAAATCTGCCATCTTTTGGATATGGCTTTAGAGCTTCGAGTGCCTGTTGTTGCAGTAATTGATTCAGGCGGTGCACGTATTCAAGAAGGCGTTAGTGCGCTTATGCAGTACGGACGAATCTTCAAAAAAACTTGTGAAGCAAGCGGTTTAATTCCGCAAATCTCACTAATTCTTGGTCCTTGCGCCGGTGGTGCAGTTTATTGCCCTGCACTAACTGATTTGATTATTATGACTCGCGAACATTCGAACATGTTCGTCACTGGACCGGATGTTGTTAAAGCTGCAACCGGCGAGGCTATTAGCATGGACGATTTGGGCGGCGGTCTTGTACATAACGCAACTTCCGGCGTCGCTCACTATTTGGGCGAAGATGAAGCTGACGCAATCGATTATGCGCGCACTGTTTTGGCTTATTTGCCATCTAGCTGCGAGTCTGAGCCTCCTACTTTTGCCTATTCTGCTACTCGTGCAGATCGTGAAACTGCGCGAGAATTAGCAAATATCGTGCCGGATAACGATCGTCAGCCTTATGACGTGCTTGACGTAATTCGAAGAATCGTTGATTACGGTGAGTTTGTGCAAGTTCAGGAATTGTATGCTGCTTCTGCAGTAGTCGGTTTTGCTTGCATTGAAGGGCATCCTGTTGGGATTGTTGCAAATCAGCCTAAAGTAAACGCTGGTATTTTGGATGTTAATTCTTCCGAAAAAGTAGCGCGATTTGTGCGATTGTGTGATGCTTTTAATCTTCCAGTCGTTACCTTGGTTGATACGCCTGGTTATAAGCCGGGATCAGATCAAGAGCATGCTGGAATTATTCGCAGGGGTGCAAAAGTGATTTACGCTTACGCGAATGCTCAAGTTCCGCTTGTAACAGTGATTTTGCGCAAAGCTTTTGGTGGAGCCTACATTGTTATGGGCTCGAAATCTATGGGTGCTGACGTAAATTACGCTTGGCCAACCAGCCAGATTGCTGTTTTAGGCGCTCAAGGTGCTGTGAATATTATTCATCGAAAAGATTTACATAAAGCAAAAGAACGCGGTCAAGATGTGGATGCTTTGCGTAAAAAACTTGTTGACGAATACGAGGCAACTACTGTTAATGCAAATCTTTCGCTAGAAACTGGTCAGATTGATGCAATGATCGACCCTGAGCAGACTCGCGATATGATATCTGGTTCTCTGAGTCTTTTACGTAGCAAAAAGCGCGTTTCGAGGACCGGTAAGCATCATGGTAATCAGCCTATGTAAATGAATCAATCAGTTATTGAATATTGAATTTATAAAAAGATCTAAATCAGATATCAACGAGAAGGAAATATCATGACAACATACTTTTTTGATCGACTCGCTAAAGATCCTCACGTGCTTGCTTTCGCAGGACAATCAACTCCATGGGTTGATGCTCTTCGATCCTTGCGCGATGACGCAGAATTAGATGCTGAGCTTCATCGTTACGAGTCAAGCGCAAAAGCATTATTGTCTCCAATTTACGCTGAATTATTAGCTAATGCAGGCGGAGACGTGAACGTATTTGATGCAATTGATAATAAGCATATTCATGCATCAAATGCACAATTAAGCGTTCCTGGAATTGCTTTAGCACAGTTAGGCGCAGTGCTTGATTTAACTAATCTTGGTTATAACTTTGAAGTTAATAAGCCATATTCTGTACTCGGTCATTCTCAAGGTGTGATTGCAGCAAGAATGGTTGAAGCTCGTATTAAAGCTGGATCTTGGCAGAAAGCTCGCGCTCAAATAGAAGAATTACTTGCTTGCGCTTACATAATTGGAGCAGCAGGTGATCGCGAATCGCGTATGCTTGAAATTTCCGGTGATGGTGATTTAACCCCAATGCTTTCTCTTAAAGGCGTTACTGAAAAGCAAGCAAAAGCATTGATTGCACGTGTTGAACGCACTAAAGGCACAATATCGATTGCTGTAAAAAATTCTCGCAATCACGTTGTGCTTTCAGGATATCCAGAAGATATGGAAGCTGTTGCAAACGAAGCGCAGAAAGAATCTAAGCGTTCTAAGAAATTGCGTGAGATGAAAGTGCGCGGAGGATCCGTATTTTCTCCTGTAGCTGAATATTTAGACGTAACTGTTCCGTTCCATTCTCCAATGATGGAAGCTGCAGTTAAGCAGGCTGAAGATTGGGCTGATGAAGCTGGTTTGAATGTAGAACTTGTGCGCACTCTAGCAGATGAAGTATTAGTTAAGCCTGTTGATTGGTCTGAGCTTGTTAAAAATGTGCTTGAAAACACAGACGCGCGCTCGCTTTGGGTTATAGATATGGGTCCTGGAGAAGTACTTGGAAAGCTTACCGGTGTGCTTGTTCAAGGTACTGGCGCTGGAGTAGTTGAAGCTGCTTCAGTGAATTCTCGCGCAAAGCTTTCAACAATGGATTGCGCTCCTGCTCGTACGGGATGCTGGGATGATTTTGCACCTCGCGTTATTGAAACTCCTGCAGGAAATAAAGTTCTTACAAAGTTCAGCAAACTGACTGGTAAAGCTCCTGTGCTTCTTGCAGGTATGACTCCAACAACCGTGGAGCCGGAAATCGTTGCTGCAGCTGCAAATGCTGGATATTGGGCAGAGCTTGCTGGCGGTGGTCAAGTTACCGCTGAAGTTTTTGATCGTCATATGAATTCTCTTACAAAGCAGCTTAACGAAGGTTCTACTGTTGAGTTCAATGCTATGTTTATGGACCGTTACTTGTGGAATTTGCAATTTGGTTCAAAGAGAATAGTTTCAAAGAAACGTCAATCTGGCGCTCCTATTGATGGTGTTGTAATTTCCGCTGGCATACCTGAATTAGATGAAGCAAAAGAGTTGGTTGCTTCTTTGCATTCAGACGGATTCTCCTATGTGGCATTTAAGCCTGGAACTGTTGATCAAATTCGTCAAGTTGTGCGAATTGCGAAAGCTGTTGCTCCAGCGATGATTATTGCACAAGTTGAAGGAGGATCTGCAGGCGGACACCACTCTTGGGAATCGCTTGACGATTTGTTGATTTCAACATACGCGCAAGTTCGTGAATGCGATAATTTGGTACTTGTTGCCGGCGGTGGTATCGGTACTCCTTCTCGCGCTGCAGATTATATTTCTGGACAGTGGGCGAATGAATATGATTTGCCTAATATGCCAGTTGATGCTGTGATGATTGGTACAGCTGCAATGACCGCTAAAGAAGCGCATACAAGTCCTGAAGTAAAGCGCATGCTTGTAGAAACTCCTGGAATTGTAGCTCCAAAAGCTTCTAGTGTTGAAGGATTTGATGATGATCCATTCGCGCCAATGGGAGAGCGTTGGGTTCCTTCTGGTGGTGTAGTTGGCGGAGTTACAAGTGGTTTAAGCCATTTGCATGCAGATATTTACGAGTTAGAAAACGCTTCTGCTCGCTGCGGTCGCTTGCTTGTTCATATGATGAAGCATCCTGAAGAACTTGAAACTCGCAGAGATGAGGTTATTAGCGCTCTTAATACCACAGCTAAGCCATATTTTGGCGATGTTGAAACTATGACTTATGCGCAATTTGCTCAAAGATTCCTTGATTTAACTTATCCTTTGGTTGATCCTACTTACGCGGATCGCTACTTGCATTTGCTCCAGCGTATTGAAGCTCGTCTTATTTCTCAGGATTCTGGTGAGTTTACTTCGATTTTGCCAACTCGCACGCAAGTTAGCGAACATCCTCAAGATGCTTTGGATGCGTTACTTGAAGCTTTGCCTCAAGCTCGTGAACTTAACGTTGTGCCAATGGACGCAGCTTGGTTCCCAACTTTGGTTCGCGAATATCCTAAGCCAATGCCATTCGTGCCAGTTATTGACAATGATTTGCTGCGCTGGTGGGGTCAAGATCAGCTTTGGCAGTCTGAAGATTCGCGTTATTCAGCGGATGCTGTGCGCGTAATACCTGGCCCTATTTCCGTTGCTGGTATCACGACTATGGATGAGCCGATTGCGGATATTCTCGGTCGTTTCGAAGCAGCTATGATGCAGCGCGCTAAAGATTTAGAGTTAGATGAGAATAAATTAGACAAGAGCAAATCTGATAAGAATAAGTCTTCTAAGTCTGATAAGTCTTCTGAATCTTCTGAATGCTATGATCCTAAAGCTTTTAGTCAGATTTCAGATGCTAAAAACGTTGAAGCTTACGTGCGTGCATGCCCGAATATTTCTTGGGTTGGCCATGTTACTTCTAATCCGGCTTATGGTACTAATCTTGGCGATGAAAATTATGTGATTAGCGTTATTAGTGAGAAAAATGACGTTATTCAGCTTGATTTAGACGTTAAGTTGGACACATTCTGGGATGATGAGAATTCAAATGATTCTGATAATTCTAAGAAGAATTCTCAAAAGACTGGCAATAAGTCTTCTAATAAGTTGCCTAAGCTTAAGCATGCTGTGCGCGATATTGTTATTCCGCTTACAGTTGACGCAAGTCGAGCAGGAAGCATACCAGTAGTTGACCGCGAACGCTTACCAAAGCACGTGTACGATATGCTTGCAGCAACCGCTGGTATTGGAAACACGGCGATTACAGGTGACGTACTCGAATCTATGCCAAAGGTTGAAACAGCTGGAACAGAATCTGAATTACCAGAAGATTTGCTTAACGAAGGTTATGAGAAATCTCCATTTGGATTAGTTCACTCATCTTATACTTTCTCTCGCAATCTTGGAATTGATCACGAGTCAGCTACTGCTGGAAGACTCCCAGATGGATTGCTTGCTTCTCGCATTGTGCCTGACGCTTTAGTTGGACCTGCTTGGCCAACTATTTACTCGGCTTTAGGTTCTGTGATGGTAGATGGTTACCCTGTTATTGAAGGCCTTCTCAACGCTGTTCATTTAGATCACTTAGTTGAACTAGATGTTGATGCTGAAGAATTCCGCAAGTATGTTGATAAAAAGATCAACTTACTCGGATGGGCAGAGCCTTACGCTGAATCTGCTTCCGGACGCGTTGTAACAATTCACGTAATTCATACTGCAGCCGATGGAACTCGTTTGGCTCACGAAACAGAGCGCTTTGCAATTCGCGGACGCAGCTTTAGCTCAGCACTTCCTGTGCCAGCTGCACAGTATGGTGATTCTGCAGAATTACACGGATACGAAGTTGAGGACACTCCTCGTCGTGCTTTGCGCAGAGTAGTAATTCGTGCGCCACACGATATGACCGCTTTCGCTCGTACTTCTGGAGATTTCAATCCAATCCACACTTCTAAGCGTGGGGCTGCAATTTCTGGGCTTTCTGCGCCTCTTGTACACGGTATGTGGCTTTCTGCAACAGCTCAGCATGTAGCTCAAGCAGTTGACGCAAAGGGCGCTCGCTATGAGTTAATCGGCTGGTCTTACAACATGTACGGCATGGTTCAGCTTGATGACGAAGTAGAAATTACGGTTGAGCGCGTTGGTAAAGTTCGCCGCGGCGGTCTCGCTTTGGAAGTTACATGCCGAGTTAACGGGCAAATTGTGTCTAAAGCCAGTGCGCTTACTCGCGCTCCACGAGCAGCATTCGTATACCCGGGTCAGGGTATTCAAAAGCAAGGAATGTCTCTGGATGAGAGAGCAAAATCGCCTGCAGTGCGTGATACTTGGGAAAGAGCTGATAAGCTTACTCGCGAAAAGCTTGGATTCTCAATCCTCGCAGTTGTGCGCGATAATCCTAAGGAGCTTACAGCTCACGGCGTAACTTACCGTCATCCTGAGGGATTGCTGAATTTGACGCAGTTCACGCAGGTTGCGCTTGCAACAGTTGCTTTTGCTCAAACAGCTCGTCTTCGTGAAGCAGGATGCGATATTTGGCCTGCATACTTTGCTGGTCACTCGCTTGGTGAGTACAATGCTTTAAGCTCCTTCGCGCAAATTATTCCGCTCGAAACTGTGCTTGAATTAGTATTCCATCGCGGATCTACTATGCATCATTTGATTGAGCGAGATGCACAAGGTCGCTCAAACTATCGCATGGGCGCGCTTCGTCCAAACCAGTTCGGTGTGGATGATGAAGGTGTTAATGCTTACGTTGACGGAATTTCTAAAGCTACTGGAGAATTCTTGCAAATTGTAAACTACAATTTGGCAGGTCAGCAGTATGCGATTGCTGGAACTATTAAGGGCTTGAAAGCTTTGCAAGCCGACGCTTCTAAGCGAGCAAAAGAATATGGTGGTAAGCCGCCATTCATGTTTGTTCCAGGAATTGACGTTCCATTCCACTCTCGAATTCTTCGAAAGGGTGTGCCGGAATTCCGCGATAAGCTTGATTCGCTTCTCCCAGAGAATATTGACTATTCTCGTTTAGTTGGAAGATATATTCCTAACTTAGTAGCTGTGCCTTTCGAGCTTACTCGTGAATTTGCGCAGAAGATTTTGGATGTTGTTCCATCTGAGCGTATTGAAGCAGCTTTGGAAGATGAAACTACGTGGAAATCTTATGCAGATGATGAGCAGAAGCTTGGTAGATTGCTTCTTACAGAGCTTCTTTCATGGCAGTTCGCTTCTCCAGTTCGCTGGATTGAAACGCAGGCTCTTATGTTTGCAGATCGCGCTCGCGGTGGTCTTGGCGTTGAAGAATACGTGGAAGTTGGTTTAGGAAATGCTCCAACTTTGGCAAATCTTGGTGCTAAAACTCTAGCTTTGCCGCAGTTTAGTGGCGAAAAGGTAACTGTTTATAACGTTGGCCGAGATGAAGGTCGCGTTTATATGACAGACACGGATTCGCTTGTGCCAGAAGTATTTGCTGATGAAGATAGCACGGCTGAAGCTACTTCTGTTGCTCCTGCTGGTTCTACTACTACTGCGAATGCTGCTCCTGCCGCTGCTGTGCCGTCTGCCGCTCCTGCCGCTTCTCCTGCTCCTGCAGCAAGCGGACCTGTAGCAGACTTGCCATTCAAAGCATCTGACGCAATCTCAATGCTTATTGCTTATAGCGCAAAAATCCGTCTTGACCAAATCGGAGATACGGATACAACGGATACTCTTACAAACGGCGTATCTTCGCGCAGAAACCAGCTTCTTATGGATATTAGCTCCGAGCTTGGCGTGGCAAGCGTGGATGGTGCAGCAGAAGCTCCAATGAGTGCTCTTCGTAAGTTGGTTGATTCCGTTGCTCCGCGCTATAAGGCTTTTGGTGCTGTGCTTTCCGATATTGTGCGCGAACGTTTACGTGCGCTTTTCGGTGCGGCAGGCGTGAAGCCAGCGCAAATTGATAAGCGTATTTTGGAAGTTTGGCAGTTAGGTGAAGGCTGGCGTGCTCACGTGCTTGCGGCTTTGGTTTTGCAAACGCGTGAAGGTGCTAGCGTGCGCGGCGAAAATCTTGCGCAAATTTCAACTGAGCCAGCAAAGAACACTTCTGCTGCGGATGCGTTAATTGACGCTGCAATTGCGCAAGTCGCACAAGCTCACGGCGTTAGCGTTTCTCAGCCTGGTGCTGCTGGTGGTGCAGGCGGTGCTGTTGTTGATTCTGCAGCTCTTGATGCATTTGCTGAACGCGTTGTTGGAGCGGACGGCGTACTTGCTGCAACAGCTAAGTTTGTGTTAGCAAAGCTCGGTGTTGAAGCTCCTAAAGCAGAAACTGAGAGTGACGAAAATGCTGCTGTTGTGGCCGCTGTTGAAGCTGAGCTTGGTGCGGACTGGCCAAAGCAAGTTGCTCCTCGATTTGATGAGCGTAAGGCGATTCTTTTCGACGATCGCTGGGCTTCTGCTCGCGAAGACGTTGCTCGCTTGTATTACAAGTATGCTTGCGCTAATAGTAATGCAACTTCTGCAGCTGCAACTTTTGCTGATGTGAATCCTAATGATGTTGAAGCAATCCTAAACAATATTGGAAGCTTCTTGGGAGCTGGTGAATCCGTTGCTGCTGAAGCTGCTTGGTTCGCAAAGAAATCTCAAGAAAATCATCTGAATAATCTATCTACAATATTTAATCGCATTTGTGATGATGCTCGCGCGAACGTGAAGGATTCGTCTTATGCGGCTAAAGACAGTGGATATGCAACTCGATTTGCCTCAGATGTGGCCGTTGTTACAGGCGTTGCTCCTAACTCTATTGCTGCTCGTGTTGTAACTGGATTGCTTGAATGTGGTGCTACGGTTATTGCAACTTCTCACAGTTTCAAGTCGAGCGTTAAGTCTT
Organism: Gardnerella sp. KA00255; assembly: GCF_049244095.1. NCBI lineage: Bacteria > Bacillati > Actinomycetota > Actinomycetes > Bifidobacteriales > Bifidobacteriaceae > Gardnerella > Gardnerella sp. KA00255. Next base: position 1,416,402 of record NZ_CP058374.1, read on the forward strand.
GGGCAAAGAAAGCTTACCGTAAGCATGCTTCAATGGGTGCAAAGTTGTGGCTTGTTCCAGCAAACTTGTCTAGTTATCGCGATGTTGACGCGCTTGTAAAGTGGGTTGGCACGGTTTCAAAGAAGGTTAGCGGTGCAACAACCACGATTTTGAAGCCTGCTTATGAGCCGAGCATGTTCTTCCCATTCGCAGCTCCACCAGTTCACGGCACTTTGGCTGATTCTGGTTCGCTTTTTGAATCGCAATCAAGACTTATGCTGTGGGGTGTTGAGCGCGCAATCGCTGGATTTGCACAGATTGGAGCAGATACAGATGTGCAACATCGTATGCACGTTGTGTTACCTGGTTCTCCAAACCGCGGTATGTTTGGCGGCGACGGTGCTTATGGCGAAGTCAAGAGCGCTTTCGACGCGATTGTGAATCGTGCGCATGCGGAAAGTGTGTGGTCAGATCGCGTTACATTCGCTCATCCTAAGATTGGCTGGGTGCGTGGAACTGGCTTAATGGGTGGAAATGATCCGCTTGTGGCTGTAGTTGAACGTCATGGCCTAACTACCTACTCAACTCAAGAAATGGCAGATCGTTTGCTTGATTTGTGCACTAAGGAATCTCGAGAGCAGGCTGCAATAGCTCCTCTGGACGTAGATTTTACTGGCGGATTAGGCAAGGAGCCTCTTGATTTGAATGCTCTTCGTGCAGAAGCGCTGGAAGATCAGAAGCGTGCGGAAGAAGCAGAAAAAGCTGCTGAAGCTGCTTCAGAAGAAACTGTATCGTCTGCAATCTCCTCTGCAAAGTCAACAAACAAAGCTTTGCCAACGCCTTACGTGCCAACTCAAGCACATGTGAACTTGGCTGATTGGAAGAACGTAACAGCGCGTCCAGAAGACGAAATCGTAATCGTCTCAGTCGGCGAGCTTGGTCCATGGGGTTCCGGACGTACTCGTTTCGAAGCAGAACTTGGAATTCGCGAAGACGGATCCGTGGAGCTTTCTGCAGGAGCAGTACTGGAATTGGCTTGGAATATGGGCTTGCTCACTTGGCAGGATTCACCAAAGCCAGGCTGGTATGATGCGGACGGCACGCTTGTTCCAGAAGAAGATATTGCAGAGAAATATCGCGATGAAGTAGTAGCACGTTCTGGTATTCGACCATTTGAAACCGGAATGGGTGGCGATTACAAGGATGGAGCGAACGAAGAAGAAGCAGAAATCTTCCTCGATCACGACGTAACTTTCAGCGTGCCAACAGAAACAATTGCGCGCGAATACGTGGCTCTCGACGAAGCACACACTGAGATTGCTCGTGATGCTGAATCGGGAGAGTGGATTGTTACGCGCAAGGCTGGATCTGTTATTCGCGTTCCGCGCAGAGCTGCAATGACCAGAACTGTTGGTGGACAATTCCCTAAGGGCTTCGATCCGCTAAAGTGGGGCATTCCAGCTTCGATGGTTGGAAGTGTTGACACGATTGCATTGTGGAATATCGTCACAACCGTAGACGCTTATATTTCCGCTGGTTTCACGCCTTCTGAAATATTGCAAGCTGTGCATCCTTCAATGGTTGCTTCAACTCAAGGCACCGGTTTCGGCGGCATGAGTTCAATGCGAAAACTGTATTTGGATCGATTCTTGAACCGTGAAATACCTACGGACGTATTGCAAGAAGCACTTCCAAACGTTGTTGCAGCGCACGTAATGCAAACATACATCGGCGGTTACGGAAACATGGTTCAGCCTGTGTCTGCATGCGCAACTGCAGCGGTTTCGCTTGAAGAAGGCGTTGATAAGATTGCTCTCGGCAAAGCTGACTTTGTAGTAACTGGTGCAATTGACGATATCGGCGTGGAATCCGTGGTTGGCTTCGGCAATATGAACGCAACTGCCAATAGCGAAGAAATGTATGCTAAGGGCATAAATCCACGATTCTTCTCTCGCGCAAACGATCGCAGACGCGGAGGCTTCCTTGAAGCACAAGGCGGCGGTACGATTTTGGTTACTCGCGGCGATATCGCTTTGAAGCTTGGCTTGCCTGTTGCTGGTGTGGTTGGTTTCATTCACTCCTACGCTGACGGCATTCACACTTCTATTCCTGCTCCAGGCTTGGGTGCTTTGGCTGCAGGCATGGGTGGAGCTAAGTCTAAGCTCGTGCGAGATTTGGCAGCTCTTGGCGTTACTCCAGACGATATTGCCGTGGTTTCTAAGCACGATACTTCCACGAACGCAAACGATCCGAACGAATCCGAGTTGCACAATACTCTTGCGCATGCAATCGGACGTACGGACGGCAATCCACTGTTCGTAATCAGCCAAAAGACGCTGACCGGTCACGCAAAGGGCGGCGCGTGCATCTTCCAAATCAACGGTTTGACACAACTGTTTAGAAGTGGCGTAATTCCTGGAAATGCATCGCTTGACTGCGTGGATCCTAAGCTTGCGCGCGACGACCACATGGTTTGGTTGCGTGAGCCGATGCGTATTGGTAACGGTGCTGGTTCCGGCGTTGGTTCTTGTGCAGTGAAGGCTGCTCTCGCAACTTCGCTCGGTTTCGGTCACGTTAGCGGATTTGTGGCATTGGTTCACCCTGGCGCTTTTGAGGCGGCTGTTGCTGCTAGCGCTGGTGTCGATGCGCTTGAAGAGTGGCGTTCAAAAGCAAATGCTCGTTTGGCTGCAGGTCAGAGGAGGCTTGAGGAAGGCATGATGGGTCGATCGGCTTTGTTCGAGCCTGTTGAGAATCGTCACTTGCTGAAGGATGGCACGCGTCTTCCAGATGGCACTCGCTACGACGGCCACGAGGCAGAAAAGGCGATGCTGCTTAATCCTGAAGCTCGCCTTAATGCAGACGGATACTACTGCTGAGCTTCTGATGTATTGACGCATTGAAATAAATGCACAACCAGAGCGGAAACATTTGCTGGTATTTTCTCCGGCTTTTGTTTTCGCTCTGTTTGTTTTTGCTTTGTTTGTTTTACTCTGTTTTGTTTTTGATATAAATGCTTGTAATTTTTCTGGCATATTTTTCGCATTAAAAAATCGCGTAAGTAGCTGTAGTATAGAAATAAGAATTTGTTCTGTAGATGAGATTGTTGCGTGCGTGAGAGAAGGTTAAAGATGTTTTGCGAGAACTGCGGCAATAAGATTGATGGAAATGATAAGTTTTGTACAAAATGTGGTGCAACAGTAAGCGACTATCAAAATCAGCCTAATTCAAATCAACCTAATCAAAATCAGTTCAATCAGAATCAGCCTAATCAAAGTAATTCGCGTAATCAAGGAAATCAATTTAATCAAAGTAATCAATTTAATCAAAGCAGCCCGGTAAACGCAGGTAATCGACAGAATATTGCTAATCGAAGAATTCAGAATAATCGTTCAATTCCGAATAATCCAAACAATCCTGGAAATCTGAATAATCCAAACAATCCTGGAAATCCGTCAAGATTCAACAATCCGTCAAGATTCAACAACATTCAGCGTCCGGGTAACATTCAGAATCCGGGCAATATCCAGCGTCCTGGCAATATCCAAAATCCGGCTAACATTCAAAATTCAAGCAGCAATAATTTCTTCGCTAAAAATCGCAATTTAGTTATTATTTCCTCATGCGTAGCTGTAGTAGTTTTAATAGTTATAATTTGCCTTACTGTTTTCTTAACGAGCTCGCATAATTCAAATAACTCAGCTTCTTCTTCATACAATCTCGTAGTGCCTAAAGCTGATTCTTCACAAAAAGCTGAAGATGTTATTCAAGATCTTAAATCTAAAGGATTCAAAACTCGTTTAATTAAAGAATTTAGCGGTGAAGAAAAAGGCAATTTCGCAGGATTTGCTAATACAAAAGCCGGCAAAAAATTCCCTAAGAATGGCGTTGTAACCGTAATAGAATCCAAAGGTCCGGGCATGCCGAAAAGGGGAGTAATTGGAAAAACTGTTGAAGAAGCAACATCTCTATTAAAATCAATGGGGGTGCCAGTAAAAGTTTACAAAGTAGCCTCACTTCATCCTGGAAAAATTGCCGCAACTAACCCAATGCCAGGCGAGCCTTTAGATGAAAATAAAGAAATCTTCATAGGTGTTGGAGAAGAAAATAAATATCCTGACAGCGAAAAGTTTGTTCCTGTTGAATTATTTGATAAGGATAAAGACGAAGCTTACAAAATGATGTCTGATGAAGGATTCAAAGTTAGACTTGTACCAAGGTATTCATCTCGAAAACACTTAGGCAAAATTGTTGGGTCTAATCCTGGATTGGGACAATTACATTGGGCAGATCCCAACATAACGCTTTACTATGGTGCTGATGCTTCCGAAACGAAGAAAATGTTCACTAGCAAGCGCGAATACGGTGAAGGCAACCATGCAACCGTAGTTTCTACATTAGTTCCATTTGTTGGAAAATGGTGCACGAAGTCCGGAGATTGCTTAGAGTTTGAAACAGGGCATTACAATGTTCAAGATCCGGAAGAGAACACGGATCTTCTTCTTCGTGGCTCTCATGCTATGGAAGATTTAGCTAGCGATGACAGTAGAAAGTATCATCACAGTTTTGATATGTGGCAGTATACGCAGCAATTATTAGGCGATGCAATTGACACAGATGATAGTAGTGAAAATAAGAATTCTCTGCCTTTGCACAATACATTGCTTTTTGGTGATTCCGGTATGGTTGATATTTTCCGCGATGGTGGAGCGCCTTATTGCGGTAATAAAATAGTTGAAGTTCATTCAGACTATTGCATTAATGGAAAGATTTATTCGTATGAGGATTTAGATAACGATTCTCGCTTTGAGGATTACAAGTCTGATTACAGGAAGATTCCTGGAATGAATCAAGGGCTTGTATTTAAGATGCGCGCGTATTTTGTGCTTGTTCCTGTTAATGCGAAGCTTGATGAAGTTGAAGCAAGCGGATTCTTTAAGGGCGTAGGTAGCACGAAGCCTGATATGAATCGTCCGTTTATTTTGCGTCGCGACCCTTCTAGCTATAGCGAATCCGAGCGTGTGGCCGACGCAAAAGATAGCGATTTACGCCACAATCCGTTTATTCCGACTGAATTTAATAAGCCTATTCCTTTTGCTCCGGCTCCGGATGATTCAAATGCATACTATTTAGTTGAGAAGCCGTTTGATTGGAATAGTTTTGTTGAAGACAGAGAATTGTAAAACTATGTTTAGATGGTAGCTTTATAAGTGTCTTCTGATGTAACTTCTTGTAGCTTCTTATAGCTTTTACAATGATTCGCTAGGGGAAGTGTCCCAGTTGAAAGGTTCTTCCACAAGATAATACGCGTTCGAATCGTCCGGGGCTGGAGCGAATGGCACAGCGCGACTACGCTCCGTAGGTATAAACGGATTAACCCAATCGTCTCCTTCAGCCGGCAAATTCTTGCGTGTTTCTTTGTATAGCTTAGGATTCCTGCGCAAAATAAACGGACGCGTCAAATCTGGTTTAGTTTCACCTTTTCCAACGAAATATCCGCTATTTAAAAGTTTATCGAACTTCGCGCCAACAGGCACAACTACCATAAAATCTTGCATTGTGTAGTAGAGACCAACATCCTTACCTGGATCATGAGTAATTTCATCAAGCTTCTTAGGGTCTCTAATAAAATCAACATATTTTCCATTTACGCACGCAGATCCATATCCAGCAACAAAAATATCATCGTCACCGCATTGTATAACTGCGCCGCCAGCATACAATTCAACTGCGCCGGTATCTCCAGAAATAAGATTATTTCTCATGTATTTTGTATTAGGAACGTTTTTATCAAACACAGCCCTATCTGCAGGATCCTGGCCTGCTGCCGTCAATGTGAGTACGCCCCTAAGGTTTATTTTGTCTGTTTTATCTTTATCAGGTATTCTGCCGTTTTTATCTGCAATATCTGCCGGTATAAGATCCTCAATATACTTCTCTTCCGTGTCTAATTCGGACACTCCACTCATAAGACGAGGAAGAAGATTTATGCAATTACCACTCTTCGTGCACCACTTGCCTATAAAAGAGGCAGCGTGATTTACAAGATATATCGTTTGATTGCCTAAATCCATCGGCTCAGTCACCACATCCTTAGCTTTGGATGCGTCAACGCCGTAGTAAAGCGTTACGGATTTTGGATTTCCTTTAGTGCCCAAAGCTGGATAAGCACCAACGATTTTGCCGAAATATTTTGCAGAAGAAAACTTCGGTCGAAGATCCACGCTGAAAGGCTTAGAAGATAGCATGTCCTTAGCTTTTTCTTTATCCATTCCAAACACGTTTACTGGCACGCCGTCAGTGTTTTCTCCAACTGCGATATGTATTACGTCGTCTTTACCAACAGCGTTTCCAGGCACTGGGCTGGAAGCAACGATTTTACCTACTGCAGAATCAGTTGCTGGCACGTGGTGAAGCTTCACAGTAACACCCATCGACTTCACAATTTTTTCGGCTTTTTCTAAACTTGCGCCGACAACGCCTTTTTCTGGTACGCCAGGACCTTTAGATTCCACTACTTCAACAACGTGATTTTTATCTACTCGATCGCCTTGTTTTACATTCTTATAGCGTACAAAATCTCCTGAGTTTTTAGCGCTAAACTCTTTTATTAAACGCGCATTTGCTCCTTTTTTATGTAACGAGTCAACTACGCTTTGAGCGCTTTGCGATTGTGAAACTTTTGGTATTACTATGCTTTGAGAAGTAGAGAATAAGGAAGAGTGATTTTTATTTGATACGTATAACGCTATTCCTGTGCAAGAGCAGATTAAAACTAACACTACTACTGCAATTATTGGTATCATAAACTTTTTTTGAGTATAAAAAGGCTTTTTGCTTGCATTATCTGCAGGAGTGCCGCATTTTGTGCAAAACTTGTCGCTGCTCTCAAGTTTATTACCGCAATTTATGCAAAACATGTGCAACCTTCTTACTCATATTTTTCTCTTCAAATTACTAATGCAATCTTACGATTACCGCTTTATATATTTGCGCGTAAGGTTCTAAAATTTATGCTTTTTTGGGGAGTTGTGGTAGTTCATGTATAAAATGCTGCTGAAGCAACATAATCTATTAATTTCTTATAAGATTTCTTATTCTATGAGAATTTATTAAAATAAAGCTATTTGCACATTTCGTGTCATATTGTGAAGATTTGGTATATCTGTTGGTATATCTGTTTATATATCTGTTGGTATACCTATTGACATATCTATTGATGATATATCTGTATAGTCTGTATAAAGTTGTTACGTCGGAAAGGTGTGCGCATGATTGCAGGACTTGGCCACGATATAGTCAGCGTTGCGCAGTTTGCTCAGCAGATGCAGGATAGCAACGGCTGGCGTGCTCTGTTTTCTGTGCGAGAACTCCGACAATGTGATCTTCGTGCGCAAGCTAAGAATGATGAGAAAGCATTACATATTGCCGCACGCTGGGCCGGCAAAGAAGCTGTGATTAAAGCGTGGTCTGAAGCGTTATGCACAATAAATAGCCCTTACCCATATACTTTAGACAACATGCCGTGGGCGAGTATTGAGATTCTTAACGATTCTCATGGTTGCCCTCGCGTTATTCTCGGCTCAGATGTTCATTCTCAACTTGTAAAATCGCTGGAAAGTGTCTTTGCTAAGAATCCAGATGTTAAGAATCCAGATGTTAAGAATCAAGATGTTAAGAATCAAGATGACAGTAAGCGTTTGGATCAAGTACTTGAGAACTTAGACAATAAAATCCGCTGGCATATTTCACTTACTCACGATGGATTGTTAGAAGATGATTCAGCTTTTGCATCCGCTGTTGTAATGCTAGAAGTCTTATAGAAAAATATAAATTATAAGAAAATATGTATGCGCACTTGTGTCGATGTCAAAAGCACCTGTATAATTGGACGAGTCGCCATTTTGCGGTAAGTAGAATGAGATGATTGCGGACGTAGCTCAATGGTAGAGTCTCAGTCTTCCAAACTGATTACGCGGGTCCGATTCCCGTCGTCCGCTCCACTTGATTTCTCAGCGAGTATGTCTCATATTTCGCTGAGATTTTTTATTTTCTGTCACATTTTGGGAAATAACCCAGAAATAACACTTAAAATCAGCCTTAAGAATCACAATATTTTGAATGTGTTTGTGCATATTGCTATGGTTATAAAGGCAAAAACGCGTAAAAACATATGTCTGGAGGATTTGTGGGACAGATTATTGTGCGTGTGCTTGTAGGTTTAATATCAGTTGCAACTGCTTTCAGTGCGAACGTTTGTGGACCTCGTCAAAAATTATCGTTAGTGGATAATGCTGAATCGAGTGTTGTTCGTCAAACGTATGCAGATTCGTCTGATGATTTGCGAGCTAAATTAAATCAATCAAATAATGTTAATAACTCATCTTCTATTCCTAACAATCCGAATGTGGAGCTTCCTAAGAAGATTAATTCATCAGTTCCAAACGATGCTGAAGTTGTTTCTTCAAAGTACGCTTTCACAAAGGATGGGAAGTTAAAGTCTCTGGATACAGGAAAAACTGTAACTGATAAAAAACTTGTCGGTACAAAAGATCATCCTGCTGATCCATTAGAGCTTACGAATGGCGTACGATTTGAACCTGTAAAAGTTTCAGAAGTTCGTAAAGCTATTGTTCAATCAAATAAAGCTAACGCGAAATCTAACGCGAAAGATAGCGCGAAAGATAACAATAGTGCTTCGAATAATAATCGTTCAAGCAAAGAACAAGAACTAAATTCGTCAAATAAGCCAACTGTTAAGAATGCTACTTTTAGTGAAGCCTTGAATCAGAATATTTCTGGAACAGTCCGCACAACAAGCAGCGTACGAAATATAGCTGTTTACGGAAACGAATATGGTGCTCATTGGGATACAGATGATTCAGGTGCCGTAACATTCATTGATGGTTATGACAATGTTTTTGCAAGAAATGCAACTGCTGTTATTGACGTTTCCGAGCATCAGAAGAAGATTGACTGGGAAAAGGTCAGTACTTCAGGCGTTGACGGTGCTATTATTCGCGTAAGCTACGGCTGGGATAACGGATACGATAAGCAGGCAAGGCGCAATATTAGCGAATGCAAGCGTTTAGGTATACCGTTTGGCGTTTATCTTTATTCTTATGCTGAAACCCCAGAAGATGGTGCTTCAGAAGGCGTAGATTTAGTTAAAAAATTGCGTGGCTTAGGAGTTAAGCCTTCCGACTTAACTTACCCAGTGTATTACGATTTGGAAAAATGGAGCTGGAGCGGTCACAATCCTCCTAATTCTCCGTATGTTTATCAGGATATTGTTGCTTCATGGTGGAATCAATTAGTTGATGCAGGCTATGACAATCTTGCTATCTATTCATACGCGAATTATTTGAAGGGTCCGCTTAATTCAAGCTTCATACATGATCGTACAAGCTGGGTTGCAAGTTATGGAATGCGCCCTGGATTTGATATGACAACTCCGTTAATTGGATGGCAGTACACTTCCAGTGGAGATATTGATGGTATTGATGGACGAGTGGATTTGAACGCATTTGGCATGGCCGATGGAAGCGTTATTACAAGCGGTCCTTTGATGCATTTCGGCAGGGTATCTGTTCAGTCTTCAGAAAATAACGGAACCGGTTGGAATATTAGTAAGAATGGACGCCGCGAAGTATGGAGCCGTGGTGGTGACAAGTTCGTGCTGCAATATGAATTGCGTGACGCTTACTACTCTCACGGTGGATTCAACCGTCTTGGCGCGCCTGTTGCCGATGAAGAGAATTTAGGTGGCGGCTGGTGGCGTCAGAAGTGCCAGAATGGTGACGTTTGGACTCACGGACGTAATAAGAAGTTCGTAATTCAATACGAGTTGCGCGGATCTTATTATGATCATGGTGGCGAGTCTCGTCTCGGTGTTCCTGTTGCCGATGAGGAAAACATTGGTGGCGGCTGGTGGCGTCAGAAGTGCCAGAATGGTGACGTTTGGACTCATGGTTCAGATAAGAAATTCGCTATAATGTTTAATCTCCGTAGCTCGTTCTATAGGCATGGTGGTACTCCTCGTCTTGGCGCTCCTGTTGCTGATGAGGAAGACATGGGCGGCGATTGGTGGCGTCAGAAGTGCCAGAACGGTGATTTGTGGACTCACGGACGTAGCGAGAAGCTTGTAATTCAATACGATTTGCGAGATTCCTATTACAATCACGGAGATTGCAATCGTCTTGGTGCGCCTGTTGCTGATGAGGAAAACATTGGTGGCGGCTGGTGGCGTCAGAAGTGCCAGAACGGTGACGTTTGGACTTACGGACGAGATACTAAGCTTGCAATAATGTTTAATCTGCGCGGTTCGTTCTACAAGCATGGTGGTACTCCTCGTCTTGGCGCTCCTGTTGCCGATGAAGAAGACATGGGCAACGGCTGGTGGCGTCAGAAGTGCCAGAACGGCGATTTGTGGACTCGCGGCTCGCGCGATAAGTTCGCAATATTGTTTAATCTTCGCAAGGATTATTACGCACGCGGTGACTTTGAAAAAGTCGGCGGACCTGTTGAAGATGAACATTACGACGGCAAGGGTATTTGGCGTCAGAAGTGCCAGAATTCCGTGCTTGAAGCGAGATAAGTAATAATTGCAAATTAGTAATTATTAGCAATAATCAAGCAATAAAAGTAATAATTTAAGCAATTATTAATCGAATGGCCGGTGTGATAAGCATGCCGGCCATTTTCATATGTAATTATCGATGTGAGTGCCCGTATTTGATGCAACTTTTATCAGATACTGGTTGTATATTATACTTTTTATTTGTGAAGAATTCTGCTGATAATCGTCAAAATACTGACAGTCAAGATGTTGATTGTAAAATCAGAGATATAAATAACAGGGATATAAATAACCTAGATATAAAAACGCAAAATATAAAAACGCAAAATATAAAAAATAGAAATATGGAAGATTTACAGATTAAAGCACCAGTTTTATACATTGTTGTGCCTTGCTTTAATGAAGAACAAGGACTTGCAACTACCGCGGAAGTTCTTCGCAATAAAATGAATAGCCTTGTATCTCGTAGGCTTATTGATTCTTCTAGTCGCGTAATTTTTGTTGACGATGGGTCTAAAGATTCTACTTGGGATTTGATTTCTTCGTTTAATACCTATGATCCTTCACTTTTTGGCGGTGTAAAACTTGCGCATAATCGCGGTCATCAAAATGCTCTTTACGCAGGACTTATGTATGCGCGTGAGAAGGGCTGCGATGCCGCTATTTCTATGGATTCTGATTTACAAGATGATGTGAATGCAGTAGACGCAATGCTTAGAAAGTTTGTTGAAGAGCATTGCGAGATTGTTTACGGAGTTCGTTCTTCGCGCAAAAAAGACACGTGGTTTAAACGCAATACTGCTTTGGCTTTTTACAAGGTTTTTGCCGCAATGGGTGCGGAGGTTGTTCCGAATCATGCGGATTATCGTCTAATGAGCGCTCCTGCTTTGGATGCTCTAAGCGAATACAGTGAAGTGAATCTATTCCTTCGCGGAATTGTGCCAATGCTTGGATTTAAAACTGGCAAAGTTTATTACGAGCGTGGTGTAAGAACTGCCGGAGTTTCAAAGTATCCTTTGAAGAAGATGATTTCTTTCGCTTTAGAGGGTATTACTTCGTTTTCAGTTAAGCCGCTTAGGTTAGTTACGTATATGGGATTGCTTTCTATTGTTATTGCTTTCGCCATGTTTATTTACGTAATTGTTTCGCTGTTTACTAATCACACTGCTGTCGGCTGGTCTTCGCTTATGTGCTCAATATGGTTTATTGGCGGATTCCTTATGATTTCTATGGGCATACTTGGAAGCTATATTGGCAAGATTTACTTGGAATCTAAGCATCGTCCGCGTTACTATATCGAGAAATCTTTGTAAATATAGTCTTTATAAATACAATTTTTGTTAAGGCGCTTTGTGAAAGCAATCTTTAAAGGGGTTAAAAGTATGATTGAGCGTTTTCAGCATGTAAGCGTAATGCTCGGGCGCTTTTTTAGCAATGCTATTGTGTGGTGTTCAGCCATATTTTTCAGCGCATTAGCACTACTTAGCTTAATTCTTTCTGCTCATCTTTTCCCGGGGGAGTACAGACTTGAGTTTTTGTGGTTTCAGTCTCCATTCGTACTCGCTTTAAGCGCTTTATTATTCTTTATTTTCGCGTTTTTAAAGAAGCGAAATATTTTTGATAAGATTCGTATTCGATACTTTGCAATAGCAGTTTTTGCTTATGTGCTTATATTAGGATTCTTGTGGGTAAGGGTCACTCATACTTGGCCTGAATGGGATTCTGTCTATATGTTTAACGCGGCGCAATATTATGCGGATCCTAATCGAGAACCTATAAATTGCGCTACTGATACGTCGGAATTATCGTGGATTGTTTGCCCGGGCGGTTACCTGACTCGCTTCCCATTCCAATTCCCGCTTCTTTCTCTTATGCGATTTTTGGTAATCATTTTTGGCTCTAATGCGTATCTCGCTTTTGAAGTATTGAACGTGTTATGCGCTGCTATTACTGGAATTCTTATTGCATACTACGTGAATTTGTTATTCCGTAATAAAAATGTGACTATTCTTTCTCTGCTTTTGTATGCAGCGTTTTTGCCTATGATTTTTTACGCGACTTTTGCGTACGGTAATACTGTGTGTTTGCCGTTTGTTTTTGGCGCGCTTATCTTCCACGCTAAGAATATTAAAAGCGGAAGTTGGCTTAACGCTGTTCAGGCGCTGATTTGCATATTCTTTGCGATATTGCTTAAGTCAACTATGGTTTATTTCCTACTTGGAATGATTGTTGTGTGGATTGTATCTGCATTGCGTTCTAAAAAGTGGGAGCACGCTGTTTGCGTATTGCTCGCGATTGTGTTCTTTGCTTTAAGTAATGTTGCTGTAGCAAGTTCAGCTAATTCTTTTGGCCATAATGCAAAAAATGGTTTGCCTTCTACTGTTTGGCTTGCAATGGCAACTGATCCGTCTCGCAAAACAGGTCCAAATAATCCTGGATGGTATAACGGATATCCTACGAGCTTCGACGTTAAAACATATAACAAGGATAATATTAAGAAAGAATCTACAGCATTATTACGCAATAATCTTAAGCATTTCGCAAATAATCCTGCAGATGGTTTTAGCTTCATAACTAAAAAGTTTGCTGGAGAATGGCTTGAGCCAACCTATGAATCTTTGCTTGCAAGTAGTTGGAAGTGGAGCGGCCCAGGTAGGCCAGTTTTGATTGAGCGTAAAATGAATCCTGTTTTAAAGTCGCTTTATTCCGGAAAGCTTGGCTTTATTACGTTTACATTCTTGGATGCTCTTCAATTTATGCTTGTAGCTTTTAACGCGCTATTTTTATGCGTAACTTTGCGTAAGAAAAAATCTATTTCTTGCGAATATTTAACGCCTTTCGTAATTGTATTCGGTATTGCTGTTTTGTATCTTATGTGGGAAGCACAATCGCAATATATTTTGCCAGCATACTTGCTTATGATTCCGTTTGCTGCGCAAGGTTTTGATATGCTACTTTCGCGCTACGAAAATCGTGCTACACATAATAGTAATGCAGCAAATCCAAGCGATAATTGATGGCATTGTTTGGTAAATTATGGAGGATGCAATCATTCCCCATGCAGCGTACGTGACGTTTGCTGCCATTGCGCGAGAAGCTCCTACTTGTGCAATTCCGCGATAATAGCTTAAATATGATCCTGTTCCAAGTAAGCCTATTGCAATTAGCATTGATATAGTTGCTAGAAGCTTAGAGGATGCGAATATGCTACTTACTGAAATATTGGCTGTGAAGCATAGTATTAACGCGATTATCGTGTAAGAAATAGCAGATACTGTTTCTCTAATGTGTAAGATTGTTTCGTCGTCTGCGCTTTGTTTTCTAGTCGCCCACGCGCATACTACAGCTTCGCTGCCCCAACCGATTACGCTTAAAAATGCCCCAGCTAACCCTAATAGCGTGTTTGTAATGTTTGCAGAACCTAGTGTATTTTGCGCATCAGAGCATGAATAATATCCAAGTGCTCCTACTGCTATAAGAGCTAAAGTGAAAGCTGCGTACTTTTTTGCGCTTAAACGTTCTTTTAGTACGATTGCAGAAAGAACTGCTCCAAAAGCAGGGTACAGTGCGGAAATTGCTGCAGCGTATCCTGCTCCTATATTGCTTGCTGCTAAAACGTATCCGCTCATACCAATAGGTCCGCCAAGTAAAGATCCTATGATAATAGGCGTGAGAATTTTTGGCTTTTTTAGTATTTCAAAAGTTTTATTCCACTTTTTTCTAACGCTTATATAAGTCCATATGAGTATTGCGCATACAATATCGTGAAGTAATGCGCCAATAATTCCTGTGAAGATTACTAGAGCAGTGTTGTTTTCGTAAGATGCGTTATTTGCAAATACGAATGATGCAGTTAAAAGAGCTAGAAGAGCTGTGTCTACTCCCCATAAAAGTCCACTTAGAAACGAATATTTCATAAATACCTACTTGCTGTTAGAGGATGTTCGTGATTTGTTTCTGCTTGTTTATCTGTAGCTTTCTTAGATGCTGCTTATTCAGCTTCCGCTTGCTTGTTGTTAGTTTGTCGATTATTTGTTATTTTCATAAGCTTTTAAAGCTTCATTAATATAGCGTTTCGCATAGCTGTAGTACGTGTACATGCAAGTCCCTATATTTTCGCCTTCTGCTTGTTTAACAAGTGACCACAAATGCCAGCACCATCCTGCAAATCCTATATAAGCCAGTAAATGACGCTTTTCTTGTGCTGACGGAGTATGTGCTAAATAAACAGACATAGCTTCGTTTATCTCAGTGTTATTGAATTCGTCTGAAACGCATAAAGTACCAAAATCTTGAGCGTAATCAGACATTCCAGCATATTCCCAATCGATAAGATGATAGCGATTGTTTTGATCTATTAAAATATTTGCGCCTAGTATGTCATTATGGCAAAGGCAAGTATGCGTTCCGTCTTGAGTAATTACAAACTTATGAAGCTTGTCAGCTAAAACACTCAAGTCTATGATTTTTTGCGGTATTTCCACATTTCTATCGTTAAGCTCTTTCATATAGCGCTGAGATTCTGCGTAAAAATCAAAGTTGCGATGCACGCTTTCGTTACTTTCATGCAAAGAACGAACTAATTTCAAGCTTTCTCGTAGTTGGTTAGAATCATGCATATCCGCAATATGGCAATCTGGCAAAAATCGTGAAATCTTCCAACCTTCTTTAGTGTCTGCTGTAATAAAAGTGCCATCTAAACCAAGTTTTTGAGCCAATTGCAAAGCTTCAGCTTCGGCTTGTCTATTAATAAGCACATCTGTTCCAACGCCAGGATGCCTATAAACGTATTCGCTATTTCCAACCGAAAAATGGCAAGATAAATTAGTAAGACCTTTTTTAAGCGGATAAACGTTATGAATATCGGATTTTTTGCATTTAAGCGTTTGAGTGATATGGTCAAAAATTGCGCTATCAATATTTTCTAGGAAAAGTGGATCAAATTCGCGCAGCTCATCAATAGAATCAAATTCGTGAATAATTGGCGTATCGTACTTGCGCATTTGCATGTCGAGTTCGTCAATGTGTTCAATAAAAATATCCTCCCAAAGCTTTCCTGCAGTTTGCGGCAAATCGTATTCTTCACTAAGAATTTGCATAAATCGCTTAGAAAATGCTTCGTCAAAATACACGTGACCAATCATGTACCAAGCGTTACTTCCGCCAATCGTGACTTTTGTAATGCGATCATGCGCTCCGCAAGTCATGCACCATTCTTTAGTGTATCCTTGCTGGAATTGTGCGGAATAATAGGCTTTCCAAACGTATTTTTCAAATGGATTTTCGTCGAAATAATTGTCGGATGAGCAAATATAAGTGTTTGATAGTTGGTTTGCTACTGCCATAATCGAGCTGTTATTATTACGAGTTCTGTACTCGCTATTTGGCACGATTTTTACGTTAAAAGCGTCTTCTAAGTAGAAAAATTGCTCTTGCTTGTAGCCAACAACAACTGTTATATCGTTAATCCCAGCTTCATGAAGCTGCTTGATTTGGCGTTCAATAAGAACTTCTCCTCGAACTTTGATTAGTCCTTTAGGTAGCTCGTATGAAATAGGGGAGAATCTTGAAGAAAAGCCTGCTGCCATAATAATAGCGTTGCGCACTTTATACGGTTCAAGAGATTTAATGCCTTCTTCAGTGATACGCAATTCGTTTGCTGTTTCAATAAGATTTTTATTTTCTGCGCTTTTTATTGCCGAATTAACAGTTCCAAGTGAAAGCCCTGATTGCAATGCTATGTCTCGCTGGCTTAATTGCGCACTCATGTTTTTGTTATTTAATAGCGTTGTAAGAAGCTTAAATTCGTTGTAATTAATAGCCATGCGAGCCTCGCTTGTGGTTGATGTTTTGTTCATTATACAACAAGCGTTCAAAAATAGCTATTAAATTTTTATTTTGAACACCAATGATGTTAAATTTTACAAACTTTAAAGCCGTTTAAAGAATAGGTCGCTTGCAAGCAGCAAAACGTATTATAATAAATAACCATATGACTTTCGCTAATAGAAGTGAGAGAAAGCAACAGAAGGTGTAAGTATGGCGTCTGTATTTCGTAAGCTAATGCGCAAATTTATTGAGCATTGTCCTTCGTCAAAACGTTCAATAAAAGATCTTAGAGCGCAAGTTAGCGATTTACAGGCCAGCGTAGATCGCATGCAACGCATATTAGACGAGCAATTGCCGCGAATTCTTGAAAACCAGCGCAATATGCATGTTGACATGCTTACGAATCGAGAGCATGCTTCTCTTTTAGCTTGGGCAAACTACCGACATGACAACGAAAGCGATTTTGACGCTCGCAAGCGTTTTTACTATGGTCTTCCTCAAGCAACGGGTTCTGTGCGACTTATTCAACGCGGTTGCGCTTCGCTTTTAAGTGAATTTGCAGCGGTTGCTAAAGAATATAATTTGCGATATTGGGCTGATTTTGGCACTTTGCTTGGAACTATTCGCCATCGCGGATTTATTCCTTGGGATGACGATACAGATTTAGGAATGATGCGAAGTGACGTAGATAAGCTTCTCGAATTGCTTAAAAAAGACGAAAAGCTGTCTAAACGCTATCGCGCAGTACTTGTATTTGACCCTTACGTTTTCTGCAGACAGCTTAGATTGCGATATAAAAATTCTGAAGATCCTAGCTTTATTGATATTTTCTTCTACGATTACATGCCTAAATACGATGAGCATACTAAGAGAAGGTTCATTGAAATTCGTGAAGAGCTAAAGGAAGATTTGAGATCTAGGCCTTTTTATAATAAGTGGCTTGCAAACGGATATTTGGAAGATGGCGAAGAACTTAGTAGCGAAATAGAAAATATTTTCACTAAATATCAAAATATTGCAAAAAGTGAAAATATTATTGCGAATGAATCTAATAGTAATGAGTGCAATATTATTTACGGGCTTGATAACGTCGATTCTGAATTAATATACACATCTCAATATGAGGATATGTTCCCACTTAGGCAAGAAGAATTTGAAAAATTCGAAATTCTAGTACCTAATAAAGCAGAAAAAATTCTCTTCAACTATTACGGGAATATTTATCAGCTTCCTTCAGATATGGTTTCGCACTTGCAACATGTAAGCCGTGAATTACTCAACGACAAACATACTATTGAGGCGATTAAGCAAGATATTGAAACTAACCCTTACGCGCGTAAATAGAGAACAAAACATAAGGGTTAGTTACATTAAACTTATTGGCGTTAAAGCGCTGGTAGTTTAGCTACCAGTATTTATACAAGTAGTTATACCAGTATCGCTCGCAGAATTATTTGTTATCCCTTCTCATAAGGCGTAACTTTTTCTGCAATTTTGCGATAAACACTGGGAGAGTTATTTTTTTCGCTGTTTTTACGATTTTTTCGCCAATCAGGTAGCGCGCAGAAGTGCGAATATTACTAATTTCCTGCTCGCATAATTCGCTTTTGCGCTCAAATTCAAACATGCGCCCTTTTAGCCACAAAGTGCGAGAAGTGGCGTTAAGTTGTAGTTTTTGGAACTCGTTATAAGCTTTTTCGTCGTAGAAATACGTTGGCAAGATATGTGAATTTTCCTCATAATTCAGAGCTTTTAATACTTCTTGCAGCTTGTCTTGAACGATTTTTGCTAAGGATTCAGAAGTTACTCGCGTATGGCAATCGTGAACGAAGCTTTCCATAAGAGCATTCGCGTATCCCTGATTATATGTTTCAAGAAGTCCTTCGCTTTCAAGCCATTTTCCGACTTCTAGCACTGAATTAACTTCAAGAGGTGCTTCATTAAACGACGTATTATGCTCTATTGAAAGCCAGAAGTTTTCTGGAATCGTTTTAGTATTAAGATTTTCGAATCCTTCTCCAGCTCCAACACTGAATCTTCCATAAGCATTTTCGTATGATTTAGCCAAATCGCAATACATAATATTTTGAGCTTCTAATGCTGCGCGCGTGCTAAAAGTCATAAGAGTTGCAGGAGTATCGTTATCTCCAGCTTCAACGCGAGCAGATTTCAAGAAGTCAGTTCTCCATATTTTCTGCCAACCGTAGCTGTAGCAACTGTTTATAAGAAGTTCTGAAATATCCTTAGGTGCATAAGATCCGTAATAAGTATCTTGCACTGTGTCATCACTATTTACAGCTCTAATAAAGCTTTCGTTGGAAAGATCGATATTATGCTTAATATCATTTTTAATAGAACAATCAATTAGATAATCGCTATGCAAGCTTTTGTTATTAAAGAACTCAAGATCAATAATCTTATTTTTATTATTAGAGCATTTGTGTAGATTATCTAAAGCGGCTTTAAGCACATTTTCGTTGATTATATAGCTTGAAGGCATGAAAATCGTGTATTTTCCATGAGCGTAATCAACTGCTTTAGAAATCATGTCTTTTATAGTGCATGAATCGTCATTTTGCTGAATTGTAAAGCGCTTATCTTTATCTGTAAATCTCTTAGCGATATTAAGAGTGCTATCCAAAGAATGAGAGTCAACAATAATAAATTCGCAAGAAATATTGCTTATAGAAGTGCAAGCTTTGAGGGAGTCAACAATCCAAGAATGAGCATTATGCGTGAAAATAACAAGAGAAAGCTCAGGATTAGATTCTGCTTTGTGCGCTTTAACTTCGTACGAGGATCCTAAGAAATCCATGTAGTAATCCATAAATTCTGGCTTCAGGCGAGAAGCCATAAGGAAAACTTCTTTTGAATCCATAGAGCTAAAAACTTCGTAAATAAGCTCGCGTATTTCAGGATTCTTATCGTCGAAACCAAACTCTGTGATTAACGAATTAACGTAATCAAATTCGCGTGAATAAAAAGCTTGCAAAACTTCGCGTGAAATATTCTGCTTGCTAAGAAATTCGCGCATATCACGCAAACGATCGAAAGGAAGATGAAAATCTTTCAATAAACTAGAAGCGCCAGGATTAGTTTGACGATAATAGTAGTACTTTCCAGGATTCCAGCAGATTTTATTCGCTAAAACCATAGTTTGCGCGAAGAAAGGATTATCTGTCCAACCTGCTCCAGGAATCGGCTTAAAACGTATTGTTGCATTATTTTTGTTATCTCCGTTAAGAAAATCTTTGCGGTAAATAGCAGACCAAATAGAAGGGTGATGGTAGAAAGGCTCAGCGAACTCGTTTAAGCTAAAAATAGACCTGTGCTTCGGCATAAAATAGCACAAGTTTGGCGTGTTTACTGCATCCTTATATCCATCTTTTCCATCATAAAAAAGCCAGTATCCGCCTTTAATAACATCGATTTTTTCATCTGTAAGATCTGTATTGCTTAAAAGACGCTCATACATGTGTGGGTCGATGAAATCGTCAGGCTCAACAATGCTAATCCACTCGCCTTTAGCGCGCTCCAAGCCGCGATTGCAAGTAGCCCCATAGCCCTCGTTTTCTTTTTCAATAACAACGAATCGACTATCTTTTTTAGCGAAAGATTTCATAATATCGATGGAACCGTCTTTGCTTCCATCTGAAAACATTAAGCATTCCCAATCAGTAAAAGTTTGATTTTGAATGGACTCCAAGCATTGCTGTAAAAAGGCTTCAACGTTATAAATCGGAACAATAATAGATATTTTCGGCATAGTTATGATGTTAACACAAAGAGGTTTATGTGTACGCTAGACAACACGCAAATTCAATTACAATCTAACTGATAATATGAGTACCGTGAAAAATCTAATAGATCATTGTCGTAAAAAGTATTCGTACGCAATTATCGTGCTTAGAGGCTTAGTAAAAACTGATTTTAAGTTGCGCTACCAAGGATCTTTCTTGGGTGTAGCATGGTCAGCGTTAAAGCCATTGATGATGTTTTGCGTAATGTATCTTATTTTTGGCAAGTTTTTGCGTATGACTGATGGCACGTCAACGTATCCAGTTGTGCTGCTTTTAGGTATTAGCGCGTGGCAGTTTGTGCAAGAATCTACGTCTATTGGATTGCGCTCGCTTGTAGATCGTGGCGATTTGTTGCGTAAAATTCATTTCCCTAACTATATTGTTGTAGTTTCGGCAACTATCGGGTCTTTAATAAGTTTTCTAATTAATTTAGTAGTCGTGCTTTGCTTCGCTATTTTCAACGGCGTTCATTTTACGTGGAGAGTAGTTTTACTTCCTATTAGTTTGATTCAGCTTTATGTAATCGCTATTGGAATTGCACTAATAATGTCTACTATGTATGTGTATTTCCGCGATATTTTGCATATTTGGGAAGTGGCTCAGCAGCTACTATTTTATGGAATGCCAATTATTTATCCGCTTAGCTACGTAATTAATAAAGGCGGTATTTTCGCTAAGTTAGCAAGGATGGAATTGCTTAATCCTATAGCTCAATGCATTCAGGATATGAGGCATAATCTTATCGCTCCTGATACGCAGCCAACTGTGTGGAGTTTATTCGGGCTTTCATGGATGTCTTTTGTTCCTATTTTGCTAACGATATTAGTTTTTCTGATTGGTATTTATGTGTTTAAGAAAAATAGTCATGCTTTTGTAGAAGTTATGTGATGTGTTGCAAGAAACTGTATGACTGATTTTCAAATCGCAAAAATTTTACGAAAGCTATGATGGGGAAGTGGATTTTATGAATAAGTTGCAAGATGACGTTGAAGCAAGAGATGACGATGAAGCAAGAGACGACGATATTGTTTTGTCTGTAAATCACGTGGGCAAATATTTTAAATTGCCAACCGAGCAAGCAACTGGCTTAAAACAAGCTTTTATAAATCTTACTAAAGGCATTAAAGGCTACAAATTCCAGCATGTGCTTAAAGATATAAGTTTCCAAGTGCATCGCGGTGAATTCTTCGGAATAGTCGGGCGAAATGGTGGCGGAAAATCAACGTTGCTGAAAATTATTTCGCAAATCTATTACCCAAATACTGGAAGCGTGAAAGTAAAAGGCAAGCTCGTTCCTTTTATTGAGCTTGGTGTTGGGTTTAATCCGGAGCTTACGGGACGCGAAAATGTTTATCTTAACGGAGCTTTACTTGGATTTACTCGCGCAGAAATTGACGCAATGTATGACGATATTGTTGAATTTGCTGAGCTTGAAGATTTTATGGATCAAAAGTTAAAGAATTATTCTTCTGGTATGCAAGTTCGATTGGCTTTTTCTGTTGCTATTAAAGCTCAGGGAGATATTCTAGTTCTTGATGAAGTTTTGGCTGTTGGCGACGAAGCTTTCCAGCGTAAGTGTGATTCTTTCTTTACTGAAATTCGAAAAGATCCTACTAAAACCGTTATTCTTGTTACGCATGATATGAATGCTGTGAAACGCTATTGCACGCGTGCGATGATGATTAGCGACGGTGAAGTTGCTGCGATTGGAAATACCGAGTCCGTGGCAGATCAATATACTTTGGCAAATATTGAAGCTGAGCGCGCAAAGCAGGATAAGCTTGGCGAAAAGATGGGCAAGGGGCAGTATGCGCAAGGATTAAATGCGAAGTGTCCGTTGCTTAGGACGTATGCTTTGGAAGACAAGATTTACAAGAGTAGCGATACTTTCCGTTTTGCTGTTGAGTATCAGTACGACGAGCCGGGTGATTTCTATTTGGCGATTGCTTTGCATGATATTCGGCGCGGCGGAATTACCTACGATACTGGTTCTAAAGTGTTGAAAATGCAAAAGCGTGGGCATCAAATAGTGCATTTTGAAATGCCGTTAAATTTGTTTAACAATGGCGAGTTTACGCTTTTTACTTCTTTGCGTACGCCTAGCCCAACCGAGGATGATTACACGGATTTGCTAGCTGTTGCTGTGGATGCGAACGCTTGCACGTTTGTAATCAGAGATAGTCGTAATCGCGATTATGCTTTGCTAAGCGATCGTGCGATGACGATTAAGCAAGTTTCGTGAAATTTCGTGAAACATCTCCGGTTATTTTTTTTGCGGCTTTTTGTAGCTGTTTTCGCCATCGCCGTTACTTATTTGTTGTTAGTTGAGCTGAAGATTTTATCCCAACTTTCAACGCTCGCCATATCGTAAGCGCGATACGCTTTAGAAAGCTTCTTCCAGCGGCGTAACATCTTTAAAGCCAAGAATACGTCTGTTCGCAACAGTTTACGGAATAATTTGCTATCTCTTTGGAAAAGATTCAGCGTAGTGCCATCTGGGGCTGTGACAATTGCAGTATTTACGCCAACAAACGAAGGCCAAGAAACATCTTGAGCTGGAATCGCAACTTCCGGACGAGGATTCTTCGCGCTCTTTGCGTTCGTTGCGTGTTTTTCGTGCGCTAGCAAAGCCTTAATTGTTGCGTGTTTTTGTGCTTTACGCAAAGCTTTAGCATCATGTGCAGTAAACGGACTTACGTGCTCGCGCGAAACCTCGCTAATAATCGATTCGTCATTTATAGGCTGCGTGTCGCTAAAGGATTGACGCGCTTTACGAACTTCACCAAGCTTTTGCGGCATCGAATCAACAATATATTGTGGCCCGCGCAAAATATCCTGCAATCCCATATGATGCAATTGCATAGCAGAATACGCAAGTTTTAAGCCGGAAGCCAAGTCACTTCTAAGCATCTCAATCGCAAAACGCAAGCTTGGTTTAGTGCAATGAAGTAGTCCGCAAATCCAACGATTGCGCTGGAAGAAGTACTCTTCCCAAGTGCGCGAAGGATCCTTATCGTGCCAAGCTTGATGCCAAACTGCAACTCCTGGCAAGCAAATCGTGTGATAACCGTGCTCAAGCGCTCTAATCGAATATTCAGTGTCGTCAAACTTAATAAACACAGGTAGCGAAAGACCGATTTCTTTCATAATTGCAGTTGGGATAAGGCTCATCCACCAACCGTTGTAATCAGTGTCTATTCGTTGATGGCGCTCAGGGCAATCTTGCAAAGTAATCGCTGCGAAATCATGATTGTAATCAAGATTCTGTGAAGGTTTCATCCATACGTTATTGCGAGTGAATCGCTCGCCTTGAGTGTAAAGGACGGTACGATTATCCAAGTGAAGCATTCCGCCGCCAATAATAGCAGACTTTATCGTGTAATCAGCAAATTGAAGCGCGCGAAGAATGCACTCTGTTTCGCTAATTGCGTCGTCGTCGAGAAGCATAGTGTAGCTGCTTCTTCCAGCTTTAAGTGTCTCAAACATGCCTCGCGAGAATCCGCCGGAACCGCCTAAATTAGCCTGCTGAATATAGGTGAGCTGGTTGCCAAGATTTGCGCTTGTTTCATTAAATCCAGGCTGATTCTTAACTAAATCGGTGCCTTGATCTGTGCAATAAATTGTATCAAGTCGCGCACGAAGTGCTTTGTTTTCTGCTATTGCTTTCAGCTGATTGTGGCAGTATGAAGGGCGATTAAACGTAGTAATAGCAATAGAAAAAGTGCTATTTGATTGCTGTTTTTTGCCTGATTGCACTTTATTCGCGCATGGCACGCTCCACTCAGCATTGCTAACAGTAAAGCAACTAGAATCACTTGCTTTAGCCTCAAACCAAAAATATCCACCGTCTGCAAGACCTGTCATAGGTATTTCGTAGCTGATGGTTTGCGCAGACTGATTTTGCTGCTTGTTAAAATCAAACTCAAACTTTTGCACAGGATAAGTAAGTCCGCGTCCAGTCGAGCGCATTAGTTGCAAGTAGCCGGCGCCTTCAACCTTTGCAGTAAACTTAACAGTTTTTACTCTCGTCCAATGCTGCCAATAGCTTGCAGGAAAAGCGTTAAAGAAAGTGCAAAGAGACACATGTTTTCCTGCGTCAATGCAAAGCGAGTTGCGTGAAAGAACAGTGCAAACACCTTGAGTTTCAACATTTGGCAAGTGACTGCTTGTGTCAGCAAGAAGCTTTTTAAAATCAGTAAGATTTAGATTATTTATATCGATTGCGCGCGTATTCATACGAGGATCGAGCACAGTGCGCTGCAAATACGAGCGATGCCAAGGAATTACGTAAAGTGGCATAGTAATTTCAGCGTCTTTTACAGGGTAAACAACACGATTTACAACTTCCCAACCTTTATTGTTGCTATTTGCGCTGTTAGAATCTTGTTTTTCTTGCATTTCTTGCTTATTTTGGGTTTCTGCGCGGTTTTCTGCACTCTTTGCCTTAGTCATATTAGACATTATATATACGTATATATACGCTTAAGCCTATTCTTGAAATGTATTGTGCATGAATGAATTGAGTTGGAGCATAGTTTAAATAATAAGCCCAACTGAAAGTACGAAAGGTAAATAATATGACGCAGTCAGCAACCTCCCAAAATACAACTTACCCAGATTTAGTGGTTGTTGGAGCTGGTTTGTTCGGCTTAACTGTAGCTCAGCAAGCAGTGGAACATACTGGCGCTCGCGTTGAAATTATTGACGTTCGAAATCATATTGGCGGCAATGCCTACTCGTATTTTGACGAGCGCACGGGAATTGAAATTCATAAGTATGGTGCGCATCTTTTCCACACAAGCAATAAGCGCGTATGGGATTACGTGAATCGTTTTACTTCATTTACTAACTACGTGCATCGCGTTTATGCAACTCACGACGGCGAAGTTTATCCACTGCCAATCAACTTGGGCACTATTAACCAGTTCTTCCACGCTCACTACACGCCAGAAGAAGCGAAGGCTTTGATTGCAAGCCAAGCGGGGGAGTTTGCTGGCAAAGATCCGCAGAATTTGAACGATAAGGGCATTAGCTTAATTGGCCGTCCGCTTTATGAAGCGTTTATTAAAAACTACACTGCAAAGCAGTGGCAAACAGATCCTTCCGAGCTTCCGGCTGGAATTATTAAGCGCTTGCCTGTGCGATTCAACTACAATAATCGCTACTTTAAAGACACTTGGGAGGGCTTGCCAACAGACGGTTACACAGCTTGGATGCAGCGCATGATTGACGATCCTAGAATCCACGTTTCGCTTGGCGTAGACTTTTTCGACGAATCGCAGCCGTTTAACAAGCGCGCGTTGGCGGAGGCTGGAGTGCCGGTGGTTTATACCGGTCCGGTTGATAGGTATTTTGACTATGCTCTCGGCGAATTGAAGTGGCGTACCGTTGACTTTAAGGAAGTGCGTTACGAGGAGAGCGACCACTTTGGCTGCCCAGTTATGAACTATTCGGATGCTGATGTGCCATTTACGCGCGCGATTGAGTTTAAGAACTTTAATCCAGAGCGCGAGGAAGTTTCTACGGAATCTAGTGGTGAAGCTAGCGGTGAAGCTGATTTCGTGCCAGGCAAAAGCGTGAAAGCTGGGGAAACTGTTGTATGGCAGGAGTATTCTCGCGCTGCTACTCGCGAGGATGAGCCTTACTATCCTGTGAATACTGATGCAGATAAAGCATTGTATGCTCGCTATGCGGAGCTTGCTGCAGCTGAGCAGAACACTGTTTTCGGTGGTCGCTTGGGCACTTACAACTATTACGATATGCACAACGTAATCGACATGGCTTTGCGCGCTTACGAATCGCAAGTAGCTCCACTTTTAAATAAATAATCTTATATAAGTAAGCAAAAACTATATAAAACCATATAGTTAAACAAAAGACTATATAAGTAAGCATCTGTATTGAAGTGATAATAATGGAAAATAATTCTATCGATATGCCATCTCATATATTAGTTACTGGTGGAGCTGGATTTATAGGATCTAATTTTGTGCATTATATTGCGAAATATCATCCTGATGTTGCAATTACAGTATTGGATTCTTTGACTTATGCAGGGAATTTAAGTAATTTATACGAATTGCCGCAAGAGTTTTTTAATAACCACTATTCCTTCGTAAAAGGTGATGTTCGCGATGCTGATTTAGTTGATCAGCTTTTAAATCCTTATGCGAAACATGTAACTGCATCCGGTTATAGCCTTCCAGCGATAGATGTTATTGTTCATTTTGCTGCAGAATCTCACAATGACAATGCTTTTGAATGTGCTGATCCTTTTATAAGCACGAATGTTTGTGGCACGTATGTTTTGCTTAATGCTGCCCGAAAATACAATATTCGATTCCATCACATAAGCACTGATGAAGTATATGGTGATTTACCTTTAAACAGCACAATGCGCTTCAATGAAGAAAGTCCATATAATCCTACGAGTCCATATGCTGCTTCAAAAGCTTCTAGTGATTATCTAGTTCGCGCATGGTGTAAAACGTATGGTCTTCGCGCAACTATTTCTAATTGTGGGAATAATTATGGGCCTCGTCAGCATATTGAGAAGTTTATTCCTAGACAGATTACGAATATTATGTGCGGATTGCCGGCGAAATTGTATGGCAAGGGTGATTCCATTCGCGATTGGATACATGTAGAAGATCATTGCGACGCAATATGGCGAATATTGACATGTGGAACAATTGGTGAAACATATGTTGTTGGTGCTCGATGCGAAATAAGTAATATTGAAATGCTTAGGATTATTTTGCGCATTATGGGTAGGCCTGAATCTGATATAGAGCGAGTTAAGCCAAGATTATGTGAAGATCGCAAATATGCGCTCGATGCGACTAAAATTCAAACTCAGCTTGGATGGAGTCCAAAGCATATAAGTATCAATCTTGGTTTAAAGGAAACTATTGATTGGTATTCGTCGCATTACAATACGTGGAATAATTTGAAATATGCCGTTGAACAGCATTACGCTGAATCCGGGCACTGATTATTTTTTTATTTGTGTGTTATAAGTCCTTATTTTTGGGAATTAACCCTGAATAAGGACTTATTTTTCGCTTTCACCCTGCAATCACCCGGGAATCACCCGGGAATCACCCGGAAATAAACTAGGAAATAACCCCTATTTTTAGATTTATTTAACCCTTGATATTTTGTGTATGATACTGATATAACGTTGATATTTCAAGGGTTTTTGGCATGAAAAAAGGGCTTCTGGCGATTGGCTAGAAACCCTACTCGCGGAGAATACGAGATTCGAACTCGTGAGGCTGTTACACCAACACGCTTTCCAAGCGTGCGCCATAGACCACTAGGCGAATTCTCCAAGTCGAATGCCAATCGAATATTATCGTTCGGCAGACAACTCAAAAAGAGTAACACAGAGTGGAGATAAAGTAAATACGGTGTGCCGTGGGTGTGTCATACTCAAATCTATGCCTAATTGGTGCAGAGCGTATTTGGTAAAGGAAAATATATAAGTTTAAATCAGGTATTAAGGGAAAGAATATTTTTTCGACACGCACAACAATATATTAAAAAGTGATTCAATAGAGTAAAATTACCAGAAACCGACAATCGAGAATGGGAAAAGGAGAAACTATGACAGACTCGACTGATCGTCAGATGCAAAATAAGTCTTCTAGTCAATCAAATAATCCGAATAATGAGAATAATGGTGCGCGTCCTAATCAGGCACCAAATCGTAATATGAATCCGCAATCTAATGGCGCTTACAACCAAAATCGTCCTCAGCAGCCTATGCAGCAGGGTCGTCCAATGGGTCAGCCAATGGGTCAGCCAATGGGTCGCCCTGGTCAGCCAATGGGTCAGCCTGGTCGCCCTGGTCAGCCAATGGGCCAGCCGATGGGACGTCCAATGGGCCAGCCGATGGGCCAGCCTGGTCACCCAGGTCAGGCTTTAGGTCGTCCTGTTATGCCACAAGGTCGTCCAATGGGTCAGCCAATGGGTGGTTATCCAATGGGTGGTCCTGGTCAGCCAATGGGTGGTCCTGGTCAGCCAGGTAATAATGGCTCCCAGATAATGGATTCCTTGAAAGGCTTAATGAGTAGTTTCTCGGCTTCCAAATTGGGGAATATTGAGACTCGCTATAAGCTGAATCAGGGTTATAGCTACGCAATGCGCGACAAGAATGGTGCTGATCCATATGATTCTTTGACAAGCAAAGCTGTTTTGCCGCCGAATTATGATTATTCTTCCAATATGGTTCAAAGAGGAACTTTGCTTTATGCGTTCTTGCATACAAATCGAGCTCCACTTATTGGCGCAATCGTATTTGTTGTAGCGTTCATATTTATGCTTATTTCTGGACTTTTCCCATGCTTCGTATTATATGAAGGAAGACTGCGTGGCGTTGGTTCAGCATTCCTGCCAAATGATGATTATTCCTATATTTCAGATGTTAAGAATGCTGCTGCTGTAGTTCATTTTATTGCATTTTTGTTTGTGCTGCTTTTCTTGGCAATAATGGCTATTGTTGTAATTTGCACTATTCTGTACGTTTTGTTCCTTTACAAAACACGCGAGATATGCAAGAACACTGTATATGCGAATCAGTTTGCAGTAGTAAAGGCTTATGCTCGAGTTGCTGGAATCCCTGTATATAGCAATACAGTTAATTTAACTAAGGAAGACTTAGTGCGTTTGCCTTACTTCCTTTGGAATTTGCGTTATATGCCTATTTACACTGATCGCACTAAGAACTATTGCGGTGATGTAAAGATGATTCCAGGTATGAACGAAAGCGAAGTTGATGAGTTAGGTTTGTTGTCTAACGATAAGCTTGCAAAGATAGGTTTCAAGGTGTACACGATTCTTTCGGGTACAACAACTATTGAAGGTTAGTTTCCTATTTTTGGTTGCGTTCTTATAGGAATCTTGGATAATAATCTAAGTTACTAATAAGGATTTATGAGTGCACTAGCGAAAGTTAGTGCACTTTTTTAATAATCTATAGAAATTTCTTTTCCTTGTAAAATCAAGGTTTTTGACGGGAATAATCCGATAAGCGGAGGCATTTGTGAGCTTATTCGGCGTGTCTTGGCTTGCATTAGTCTCGTTTTCGTGGCAAAATAACAAAGTTGCCGTTTGGAGATTACTCCTAGCGATAACATGGCGGGTTACCAGAGCGGCCAAATGGGACTGACTGTAAATCAGTTGCTTCGTGCTTCAGTGGTTCAAATCCACTACCCGCCACGCCTCGATAGCTCAGTGGTAGAGCACTTCCTTGGTAAGGAAGAGGTCGTGAGTCCGATTCTCACTCGAGGCTCTCTGGCGGGGTAGCTCAGCTGGCTAGAGCGTACGACTCATAATCGTAAGGTCAAGAGTTCGAGTCTCTTCCTCGCTACAATGGCCAGCAGGAGTTGGTCAACATACAATATTCTAGAGGTGAACGAAATGGCAAGTAAGAGCGCAGACATCCGTCCAGGCATTACGCTTGCATGCACGGAGTGCAAGGAGCGTAATTACATCACGACGAAGAATCGTCGTAATACGCCTGATCGTCTTGAGTTGAACAAGTTCTGCCCACGCTGCGGCAAGCACACACTTCATCGCGAGACCCGATAAGCTGTGTTTGCAAATTCAATTGCGTTGTATTAATTTTCAGCGCGATTGTTTGTTTAGACTTAATACCCCGCTTGTGCGGGGTTTTTATTTTATCTATTAGTTTGGGGAATAACCCCAATTAATACGAAAAAGTTAGTATCACTGCGAATATAGCGGATAATACTTCAACTGGAACAAACGGTATTCGTAAGCTTTTATTTTTATCATCATATTTTGGGTTTGATTTTGATTTAGAATTTGGATTTGAATTTGAATTAAAAGTAGAATTAGATGTTTGCTTTTTAGTATTAACGTACTTTTGAAATATAACATATGCAATAATTGCAAATCCGCCGATTACCCCTGTTAGCGCTATCCATGTTATTAAACTTTCAATTCCAAATAATCCCAAAGCTTGTGCAAGCATAGTCGCGCAGGTTATGTCTCCGAATCCAATCGACTTCTTCCCTGATATTTTCCGCATAGTTAAATATAGAAGAAAACAGCTTAGTGCGGAAAACCATCCGTATAAAGTTATTGAGAAATCGTGTTTTGTTGCTATCGAATAAATTGAATTTGATAAAGTTTGGGCGAAAATTGCAATAATCACCCATAATCTGGGTACGCAAAAGTAGCGCATATCTGTAAAGCATAATGCTATTGCGCAAATTAAAGTCGGTATAGCAGTTATTATTTTTGCAAGCTCAATCATGAAATAATGCTAGAAAATCGTGATTTTTTGCGCAAGAAAAATCAATGCTTGTGGTTAGAAGTTATAGCTTGTGGTTAGAAGTTAAATATTTTGAAACCCGTACGTGGCATCAAATATAAAGTGGAATAGCGAAAATCAAAATTGCAATTAGTTAAATAAGATATGCGTAAAATACGCTTAATAAGAATATGATGTAGTGAGTAGAATGAAAATCTAAAGCGTCGGCGAAGGGAGACTATATGCTGCATTGGCAGACAGCAGGCGAATCGCATGGTGAAGCGTTGGTTGCAATGATCGAGGGCTTGCCTGCAGGTATTCGTATAACTAGCGAAGATATTGTTGCTGCTCTTTTTCGTAGACGTTTAGGATATGGTCGTGGCGCTCGCATGAAGTTTGAGCAGGACAAAGTGCGTCTTTTAACCGGAGTTCGACACGGCGTAACGCTTGGTTCTCCGATTGCTGTAGAAATTGCGAATACAGAGTGGCCAAAGTGGACGGAAGTAATGAGTGCAGATCCTTTGGATCACGATTTACCGAAAGAAGGCCGCAATGCTGCGCTTTCTAGGCCGCGCCCAGGGCATGCTGATTTAACTGGCATGCGCAAGTATGGTTTTAATGATGCTCGCGAAGTTTTAGAGCGTTCGAGTGCTAGGGAAACGGCTTCTCGAGTGGCTTTAGGTGCTATTGTCGATGCGTTTTTGCAGCAAGCTTTAGGTGTGCGCACAGTTGCGCATGTTATTGGAATTGGTGGCGTATATGCCAACAGAAGTTTAGCTTTACCAACACCAGATGATGTTGCTGCTTTGGATGCTTCTCCAGTTCGTACTCTCGATAAAGATGCTGAAGCGCGAATGATTGCTCGCATTGATGAAGCAAAAGCGAATGCGGATACGCTTGGCGGAGTAGTGGAAGTGCTTGCTTACGGCATGCCTGCAGGAGTTGGCACGTATGTGGAATCGGATCGTCGTTTGGATGCGGCTCTCGCGAGCGCGCTTATGGGAATCCAGGCTATTAAAGGCGTGGAAATTGGAGACGGATTTGCAGAGGCAGATCGTCCTGGATCGGCTGCTCACGACGAAATCATAACAGACGAAAACGGTAAAATTAAGCGTCTTACTAATCGCGCTGGTGGTATTGAAGGTGGAATGTCGAACGGCGAAATTATTCGCGTGCGCGCTGCAATGAAGCCAATTCCGTCTATCCCACGCGCTTTGCGTACAGTAGATGTGCTTACTGGCGAGGCTGCTCAAGCTATTAATCAGCGTTCTGATTTCACTGCTGTACCGGCGGCTTCAGTAGTTGCAGAAGCGATGGTAAGACTTACTTTAGCGAAGTATGCTTTAGAAAAATTCGGCGGCGATAGCGTGTCGGAAACAATGCGTAATGCAAAAAATTACGTTGATTCATGGCCTGAACACATGCGTTAAAACAGAAATGCTAAAACAGAAATGCTAAAACAGTTTAAATAACGGTTTAAAGTAGCATCTTAAAGTAGCATCTTAAAGTAGCAGTTAAAAAGTCAGAAGAGTATTGCAATGAAACGCTTTAACGAAAACAACAGTAACGATAAGTGTTACCCGCTTGCTGTGATTATTGGTATGCCGGCAGCAGGTAAAACTCGTGTTGGGCGAGAAGTTGCGAATATTATGCACGTTCCTTTCTTGGATACAGATATTGTTATCGAAGAAAAAATAGAAATGTCTGTGTCGCAATATTTTGAGCAATATGGTCAAGATGCTTTTCGTAAAGTTGAAGCTCAAGTAGTGCGCGATGCCATTGAAGGCGATAATGCTTGCACTGGAATCGTTTCTTTAGGTGGTGGCGCTCCTATGAACGAATCCACTCAAAATGTTTTGAGAAAATATAAAGCTCTCGGCGGTAAAATCGTATATTTGCAGGCAAATCCTCAAGAGGCGATTGAAAGAGCTGGAAGGAATAATAATCGTCCTATGCTTTCCGGTTCGGATGGTGCTGAACGTTGGATGGAATTATTTAAGAAGCGCAATCCTGTATTTTCTGAACTTGCTAATATGCATGTTCGCACTCATGGAGCTACTCCGCGATTGGCTGCTGAAAAAGTTAGGAGCATGATTATGCAACATATTGTGCATGTTACCGGCGAAGGCATAGAGCCTTATGATGTGCGAATTGGTGACGGAGTTATGCAGCTTTTGCCGCAAATTCTCGGCGAAAAGCCTGTTAGAGTGGCGTTAGTGCATACTCAACCAGTGCAGAGGCATAGTGATAAAGCTAGAACTATTTTGCGTCAATCTGGCTACGAAGTTTTCGACATGATAATTCCGGACGCGGAAGCTGGAAAAACTATTAAAGTTGCAAGCGGATTATGGGCTAACTTGGCAGAAGCTGGTTTTACTCGTTCAGACGCGATTGTTGGATTAGGTGGAGGTGCCGCAACAGATTCGGCTGGTTTTGTGGCCGCAACTTGGATGCGTGGTATTCGATATGTGAATTGTCCTACTTCGCTTCTTGCTATGGTTGATGCATCAACTGGTGGAAAAACTGGTATTAATACGGATGCTGGCAAGAATCTGGTTGGTAGTTTTTACACTCCAGCTGGCGTTCTAGCTGACACTTCTACTCTTCGCACTCTTCCTAATGATATTTTGATTGAGGGCTTGGGAGAGGTTGCAAAATCTGGGTTTATTCGCGATTCTGAAATATTAAAACTGCTTAGTGACGCTCATAATGCTGAATTATTGCGTAAATTTAATGGAGAACTATTAGAAAATTGTGAAGAACTTCACGATCTATTAGTAGAACTTATTGAGCGCACTGTTAGAGTAAAAGCGTATCACGTGTCGAATGACTTAAAAGAGCAAGGTTTGCGCGAGTTTTTGAATTACGGTCATACTTTAGGGCATGCGATTGAGCAGATTGAGCATTTTCGTTGGCGTCATGGAAACGCGGTTGCTGTTGGAATGGTTTTTGCTGCAGAGCTTGCACAAATTTTGGGATATTTGGATGCGGAAGATGTTACGTATCATCGTTCGCTTTTGGAATCTCTTGGATTGCCAATATCTTGGAACGGCAATGAGGATGATGAAAGTGCGTTTGAGCGCGTGCTTAATCTTATGCATAGAGATAAAAAGGCTCGCGGAAATATGCTACGCTTCGTAATTTTGTATGGTATTTCTAATCCTACGCATCTTGATAATCCGCCTATTGAAGCGGTTCATGAAGCTTTTAGACGAGTTTATAAGCAAAATTAATTAAATTGCGAGGTCGTAATGGAAAATAAGCAGTTAAAAAAAGTTCTTGTAGTGAACGGGCCAAATTTAGGGCGTTTAGGCGTGCGTCAACCAGACGTATACGGCAGCGAGAATTTTGAAACTTTGTGCGAGCGTTGTGAAAAGTGGGGAGCGAATCTTGGCTTAAAAGTAGAAGTGCGGCAAAGCGATGACGAAGCTCAAATGGTTCACTGGATGCATGAAGCTGCCGACACGCATACGCCGGTAGTTATGAATCCTGCTGCTTTCACGCACTACAGCTATGCGCTTGCGGATGCGGCTCACATGGTTTTGGACGCTGGAGTGCCGTTAATGGAAGTACATATTTCCAATCCTGCTGCGCGTGATGCTTTTCGTAAAATTAGTGTAATTAGTCCTGTTGCAACCGGCACAATTACCGGCATGGGATTATATGGGTACAAACTTGCGCTTGAAGCTGTTGCTTATTTAATCTAACTTTTTAAGCAAATTTCCAGCGTCGAGGCTCGAAGATACTATGGAGTTCCATGGTTAGAAGACAACATGGTAACTCTCAGGAGCATATTACAAAGCATATTTTTGTCACTGGTGGCGTAGTTTCGTCCCTCGGAAAAGGCCTTACAGCATCATCTTTAGGCCGACTTTTACGCAGTCGCGGATTGCATGTATTACAACAAAAACTCGACCCTTATATCAATGTTGACCCGGGTACAATGAACCCATTCCAGCATGGCGAAGTCTATGTTACGGAAGACGGTGCAGAAACAGATCTCGATATTGGTCATTACGAGCGATTCCTCGATGTTTTCTTAAGCCAGAAAGCGAATGTAACTACAGGTCAGATTTATCAATCTGTGCTTCGTAAGGAGCGTGCTGGCGAATATTTGGGTCAGTGCGTGCAAGTTATTCCGCATATTACTGGCGAAATTAAGTCGCGTATGCGCGCGCAAGCTTCCGACGATGTAGACGTGATTATTACAGAAATCGGCGGCACAGTTGGCGATATTGAATCCCAGCCATTCTTGGAGGCTGCTCGCGAAGTTCGTCGCGATTTAGGTCCTGAAAACTGCATGTTTGTGCATGTTTCTTTGGTTCCTTATATTGCTGCAGCTCACGAATTGAAGACTAAGCCAACTCAGCATTCTGTGATGATGCTTCGTCAGCTTGGTATTTCTCCAGATGCGCTTGTTTTGCGTTCGGATCGTCCGCTTAATCAAGGCATTAAAGATAAGATTTCGCTTATGTGCGATGTTGATGCTGAAGGCGTTGTGAATTGCGTTGACGCTCCAAGCATTTACGATGTGCCGAAGATTTTGTTCAACGAGGGCTTGGATGCTTACGTTGTTCGTGAACTTGAGCTTCCATTCCACGATGTTGATTGGAACGAGTGGGAAGATTTGCTTGAGCGCGTGCATCATCCAAAGCATGAGCTAAACATTGCAATCGTTGGAAAGTATATTGATTTGCCAGATGCATACCTTTCCGTTACCGAGGCTATTAAGGCTGGCGGTTTTGCAAACTGGGCTAAAGTTAACGTTCGCTGGGTTGCTGCCGACAAGTGCGAAACTCAAGAAGGTGCTGCTGCGGCTCTTGACCAAATGGACGGCATGGTTATTCCAGGCGGATTCGGCATTCGTGGTATTGAGGGTAAGATTGGAGCTTTGCGTTACGCTCGCGAGCACGGTTTGCCAACGCTTGGTCTTTGCCTTGGTTTGCAGTCCATGGTTATTGAGTACGCTCGTCACGTGCTTGGACTTGAGGATGCTAATTCCACTGAGTTCGAAAAGGATTGTGGCGATCCAGTAATCGCAACTATGGAAGAGCAGAAAGATATTGTGGACGGTAAGGGAGATATGGGTCACACAATGCGACTTGGATCTTACCCTGCAACGCTTGAAGAAGGCTCGATTGTTGCTGAGCTTTACGGTTCTACGCATGTTACTGAGCGTCACCGTCACCGTTACGAAGTAAACGTGGCGTATAAGGATCGTTTGCGTGAAGCTGGCTTGCGTATTAGCGGCCAAAGCCCAGATGGTAACTTGACTGAGTTTGTGGAGCTTCCAAAGAGTGTTCACCCATTCTATGTGGCAACTCAAGCTCATCCAGAGTTTAAGTCTCGCCCAACTAAGCCTCATCCACTGTTTGCTGGATTGGTTGCTGCAGCTTTGGAACATCAAGAAGCTGCTCAAAACAGCAAGGCGGATAAGTAAGTCTTAAGCATGTAAAAACAGGCGGTAAAACTTGGTTTTCCTAAGTTTTACCGCTTTTTGTTTTATTAGATTGTGAGTAATATTACGTTTTGCGCGTAACACAGCTATACCAAGAAATCGCATTACGCGGTAACCTTAAATAGGTAAGAAATATAGTAGCTAGAGAGCAAAAGTAGCGCTTGGGGGAGCGGCTTTTGTGAATTAATGCGTATAACGATGCCGTACTATTCGTTATACATGGAGGTGTCAAAGGCGTTATGAGCGATACTAGCAATATTAGTGATGCTGGTGTTACTGGCGATACAAGCGTTACAGCAAGTGATGCTAATAATTCAGCAAAAAATAAAGCTGCAGACGTTGAAATGAGCCAGTATGTGGCAGATCGCGCTCGCGTAAATGAGGATAAAATCCGTCAAGACGAGCAGATTGTTGCTGAATTTGGTGAGTACAATTACGGATGGCACGATTCGGATGCGGCAGGCGAGGCTGCAAAGAAGGGTATTGACGAGTCGGTTGTTCGCGCAATTTCCGCCGATAAAAATGAGCCTGAGTGGATGCTAAATCTTCGTTTGCAAGGCTATCGCGCGTTCTTGCAAAAGCCAATGCCTGATTGGGGTGTGGACTTAAGCGGTTTTGACGCGGATGATTTTAAATACTACGTGCGTCCAGTTCACGATCAAGCGAAAACTTGGGATGATTTGCCAGAAGATATTCGCAAAACTTACGATCGCTTAGGCATTCCTGAAGCTGAGAAAAAGCGCTTAGTTTCAGGCGTTGCAGCACAGTACGAGTCGGAAGTTATTTACAATTCGATTCGTGAAGACTTGGCAGCTCAAGGCGTGATTTTTGTTGATACGGATACAGCAGTGCAAAAGTATCCGGAGCTTGTAAAAAAGTATTTCGCAACCGTGATTCCTGTTGACGACAACAAGTTTGCGGCTCTTAACACAGCGGCTTGGAGTGGTGGTTCTTTCGTGTACGTGCCAAAAGGCGTGCACGTGGATATTCCTCTTCAGGCTTACTTTAGGATTAATACGCCGAACATGGGTCAGTTTGAGCGCACGTTGATTATTGCAGACGAAGGCTCTTACGTGCATTACGTTGAAGGTTGCACAGCTCCGATTTATTCCACGGATTCGCTCCACGCTGCAAACGTTGAAATCGTTGTGGAAAAGCATGCGCGCGTGCGATACACAACCGTGCAAAACTGGTCGAATAACGTGTATAACTTGGTAACTCAGCGAGCTTATGTGCGCGAAGGCGGCACAATGGAGTGGGTTGACGGAAACATTGGCTCCAAAGCTACTATGAAGTATCCTGCTTGCATTCTCGCCGAACCGTACGCAAAAGCTGAGACTATGTCTTTAAGCTTTGCTGGCCGCGGACAGTATCAAGATACTGGTGCGAAGATGATTCACTTGGCTCCGCATACGAGTTCCACGATTGTTGCTAAGTCGATTTCTCGCGGCGGTGGACGCTCTGCTTACCGCGGTCTTGTGAAGATTATTAAAGGCGCTAAAGGTTCGAGCTCGTCTGTTGTGTGCGATGCTTTGCTTGTTGATGATTTTTCGAGGTCGGATACTTATCCGCATGTTGACGTGCGTGAAGATGACGTTTCGATGGCTCACGAGGCCACTGTTTCCAAGGTTTCTGAGGATCAGCTTTTCTATTTGATGAGTCGCGGACTCGAAGAAAAAGAGGCTATGGGCATGATTGTGCGCGGCTTCGTGGAGCCGATTAGCCGTGAGTTGCCAATGGAGTACGCGCTTGAGCTTAATCGCTTAGTTGAGTTGCAAATGGAAGGATCCGTGGGCTGATGAGCGATATAGCAAGTAGTGAAAATATGGAAGATACTGGGTTTAAAAATACTATGTCTGAAAATATTACTGATTCTGAAAACTCTTCTGCGAGCAAGGAAATTAATATTCCTGTAGCAGATCCTAATGATCCGTATGCGGTTCCTGCCGCAATGCCTTCTAGTGCAGATAAATCCGTGCGCTCGTTCAACGTGGAAGATTTTGCTATTCCGACGCGTAAGCAGGAAGATTGGCGATACACTCCAGTTGAGCGAATTTCCGAATTTTTTGAGCGTTTCGAGCCGTCTAATAGCCTTCAAATAACTCTTGAAGGCGTTGGTGGAGCTGCGTTGGATGATTCTTACGTTGGCAGCGATGGTTCTGTAAGTTTGCAAGTAAAGCCGCAAATTGAAGCTCCTCATACCGATATGAAGCCGTCTGATCGCGTTGCTGCAGTCTCGTGGAATGTAGCGAAATCTGCATACGTGCTTCACGTATCTGGCGAAATCAAAAAGCCAATCGTGCTGAAGATTCAGGGCGATAATGTTAATACGCTTGACGTGCAATCGCTTGACGCATTGCACTTAGTAATCGAAGCGGATTCTCGCTCGAATGCGGATATTATCGTAGAACACACGGGAGTTGCAAAACTTGCTGAAGGTGTGGAAATCATCCTCGGAAAGCACGCGCACGTTTCTACTACCTTTATTCAAGAGTGGGATTCTGGCAGCAAACACGTTGGAAATCAGCGTATTCACGTGGGTGAGGGGGCTTCGCTTCGCCACACGATGGTCACTCTTGGCGGAGATGTTGTTCGAATTCGCATGGATCAGGATTTTGGCGGCGAGCAGGGTGATTTGAACATGCTTGGCATGTATTTTGTGGATCCAGGCGAGCATGTTGAGCACCGCACGATGGTTGTGCACAATTATCCGGAATGCAAGTCGCGAGTAGTGTACAAGGGCGCTTTGGAAGGAAAGGGTGCGCATTCAACTTGGGTTGGAAACGCGCTTATTAAGCCGGAAGCTCCTGGCACAGATTCGTACGAGTTGAACCGTAATTTGGTGCTCACTCCTGGCGCAATCGCCGATTCTGAGCCGAATTTGGAAATTGAAAACGGAAATATTATTGGTGCCGGTCACGCAAGTTCAGTCGGTAGATTTGACGACGAAGAGCTTTTCTACTTGCAATCGCGCGGAATTAGTGAGATTGAGGCAAGGAAGCTTGTTGTGCGCGGATTCTTTAATGAGCTTATTGAAGAAATTGGCGTTCCGGAAATTGTTGATCACTTAATGAAGGCTATTGAGCGCCGTCTTGCAAGAACGGAAGAGCCAGCGAAAAACAAGCCTGCACAAGACTCACCTGTACAAGACTGACTTGCAAGAACATAAAAATAGGAGATATAAACATGTCAACTTTGGAAATTAAGGATTTGTACGCTTCTGTAGAAACAAAAGAAGGTCGCAAGCAAATCTTAAAAGGCGTAAATCTTACAATTAATTCTGGCGAAACTCACGCAATTATGGGTCCTAACGGATCTGGAAAGTCTACTCTTGCCTACACTTTGGCAGGGCACCCAAAGTATGAAGTTGATTCTGGCCAGGTGCTTTTAGACGGCGAAGATATTTTGAAAATGACTCCTGACGAGCGCGCAAAAGCTGGATTATTCCTCGCAATGCAGTACCCAGTAGAGGTGCCGGGCGTATCTATGACGAACTTCCTTCGCACTGCAAAAACTGAAGTCGAAGGAAAAGCTCCATCCTTAAGAAGCTGGGTTAAAGAACTTAGCGAGGCTATGAAAAAGCTTCGAATGGATCCAAAATTTGCGTCGCGTTCTGTAAACGAGGGCTTCTCCGGCGGCGAAAAGAAGCGCGCTGAAGTTTTGCAATTAGAGCTTTTGAAGCCAAAGTTTGCGATTTTGGACGAAACTGATTCCGGACTAGACGTTGACGCTCTTCGAATCGTGTCGGAAGGCGTGAATCGCGCCAAAGAAAACACCGGTTTGGGTATTATGATGGTCACGCATTACACGCGAATCCTCAAGTATATTAAGCCGGATATCGTGCACGTTTTTGCTCAAGGTCACTTTGTAAAGACTGCAGGACCGGAGCTTGCGGATGAGCTGGAAGAAGAAGGCTACGACAAGTATTTGCCGGAAGGCGCAACCGAGTCTGCGCTGGCTTAATAGCGGTTTATTAGTTGGATAGTTTTAAGTTACTGCTTAATCTATCTGTATATTCGTAAGAATAGCGTAAGAATAGCGTAAGAATAGCGTAAAAATAGCGGTTTAATATGACTACAGAAAATATTATGCGAGAATTTAGCGATTTGCGCTCGCAGTTTCCGATTTTAAGTCGCACAGTTCATGGCACTTCGCTTCACGATACTGTGCACGGAAAACCCTTGATTTACTTGGATTCTGCAGCGACTTCGCAAAAGCCGCAGGTTGTAATTGACGCCGAAAAAGAGTTTTACGAAACAATTAACGCTGGTGTGCACAGGGGAGCGCACGAGTTGGCGGCCCTTTCGACGGTTGCGTTTGAACAAGCGCGTGCAAAAGTTGCGCGTCTTGTTGGAGCGTGTGCAGATGCTGGCAGTGAGGAAATTGTTGTTACTCCGGGAGCTACAGGAGCACTTAATCTTCTAGCAACTGCTATTGGTAACGCTAGTGCGAAGGCAAGGATTTGCAAAAAAGACAGCGATGATTCTGCTGATTTCCGCAAAAATTTCGCGCTTCGAGAAGGCGATGTAATAGTCGTATCTCGCGCAGATCACCATTCTGTTTTGCTACCATTCCAAGAGTTGTCCCTTCGCACGGGAGCGGAGCTTCGTTGGATTGACGTAACAGAAGACGGCCGCGTGCGTACGGATGCAGATTATTTGCGAACAATTATTGACGAGCGTACGAAAATCGTTGCAGTTACGCATATTAGCAATGTTACTGGCGCTATTACGGATGTTCCGTCGATTTGCAAGCGCGCTCACGAAGTTGGTGCGATTTTTGTGCTTGACGCATGCCAGTCAGTGCCGCATATTCCAGTTGATCTTCACGCGTTAAACGTTGATTTTGCAGCCTTTAGTGCGCATAAAATGTACGGTCCTACAGGAGTTGGATTCTTGTATGGTCGCCGCGAGCTTTTGAACGCGCTTCCGCCTGCCAATTTTGGCGGTTCAATGGTAGAGCTTGCATGGCTTAACAAGCCGGCGCAATACATGGATGCTCCTTACCGTTTTGAGGCTGGAACTCAGCCTGTTGCGCAAATGGTTGCTGCCGGAGTTGCAGCGGATTGGCTGCGCGCTTTGGACATGAACCGAGTTGCAGAGCATGAGCAGGAAATTGCTGCAGAATTGCTAAAATTGCAAGATGTTCCGGGCGTGCGCATTTTGGGGCCGACTGATTTGAGCCAGCGAATTGGCACAGTTGCTTTTGAAGTTGAAGGTGTGCATCCGCACGACGTTGGACAGTTTTTGGACGCGCAGGGCATTGCGATTCGCGTCGGACATCATTGTGCTCAGCCGATTCACCGTCATTTTGGCGTGTATGCTTCGAATCGTGCTTCTGTTGGCGTTTACAATACAGTTGATGAGGCTCGCGCGCTTGTTGAAGCCGTCTCGCACGTTCGCGCCTACTTTGGCGCATAATATTGTTAGCGAGCAAGTTAGCTAGTAGGTAAGGAGTGCGTATGTTTGATATGGGTTTTGGTACAGATGCAGGTTTTGGTGTAGGTGCTGGCGATATGGCTGGTGACGGCTTAGAAAGCATGTACCAAGAAGTAATTTTGGATGCTGCGCGAAATCCGCATGGCAAAACTCATTTCGAAAGTACGGACGCGCTCGCACAAGCGGAATTGCAGGAAGAATCTCAAGAATCTGCAAAAAATACAGAATCTACAGAAAATACAGAATCTGCCGAAATCACCTTAAATAATGCTCACGAAAGTTGCGCTGTTGCATCTGGCGAAAACTCTGCTTTAGGTCAATCGCACCAATTCAATCCAACTTGCGGCGACGAAGTCACAATGCGCGTGGAGCTTTCGCGTGGCGAAAATAATGACGAAACCCCAATAGTATCAAGTATTAAGTGGGATGGTCACGGCTGCTCGATTTCTCAAGCAAGCCTTTCAATGATGGTTGATCTAGTCGAAGGAAAGTCGGTTGACGAAGCCTTGCGATTAGACGCGCTTTTCCACAAACTTATGGAATCTCGCGGCGCAGGTTTTGAAAACGAAGAAGACGAAGATGCTCTTGAAGATGCAATGGTTTTGCAAGGCGTATCGCGCTACCCAATGCGAATTAAGTGCGCGCTTTTGGCTTGGGAAGGCTTAAA
Organism: Gardnerella sp. KA00255; assembly: GCF_049244095.1. NCBI lineage: Bacteria > Bacillati > Actinomycetota > Actinomycetes > Bifidobacteriales > Bifidobacteriaceae > Gardnerella > Gardnerella sp. KA00255. Next base: position 1,458,431 of record NZ_CP058374.1, read on the forward strand.
AGACAGCATTGCCAAAGCTTCACAAAACTTATAACTACTGTCACAAAACATACGATTCACAAAATCGCAAAATTAGGCAGTCGGCGGAATACCTTCTGAGAATTCTTCAGAATCAGAAAACATCGCGCTGCTGGCGCCGTATTTGCTTCCTAATGCAAAATTAGCTTGCAAAGTAGAAAGATTGTATCCTAATGCCTCAAGCTGCGCTCTACCATCTTCGTTGATGTTTTCAACGGACCATCTAGGTTTCCAAGTCCAGTCAATTCTGAACTCGTCTACCAATCCAACAAGCGCATTAGCGCATTCATCTTCAATCAAATCAGTTAGCGGGCAAGCAGGTGTTGTGAGAGTCATTGTAATAATCGCGCGTCCAAGCTCGTCAATCTCAATGCCATAAACCAAGCCTAAATCAACCACGTCGATTCCAAGTTCAGGATCCACAACATCGTGTAAAGCATCTAAAATATCATCTTCCGTAACTCTACCAATGTCATTAGTGCTCAAAGATGATAGATTCTCAGATGCCGATTGATTTTCTGCCATAATATTCCTTGCTTTGCTTGTACCGAAATTTAATTTTACAAGTTGCTAAGAATTTACTGATTTATGTTTTGCCACTAATTAGGCAGAGATTTGAGATTTTTCGCCCAGAGCGAAATGAACCTCAGCACGAAGTGGTGATTCATTGAGCGAAGAAGAAAAATCGAAAAATCTCGGTGATTAACCGAAGATTAAAAGACTAAACATGCCAAGAGCTGTCGAAGTTTCTCTTAGAGCAATGTAAAAATCTTGCGATGAGAGAAACTCCGACAACTCAGCACCATTAAATAGGAAAATCCTGCAAAAATAGGTACAAGCAAAGCAAGCACAAAAGCTACACGAGTAAGAGTGTGCGAATAACAGCTAGTACCGAAATTCAGGGTTTAGGAGAATTTACTTGCCTCGCATAGCACGGCGGCTTATATGCTGCTTTTTAGTAGGATCGATGCCCTTAGGTATCCCAAATCCAAGTTTTCCTTGTAAAGTGCTCAATCGCTTGTTTACGTTTGCAAGCTCCAGCTTGGTCATAAAGAATCTGCGGCGCGGATGAATTTTTGCGATTAAAGCAAATTTATGATTGGTTGGCTGATAAGACTTCGCGTTAAGTACTTTACCTCGCAATTCCTTCAGCTTAACTGTTTTTTCTCCATTGCCAACGACAAACTTGTATACAGGTATGCATGATCCAACAGTGATATGCTTTATGCTTTGCTCTTGACGATTCATAGCAGTCATGACTCGCTCATAATTGCCTTCGCCGATTAAGAATATGCCGTTATGACCTGTTCCGCGCCAAATCGCATCCTTTGTTCTAGGGTCAACCCAAATAGGTTCTTTAGGGAATGTGAATCCGCCTTTATTAATAGAAGATAGAATGCCGATTGCAGCGCCAGGCTTGCCTTCAAGACGAGCGTATCCAACTTTATCTGCGCGCTTGGTAAGCACAATAGTGAAAAGTAAGAATCCGAGCATCACAGCTGTAATCGCGGTCATAACTAAAGTCACAACCTGCCAGTGCAAAGCGAATCCAATTGCCAAGCATAAGACAATAGGCGCTATGAAAGCTATTGCAAGCAATAACGGCAACAACTTATCGTATTCATGCGTATATTTATAAATTCTGTAAATCTGCGAGAAAATATTGTTGCGTAGGCTTTTATTAGCCTTATTATTCTTATTCGTTCTATCAGAATTATTTTGTGACATATGTTAAATCCCCGTTATTCGCGTAGCCTTTGCTCAGCCTGTAATTGTAATACTCTGTAATACTCTGTAATACTTGGTAATACTCTGTAATTCAATAATACTCAGTAATGCTCTATAATAATCAACTTCTAATACTAAATTAACTAAATTAAAGCGGCAGAAGTTTTAAATAATTACTTAGGCCAATTACCGTGCTTCTTATAACGCGGCTTTGGTAGCCTCCATCTGCGGAATTGAATTGCGCGACTCCAAGCATAAGTTGAAGATCTGGAAGAGCGGCTTACAGATTCAGGTCCAAATTTACGAATCAGCTCTTTGCGTAATTTTCTCCACATAATAAACAAGTCGATTACAACAACTAGCAAGAATACGTAAAGAATTACAATCAAAACAAACGACAAAGCTCTCAAATTAAATTGGCTAAGAGCCATGACGACAATCATAAGTACTAATGAAACAGGAATAAAATATTCCCCAAGATTTAACCTTGCATCTACGTAATCGCGAATATAAACACGCCACGGAAGCTGCTCATACTTCGGCATATGTGCTAAATCTCCAGAGCGCATTGCTTCATATTCAGCGTTTTCCTTGTCGCGCATACGCTTGCGAGCTTCCTTAGCACTTGCGTTACGATCTGTAGGTACAATAGGGCGCAAATTTTTAGCTTGTGCTTTATTTCTTTTAGGAGTAGGAGCGTTTTTCTGTCTACTATTTTTCTCTTTTTCAGTCAACGTAGACGAATGTTCTTGTGCGTCATTATCACTTTTTGCTTCAGCTGATTTTTTAGCAAATGGATTCCATGTCATGTTTGCAGATTACATAACAGACTAGACGCTTAAAACAATAATATGAGGTTAATCAGCGTTTATTTCGAAGGCTGTTAATAGTCTGATAGTAGTAATTTGCTTTTTGCTTTTGCTGATTCATAGTTTTTGGGAGGATTTATGGCTGGTTTAGCAGTTGAAGATATGCGCTCGCGAGTGCAGAATGCTTGGAACGACGTTGTTTGCGTTTTAAATAAGAAAATTTCTTTAGGCGCTGTTTCTGCTAAGGGAATTACTGGGGATCATATGCGTGCTTCGGCTGAGTATGTGGCTGAAGTTTTGCGCGAGGTTGGTGTTAATGCTCTCGTTGAGCAGTCTCAGAATCCGGATGGTACTCCTGGAGCTTTTGAAGTAGTTGGATCTCGTATTGTTGATCCTAGTGCTCCGACTGTTTTGCTTTACGCTCATCACGATGTTCAGCCTGTTCCGGATGCAAGCGAATGGAATACTGATCCTTTCAAAGGAACTGAGGTAGATGGTCGCTTGTATGGTCGCGGTAGCGCTGATGATGGCGGCGGAATCGCAATTCACTATGGTGCTTTGCGCGCTTTGGGTGAAGATTTGGGCGTAAATATTAAGGTATTTATTGAGGGTGAAGAGGAAATGGGCTCTCCAAGTTTCATTCCATTCATCGAAGCTCATAAAGATGAGTTTGAATCAGACGTTATTATTGTTGCCGACTCTGGAAATTGGTCTGCGGATGTTCCAAGTCTTACTACTAGCTTGCGCGGAAACACTACTGTAGACGTTAAAGTGAAGGTTCTTGGTCATCAGGTTCATTCTGGACAGTTTGGCGGACCAATTTTAGATGCTTATACTATTGCTTCAATGCTTGTTGCTTCTCTTTATAACAAGGATGGCGATTTGGTTGTTCCTGGAATTAAATCTCAGGAACCTGTTGGCGGTTTGCAACGCGATTTGGATGAGTCTCAAGTTCGCGCGGATTCTTCAGTAGTGGATTCTTATAAGCTTGCTGGCACTGGTTCTCTTGCCGCTCGTATGTGGACTAAGCCTAGCTTGACTGTTATTGGTATGGATGCTCATCCTGTTGAAGAAAGCTTTAACGTGATTGCTCACGAAACGCGTTTGTGTCTTTCGCTTCGTACGGCTCCAAGCCAGCGTCCGGAAGAAGCGCAAAAAGCTTTGAGTGACTTTTTGGTTGCAAACGCACCATTTGGGGCTGAGGTTACTGTTGAGCCGTTGGATAACGGTATGGGATGGGCTATGGATCCGAATGCCGTGGCAACTAAGGACGCTTTAGCTTCTATGAAGGATGCTTTTGGTGTGGATCCTATTAATAAGGGCGAAGGTGGATCTATCCCATTTATTCCAGAATTGCAACGTATTTTCCCTAAAGCTCAGGTTTTGGTGACTGGTCCAGAAGATCCTCAGTCTAATGCGCATAGTCCTAACGAGTCGATTTCGCTTTCTGGTTTGAAATCGAATATCGTAACCGAGGCTTTGCTTTTGGATCGTTTGTCTTAAGTTTTGTCTTAGGTTTTGTTTTAAGTTTTGTCTTAATCAAGTATGCAATCTTAAAAGAGAGGAATTGCTGTGAATCTCAAAGCAGATACTCCTGTTAGTGAAAACTTTGCCGAAAATGTTAGTGAAAACAAGGCTGTTATAACTGTCGTTGGTAAGGATGCGGTTGGAATTATCGCAGGCGTTACTACTCATTTGGCTTCGCGACACGTAAATGTTCTCACTATATCTCAAACAATCGTTGATGGCTTTTTCAATATGATGATGATTGTTGATATTGCAGATATGAATGTTGAGTTCGATGATCTTGTGTCTAGTTTGCAATCTCTTGGTGAAGAAATTGGTGTGCGGATTCATTGCCAGCGCACTGAGATTTTTACCAGCATGCATCGAGTATGAAAATATTTAGATACTAAAGGGGGATTGCTATGTTAAATATGATGGAAGTTCGCGAAACGAACACCATGATTGAGCAGGAAAAATTAGATGTTCGAACTATAACTATGGGCATTAATCTGCTTGATTGCGCTTCTTCTGACGTTTCTGAAGTTTGTAATAATGTATATAGAAAAATTACTACTTTAGCTAAAGATCTTGTTTCTACAGGTAAAGCTATAGAACGCGATTATGGCATACCGATTGTTAATAAAAGAATTACAGTAACGCCTATATCTTTAGTCGGATCTTCATCGTGCAAAACTCCTGAAGATTTTGTAAAAATTGCGCATGTTTTAGACAAAGCAGCTAAAGAGGTTGGAGTTGACTTAATAGGCGGATATTCCGCACTTCCTGCAAAGTCGATGACTTCAGCAGAGCGCATGCTTATTGAATCTTTGCCTCAAGCTCTTAGTGAGACAGACATCGTTTGCTCTTCAGCCAATGTTGGTTCTACTCGCACAGGCATTGATATGGATTGTGTTAATTTGCTTGGACGTGTGATTCGCGATATTGCAATGGCTACAAAAGACAATGATTCTTACGGATGCGTTAAATTCGTAGCTTTTTGTAATGCTCCTGACGATAATCCGTTTATGGCTGGTGGATTCCACGGTGTTACTGAAGGCGATGCTGTTATTAACGTTGGTGTTTCAGGCCCTGGAGTAGTTTCTAGAGCTTTGGATGATGCTCGCGGCAAAGACTTTGCGTTTTTGTGTGAAACAATTAAGCGCACTGCTTTTAAAATTACTCGTGTAGGCCAGCTTGTTGCACAAGAAGCATCTCGAAGACTTGGTATTCCATTTGGAATTATTGATTTGTCGCTTGCTCCAACGCCTGCTGTTGGTGATTCTGTTGGTGAAGTTCTTGAAAAAATTGGCTTAGCTCAGGTTGGCGCTCCTGGCACTACTGCTGCTCTTGCTATGCTTAACGACCAAGTTAAGAAGGGCGGAATTATGGCAAGCAGTTATGTTGGAGGTCTTTCTGGCGCGTTTATACCAGTTTCAGAAGATGCGAATATGATTGCTGCAGCAAAATCAGGATGCTTAACAATTGAAAAACTTGAAGCAATGACATGCGTTTGCTCGGTTGGTCTTGATATGATTGCGATTCCTGGAGATACTACTGCTTCTACTATTTCTGGAATGATTGCAGACGAATCTGCTATTGGCATGATTAATCAGAAAACTACTGCAGTTCGTATTATCCCGGTGATTGGTAAAACTGTTGGGGAAATGGCGAATTTTGGCGGATTGATGGGCTACGCTCCTATTATGCCTGTGAATAACGCTTCTTGCGAGGATTTCGTTACTCGCGGAGGGCGTATTCCTGCCCCTGTGCATAGTTTTAAGAATTAAAGTTTTAGTTTTAGGTTAGTTTATAGGTTAGTTTATAGGTGACAACAAGAGGTAATAATGACGCGTGAAGAGTGTGCGGATCAGCATATTAACGCTGATAATGCGTACAATGCTGATAACGCTGATAGCGCAGAAAACGCAGGTAACGCAGAAAATAGTGATATGCGCAAATCTTCTACGAATGAAAAACCAGTACAGCGCGTGCAACAAATGTACGAATATGGTTACCGCAAATCGAATTATGGTCCAGATGAGCTTGTAACTGATGCGCATGGTAATCCTATTAGCGTTGTTGACGCTATGCTTAGCGCGGATGATGCTGCTAAAAAGCAGACGCACACTCCTCATTTATGCTTCTATTCTCCAAGGATTCCAGGAAACACTGGTTCTGCTATTCGATTGTGTGCTGTGACTGGCACTATTTTGCATTTGGTTGAGCCGTTGGGTTTCAATTTGCATGATACGAAATTGCGTCGCGCCGGATTAGATTACCATGATATGGCTCATGTTGTAATACATCCTGATTTCAATAATCTTGTTGAATCTATGCCAAATTCTCGCATTATTGCGTTTACTGCTAATGCCACGAAACTTTATACGGATATTGAGTATAAGCCAACTGATATTTTGCTTTTTGGACCTGAGCCAGGGGATATTCCTGATCCTATGGATATTATGGCTGGCCCTCATGTTGCTGAACAGGTGCGTCTGCCTATGCGACCGGCATTGCGTAGTTTGAATTTGGCTAATTGCGCGTCAATAGCTGTTTACGAAGCGTGGAGACAGCTTAATTTTGTTGGCGGCAATTAAAATTTGCTCAAATAAGTAGCTTAGTTTAAGTATTTTATTTCATTTCAATCAATGCATTACAATAGAAGATATGGGCATACAATTACCACAACTAATGCGCAAGATTTCAAAGCGCAGTAATCCTCGCACTAAAAAGCGAACGATGACTAGCGCTAAGAAACAGTCTGCTTACGCTAAGAAGCAGTCTATGTATATGCGCCGTAGGATCTTTGTTGGTGTTGTTGCTGTTCTTATTTTAGCTTTGGCGATTTTTTGCGTTGTAAGTATTTCTAAGGGTTTTTCTGCTATAAGTGGTGAAATTTTTAAAACGCATAATGTTGATATTGCTCGTAAAGCCGTACCGGATCCTCGTCCTGCAAGTCTTACTCGTCCTTGTACTAGTAAGGATTTGCGTTTGGAGCTTTCTGCAAAATCTCAAAATGTGCCGATGGGCGGAAGTGTTGATTTTAAAGCTAATTTGATTTTTGTTGGCACTGGCTCATGTTTAGTTAATGCAGCTCCAGATCATCTGATTCTGGCGATCAGTGATTCTTCGGGTTCGAATGCAAATAGCGCAAATGGCAAAAATAGCGCAAAGAAAAAGGATTCTAAGTCTAAAGATAGTAAGTCCAAGGATAATAAATCCAAAGATAATTCTGCCAAAGATAATTCTGCTAAAGATAATTCTGCCAATAGCGGCAAGAATAAGTCTGAGAAAGATGCGAAAGATACGAAGGATTCTAATTCAACTGATATATGGCGTTCGGATGTTTGCCCTGTGATAGATAAGCCTTTACTTATGGCTCAAGGCGATCATTTTGATAAAAAATTTACTTGGGATACGGATGCGACTCGTGGCGTCGGCTGTGTTGATAAAGATAATATGCCGAAAGTTAATCGCGGGCCTTATGTTGTTAGGATTTTCCAGAAAGATATACCAGGCTTACAAAGTGATTCGATAGTTGTGAATGTTAATTAGTCGAATCGATTTAGATTAAGGTAACTGGGATTAAATAAGTTAATTTAAATCCGCAACACGCCGCGAAAAATGGCGAAAAATAGTCGCAATGTGCTTGTAAAATAGACAGTCTGTATACGGTGTGTCATATAGCGGGCATACTGAATAAGCCAAAGAAGTCGCCCGCATTTGCGCATTATTTTAACGTGTTTTAGCACATTATTTTAACGTGTTTTGCGTTGGTGTTTCTTAGGTTTTTCAGAGTTCACGCATGCGTTTACGCGCATGTATAGGTAATAGCGAGCGATAAGGAACGTCCATTGGCTGCTGAACAAGCTACGACGAGCACCACTAAAGTCATCGCACGTGCTGACGAACACGACATCAAGTTGCACAAAGCGTCAGATCGTGTGAATTTTGGCTCCATTTGTGAGCCTATCGATGTGCCATACCTTCTCGGTGTACAAACCGACAGCTTTGATTGGTTGATCGGTTCAGACCGCTGGAAGAAGCGCGTTGAAGAAGATGAAGCAAACGGTACTCACACAGTGCCTCATATTTCTGGTTTAGATGAAGTATTCCAGGAAATTTCCCCTATTGAGAACTTTGCTCAAACAATGAGCCTCACGTTCTCAGACCCATATTTTGAAGAGCCACGCCATACGGTGTTGGAATGCAAGGAAAAGGATTACACATATTCTGCACCACTTTATGTGAATGCTGAATTTGAAAACGGCGAGACTGGCGAAATTAAGAGCCAGACTGTTTTCATGGGTGATTTCCCATTGCAAACTCCACACGGTACTTTCATTATTGGAGGTACAGAGCGTGTAATCGTTTCACAGTTAGTGCGTTCTCCAGGCGTGTATTTTGATTGCACTCAGGATCGCACTTCTGATAAAGATGTTTACGGTGCCAAAATTATTCCAAGCCGTGGAGCATGGTTGGAATTTGAAATCGATAAGCGCGACTTCTTAGGTGTACGAGTAGATCGTAAGCGTAAGCAGTCTGCAATCGTATTCTTAATGGCAATCGGTATGACTAAGCCAGAGATTGCTGAAGCTTTTAAGGGATATCCTTTGGTGCTTGATGCACTTGATAAGGAAGTTATTGAAACTCAGGATGAAGCATTAACGGATTTGTATCGTAAGATTCGTCCGGCAGATACGGCAACTCCAGAAGCTGGCCATACTTTGCTCGATTCCTTCTACTTCAATACTAAGCGTTACGATTTGGCTCGAGTTGGCCGTTACAAGATTAATCGTAAGCTTGGTTTGGAAGCTGATTACAACGATCGCAGTTTGAATCGCGAAGATATTATTGCGACTATTAAGTACTTGGTTACTTTGCACGCTAATGCTACTGCTAAGAATACTGCTTTGAAGGCCACTAATCCGGCTGATAAAGCTGCAGCTTTGGCACAGAGCGAGCAGACATTCCCAGGTAAGCGCGATGGCAAAGATGTGCAATTGCGCGTAGAAGTTGACGATATTGATCACTTCGGTAATCGTCGTATTCGCCAGGTTGGTGAATTGGTGCAAAACCAGCTTCGTACTGGTTTAAGCCGTATGGAGCGCGTTGTTCGCGAGCGTATGACCACTCAGGATGCTGAAGCTATTACTCCACAGTCCTTGATTAACATTCGCCCAGTTAACGCTACTATTAAGGAGTTCTTCGGAACTTCTAAGTTAAGCCAGTTCATGGATCAAAATAACCCATTGGCAGGCGTTACTAATAAGCGTCGTCTTTCTGCACTCGGTCCTGGTGGTCTTTCTCCAGATCGTGCTTCCATGGAAGTTCGAGACGTGCACCCATCCCACTTCGGACGTATGTGCCCAATCGAATCCCCAGAAGGTCCAAACATCGGTCTTATTGGTTCTTTGGCAACCTTCGGACGAATCAACCCATTCGGTTTCATCGAAACTCCATACCGTAAGGTAGTGAATGGTCATGTAACGAACGAAGTTGAATACATGACTGCAGATCGTGAAGCCGAGCATGTTATTGCACAGGCAAACCAGGAACTCGACGAAAACGGCAACTTTGTTGGTACTCAAGCACTTGCTCGTATCGATGAAGAAGAGGCAGTCGATGTGCCAGTCGGAAGCGTCGACTACATGGATGTTTCCCCACGCCAGATGGTTTCCTTGGGTGCTTCTTTGATCCCATTCTTGGAGCATGATGAAGGCCACCGTGCTTTGATGGGTACTAACATGCAGCGTCAGGCTGTGCCTCTTATTAAGTCAGAGCGACCACTTGTTGGTACCGGTTCTGAATGGCGTGCAGCAGTCGATTCTGGCGATGTAATCTTAGCTGAAAAGCCAGGTGTTGTAACTTACGTTTCCGCAGATATTATTCGCGTTATGAACGATGATGGCACTCAGTCCAGTTACAAGCTTTCTAAGTTCCAGCGTTCTAACCAGACTACTTGCTACAACCAAGTCCCACTTATTAAAGATGGCGAACGTGTTGAAGCTGGTACTGTTTTGGCAGATGGCCCTGCAACAGATAAGGGCGAACTTGCTTTGGGTAAGAATTTGCTTGTTGCATTCATGCCATGGAATGGTTACAACTACGAGGATGCTGTTATTATTTCTCAGCGCTTAGTACAGGACGATACGCTTTCTTCAATCCACATTGAAGAATATGAAATCGACGCTCGTGAAACTAAGCTCGGTTCTGAAGAGATTACTCGTGATTTGCCAAACGTTGGCGAAGATGCTATTGCAAACCTCGACGAGCGCGGTATTATCCGCATCGGCGCTGAGGTTGAAGCAGGCGATATTTTGGTCGGTAAGGTAACTCCTAAGGGTGAAACTGAGCTTACACCAGAAGAGCGTTTGCTCCGCGCAATCTTCGGCGAAAAGAGCCGCGAAGTTCGTGATACTTCTTTGCGTGTGCCACACGGCGAAACCGGTACTGTTATTGCAGTTAAGGAAATCACTCGTGAAGACGCTGAAGACGATGGCGATGAGCTTCCAAATGGCGTGAATCAAATGATTCGCGTTTACATTGCTCAGCATCGTAAGATTACGCAAGGCGATAAGCTTTCCGGTCGACACGGCAACAAGGGTGTTATTTCCCGCATTTTGCCAGAAGAAGATATGCCATTCTTAGCTGATGGTACTCCAGTTGACATCATGCTTAACCCATTGGGTGTGCCTTCTCGAATGAACTTGGGCCAGGTGCTCGAGCTTCACTTGGGTTGGATTGCTCACGCTGGTTGGGATATTAACTTGGATCCAGATTTGGAAGCTGCTTGGAAGAAGTACGTTCCACAGGGTGCTGAACACGGCGATCCTGGAACTCCAGTTGCAACCCCAGTATTCGATGGCGTGCGTCCAGAAACTTTGAAGGGCTTGTTAAGCACAACTTTGAAGGATGCTGATGGTAATAAGCTTGTTGGCTCTGATGGTAAAGCAGTGCTTTATGACGGCCGTACTGGTGAGCCTTTCACTAAGCCAATTTCCGTTGGTTACATGTACATCTTGAAGCTGCATCACTTGGTTGATGATAAGATTCACGCCCGTTCCACTGGTCCGTACTCAATGATTACCCAGCAGCCGTTGGGTGGTAAGGCTCAGTTCGGTGGCCAGCGCTTCGGCGAAATGGAAGTTTGGGCTCTTGAGGCTTATGGTGCTTCGTACACATTGCACGAAATGATGACTACTAAGTCTGATGATGTTTCGGGTCGTGTGCGCGTATACGGCGCAATCGTGAAGGGTCAGAATTTGCCGCCTGCCGGTATTCCTGAATCCTTCAAGGTGCTTCTTAAGGAAATGCAGTCGCTCTCCTTGAATGTTGAGGTGTTAAACGCTGATGGCGTTGCAATTGACATGAAGGATGAAGAAGACGATCCTGTTTCGTCCTCAGATGATTTGGGCTTTAACATTGGCGCACGACCAGATTCGTCTGCCAAGGAAGATCAAATCATTTCTGAGCCGGAATATCAGTGATCGGCTATAGCCGCACTTATGTGATAGTAAAACGTAAAAAATTTCACAGACAGGACAATAAGAGTGCTGGACGTCAACACATTTGACAAATTGAGGATTGGACTGGCTACCGCTGACGACATTCGCGGATGGAGCCACGGTGAAGTAAAGAAGCCAGAAACCATTAATTACCGTACCTTGAAGCCGGAAAAAGACGGTCTGTTCGGTGAACAGATTTTCGGTCCGACTAGGGATTGGGAATGCGCATGCGGTAAGTATAAGCGCGTTCGTTTTAAGGGCATTGTGTGCGAGCGATGCGGCGTTGAGGTTACTCGTAGCCGCGTTCGTCGTGAGCGCATGGGTCATATCGAGCTTGCAGCTCCGGTTACACACATTTGGTTCTTCAAAGGTGTTCCTAGCCGTTTAGGTTACTTGCTTGGCATTGCTCCAAAGAACTTGGAAAAGGTTATCTATTTTGCAGCCTATATGGTTACAAGTGTAGATGTTGAGCAGCGTCAGCAGGATATGCCTGATTTGCAGGACGAGTTCGATACAGAAATCGCAAACCTTGAAAAGCGTCGTGATAACGAAATAGAATCTCGCGCTAAAAAGGTTGAAGAAGATTTGCGTGAGCTTGAAGAATCAGGCGAAGCTAAAAGTGCTTCAAAGGCTAAGCTTCGTTCTAGTGCAGAGCGCGAAATGTCTTCAATCCGCCAGCGTTACGACGAACAAATTAAGCGTTTGGATGCAGTCTTCAGCCGCTTTAAGGAAATTCGCCCAGGCGATATGGAAGGCGATGTAGACCTATGGCGTGAAATGGAAGATCGTTATGGCGATTACTTCCAGGGATGCATGGGCGCTGAAGCTATTAAGAAGCGTTTGCAAGATTTCGATTTGAAGGCTGCTGCTGCAGAACTTCGTGAAGAAATCGACACTGGCTCTGGTCAGCGTAAGGCTCGCGCTTTGAAGCGATTGAAGGTTGTGAACGCGTTCTTAACCACTGGTAATAAGCCAGAAGCTATGGTTTTGGATGTTATTCCAGTTATTCCACCAGATTTGCGACCAATGGTTCAGCTTGATGGTGGCCGTTTTGCAACTTCTGATTTGAACGATTTGTATCGTCGCGTTATTAATCGAAACAATCGTTTGAAGCGACTTATTGAGCTTGGCGCTCCTGAGATCATGCTTAATAACGAAAAGCGTATGCTTCAGGAAGCTGTTGATTCGCTCTTCGATAATGGTCGTCGCGGTCGCCCTGTAACTGGCGCGTCAAACCGTCCATTAAAGTCGCTTTCAGATATGCTTAAAGGTAAGCAAGGTCGATTCCGTCAGAACTTGCTTGGTAAGCGTGTAGATTATTCTGGTCGTTCCGTAATCGTCGTCGGCCCAAGCTTGCGCATGCATCAATGCGGTTTGCCTAAGCCAATGGCTTTGGAATTGTTCAAGCCATTCGTTATTAAGCGTTTGGTAGATCAAGGATTTGCCCAGAATATGAAGAGCGCTAAGCGCTTGGTAGATCGCGGCGATTCTGAAGTTTGGAGTGTTTTGGAAGAAGTTATTTCCGAGCATCCAGTTCTTCTTAACCGCGCTCCTACACTTCACCGCTTGGGTATTCAGGCATTTGAGCCAATTTTGGTTGAAGGTAAAGCAATCCACTTGCCACCACTTGCTTGCGCAGCATTCAACGCTGACTTCGATGGTGACCAGATGGCAGTCCACTTACCTCTTTCTGCTGAAGCTCAAGCTGAAGCTCGTACTTTGATGATGGCATCTGACAATATTTTGAAGCCAGCAGACGGTCACACTGTGACTATGCCATCTCAGGATATGATTTTGGGTCTTTACTACTTGTCTACCGTAATTGACGGTGCCAAGGGTCAAGGTCGCATATTCTCTTCGCTCGCTGAAGCTCAAATGGCTCTCGACAAGCATGAGATTGATATGCAAGCCAAGGTTTTGATTCGTATGCCTAAGGATTTCGTGCTTCCTGAAAATTGGGAGCCAGGAGATTTGAAGGTTGTGGATCCTGAACCAGGTAGCTCAGAAGTCGTTCACGAAGAGCGATTCTCCGATGGAACTGTTTTGTTCGCAACGTCTTATGGACGTGTGTTGTTCAACGAAACTTTGCCAGTGGATTATCCATTCGTAAACATGCAAGTACCTAAGGGCGTGCTTTCTAAGATCGTTGACGATATTGCTACGCGTTACCCAACGGCGCAAGTTGCAGCCACATTGGATGCTTTGAAGGATCTTGGCTTCACTCGCGCTCCATGGTCTGGCGTAACTATGGCATTCTCTGATATTGTTCTTCCTCCAAATCGTGAAGAGATTGCGCAATATTATGAGGATCAGGCCGCAAAGATTAACATGCGCTACGAGACCATTGGTGATTTAACCGATGAGGAACGTCGTCAAGAGTTGATCAACTTGTGGACTGAGTGCACTGATAAGGTTGCAGAAGCCATGCGTGAGAACTTCCATGATGATAACAATGTGAACATCATGGTTCAGTCAGGCGCACGTGGTAACTGGATGCAGATTCGTCAGATTGCTGGTATGCGTGGTTTGGTGGCTAACCCTAAGGGTGAGATTATTCCTCGTCCTGTGAAGTCGAATTACCGCGATGGCCTTTCCGTCTTGGAGTACTTCATTTCTCAGCACGGTGCTCGTAAGGGCTTGGCAGATACCGCACTTCGTACAGCAGAATCTGGTTACTTGACTCGTAAGCTTGTTGATGTTTCTCAGGAAGTTATCGTTCGTGAAGAAGATTGCGGTACTAAGCGTGGTCTTGACATGAAGATTGCTGATCGTGATGCTGACGGCAACTTAACTCTTGTAAAAGCCGCTGATGGTGGTCCATACTCTCGTTTGCTTGCTGCAGACGTGATTGACCCTTCAGATGGAACAACAGTGTTGGCAAAGCGTGGAGATGCACTCTCTATGTCTGTGCTTCGCGATTTGGTTGCTCACGGTGTTGAAGAAGTTAAGGCTCGTTCCGTGCTCACTTGCGAATCCAAGCGTGGCGTTTGTGCAAAGTGCTATGGCTGGTCTTTGGCTACAAGCTCTTTGGTTGACGTTGGTGAAGCTGTTGGTATTGTTGCAGCACAGTCCATTGGTGAACCTGGTACGCAGTTAACACTTCGTTCCTTCCACTCCGGTGGTGTTGCTTCTGCTTCTGATATTACGCAGGGTCTTCCTCGTGTTACGGAGCTTTTCGAAGCTCGTACTCCTAAGGGCGAGGCTCCAATCGCTGAGTTCTCTGGAACTGTTGAAATTCAGGATAGTCCAACTCAGGGTCGCATTGTTAAGTTGATTCCAGATGATACGACCGTGGAACCAATCGAGTATCCAGTAACTCGCCGCGCTCCAATGCTTGTGAAGGATCATGAGCATGTTGAAGTTGGTACGCAGTTTATTGAGGGTTCTGTGGATCCTAAGAAGATTCTTCGAATTCTCGGTACTCGTGCAGCCCAGGTCAACATTGTTGAAGAAGTGCACAATGTGTATCGTTCGCAGGGTGTAGATATTCACGATAAGCATATTGAGGTTATTGTTCACCAAATGCTTCGTCGTATTACTGTGATTGACTCTGGAGATACCGATTTGCTTCCAGGCGAGCTTATTGATCAGACTAAGTTCCGTGAGATTAATCTCGAGACTGTGAAGAATGGTGGCAAGCCTGCTGCTGGTCGACCAGAACTCATGGGTATTACTAAGGCTTCCTTGGCTACTGATTCGTGGCTTTCCGCCGCATCGTTCCAGGAAACTACTCGCGTTCTTACTGAAGCTGCTTTGAGCCAGAAGGAAGATGATCTTAAGGGCTTGAAGGAGAATGTGATTATCGGTAAGCTCATCCCAGCTGGTACTGGTTTGGCTCGTTACCGCAATTCTCACGTAGATGCAACTCCGGAAGCACGTGAGCGCATGTATCCAAACTTTGGTTTGGGGAACGTTGACAATACTCCGTCTAACTTCGGTGCAACCGATATGGGTGAAGTTGACTTCTCGAACATCGATTTTGGCGACATGGCTATTGGCGATGAGTTTAATCCAGATGATTACCTTGACGATCAAGGTGGTCAGAGCGATTACAACGATTAGGATTAACTAGAGTCAAATCTTTGAAACGGCTCAACTAGCAGATTGCGTTATTTTAGCGCGTTCTGTTGGTTGGGTCGTTTTTTTGTTTATCTACGCAAATGGGCTATCGGCGTGTCGTGCGAGAGTGGCGATATTGCAACGGTTTTAAGTGTTCTTGGGGGAGCGCGGAAGAGTTTCCTGAGAGTTTCCTGGGAAAATTCTTGAAAATTCTTGAAAATTCATTTTTTAATATAAAAACAAGTTTTATACTGTATTTTTTACGGTTTAGGGTTTGTTTATCGTGTTTTATTAAAATATTTTATTTAAATTGTGTATAAGCATGGGTTGATTGGCTCTTGACTTTTTCAAACGGGGGGGGGTATCTTAAAAGCAACATTAGCTTGTGTATAACTTGCTGATGCACTGCTTTGAACTTTAGTAAAAGTTTTGCAGTGATTTAATTTTCACGGTGCTAAATGGTGCTGTGGAGAAGAAGAAAGGAATTATTATGTTAAATAAGAAGGCTATCGCCGCTCTTGCTGCCGGCGCCACCCTCGTTTCTGGTTTGGCTTTCGCCACACCATCCTTCGCTGCTTGCCCAGCTAATCCACCACTCATGAGTGTTGCTAAGGCTGCTACTAAGGCTGCTCACAAAGCTTATAGTGATGCTAAAGCTGTTTTGGAAGCTATGACTGTTCCAGCAGAGCCTACTGATCCAACTGATCCTGCCGTAAAAGCTTTTTATGAGAAGCTCGGCGAAGTTTATGTTCTTAAGGCTGACGCACAGGGAACTGGAAAAAATTATGAGGCTGCTAAGGCTTTTGTAGATGGTATGGCTGCTCATAAGAAGGCTTTAGATGCTAAGAATGCTCAGCAGACCAAGGTGAACGAGCTTAAGGATAAGTATGTCGAGGCTCAGGATGCAGAGGATTGCGCAACTCCAGATCCAACTAAGGATGAGCTTAATCGTGCTGAGATTAAGAAGGTTTACGACGCTAAGCAGGACTTGGATAATAAGGAAGATATCCTTAATAAGAAGCAGAAGGCTTTCGATGGTGCTTTCAAGGCTTTGAATGCTGCTACTGCTGAGTTTAAGGCTCGTAAAGCTGCTGTTGATGCTGCTAAAGCTGCTATCGATAAGTTCGATGCTTCTGGCGTGAATGATTCTGCTGCTCGCGATCGTTTAGTTGATGTTTACAATCGCGCTGTCGCTCATCTCGTTCGCGTTTCTGCAGCCCTTGGAGATGCTCAGAATGCTTACGATGATGCTTTGAAGGATGTTAAGAAGGCTGTTGATGAGTATAATAAGGCTTTAGAGTATTACAAGGCTGTTTACAATGAGGCTATTGCTATGGGTATTAACCCAGCTTTGTTGCCAGCTGTTGTGACTGCTGATCCTTTGGCTCCAAACTTCCCAACCGTTCCAGGTGCTCGCGATCTTTATTCTAAGTCTTTGAGCGGCGAGTTTGGTAAGGATGTTCAGGCTGCTGCTAAGAAGACTCAGAAGGCTGCTCCTAAGAAGGGTGAAGCTAAGAAGGAAGCCGGTAAGAATGGTGCTGCTGCTCCAGCTGGTGCAAAGCTTGATACCAAGGCTGCCGCTGCTGCTTCTGCTGCTCCTTTGAGCAAGACTGGTGTTACCGTGATGTTCACTGCTTTGGCTGCTTCCATGCTCGCTGGCATTGGTGCTGCTGTTCGCAAGTTCCGTCACTAAATTTAATTTAACAAAAACAAGCGTTTAAACGTTAAAGCGTTTAAGGTTTAGGCTTTAAAGTTTAGGCTTTAAAGTTTAGGCTGTTGAGTGCTTGTTTTGATTGGGCTTAGGCTTCGTCCTAGGTTGTGTTTCTTAGTTTGTGAGTTTAAGCCCAGTTTTTAGATTTGCACTTAACGATTGATGTGGTGTTTTATAGGGAAGCATCATGTTGGTTTTACCGGATTTCTTCTGGCTTGTTTGGTTTTAGCATTGTTTTGCTGTTTTTCTTTTCTTCACAGTGTTAAGACTAGGGTTGTGAGTTTTCTGGTTTGTTAAGTGTGTTGGCTTTCGAGTGGATGATACTAGGGTCGTTCACTCGGAAGCCTTTTTTATTTACTATCTGCTGTGCGAGTAGTTTGACTGTTTCGTACTGATGCTGCACAGTGTTCTTGTTGGAAACTTAAAGCGTAATGCGCATCGCGTGGCTTTTCCTGTAGTGTTTTGTAGAATTGTTTTATGTGCGCTGATGCATGTAATTGTTAGAAGTTATATGGCTTGTGTGTGACTTAATTGTGTGTTTTGTAGTGTTGTTTGTGGCTTATTGGGGTTGTGCTAAGCGCATGAAGTAAATCAAAGTAAATTGTTACCCAAAGAGGATAGAGTCAGCGAATGCTATCTGCATAGTATTCGCAAAAATAAAGTATCTTTATCTATAATTTGGAAAAGGAAAAGATGTAGTAATGGATAATAAATGCGATTCGGGTACAGAGGAAGTATGTGTAATTAATGAATTACCTGTAAAACTTTCGTTGCCAGATCAGATAGAACATCTTAAGAAACAAGGTATAACTTTTAATAAACAATCTGAAGATTCTGCAATTTCCTATCTTTCGACTTTCTCATACTATTTTGAAACTTGTTCATATAAAAAATTGTTTAGCAAGAGAGTTGGTGGATCTGGGGATGGTCAGTATATTGACTTGGATTTTGATCAATTATGTAAAATAGAGCAGCTTAATAGGATATTTCAAAGACTTTTACTTCTAATAACTCTATCTATAGAGCATGAGTCAAAAGTTAAGTTAATGAAAATGTTTACTGAAAATTCTAAAGAAGATGGGTATTCCATTGTTAAAGATTACATGTCTAGTCTTAATGACGATGACCGCAAAAGACTAATTGCTGAATTAGAACGACTTAAAGATGGAAAATATAGCAGAGAATCAGCATCAAAGTATACAGGTGAAATGCCAATTTGGGTATTTGTTGAAAGTATTACATTCGGAACATTGTTAAGATTTTATCGTTTTTGCGCAAAACAATGGAAGAACAGAGAGATGCAGAAGGAACATCACCTATTGTGTAGGGTAAAATCTGTTCGTAATGCTTGTGCTCATTCTAATTCAATATTGGATGGAATTACTGAAAAAAGTTCTAATGATGTTATTGTTCTTGAAGAAGTTATTAAAGAGATTGAAGCTGTAGGCTTTAAGAAGCGTGCTAGGCAATCAAATATGTGTAATGCGAAGATGAAAGAAATAGTGATAACTGCATATATGCATAAGAAATTTCTATCTAGGAATTATCAGTGTGATGAATGCTTTAATGATCAAAAAGTATTATTCAAGACCTTGCTGAGGATTTTATAAAAAAGGCATCTGAGTACACAAAAGAGTATTATAAAATGACTAAATTTAACTCAGTGCTTACTTTTATTTGTACTATTATTGACAGTTGGGTATGTTAAAGATATAATTGAAAGTGCTTGAAAACCTTAAGGTTTTGAGGGGCGGAAGTGCGAAAGCGCATCTGCCCCGGTTTTTTTTATGTCGCTTGTCACTTGTTCAGGGTTATTTCGGGTTATTTCCCAAAAAGTGGGTTATTCCACAAAATGTGTGTACAGAATCTGCGTGTCGTTAGCGTATTTCGCTCATCTTTCACGTAATCATCTATGAATTTGTCAATAGGACACCGTTTGCCAAGTACTGTTAGGATTCGATAATAGCTGCTATTACTACATTTCTTTCTCACTATTTATATCTACTAACTAGGCCGTTACCGCATACACCACAAACGGGATCATTGCAAGACTTGTTCTTCATACATGCTTTTTAAGCATGTACTACACCTGACACGCCTCAAATATGAACAACAACAAGAAATTCTGTACACACTTTTTGGGAATTAACCCGATTTTGCAGCGAAAGAGATCTTTAGTATCACTTTCCATCGCGCATGCAGTAACAGCTCACTCATCGAAGAAACTTAAAGAGCGCAATCCCATTAATTAGGCAGAGATTTGAGATTTTTCGCAGCGAAAGAGGCGAGCCTCAGCGTCGCTAGATGGTGACTCGCTGAGAGAGCAAGAAAAATTGAAAAATCTCGGTGATTAACCGAAGATTAAAAGACTAAACATGACAAGAGCTGTCGGAGTTTCTCTTAGAGCAATGTAAAAATTTTGCGATGAGAGAAACTCCGAGAGCTTAGCAACATTGGTTAGGAAATTTATTGGCGTCGTAAAAAGAGTAAACATTTTACTAACTAGCGAGCGTTGGTAAGTGTTAGTAGGTCTTAATGGATTCTATTCAAGTATTTGGCGTGTTTTCATTCCGACGTTTGGCGGACTTGTTTACCGACACGTCACTTAAGTACACAAAAGCAACTCGGAGCGCCGAGCTTGCTTAAAGTTGAAAGTCCAGTGGACTTTCAACGCAAGCGAGGACTGCCTGAGTCAGTAAAGACGAAGGCAGGGTGATTTATTTGGTATTGCATTGGGAATTTGGTTGTGGTTATGGTGCGCTGACGACCTGCTTGAGCGTTGGTAAGTGTTAGCAAGTTTTTAAAATCAGTAGTTGCCTAATTTGTTTACACGAGTAAAATCAAGCAAATCGTCTGAATAAGAGCTTTTGTTTTTGTTGATATATTCTGTGAGAATTTCAATAACTTGTTTAGAGTCGCGTGACACTGACGTGTATAAAAGCTCCAAGTCTATTCCTTCATAATTGTGCACAATGCAGTCACGCATTCCAGCGATTTTCTTCCATTCAATATCGTTAGTATTTTCACGGAATGATTTCGAGAGCTTTTTCACATGTTCGCCAGCTTGCTCAATTGCATGAGCTACGGCATATTGTTTTTCTTCGTCCTCGACAAACTGATCAAAAGAAATATCGCTTATAAATCTAGCGGCAGCGCGCAAGTATTTGCGTATCGCTGCAACATGAACCATGTCGTTTGATTTGCTGGCTTTGCTCATTGTTTGGCCTTTGATTATTTGCGTGTGCTATGTTTTAAATAGATTAGTTTAAGTTTCAAAAAGTCAATTTCACACAATTTGGAAAATTGGTTGTGTGTTGATTTCTGTTACGAATGCTTTTCGCTGAAGTTCGGCATCTTCGTTTACTAGCGGTTGTGTTACGTAACGTTTGTTAACAAGGTCGATTTTTCTGCCTAAGCATTTAGATAGTGCTTCCGTGAGCATTTGCTTTTTGCTCACGATGTAAGCGGTTTCGCAATCTATACTTGAATCGTTTTGCATTTCGTATATAAAATCCACGTCTGAGTTCTGATTTGCTGTTCCTTTAGCAACAGATCCGAACAAGTATAGTTCTTTTACGCCGAGTTTTCTCGCAACTGGCGCGCAAAGTTTTTGCACAATCGAGGGAGTTAGTGCAGAAGGGTGATTTGACTTCGTGTTTTTTGGTTCTTTTGAAAACTTCTTAGATATTACAGTTTTTGCAGATGTCGTATTTGCGTCTATTATGCTTGTATTTATCGTAGTTAGTGTTTTCGCTGTCATTTCCCCTCCTTTGCGCGTGAATTTTTATTAATCGCCTTGATATTAATTTGTGAATTTATGGTTTACATACGATTTTATATGTTTGATGTGATGTTTTAGCTGGTTTTCGTAACCTAGTTTCAAACGATCAGATAAATCGTCTTGTGTTCGTTTTTATTGACGAAGGCAGGGTGATTTATTTGGTATTGCATTTGGAATTTGGTCGCGCTTACGCAAATGGGGTATCGGCGTGTCGCGCAAGAGCGGCGATATTGCAACGATTCTGATGGTTCTTGGGGGAGTGCAGAAGAGTTTCCTGAGAGTTTCCTGGGAAAATTCTTGAAAATTCTTGAAAATTCATTTTTTAATATAAAAACAAGTTTGATACTGTATTTTTTACGGTTTTGGGTTTGTTTATCGTGTTTTATTAAAATATTTTATTTAAATTGTGGATAAGCGCGGGTTGATTGGCTCTTGACTTTTTCAAACGGGGGGGGGGTATCTTAAAAGCAAACGTCAGCCGCCCTAGATTTTAAGGCTGGCGATACCGCGAATTGTTTCAAGACAACCGTGGTGCAAATTTTTCTTCGCATACCCTAGTGCGAAGGAGAAGAAGAAAGGAAATTATTATGTTAAATAAGAAGGCTATCGCCGCTCTCGCTGCTGGCGCCACCCTCGTTTCTGGTTTGGCTTTCGCCGCCCCAGCTATGGCTAATCCTGATTGGAATAATATTGTTACCGTTGCTCCTGATAAGTCAGCTGAGATTGCTAATGCTGAGAAGGAACTTAAGGAAGCTAAGTCTGAATTAGCTGATAAGCAGTCTGAAGTTCCAGCACTTAAGCGTGCTGCTGAGAAAGATCAGGAAGCTTCTGATGACGCTTACGCTGCTTTTATGAAGTTCTCTGAAGCGGAGCGCAAGGAAGCTAAGGATAAGCCTCAGTCCGACGCTGGTAAGGCTTACACTAAGTACACCACTGCTGCTGATAAGGCTGCTACTTCTAAGAAGACGCTTGACGATAAGAACAAGGAAGTTGAGGCTGCTCAGAAGAAGGTTAACGAGAAGCAGGAGGCTCTTAACAAGCTTAAGGGTGTTAAGCCTGTAGAGCCAAAGCCTGTTGATCCAAAGACTCCAAAGCTTGATCTTGTTAATCTTTTGAAGGGTGTTGATGAACCATCTGGCGCTACCATGGTTTCCCCATTCGGTACCAGCACTCTTTACACCAACTACAAGGGTTTGACCGCTGAGCTTATCAAGAAGGGTTTGACTAACATTGCTGCTTACGATGCTCTTCTCGACAAGCTTGAGTTCGGTTTGAAGCAGACTGGTTGGGCTAACATCTTGAAGAACATGGGTGGCGACAACTGCAATTACTTGGGTCAGCTTCGTCGCCAGCTTCAGAAGGCTGTAAAGCATTATGGTCACGTTGAGGCTGCTGTGAAGGATATTCAGGCTGAGCTTAACGAGGATAAGAAGGATGAGCTTGCTAAGAATACTCCAGAAGGCTATAAGAATGCTGCTGAGATTCAAGTTAAGTTGAACCAGGCTGGCGGTTTGCTTAAGGTTGCTGATAACAACCGTACTCGTGCTGCTGCTGTCTTAGATTCTGCTAATCATCATGCTAAGGATTTGAGCTGCGATACTGGTGCTAAGGAAGTTTTGGATGCCATGAAGAAGGCTGGTAACTTCCCTGGTAAGAAGACTGCTGATAAGAAGGCTGCTCCAGCTGGTGCAAAGCTTGATACTAAGACTGCCGCTGCTGCTTCTGCTGCTCCTTTGAGCAAGACTGGTGTTACCGTGATGTTCACTGCTTTGGCTGCTTCCATGCTCGCTGGCATCGGTGCTGCTGTTCGCAAGTTCCGTCACTAAATAATATTTTCACATTCAACTTGTGGCGTGGAGCGTGTGTTTCACGCCACTGCTCGGACTGTTCATGTTTTAAGTGTTTGCTGGTTTGCCATTTACCTTTTCTTACTAGCGAGTGTTTAGAGTGTGATGGTTTGAGTGTTGAGTGTTGATACTGGTTTTGTTTTCCGCTAGGGACGGGTAATGATTCCAGGTTTTGAAAGGCTTACTTCGGTAAGCCTTTCTTGTTTATACAGCTATATTTTTGTAGCGTGACGACCTGCTTGAGCGCGCAATCCTATTAGTTAGGCAGAGATTTAAGATTTTTCGCCCAGAGCGAAATGTATTGCTCGCGCGTTAGCGCTCTATTCCTCACGGCTAATTGCCGTTCGGCTGATTTGGCATGTAAAGTCCACTGGACTTCCGCTCTGTGTCAGCTCACTCATCGAAAGAGCTTAAAGCGCACTATGGCATAGGCAGAGATTTAAGATTTTTCGCAGCGAAAGAGGCGAGCCTCAGCGTCGCTAGATGGTGACTCGCTGAGAGAGCAAGAAAAATTGAAAAATCTCGGTGATTAGTCGAAGATTAAAAGACTAAACATGCCAAGAGCTGTCGGAGTTTCTCTTAGAGCAATGTAAAAATTTTGCGATGAGAGAAACTCCGACAACTCAGCACCATCATAAAGGAACTTTGAGCAAGCTCGGCGAATCGAAGATTCAGTATTGATGATGAGTATGATCGTTTAAAACATCCTTGTGCTCGGAAGAATGCGGAATATGCAATACGCGCATTTTAGCAATCGCCCTTCTAGCTAAGGCGTGAGCGGATCCTGCGCCTTCACCTTTAACCCCAAGAATCACGATAACAGCCATAATAGCTGTAATAATCGCACTGATTCTAAGAGTCCACTGAACACCAAAAATGCTAGCAGCAACATCCGCTGCATGCCCCGTGCCAAGGCTGGAATGACGCCAAGTAGTTAATGCCGTCATAGTAACAACTAGTACTGGAGCGCCTATTGCACCCCAAAGCTGTCTCATAGTGTTAGTTACAGCAGATCCATCTCCAAGCTCTTCGTGCTTCAAGCAGTTAAGCGACCACGTTGTTATAGGCATTAGCAGGAATCCCATGCCAATCTGCCTTGTAAACTGCCAAATAGAAATCCACCAAATCCACGTGTGCATATCTATAAGACTCATCATAACAGTGCCGAAAAGCAGTATCAAAGATCCTGCCATAGCAACTGGTCTAACTCCAAAACGATCGAGCATGCGTCCGCCTAAGAATTGCGAAATAGCCATGCCGAAAGCTCCAGGAAGAAGTATAAGACCGCTCATAGTTGCAGAAAATCCGCGATCATCCTGAATGTAAAGCGGTATGAGAACCATAATCGAGCTGAAAGCGAAAAATGTTAAGCATGCGCAAATAGTTCCAATTGTAAAATACTTATTTTTAAGCACACTTAAGCCAAGCAGGGGGAGTTTACCGCGCTTCTGATCAAGGAATTGTCGTATTACAAACCATATGATTCCAATGCCGCCTACTATCATTGGCACCCATGACATTGGGTGAGTAATACCGTAAGCTTCAATATTTGTGAATCCAAACATTAAGCCTCCGAAGCCAATAACTGATAGGCTTACAGAGAAGAAATCAGCTTTCGCATTTTTATCTTGCTCGCCAAAATTATGCAAGAAAAATGCTGAGAGAATTATAGAAATAAAACCTATTACGGTTAAAGATAAGAAGATTGAGCGCCAGCCGTTGAAATCTGTTTGCAAACCGCCAATAGTTGGGCCGATTGCCGGGGCGATACTCATTGCCATGCCTACGCTGCCCATTGCCATGCCTCTGCGCGTAAGAGGGTAGACGGAAAATACGGTAATCTGCAATACAGGCCACATGACTCCGGTTCCAATCGCCTCTAGAGTACGTCCGATTAGAGCCATAATAAAATCGGTGCTTATCCAAGCTAAAATAGAGCCTGCAGTGAATAAGCACATAGAGGTTATTACTATTTGCCTAGTGGAAAATCGCCTTGTTAAAAAGGCTGTTAGCGGCACCATTATTGCCATAATTAGCTGGAATATTGAAGTAAGCCATTGGCCTGTTGTAACGCTTATATTGAATTCTCGAACAATTGTAGGCAATGCCGCTGTGAGCTGTAACTGAGCGAAGTTACCTATGAATGTTATGAAGGTTAATATTGCCAGTGATATCAAGGCTGCGCGAGTAAGGTGATTGTCTTTATACGCTTCTTCGCCTATTAAAGCATGACTTAATTTAGCATGATTTAAATTATCGCATTTGCTGCATTCAGTTTTGCCGCATTTGCTTTTATGCAACCATGATGTTAATGGCACGTTTTAATCCTTTCTACAATAGTCGATAACAAATAATCAAGCGATTACTGCGTGAAGACGTAAAACAAACTAATAACATGCAAGTCGTAACATGCGGAAAATAGCATGCTGAACATAACGTGCAGTTTTAAGTTAGTAGTCTATACACAGTAATCGCATAATTTTACTAAGTAATATTAATTTATTTAGTAAATACGAAAGTAAGTTTTAAAATCAAAACTCAGCCTAAGCCGTAGCTTTGGAATCTAGTTTTGGGGTCTAGATTGTGGATTTGGCTTTTGAATCTCGATTTGGCCTATTACTAATTGACGTATTAGCAAGGCTGATTAGTAGTTGTGATGAACCATCCAATACTGGTATGCGCCTTGTATCGAGCCGTATCTACGATTGCAATAATTCCAGAACCACTTGAGCTGAGTCTGATAATTAGTAGCCCAATCAGCGCCCGCAGAAGCCATTTTTCCGCCTGGAAGAGCTTGAGGCAAGCCGTAAGCTCCAGAAGGATTCATTGCGTTTACGCGCCAACCAGATTCGTGAGAAATAATAAATACCGTGGCGGTAAAATCAGCTTCGCTATAACCGTTGGAAAGAAGCCAATCATGCGCCCAATTTTGCATTTCTCCAGCTGGTACAGTAGTTCCGAGTGAAATATCTGCTGGCGATCCTGCAAGTTCGCCACCTGTTCCAACAAGTATGATCTTGTCTTTAGGAGCTTTTTTAACGTAAGAGGCAAATATGTTAGACGATACTACTTTTTTGCCTACATGCGTAACAAGCTTGGCTGTTTCCATAACGCCATTAACGCCATTTTGCTGAACTTTTTCAGTGCCTTTTGGAAGCGCGGCAGTTTCCTTTTTGACAACGTTAAAAGCAATATCGTCATCTGAAGTTTCTAGTTTAGCACCTTCGCGTTGAATTGTGATAACGGTTGATTCTTTAACTTTCGTGTCAAGAGAAGGCGTTACAACATCGTGAGGCTCAAGCGTAATATCTCCAGCGTTTAACACGGAACGAACATCTGTAAAATTAGTTCCTAAAATTGTGCGATGATGCCCATTAATAACAACAGTAACGTATGAAGTATTGCTATTTAGAACATCACGAACTGCGCCACGAGAAACCGTAGTGAGATTTTCTGTAGCTGAATAAGAAGTTACAGGAGTTGCCTGAGGTGCTGATGACTCGTAAAAATTTCGAGAAACAACGACAAGCACCACTAAAGCAATCGCGCTTATAACAGACGCAATCAAAATTGCCCACTGACGCATGCTCAGCGATTTAAGCGTGACTGTATGTTTGCGGTGACTGGTCATATCCCTCCCTCTTCAAGTAAGCGATAATCAATCCAAATCTAATTAATTAAACACTAACTAATTAATTTAATCAGTCTAATTAATCGTTAACCAATATTGAAAATTAATCAGTTAAACAATAGACATAACTACTAGTATATTAGTCGCACGCAAAGAGAATGGCGGTATTTCAATCTTTATTTAATCGCACGGTTATGCTTTGCTGCTGTTCTATTCGTTTCCGTCTTATTCGTTATCGCCGCTATCTTCGCTATCGTCTTCATCGCTCGTGTCAAGTTTCTTCGCTTCCTCAACAACAAGTTCAAGTACCTCGGCTGTTACAGATCCCTGATGATTCCAAATTTCTCCGCAATTCTTTATAACTTTAATAGTTGGAATAGAGTGAATTTCAGCTTCCGCGGCTATATCTGGATTCTCGTCAATATCGACCTTAATAAATGTGATTTCTGGGTGATTTTCACTTACCTTTTCAAAAATTGGTCCGAATGCTCGACATGGAGCGCACCACTTTGCCCAGAAATCGACGAAAACAATTTCATTTGATCGTACAACAGACATGAAGTCTTCTTGCTTAACATGCATAACTGCCATTTTTCGCTCCTGTTAGATTTAGATAGTTGTTTTAATATTTGCTTTTATTATTTTTTAAATTTGCCAATATTTATTTATTCTTTAGTGTTTATTTATAGTGTTTATTTATATTTGTATTCAGCTGTGAATTGAATCAAGTTCTGCAATTATACACTTAAGTATTTATATGTGACTCATATCGTGTTATAGGTTATTTGCACTATTTATACCTATTATATGCATCTGTCGTCTTGCGGCACTAGGCTAGGAGTCATGCTTGATATCCAATTTATTCGTGAACATGCCGACGTAGTTAAGGAATCGCAGCGCAAGCGTGGTGAATCCGTTGAACTCGTCGATGAAGTATTGCGCAGCGATGACTTGCGCCGAACCGCTCTTAAGGCTTTTGAAGACGCTCGTGCTGAGCAAAAAGCTATTGGTAAGAAGGTTGCAACAGCTAGTGCCGAAGAAAAGGCTGCGCTTATTGCTGAGACTAAAGAATTAGCTTCGAAGGTTGCAGAATACAAGGCTGAATCCGAAAAAGCTACTGCCGACTACACTACAGCAATGTGGAAGCTTTCTAACATCGTTGAAGATGAAGCGCCAGAAGGCGGAGAAGACGACTACGTTGTAGTTAAGAAGGTTGGTACGCCTCGTGATTTTGCAGCTGAAGGTTTTGAGCCAAAGGATCATTTGGCTCTTGGAACTGGCGTTGCTGGAATTGATATGCGTCGCGGCGTGAAGGTTGCAGGCTCTCGCTTCTACTTCTTGCGCGGTGCTGTGGCTCGCTTGCAAATCGCAATGCTTACTATGGCTGTTGATCAAGCCGAAGAGCACGGTTTTACGCTTGCGATTACTCCAACGCTTGTGCGCCCAGAAGTTATGCGCGGAACTGGCTTCTTGAATTCTCATGCGGATGAGATTTACCGTTTGCGTGAGCCAGATGATCAGTATTTGGTAGGTACCTCCGAGGTTGCTTTGGCTGGTATGCACGAGGATGAGATTCTTGACTTAAGCAATGGTGCTTTGCGTTATTGCGGTTGGTCGAGCTGCTACCGTCGTGAAGCTGGTGCTGCTGGAAAGGATACTTCTGGTATTATTCGCGTGCATCAGTTCGATAAGGTTGAGATGTTCGTTTATTGCAAGCAGGAAGATTCTCGCGCTGAGCATCAGAAGTTGCTCGGTATGGAGCAGGAAATGCTTGCTAAGGTGGAAGTGCCTTACCGCATTATTGATACTGCTGCTGGTGATCTTGGTTCTTCTGCCGCTCGTAAGTTTGATTGCGAGGCTTGGGTTCCAACTCAGGGTCGTTACCGTGAGCTTACTTCTACTTCTAACTGCACTGAGTATCAGGCTCGTCGCTTGAATGTGCGTGAACGTATGGAAGATGGCGGAACTCGTCCAGTTAGTACACTTAACGGTACTTTGGCTACTACTCGCTGGCTTGTGGCTATTTTGGAAAATCATCAGCATGAAGATGGTTCGATTGATATTCCAAAGGCTATGCAGGCTTATATGGGTGGCAAGGAAGTCATTGAGCCTACTAAGTGGGAAGCGTGAGTGTTGCGTTCTATACGTGATGATATGCTATACCCTTGTGCATTGAAGGCAGTGATTTGATTGCTTTCGTGCGCAAAATGGATGGGTGTCCGAGCGGTCTAAGGAGACGGTCTTGAAAACCGTTGTAGGGAAACCTACCGCGAGTTCGAATCTCGCCTCATCCGCGAATTAACCAAGCTTCAAGCTGCATTGCGCGCTTGAAGCTTTTTTAATTCGCCGAGCTTGCTCAGGGTTGTAAGCACAGATTGCATTGTGTTGTATTAACGAATATAAATAAAATGTCTGCTGAAATTATAAAATCTCAGCAGACATAATAGATTACTGATTAATCGCGAGTTAATCTTTTCTATCTCCAATTAATTGCAACAGATAGACGAACATATTTATGAAGTCTAAGTAAAGTTGCAAAGCGCATAGAATTGATATTCTCTTGATAACTTCAGGTTGCTGATCGTATTCTTCGAATAGAGCACGAGTCTTTTGAGCGTCATAAGCAGTAAGACCAGCAAAAACCAATATTCCAATGGCTGAAATTATCTTAATTGCATTGTTGCTCGGTGTGAGGAACATAAGAATAAACTGAGCAATAACAAGTGTTATTAATCCAGCAAAAATAATCGGTCCAGCTTTAAGCATGTTGATTTTTGTAGTTAGTGCAAGCATAGTTAAGCACAAGAAGAATCCTGCTGTAAGAGCGAATACGATTACAATAGATTTAATTTTGAAAATATCAAATATTATGCTAATAGTGAATCCTGTTATAGCAGCATAAGCGTAGAAAATAATTCTAGCTAATACTACGTTCATCTTCATAATTCGTATTCCCAAGAAAGCAGACAATGCGACTTGTACTAATACGATGCCAATCCAACCTAACTTTCCGGTTGCGATGAGGAATTGTTCAAAAGCGCCAGTCGACTGTGAAAACATTGCAACTAGTGCTGTTACAATCAAGCCTACTGTCATTTCTCCGTAGACTTTTGCTACAGATGTTCGTTTTGCTTCCTCGTATGCATAAACTGCATTCGTGTTTATAGTTTGTTTAACGTCGCCATATTGTTGCTCGTATTTTTCGTTGTAATATGCCATAACGCTCCTTTTCTTAAATAAATTTCACTAATAATAAACAATCACACAAATACTATTATAGATAATTGCTATATGAATAACACTAACAATTTTACCTTATAAAAATATGAATGCACGTATTGCGCAAGTAGATATATTGTAAATGCACGTATAGTAAGTCACGTATCGTAAGTCACGCATAGCGTGCAAATGAATAGCGCAATTACGTATATGCAATTACGTATATATTTAAGTCACGTATTTACGAGTGTGGAGCATTTTCTACGCGAGGAGTGCCGTTAATATCACGGTGAATTCCCTGCATAAGAGCTTCGATTTTTTGCAAATTACAAGCGCAATCAAGCAAAGTTTGTGAATGTTCAGCAAGCTTACTATCCGGCAAATCCGCTTTATAACGCAACGCGTGTTCCAAGCTGGCCCAATAATCCATTGCGATAGTACGGAATTGGACTTCAACAGGAGTGTAATGCGCTCCAGAAGAAAGAAATACTGGGACTGCATAAATCACGTGCAAACTTCTATATCCATTAGGCTTAGGATTTTTAATATAATCCTTTACTCGCAATACTTGAATATCTGTTTGTTCTGAAAGATATTGCGCAACAGCGTAAACATCATCTCTATAGTTGCAAATAACGCGTATTCCAGCAACGTCAAAAAGGTTATCGCGGATTGCATGAGTGGAAATATCAAGGTTACGACGATGAAGCTTTTCAAAAATAGAGTGTACTGATTTTAAGCGTCTTTCCATATGATGAATCGGATCATGTGAGAATCGAACTTGGAATTCACTGTCGAGAATTTCGAGCTTAGTGCTTATTTCATACATTGCGCCTTCATAAACTTGCATCATGTTTACGAAGGCATCTATTTGATCATCAGGTAATGATGGTATAGAGTCACCGTTAGCTTCAAGTGCATCAGCGCTTCGCAGGCGAGCATACAGCTCTGCGGAATTTATGCGATTATGACGATCAAGTATCACGTCTTTTAATAATACTCAGAAAACTGCTAAATAGCTGATAGCGTGGCATTTAACAGAATAAATTTACGAAAGCGTAGCAAATTTACGAAAGCGTAGTAAATTTACGAAAGTACAGTGAATTTACGAAAGTGCATTGAATCTACAAAAGCGTAGTAAATAGTGAGTTTCGAATAAGTATGTGATAATAATAAAAATATAGAAGGAATATGGAAGTAATATACAGAAAATTTTAGCTAGTAAAAATTTAGCGAAATGTGATTTTGTTGGGAAATCGAGGAGTATAGTATGTCAGAAAATAAGCAGGATCGTGCTCCTAAAGTAATTTCGATAGTCGGTCCTACAGCTTCCGGTAAAACAAGTTTAGGTATTGCGCTTGCGAAAAAATTAGCTGAGCGTGGGATTCGTGCGGAAATCATCAACGCAGACGCGTATCAAATGTATCGTTACATGGATATTGGCACGGCGAAGGCGAGCGAGGAAGAGCAGGCGGAAGTACCTCACCATTTGCTTGACATTATTGATCCTGAAGAAACGATGACGGTTGCGCGCTTCCAAACCTTGGCTAGGCAGTGTATTAGTGAGTTGCAATCGCGCGGTGTGAGGCCGATTTTAGTTGGAGGATCGGGATTGTATGCGCGTGCTGCCGTGGATGATATTACATTCCCGGGCACGGATGAGTCTATTAGAGCCGCTTTAGAGGATCGCGAGCGCAAGGAGGGAGCTGGTGCGCTTTTCGATGAGTTGAAGCAGAAGGATCCGGTTGCTGCGGCTAATATGGATGCGCGCAATCCGCGACGTACAATTCGCGCGCTTGAAGTGATTGAGCTTACGGGAAAGCCTTATTCCGCAACGCTTCCGAAGTATAAGTATGTGATTGATTGCGTGCAAATTGGCTTAGATTTGCGTCGCGAAGATTTGGATAAGCGCGTGGATTTACGTACGCGGATTATGCGTGAGCAGGGTTTTGTGGATGAGGTGCGCGCAATTCGAGGGCGATTGGGTGTGACTGCAGCTCGTGCTCTTGGCTACCAGCAGATTATGGATTATTTGGATGGTGTGTGGAGCGAGGATGAGGCTTTTGCGGATATTGCGCAGAAAACTCGACGACTTGCGCGCAAACAAATGGGTTGGTTTGGTAGGGATGCGCGCATCCACTGGCTGGATGCGTTGCGACCGGATCTTGCGGAAGCTGCGCTCGCGATCGTTGATGCTGCGGACGCGGGTGAGTTTGATTGCGATAATTCTGACACTGCTGAGCACGCTACTCAGCATCATCTCGGAGATGCCTTTGATGCTTAACCTGAATCTTGTAAACATTGGGTTTTAGGAAATAACTCAAATAACTCAAATAACTCAGGTTTTGCTACAAAAAACGCCACTGTGTACCTATTGCGTTAGACGCTGGTAGAGCAGTGGCGTTTTTGCGTTTGTGGAGTCGCGGGGAATTGAACCCCGGTCCGGTGACCGTACCCTCGGTCTTCTACGTGCGTAGTCTGCTGGCCGCACGGCAGTTTTTCTGCCCCCATGTTATCGCAGACAATTCATGGCGAGCATATCTACAGTAAAAGTCCCTGAATTGCCCTGCAGCCCGGCAATTCAAGCAAGTCTTCTAATGACGTTCAGCACCACTCCGAAGACGTGAGTGGGTGAACGGAGCAGCTGCTCACTGGTTAATCCTGGCGCGAAGCTCAGGCAGCGAGAGCGAACTCAGTGCGATTAGATTTAGCACTTATTCTTTTGCGAAAGGACGTTTACGAGTGGACTTTCGCATTCTCGGCACGCTTCCCCGCGGCGAACAGATCGCCGTCGAAACCGATCGACCCCTTTTAACTTATTGCAATATGAATTTTGCAATATGAATTTCATATAGCAAAGCAACTTAGTGAAGTATTTAAACTCACCAACATATAGTACAACAAACTTTTAAATTAGAGCAAATTATTTATTCTAATAAGATTTGTAACATTTGCTGTAGGTAGTTGTTTTCGCAGTATTTAGTCGTCCAATATCGTTATCTACTAAAGTCGTCCAATATCGT
Source organism: Gardnerella sp. KA00255 (assembly GCF_049244095.1). NCBI lineage: Bacteria > Bacillati > Actinomycetota > Actinomycetes > Bifidobacteriales > Bifidobacteriaceae > Gardnerella > Gardnerella sp. KA00255. Next base: position 1,491,271 of record NZ_CP058374.1, read on the forward strand.
TATCTAAAGACCTATCTAATAGATCTATCTACTATCTTTATCTACTAGCGTTCTTCGCGACTTTTCTCGACTTTGTTATTGCTTTTATATTTTTTGTCTAATTTAGAATACACATAATTTCTAATCACAAATACTAGCAATCCTAATATCGAAACTATTGAACCTATAAGCAAAACATTCGAGAATCCTGCAGCTGAACCTTTAACGCCAATAAACGAGAATCCTTCTAAAGTGTGATTGTCAATAAGACCGTAAAAAATCACAATTCCAATGGAAGTTGTAATACTCATAGCGAGATCATTCATACCACAACCGCGTCCAGTTTCTTCAACAGGCAAAGAATCCAAAATTGTAGAAACAAGAGGAGAGTACATAAGACCGCAGCCTGCGTAATATATGCAAGCTCCAACAGTTAGTGCCCAGAATCCGCTCATAACGCATAAGCTTGAAACAAGCCATCCTAAAGCCATTAATAGTGACGCAATAATAACAGCATTTTTGCGACCGAAGCGGGCAATTATTTTCCCTGAGCTAGTGCCAGCCAAGGCTGCAATAATAAATGCGAAAACCATATAGTGTGTTACGTCAGATGTGCTTAGTTTATATAATTCATCTCCTAAATGGTTGAAAATAGGAGTGAAACAATAGTTTGTGAAATAAAGGAACATAAGAACTATCATTGCGGAAATCCAACGTTTGTTCTTGAAAAATGCTGGAGCAACAAAAGGATTTTTAGCTTTACTGATATAAATTCCAAATACTATAAATAATCCGATTGAAATAATAAGCATCCACCAAATATGATACGAGAAGAAAACAGTGAGAAGTGCAACAGCTGTGCCAAAAATCATGAATCCTATAGTGTCTATCTTATTTCCATTTCCATTATTTTGAGGCAAATAACGCCTTAAAACAGGTAGGAAGAATATAGTGATAGCTGGGATTAAGAAGAATGATTGCCAGGAGATAGAGCTTAATAATCCTGCTGTAAAAATGCCAAGTGCTGCCGAAATTTGATATCCAGCTGTAAATAATCCGAAGAAAATAACTTTAAGATCATTGCGTAAATATTTTGATGCGATTACTAGATAAGCAGAACCTGTTACTTGTTCGCCTGCAGATTGAATCATACGAGCTAAAATAACGCTCCACAAATGTGGCTCGAAACAAAAATTCGCTACAAAACCAAATATTGAGCCTGTAAAAAGTGTTAGCAATCCGACTGTAACAAGTTTTTTCAACGATACAAAATCGCCCAAAGAACCGTAAATAAATAATGCGATTCCTAAAATAATTCCAGGCAGACCTGTGATCAAAGACGATTGTTCAGGACTCCCAACATCTGATCCGACTTGCTTAAATAGCAAATTGAAGCCCTGCAAGCATAAAGTTCCAAAAACATAAGATATGAGAAGTAGGATAAGCGCGCGAACTGCTATTTTATTGCGAGTTTCAGGATTTTCATAAGCGTCATTGTTTAATGTGTGAGCATGGAAAATAGTATGTTTGGAAGTATTGTGAGCACTATTTTTAACGGTATTACTTTTATTCGCATATGATTTTTTAGATTCATCTACAGGTGATAGCTCAGCCATATTTCTCCCAAACTATTGCAGCGCATGAGTGCGTTTACTTGCTAAACTTTGCATGCTGTTAAAGTTACGTTCATATAGGTTCACAATTTTATATTCGTATGGATACATAAGCTTATTGCAAAACTCTATGCGTTTTCTTGCTTTTGTGTACTTAGAGCGCGTGTCGGTAAACAAAAGCAAGAAGGGTTGCTTGGTTTTGTTTACTTAGGTGGTGTGTTGGTAAACAAAGTCGGGGGAGTGTTCTTGGTTTTGTTTACTTATGGGGCGTGTTGGTAAACAAAATCGGGGAGAAGTAAACAAAGTCGGGGTGGTGTTCTTGGTTTTGTTTACTTATGTGGTGTGTTGGTAAACAAAAGCAAGAAGGGTTGCTTGGTTTTGTTTACTTACGCACTAATTTTTAAGAGCAGGGAATCCAATAAATAGGAATTGAGGCCTATCACAGTTTTTGCATACGCTGAATGCTTATAGGGTAAGCTGTGCCTAATTCTTGCGCCCAAAGAGAGACATAGAATTCTTCGCACATCCAGCGTAATTTCTCAGCGATTATTTGCGACTCGTCATGTGCTGGTCCTGCTGGAATCTTCTGAGCGTTTTCTTGGGCTTTTACTACAAGCTTATGTGCTTCATCTGCCTGCCATGCCCACCGCACATCACGATTTTTATCTGCTTTAGCTTTAGCAAGACGAATCACGTCTGCATGCAAGTAGCGTTCAATACGAGGTAGTGAATCGGATGGAGTTTTTGCAATAAATCCTTCGTACACAAGACTTGCAGTGTGTTCGCGTATTGATTGCAACACTGAAAGCAAAGGCAAATCAGCCTTGCCTGAAACAGCTTTACTTGATTCTGCTTGACGTTTTAATATTGCAATCACATCGTGTGCAACGGCATAAACAGTGTCTTCATACACTTCAGATACGTTTGCAACAGCTTCGCGTAATAAATTATCGTCAGTAATATTATCCGTGTTCGTAATAAGTCGTTTTACTGCAGCCATTTGCAAGTCTTCTGCTAAAGCGTTAGAAGTTGAATAAGGTGCAGCTGCGAGTAGTAAAGCTTCCGATCCAAGCCAGCGAGAAGTAATGCGCTTATTGTCTAAATGCAGCATGTTTAACGCGCCATCCCACACCATTTGCGATCGAGAAAGATTTGTAGCGCCAGACTTGTGTAATAAATCTGCTCGTTCAATAACATGCCCAGCTTGTGCGGCTTCATTTGCTTTACGATTTACAATTGCTCGCGCAGATTCTTGTGCTTCTCTTGCGAAATGTTGTTGTAATGCAATTAACGATTTGTCGGTCCCAAGAATAGTAGGTTTTACGCGATTAGAATACTTATTACGACCTGCAGGTTTATTGCGATTTCCGTTAGTTTTTCTTTCTTCAACACTAAACGTCATGCGCAAGTATGGCGATAGTCTGCTTATTTGCTCATCGTCGAAAACTTCAGGATGTATTTGCGCTCCAACTACACTAATTGCAGCTTTAGTGAAAACTTCTCTAAAATCTGGCCAAATCAGCTTATTTTTATTTGCGTTTGTTCCAGTTTCTTCAATTCCAGGAAGCTCGTCGTAATGTTCGTCAATCCATGCGCGAATTTTTTTAGCAGTGTCAGGAGCTGGAACGAACTGTACTCGTAAAGCTTTAGGCAAAGATTTGATCATGCCAATAATAAGCTCGTCAAGCAAGCCTGGAACATTCCAACTAAACTCTTCAGGAGTTAAACGCGAAAGTGTGTGAAGAGGCACATGTACTGTTACGCCGTCCAAAGGATCAGCCGGATCATAAATATAACTTAGGCGCAGTCTTATAGGCTGACCGTCTGTGCCAATCGTGTTCCAATGATCAGGATAGTCGGCTAAATCAGTGCTTTGCGTAGTTTGTAAACGTTCAACTTCATCGGGATTAAAATCTAATTTGTGCGGATTTTCTTCGCGGTTATCTTTCCACCATTTTGCAAGAACAGCGATAGTAGTTGCTTCTTGAGGAAGACGAGTATCGTAAAAAGTAAATAAATCTTCGTCATTTACAGTTTCGCTTATTTGACGAGTGCGATTTGCTTGATTATCTGCGTCTTCAAGCACATTGCGATTATTTAAAATAAACTCATCGTGTGCGAAACGCTGTTGTACGTCTGCTTCAACTAAGCCTTGACGAATCATAATCATTCGAGCTTCGTAAGGATTAACTCTAGCCCATTGAACTGTGCGATCTTGAACAATAGGTAATCCGTATAGTAATACTTTAGATTTTGCTACAGCAGCACCTTTAGAAGCGCTCCAATGAGCGTCAGAATACGTGATTCTAGTAAGATTTTTAGCAAGTGGCTCAGCCCAAGCAGGATCGATTTGCGCGCAATATCTTGCCCAAAGTCTAGAGGTCTCAACCAATTGCGTACACATAACCCATGAAGGAGTTGTTTTAGAAACAGCTGAAGCTGGGAATATTGCGAATCTTCCTCCGCGCGCGCCTTGATAATCGTTTTTAGCCATTTTTTGAGCGCGTTTCATAGCGCGAATTTTTGCTGATCCGTGCAAATTAGCAAAATCTGAAGCTTTCGGTTCTCGCACTACTTGCATTCCCAACATAGAAAGCAATCCTGCAAGCATTGACGAGTGTATGCCTTGCGAATCCCAAGAGCAGCATAAGCTGTGAGCAGCCTGCTGATTATTAGGAAGCTGACGAATTTCCAAAGATGGCCTTTTAGATGGAATAGGCTCGCCAACTTTATAATGTAACTCTTTACACAAGTCTTGAAGTTGATTAACTAAATCTTTCCACTGTTTTAAACGCAAAAAGTGGAAGAATTCCGCTTTACAAAGTTTGCGAAGAGCGTTATTGCTCATATTTCCGTCTGCTTGGAAAATATAATCCCAAATATTTAAAGCAGTTAAGAAATCGCTTGTTTCATCCGCATAACGATTATGAAGTCTATCCGCTTCTTCACGCTGTTCTTCAGGGCGCTCGCGAGGATCTTGCAAACTCAAAAACGCAACAATTACAAGCACTGCAGCAAGAGTATTCGGAGTGGTTTTACGAGCCGCTTCAATAATCATGCGTCCTAAACGAATGTCAATCGGCAATTTAGAAAGCTCGCGTCCAATATGAGTTAAAGTGATGAAACCTGATTTTCTACTTATTGCGCCAAGCTCGTTAAGCTCATTAAAACCGTCGCTTACTGCTTTCATATCAGGAGGGTCAATAAAACCGAAATTCGTAATATCTTCGCCAGTTTTAGCAACGCCTACTGAAAGCATGTGTAATACTACTGCTCCAAGCGAAGTGCGAAGAATTTCAGGATCAGTAAAACGAGGTCGAGTTTCGTAATCTTCGCGCGAGTAAAGTCTAATAGCAATACCGTCCGCGATTCGTCCGCATCGTCCAGAACGCTGATCTGCGCTCGCTTGAGAAATCGGCTCTATAGGAAGCCTCTGCACTTTTGCAGACTTAGAATATCTGCTAATTCTCGCAAAACCAGGATCGACAACGTATCGAATCCCAGGAACAGTAAGCGAAGTTTCAGCAACGTTAGTAGCAATAACAATGCGTTGATGAGAGTGGTGTTCAAATACGCGATGTTGATCTTTTGCAGAAAGACGCGCAAAAAGCGGAACTATTTCAATAGCATCCGCTCTTTTCATATCACTTGCTCGAGTGCCAAAATATGAGCGTAATCCTGATTCAAATTCGCGAATATCGCGCTCGCCGGAAGCGAAAACCATAATATCGCGCGCGCCTTGCTCGTGGCTTGAATGAATCACTAATTGAGCGCATGCGCGTGTTACTGCAGATGTCATATCTTCATCTGCAATATCGTCTCGATTACTTTCGTTAGATTGGCTTTCTGCAACAGTTTCCTCATCCATTGTTATGTCTGCAAAGCCAGGGACGTGTCGCATAAGTGAAGGCGCGGATCCAAGAGGCTCATAAAGCACTCTCACAGGGTACGTGCGTCCAGAAACTTCAATAACAGGAACTTTTATGTGTAAAGCTTGTTCAAAATGTTCACGGAATTTTGCAGAATCTATTGTTGCTGAAGTAATAATCAGCTTTAAATCGCGTCTTTGCGGAAGTAAAGTTGTTAAATATCCTAGCAAAAAGTCAATGTTAAGACTGCGCTCGTGGGCTTCGTCAATAATAATCGTGTCGTATTTAGTAAGAAGAGGATCTCGCTGAATTTGCGCAAGTAAAATACCATCAGTAACAATTCGAAGCTTTGTTTTAGGTGAACTTTCGTCGGTAAATCGCACTTGGTAGCCGATTTCTTCGCCTAGTTTTACTTCCATTTCGCTTGCGATTCGCTCAGCAACAGTTCGCGCAGCTAAACGGCGAGGCTGAGTGTGTACGATTTGTTTACTTCTTCCGCCTCTTCCAAGTTCAAGCGCCATTTTTGGGATTTGCGTAGTTTTACCGGAGCCGGTTTGTCCGGAAACAATCACGACTTGTGAAGACTTAATTGCTTCTATTATTTCGTCGTGTGCTGCGCAAATAGGAAGCTCAACAGGGTAGTCGAATTTCATAGTGTATTTATTTCTTTTCGTAGATTTTTGCTTTTATCACTGCTTTTTGCTTTTAGTATTGCTTTTCGTTTTTAGCATTGATTCTTGCTTTTAGCGTTGCTTTTTACTTTTAGTACTTTTAGTACTTACTTCGTCTTTGTTACTTCTATAATTCGGTATCCCTTAGAGCTTGCATATTTTTCAACTATGTAGTTTTCGCCAAGATTTTCAGCAAGCCAAGGAATAAGTGAGTCTGATCCAAGATTTTTTTGTACAACTAAATATGCTTTTCCGTTTTCGTTCAATCTTGGTATCCAAGTAAGTAATATTTCGTGCAAGACTTCTTTTCCAACGCGAATTGGCGGATTGGACCATATTAGATCTATGTTCTCTAAATCTTTATTTTTAATTGCGTTTTCAACAAGTTCAGTGTGTATGTTTTTAAGATTAATATTCTTCGCGTTTAATTTAGTGAGTTCTAGTGCTCTCTCGTTTACGTCGATAGCGAAGATTTCTGCATTCGGAGATTCTAATCCAAGAGATAAGCTGATAGGACCCCATCCGCATCCAATATCAAGAAATCGGCCATTTTCCGGTGGTTTTGGAGCGTGTTTTAACAAAACAGACGTGCCTAAATCAAGTTTAGAAGCGCTAAATACTCCGTTTGAAACTTGAACGTCAATATCACGGTCGCGTAATGTTACATGAAGTGTTTTTCGCTCATCGTTTGATGAAGGAGTTGCGGAAAAATACTGTTCGCCGCTTTTCTTTACTGCAACATCATTAGTTTTAGTTTGAGTTTTAGGTTGAGTTTTAAGTTGATTGCGATTCTTAAGTTGATTGCGATTCTTAAACTGATTTTGATCCTGGTTTTTAGTCATTGTACTTATTTACGATTTAGCATTTAATATGTCTTCTAAAATCACAATAATAAAACAAACGTTGTAAAATACTATTAAGTAAAACGACGAAGGGTGCGTCTTTGGTAAATAACGTAGATATAGATGCTATTAGCAATTCGAATAGCAAGCATAATGATGTGCTTTCTGGCCATTCTGATGTACTTTTAGACACTACTTTAGAAAGTGAGAAGCATGATGAAGCGTGGCAGGAGCGCGAATCTCGTAATGCTTTAAAACGAGTAGCTGGTCTTGGTGAGTTACAAGATGTTACTGAAGTTGAATACAGAAAACTTCGTCTTGAGCGTGTTGTGTTAGTTGGCGTGTGGTCAAGCGCGCGTGGAACTCTTTCTCAAGCAGAAGAATCTTTGCGTGAGCTTGCAGCTTTGGCACAAACCGCTGGTGCTGTTGTTTGCGATGGCATGTTACAGCAAAGATATAGGCCGGATGCCGCAACTTACGTTGGCTCAGGTAAAGCGCGTGAGCTTGCAGCGGTAGTTGCTCAGCATGATGCGGATACGATTATTGTTGACGATGATTTACCACCTAGCCAGCGTCGAGCTTTAGAAGATGCGACTAAAGTTAAGGTTGTTGATCGCACCGCTGTTATTTTGGATATTTTTGCTCAGCATGCTACGAGTCGTGAAGGTAAAGCTCAAGTTGAGCTTGCTCAATTGCAATATATGCTTCCGCGATTAAGAGGTTGGGGTGCTGCTCTTTCCAGACAGGCTGGTGGTAGAGCTGCAGGCGATGCTGGTATTGGCTCAAGAGGCCCTGGCGAAACTAAAATCGAAATGGATCGTCGTGCTATTCGCAATCGCATTTCAAAATTGAGGAACGATATTGCGCATATGGCTCCAGCTCGAGATGTTAAGCGAGGTTCTCGTCGCAGGCAAGGCGTGCCAACTGTTGCTGTAGTCGGATATACGAATGCTGGCAAATCCTCTATTATTAACAGGCTTACTGGTTCAGAAGAATTAGTAGAAAATGCATTATTTGCAACTCTTGATACAGCAGTTCGACGTTCTAAAGCCCAAGACGGACGCAATTATACGCTTGTAGATACAGTGGGATTTGTTCGTAGGCTCCCAACCCAATTAGTTGAAGCATTTAAATCTACTTTGGAAGAAGTTTCGCAAGCGGATGTGATTATGCATGTAGTTGACGGCTCGCATCCGGATCCTACTTCTCAAATTGATGCTGTTAATGAAGTTCTTGGATCTATTAATGGAGTGGAAGAGATTCCTCAATTACTTGTATTTAATAAATCTGATTGCATGAGTCAGCCTCAAAGAGAGCGTTTAGAAAAATTGTATCCTGATTCTCTTATCGTTTCCGCTGCATCTGGAGATGGCATTCTTCGACTTCGACAAAGAATTGAATGGCTATTGCCTTCTCCAAGAGTGAAAGTTGACGTTGTTTTGCCATATAGTGCTGGATCTTTACTTTCGCAAGTTCGTGAAAATGGCGTAGTAGAAAAAGTTGATTATGAAGATCGTGGAGTTGCTTTAATCGCTTATGTTAATGACTCTTTGGCTTCAAAGCTTATGAGTGTAGCTTTGTAAAAATAATTGCACACATATTTAGATATACATATTTTTACATAAACAATTTCACGCACAATTTCAATACAATTTCACACATAATTGCACAAATAATTCCACAAATAATTTCACTTATTAACATATGTGATTTGCGAGTTTTGCAGGGCCACAAATTCCGGTGGTGCGATTAGAGTAAAGGTGTTCATACCCACAGGCTCTTAATAAAAGAGCAGCCTTCATAAATTAGTGTGTTTCATACATTTTGAAGGTGTTAATAGGTTGTTGAAAAGAGGTTGTTTCGCATGGTAAATTCGCAGGTTAAGCCAACAAAGCTGGCGATTATTGGTGCTGGTGCAGTCGGTTCTACGCTCGCCTTTGCTGCCGCTCAGCGTGGTGTTGCCCGTGAAATTGTGCTTGAAGATATTGCTAAGGAACGCGTAGAAGCTGAAGTTTTGGATATGCAGCATGGTTCAAGCTTCTATCCTGCAGTATCAATTGCCGGTTCGGACGATGTAGAAATTTGCCGTGATGCAGACATGGTGGTTATTACTGCTGGCGCTCGCCAGAAGCCAGGTCAGACTCGTTTGGATCTCGCCGGCGCAACCATCAACATCATGAAGTCGATTATTCCTAATGTTGTTAAGGTCGCTCCTAACGCTATCTACATGTTAATCACTAATCCTGTGGATGTTGTTACCCACGTTTCAATGAAGCTTTCTGGTCTTCCAGCAAATCAAATGTTTGGCTCTGGTACCAACCTTGATTCTGCTCGTCTTCGCTTCCTTATTGCTCAGCATACTGGCGTAAATGTTAAGAACGTTCACGCTTATATCGCTGGCGAGCATGGCGATTCTGAAGTTCCTCTGTGGGCTTCTGCAACCATCGGTGGCGTTCCTATGTGCGATTGGAATGCTCTTCCAGGTCATGAGCCACTTGATGCTTCTAAGCGCGAAGAAATCCATCAGGAAGTTGTTAACGCTGCTTACAAGATTATCAACGGTAAGGGTGCTACAAACTACGCTATCGCTATGTCTGGCGTAGATATTGTTGAGGCTGTTCTTCGTGACACTAACCGCATTCTTCCAGTGTCTTCTTTGCTTGATGACTTCCACGGAATTTCTGATGTTTGCATGTCTGTGCCAACATTGTTGAACCGCAATGGTGTCAACTCTCGTCTTAATACTCCAGTTTCTGATCGTGAATTGGCTGCATTAAAGCGTTCTGCTGAGACTTTGCGCGAAACTGCTGCACAGTTTGGCTTCTAATTTAAATAATTAGATTCGCTGTTAGTTTTATAAGCTGCTTCTGTACGTAAGTGCGGGGGCAGCTTTTTTATAAGTGTTTTGCAACATATTCGATTGAATGCTTGATTGCATGCTTGATTACATACTTTGTGCGAATGCTTTATGACATATCTTTTGCAACATACCTAATTGACTTATTTCTTACATGCTAGATATATGATTATCCATATGGCTGATTTTTCTCATATTCTTTCGACTCGTCCAGATTTTGACGATAGCGATCGTGAATGGTTACATCATTTGGTAGCTGATTGGCAAGTTATAGCTGACTTAAGTTTTGCAGATCTTCTTTTAGTTATTCAAAATGGTGATGGTGATTATGTTGTTGCGGAACAGTGCCGTCCATCTACTGCAATAACGCTTAGAACTGAGGATTTGCTTGGGGAAAAGCTTGATATTTCTATGTATGATGAGCTTTCGGAAGCTATGAAGTCAGAAACAAGTTTCCATTCTTCAGTATTGCGTTCTGTTGGAAGAGCAACAGTTTGTAATGTTTATGCTCCTGTGCGCCATAATGGTAAAGCTTTAGGTCTTGTTTTGCGAGAAACAAATTTGGCAACGCGCGAATCTAACGGTAGATATGAAACAGAAAGTATTAATGCTGGTAAAACACTTTTTGATATGATTCCTCGTGGTCAATTCCCATATCATTATTCTGTTTTAAATCAGCGCCATAATGCTCGTGTTGCAGATGGTTTTATTGTTCTTGAAGCGAATGGAATTGTTCGATACGCTTCTCCTAATGCTATTAGCTGCTTCCGTCGTCTTGGCGGATTAAATACTATGACTGGCGAGTATTTAAGCGAGTTTGGCACTAGGCTTTTGCATATTAACGATGTAGTTCCTGAAAGTTTGCCGCTTGTTTTAAGTGGTAAAGCAGATATAGATTGCGAACTTGAGGCAAATCATTCTGTTGTTTCAATGCGCTCTTTGCCGCTTTTTGGTCCTAGCGAAAGAACTGGCGCTGTAATATTATGTCGTGATGTTACTGAAGTTCTTCGTAGAGAACGTGAATTGCAAACAAAGAATGCTACTATTTCTGAAATTCACCATCGCGTGAAGAATAATCTTCAAGCTGTTTCGGCACTTTTGCGCTTGCAGGCGCGTAAAACTAAATCTCAAGAAGTGAGAAAAGAGTTAGAAGAAGCGCAACGTCGTGTTCAAACTATTGCTCTTGTTCATGAAGGTTTAAGTCAGACTGCCGATGAAGTTGTTGATTTTGATAAAGTTATTTCTAGTTTGCTTAAGATGTCTATAGAATTAGCTTCGCAAAATCAGAAAATTACTATTGATTTTGTTGGCAAATTCGGAATGCTTGCCGCTCAAGATGCAACTCCGCTATCTTTGGTTCTTACGGAATTGGTTACTAATGCTGTTGAGCATGGTTTTGAAGACAAAGAATCAGGTCATATTAAGATTTCCGTTGGGCGTGGTGGCGATAATCTAAATATTATTGTTGAAGACGATGGAGATGGTATTGATAGCGAGGCTTCGCACGGAATGGCTCGACCTTCTGGTTCTGGCTTAGGAACGCAGCTTATCAATACTTTTGTTACAAATGACTTTGGTGGAACTGTTCGCTGGGAGCAGAGGCATGAAGGCGGAACGCGCGTGGTTTTGGATATTAAATTACGCGTACCTGGAGTCGCTTAATATTGCGTGATTTTATTGCGTAATATTGCATAATATTTCGCATAATATCAATAATCTAGCTTGAATCAGTTTAATTTAGATTAACTTGGTTCGAGCTAGATTTATTTATAATTTAATTTTTTATAGTTCTGAATCACTATGACGTCGTGCGCGCATTGCACGTCGTTTTAGCGAGCGACGTTCTTCTTCGCTTAATCCGCCCCAAACTCCATAGTCCTGGTTTGTTTCTAATGCGCATCTTAAGCAAGAATCAGAAACTTTGCACGAGCGGCATACTAATTTTGCTTCCTCGATTTGCTGATATGAAAGTCCAGTATTTCCAACTGGGAAAAACAGCTCCGGATCTTTATCCCTACACGCTGCTTTTGTACGCCAGTCAAATACATTGCTCATATCTAAGTAAACCTCACTTAAAGTATTATTACAAAAAATTTCCCCGTATGTAAGGAAATCACGAATATGTATTTTTTTCAAGAGTTTTATGAAGTTTAGTTAAATATATAAATATTTATGCTATGTATTTTCGAAATAAATTAACTGCAGAAGATAAGCGTGCCCTGGATAAATTAGTACTGCTCGCCCCGGGGTGTGATAGTCTTGCGGAGTTAAAGATTGTTGAATTTCTGACGGTATTCCAAGCATTGTATCTGTTCCAGCATCCCCAGTTGGGAATATTATGCGCACTGGAGCTTGATCCGGCAATCGTAATCTATGAGCTGTTTTTGCGCTAAAAATCACAGTATTAGATGAAGATAGTTGTTCTTGAAAATATATGGCATCAGGATTGTTGTTCAAAGGGTTCACAAGCGCATCTGCATTGTCAACAATATAAGGATGATTAGTGTTTTCTTCCCGATTTTCGCCGTCTGCTATATCTTCTTTCAATAAGTTATCTATAAGACGCAAAATATTAGTTTTGCCGCGTCCTTGAGTGCCGATTATAGCTATATTGCCTATGTTTAGTGGGAGAGTGGCTGCATATAATCGTATTCCGTCATCTAATAATCCAATAGTAATATCGTTATTTTTATGAATGCGATTAGATGTTTTATCATTCGCATCAAATTTACTATATTTTTCAGCTTGTTTTACTGTTACAAGCGATGGCAATGGTTTGCTAAATAATTGTTCGGCTTGATTGTAATGATAGAATTTTCCAGCAAGATTTATTCCTTCGATAAGAGTAGAAGTATTTGCTATTTCAGAGCATCGCACAGCTGTAATTCCTTCGCCAAGATTGCAATACGCTCCTCCAAGTGATTGAGGATTTATATATGCTGCGCACGAGGAGCCAAGTAATTCGTGCGATTGAAGAGCATCCCTTACGCGTAGGCATAAATTAATAGATATATTTGCTTTCATATCTGCATTAACTTGACCAAGAGGATTTTGTGTGCAGGCAATAATATGCATCCCTAAAGATCTTCCTACAGACGCGATTCGAATCAGCCTGTTCATATAGTGCGGAAGTTGATCTTTTAATGCGTGAAATTCGTCTATAACAATCACGATTGAAGGCTGGTACGGTTTTACTTGCGTAATATCATGGCATTCTTGTTCGGCAACTAAGCGCTCTCTGCGATCTAATTCTTTTTCTAAACCTCGTAATGCGCGAGTTGCATGATGCAAATCTAAGTCTCCAACGTTGCCAATACTGTGAGGAATTTTTGCTAATGCGTCGAAAGTTGCTCCTCCTTTAAAATCCATGAATACGAATCGCAATGCGCTTGGCGGATATCGAAAAGCAAGAGCCAAACACCAAGTCGTAAGTAATATGGATTTTCCAGATCCTGTTGTTCCTGCTACAAGAGCGTGCGGTCCATTTTTCACAAGATCAATATTCATATCGCCTTTATTGCTAACTCCTATAGGCGCTATAAGTTGCCTTTTCTGGCTTTTATTTTTCGCAAAAGACATTAGCCAAGATCTTGCGATTTCTCTCCATGGAGGCATTAGTAGTTTGCTTCCAAGTTGATAATTCTTAGATATTTTAGGAATATTTAATAGTAATTTTTCCAATATTATTGGATTTATGTCGTCTGGATTTCCATCGATTTTAGGCGCGTTACTTAAAACGTTATTTAACGCATTATTTAGCCCATTATTTAATCCACTCCCGTTTAGTCCACTCTCGTTAAAATATGAATTCTCCTGAGAATTAGCGTACTGATTTCTATGCGAATTTGAGTTTATAGCGACAAGCGATTGCTCCGATTTTGCTTCTAACAAGTTATTTAACTTATTAGAGTTTTTAAAACCATTGGCATACGAGTCTAAAGAGCTATTTGAAATATCTCTAGACATATTTGCGTGCTGTTGTATAAGTTGTGGAATAATGCTGGCAAGATACATCATCGTGCTCGGTATTATCATTGCAATCATCATCCACTGGTGTTGCACAAAAGCTATAACAGCCATTGTTATGTTTGCAACAATAGGTACAATGCTTGCGAATATTTGCAATCGCAAAAGTGCTCGTTGTGTAATAGTTTTCATAGCATTATGATTACTATGCTTTTAATCAAAGGCAAGAAAAAACGAGCTATGTGGTTAGAAGTTCAAAAGTTGAATTTACTTTTCCATTTCTGCAAGAGTACCAACAGTTCCAGGCTTGTGCGTTCCTGAAGATAGTGAATCGAAAAGCTTTGTATTTTTATCGTCGTCTAAAAGCACTGAGGATCCTACTCCCGGAACGAAATAATTTGGATCCGTCCAATAAACAGTGCCAGAAATTCCGTTAGGTCCTGTGGCTTCTTTAAAAGCGAATGCCATATCTGCTAAGGACATAGGTGTAGATTTTTCGTCGAATACAAAGGATTTTAATCCTGTTTCTGTAAGTTTTTTCACTCTACCAAAGTTTGTTAGCGTATCTTTTGATGTAGCTTTTTTGATAATCGCAGAAATAACCATTCTCTGTCGTTTTGCTCTACCAAAATCAGATTCAGGATCTTCATATCGCATTCGTGAGAACGCTAAAGCAGTATTGCCATTTGCGTGATGGCATCCAGCTTTCCAATCAAGTCCACTGAACCTGTCTTTTACTGTGCGATTGTAGCAGAGTTCGATTCCTCCAATCGAATCAACAACGTGAGTTAATCCTCCAAATCGTATTTCTGCAACGTGATCAATATGATGTCCTGTAATATTTTCTACAACTTTAGTTAGTGCAGGCTTGCCGAAGAATTGCGCTACAGTGTTGATTTTCATCTTATTGTTATTCACTGATACAAGCGAGTCGCGAGGTATTGAAATAAGCGAGCTGTGCCCGTTTGCCGGCTTTGTTAATACGAGAATTGAGTCCATTCTAAAGCCTGTAATTTCTTTGGCTTCTTCTCCTTCGCGCTGGTCTGATCCTAATATAAGCCATGTTTTTTCAGGAGTGTCATTTGTGTTAGTAAGCCAGTGCGTTTTTTGTATGCGCGAGTCTACCCAATGGTATGTGTTACTTCCTACGATTGCGGCAACTATAAGCGCAATGCACATCAATAGCGATATTGTCATGAGAATGTAATGTTTTTTGCGTTTTTTTGGAATCGCTATTGCTGGATTATTGTTTTCTAAAGGTTTATTTTCGCGTGGGCTATTTGTACGTGGGCTATTTGCGTATGCGTTGCCTGAGTAAGAATTACTTTCGCGTAAGTTGTTTCCTGTGTAAGAGTTATTTCCTGCGTAAGATCCGCTTGCGTAAGATCCACCTGTGTAAGATCTGCTTGCGCGTGAGTTATCGCTAGATATATTGCTACTCGATGCTGTTGCTTTGCGTCTGTTTGAATTTGGTGCAAAGCTAGGCGGAATATTATCGTTTGAATTATTGGAAGGAAGCGGTTGCCTCATTCTACGATTGCGAGAAGGTGCAAAGCTCGGCGGCTGCTCATTATCATAAGAATCGTCTGAATTTGGCCTTGTCATATTCTTCCTTAACTTTTATCTATTTGCTATCTGTATTTTCTTTGCGTTGTTTTCTTTGCGATTACGTATTTTAGAATAAGTTTATGCAAGTATTACTAATAACTAATAATCTAACAATTGCATAATTTAAAATCTAAAATCTAACAATCTAACAATTCAGCAATCCAAACAATCTGAACAATCAACAATCACGATTTAGGCACAGCGCAAATAGTGTTGTTTATGTATTTATCAGCTATACCCATGTAATATCCGGTGTTAGGATCGCGAATAGTGCCATCTTCTGGATTAACAATTCCTCCGGTATTAGGGTCGATAAGTCTGCCTGAACTATCTTTAACTAATCCAGTCTTAGGATTTACAGGACCATATTCAGATTTATGATTCGGAGAATTATTTTGCGTGTTATCGCTTTGGGTATCATCAGAAGACTTTGGATGCGAAGAAGCATTGTGACGTTTATTCGTAAGCGGCCTATTTTGGCGCATTGTCTCCCATACATCTTGAGCAGAGGCATCCCAAACAACACGATTAGGGTTAGAAGGATCGGCAACAATAGGTATTGTTCTTGCGTAAATATGAGAAGTGTCTAATTTGTGTAAGCTCATAGCCAATCCAACTAAAGTTGCAGGATTTGCAAGACCCGAGCTAATATTCAAAGAATTTAAAGCAGATTTAGCCAACTGGTAAAGCTGTCCGGATTCAGTTAGCAAATTCTTAGATAAAGCTTGATGAACAAGCTGCTTTATTAAGTATTGCTGACGAGTTGTACGCATAATATCCGAACCGTCGCTTGCGGAATCGTGACGCATTCTAGCGTATTGTGTAGCTGTAACACCGTTAAGATGTCTCATTCCTCGCTTTAAAGTAACGCCAGTATAAACATCGTGTGTAGTTACAGGAATGCATAAGTCTACGCCGCCAATAGCGTTAATCATTTCGCTCAGGCCATTAAAATCGGCAACAATAAAGTTATCAATATCTAAGCCTGTAAGAGAATTAACTGTTTTAAGCGAGCAGCTTGCCGCTGAAGATAAATCTCCGCCTTGAGCATATCCGTAAGCAAAAATCGAGTTGAACATTACGTGTTCTCGCGCAGGGATACGTCCACGAGAAGTATCGCATTCCGGTGCGTTTACCATTGAATCTCGAGGAATAGAAACTATATTCACATACGAACGATCTGCGCTAATCTGCACAACCATAGCTGTATCAGATTGGTGATTATCTGTTTCTCCATCATGAGCAAAGTTATTATTTTTACCTTCTCGAGTATCTTGACCGAGTAGAAGGAAGGTAATTGGTTTGCCAGCATTAGGATCTATAGGTTCTGAAGATTTTTTGCCACTTGAGCCATAAATAACGTGCACAGAATTATTGCTAATAGTTGTTGAAAAATCCATCCACGTTATTGAAACAATAGTCGAAAAGAAGGTGAGTATTGCAACAAGCGACATGCATACTAAATTCTTCACGCGATTGTTAATACTAAAGCCAAGAGAGTGTCGTGGAGCGGCCAAGCGAGTAACCTTCGTCCTAGCGTGATTCCCGTATACTCTAGGGTGGCGTGAAGTCACCATGGCACCTTCTTTCAGAAGCCAGAATTCTGCAGAAAACAGGGTCTAATATCGTTGTGTTTTTACCGTGTTCTCTGGAGGAATCACGATTAAACACATATCCACATAACTATAGTGCAATCTATTGAAATTATTATATATTGGTCGTCGCGCTTAGTTTTGTGTACTTATAGCGCGTGTTGGTAAACAAACTCGGGGGAGTGTTCTTGGTTTTGTGTACTTAGGTAGCGTGTTGGTAAACAAAAGCAAGAAGGGTTGCTTAGTTTTGTGTACTTAGAGCATACGAAACTTAGTAAGGTCGTCAGCGCTGTCTTCTACTCTGTGTCAGATCCTTCAATTCGCTCGTTTTATTGCAATAAACACTTGTAGTTACATACCCCTTGCGTACACTGTAACTATGGATTCAATAATCGCTGATGTAGATAAGCTCGAACATGACGTTCTTCGCGCTTTTGCTAGTCTTAAAAAAGCAAAGCCTCGAGGTGTTGACTCGTCTATTATGGCAATGATGTGTCTTGAGCGAGATACGCGATTTTATAAGGAAACATTACGCGCTTTATCTGATCAAACAGTGCTCCCAGGCACTATTGTTATAGTCGATTGCGCTAGACGAACTAGCAAAATCAAAAGAGCTAATGTTAGTGTTTGCTGTGCTTCTTCGGCTTTAAGCGACATGATGAATCATGAACTTGCTTATAACGGGCATTATAAAGAGGACTATAAAGAGCATTATAAGAAGGACTATAAAGAGAGCTATAAAGAGCGTGAATATGGTTCATCTTTGGATTCGTATAACAAAAAAATACAGATAATTATTGTTCCTGTAACAGCAGCACGATCTTTTGGCGATGCTATAGATAAAGCTTTACACAAGTTAATGCCATGCACTGGCGTAAAAGCAATGTGGCTTTTACACGATGATTCGCGCCCAGCTGATTCGCATTGTTTGGAACATTTAAGAGAAACATGGCGAAACACTCCAACAGCATCTGTTTTAGGAGCTAAACAAGTTGATTGGGATGGAAAGATTTTACACAACGTTGGAATGTACGCATGGCATCATAGTTTGCATTCTTTAACTGTTGAAGGCGAATTAGATCAAGAGCAATACGATAACAGAGGGGATGTTTTTAGCGTATCTCTTGCTGGAGCGCTTGTTCCGTTAACCACTTGGCAACTTATGCATGGTGTTCAGCCGTGGATGACAACTTTCGGTGAATCTCGTGATTTTTGCCGTCGTGTTTGCTTGAATGGTGGGCGAGTAGTTGTTGTTCCATCTGCTCGAATTGCGCATAGGCGAGCGCGTTTTGAAGGAATCCGTACTCGAAGTGGGGATGCTCGTCCTGAAGAAAAATCAAGTATGATTCACGGTATAGCTGCCTCGCTTAAAGCTTTACAACGTTATCGTTACACGGATATTCGTATCATCTTATGGCCGCTTATTTGGCTTATAAGTGTTCCAGTTTCCTTAATCATGGCTTTGCAATCTTTATTTGTTAAACAGCCTTATATCGCTTTAGTGAGATTGTGGCTTCCATGGCAAGCTTTGTTGCAATTGCCTAGTGCGTTTTTCGTGCGATTCCGCGTCGCTAGATCTACTAGAGTATCTTTAAAGAATTTAAGTGCGCTTGTTGCAGATCGTAAACAAATATCAGTATGGAAAGATCGTTGTGCGGCGTATCTTTCTCAAAAACGTGGTGTATTGCTTGGTCCTCTTGCAAGAAAACATTTGCATAAAAGAATCTTATTGCGCTGGAGCGCTGCATTAGTTGCTGCGTTAGTAGTATTTTGTGCGGTTGCTGTATTTTATGGGCATTCGTGGCGAGAAATTATAGAAGGCTCGACTATTTATACTCAGCAGTGGATTCCTACCGGATCTAGCATGAGCCAATTATGGAAGGCTGCGACTGGCGCGTGGATGCCTGATAGCGGATTTGGTCCGGCTATACCGCCTTCTCCGTTGCTGTTGATGTGGACTATCGCCTCCGCTTTTACATTTGGAAATCCAGGATTAGCTGTTACATTAGCATTCTTCCTTTCGGCTCCAGCAATGTTATTGAGTTTCTGGGCTTTCGCTGGAGTGTTTACAAGATCTGATTCAGTTCGAGTTTGCTCTGGAATTTGCTGGACTGTTTTAGCAATGGCTTTCGGCTTATTTGCTCGTGGAGATTTGCCTATGTTGATCTTCATGGTATTTTTGCCAGCTGCCTTTGCGTTTGCTTTCCACGCTGTTGGAATGTATGTTACAGAAGATCCTGTTAAGCCTGTTCCTTCTACTCAATCTGCTGCCTGTGCTTCATTGTGCTTTATGGTTGCTGTTGCAGCTCAGCCGCAGTTGTTAATAGCTTTGTTTGTAATTTTCGTAGTTGCAATAGTAATGGTGAAGTCGCATAGGCCAATGTTAGCTCTTATGCCTATTCCGTCGATTTTAGTGTGCTTGCCAACTTTAGGAAGTGTTGTTAGATATTACAACGCTGGCATGTGGCGTCAAATATTCGGATCTATGTCTTTAGTTCATAGCGGTATTCAAGGTGTTCCGCGAACTGATGGATATGTTGACATATTATTGCGCGCTTTTAATATGAATGCAGGATATTCAAATGCGGGATATTCTTTTGCTTCTTCATATAATCCGCTACTTTCGCTTCGCGGAATAATTATGATTGTTTTTGCAATCATAGCTGTTGTTATGGCTATTACTTCTCTTGCGCTGCCATTCGCATTGCGTGTTTCGCGCGTAATGTGGGGCGTAATAATATCTGGTATGGTTCTTTCCCTCATTTCTGTAAGAATCGTAGTTGGACAAGATGAGTTTGGGCCTGTTGCAGGTAGTGCTTTGCCTGGAGTAGTGCTTTCAGCTATTGGCGTTTTGGCGTGCATATGCATGGTTGCTGGTCATGCTGTTAGTCGTTTTGAGCCTTTAAAAGTTAAGAATATTAAAGTTTCTGACGGCGTGTATAAAACTCGTGCTGATAGGCGTGCTGCTATGCGTAAATCTGCCGAGTTGGTTTTGAAAAAAATCGCATATTGCGCTAGAGGACTTTTAGCTTGTGGAATATTTGCTATGGCTATTCTATTAGCTATTTTTGCTATTCTTAGCGGACCTTTAAGCTCTGTTAATTCAAGTGATAATGGTTTGCCTATGGTTGTTGTCGATTATCTTAATAAAGACAGTAATCGTAGAGTTTTAGCAGTTCGAGCTATTAGCGATAGAGATGTTGAGGTTGCTATTATGCGTACTTCTAGAGGTGATTCTATTGACGAATCGCCTGCTTTGCGCGTGCGCAACGTTCTATATGGCATGTCTAAAAACGATATTACGCTTTCCAGAACAGTTGCTAAATTACTTTCGCATGCTGATTCTGGTGCTATTTCTACTTTAGAGCAGCTTGGATTTGGCGGTATTTACGTAGTGGATGATTCGTCTCAAGCTAAAAAGTACGCTACAAATTCATTGTTATATGGTGAAAATTTTGCAGATAAATCAGCAACGGATCGTTTTATTACTAATGTGAATGCTTCTGAATCAACTCAGCTTGTTGTAAGTTCACATCAAGGAACGTATTTGCGTTTTGACAATCCTGTTTCTTATAAATCTAAATCTTCGTTCTATTACAATACGCGTCCTTTAGCTTGGAGAAAGTCTTGGATGACAGTTTGTGGAATTGTGTTCATAATGTATTGCTTAGTTGCAGTTCCTCGATTTGGTCAGCATAACGTGTTAGAGCGTGCTGATGATGAGCGAGAGGAGAGTATTGATGAGTTGGCGTAAAAAGGATAGAGAGAATAGCGCGGATAGCGAGAATATCGATAATATCGCGGATATTGCGGATAGATCAGATAGCGCAGATATTGAGAATGTTGAGCGCGAAGATTTAAGTGAAAGCGAAGACCTCAGTGAGAATAATAATCTCAGTGAGAACAATAACCTCAGCGAGAATAAGGATTCTAGCGAGCATAAAGCTTTAGGCCAGCATAGAGATAATTCTCCTGAAACAGAATCTCAAAGAAAGCGTCATCTTCACAATATAGGCATTGTTTTTCTATCTTCTATAAGTGCAATAATTCTTATAGTAGTTTCTCTTATTCTCGCAACTATGCAAATTTATCCAAACGTTGTAGATAGTGGAGTGCGTTCAAGCACTTCCGTAACTCAACAAGTTGGAGCAACAAGCTTAAAAATGGTTTGCCCAGCGCGATTATCAGTGTCTGAATCTTCTGATTACGGAGATAAAGAATATAGAGAATCAGATGGAAACTCTACTTCTATGTCTCGTTTTGCTGCATTTGGGAATGTTTATCGTGCTACTGTACGAAATTCTAAAGATGGTGACGATTCAGCTTCTTCGTTAGATTCTGTTGAAAACAGTGATGATTATGAAGATGGTGAAAATAATGAAAGTGACGAGAGTAAAAATTCCAGCAGCAATATTACTTTTATCGCTTCTAAAAATATAGATAAAGATTCGCAAGTTTTAGAAGGAAGATTATCTCAATCGGATTCTGGAACAGGAATTGCCGCATCCTCCGCTTCATGGTCAACTAATGGGGATCTTCGAGGATTATCTGCATCATCTTGTATTAATGCTACTCGAAGCCAAACTTTCTTAGCTCCCGAAACTGAAACTGGTACGTTAATGCGTTTAGTTTCAGTAAATACTTCGTCTAAGCCAACTATTGTGCAAGTTAGGATGTGGTCTGTTGAAAGTGGAAGTAATTTAATTACTCCATCTACTGGTAGTGCCTTTACTGTGCCAGCTCATAGTGAATCTTATTTTGATATTTCTGCAGCCGCTCCGAATTCTAAAGGCTTGTATATTCAAGTTTTAAGCGAACAAACTCCTGTTGCTTCGTTTATACAAGTGCGTAAAATGCAAGGATTAACTGTTAAAGGCGTGGATGTTATTCAGCCTTTGCAAGCTGATTCAAAGTCTGCTCTTATACCTGGTGTTATTAAATCAGATAACGCAAAGTTATATTTATGGTCTAAAACTACTAGCAAGGTGAATGTATCTTGGGTTGGAGAATCTGGTTCTAAGACTGTTAATAATTTGCTTCTTGAAGGTAAAAAGTTGCAAATAGTGGATCTTGGAAAAGTCCCGGAAAAGGTAAGTGCTTTAAAAGTTGAAGCAAACAATCCTGTTTTCTCTATGGTTTCTATAAATCGTTCTGGCGAATCAGGTCAGGAAGATTTAGCTTTTGCTGAACCGGTGCATTCGCAAGGATATAGCGCTTTAGTCACGCCTGTTAAATCCGAAGAAACAACTTTGTATTTTGCTTCTGCTGACTCTAGCGAATCAACTGTGCACTTGCGTGTTTTTGACGATAAAGGCGCTCTTATAGCAAGAAAAACTTTGGTTGTTCCGGCGGATAGTTCGATTGAATTAGAAGCTAAAGATTTTGGAGATAAGGCTGTTGTGTTTGAAGCTGATTCAAAATCGAAAGTATCTTTTGCTGCGCGTATTCATAAAAAAGAAGTCGATGACGCGCATCTTGCAGGTATAGCGTGGCTTAGATCTCAATCGTTGGAGCCGCAACAAGTTTCTATAAAAGTTACGGAAACGCAAAGAGTAGTTAAATAAGTTTTAAGGCTAGCTTTTTGGCTAGCCTTTCGTTTTGCTTTTACTTTGCTTAAAAACCCCAATCCGGATCTATTTCTTCAGGTCTTCTGCCGTATAGTTGCGCTAATCGCTGAACCATTTCATCTCGAATCGCATAATTTAATTCTGATCTACTTGTGACATGCGTGCATAAAGGCATGCGATAAAGTACGATTCTTGGCGGCATCCCGTGACTTGCGGGGAAGCATTGAGACATTATTCTACGATTATTTTCCCATATGATAGGCTGCGATGGCGGCACGTCTTCTACTGCAAATTGGACGTTTTTCATAAGATCATGCCAGGCTCCGTTAAGCCTACGTATTTGAGAGGCGACCATAGCGTCAAACATTCCGCTTGCAGTTCTATATTTTGGAAGTCTTGTGCCGAACATAGGTGCTCTCATACCGCGTCCATGACGGTTTCTATAGCGGCGTTGATCCCAGATTAAAGTCGTCATATTCTACAATGTAAATTACCCTATAGATTTACTTACCCAACCTGCTTTGCTACCAAGTAGGCAGAGATTTGAGATTTTTCGCTCATGCATTTACCAATGTGTATATACCAGATAGCAGTGAGGGATAAGGATTGCTTGGTCGAGCAATATAAGAGTGGAGCGATTCTAAATAAACTCCCACATAATCCAATCCTATTGGGAATCAAAACTTAACTAAGAATCCAAACACTAGTAGCACAAGCATAAAAACCATGTACCTCACGAGAGCGTAACGTCTGCGAGACAAGTAATCCTTATTCCTCACCGCCACAGCCATATCCTCGTTTGCGATGAGAGAAACTCCGACAACTCAACAACACTAAAATGGATTTTAAAGTACACTCTGTTACCATTTGAGATTCTCAAAGTTTATGTGAAAATCTAATAGCTTTTAGCACTTCTTTGCACAGCGAAAAAGTATCTTGAGGATTCCGTACTTCCACAGCAAGCGCACCGGTGAAGGCTGTAGGATAATCATTCCCACCTTCGCACATACGATCGCCTATGAACACGGTATCCATTACGTCTATTGAGCAAAAATCGGCAAGAGCGAGTAATGCGTGAGCTTTATCATCTCCCATGCAATAAACGTCAACGCTTGTGTCGCCTCCGGAGCGAACGGCAAAATCCGGCAAATCTTTTGCTATTGCTTTAGTTAGCTCATTTTTCAAAAGTCCTTGAGGATCCCATGCTTTTTTGCGATTTGCAGGAGCTTGTTGTCCTAGTGCTGAGAACGTGATTTGACTTCCGCGGTTTTCAATTTGCTCGCCCCACAAATCAGGATCGCCTTTTTCTTTTAGTAATCCTAATTTATGAGCGTGGAAACGTATAACTTCTGTTATTCTTTTTGCATCTTCAGGTGAAATATTATGCGCGTAAACGCAATATAGTTTTCCATCATTGTCAATGCGGTAATATCGCGTGCCGTTTGTTGGCATAATATGGCAATTTTCGAGTTTTACATATGGATTAAGTACGTCTAGAACTTGGCTTTTAACTAATCCTAAGCATCCTCCGGTGATGATTGCGATTGGTTTTATGCACATTAAGTCGCTTAAAATCGAAGCCATGTCTGGTAGCATTGGTTGCCTTGAGCACGCTAAAGTGTTATCTAAATCGAAAGCTATAAGCGATGATTGGGCTATGCGTTGTGCAAGAAAATCCTCATTGCAATCATGCACTATAGCTTCTAACACCGCCGGCTCCTTAGCTTATTAATTAACGCAACTATTAACTATTTCAGTATTACATATAATTTTAATCTTGGAAATTAACTTGCGAATTATGATACATCATGATGAATTATTATGCTATTTTTTGTGGAGTAATCGCCAAAGCAAATCCTGTTAATACTTCTGCGCCGGATTTTCTAAGTGAAATTGCACAGTTTGTCATAGTGGATCCGCTTGTAACAATATCGTCTACTATTATCACTTTTTTGCCTTTTACTAGCGATTTTGTTACGTTAAATGCGTGTGTTGTGCGTTCTGCTCTACCTTTGATTCCAGATGTTTGTACAGATTTATTGCTCACATTTTTACGCATTTGAATAGCGCAGCAAACGCGTGCGTTTATTTTGTTATTGTTTAGATTTGATGCGATTGCTTTAGCGAGTGGTAATACGTGTTTTCTGCCTCGTTTTCGTGATGATTTTTTAGAAGATGGCATTGGAATTATTAGGATTTCATCCGAGTGTTTGCTCGAGCTTCTTCTAGAGCGTGTGATTGTGTTTAAGTGCGTACTTGAGCGTGTATTTGCTATTTTTAATCCTGAATTTGATATCACATTTAAAGCTAAAAAAGATATTAAGTTAGAAAAAGGAGTATCGCATTCAACGTCATTGTGATCTTTCCATAAAAGTATTGCTTTTCTAACGTTGTTTTCGTATAAGCCGCAAGCATATAATTTCCCATATTCGCTTCCAGGAAAATCTTTGCTGTAAATGTTACTTAACGAGTTTTTGCAAGTATCGCATAAAATTTCATCCGGCTTATTGCATCCTGCACATCCTCTTGGAAGAAGTATTTTTGTTATAGATTTCCATAATTCTTTCCAACTAGAGCAAAACCATCCGTGCGTGCGATTGCAAAGAGCGTAAGAATATTGTGCACAAGACCCCAATTCTTGTGCACGCTTTAATATGCGTCCTCCAACCATGTTTTTAGATTATTTACTAATTAATTTCCGGGCAAGAAAATTCTTTTATTGTGGTCGGAAGTTCGTGTATGTGGTCGGAAGTTGTATTTGTGGTCGGAGGTTCGTGCATGTAGTTAGAAGTACGTATATAAATTTTTCTAAGACATACCACTAGCATGGTAAATTTACACATTATGGCTCAAATTAAAGATATGTTGGGATTAGTTACGCCAATTCGCCCAGACGGTCGTGCTGTAGACGAATTACGTCCAGTTAAAATTACGCGCAATTTTACAAGTGTTCCGGAAGGATCTGTATTAATTGAGTGCGGAAATACACGAGTTATGTGCACTGCTACGTTCACAGTTGGAGTGCCACGCTGGCGTAGAGATTCAGGACTCGGCTGGGTTACTGCAGAATATTCTATGCTTCCGCGTGCTACTGCTGAGCGTACAGATCGTGAGTCTGTTAAGGGTAAAGTTGGAGGACGCACTCACGAAATTAGCCGACTTATTGGTCGATGCTTGCGAGGCGTAGTGGATATGAAAGCCATGGGCGAAACGCAAATACAAATCGATTGCGATGTTTTGCAAGCAGATGGTGGAACTCGTACAGCATCTGTAACAGGAGCGTATGTGGCTCTTGTTGACGCGTTGCGTTGGGCTGAAAAAAATAAGCATATTCATTCTGCAGATCGCGTGCTCACTGATTCTGTATCTGCTGTATCTGTTGGAGTAATAAATGGAACTCCTATGCTTGATTTGCCATATATAGAAGATAGTCAAGCTATGACAGATATGAATGTTGCTATGACTGGATCTGGAAACTTTATAGAAATACAAGGTACTGCAGAGCATCGTCCATTTAATCGCGATGAGTTAAACGTGTTATTAGATTTAGCTACTAAAGGAAACGTTGAACTTCAATCTTTGCAGCGTAAAGCACTTGAAAACTAAAATTAATGTTTTAACTTTAAGTAAAAGGAGAGAAAGTGAAATTAATAGTGGCCACGCATAACGAAGGTAAGCTTGTAGAAATTAAGCGTATACTTTCTGAGCAATGTGCAGATTTTGCAAATTGCATTAATCTTGTGACCGCTGGGTCTTTAGGCTTGCCTGATCCTGTTGAAACAGGTGTGACTTTTGAGCAGAATGCACTTCTAAAGGCCAGATTTGTAGCAGGTCTTACTGGCTGCCCGGCAATAGCAGATGATTCTGGAATAATCGTAGATATTTTAGGAGCTGCTCCAGGTGTGCTTTCTGCTAGGTGGAGCGGAGTGCACGGAGACGATCACGCAAATAATTCACTTCTTCTTAAACAACTTGAAGATATACCAGATCCTTGTCGTGCAGCGCGATTCCGTTGTGCTGTGGCTTTAGCAGTGCCAGAAGGATGCGATGAAATAGATCATGAAAGCATAATGAATCATTCTCATGGATTTGAGATTGTGCGATTTGGCGAAATGACTGGGCATCTTTTACACGAGGAACGCGGTGAAAACGGTTTTGGGTATGATCCGTTGTTTGTGCCAGATAATCAGCCTGTAAGAGATGGGGTTCAAATGGAAGGTTTGACTTCTGCTGAGCTTACAGCTGAAGAAAAAAATGCTATATCTCATAGGGGAAGAGCTTTGCGAGCTTTGCTTCCGGAGCTGAAAGCCATGTGCTCTACTAAGTAAGACTTTGCTTTACTAAGTAAGACTTGGCTGGTGAAGCTTTACTTGTGTGGTTTAGCTAGTGGAGTTTGGCTAGTGGAGCTTGGCTGTTGAGTTTGGCAGATGAGTTTGGCAGTGAAGCTTAAAATTAGGTTTAGTGAACCAGGGGGAACGTTATGTCTAAGTTTTTATTGAACAAAAAGTCTTGTGACACATCTTGCGAATCAGATAAAAATATTATGAATCGCAAGGAAGAGGACCTTAATGAAAACGCTTCCGGAAGTTCTTCTGAAAACGCTTCTAAAGTCACCTCTGAAACTGCCTCTAAAACTTTTGATTCATCTAAATCTGCACAGCTTGCCATCTCAAGCTCTCCGGATTCACCTAATCCTGCTTTTAGCTCCTCTGCTCGCACAATATTAATCGGCATGATTCTTACGCTTCTAGGCGGAGCATTATGGGGCACTAATGCGACTGTGTCCAAAATACTTATGGCTGATTACCGAGTAAGCCCACTGCAAATCGCGTGCGTCAGACAGCTTGCTGCAGGAGTTTTATTTACAATAACAGCTAGTTTATGCGCGCGAAAACAATTATTAAGCGCTGCAAAATCAACTAAATCTTGGGGCATGTTCGCTTTAACCGGTATAGTATGCGTTTTACTAACTCAAGTATCATATTTATGGGCAATTGATTGCACTAATTCTGGAACAGCAACAGTATTACAAAGCTTAAATCTTGTTTTTGTGCTTGTATACGTGTGCTTAAGGAATAAGCGGCTTCCTATAATGCGCGAAAATATTGGCGTTTTACTAGCGTTTGTCGGTACTGCTTTAATGGCTACTGGTGGCGATTTTTCAAAGCTTTCGCTGCCTATTATGGGATTAGTATGGGGATTGTTAGATGCTGCTTCTACTGCAGCGCTCGCGATTATGCCAGTTAAACTTATTGCAAAATGGGGAAATTTAACTATTAATGGCATTACTTTTATTATTGCCGGATTGATTTTATTGCCTTTCGTGCGCCCGTGGGAAACGATGCCGCCTCTTGATTGGAGAGGTATTGCGCTTTTCACATTCACTGTTGTAGGCGGTACTTTTGGAGCATACTGGCTGTTCCTTTCAGGTGTTATGCGAGTTGGTGCTGTACGCGGTACTTTGCTTGGAGCAAGTGAACCTGTTATGGCTGCGTTAACTGCTGTTCTTTTTACAGGAGCTGTGTTCTCGTGGGCTGATTTCGTTGGTTTTGCGCTTATTTTTATAATGATGACGCTTTTAAGATAAATTTTGTTTAGCTAGCGCTTGCTTGTTAGCTCGCCTATAAAATCGCCTATTTTTCTCACGACTTGCCCAGCTGGTAACATAAGTATTCGTATGTGCAATTGCGAAGGAAGGCTGATATGTCTACTATTCTTGAAGGTAAACCTACAAAGCAGTTAATGTTGGTAACTGGTAGAGCATACCCACAGCTTGCGGATGAAACAGCACAATACCTTGGCATTGATGTACTTGAAACTACTGCTTACGATTTTGCTAACGGCGAGATGTACGTGCGCTTTACTCAGCCTGTTCGAGGAGCGGACGTATTCGTTTTGCAAGCTCATACGAATCCTATTAACAATTGGATTATGGAACAATTGCTTATGGTTGATTCTTTGCGTAGAGCTTCAGCCAGAAGCATTAATGTTGTAGCTCCATTCTTTGGCTATTCTCGTCAAGATAAAAAGCACCAAGGTAGAGAGCCTATTACAGCGCGATTAATGTTCGATTTGTTCCACGCAGCTGGCGCTACTCGTATTCTTACTGTAGATATGCACGCGGCTCAGGAGCAGGGATTCTTTGATGGCCCTGTGGATCATTTAACTGCTATGCCAGTGTTAATAGATTATGTGAGAAACACTATGAATCTTGATAACGCTACTATTGTTTCTCCAGATGCTGGGCGTATTAAGGTTTCAGAACAGTGGGCTGCTAAACTTGGCGGTTTGCCTTTGGCGTTTATTCATAAAACTCGCGATATAACTCGACCAAATCACGCTGAAGCGCATGGAATTATTGGCGATATTCAAGGACGCGATTGCATTGTTGTTGACGATATGATTGATACCGCCGGCACGATTTGTGAAGCTGTGCGCACTTTAAGTGAAGCTGGAGCTAAGTCTGTTACGCTTGTTGCAACGCATGCTTTACTTTCTGGTCCTGCTGTTGAAAGACTTAAGAATTGCGGTGCGCGAGAGATTATTTTGACTGATACCGTGCCTGTTCCAGAAGAAAAGCGTTTGAAGAATATGACTGTTCTTTCGATTGCCCCACTTTTGGCTGCTGGTATTAGATCCGTATTCCGCTATGGCTCGCTTGTTTCTTTGCGTAATGCTTTGCCTGAAGATATGAAGCAGAGGAATATTTACGCACACTGATTTGTAAATAAGCGTGCTTCCAAGTCTTCGCTTTAAGTTATACTTAGCAGGTTATTCGTGTCTATATGAAATCGCGAATGATTGCAAACACACTCCTGCTGTGGAAATACCATAGCCGATAGTCCGAAGGAGGTGGGTGATGTCTGCACATAAGTATGAACTGATGTTCATTGCTAATCCAGAGCTTGATGAGCGTGGTCTTAAGAAGTTGACCGAGCAATATCTTGAGCTCGTCACCAAAGAGGGCGGTTCTGTTGATGGCACCGATTATTGGGGTCGTCGTAAGCTCGCTTACGAAATCAACGGTTACACCGAAGGTAATTATGCTGTTGTGAATTACACTGCCGAGCCATCTGTTAGCGATGAGCTTGATCGTGTTTTGAACCTTAATGAATCTGTAATCCGTACGAAGATTATTCGTAAGGATGCTAAGTAAACAGTAAATGCGGGTAAATAGCAGTGAAAGTATCTAGTAACTAGTAAATAAAACGATAGCTAGATTTAGAAAATCACTGTTAAAAGTAGATAAGTAAAGTCATATAAATCATATTCAAGTATTTGTGAGATCTTGAGATTAAAAGGGAGACTGATATGGCAGGTGAACCGATTCTTACAGTGGTGGGAAACCTCATTGCAGATCCTGAATTAAGGAATACGCCTAGTGGAGCATCTTTAGCTAGCTTTACTGTGGCTTCTACTCCTAGAACATACAATCGCAATTCTGGCAAATATGAAGATGGCGCTACGTTATTCATGCGTTGCACTGCTTGGAATGATTTAGCAACACATTGTGTTAATAGTATTCACAAGGGTGTTCGCGTAATCGTACAAGGCCGTGTAGTGCAGAATTCATTTGTCGCCAAAGATGGTTCTAAACGAAACACTATTGAAATGATTGTTGACGATATTGGTCCATCATTGCGTTATGCTACTGCTCAAGTAAATCGTATTGCTGCACATTCTGGTTTTGTTGGCAATACTAATGCTGGTCAGCAGGGTAGTGATTCTGGATTCAATAATGGTGCGTATGCTGGCGGCGGATATGCTGGCGGTGCGAATTACGCAAACGCTAATGCAACTGCTAATGGAATCTCCGCATCCATTCCAGGAAATGATGCTTCTGCTGAAGATCCTTGGAGTGCATCTGCTCCTTCAAATGATGGTTTTGCAACCTTTGGTGCAACATCAGATTTTGGCGGTGCAAACGATGAGCCTGAGTTCTAAGATAATCCTGAGTCCTAAATCGTTCTCGGAAATTTCTTAGTTTTCTTATTTGCTTATATTTACTAATAAATATTTAAACATCAGTTAAAACATATTTGAGAGAGGACATCCTATGTCACGCAAAAGGCCGCAACCACCGGTCAAGCCTTTCAAAAAGAAGCCAAATCCTTTGAAGGCTGCCAAGATTACAGAAATTGATTACAAGGACGTTGCATTGCTGCGTAAGTTCGTTTCGGACCGCGGTAAGATTCGTTCCCGTCGTATCACTGGTGTCACCGTACAGGAACAGCGCAAGATCTCGAAGGCCGTGAAGAACGCTCGCGAGATGGCTTTGCTTCCATACGCCACCACCGGTCGCTGATTGAGAGGATAAGAACATGGCTGAAACCAAGGTTATTCTCACCAAGACTGTTGCCAACCTCGGTCACTCCGGTGACGTTGTTGAAGTTAAGGCTGGTTATGCACGTAATTATTTGATTCCACAGGGCTTAGCTTTTGCTTGGAATAAGGGTGCTGCTTCACAAATTGAAGCAATGCGCCGCGCTCGTCTTGCTAAGGCTGTTGCTACCCGTGAAGAAGCTGTTGCTGCTAAGGCTCAGATTGAGGGTACTGTTGTGGAAATCGCTGCTAAGGTTTCCGAATCTGGCAAGCTCTTCGGTGGTGTTTCTGCAGATAAGATTGCTGCTGCTTTGGCTTCCAAGGCTAAAGTTGAAGCTCGTGCTATCAGCGTTGCCACTATTAAGACAACTGGTGAATTCCCAGCAACTGTTGCGTTGCATCCAGAAATCACCGCTTCTTTCACTGTGAAAGTTGTTGCTGAATAGTTTTTAAACGTGTTATAGCTTTCTAACGATTCTGCTTAATACGAGTGATTACGCTTAGAGTGTATTGCGCTTGTTGGCATGATTCGTTAGAAAGCAATCCATTTGGATTGATCTTAAGCATTAACCTCGTGCGTGTATGTAAGTTAAATTACAGCATGCTCGAGGTTTTTATTTATAAGACTTTAAATTATTAGCTTGTCAATTATTATAGAAATATGTCGAATATTCTTGATCTTATAAGCACTGATTTTCGTACTTTTGCGCAGCGGCCGTTTAATGCTACTGATTCTTTAGTTTTTTGCGAACTAGCATATTTACGCATGCCTAAGTCTGTGTCAAATTACAATTCGTCATCAAAAGGAATATCTACTGTTCCTATAACTGATCTGCTTCGAGCAGAAGAATATTCAAACATGTTTTCTTGCGGATCTCCTAAAGTAGACGAGTTCCGTTTGAATTTGTTAATGGCTGTTGTAGCAAATCCAAGATATCGTGGTTTGCGCATTGGAGAGTCGCTTGAGCGTTTCGACGATACTCTTGAACAACAATTTGCTGCTGTGACATTTGATCTTAGCGATTGCGAAGGCATAGATAGTTCTTTCCCAATGGAGCCAATAGTCGCGTCTGATTTTGCGAATAGTTTAGTGAAAAATTGGTTTAACGCAAATTATTCTTCGGAATCTAAAGATGATCTTAAGAAGCATGATTCACCTCAAAATAATTTAAGCAAAAATGATTTAATCAAAAATAACTTAATTAAAAATAATTACGCTGACTTGTATAAAGATTATGCCGATTTGTATAAATCTTCTTCTGACTTGTATAAAGATTCCAGCGTGAACGAATCTGAAAGTAGAAATACTTCTGATAATAATGCAGATGTTAATGCAGATAGTAACGCTGAGAGTAATGCTTCTGATATAAGTGGCGATGATAGTTCCAATTCGTATAACAATAATTCTGATAATAATTCAGTTAAATCAGGGGAAAATCCAGGATTCTTTACGAAGATAGCGCATAAGTTGGGTTGCGCATTATCTAAAATATTTAGCTTCAAATTATTCAAAAAGTCGAAGTCGAAGGAAGCTTATTCGGGCGCTCTTGTAGTGGCTTTCCGAGGCACTGACAATACGCTTGTAGGCTGGAAAGAAGACTTTAATATGGCTTTTCGCTGCCCGATACCAGCGCAGGAATCAGCTGAAGAATACTTGCTTTCTATAGCAAAAAGATCTTCTAAGAAACGATATAATTTGCATAAAGCGGTACCGCGTATTATTGTGGCAGGCCATTCAAAAGGCGGGAATATGGCCGTTTATGCAGCTATGAAGTTGAATTCCGGCAATTTGAACTCTTGTAAGTTAAAGCCGGGCAAGATGAAGCTTGATAAGTTGATCTCTGGTAAGTTTGGCTCTGATAAGTTGGGCTCCGGTAAATTGGACTCCGGTAATAAAAATAAAAATTCTGCAGATAATATTTTGTGCAATCGTCTTGAAAGAGTTTATTCAATGGACGGGCCGGGTTTTGCCTCAGATGTTATTAACATAGATATTTTTTCAGATTTGGTTCCAAAAATCGAAAAAATCGTGCCGTCGTCCGCCTTTATTGGTTTGTTAATGCCTGAAGGTTTGCCTTATAAAGTAACTGAAGCGGATTCTATAGGTCTTATGCAACATTTTGGCATGTATTGGCAAGTTAAGAATGGTGATTTTGCGTATTGTAATTCTGTAACTAAGCGCTCATTGGCTGTATCAAAAGTTGTGAATCGGTGGATGTCTGGCTTTGATTTTGATGAGCGTAAACGCAGAATTGAGAGTGTATATAATGCGCTTTCAAGTTTGGGATATCCTACTTTTGATGAAATATCTTCACATTGGTCTGAGATGCTGCCGAAATTGTGGCATATGACATCGCATATTGACGATAAGTCGCGCTCGCTTTTGCTTGACGTTTTGGCTGCAATTGCTGGTTTCGGGAAGTAAGTAAGTATTTTAGAAGTGTTTGGGAAGTAAGTAATTAACGCTTTAGGGGAGTGATTGTGAGGATTCGCTTGGATTTTGCCTATGATGGCAGCGATTTCTACGGTTGGGCTAAGCAGCCTACATTGCGTACTGTGCAAGGCGAATTGGAATCTGCTTTGCATAAAGTTTTGCGCGTTCCCGAGGGAGATGAGTCAGAGCCTTTAAGGCTTACGGTTGCTGGTCGTACAGATACTGGTGTTCATGCGGCTCATCAAGTTTGCCATTTAGACGTTTCTGAAAGTGTTTTAGAAAATTGCATTGGACACATGTCTTGTGATTCGTTAAGCGCGCTGGAGTATCGTTTGAGGCATGTATTGCCTGCAGATATTGCTATTCATAAAGTTAGTGAGGCTCCAGAGGGTTTTGATGCGCGTTTTTCTGCATTAGAACGCACGTATGTTTATAGGATTATTGACAATTCCGGTTTTGCGTTTGTTGATCCGCGCATGCGAGGATTTGTGCTGAAAATTGATTATGCTTTGGACGTTGATGCTATGAATCAGGCTGCACAAATGATGGTTGGCTTGCATGATTTTGGATCTTTCGCACGGCCAAATCCTGGTGGAACTACGATTCGCGAAGTTAAGAAAGCGTATTGGGAGCGGATTGGGGATTGTGGTAAGTCCAATACTTGTGCGCATGAGTGCTGTTCTTCTGTTTCTAATAATTTGGAGTCTGATGCTTTTTATCGCGTGCCTCCTTTGGAACAAGGTTTGCTTGAATTCACTATTGTTGCAGATGCTTTCGCGCATAATATGGTGCGCTCGCTTGTTAACGCGTCTGTGCAAATCGGCATGGGCAAGCGTACTTTAGACTGGTTTGATGAGAAAATTCATAATCCGATTCGAGAGGGTTCGACTGGCCCGATTGCTCCGCATGGTTTGACCTTGGAAAATGTTGCTTATCCGCCAGACGATGAGTTAGGTGTAAGAGCGGATGCGATTCGTGCGCGTCGCGAACTTTCGGAGTTGGGGTGAGTTTGTGATTGCGAGTTGGTGTTAGCGCTCGCGATTCTTTGTGTTGACTAGTTTGTTGACTTGTTTGTTGACTTGTTTGTTGACTTCAGTTGGTTGTCATATTCACAGGTTGGTTTATAATAGAAAAGTTGCATTCGTTTACGCTTTTATTAGAGTGATTCGATGCATTGGATGAATGTCCGAGCGGTCTAAGGAGCACGCCTCGAAAGCGTGTGAGGGTTTACGCCCTCCGCGAGTTCAAATCTCGCTTCATCCGCAAGCAGGGTTTCTAGCAAATCGCTAGAAGCCCTTTTTTCATGCCGAAAACATTTGAAATATTAGTAGTATAGGCCAAATATCAACGTTCTTGGCTTATTTCCAAGTCTTTTGTTTTAGTATTAGATATCATAGTTTAATTTGCAGGATTTTCCTATGTAATGTTGCTGAGTTGTCGGAGTTTCTCTCATCGCAAAATTTTTACATTGCTCTAAGAGAAACTCCGACAGCTCTTGGCATGTTTGAACTTTTAATCTTCGGTTAATCACCGAGATTTTTCAATTTTTCTTCTTCATTCGATGAATCACCACTTCGTGCTGAGGTTCATCTCATTCAGGGCGAAAAATCTTAAATCTCTGCCTAAATAATGGCAAAGCATGCTTTGTAAATTAAACTATTATTTTTTAATTACAAACGCTGTGTTTAAATGAATAATCATGTTTAAATAACCATAAAACACCTTGGTAATGTTGTCATAACAAATTTAGTGATGAATGTCACTGTATAAATAATTTTAAATTCATGAATATTTTGGTATCATACACAATGTGTACCTGTAGTTTTCGCAAGTTTCGTTGTGAAATATACAAATAGCATTTGCGTTAATTATGGATATCAAAAATGGGAACGAACGCTATTTTCTATTGCTGCGGTTTATGCATAAAAATGGTAATAATGAATAAATGGAGTAAAGGAATATGAAGAAGAATAGTGTAAACGCAAAGGATTTTGCTGATTTACTTAAGTCTGCTAAGAATACGTCTTACGCGCCACTTTCTAAGAGCGTGTGCGCAGCGATGCTTGCCGGCGCAATGGCGCTTGGGGGGGGGGTATTCGTTTCTACTCCTTTGCCTGCGTATGCTGACGGTTATGTAGACGGCACTGGCAACAATGTTTATTACGGTTTCAAAACTGATGCAAAATATGCCGAGGCTCATTTCAACATTGACGTTGAATATTACGATACCTTTGCGCACGCCAAAGCTGGCGGTACTGAAGGAAGAGATCCTTTAGGAAAATTTGTTCGCGTTCATTATCTTTCTAATTGCCATGACAATGCTACAGCTGACGATTGGAAGTTCCGCCCTATGTGGTGGTTTGGTGTTCCTGCTGGTTTGAAGGATCCTCAAGATATTCAATTTAAGCGTATTGAAAAGTTAACAAAAAATGGCAATCAGCAGTTTAAGCCTGCTGGTTCTTCGCAATATATTACAACTGACGCAAACGGTTATGGCGCTGTTTCTGACAAACATTTTAATAGTCCTAAGGAATGGACTAATATTTCTAATTATTATTTTAGTGACAAAAATATTCTTGCCAGCAAAGGCTGGAAACAGCTTATGGGCTTGGGTACCAAAGACAATAAAGGCTACGATAATGCGGGCAATACTGCACAACAATGGGAAGAATACCAAAAGCAAACTCAAGGTCTTAAGGGTATTTTCGTAGACTGGGAATCTGCTGGTCAGCGTTGGTATGACATGACTTACGTTTCCGAGATGACCGATGACGCCTGGAAAAAGCGCGATGAGAATCCACTTCGTTTTGCTGCGGGTGTTTATCGCTTTGCAGGTAACTGGCACTATGCTGTTGGTCAAAAGCACAATACGCCAAAGATTGCGGATCATTTGAAGCTTGCGTATCCAGAGGTTACGAAGGTTAAGAATCCTAACGCTTTAAGTGAAGCCGAGCAAAAGGCAATTAAAGACAAAATTGAAAAAGCTAATGAAAACACCAAGTACTATAAAGAATTGGTTGCTGATAATGGTGTTGTAGTAAATAAGGATGGCTCTGCAACTATCACCTTTAAAGACAACACTAAGCGCACTATTCCAGCTAGCTTGCTTGTAACAAAAGACGAGACTGATAAAGATAAGTACAGGCCAACTTTGCCAACTCGCACGCCTGTCGTGAAGCCGTCTAAGCTTACTGCTGATGACAAGAAGGCGGTAATTGCTGCGTTTAAGACAGCCAATAAAGACAACAAGGACTTTAACGATCATGTGAAAGCTGATCCTGACGGCATCAAGTTCAACGATGACGGGACCAAGCTTACTGTTACATACCAAGACGGTTCAAAGCTTGAAATTAACGCTTCTGAGCTCGTGTGCCAAGGAGCAACGGTTGCCGACTGGGCTCCGTACGTTGTGCCTGACTACATCGACGTCGACGATCTGAAAAATCTTAAGCCAGAGGAAATAACCAAGATAGTATCTGCTTTTGATACAGCAAACACGGGCATCACGCCGTATGATGATGCTAAAAAGGGCAATGGCGATAAAGCGCCGGTGACCGTTGATAAAGCGACAGGAAACGCAACTATCACCTGGGAAGACGGTTCAACCACAACCATCTCTGCGTGGCAATTCCTAAAGCAGAAGCCAAAGACTCCAACTCCAGAGCCACCATCTCCTACGCCTACCGCCGAAAAAGAGTTCATTGTTGAAGCGCCTAAGAAGCAATCAAGTGTTGATTTCGATCCGTTTAATGCAAAGGATACGGACTTAACAGACGCTAATAACATAAAGAGTCTTAAGTCAATTAAAGAATTATTGAAAAAGTGCGCGGCAAAAGATGCAAAGGACAACAACACATCTGTAACAATCAAAGATGTTGAATTTAAGATAGCAGATGGTAAGGGTGTAGTAGTATTCCACGCTGACAACTACAAAGATGCTACATACCCAATGAGCGTATTCCTTAAGCAGAAAGTTGATCAGCAAACGCCGGCTCCAGATACCAATTTGCATCATCCAGGTAATATGACTGCATATCAGTATTATGTAGATCCAGTTGAAGTAGATAACGTGAATTCTCCTTCAGGACAAGAACAGATTGCGGCGTTTAAGAAGTTCATGAAGAAGAACTATAATGTGGATATAACCGATCAAGAGGCTATTTCTGCTTATTCTCTTAAAGAAAATGATAAGCCTGTATCGGGTGTTACAAATATGCAACGCTATGTTAAAAACCAAAATAATGGCGCAGGCGTAGTATCGTTTAATCTTAATCCGGACGGAACCATAGCTGTTCAAGGTTTTGAAACTGGTGAGAATAGCTCAAAGAAACTGTTTGATGTTCCTTTAACAGATTTGTATGTCAAAAAGAACAGCTCTCAACCTCAAACAGATACCACGATCAATGATTTGAAGAAGCAAGCAAAAGCTTTGCTGAAGCAGCGTCAAGATGATGGGCTTACCAATGACGATTTGAAGCGCGCTGGCATCGAGAATCCTGATCAGCTGAATGATGCCAAGATCGATGAAATAGCAAAGGGTCAAACAGCCGAGAAAGACCTGCGCGACCTTATTCGCAAGCTTACCGATGCCAAGAAAGCTGAGCGCAAGTACAATCCAATTCCTGAGATTGAAGTTACCGACCCAGAAAATCTGTCTGAAGCTGATTTCAAGAAAGCTGCGGAAGCATTCTTGAAAGCCAATTACGATGGCACGGGTTCACTAGCAGGAGATAAGGCGCCGTATACCGTTCCTACGAGTCTCACGCCAAAAACAAATACCGTCTTAATGGAGCTTGCATCCGATACTAACACAACAGGTATTTCATCGATTAAATACACAAACAGTGATTATACGAAGCTTGTTTTCAGTGACAAAAATAATAGTCAGCTGTTTACCGTTTCTGTAAAATACAAGAAGAAGGATGAGACGCCTGCGCCAAGTCCTGATGCACTTGCGCAAATGAAGAAGGATGCTGAGCAGCAAATCGACCGTAATCCTAATTTGACAAAAGAGCAAAAAGAAGATTACAAGAAGCAGATTGGTGATGCTACCACTCCCGACAAGATCAAAGAAATTCTCAATAAAGCGGCTCAGAAGGGCAAAGAGAATCAAAGCGATCCATCGAAGTCGCAGACCATAACCGATAACAAGAACGGCGGCAACGCAAAGAAAGAAGCCGAAAAGAAGCAAAAAGAAAAAGAGGATGAGCATAACAAACAACAGCTTCAAAAAGAAAAAACAGATGCCAAGAATACTATCAATTCTTTGACCAATCTGACTGATGGTGATTCTGGCGATAAGAAGAAGCTATCAGATGAAATTGATAAGGCTAAAACTCCTGAGGAAGTTAATAATATTCTCGAAAAGGCCAAGGCGATTAACGACGCTCGAGGTGCTTTGAAGGAAGGTGCGCTTCCATTCTTAAGCCACGGCAATGCTAACAGCGATGACGATAAGGCTCTTAAGGAGTTAATTGGTTCTGATCCAGCTAAGAAGGATAGCAAACTTGATGCTTTGGAAGCTGCTCTTGCAAAGAAGGATCCTGCTGCTGCTACTGCAGAAGAGATTAAGAATGCTCTTGACGCAGCTAAGCGCCAGAATACAAGTAATGAGCAGAATGCTAAGAGTGCCGGTCTTGCCAAGCTTGAAGCTAAGAAAGCAGAACTTGATGCAGCATATAATGCTTTACCAGCTGATCAACAGGCGAAAGCCAAGAAGAATTACGACGCGGCTATTAAGGCAATCAATGATGCTAAGACTACTGTAACTAACGCGACAAAGCCTTCTGACATCATGACAGCTGTTAATGGTGTAGATACTTCGCTTAATGCTGCTAAGGAAGACATTAAGAATAATACGCCAAAGCGCGATACGACTGGCAACACCAACGATGATCAGAACGCTCTCAAGCAAGAAAAAGAAAAGCAGATTGAACGCATCAAAAATAGCGGTCTTTCTGACAAAGATAAGCAGAAGGCTATTGATGACATCAATAATGCAAAGAAGCTTGGCGACCCAACGGGTATTGCTGATCGTGCGCTGAAGGCTCAAAAGATTGCCGATGCTCTAAAGAAGATTGATGAATTTAAGCATTTAAACAAGGCTCAAAAGGATGCTTTCAAGGCAATCATCAATGGTACTGATGCTGGTAATCACACCAATGCTGATGGCACAACTTCTGATGACATTGACGATGCGCTCGCAAATGCTGCAAACACCGATAATGCTATGGAGCGCCTTGAGAAGCTGAAAGAGATCGCTGATACGTTCGCTAATGGCGAAAAGTACAAGGGTCTGCAAGAAGGCAATGAGCAAAAGAAAGCGTTTGACGCTGCTGCTACTGCTGCTGGTGCCGTGCTAGACAAAGCTAAGGGCGACGCCAAGAATGCGGATCAGGTTAATGAGCTGTACAAGGATCTTCTGAAAGCAATGCGTGCTATCGATCCTAATGCTCAAAGTGCTGGTCTTAAGACTGATGCTCTTAAGAATGAGATTGACTCCGACAATAAGTTGAAGCCAGATGATAAAGCCGACCCTAAGACTCCAGGTGATTCGTCTTATACCACCGCTTCTAAAGAAAAGAAGGAAGCGTTTGACAAGGCTTTGAACGAAGCTCAAACAGTTTTGAATGGTACCAAGACTGCTGATATTTCTGATGCAGATAAAGAAGCTGCTGAACAGAAAGAAATCGACGCTGCTCTTGACAAGCTTATTAAGGCTCGCCTTGCTTTGGATGGCGTTGACACCAAGCCTTTGCAAGATGAGATTGATAAGGATAGCAACGTTAAAGACTTAGATAAGTATAAGTATGCTGATAAGTCTAAGACGGATGCGTTTGATAAGGCTCTTCAAGACGCTAAGGATCTTATCGATAAGCTAACTGGTAAGAAGCAGGCTGCTCAAGGCGAGGAAGATGTAACAACTAAGACTCAAGCTGAAAAGCAGAAGCTTGTTGATGATGCTCTTGCAAAGCTTAAGGCAGCTGAAGCGGCTCTTAAAGGCAAGAAACCAGTCGAGCCGACCCCAACTCCAACGCCAACTCCTGCTGCTGTCGATAAGACGGATTTGGCTGCAGAGCTTTCTAAGGCGGATACTTTCGGGCGTTATCTTTCTTATTTGATTTCGTCTTCAGATAAGCAGGATGCTTATAATGCGGCTTTGGCTGAAGCTCGTCGCGTTTACGGTGATCCTAATGCAACTCAGGAGCAGGTGAATGCTGCTGCTGCGGCTTTGCGTCGTGCTGCGGAGGCTTTGCGCGGTTACTTCTGGCTTGATGATGGTACTGTTTCACCAACCCCAAGTCCATTGCCAATTCCAAGTCCATTACCAACACCTGGTGCCGGAACTGGCAATACTGGCTCTGATTCTGAAGCAGGTTTTGGTGTGAATGATAACGCGCCTACTACTGTGGATAAGGGCGAGTTGAACATTCAGATTGATAGTGCTGAGTCTGATTTGCAGCCTGGCAATGCTGGTAATGGTAACGCCGGTGCAGGTAACGCTGGCTCTAACAACGCTGGTAATTCTGCAAACTCTGGCGCAAGCGCAGGTAATGCAGGTAACAACAATGCTGCCAACGCCAACGCCAATGCCAACTCTGGTTCCAACGCAAATAATGTTAATGGCGCAAATTCTGCTGCTGTGAATGCCGCTGTTGAGAGTAACCAGGCTGTGAAGCAGGCAGATGCTCAAGTTTCTAAGGCTCAGGAGGCTGTAAATGCGGCTTTGGCTGAGGCTAAGAAGGTTGCTGCTGATCCTAACGCAACTCAGGCTCAGGTTGATGCTGCAGTTAAGAATCTTTCTGCTGCTCGTAAGGCTTTGGCTGCTGCTAAGGCTCATGCGGCTGAGGTTCGTGCTTCTGTGCGCGCTCAGGTGTTGAAGAGTGGTAAAGAGTCTAAAGAGTCTGCCTCGTTGAGTGCCACTGGTAGCGACGTGTCTGCATTTGGCTTGTTTGCTGCAACTCTTAGTGCTGCTGGTGCCGCGCTTTTCGCTACTAAGCGTCGCGGTATTTCTCGCCACAGCAATAGGTAAGAGCAGTGTAAGCTAAAAGCTTAGATGGCTGTTAATGACTGTTGCTAATGCCTGTTATTAATGGGTATTAGCAATGGTTGTTGTTAATAGCTGTTATCTAGCTCTTGGATAATTAAATAATTAATGAAAGCCTCGCTTCGTGATTAAATTCACGGGTGAGGCTTTTTTAAGATCAATTTTTTAAATCAATCTCTGATACTTTTTAATCAAGTGTTAATTGCGCAATTGAATCCGCATAAATGCACGAAATGCATTATGTTACATATATTTAACTTCTCGTAATTTGCGTATTTATTCCATATTTATATCTGAAAATGCGATTTTTTCTATAAATTATAAGTTTTATAAATTGCGACGAAGAAAGTATTTCATATAAATGAATATTTAAATAATTATGCATTCAATATTACCAAAGAATATGGGTTGAAATCTGCCTTGGGGGGGGGGTATAGTTGCAAGAACTGTGGCCACAATTATGAGTGGCTTTGTAATGTTGTGCGGTTTTTGATTTTGTAATGCTGACTACACAAATTTTGAGAGTTCGAATTTAACGAAGGGGATTAGAGATGTTTCCGCAGCGTCGTCGTAAGAATCTTTCTAAGATTATGCGCGTAATTTGCGGTTTCACGTCTTGCGTGCTGACTCTTGCAACTCTCGCGATTGTACCTATCGCTTCGTCGAACGCATCAACTGAAGAAAGTACTACTAAGACTTCAGAGAAGGCCGGTGCTGGTGAGAATTCTGGCGCTGTTAAGAAGGCCGGTGCTGCGAAGCAAGGGGATAAGAAGGCTGAAAATCAACCTAGTAGTTCTGCTGAGAAAAAGTCTGAGTCTAAGACTGAGCAGCAGCAACCTGGTGGTAAGCCTGATCAACATACTTCTGTAACGACTAATGCAAATCCTCAAAACGAAGCTTCCAATAAAGATAAAAAGACTGATAAAGCCAGTAAAGATAAAGAAGATAAAACCGCTGATAAATCTGCGAAAACTGAAAATCACGAAAACAGAAGCGTAACTGGCAATACCGAAAATAGCGCGAAATTCTATAATCCGGTTTATAGTGGAACATCAAGTATATTCGCAGGAAATCTTTCTGGTAGTGCATACAATGCATCTAAAACTCCTATGAGTGAAAAAGTACCTAATAATAAGAAGATTAAAGTTGGATATCTTCCTGCTGGCACGTGGTTTGAAATTAAAAGAGCAAATGCAAGTGATAAAGAAGACGCGTACGACTGGGCTAACTTTGAAGGCGAACAGTGCGGTGATGCTACTGAGTGTAAGTCTACTAAAAAAATCCCCGATGATGCTGATGATTTGGATAATTATGGCGTTATAACTTTCAAACCAAATAGGTGGACCAAAGA
This sequence comes from Gardnerella sp. KA00255, assembly GCF_049244095.1. Taxonomy (NCBI): domain Bacteria; kingdom Bacillati; phylum Actinomycetota; class Actinomycetes; order Bifidobacteriales; family Bifidobacteriaceae; genus Gardnerella; species Gardnerella sp. KA00255. The sequence goes on from NZ_CP058374.1 coordinate 1,533,989, forward strand.
TGGAGATTATAAGGTGCACGTAGTTGTGCATTATCCAGATGGAACTACATCAGATGATTCCAATGCAGGAAATATCCTTTTTAATAAGAAAACTGCTGTTTACGCTAACGTTCATATTTACAGATATAAACTACAAGTAGGAGATTTGTCCCTTTCGATAAATAGTGAAGATAATGAAGACTATAGGTATGGTCAGTCTGATGAATCAGATTTAGTGTTAATGGCTGGTCAAAAGGTTGAAAAAACCACTTTTGATTCTTCTGCGCATCTTGGCATAGGCAATATTAATCAGCGTGTGATTTGCTACGAAAAGGATTCTGAGGGCAAGCCTGTTGCTGGAAAATACGAGTCTGGTGGAATTAACGGGCTTGAATTAAAACAAGATGATTATAACGTAAAAGTTTGGAAGCACGCAAATTACGAGCAGCAAAAGAAGTGTTTTGATGATCCTGTTAACGGCTGCAAGATGGCTGACTTCCTTTATGACGATTACGTGTACGAAAAGTATGCAGATTCTCATTCTGAATATGAGCCTATAAGTGTTAGTGAAAGAACAGTTGGTAAGTTTGCTGGTTCTCCAACAAACTCAGGCAATTTTGTATGTAAAGTATATGCTTTAAAAAATAAAGTTAACGCTAATGATGTGCAAGATGATTCTATTGCAATAAAATTTGATAAAATAGCTAAAGATAACTCTAACAACATTGATAAAATTGATTCTGCGCTAAAGTCAGAAGATTTGTTTAAGTCAAGTAAAGGAATTACTTGGGAATCTAAGACTTTGAACATTACTGTTCGCAAAATGTCTTACTACTATCAACCTTACTACAAATATGGTGTGTCAGTATTTCCTGGAGAAAAGAAGGTTTCAGTAGCACCTGTTAACGAATGTGGTGTAGGTAGTTGCCGTAAACAATTAGCTCATACGCGTCATCTTCCTGACGGGACTTGGTTTGAAATAAAACAATATAAGGATGATTCTGATCACCCAGTTCCCGATTGGGCTTCATTTAAGGGCAATCAAAGTAATGAGCAAGACAAGCATGGAAGAGATAATTCTAAAGATTCAGGAAAGAAATATGGGAAAGTTACCATTAGAGTAAGTTCGTGGATGAAAACAGGAAATTATCTTGTTCCTGTGGTTGCACATTATCCTGATGGTTCTTCTTCAGAAGACGATGAATCTAGCAATAAAGGTAAACCAATATATCTAAAAGTTGCGGTCAATAATTCTGTATCTTTAATTGGTGATGATGATTTAAAGTTGCGTGTAACAACTAAGCAAGCTTCGGATACTAATAAGTCTGATTCGCAAAGAGACGATTATGGTGATGTAGATCCAGACCAGGGCATCACAATGATGCGCGGAATGCGTTTTTTGAATCCGTATATTGATGCGTGGTCATTGCATGATGTAGATAAGAAAATTTCGTTAAAAGTTTTGTGCACTAATGTGAGCAAAGCTGGCAAAGACGGCTCTGCTGACACTAATGGCTCTAGTGGCGTGGGTGTTTGGTCTAGTAGTGTTGATGGCTTGACTGCTCCAAACGGTGATCAGATTCATCAGTGGAGCCATGTTAATTCGTTCGAAGAAGCTGAGAAATGTAATCGTGATCCTGCTTCCTGTAGCACTAAACATGTGTTGTATAAGCGTGATATCAAAGCAAATAATTGGGATGAAGAAAATCCATTCTATGCAGTCGAACGCACGGATTCAATTATTGGCGGCGCGCCTAAAGAAACGGGCGATTATCAATGCGTTGTGTACGCGTTGAAGCCTAAGGCGCTTGATGTTTATACGGATAAGGTGACTAACGAAACTTCCGTACAAAACGGCGATACTCTTCTTAACGGCGTCGCTGGTCTCGAAAAAGGCAATGACTGGACGATGACCTCGGTCAAAATTCACGTTGTTGAGCCTTTTAAACTGCCAAAGACGGGATTCGCCGGCTGGAACATGCTTCTTAGCGTTGCTACAACGATTTTCACAAGTCTTATGGTTCTTGCGTTTGCTCTCGACCAAACACAGTGGGGGCGCGCATTTATAAAAAATTTTGTATACAGAAATTCTGCTCAAAAGGTCAGTGAAATAGCTGTTCAAAAGGGCACTGAAGTATCTGCTCGTAAGGGCAATGAAATAAAGGAGAGGAAATGAATAATTTCACAAAACGATGCGTCGCCGCATTCGCCTCGCTCGCAATGGCTGGTACGCTGTGCGCGGCGGGTGCTGTGACAGTGTCCGGCGTTGCGTGGGCTAGCAAGCCTGGTATACAACAGGGTGGTCAACCTAAAGGTGGTGTTGCTGGTCTTGGTAATCCATCCCAACCTGTGCAGAAGGGTGATGCGCCATGGACGCTTAATGATACCGATAAGGCAAAGACTTATTCCCTCACTATTTTCAAGTGGAAGGACGAGGTTGAAAAAGGCAATCAGAAGAAGTCAACTCCTGTTCCTGGTGCCGAATTCACTGTAAAAAAGGTGACGAAGCTTAATGCAAGTGATAAGGAGGATCTTGACTTAACTAAGTACGCCGATTGGGTTAAGGTCGCCAATAATATTGATGGTCTTAATAAAGGCACTGCTACTGGAATAACCACTGAAACTGTTACTGGTTCTCCAAAAAATACTAATGATAAGGGTGTTGCGAAGTTCGATCTTGGAATCGGTCTGTATCAAGTTACAGAATCAAATCCTCCAAAGGGCTTCTCCGCTGCCGAATCCAAGCCATTCTATATGACAATCCCAAGGATTGAAAAGGATTCTGATGGCAACGTAGTCTACAACTATGCTCCATACGCGGATCCAAAGAATAAGGATTTGAGCGATAGCGTTAAGAAGACCGCGGATACTTCTAAGACTGTTGGAGCTGGCGATAAGATTTCCTACACCATTAGTGCTGAGCTTGACAAGATGAAGGCAGCGGATGCTGATGCTACAGCTCTTACTGCCGATGATTTTAAAGGCTATTCTGTAGTAGATCTCGCTCCTGCTAAGGCTTTTGTTTATCCTACTGACAAAACCTCTAATAAGGTTACTGCTGACAGCATTGCAAAAGTAGTTACAAAGGTACAACTTGGAACCGGCGAAGCACCTGTAAATACCGATAAGACGCTTACTGCTAATACTGACTACACCGTTAGCGTTCCAGAAGAGTTTACGGATACAACCGATAATAATACTAAACGCGATAAGATTACTATCTCCTTCACTAATGACGGTAAGACTGCGCTTGCTGCAGCTGCTAACAATAATGCTGGCAATGTAGTAAAGGTATTTGTTACTTTAGAGTTCACTCTTGCTGATTCGACAACCCTTGGCAACAGCACTGTTATTAACAAGGGTGGCTTAATTCCTTCGCATGAGGGTACGACTCCAGACGTTGTTACGGGTAAGGATAAGGCGGAAGTGAAGTTCTCAACGTTCACTATTCAGAAGCTTTCTGCAAAGGATAAAACCCCAATTACAACAGCAACTGCAAAGTTTAAGCTGTTTGCTGATGAGACTAGTGCAAATACGTGCTCTCAGGCTATTACCGACGGAAAGAAAGATACCGAATTGGCTAATGCTTGCTCTGCTGCTTCTACTAATTTCGGTGAGCAAGAAACAAATAATACTGATGCTAAGACTGCTGAATATTCAGTAGTTCGCGGTAAGACGTACTACGTTGTGGAAACTGCTGCTCCAACCGGCTACATTCGTAACCCTAAGGCTGTTGCAGTAAAGGTTGAGGATACTGATAAAACCAAGAACTTCGAGTTCCTAGACGTTCCAGACGATAGCAACGGCTCTTGGCTCAGCCTTCTTCCAAAGACTGGTGCTGATGGCGTAATTATCTTCGCAGTTATCGGAATGTGCTTCGTTGGTTCCGGATTCTTTGTGTACATGCGTCGTCGCAAGAAGGAAGAGGAGCAGGCTAAGCTCCGCGCTTAGTTAATCCCTTTCTTTAAGCATTAACGAAAATGGGGAGTCGGGCGCGCGTTAACTAACGCTTTCCCGGCTCCTTGTTTATTTATTGGAGGAATTATGAAGCTAGCTGATTTTGCAGAGTCTGCTCGCGCGCTATTTAAACAGCTGACTCGTATGTGCGCTAATAAGTCCTCCAAAAGTGCGGAGGATGTCGCAAGCTCGCAAACTGCGGAAAATGTGCAATCTTCACAATCTTCACAATCTCCGCAAGATCAGTCTCCGAAATCCGCGCAGGAGCAAACTTCCCCAAAACCAATGTCCACACTTCGCAAGCTGGCTGAGCCAATTGCGCTTGTTACTATTGGCATTTTGTGTTTCAGCTATCCTGTGGTTTCTACTTTGGTTAACAATCACGCTGCCAAGGAACTCTCAATCGAGTACGACAAATTAAATAGGGAAAAGCCTAAAGAAAATCGCGCGGAAATTTTGCGAAAAGCGCGTGAATACAACGCTCGCCACAAGGCGATTATTAGCGCGGATCCGTATAACGGCAGTAACGACTACATGGACACTCCCGAATATAAAGAGTACGAAAAAGTGCTTAGTGAGCCGATGGGGATTATTGGCATCGTGAAAATACCAAAAATTGGCGTGAGGCTGCCGATTTACCACGGAACTACTCAAGATACTCTCGCAATGGGCGCTGGGCATTTGTACGGCACGGATTTGCCGGTTGGTGGCAAAAGCAGGCACACTGTTGTGACGGCGCATACGGGTATGCCGGATGCCACGATGTTTGACGATTTAAACACGCTGAAAAAAGGCGACTACTTCTATTTTGATGTGCAAGGCAAAACTCTTCGGTACAAAGTGTTTCGCATAAATGTGGTGGAGCCGAACGATATTCGTTTGCTGCGGCGCGAGAAGTGGCGCGACTTGGCGACGCTGATTACGTGTACGCCGTATGGAATTAACACGCACAGGCTGCTCGTGACTGGGTATCGCGTGCTGCCGGATCCTGCTAACGTGCCTGGCGACCATATGCAGTGGCCGCTGTGGATGACGCTGTTTGTGATATCGATGGTGATGTCTGCGGCGTTGATTGCGATGATGCTGGTTGCGATTTTAAATAAAAAGCGCAATTCTAGGTTGCTTCGCGGTAGGCATTTGCTTTTTGTTCGTTAGCGCTTTCGCATCGATTTGCTTGAGTTGGAAAAGCTTTTTGGTCTGTGGATTACGCTTCTTTAGGGTGGTAAAGAAAGCGTAATCGAGTGCTCGCTTTGACTGAGTCTGAAATTATTGGGATTTCAGACTCCTTCAAAGCGTGATTTGGCTCAATTGTGAAGCACGGTGTGCTTCACATGCCAAATCAGCCGAACGGCTATGCCGTGAGGATTAGTGCTCAAGCAGGTCGTCACGCTTATGGTTTGATAAGTAAACAAAAGCAAGAAGGGGTTCTCGGTTTTGTTTACTTATTTACCCTGTAAGTAAACAAAATCGGGGAAGTGTTCTTGGTTTTGTGGACTTAGGTACCAGATAAGTAAACAAAATCGGGGAAGCTCGTTTGTTTGCTCGCTTACGAAACTCACGTTTCGTTAAAATCCGACAGACAAAAACAACTGAGCTCTTGTTCTAAACAAACAAGAGCTCAATGAAATCACGTGTAGGAGCAACCTACACAGGTAAAACAAATTCTAACACATTCAATTACGATTTGCACCTGTTGTATTGCGCCTAGTAGTGTTTGTGCAAGCGCTCTCGCATTGAGTCGCTTTTCGCGCTACGCTATAAGCGAAAAGCGAGGCAATGCGACACGCCCACTTGCGTACAATCAAATTCTGAGTATAGTAGTTACTCGGTTCGCGAAATGAACCAAGATAACCAACGCCCCTTTAGCTCAGTTGGTTAGAGCAGCTGACTCTTAATCAGCGTGTCCAGGGTTCGAATCCCTGAGGGGGCACAAACAAAAACCCAAGCTTCATCGCTTGGGTTTTTTCATATCTAATATTTCGGATTATTTCCCAACAAGTATGGTTATTTCCGGATTATTCAGGGTTATTCCCCAACAAATGTCCAATATTCAATATCAAATGTGAATAACATGTTAATTTATTGGCCTTAAAATAAGACGATCTAAAAAATTTTTTGCGTTAGAAATGTTGGAATATAGCCGTTCTTATATAAGAGCTCATGTTTTTTGAAATCAGATTCATAAAAATTTACATATTAATTGCATTTTTTATTTACTACGTAGTGCTAAAGTTTGTGAAAAATATTTTGTGAAATCGTTGATGAATGTATTTATCTGCTATTTACAAAGCATTTTGAATTGTTTTTAAATTGTTTTTGCATTTGATAGCGGTAGAAAATTCATAACATCTTACAGAAATATTTACACTTATTAGTAATGCTCAGAACTTGTAAGAGTAGTTTCTGCAACATTTTATTGAGATTTTGGGAGCTAATTCTGAATTAACCCAAATTTGATTTAGAACGTTGCAGTTAACGCATTAGTCCATTCTTGTTTGGGCTACATGTGATGTATGCGCGACATGTGCATTAGATGTCACGATATGCGCATGTGATGTCTCTATATGCGCATGTGAAACGTGTGTGGCATGAGTTACACGCGTTGAGTCCTATGCGTGCATGAGTTACATGTGTGCATGAGTCGCATGTGCGTTGAATTACAAGCGTACTTGAGCGTGCAGTTCTATTTGAAAGAGAGTGTATTTATGAAGTTCAAACGAACGTCATACCTGACTCGCTTAGCTGCATTAGGTGTTGCTGCTGCAACACTTATCGTGCCTTTTGGTACAGTAAATGCTGCTGATGCTAAAAATCCAGTAAATACAGGTAAAGGTGTTTACTCAAAAGATGCGAAAGTATCTTCTTTTGAAAAGCAACTTACATCTAATAAAAAAACGTCAATAAGTCATAATCTTACTAAAGATGAGAATTTATACGTAGATTCAAATAAGGCTGCATTGCTTGAAAAGTATGCAATAAAAAATAATTCAAGCAGACCTACTAAGCCGATTGCTGTTATTGTCACATTGCGCAATCAGCCTAAAAGTCCTTCAATTGCTTCCGAGAAATCAAATAAAAATCAGCAAAATAATTTAATTGCTAAATGGCGTAAAAAGTACAATATGAATGTTCGTCGCCAACTTGGTTATTTGATGAACTGCTTCGAAGCAACAATTCCAGCAAATCGTATGCAAGCTTTACGTCATGAGCCAGAAGTTAAGTCTGTAGAAAAAGAGCGCTTGTATTATCCTCTGGAGAACTTTGCTCGTGAGCTTCAAGGTATTACGCAAGCCTTCAAGGCTGCTAATAAAAACCTAGACGGTACAGGAATGCTGGTTTCCATAATCGATACTGGAATCGATATTAAAAACAAAGATATGAAATTGGATCCTGCTGCTAAAACTGCAAAAAAGCTCAATCCACAGCCGGGCTTTACTGATAAAGTTCCTGCAGGATTCAATTATGCGGATGAAACGTCTGATGTAAAAGATACTCATGCAGAACAGCATGGCATGCACGTTGCTGGTATTGTGGCTGCTAATGGAGATGAAGAAAACGCTCCTGCAGCTAGCAATCATCGCGTTGATGGTATAGCTCCGAATGCTCAGTTGCTTGCAATGAAAGTGTTTTCTAATAATCCAGATATGCCAGGATGCCGCGATGCAGACATTGTAGCAGCTATAGAAGATTCTGTTAAGCTTGGTGCCGATGTTATTAACATGTCTATCGGTTCCGATAATGGTCTTGACTCTACTTCAAGCATTGCTGCTCTTGCATTAATGAAAGCTCGCAAAGCTGGTGTATTGCCTGTTGTTTCCGCTGGAAATTCCGGTTTGAACTTCTCGAAGACTGGTGGAGTAGATGATGAGTTTGGGAAATGGGATGATGGCACTTTAGGATCACCATCTTCATTCCCAGATGCTTTCAGCGTTGCTTCTGTTGAAAATTCAAAAGTTACGCAGACTAAGGCAACTTGGTCTGTTAAGAAAGCGTCCACTACAAGTACGTCTTCTAGCGATGCTCAGCAGAATGATTTCCCTTATTCACTTTCTACTGGTGTTGCTGATGGTAAATCACATGAAATTGTTGATATTAACCTTGGCAAAAAAGATGATGTTAAAGACCTTGACCTCAAGGGTAAATATGCATTAGTTAAACGTGGAGATATTGCGTTTACAGAAAAGGTTAATAATGCAAAAGAAAAGGGTGCTGAAGGCGTTGTTGTATACAACGTAAAGGATGACTCTACTCAATTCCTAGATATGGCAGGCGTTGATAAGATTAAAGACATTTTTGTAACATCAATACGTTACGAAGATGGAGAGGCTATTTATCAAGCAATCAAAAAGAATAATGGAAAAGTGGAAGTAACTTTCAGTAATGATTTTGTTGCTATTGCTAACCCAGATTCATTAAAGCCATCTAGGTTCACATCTTGGGGCCCAACTCCAGATCTTAATTTTAAGCCTCATATTTCTGGTATTGGTGGAAATGTGTGGTCTACTCAGAATGATAATAAGTACAGGAGCATGTCTGGTACCTCTATGGCAGCTCCAAATATTTCAGGTCTTTCTGCGCTGCTTATGGAAAGTTACAAGAAGCGTTTTAAGGGCAAAGAACTTAAGTCTTCTGAATTAGTTGATCGTGTTGAGCAAGTGTTGATGAATACAGCTAAGATTCTCACTCGCGATGATGGCAATAAGAAAGTTCCATATGCTCCTCGTCAAATTGGTGCTGGTTTAGCGCAGATTGACAAGGCTATTAAAGCGGACGTTGTTGCAACTGTTAAAGATAGTCGTAGCAATGAAAGCAAGGCGTATGCTTCTCTTTATGAGTTAAAGCAAGGCGAACGCAAGTTTGATATAACATTGAACAACTATGGTTCTAAAGATGTTGAATATAGCGTACCAAATCAGGTTGTTGTGAATGAGACCAATAAAGCTGGTGAAAAAACATCTACGTTCGTAAACGATAAAGAAACATTAACTGCAGACAAGTCTTCTGTAACTGTAAAAGCAGGCGAAAAGGTTAATATTACTTTTACTTTGACTCCTCAATATGGACAAAACCATTACATTGAGGGTTGGGTTTGCTTAAAGTCTAAAACTGAAGGACAGCCTGATTTGTCTGTTCCATATCTTGGTTTTGTTGGCGATTGGAATGCTGAGCAGATTTTGGTTAAACCTGGTGAAAAGTATAAGAATGCTGATAAGCCAGCTAAGCCTGTTAATCCTGCGCCAAATCCTGCTCCGGGAACTCCAAGTCAGCCTGCTGATGAAAGTAATGGTGAAATCGATTCTACTACAGCTCTTATGGCTGATTCAGCGGACGGAAGCATGCAAGTTAAGGTAAATGGATCTAAACGATTTATGTTCTCGCCTAATAATGACGATTGGTATGATTTAATAACACCTTATGCGCCATTATTGCGTAGTGCTGCAGACATTCGCTATGAGATTATGGATGAAACCGCCACTAAGGTATTACGAGTTCTTGGTGAGGATCATAACGTTTCTAGACCTACTTTGCCTTCTGCGGCGGATTCAATGGGACATGAAGCTGTGAATGGTCGTTTTGACGGTACTAGCTATGATCCGAAAACCACAGAGTTTGTGAGATTTAAGGATGGAAACTACGTTTATCGTATTCAAGCTCGTTTGGGTAAGGAATTCCCTTGGCAAAATTACGACATGAAGTTTGCTCTAGATACTCATGGGCCTGATATGAATGTTTCTGAACGCGATTCTAATGGCGTTGTAACAATCACCTTAAGTGATAGTTTGAGTGAGGATCCTGGTCTTCCTGTTATTCGTCGTGTTGGCGATAATGATGTATTTAAGTATGATGATGCAGCTGATTGCACTCTAGATAAAGAACATCATAAGCGCGTTTGCAAAATAAACGTTGGTAACACTACGCCATTTATCTCTGTTGTTGCTAAAGACGCAGGAATGAATGGAACTCGTGTAGTGAAAGTGTTTGCTGATAAAAATCATAAGATTTTCATTTCCCGTCGAAAGGAAATGGATGGGAAGATGGTTGGAACATCGGTAGTGCGTGACAATAAGTTAAGTCTTGAAGGTTATGTTTCTGACGATGTTAAATCAATGAAAGTCTTAGCAAGCTATAAAAAATACGACGGAAGCACTGTTAACCAAACAGTTAAAGTGAATCTAAATAAAGCTCCGAAGTTTACCACTGATAATATAAAGATTGTTCGTGGTGAAAATACTGTAAAGGTGCTTGGGTTCTCTGACGATAAATGCAAGACGCAAATAGCTAGTGAAGAGTTCACATTAACATACAATCCAGAGCGTCCTCGTATTAGTGTTACTAATACGGATACTGGAGATAGTGACGGTAATTTGCCGGTTGCAAGTGATGGTAGTGTAACTGTAAAAGGCAAGGTAAAAGATAGTTCTCAGCCTAAGCAAAAGTTAGAGCTGACTATTCGTTACCAAGTGGATAAAGTTAAGAAAGATGCTGGTTCTTCTAATGCTGGTTCTTCCAATTCAAGTGGTGAATCTGCTGAAGATGCAGATGATACTGAAACAAAAGAGGATACAGTAACTCTTAACCCAGATGGTACGTTTGAAGTAACGGTAAAGCCTTCTGCTAAGGCGTATCAGGTTACTCTATGTGCAAGTAATGGTCAGAATCTTAAAATTAAATCCGTTAAGCTTCAGGGTCGTAACGAGCCAAGCTTTATGGAAGTAAGCAATGGCGTGTTCTATCCAAGTAATGTAACGCCACTTGGCGCGAATATTTGGATGATTAATCCGCTTACTGCAGGGCCAAGCTTAGATTCCTTTACCTTGGAAGGTACTGTTGGACCAGATATCAAGAGTGTAGAATTCACTCCTTCTACACGTCTTAAAGATGGTAAATATGAAATAAAGCCAGCCGTTGTTGCAAGAATAGACGGTCAAGCGCATAGTTTCTCTATTGATTTGCCAATGCATACGGGAATTAATGATTTCCGTGCTGTTGTAAAAACTGCTAATGGTAATAAGCTTATGGATTTTGCAGTTGCTTTCTTGTTTGATAAAGAAGCTCCAAAAGCCACTTTTGCTGAGCCACAATTATATGGTCATACGTTGTTTACAAACAAAGATACCGTAAAGTTTAAGGGTAGTGCTCAAGATGACGCTTCTGGATATAGGCTTTCTATTAATCATTCTGTTGTTGCGGAATTCACTTCTCTAGAAAATGGTGATGGTCCAGAAGCAAATAAGAAGGAATTTGAGCGTGATGTTCATGTAGAAAATAGAGATCATATCCTTCTTGAGCTTAACGACAAGGTGAATTCGTCTGTGTATGGTTCAGTTCCAGTTGTTGTTGATAAAACAAATCCAACTGTAGATGTGAGCATGAAAGACGGAGAATCAGTAGAAGGTGACTATACTGTTACTATAAAAGCTAAAGATGCAAATCTTAAATCTGTAGCTGCATATGTTGATGACAAGCCAATCGGTGCTGTTTCTAATACGAATTTAGCTCCTCATCCTGTAGAAAGTACATTGCTTTCGTTAATTCAAGGATATAGTTCTTATACCGAAATAGATAAACCTGAAAAGGATAATTTGGAGTTAAAGGCGGTTATTCATGGTAAAGATTTGTCTGCCGGTAATCATGTTCTTCGCATAGAAGCTACTGATTATGCTGGAAACTCTGCTAAGGGAGATAATCAGCGAACTGCCATTTCGTTCGTGAAAAAGAATCCTGCTGAGCCTGTTAAACCTGAGCCTGTTAAACCAGGACCTGTTGAACCGGGACCTGTTGAACCAGGACCTGTTGAACCAGATCAGCCAGACAAGCCGGTGACTCCAGTTGCTCCAGAGAAGAAAGAAGTTCCTCCTGCTCCTGCTGCTAATGCTCCTGTCCCACAAGCTCCTAATAGCGTTATTAGCTTGAAAAAGAGCTTGAAGAGTAATCTTGTAGTTGGCGAGAATGAGAACAATGTTGCTCGTGCTGGTGTCGAAAATCCTATGAAGCTTCGACTTGATAATAATAGTGAATTATCTAAGAAGCTTAAAGAGGATAAAGCCATATATGCATATGCTTACATTTATTCTTCGCCTGTGCTATTGCATGGTAAAGATGGCGTTAATTATGTGAAAGTCACCTTGAATGAAAAGGGTCAAGCTAATTTCGATGCTAAGATTCCAGAAGGATATTCAGGTAAGCATACGATTGTTCTTCTTGATGAAAAGGGTTCGCAGATTGCATGGACTACTGTGTGGGTTATTCCTGCTAATGCAACTTCATTTGAAGAAACACGAGCAGAAGATAATCTGAAATATTCTGAAAATAATTTCGGAAGCTCTTTCGGAAGTTCTTCAGGAAGTTCTTCAGGATTTGGATTTGATTCAGATTATGAAAATTATGTATCTTCTAGCGATGTTGCCAATGATAATTTGAGCTCTGGCGGCTCAAGTGCTGGTGGCTCAAGTGCTGATGGCTCTGCAGGTGGAAGCAATGCTGATGCTAACGGTAGCGGAAATAAGAGCGGAAGTAGATCTAAAGCTAATGGCGCTACCAAGTCTGGTACAAGCAATTCTGCATCTTCAAAGGAAACTAATGCAAATAGCGTGCTTTCAAAGTTAAGTGCAACTGGTGTTGGAACAGTTTCCACTATGGTTACAGTCACTTTGTTGATGCTAATTGGTGCTTTTGCGTTAATTGCTAGCAGATTGCGGAATCGAAGTATTAAATAATTGCATTTTAGATTCTAAGATTCTAAAATTCTAAGATTCCAAAATTCTAAGATTCCAAATAATTAAGTACTCCTCATGCCTAATCGCATGGGGAGTATTTTATTGTGGGCACAACTGGCGAGTGTTAGCGCGTGTTTGTCCTTCTTTGCAGTCAAGCTGTAAACATGACCTCGTCAAATATGATGCCGCAATTATTCCAGGATGATGCTTCGCAAGATTATACTTCGCAAGGTTTGCAGCAAGATTCGCAGCAGACGATTATGCCTCAGCCGCGCCAGCTTCCTCTGAAAGCAGCAGACACGACTGCCGAAAATCCATGGCCTGTTGCAATCTTAAGCCAAAAGTTCCACAGTGCAGTAGAACGGTGGCCAGCAGCGTGGATTGAGGGTCAAATAGTCGAAATTAACATGCGCCGCGCGTCTTCCGGATACATCACTCTTCGCGATAGCAACGAGGAAGTGTCGATTTCCGTAATGGGCTTCAGTAATTTCGTGCAGCAGGCGCGTGAACTTCGCCAAGGCGATCGCGTAGTCGTTCACGGCAAAGCGGATATTTGGGTGAAAGCCACGCGTTTGAGCTTCGTTGCAGACGAAATTAGGCGCGTTGGTGCCGGCGACTTAAAAGCGCAAATTGACGAATTGCGCAAAAAGCTTAAAGGTGAAGGCTTATTCGACGTTGAAAATAAGGTTCCGCTTCCAGAATTTCCTAAGTGCATCGGTCTAGTGTGTGCTCCTCAAGCTCGCGCGGAGGGCGATGTTATTACGAACGTGAATTTGCGCTGGCCTGTTACGCGATTCAAAGTTGTTCACGCGCATGTGCAGGGCGTGCAGTGCCCGGCGGATATTATTGCCGCAATTAAGCAGCTCGATGCTGATCCAGAGATTGACGTTATTATCGTTGCTCGCGGCGGTGGTAGCTTTGAGGATTTGATTGGTTTTTCGGACGAGGGCGTGGTTCGCGCTACTGCTGCGTGCGTGACGCCGATTGTGTCTGCAATCGGTCACGAGGACGATTGGACGCTTATCGATTTGGCTGCAGATATGCGCGCTTCGACTCCTACGGATGCTGCAAAGCGCGTTGTTCCGGACGTTCGCGAGCAGTGGCAGCTTATTGATAACGCGTTGCAAACTATGCGCATGCGAATTTCTGCGCGCGTTGACAATGAGATTCGCCTCGTTGAAGGTTATGCTAATCGCCCGAGTCTTACGCGCCCGAGCACTATGCTTGAGCCGCACGAGCGCTTGGTTGAGCAGGCTGTTGAGCGAATGCGTCACGGTTTGGTGCGACTTCTTGACGACGCGAGTTTGACTGTTGAGAAAGCTCACGCGAGCTTGACTGCGTTAAGTCCGCAATCGACTTTGAATCGCGGGTACGCCGTTGTGCAGCTTAGCGGTGGGCGAGTGCTTGACGACGCGGCTTTAGCGAAAGTTGGCGACGATATGACAGTTACGCTTAAAAGCGGTGTGGTACTTGGCAAGGTGACTGGAACAAAGGTGACTGGAACGAAAGCTGCTTCTTAAAGTCAAGTAAGTAAATTTTTAGATATTTTAGATATTTTAGATATAACGAAAGGTTAGATATGAGCGAGAAAGCGACGAAAAAAGCGGAAGAAGTAGCTGCAGAAAATAACGAAAGTGCAGAATTTGCAAGCACACTTACGAAAGAAGAGCGCGCTGCGATTGAGGCGATGCCGTACGAAGAGGCTCGTGAAAAGCTGGTTCAGGCGGTTCAGGCGTTGGAAGCTGGCGGTTTGACGTTGGATCAGTCCATGCGTCAGTGGGAGATTGGCGAGGCGTTGGCAAAACGTGCGCAGGGTTTGCTTGCCACAGTTCGTGCCAAATTGGACGCGGCTCAGGCGGAGCAGTCTGCAACGGCGGCTACAGCTGGTACGCAATCGAATCTTGAGGATTAAGCGCGCCGCAGTGACACGCCTTAGTGTATAATTGCCATTTGTTGCTTTGCAGGATGCGTGCGCGTGTTTCGTTTTGCGTGTTGCGCGCTGCAATCAACTACACTGCCTCGGTAGCTCAGTGGATAGAGCACCACTCTCCTAAAGTGGGTGTCGTCAGTTCGATTCTGATCCGGGGCACTTTTATGTGTGGATGTTGTGCAGCTTATATTTGTGCAATGGTGTTGTGTGCTATATGTAGTTTGCTTATTTTTTTTTTGTTGACAAACATTAGTTTCTTTTGTATAATCGAAGTGTGATGAAGCCAGGCAGTGTCTGGTTCGCAAAGAGCCAATCAAGTAATTGATTGGCTCTTTGTGCATCTAATAGCGGGGGAAATTGGTGGGGATTATGGTGATTTATAAGCCTTTTACTACTATCAAGCAACAAATAGAATTGCTTAAGTCTAGAAGAGTAGTGTTTGATGATGAGTTTAAAGCTATGGAAATACTTGAAAGAGAAAGTTACTATAGCGTTATAAATGGGTATAAAAATCCATTTCTTGAGTCAAACAATTCGAATGAATATGTTCAAGGAACAAAGTTTGAGCACATTTATTATCTTTTTAAATTTGATCGCGAACTTCGCAGTATTATCTTTGCGGCTACAACTAGAGCAGAAGCATTATTAAAATCATCATGTTCGTATTGTTTTAGTCAGATACACAATAATGAAGTTAATGCTTATCTTAATGAAACTAATTATGAAGATCCAGAGGGATCACTTACTTTAATTAATACATTTGCTCGAATCATCGAAAATAATACATCAAATAATCAAAAATTAAATCCAGGGAAAGAATATATACGCCATTGTGTTGATATTCATGATGGTCAAGTTCCATTATGGGTTTTGTCTAATGATTTGACTTTAGGGCAGATATTCTGGTTTTATCAAAAGCAAACTGATCTCGTGAGAGGTTTGGTTGCTAAGGAATATACTGAACTTTATAATTCTTCACACTGCTCTCAAAAAGATATTACGTCAATAAAAATTGATTCTACTTATAGAAGAATTAAAGAGTTTAGAAATATTTGTGCTCACGATGAACGTTTGTATTGTGCTAGACCACATAGTTCTAATGCAACAGTATTTCAGCTTATTAAAGATTTCGACATACTATTAGAAACTAGCTATTATCTAGAGTTTTTAGAGAAGATTGAGAAATTATTAAGTGCGCTTTGTGTTGAAGCGCCAAATTGTTCTAAAAATGTCATTGAATGCATTGGAATGTCGAGTATTTGCGAATTTTATGATTGGAAAAATAAAATTAAAGAAAATATTACCTTGAATAGTAACTTGCCTGTTCCCAACGAAGCAACGCTTAAAGCTATGAATCACGCTAATCAAATTATGAATGGCAAAATTTCTGAAGACGGCATTGTTTTTAGCAATGCTAAGGAAGCTAAGGCATTTTTGGATAATATGTCATGAAAATGTAATGAAATTATTCGTGAGTCGCGAAATACTTCCTAATGTTAGGGGATAGTGTTAGATTGTTTCTAACTTAAGCGATGATCCGTTATCGGCGGGGAGTTTTCGGAAGAACGGCGAGGATTCGTAAGATTCTCGCTTATTAGAACCGACGGGGTTGGCCCGTATAGCCAAACACGAGAGGCTATGAGAATAGTTAGATTGCGTTACGTACTTAAGTTTTGTAACTTGCGTATTTGAGTTACGTAATCATCTTGTAGCAAGCGAGGTGGTACCGCGGCAGTAACTGTCGTCCTCGCAGGGAAATATTCACCCTGTTGAGCGAGGAGATCACAGTGAGCGAATCCACTAGTCCATCAGAAGAGTCGTGCGCAAATAACGTATACCCAAAGGTAAGTGTTTCAGCATCAGCGCAAGAAACTGCCGGCGCGCAAGTTGCACCAAATCCTTCCTTCCCAAAGCTTGAAGAATCAGTTCTCCAGTACTGGGATGCAAACAACACTTTCCGCAAGTCAATCGAATACCGTCCGTCTGGCAAAGGAAGCCAGAACGAGTTCGTGTTCTTCGACGGCCCTCCATTCGCAAACGGTCTTCCTCACTACGGCCACTTGCTAACAGGCTACGCAAAAGATGTTGTTCCGCGCTATCAGACTATGCGAGGCCGCAAAGTAAACCGCGTTTTTGGTTGGGACACTCACGGACTTCCAGCAGAGTTGGAAGCGCAGAAGGAACTCGGCATCGAGTCGGTTGATCAAATCGAAAAAATGGGCATCGCAAAGTTCAACGATGCTTGTCGTGCTAGCGTTTTGAAGTACACGAACGAGTGGCAAAACTACGTACATCGTCAGGCTCGCTGGGTTGATTTCGAGCGCGGCTACAAAACTCTGAACATTCCATACATGGAATCCGTAATGTGGGCATTTAAGCAGCTTTACGATAAGGGCTTGGCTTACAAGGGTTACCGCGTGCTTCCGTATTGCCCAAAGGATCAGACTCCGCTTAGCGCCCACGAGCTTCGCATGGACGCGGACGTTTACCAAAACCGCCAGGATACCACTGTTTCCGTTGCTGTTAAGCTTCGCGATGAAGACGATGCTTACGCAGTATTCTGGACCACTACTCCTTGGACAGTTCCAACCAACTTCGCAATCGTAGTCGGCGCAGACATCGACTACGTGGAAGTTCGTCCAACTGAAGGCAAGTTTGCTGGAAAGAAGTTCTACATCGGTAAGCCTTTGCTCGGCTCCTACACTAAGGAACTTGGCGAAAACTACGAAGTTGTGCGCGAACTTAAGGGCGCTGATATGGCAGGCTGGCGCTACTACCCAGTATTCCCATACTTTGCAAGCGAATCTGCGCTCGCAGAGGGTGGCACTCCTGGTCCTAACGCTTTTACGATTTTCACAGCAGATTATGTTGACACCGCTGAAGGTACTGGTCTCGTTCACCAGGCTCCTTACGGCGAGGACGATATGAACACGCTTAACGCGCACGAAATTCGCAGCGTTGACGTGCTCGACGCAGGCTGCAAGTTTACAAGCGACTGCCCAGATTACGAAGGCTTGTACGTTTTCGACGCGAACTTGCCAATTTTGCGCAACTTGCGTGCAGGAGATGGTCCGCTCGCTCAAATGCCAGAAGATCAGCGCGCGTTGCTATTCCAAGAAAAAAGCTATGTGCACAGCTATCCTCACTGCTGGCGTTGCGCAACTCCGCTTATTTACAAGCCTGTTTCTAGCTGGTTTGTGTCTGTTACAAAGATTAAGGAGCGTTTGCTTGAGCTTAATCAGGAGATCAATTGGATTCCTGGAAATGTTAAGGATGGCCAGTTTGGTAAGTGGCTTTCTAACGCTCGCGACTGGTCGATTAGCCGTAATCGCTTCTGGGGCTCGCCAATCCCAGTGTGGGTGAGTGACGATCCAAAGTATCCTCGCGTAGACGTGTACGGTTCGTTGGAAGAACTTAAGGCTGATTTTGGCGACTATCCGCGCGACGACGACGGCAATGTGAATATGCACCGCCCGTATATCGATCGCCTTACTCGTCCAAATCCAGACGATCCTACTGGAAAGTCGCAAATGCACCGTATTACGGATGTTCTCGACTGCTGGTTTGAGTCCGGTTCCATGCCTTTCGCGCAGTTCCATTATCCGTTTGAAAATAAGGAATTCTTCGAAGAGCACTTCCCATGCGATTACATCGTTGAATACATTGGTCAGACTCGCGGCTGGTTCTACACGCTTCACATTATGGCTACGGCTCTATTCGATCGCCCAGCTTATAAGAACGTGATTTGCCACGGAATCGTGCTTGGTTCCGACGGTCAGAAGATGAGTAAGCATTTGCGCAATTACCCGGATGTGAACGGCGTTTTCAACGAGTACGGTTCGGATGCAATGCGTTGGTTCCTTATGTCTTCGCCAATTTTGCGCGGTGGCAATTTGATTGTGACTGCAGACGGCATTAGGGATACTGTTCGTCAAGTTATGCTTCCAGTTTGGAGCTCATACTACTTCTTCACGCTGTATGCGAATGCTGCAAACGGCGGTAAGGGTTACGATGCTCGTCGCCTTCGCGCGGATGAGGTTGCAGGACTTTGCAACATGGATCGCTACTTGCTTGCTCGCACGCGTTTACTTGTTGAGCGCGTAGAAAAATGCTTGAACGAGTTTGCGATTAGCGATGCTTGCACGGCAGTAAGCGATTTTATTGACGTGCTTACAAATTGGTATATTCGCGGCAGCCGTGACCGTTTCTGGAATGAAGATGAGACTGCTTTTAACACGCTTTACACTGTGTTGGAAGTGTTTATGCGCACGATTGCTCCTCTTGCTCCTATGGAAGCGGAGGCTGTGTGGCGTGGTCTTACCGGCGGCGAATCCGTGCATTTGGCTGATTGGCCTTATTTGGTTGAGCCTGAGACTCTTTCGGATGGTGAGAAGAATCCTAAGGCTGGCGAAGTAACCGAACTTGGCGCTGTTCTTGCGCACGATGATGCTTTGGTTGCTGCTATGGATAAGGTGCGCGAGGTTGTGTCTTCTACGCTTTCTTTGCGTAAGGCTGAACAGTTGCGTGTGCGCCAGCCGTTAGCAAACTTGACGGTTGTTGCGGAAAATACTGCTGCTGTAGAGCCTTATGAGCAGGTGCTTGAGCGCGAGCTTAACGTGAAGAATGTTACATTCTGCACTTTGCAAGATGCAAGCTCTCACGGTTTGAAGATTGTTCACGAGCTTAAGGTGAACGCGCGCGCGGCTGGTCCTCGTTTGGGTAAGCAAGTTCAGTTTGCTATTAAGTCTTCTAAGAGTGGCGATTGGCGAGTTGACGAGTCTGGCGCTCCTGTTGTTCAGACTCCAAACGGCGAAGTTGCGCTTGTTGAAGGCGAATATGAGCTTGTGAATCGAGTTGAGTCTTCGGATGCTCAAGCGGCTCAAAATACGGCTTCTGCTGCAATGCCAACTGGCGGTTTCGTTATGCTTGACACTGCTTTGACTAGCGATTTGCTTGCTGAAGGTTACGCTCGCGATGCTATTCGCGCTGTTCAGGATGCTCGCAAGGAGAACGGTTTGGATATTAGCGACCGAATCGCTTTGACTTTGAGCGTGCCAGCTTCGGACGTTGCTAAAGTTGAGCAGTTCCGTGATTTGATTGCTAACGAAACTCTTGCTACAAGCTTAGACGTTACTGAGGCTGATTCTAGCGCAACTGAGCTTAGCGTAACTCTTAAGCGCGCGTAGTTTAAGCATTAAGCAAATTTTAGATAACTAATAACTAAACAAAAAACGTGCCGTTGTATGATTCAATACGTCGGCACATTTTGTTTTTATTTCTTTTATTTGACTACCGTGTTGTAGCTACTCTAAAGAATTTCATTATTCTCAATATCCATTCAGGCATAATAAAAGTGACGTGCTTTTGTTCATTTGAGTGGTTCTCTATAATTGGATGCTCCAAATCAAAGTACTCAAGCACGTCTTCGCCGTTATCGAATTTTCTATCAATTTCTTTTCCGCTTATTTCTTTACTTTTTGTGGTGTTTTTCATAATATTGTTCCTCCTTCTTTCGTGATCTTCTTACAGAAATAATACGAATTCGATTATTCCTTTTTGTTATTACTACAGTCCAATGTTTGCTGCCTATCTTTCCAAAAACTAAATAGCGAGAGTTGTCGTTTCCTGAATTTTTGGATTCTAATGTAATTGTCGTATTCTCCCAAAGTAATTGGGCTTTTTTGAAGCTGATACCATGTTTAGCTAAATTTTTTAAGCTTTTTGCAGGATCGTACTCAAAATTCATACTCACCTTCTATCATCTAGTTTAACGTAAAATAGCATCAATTGAAACTATTTTTAATGATTGTTGTTTTGTATTAAGTATCGTAAATGCTTTAAGTCGGCTTTCCTATATTTTTTATTCAATGTGGTCAGAAGTTCAGCGCTCTCGCATTGAGTCGCTTTTCGCGCTACGCCTAAGCGAAAAGCGAGGCTTATGTGGTGCCGTTTTATTTGAGTGTGGTTGAACTAATTGGCGTATTACGCCTAGGAGTGCTTGTGGTTGGGCGCGCTGACACTGAAAGCGCACTGTGCTTTCAGCATTGAGTCAGCGCTCTCGCATCGGTTTGCTTGAAGCGCGCAATGCAGCTTCAAGCAAGACGATGCGACACGCTACTTAAGTAAACAAAACTAAGAACCCACTCTTGCTTTTGTTTACTTATCAACCCCATAAGTAAACAAAACCAAGCAACCCTTCTTGGTTTTGTTTACCGACACGCGCTCTAAGTACACAAAATCAAGAACCTCATCCCGATTTTGTTTACTTAGTGTGTGTGCGTGTCGAAAGTTTAGTGTGCTTAACGCTCGCGCTGGTAACGCGCTCGCTACTGAGCTTGCGTTGAAAGTCCACTGGACTTTCAACCCTAAGCAAGCTCAGCGAATCGAAGTGATTTCTCGCGCATTATGCAGCTCGAAGTCGTCGATTCGCAAATCAGCCGAACGGCTATGCCGTGAGGAATAAGTCCACTGGAGTTTCCACATTGTGCAAGCGCTTTCGCATTGAGTCGCTTTTCGCGCTACGCCTAAGCGAAAAGCGAGGCTTATGTGGTGCCGTTTTATTTGAGTGTGGTTGAACTAATTGGCGTATTACGCCTAGGAGTGCTTGTGGTTGGGCGCGCTGACACTGAAAGCGCACTGTGCTTTCAGCATTGAGTCAGCGCTCTCGCATCGGTTTGCTTGAAGCGCGCAATGCAGCTTCAAGCAAGACGATGCGACACCCCGTTTTCTATGGGTTCCTATAATGTCGATAAGACAACAATACAAATTTTTACTCGATTTGTATTTTGCGTTAATTTATATTGCATTATATTCAAAAGAAAGTGCAGGTGACGAAATGAGTAAAGATGAGAAGGGTCGGTGTATTTCGTTCACGCTATAAGCGTGATTCATCTAGCGTCACCGTTCCTACTGGGAATAATTCTGGCATGATTGCAGGAAGTATAATTATTGCAATCTTCGTGATTTTGGCAATTTTCGCCGATGCTTTTACTGCAATCACTGGCAATAATCCTTATGATGAGCATCCAGAATATTTAGATCTTAATTCTGTTCCAAAAGGCTTTGGTGGAATTAGTTTCCAGCATTGGTTTGGTGTTACGCCACTTCGTGGTCTTGATATTTTTGCAATTGTGGCTCATGGCGCGCGCGTATCACTTGGAATTGGCGTCGCTTCTACCATAATATCGCTATTTCTTGGCATCATAATCGGCATGATTGCAGGGTATTTCAGTGGTTTTGCTGATGCTTTGCTTTCGCGCACAATGGACGTGTTCTTCGGATTCCCGTTCTTGATTTTTGCGATTGCTTTATCTGCTGTTGTGCCACAAGATTTTCCGCGTCCACTTCTGCTAATACTTGTTTTAGGATTTTTTGGTTGGCCAAGTATTGCGCGTTTAGTTCGTGCTCAAACTCTTACGCTTAAATCCCGCAATTTTGCAGTTGCATCTCGCGTAATGGGAGCCGGTACGTGGCATGTTCTTCGTGAACAAATAATGCCAAATATGATGCCGTTGTTGCTCGTAAATATAACGTTCCTTATTCCTGGACGAATTGGAGCTGAAGCTGCGTTGTCTTTCCTTGGCGTTGGTATGAATCCGCCTTCGCCTTCGTGGGGTCGCGCTATTGCAGAAGCTGTGCAATGGGTGTTAGTTGACCCATGGTATTTACTTTTTCCTGGAATTGCACTGTTCTTGCTAACTTTCGGTTTTAATCTTGTTGGTGACGGTTTGGCCAGTGCTCTTCAGCCTCGCTCTAAAAAGGCGGCGACGGCATGAGATATAAGGAAAATATTAGTAATAGCGATACGAAAAATAGTAATAGCAGTACAAAAAATATTAGCGATAAGCAGAATGTAAATAATACGCAGAAGAAAAATATGCAACAAAATATTAGTAATAACAGCAATAATGAATCCGCCCAAAACTCGCGAGTTATTAGTAAAACCGTAGATTTTCTTACGTTTTTAATAAAGCGTTCAGCAAGCGCGGTACTTGTTTTAACACTAATTGCAGTTGTATTATTCCTTATTTTCTTTATGCTTCCAGCGAATCCTGCGCAACTCGCTTGCGGAAAGCCGTGCACTCCTGAACGTTTGGCTCGAGTTTCCGCATTTATGGGCACGGACGCGCCTTGGTATGAGCAGCTTGGAAACTATATTCGTGGCATATTTTTTGGACGAGAATTTGGAACTAATTATGCATCCTCAGGAATTTCTGCAGCTGGTGCCGCTGGTGCCGCCGCCGGTTCTGCCGCTAGTGCCGCCGGTGCTGCAATTATCTGCTCGTCTCCATGCTTAGGTTGGTCATTCACGCTTAACGAACCAGTCACAGATCTTATTATGAGTCGTTTCGCTGTGACAGCTTCTTTGGCGATTGGCGCTGCATTACTTTGGGTAATTATTGGTGTAGTAACCGGAGTGATTTCTGCTTCTAAAGAAGGATCGCTTTTTGACCGTGCGTTTAGAGCGCTTTCGTCAATTGGGATTTCGTCTCCTGCTTACCTGATTGGTATGCTTGCGATACTTGCTTTTGCAGTGTATTTGCCGATTTTCCCTACAGGCGGTTATGTGAATTTTTCGGATAATCCTTTAGGTTGGCTGCAGCATTTGCTGCTTCCGTGGATTGTTTTGGAGCTTCTTAACGCCGCTTATTATACGCGACTTACTCGTGCTCATATGCTTGACGAGTTGCAACAGGATTATATGCGCACTGCATTGGCTAAGGGTATGCCGCGAACGAAAGTTATAACTCGTCACGCTCTGCCTAACGTAATGCTTCCTGTGCTAACAATGTTTGGCTTGGATTTAGGCGGTTTGCTTGGCGGTGCTGTGATTACTGAGAGAGTTTTCTCTATGCAAGGTTTGGGTTCGCTACTTCTTGATTCTGTTAAAAATCTTGATTTGCAAGTGCTGGTTGGTGTGACGCTTTTTGCGGCTGCGCTTGTGATTGTTGCGAATCTTATTGTTGACATCTGTTATCGCTTCGTCGATCCTCGTGCCGCAGTCTGTTAGTGCTTTTCGAGTGCAATTGTTAGTGGGCGAGTCCTAAGCGTTTGCGTTTGCTTGATGCTGATCGTGTCAGCTCGCTCACTTTTTCTCAAGTTAAAACGTTAAATAGCGTATGCGCGAGTTTTAAAGAATTAAATTTTAAATAGAAATATTAAAGAAATAAGGGGATTATTATGTTCATTTTCAAAAATACGATTTCAAAGAAAATTCTTGCTTCAACAGCAGCTTTTTCGCTACTTACAATTTCACTACTTTCGCTTTCAGCTTGCACAAATTACAACTCGGGAAAAACCAGTATTACGAACGCTTCCGTTCTAAATTCTAATCCTAAAAAAGGCGGAACTCTTACAATATTTACGTCAAATACGAATATGAATTTCGATCCAGCTCGCAGTCAGGGTTTGCCAATTACGTCAAATAATTTCATCTTCCGCGCGCTTACTACTTGGAAAGTAAATCCGGATTTAAGCAAGCAAACGCGCGTAGTTCCAGATTTGGCAACGGATACTGGCACAACAAGTGACGGTGGAAAAACTTGGAAATACACTCTTAAAAAGGGTGTTAAGTATGAAGATGGAACCGAAATTACTTCGCACGATATTAAATTTGGCATTGAGCGCTCGTTTGCAGATTCGTTAAGCGGTGGTTTTGGATATCACAAAACTCTTCTTGTTGGAGCTGAAAACTATAGAGGACCATTCGACGGAAAGTCGCTTGATTCGATTGAAACTCCAGATAATCAAACGATTATTTTCCATTTGAAAGCACCTTTTGCAGATTGGCCGTGGGTGACATCTTTGGCTGCATTCGTGCCGGTTCCAACTAGTTCAGGCGATGCTCAGACATATAGTAAAAAGCCTAAATCTTCAGGGCCATACAGGATTGTGCAAAACGAAGTTGGAAAGCAAGTTGTAATGCAACGCAATAAGTATTGGGATCCTAAGCTTGACAGCACTCGCACAGCTGCTACAGATGAAATCGTGTGGAAACTTGGTTCGGATACTAATGTTTCAGCTCAGTCTATGATTCAAGGAAATACGGATACAAAAGCCGCATTTTTGGCTGATTTTGTGCCGCCTGCTCAGCTTGCACAAGCTCAAGCGCATCCTCAATCTCGCAAGTTGCTGACTACTAGTAGTGATGGTGCTCTTGAATATTTGGCTATTAATACGCGCAGAATAACGGATATCAATATTCGAAAGGCGATTCAGTATTCTGTTGATAAGCAGTCATATCGCACTGCGAAGGGCGGCGAAATTGCTGGAGGTTTTGCTACTACGCTTATTACGCCTGGTATTTCTGGCCGAAAGCAGTTTAATTTGTATTCTGAAGATCCTCGCGGAAACGTTGATAAAGCTAAACAACTGTTGAAAAAATCGGGTAAAACTGATATTAAGTTGAGCCTTATTGCGCGTCCGGATCAAACGCAAGTGGCGTCTTCTGTGCAATCAAGCTTAAAGCGAGCTGGTATTAAAGTGACGATTAAAACCGTTGACGCAGTAAACTTCACGGACGCAATTACGTCAAATTCCGGAGATTACGATTTGGCTTTGGCTTCGTGGCAGCCTGATTTTCCTTCTGCTTTTGCCAATTTGGGACCGCTTTTTGATTCTTCGCAAATTGGCGGCGGTAACTGGAATATTTCTCGTTATTCTAATCCTAAAGTAGATTCTTTAATTCGCGAAGCTGTGCAAACTGTTGACGAGAATTCGGCGCATAAGCTGTGGCAAAAGGCGGATCGCGCTATTATGGAAGATTCGCCTGTTGTGCCGCTTATTTACTCGCATAACACGTTTATTCATGGAAGCAGTGTTGAGAATTTCTACATCGGAAGTTTTCCTGCTTACCCTAATTATGCAGCTGTGTCTTTGAATAGGTGATTGAAGATGACGAATTTGGATGCGCAAGCTTCAGATGCGCGTAAAAAAATTGTTATAAGCGTTGAAGATTTGTCGGTTTCGATTGACGGTAGGCAAATTACGCACAACGTTTCTATGCAATTGCGCGCCGGAATGGTTTCTGCGTTAGTAGGCGAGTCCGGTTCTGGAAAGTCGCTTACTGCGCTTGCGCTTATGGGATTGCTTGATAATAATGCGCGTGTTGAAGGTAATGCGGCGCTTTTTAACGCTTCGGATTCTAACGAATCTTTTATAAATTTGCTTAGCGAAGATGCACCTTATGAGCATATTCGCGGTGGCATGATTGGCATGATTTTTCAGGAGCCGTCCAGTGCGTTTAATCCTGTGAAAACAATCGGCAAGCAAATAGAAGAAGCGCTAATATATCATCCTGAAAAAGCAGGAAAACTTAGCCAAAGAGAGCGTAAGAAGCGTGTAATTTCGCAGCTCCTCGAGGTTGAGTTGAGTGATGCTGAGCGCGTGTACCGTTCTTATCCGCATGAGCTTTCTGGCGGCCAACTCCAGCGTGCGATGATTGCGATGGCTTTAATAAATCGTCCACAAGTTTTGATTGCAGACGAGCCTACAACAGCACTCGACATCACAACGCAACGAGATATTTTACGTCTTATACGTAATTTATCGGAGAAATTACAGCTTGCTGTGCTAATTATTACGCACGATATGAGTGTTGTGCGCGCGCTCGCGGATGAAATGCATGTAATGCAAGGCGGAAATATTGTGGAATATGGCGAAGTTCAGCATATTTTTGCGAATCCTAAGCACGAATATACGCGCACTTTGCTAGATTCTGTTCCGAAATTTGATATGCAATATGCTTCAAGCGGTGATTCTTACGAAAGTATAGAAGAAGTAGCGAAAGCGATTGCTAAGAATATTTCTAATAATATTGCTGAAAATATTTCTGAATCTACAGAATCTGAATCTCCAGAATCTGGATCTCCAGTAGTTGAAGTTCAAGGCGTAAGCGTGAAGTATTCGCATGCTCGTTTTAGCAAAGATTCCAATAAGCTTGCTCTAACTAACGCAAACTTGCGCATTAACTCTGGCTCTACACTAGCTTTAGTTGGGGAGTCTGGAGCTGGAAAAACCACTATTGCAAAGCTTATTTCTGGGCAAATCAAACCAAATTCGGGATTAGTGCTACTTAATGGAGAAAACTTAAACAGATTAAACAGTAAAGCTCGCCGCCAAGCATTATCGCGAATTGGATACGTTTTTCAAGATTCAGGTTCCGCACTAAATCCGCGTAAAACCATTGGCTGGAGTATTGCAGAACCATTACTTTTACACACGAATCTTGATGCCAATGAGCGTTTAGAGCGCGTTGAAGAAATGCTTAATCAAGTACAAGTGCCAGTTGAATTCGCAAGCCGTTTTCCTCACGAGCTTTCCGGAGGTCAAAGACAGCGCGTAGGTATTGCGCGAGCGTTGATTTTACAGCCTTCTCTGCTTATTGCGGATGAGCCAACTTCTGCGCTTGACGTAACAGTGCAACGTCGTGTACTTAACTTATTACATGATTTGCAACAAAAATACTGTTACGCATGCTTGTTTATTACTCATGATGTTGGCGTTGTGCAAGAAGTTGCTAGCGAAGTTGCCATAATTAGAAATGGCAGCGTTCAATATATTTCGTAGTATGTTGAGGCTCGCCATTACGATTGTGAACTGTCTTAGGAGGTAGTGTATGTCTTCGTCGGCAGCAATTGGTGTGTTTGATTCTGGATTAGGTGGGATATCTGTTGCTCGCGAAATAAGATCCGCTATGCCAAATGAGCATATACTTTATTTCGGCGACTCTGCAAACGCGCCATACGGCATTAAAACTCCTGAAGAAGTTAAAAAGCTGAGCTTTGCAATCGTTGAGCGATTCGTTAACCTAAATGTAAAAGCAGTTGTGATTGCCTGCAACACAGCCACTTCTGCGGCTGTGAAAGATTTGCGAGCGCACTACGACATACCAATCATAGGTATGGAGCCAGCTTTGAAATTAGCTTGCGATTTAGGCAAAGGCGAGCCTCAACGCGTAATCGTAGCAGCAACTGAGCTAACTCTTCGCGAGCGCAAGTTTGCGGATTTACTACAACGCTTTTCTCAAAACAACACGATTTTCTCTAGGCCTTGCCCGGATTTAGTGCGGATTGTTGAGCAAGGGGAGCTTAGTAATCGCGATATAGTTTTTGCAGCTCTTCATAAATATTTTGATGATTACGATTTAGAGTCTATTGATTCGGTTGTACTTGGGTGTACGCATTTTATTTTTTATCGCGATTATTTTCGCGAATTTTTGCCTTCTAATGTTAACATCGTTGATGGCAATGCTGGGACTATTAATCATTTGCGCGAAGTGTTGTTTGAGCGCTCAGAGCTTGCTCCTCAAACAGAAATTGGCAGCATAACTCTTTCAAATTCCGATACCAGCAATCGCATAAGCGTTTTGTCTAAAACTTTGCTTAACTAGTTCGTTAGCAAATCTGCTATTCTCTGCTATTTTTTAATTCTGGCGTGAGACAAGGATTACTAGCGTGACGACCTGCTTGAGTGCAGCATTGCGCGCTTTAATCTCCTTTCTATTGTTGCTATTTTTAATTCTGGCGTGAGACAAGTAATCCTTATCACTCACTAGTATCTGGTGAATCGAAGGAGCTTTAAGCGCGCAATTCCACTAATTAGGCAGAGATTTGAGATTTTTCGCAGTGAACGAGGCGAGCCTCAGCGTCGCTAGATGGTGACTCGCCGAGAGAGCAAGAAAAATCGAAAAATCTCGGTGATTAGCCGAAGATTAAAAGACCAAACATGCCAAGAGCTGTCGAAGTTTCTCTTAGAGCAATGTAAAAATCTTGCGATGAGAGAAACTCCGAGAGCTCAGCAACATTGCATAGGAAACCTGTACCTCACGAGAGCGTAACGTCTGCGAGACAAGCAACCCTTATTCCTCACAGCAAGAGTCACCGCCAGAGTCACAGTCAAAAATGGCAAAAATTAGCGAAAATTCTGCAAAAAATAGGAGGATGCTTTTATTAGCTAGAGCTAGAGCTTATATCCTAGCTTGAGTATTTTGTTTACTGTCTCACGCCCTGTTAATTCCTCCCCGAGGAGGTTCGGCTTGCCATCTCCATGCCAATCAGATCCTCCGGTAACAAGCAGATTGTAATCTTTAGCTATTTTTAATAATCTTTGCCTTTGCGTTAAAGAATTTCCGCGGTGATAAACTTCTAATCCGTTTAATCCAGAGTGAGCATAGGAAATAATTTGATCGTCTGAAAGCAAAATAGAATTGCGACTATAGTCTGCAGGATGAGCAATCACACTTACGCCGCCAGCATGTTTAACAGCTTCAATAACTTCATAAACATTCGGGGATGGAGTTGGAATGTAGTATGGTCCATGAGGAGAAATCGGTCCAGCGAAAGCTTGAGATCGCGTTTCAAAAATTCCAGCAGCAACAAGAGCGTCTGCAATATGAGGGCGTCCAATTGTAGTAAGCTCGCCGTAACTAGCTTGAGCTAAAACGTCCTCCCAAGTAATCGGATAATCTTTTGACATTCTCTCAACCATTGCGCGCGTGCGATCTATGCGTCGTTTTCTAGTAGTCGCGAACATTTTTGTCACAAGATTATCTTCGGGATTATATTGATAAGCTAACATGTGTACTGAAATTCCGTGATCTTCGGCTGTAATTTCAGAACCGTATAAAACTGGCATATTCTCTTTAGATGCAGCTTTTTGAAAATCATCCCACCCTGATGTTGTGTCGTGATCTGTAATGGCAACGCCTTCGATATTAAGTTTTTTGGCGATTTTTATTAAATCTTGGGGAGTTTTAGTGCCGTCGGAATACGTTGTGTGGCAGTGCAAGTCCCAGCCGCTTATATGTGAATGAATTAATGAATCATAGTGTAAACTTGTATTATACGAAAACGTATTTTTATAATCGCATTCGTTGTCGTTTATGGATTCACAGCAATGCTTTTTAGTAGATTCGTTATCGTTACCGTTTACAGTCATACAACTATCGTAAACTGTGCTATGTAACGCACTTTGCGAAAAGTTACGTAATCTTTAAAAACGCGTAGGAGTAATTATGCAACAATCAGATATTGCACAAAAAAATAACGAAGCCGAGTTTAAAGGTTGGCGTAATTCGCATATATGGACTTACGGCGTTATGCTTGCTGTTTCAGCATTAGCGTTACTAACTTCATTTGTTCTTTCGTCTGAAACGCTAGCTTTGGCTCGCGCTCCACATTCTCAATTAAGCTGCGATGTTAACGCTGTAGTGTCTTGTTCAAAAGTTGCTCAAACATGGCAGGCGGAATTCATACGATTCGGTGAATTAAGTTTCCCTAACTCATTCTTTGGAATAGCTGCAGAGAGCATTTTTGTAACGATTGCAATAATCGGATTAGCGCGAATGAAATTCCCTAAATGGCTTGCAGCTGCCTCGTGGGCATGTGGATTGTGCGCTTTGCTTTACGCTTATTGGCTGTTTTCGCAATCGTTATTCGTAATTAAAATCATATGCCCGTGGTGCTTAGTTTTAATGCTTTGCACAACAATACAATTCATGGCGCTTTCTCACGCTACTACTTGTTTGCAAGGAGTAGGATTGAAAGCTATGCCATGGATTAAAACGTATTATCGTTTGAATTACGATATTATGGTTGATGCTTTGTGGATTGCTGCTTTAATCACTTTGATTTTAGCAACGCATGGCAGTGATATTTTCGCGTGACAATTAGCAAAATATATTGAATAAATCAAAATATTTTGCTTAATTTAGAGCGCCAAATCCTACTGTGTGCTTTGGTTTGTCTCCGATAATTGCGTAAGATAGTGATTCTTTTGGCATAATAATCTTACGATTGTTTATATCAGTGAGTTCAATCATAGAATTTTCATTGGTATTTGCTATTGCTTCACGAACTTCGTCTGCGCTTTGTTTAGTTTCAAAATCAATGGAATCAGAAACGTATTTCACTCCGAGCACTACTTGCATAATAATCTCCTATTGTGTGTTTATTTAAAGTTATTTTATCAGCATATTAATTATCTAAATCTGCTCTAGCGTCGCGCATCGCACGTTCTTCTCGT
Organism: Gardnerella sp. KA00255; assembly: GCF_049244095.1. Taxonomy (NCBI): domain Bacteria; kingdom Bacillati; phylum Actinomycetota; class Actinomycetes; order Bifidobacteriales; family Bifidobacteriaceae; genus Gardnerella; species Gardnerella sp. KA00255. The sequence goes on from NZ_CP058374.1 coordinate 1,564,595, forward strand.
TCAAGTAACGGGATAGCAATAGTAGCAGGAGCGTCATATGAATCAGCTTTAGTTTGATCAGCTTCAGAGTTGTCAGTCTTAGTGCTGTCAGATTTAGTTTCAGTAGCTTTAGCTTTAGTAGTTTTAGTTTCAGTAGCTTTAGTGGCCGTAGCGTCGTCAGCTCTAGTTTCAGTATCTTCAGCGTTGTCAGCCGCATCGCCGCTAGTTTCATAAGCTTGAGTAGCTTTAGTAGCTTTAGCATCTTTAGCATCTTTAGTGGCTTTAGCAGCCGTAGAGTCGTCAGCGCTGTTTTCGTTAACTTCGTTAGATTCTTCTTTATTATTTATGCTATTTATAACTTGTGTTTCAATAGCATCAAAAGTCCCAGATTTCGCACTTGTAGAAGACGTAGTTTCATTAGTGTCATCATTTAATTGAACAGTATGCTCATTAGTAGGATCTTTGACTTGAGCGCCTCTATCGAGTGTGACATCGCTTTCCGCGGTAACATCTGTAGATGCGTCTGTGACTATTTGAGTATCAGAAGATGCTTTAAGATTTGCCCCGGTAGCTGGTTTTCTTTCAGAAGAACGAGTGTCATCGCTTAGTAAATCACCAACTGTAAGAGTAGAAGGCTTAACACTATTAGCTCTAGCATTTTTAGCTGCTTTAGAGCCATTAATGCGATTAAGCTCATGCGCAAGACGTTCAACTTGTGCTTTAAATCGCATTATTCCAATATTATCCGCATTTTGTAATGCTTGAATAAAATCTCCGACTTGTTCCATCTGCAGCCATAAATTAGCGCGTAGCATAATAAGGCTATCTAAATGCGATCCGCGCATGCGTCCGTATGAGGAAAGTAATGCATCTCGCTTTTGCTCATTTAACTTTGCGAAAATCCAAGCTAAATCGCGTGCAGGATCATTTATTTGCATACTTTGCCAATTAGTAATAGCGCTAATAGTGGAACCAGAAAATAGCAAATCTCCATCTGAGAATCCGCCGTGAACTGGGCAAGTATCAAATGCCCATAATCCTTCTGTTTCAAGTACTCGTGACCAGCTATCTGTGATTTCTGTAGGTATGTGTCCGGCAGAACGTAAACGCTTAATCCAACCAGTAAGCTGTGCTCTAATATTCCCAGTCGTAAATGCTGGGTATTTTGCTCTTTGCAAAAAAGTAGGACGGAGCCTGTGAATCGCACCTAAAGCTGTGCCAACATTCATGCAATCATCAGTAGTTAGAAGATTAAGTTCTCTAGCAGTTCCGCGAAGGTGTGAGCAGATTAATACAGTTGGATTATCGTCTTTCAAAGGCTTATATTCGCCGTATGTAGCACCTTGCATAACAGACGAATTTAAGTTTGCTTGAGAATCAGAAGATTTCTTTTCAGCGTCGTTGCTTTCATTTGATGGGCGTAATGCTCCAGGATAAAAATTAAGCATCTCATCATGAGCAAAACCAAGTCCTGCTAAGCCTTTTGTTTGTTGTAATGACCATGCTGCTCTTGCGCGATCGCGTAATCTTACACGGCCTTTCATCTCGCTACTGACAAATATGTCGTAAAGCTTGCCTGAAACGTCTTGTATAACTGCATGAGAGATTCCCGCAGAGGCATCAGTGGCATTTGCCTGCTCGCTTTGGCGGGTTCCAGCGAACTGTACTTCTGGCATGACCGATGAGGCCAATGCTGCTAACTTGAATCTGCTTAACTGTGTCACACTCCCACAGTAATACAAAGTAACGAAATGCGACAGTTTTCCCAAGTATTGTTTTTTGTTTTCCAAGTATTGTTTTGCGTCAATCGCGATTGTTTTGTATTAGTAGCGAACAGAATTGCTTTTAGTCGCGAACAGAATTGCTTCAATCTGCAAACAGAATGTCTTTTTAGCTATTAACAAAACTTCTGACCACATATGCAATAAAAATTTTTATATGGCTAGAATTACTGTCACAATAGAAGTATGAGTTTTATAGATACTCCTGAAGCATTATTGCAAGGTTTGGACGATAAGCAGCGCGAAGCGGCAATGTCATTGCATGGTCCTGTGAGAATTATTGCATGCGCTGGAGCTGGTAAAACTCGTACTATTACTAGAAGAATCGCATACGCTTGCGCTAAACATGAGTGGGATCCTAAAGGCGTATTAGCTGTTACTTTTTCTGTAAAAGCTGCTAAAGAGATGAAAGATAGGCTAGATAGTTTAGGCGTGTGTGCTGGAGCTAGGGTTTCTACTTTTCATTCTGCAGCATTGCAACAAACTCGTAGTGTTTGGCAAGACGTTTGTTCTGCTCCTTTTCCTAACATAATCGATGATCCTAGAAATATCGTTCGAATGGCTGCATCTCAATGTGAAGGATTATCTGATATTCCTGCTTCGTATGTTAGAGATATTATTGCGGAAATTAATTGGGCTAAAGTATCTCTTATAGCTCCTAAAGACTATGAAAAAGTTTGTGCAGCAACACATCGCAAGCCTCCAGCAGGATTGGAAGTAGAACAGTTTATTGAAATGTATGAGGCCTATGAGCGCGAGAAGAATTCTCATAATTTTATAGACTTCAATGATTTATTGCTGCTTACTTGCCATATTATTAACGCGTTTCCTCAAGCTGCAAGTAAAATACGTAAATCTATTAAATGGCTTACTGTTGATGAGTATCAGGATGTTTCCCCATTGCAACATGAGCTTTTGAAATTATGGTTGGGTGAAAATAGGAACGTTTGCGTAGTTGGAGATCCTGCACAGACTATTTATTCATTCGCTGGAGCTAGTAGTTATGATTTGCTGCAATTTACTCAAGAATTTGCTCCTATTAGTGCAGATATTAGTTTAGACACGGATTATCGTTCTACAGAGCGCATTATTGGTTTAGCAAATCGCGTACTTTCGGCTTCTCCTTATCGCAAAGATTATGTGAAAATGCGTGCATTAACTAAAGGTGGTCAAAGAGTTTCTAAAAAAATGTTTCTCACAGATAAGGATGAAGCTTTAGCTGTTGCACAAGATATTATGAGCATGGTCCGCAATCATAAGGTTGTGCCAAGTGATTGCGCTGTATTAACTAGGACTAATGCTCAGCAAGATATTATTTGCAAGATGTTATGCAATATTGGCTTGCGCGTTAAAGTTCGTAACGATATGAGTGTTCAACGAACTGTGTTAGATGAAGCAATGCCATCTGAAAATAGTGCGAATGAAAGCGTATCGAATACTTCTACAGATTTAAAAGTTGGTTCAAATTCGGTTTTAGCGTCTTCGGTTTTAGCGTCTTCTGAAATTCAAGATAAGCCTTTGAAAGTTTCTGATTTGATGCGCGATATTCCTCATAGTGAAGAATCGCGTATGCTTGTTCCGGTTAATGTTTCTACGATTCATGCCTCTAAAGGTCTTGAATTTAAACATGTTTTTATTATCGGATGTTCAGAAGGTCTTATACCTTTTGGAAACGAGTCTTCTCTTGATGACGATAATCTCGAAGAAGAGCGGCGATTAATGTATGTTGCAATTACGCGTGCTGAAAAAACACTGCAACTTTCATACGCTTTGCGCAGGGAAGTTGCATCAGGAGCAACACGGCACCCTAGCAGATTCTTAGGCTAAAACATTCTTAGGCTAGCAGATTTTTAGTCTAGTAGATTCTTAGGCTAAAAATTATTTAGCTTTAATTATTCATCTTTTTTAGAGCTGTTATTTGTGCCATCGTCTGTAGCGCTATCGTCTGTAGCGTCACCGTCTGTATTGTCAGTTCCGTTATCTGTAGTGTTATCTGTACTATCGCTATCTTTGCTTGGATTGCTACTACCGTCTTCATTGTAGTTGGAATCATCAAGTAACTTAGCTAATTCATCATCCCAATTTATTGAATCAATTTTTTCGCTATCGCTACTATTTAAGCCATTTAAGCCATCGAAAGAAGTATTGCTGCTATTAGAAGACTTAGAATCCGCAGTATTTTCTACAGATTTTGCTTCTTTAGAATCGCTACTATTCTTAGCGTCACTTGTATTCTTAGTATCACTACTATCCTTGGCGTCGCTATTATTTTTAGCGTCACCAGTATTTTCAGTATCTTTAGTATTTTCAATATCTTTAATATCTTCGATACTCTCAATATTTTCAATACTTTCAAGATTCTTACTATTTCCAGATTTATTAGAAGAAGAATTATCTTCAGGAAGAGAAGGCAATAAATCAGGATGCGACCATAAAGAATCCCTTTCTTCAATGCCTTTTTCGCGTGTAATATTCTCCCACAAATCTGCAGCTTCACGCATGCGCTTTGGACGCAAATGTAATCCAAGTAGAGCTTCAAACGTAACTTCAGCAGGTCCGCCGGCAGCGCGCTCGCGACGAGTCATTTCGCGCAATTGATCTATATGAGGAATATGCGCCATTCCAGCTCGCCAAGTAACGCAATCCACCCAGCCTTCAGTTAAAGCAAGTAAAGTTTCCAAACTTTCTAAAGCGTGTTTTTGATCTTCTGAATCACTAAGACCAACTTTAGAAAGATTAATCGCTCCACTGATAGATTCAGGATTCATAGCGTCAACGCTACGCAATTGTTCTTCCATAGCATCCAAATCAATATTGATAGAATTTGAATACTTGATAATTAGAGATTCAAATCGTGGCATAAGCCATGGTACTGATGCAAATAATCTAGCGTGAGCCAATTCTCTTAACGCGAGATAATTCATCACTTCAGTTGTTTCTAAATTCCAAACTTTAGCGTAATCAATGCAATTATAAGGAATTAATCCTCCAGCAGGATTCTTTAATAAAGCAAGACCTTGATCAAAACTTCCATGAACTTCATGAGATAACGCTCCTGCAGCAGATCCTAATTGCATTGCAAAACTTGTGTTAGCTAACAATTTCATAAGCTGAACTGGATTATTCATACCTTCAGGCAGTGGAATAGGAACAACGCCAGCAAATAATCCTGAAATTTCAGCATTATCTACATCGCCAAATCTTTCTGCAATAACAGAAGTAAAAGCATCGCTCATAGAACGAGCAACAGGATTAGCGAATTTAATCCAAGAATCAATAGTGTCTTCAACCCAAGCTTCACGCGAAAGAATCTCAGGAGTTCCAGGAGCTGGATTGAAATTAGTTGTTATATCAAGCCATAAATTTGCTTGACTTATAGATCTACGCGCTGAATCTGCAATATTTGCATTAACTGAGCCATTATCTCCAGTTGCTTGTTGCAAAGCCAATGATTGCGCTAGTTTGACGTTAATAGGGCCTTTTTCAAGAGTATCGCTCATTTGTGCAGGAGAGTTCAATCCTCCCATAGCAAAAGCTTGCATCATTGTGCGAACTTCTTCAGGGCTTGGTAGCTTATCTGCATCCTGATTCATAAGTTGTTCGCGCACTTCAAAAGGAAGCTGATTTAACTGTTGCCATGCTTCTTCACCTTGAACAGGGCCGAAGCATTTAATTAGCCATTGATGTACTGCTTCTTCATTCATAATGCGTGTCCCTTATTTCTTTAAAACACAGTGTTATAGGAGTGTTATAAGACTATATAGCACAATCATTCTACCTGATAATTTAGTTATATGCATGTATTGAAATCTTATTTTTGATGCAGTTTTGGGGATAGTTGCGTCTTGTAAATTTTAGGTATTAAATCATATTAGCTGAAGATTATACGCAGATTAAGCAAAAAACATTAATTATTTCGATTGTTTTACTGTTGTTCACATGTTGTTCATATAAAAGAGTACTCTGAAAGTGTTTGTTCGGATAGTTAGTAATAATCGTTAATCTAAATAGTTAAAAATTTTATTGCAGCGCGTAATGTGAGATTGCTGTAAAAAAATAAAAATCAAATGATTAAAAGTAAAAAAGTTAGTAATTCAATTATTAGGTAAGGAGGAATGCTTGGCTTAGCAAAATTGCAGCCAACTGATTAATTATGCAAAAATTCCAAACGCTCTTAGAAGCTAAAAATTTAGGATTAAAAAAATTTAAAAGATCTCCATTTTGGGATATATCGCTAAAAGTAGAGCCTCATCAAATCGTTGCTATTTCAGGCGAACATGGTTCAGGAAAATCTGCTTTACTTCTAACATTATCCGGTTATATGAAATTCACTACTGGAACTCTTAGCATTTCAGATATGATTCTTCCTCGCGACTTTCAAAAATCGCGTGATTATGTTGGTTTGGGATTGTTTAACGGAATTAATGACTTTTACAAAACTCAAACAATAGAGGAAGTCTTAACAAGTGAGTTGAAACTTGCTTCTAAATCGAAACTATTTTTAGAACAGTATAAGAACAACGTTAATAATCGTGAAGCCTTACGCCAGTACGCGTATAACTTACTCGCACAGTGGAAAGTGTTTTCTCCTCGCGAAACAGAAATAGGTGATTTAACTCCATACGAGCGAATGCGCTTAGCAATTGCGTTAGCTTTGCTAAAGAAGCCATTGTTACTGTTCGTTGATGGAGTTGAATCGGAGCTTACAAGCGAACAAAGCGATTGCTTATTTGCTGATCTTAGAGCGTATGTTAATGAAAACTATTGCTCATGCATTGTTGGAGTTTTACAAAGCGAACTAGAAAAACAAGCAGATCAGATTATTCCGCTAAGCGATTCAAATTCATATCACGAGCATAAAAATAGTCTTAATGAGGGTGATACCAATGCGCGCTAATATTATTTCTCTTGCATTTCGTGAGATTAACAATACATTGAAAGGAAAAGCTCGAAAGCTTGTTATTGGAACCGTAGCTTTAATACCACTTTTATACGGATCGCTTTATTTATGGGCATTTACTAATCCTTATAAGACTTTAAATACTGTTCCTGTGGCTGTTGTTGTTGAAGACAATGGTGCTGTTATTAACGGCAAAATGCGTAACATTGGAAACGAAATCAAAACTCGCTTAAAGAATCAAAAAGACGGTAGCGAAGGATTCCAGTGGAATTTTGTGGATAGTGATGAAGCAAACAAAGGTCTTAAGAATGGCAGCTATTTTATGGTAGCAACTATTCCATCTTCCTTCACTAAGTGCATTGCTTCTGCGCAATACGATACTCCTACTAAAGCAAAGCTTCACGTAAAGTATGATCAAGCAAGTAATATGCTGGCATCTCAGATTGGAAAAACTGCTTTCCATACTATGCGTAGCGAAATTAGCGAGGCGATTGCACAAGAGTATTGGGAGAATATGTTTGCGAAAGTTAATTCTGCTTCTGATTCTCTTGGTGCTGCCGTAAATGGCGCTCATGCTTTGCATGAAGGCTCAAAATCTTTGCAAAATGGAGTGAATAAGCTTGCAGATGGATCTAATCAGCTTTCACAATCTTTGAGAAAGCTTCAAGGCGGATTAAGTGAGCTTCAAAAGGGTGCGAATACTCTTTCTAAAGCAAATGTTCAAAGTAAAGAAGGAGCTCAATATCTTGCTCAAAAAACGCAAGATTTAGCAAATGGTGCTCAACAATTAAGCGAAGGAACTCAAAAACTATCGGCAGCAACAGGCGAATTCTACGATGGTGCGCAAAAGCTTGCAGCTTCGAGCAGCGAATTAGAAGAACGCGTTAAAGCTGGAAATGCTGAAACAAAAGCACAAATTATGGGTCTTCTTATGAAAGCTCAAGATCCTAGAGTTACTAAGGAAGACGTGCTCGCTAGCTTGCAAGGTTTAGCTGGAGGATTAAGTGAGAATTCTGATCTTCTAGAAACAAATCTTTCTGCGCTAAGTTCTGGAGCAGACAGACTTTCTGCTGGAAGTTTACAAATCAAGGGCGGAGTTGACGCTCTTTCTTCTGGTATTGAAACTGTTAACGCTGGCTCGAATAAGCTTGCTGCCGGAGCGAACAAACTCGCTGACGGTTTGGCTCAAGTAAGTAACGGTAGCGAGAAATTAAATAATGGCGTGAATGCAGCAGCTTTAGGCTCAGCGAAAATAGTTAATGGCTCCGATCAGCTTAATTCTGGAGCTAAGAAGCTATCTGATAACACTCCAAAACTTGTTGATGGTGCTAAGAAATTGCATGACGGACTTAAAGATGCTCAAAAGTCTGGGAAAATCAACAATATTGTGCAAAAAAGTAAGATGATGAGTGCTCCTGTTTCTTTGGAAGAACACGAGTATTCTCATGTTGAAAACTATGGAACTGGTTTCGCACCTTACTTTATTTCTATAGGACTTTGGGTTGGCGCTCTTATGGCAACATTCGTCTTAAGAGTTATAGATAGACGATCGATACTTAATGGCATGAATTCGCTTAAGAGCACGCTTATTAGCCTTACGCCATTTGTGATTATGGGAATTGTTCAGTCCGCTATTCTTATGGTTGTTGTTCATTGCGTTTTGAAGTTGCAAATTGACAATGTCGCCGTATTCTACCTGCTGGGAGTTGTGGCGTCTATAACATTTATGGCGATTATGCAAATGATTATGACAGTGTTCCATATACCAGGTCGAATTGTGGCGATTGTGCTTCTTATGTTACAAATCACAAGTTCTGCAGGAACATTCCCAGTGCAGATGACTCCATCATTCTTTAAAGCTGTTCATCCGTACCTTCCTATGACGTATTCGATTATGGGATTGCGTCAGGCTATGGCTGGTAGAAACAGTGGGGAAATAGCTTTCTGCTTTGGAATACTAGTGATTTTCGGCGTTATTGCAATTGCTATAACAAGCATTGTTGCTCACATTAAGCGCAACGTTACGATGTTTGATTTGCATCCTGCTATTACGCTCGAAGCATAAGCGTTGCTTATTTAATATTTAAATACTGGCCTGCGTAATAGTGAAAAGCTTTTGCGCAGGCTTTTCTATAGTTTCTCTATATCTATCTCTTCTTTTTCTATATCTATCTCTTCTTTTTCTATATCTTTTCTATATTTAATTAATCTATATTTTTCGTAGTTTTCAAATATTACAATGTCGTATTAAAATATTTAACTTGTTTGCTTATAATTAGTTAAAGCTTGAGAAGGGGTAGTTATGCCTAATGAAATTATGTTGAAACTAAAAAAATTTATTGCGTTAGTGCTATCGCTATTTCTTTTCGTGCCATTATGTGCTGGATGCTCGAATCAAAATAGCGCAAATACAAAATCCGCTAATAGTGCAAAAAAAGTTAATGTTATTAATGCAAAAGTAGCAGCTTTATATAAAAAAGTTTTAGCAAACGCTGATAAATATAACTTTAATGATGCTGATTTAAAAATTGATGCTAGCCAAAGTAAGTATTCTTACGCGTTAGTCAATATGAGCGATAGGGATATTCCGGAGCTTGTTTTGCGGAAAAATTTGGAAGGTATATCACTGCTGAAGTTTTTTGCTGCAAATAAAGATTACAGTGACGTTGTTTCTTCAGATGATTTAATTGGCTTTGGCGTAGCTAGTGGCATTAGAGCTTCAGTATCTCAATATGAAGACAGCAATTCATTAAGCTATGTTGAGTGGTCTTCTGGAACAGGGGATACTGGAGCTTATAAAGTGACTATGGATATTGCTGACAACAATCCTCTTAAACAAGAAAAATACTGGTCTGGAATAATCACTGATCTTCCTAAACAGAATGTAAAAGATATTAATTTTGTCAGTACAGATGACACTACTCTTCTCGATAATTTGGCAAAAACTGAGGATAATACTTATGAGAAAACCGTAAGCAATAAAGGCGGCGACTCTAATTCAGAAGATAAGGATTCTAAGAAGGCCGAAAAGAAGTCTGCTAAGAAGTCTAGTAAGAAAGCCGATTCTAAGAAAGCTGCTAGTGGCGAATCTTTAGATAGCAAGATTAAAGCTGAAAAAGCAAGCGGAAGGCAAGTAGTTTCTGGAACTGTGCGAGTTTTGTCATACAACCAGGTTCTTGAAGCGCAAAATATTCAAGATCCTAATCCTGGATCAGATACCAATCAAACTTTCATGATTCTTATTCTGGATAATAAAACCAGCGTTACTTTGCATCACAGCGGCGATATAGGTAATACGCCTCATCCTAGCGATGCAACCATGATGGCGATTGAGGATGGCAGTAAGGCTAAACAAATCATGGAGAAGTACGTCAATAAGAAAGTGTATATAAGCTTTACAGTAAACGATGGAGTTTTCCCTTCGGATACTGGATTGCCTTTAGGCGAGCCTCGTTTGTTTAGGCTTAAAGTTATTGAATAGTTGGATTCATTCAGTAGATAGTTAAGGATAGGGAATCATTATGAGAAGCAAAGCCTTGTTAGCGTCTAATATTTTAGCTTCTATTTACATTCCTATTTTATTTGGAACTACGATTTTGCTAATTGAGCAAATCAGCAAAATTAGAGTAAATATTCCATATATGTCTTTTGAGTTTTGGATTTTAATTTTTAAATTAGTTCAATACTCTTCTACAGCTCTTACTACTGTTTTCGTAATTGTTGTTTTAGCTTTATTGCATGTTGTTTTATTTGTTTTAGCTATATTGCTTGGATGGATTGCATATGCTAGGAAAAGCTGGGGTACAGGTCTTGCTTCTGCGATTATTTATCTCGTAGGATCTGTGATTTTCCCAATAAGCTTGGTTCTAGTATTGCCTATTATGAGTATTGTTTTTGGATTTATTGGTGCTTTTGATCAAAGAAAGTATCACAAAAAAGAAAAGCTTGAAAATAATACTGTTGAAGTTAATTTGAGAAATTCTGACGATCATGTGATTTGTCAAGTATCGCAGACTAAAGTTATTTTGCCTTCAAATAATTCAGATAATTTCCATAAAGTCGGCATGAATGCAAGCGAGAATAATAATATCGATGTGAATCAGAATCATGCTTTTGCAGGTCAGGCTCATGCTTTTGCTGGTCAGGCTCCTACTTTGGTTGGCCAAAATCCTAACGCTTATGAGAGTCAGCCTATGCCGGTAACGCCTATGCTTGTAACGCCTGCGCATGTGACTTCTATGTCAGCATCGCCTCAAAATGTGATTAATACTACTAGTGTTACTGATTCTACTAGTAGTATTAATCCTCAAAATGAAGGTACTAAGCATAAAAATAATTCTTTTAGAGATTACTATATTTCTTTAAAACAAAGTACGACGAAAGTTTTTCAAAATAATGTGATTATTACAAAATGTCGTACTTTCTTCAAAAAAGAATACAAAGCTATTGAAGATACTATAAGCAACATTGATAATAATGGCGTCTCTGCAAAGAACAATTCCAAGAACAATGCCAAAAACAATGCAGGTAATAGTGTTAGAAACGGCGCAAGAAACAATGTTATGAATAGCACTATAAACAACACTCAAAATGGCGCGAGAAACGTTAATAACAATGTTAGAAACGTTAATAACGGCGTGCGAAACATTAATAATAATGCCACTAATGTTAACAGTAGTGGCATTAACGCAAATAATGTAATTAACGTTCAAAGCAATGCGAACACGAATGCTCCTTACAGAAGGTGAGCATAGAAGTGCGCATAGTTGCACCTATTGATGGTGCTAAAGCGTAAGACTTTACTTACTCTGACCTTTTCCGAAAGCACGCAAGCGAATTCCATTCCAATCTGCGCTAACAGTTAGAGGAGTGGCTGCGTTCATTCCTGCGGTTTTTGCTGCGGATTGAACTGTGCTTGAGCTTGGTGAGCCAGGACGTCCAGGCTTAGGAGTGAGAACCCACATTGGAGCGTCATCGCTTAGCATATTAGTTGCATCCATGATGGTATCTGCCAGCTCATCTTCATCATCGCCGTCACGCCACCAAATGATAACGCCGTCAACAGCTGAATCGTAGTCTTCGTCTACAAGATCTACGCCAGTAAGCTGTTCAATACTTGTGCAAATGGCATCATCGACATCGTCATCCCACAGCCATTGCTGTATGACATCTCCGGATTGGAATCCAAATTCTTCTGCATGTTGAAAAGCTGTCTGTTCCACGTCACTCAATATATCAAATCGTCGCGAAGTGCGCACTTATTCCGGCGTGTATTCGATTTTTTCAATATTTGTTTTAAAACATGAATTTATTGAATGTGTTATTTATCACATATAAAGCACTGGTTATTTATAAGTGTTGCTTTCTTTAATTAATTAATACGAATGTAGTATCAAAAATCATAAGTATTTTTGATAAAAATAATTAGTATTTTGATTAAAAATAGTAATTTTTACGACCAATTTTTATACGCAATTTTTCAACACGCTTAGACACGCCTGAAAAATCGCGAAAATAACATAAATCACTATATCTGGGTGGGAATCTTTACTTGAACCCTAGATATTGTGCATGGTTAGGGTTATAGTTAACCAAGTTGCTATGAATTTGGCATGCAATATGCTCGATTTTGGCATTGAGTTACAAGTGAGGTACAAGTAACTCTTAGGTGTAAAGGAAAAAAGAAATCAAGAAAGGTCTGTAACATGCAGGTCTACGGAACGACTTTAGAAGCAACATCTGAAGATGAAGTAAGCGCAGATTACAAGGACGCTTCGAGAGATAATCAAAAGTCTCGCGTACTTGTAGAAAAGCGCGATGGTCGTGTGGTTGATTTTGACCCTATGAACATAATCATGGCTATTAAGGCTGCTTTTAAGGATTTGGGCAAGGAAGTCGGTCCGCAAGAAGAGCAGATGATTCGCGATATTTCAGATCATATTGAGGCTGAAATTCAAGATCGTTACAATGGCCCTGCAAAGATTGAAGATATTCAGACTTTGGTTGAGCATAGCCTTATTGAAAATCATCTTTATGAGGTTGCTCGCTGCTACACAAGTTATCGTTTGAATCGCGATATTGACCGCGCTAAAGCTACTGATATTAATGAAGCTGTTAATCGTCTTGTAAATCGTGATGAGTCTCTTGTTCGCGAAAATGCAAATAAGGATTCTAATGTTTACGCAACTCAGCGCGATCTTCTTGCAGGCGCTGTTTCTAAGGCTTCTGCGTTCTCTATGCTTCCTCACGCAGTTTCTAACGCTCATATGAAGGGTGATATTCACTTCCACGACGCTGATTATTCGCCATTTACTTGCATGAGCAACTGCTCGCTTCCAGATTTTGGCGATATGCTTGCTAAGGGCTTTGCTCTTGGTAACGCAATGATGGATAGCCCAAAGTCTATTGGCACTGCTGCAACTCAGGTTACGCAGATTATTAAGGATATTGCTGGAGCGCAATACGGCGGTCAAACAGTTAATCGTGCAGACGAGATGCTTGAGCCTTACGCTAAGTGCGATTACGACAAGAATCTTGCTATGGCACACGCAATGATTCCTGATTCCACGCCAATTCAAGTCGCAAAAGATATGATTGACGGCTTAAAGGCTCAGGAGCCTAAGAATCTTCATTGCTCAGACAGGGATCCTCTTCCAGCTGATACTCCTTTTGATGAAAACTTGAGCGAGCTTGATCAGATTCGTGAAGTTTACGCAAAGATTATGACGCGTAAAGCTATTTACGACGCTATGCAAACTATGGAATATCAAATTAATTCCAACCGTGTTTCTAACGGTCAAACTCCGTTCGTAACTGTTGGATTTGGCTTGGGTACTTCTTGGTTTGCTCGTGAAATCCAGCGCGCTATTTTGCTTAACCGCATTCGTGGCCTCGGTAAAGATCGTCATACCGCAATCTTCCCTAAGCTTGTATTTACTATTAAGCACGGTGTTAACGCAGATCCAGACGATCCTAACTACGATTTGAAGCAGCTTGCGCTTGAGTGCTCTACTAAGCGCATGTATCCAGACGTTGTATTCTACGAGAATATTGTTAAGATTACCGGCTCCTTCAAGGCTCCTATGGGTTGCCGCTCATTCCTCCAGGGTTGGATTGATCCAAAAACTGGTAAGGATGTTGAAGATGGCCGTATGAATCTTGGCGTTGTAACTGTTAACATGCCACGTATTGCTCTTGAATCTCACGGCGATGTGTCTCGCTTCTGGAAGCTTTTCGACGAGCGTATGGAAGTTGCTCACCAGGCTCTGCGATTCCGCATTATGCGTTGCAAGCAAGCAACTCCTGTGAACGCTCCAACACTGTTCCGTTACGGTGCTTTTGGTCGTTTGGAAGCTAATGAGAGCGTTGATCAGTTGTTCCGTAATGAGCGCGCAACCGTTTCTCTTGGCTACATTGGCTTGTACGAAACTACTGCAGTGTTCTTCGGCAAGGATTGGATGCAAGATCACAGCTGGAATGAGGAAGGCAAGGAGTTTGCGCTTTCTTTGGTTCGCCGCATGAATAAGCTTTGCCAGCAGTGGTCAAAGGCTGAAGGCTACCATTATTCCGTTTACTCAACTCCTGCTGAGTCTTTGACTGACCGCTTTAACCGTATGGATCGTCAGAAGTTCGGCCGCATTGAAGGCGTTACCGATCACGACTTCTACACTAATTCCTTCCATTACCCGGTTTGGTTGCAGCCAACTCCTATGGAGAAGCTTCGCTACGAGGTTGACTTCCCGTATCTTGCTTCCGGCGGCTTTATTAACTACTGCGAATTCCCATGTTTGCAGGCAAATCCTAAGGCTTTGGAGGCTGTTTGGGATTATGCTTATAAGATTGGCATTGGCTACTTGGGTACGAACACTCCGATTGACCATTGCTTTGTTTGCGGATTCCAGGGTGATTTTGAGCCAACTAAAGAAGGATTCCGCTGCCCAGAGTGCGGCAACAGTGACCCAGATAAGTGCAATGTTACTAAGCGTACTTGCGGTTACTTGGGTAATCCTGTTCAGCGCCCAATGGTTCACGGACGTCACGAGGAAATCGCTCACCGCGTAAAGCACATGTCTGGCGAAACTGGTCATGTGACTCTTAACAATGGTGAGTCTCGTGAATGGTATGAGGAAACAAAATAAACTTAGCTAATTTACTATGTGAAACTTATTAAAATAAGTTGAATAGGTAATTTAGTTAGATAAATAGCGTTTCTTTTGTTTGTTGTTTGGTGATAATCTGGCCGCTAGAAAATGTTGATTGCATTTTGTGATTGCACTTTCTAACGGCTGGATTTATTTTATTTTCTCAAATTTGGTCGTTTATTTTTTGGTTGTTTATTTGCTTCGGAAGGGGGTTGGATATGGCTCGCATTAGTTTGCACGATTTTGCGCCTGCGGATGTGAATCGTGGGCCGTGGATTCCTACCTCTCTTTCCAATAATCCTCGCGCCGGCCAGTGGTCTAGTGAGCGCATGAGCCAGGGGATGATTGCCGATTACAAGCGTTTTTTGATGACAGACGGCGAGGGGATTCGCTGCTCGCTTTACGTTTCCGGTTGCCCGTTTCATTGCGTTGAGTGCTATAACGAGTCGATTTGGGATTTTCGCGCTGGACATCCTTATACTCAAAAGCTTGAAGATCAAATTATGGAAGATTTGTCGCAGCCTTATGTGCAAGGATTGACTTTGCTTGGTGGCGAGCCTTTGCTTAATACTGGCATTTTGCTGCCTCTTTGCAAGCGTATTAGAAGTGAATTTGGTCATACGAAAGATATTTGGAGTTGGACTGGATACACTTGGGAAGAGCTTATGCGCCCGGGGGAGACGCCTGATAAGCTTGAGCTTCTGCGTTATATTGATATTCTTGTTGACGGCCGTTATATGAAGGATTTGCACGATTCGCTTTTGCAATTCCGCGGTTCTAGTAATCAGCGAATTATCGATGTGCCAAAGTCTTTGGAAAATCCGCAAAATCCTCCTGTAATCTGGGAAAAGCTTCACGATCAGGAGCGTTTTATTCCGTCTATTTACGGCAAAGATCGCGCGCAAGGCGAAGGTGACGCGTCTTAGTCTTTAAGTTAATTTAAGGATGAATTTAAAGATAATTTTGAGTGTGATTTTGAGTGTGATTTTGGGGATGATTTAAAAAATAATCTAGGGTTATCTTAATAGTAAAATCTTATGTTTAAAAACTATCGAAACATAAAAAGATTTATAATCTCTCATAAATTACATAAATATTATAAAAATAGCAACACACTTGCCTAAAAGTTTAAAGATGGTAAAGTATCGTAGGTTGTTTCTGCCCGGGCTGCGTAGGTCAGGGAACATCTGTAAAAGTAATTACAATGCGCAGCGTTAAATGAAAAGGAATCTCATATGAGTGATACTTTTAAAAATACACTGAAACTAGATAATTCTAAAACAACTTTTAATTTCCATTGGCGTGTTGCTGATATCGCTTTAGCTTCTTCTTTAGCTGCTGTTTTTGGCGTAATCTACTGGGGATTCACTATGGTGTTCTTCTCGCAGATTTCGCCTGTGCTGCGAACCATTCTGCCTGGTTTTGGAAGTATCTTGCATGGCGTTTGGTACTTATCTGGTCCACTTGCGCTTCTTTTAATTCGTAAACCTGGTGCTGCAATTTATGTAAATGTTCTTGGTGCTGTTTTTGAGAATATTCTTGGGAATCAGTTCTCAGCATTTATGGTTATTATTTCTGCTGCTTTGCAAGCCGTTTTTAGTGAGATTCCTTTTGCGATTACCAAATATAAGAAGTATAACCTTAGTTTGAGTATTATTTCCGGTGTTCTTACAGCAATCGAATATGGTATTTATTTGATGTTTGTAGTCTACCAAGGAAAGAATGCAAATTATTTAACAATTCACATGATTTGCGAAATTATAAGTGGACTTGTGATTGCTGGAATTATCCCTTGGGTTTTGTTTGTGGCGATTCGTAAAACTGGAGCTTTAAGTAATTTTGCATCTGGAAGAGAACAACATGCATTAGCGTGTTAAACGTTTATGGGTGTGTGCTAATCTAGTCGTTGCTGAGTTCATCAGCGTGGGGCTTTAGCTCAGTCGGTTAGAGCAGCGGACTCATAATCCGCCGGTCCAGGGTTCAAGCCCCTGAGGCCCCACCAATGACTAAAAATAAAAGCTTCAACTCGTTTGATCTAAGGAATCAATCCTTGTCTTACAAGTTGAAGCTTTTGTTTATATTCTAGCGGCCTACTGCTCCGCCTGAGCAAGGTAGTCTGTGATTTGTTCTGGATACTTTGGCCATGCTCCAGCCTGAGTGCACACGTATGCAGCGGTATTGACTGCGTAGCGGTGAGCATCCTTCAAAGAGTAGCCTTCCAATATTCTTGCTGCAAAAGTTCCGGAGAATGAATCGCCTGCTCCAACAGTATCGTTTACTTCAACATGAGGAGTTGTATAAGTAGAACTTTCGCCATCTTTAGCAATAATAGTGCTGAAAGTAGAACCGCCTGTAAGAATTACGTAATCCAAATCGTAATGATTCTGGAACCACTTGCATGCTTCGTCATCTGAAGTTTCGCGAATATCAAACATATCGCGTAATAAAAGAAGCTCAGAATCATTAAGCTTAAACACAGTAGCTTCTTTAAGAAGTGCTTCAATCAAATCTTTTGAATAGTAATTGCTTCGTATATTTATGTCGAAGAACTTCATTGCGCCAGGCTTAGTATGCTTCAAAAGTTCCAAAACAGTGTCATGAGTTTCTTTAGATCTTAAGCTAAGAGTACCAAAGCAAATTGCGTCTGCTTTGCTAACGATATCAGCAAGTTCGTCAGTGTAAACAATATGATCCCAAGCAATATTTTGAACTATTGTGTACTCAGGAATACCATTTCGAAGAGCAACATCTACTGTGCTTGTTGGCCAAGTATTTCGTTGAATAATATGCTTTATATTAGCTTTTTCAACTTCGTTTATTAGCTCATTTCCTAAATCGTCTTCTCCGACTGCACTAATAACGTAGCTTTCTGCGCCGTTTTCTTGTGCGTTATAGGCGAAATTTGCAGGAGCACCGCCAACTCGTTTTCCTTGTGGAAGTAAATCCCATAATAGTTCTCCAAGTGAAATAACGATTGGCTGTGACATAGTGTTCCTTTCGAATACGCTAGTAAATAGAGATAATATAACGTAAAAGTTGCATAAAATAGTTATACAAATTTATATACAATTTAATTATGGTGTGAACACACGATAAAAGTAAATTTTTTACTTTATGTGAGTCACACCATAATTTACATTTTGATTTATATAATTCTTAAGTTCATGATTTAAATAATATTTTAGAGAATTATTTAAATCATTATTCATATTATTTATTAAATAATATTTTTTAAGACAAATTTAGTGATTTTCATCACTATTTATCTTTTATTTAATTTTTATGTTTTACTATAATTTTTTACAGTCTAATTTTAGACTTTTTATAGTTTTTATTTATTGGCTTATTTATTTTATTTATTGAAGATATCGTTTTTTGCAGCTTGCTCAGCCATCCAAGCTTCGACTTCATCGATTTGCTTAGGAATATCGATTGAAAGCCATTCTGGACCGTTTTCTGTCATTAACACATCGTCTTCAATACGAATTCCAATGCCGCGCATTTCTTCCGGAAGCATCAAATCGTTAGCAGCGAAATACAATCCTGGCTCAATGGTGAAAATCATTCCAGGAGTAAGAGGTGCACCTTGATAAGCTTCGTATCTAGCTTGAGCGCAATCATGAACATCTAAGCCTAAATGGTGTGCCACGCCACAAGCATGCCAACGACGATGCTGTTGACCTTCTGCAGAAAGCGATTCTTCTACGCTAACCTTCAAAATACCCCATTCGTGCAAGTGTTCTGCAAGTACGCGCATGCATGCGTGGTGGATATTTGAATAAGTTGCTCCCGGCTTAGCAGCTTCAAAACCAGCCTGCTGAGCATCAAGAACGCACTGATAAAGCTTCTTTTGCAAATCAGTGAACTTACCGTTAGTTGGGAAAGTACGCGTAATATCAGCAGTATAAAGGCTATTTACTTCAACGCCAGCATCAATAAGCAAAAGCTCGCCGTTAGAAACAACGCCAGTATTTCGCATCCAATGCAAAATAGGAGCATGCTTGCCTGAAGCAACAATAGTGTCATAACCTACTTCGTTGCCTTCTTCGCGAGCAACAGAATTAAACGCACCTTCAACCATGCGCTCAGAATGTTCCTTACCCAAAGCCTGTGGCAAACGAGTAAGCATGCGGTCGAATCCAAGTTTTGTAGCAGCAATTGCCTTGCGCATTTCGCGAATTTCATACTCGTCTTTAAGCATGCGAGCTTCAGCTGCAACTTCGTGAAGCTTATCATCTTCAGCAACATTCGCATCTTCATCAGTAAATCCGCTAGCTTCACGCAGTGTGTCAACGTGTGCTGTTAAATCTGCATCAGCTTCGCGAATAATACGTACTTTTACGCTTTCTTCAGAACTTGTATCGTCGCTAACGTTTTTAGCAAGAGCATCATCGAGTTCAGCGATATCACGCGTTTCAATGCCTGTCATCGCTTTAAGTTCTTTTAATCCTGCTCGAGGACCAACCCAGTATTCTCCGTAGTGTGGATCCTTATAGAATGCAGAAGTGCTGTTATCTGCACGAGGAGCAACGAAAAGCTCAGGCACATGCGTTTTGCCGGCTTTTTCTTCATCGCTACCTGCTTGAACTGGTTCCATTACAAGCACGGCTCCAGCTTCATAATCCTGACCCAAACCAGTGTAGTATGCAAAAGTTGTATCAGGACGGAAAGCGTAATCGCAATCATTGTTACGTACTTTTGGCTGTCCTGCAGGAATAACTAAACGCTCGCCTGGGAATCTCTTTCCAAGAGCTTCTAATCTAGCTGGAGTGTACTTTGCTGATTCAAGTCGAGTGATTTCTGGCTCCTGATTATCCCAGCAGCTTGTCATAAAATCTTTAAAAGAATCGCTATTAGGGCGAAGAGAACGATTATTTACGCGGTCTTCCGCTTTTTGAGTGCCATCTGGATTTAATTTTTCGCCATGTTCAGTTGGAGTATGTTCTGCCATTATGAAACTCCTTAAGTTTTCCTTTGCTTATGCAAATAGTTCAAATTGTGCAAAATATGCAAATTATGCCAGTAATGCAAATTATGCAAATAGCCAATAAACAGTCAATAAACTAACATAGTCTTATTTATTGTTTTATGCGAGTTTTTTGACGCAAAATAATAAGATTTTATATGCAATTTACAAAGTAAGTTTCTGTGCATTGGATATGTGAATATTGTCACAATATTTTCTTATGCGAGTGTTGTTGGCTTAAAGTAATCTATATATTTGGAAAATGAGTAAGCAAGCACGAAATTTAGGGGGAGTGCGGTTATGTCTATAGAAAATCCAAATCGCAACAACGAGAGAATTATTGATATTGAACGAAATATTATGAGTCGCGCTCCAGAACATAATAAAACTAATCTCGACCTGGATCGCATGCGACTTATCCTTGATATTCTAGGTCATCCAGAACAATCTATGCGTGTTATTCACATAACAGGCACGAACGGTAAGGGTTCTACTGCTCGTATGGCTGAGGCGATTTGCCGAGCTTATGGTTTGCGTACTGGATTGTATACTTCTCCGCATCTAGAGCGCGTAAACGAGCGCATTATGATTGATGGGCAAGAAATTAGCGATGACCAATTTGTAGATGTCTGGGATCAAATGAAAGACATTATAGACATGGTCGATGCTCGCATGGATGAGCAAGGCAAACCTCATATGAGTTTCTTTGAAGTGCTTACATCTATGGCGATTTGGGCTTTTGCAGACGCTCCAGTTGACGTTGCTGTTATGGAAGTTGGAATGGGCGGCGAATGGGACGCTACCAATGTTATGAACGCTGATGCTGCAATTATTGGGCCAGTTGATATGGATCACATGCAATGGCTTGGAAACACTGTTGAAGAGATTGCGCGTACGAAAGCTGGAATTATAAAGCCTAATTGCACGGTTATTTTAGGGCCACAACCTCATGAATCGCAGGTACTTCCTATTATTCAAGAAGTCGCAGCTAAAAATAATGCTACTTTATTAAGAGATGCTCCTTACGGGGAAGGGGAGCTTGAAGTAGTTTCTCGCACTCCTGCTGTTGGAGGGCAGATTGCTACTTTGCGCACGCCTCTTGGAACTTATGAGGATGTTCCTATTGATAAATTTGGAAAGCATCAAGCTCATAATGCTTTAGCTGCGCTCGCTGCAGCTGAAATTGTGCTACCTGTTAGTGGAGCGCTTGATGGAGATTTAGTTGCTGAAGCTTTAAGCCAAGTTAAAGTACCAGGTCGAATTGAACAAGTTCGTAATTCTCCGACAATTATTATTGATGGCGGGCATAACGTTAACGCCGCTGAAACTTTGAGATCTACTATTGAAGAAAACTACCATTTCGATCAGCTTGTTGGCATTGTTGCGATGATGGCAGATAAACAAGTTGAAGAATATTTGGGTGTTCTAGAGCCAATATTAACTAAAGTAGTTGTTACTAGTAATTCTTGGCGTGAGCGCGTTATGCCTCCTGAAGAATTAGAAAAAATAGCTGTAAAAGTATTTGGACGCGATCGTGTTATTCGAGAAAACGAATTGCCTGATGCTATTCAAACTGCAGTTAATATAGTAGATGAAAACGATGAGTTAGGCGTCGGATACGGTTTGGGAGTGCTTATTTGCGGTAGTTTTGCTACAGCAGGTGATGCGCGAACAATGCTTGCTGAGCATATTAATCCTGATTTGTTAAAGCCAAAAGCTGAGCGCGCAATTCATCCTAATATTGATGAATCTGAAAAATGATTGCGAATGTCGGCATGCGAATGCCAGTATTCACTAGATGATTTACTATCTGTTTTACTAGATGCTTTATGCTAGCTATTGCGGATTAGCTGTTTCAAGTTATTTTTGCGGATTAGCTCGCTTCAGATTATTTATCTGCTGATTATTTAAATACAAATTAGTTAGCTGCCACATTGTCGAAGTCTAAGTAAATCTACTTTTTAACTTTCTGACCTTGTGACAGCTAACTTTTAAACACAGTTAACCTTTAAACACAGCTACAATTAACTTTTAAACACAGTTAACCTTTAAATTAAAACCTCAGTTTAATCTATCTCAAAAACTCGCTTAACAATAAACGAATCTCCCTCGTAAGGCACATGTTTATTTAATCGCTTAATCCATTTCTCGTCGCCTTTTCCGATGATAAGAATGATATTAAGCTGATCGTTATTTTCCTCATAACGTTTTCTCACGTCAGAAATACAAGACTCAATCGCCTCATCTCGATCGATAATAATACTAGATTCCACATTCTGATTAGTTATATAGCCTTTCATAGACTCACAAATATCCATTGGATCTTCAGTATTAGTATCTTCAATAGTGAAAATAAACTGCTTAATTCTATCTTGTGCAGCTTCTACGATTTCTTTTCTGCGATCGTATGCTTTATTTCCTGCTGAACCGGCTATAAGCGTAATACGAGGATTTTTATCACCATATCGCTCGTTAACAAAGTCAAGAATAGATTTTACAGAAATGTAGTTATGAGCGTAATCAACTATTGCAATTGTGTTAGATTTACTATCTTCAAAAATTTCCATTCTTCCAGGAATCTTAACTTCTTCAATAGCCCTTAAAGCTTTCTCATCATTGTCTTCATCAATGTTAAGCATGTTCGCAATAGCAAGAGCAGCCATAGCATTATCGTAGTTAAAATCGCCGGCAATCGAAAGCTTGAACTCTCCAATAGATTTGTAAGGAGGATTGTCGAAAACGCCCCTGGTTACACTCATACTTGAAATTCTTTCCAAGTATTCGTCCGTAAGATCCATCTTCATAATTTCATATGCTTCGTTATCTACTTTAGATGGGATAGCAATATAGAATGGATGCGCTAATTCAGGATACCTTCTTGAATCATATGAATTATGATATTTTTTACACAAGTCGCAGTTGTTAGAATCGCAAGGATTATTTTTAAGCTCATCCTTGTTTATTCTCGCAAACGATAATATATTGACATCGCACTCATTAGCGTTCTGAACAATTAAATCACCGTGATTAATTTCCGAACCTAATACTAAGTTTTTCGTATTTTCAACAATCTGACGTTTGCAATAGAAGTAATCTTCAAAAGTTGGATGTTCTATTGGGCTTATATGATCCGGGCTAATATTTAAGAATGCTGCAACGTCAAAGTTAATATTAGATACGCGTTTTATTTTATAAGCTTGCGAAGATACTTCCATAACTAAGTATTTCATGCCGTTATTTACAGCTTCGCGCATCATTTTGAAAGAGTCAAAGCTTTCCGGAGTAGTCAAATCAGATTCAACATAAGTTTTGCCATCTAAACAATTGTCTACAGAAGAAAACAGTGCAGCTTTTCCCTTAGAATGCGTATTTAAAATCTGATGCGTAAAGTAAGCAGTAGTTGTTTTACCTTTTGTTCCAGTGATTCCAACAATCTTAAGTTTTTCTTGAGGATTGCCAAAATATTCTGCTGAAAGTATGCTCATAGCTTCTCGAACGTCTGTTACGATTAAGCCAATCGCGTTAGTGCAATTAGAATAACTACGTTCTGCAACATAAGCTTTTAAGCCTAGTTTATCCGCATCAGCAAGATATTCTTCTTTGAAATTTCCTTTAATAAAAAGCAACGTTCCAGGCTTAATATCACGAGTATCGTATGTTGCATGATTAAAAGGCTTTTTAAAATCTGGGAAATCTTTAGGATTTGTAGACCAAGTCTCAACTTTTGAGTAAGTCGGATCTTTTTCAACATCCTCCGGTGTTACGTTTGGATGGCGTTGAATAATCTCGCGAAGTAAGAAATTATCTTGCAAGATATCGCTTGCTTTTTCCAAAGTTAAATTCGAACGTTTCATAAGTATTATCCCTTGCTAAAAATATAAAATTTAATACGTTATAACCATGACTCAGAAGTAGGTTTTCCACCTTTTGACTGTAACCATAAGTTAAAAGATTTCGCCCATTTTGCGTATTCTGCGCGTTGGTAATCCATAAGCTTATCCAAAGTCATATTTGCTACGATATCGTAAGTTTTGCAAAGAGGTTGCATTAAGTCAACTGCTGCAACTGTATCTGCCGTAGCGTCGTGGAAGTTCCCTATAGGTTCCACTCCGTAGAATTGTGTTGTTGCAGTTAAAGTTCGTTTTCCTTTTCTCCAGCTCAATGCGCGATCGATAACAAGTGGATCTACAACAAGTATGTCGCCATTGTTAATGCTACTTTTTTCGCGATTTTCCAAAGGTTCAAGATCCCATCGCTTTATGTCATGGCGAAGCATAGATACGTCAAAAGGAGCATTGTAGGCTAAAAGCGGAATGTTTTTTGATTGAGCTATGCTCACAGCCTTTGCGAGAAGCTCAATTTCTTCCACTGGTTCTCCGCCATTTTCTTGCAAGTATTCGTCACTGAAACCGTTAACAGCACTTGCTTGAGGATTCATAGGATGATGAGGGTTAACAAGCCATGTTGCAATAACATCACCAGCGTGTCCAAGAATAGGATTTCGTAGCACTAGTGTTGCTGAAACAATACAGTCATTTTTAGTGTCTGCGCCTGTAGTTTCAGTGTCAAATCCTAAAAACCACGATTTAGATAAAGTAGTATTGCCAGATTGCGTCTGTGCTTCTTCTAAATTTTCTAGCAATGATTCGATGTTGTCCGCCATGTTATTAATCCTAGAATGCGCTACAGACCCATAAATAGTAGGGAATAGCAGTGAATGATAGTGGATAGTAAGTAATAGTAGGGAATAATAGTGGATAATAAAAAACCCACGAGAAAATTCGTGGGTATAGCATTATTAAGCAAAATTACAGCTTAAGCATTTGGTCTTTTGCCGTGATTTGCTGCTTTTTTACGACGCGCCTTGCGCTTACGTCCACGCATGCCCATAATAAACTCCTTAACGATTAAAAGCATAACCTTAGGGATTATCGCACGTCGTCAAGACGTTTAGCGACGATTTGCATTTGCAAGTTTTTCCTGTCTGATGGTGCTGAGTTGTCGGAGTTTCTCTCATCGCAAGATTTTTACATTGCTCTAAGAGAAACTCCGACAGCTCTTGGCATGTTTAGTCTTTTAATCTTCGGTTAATCACCGAGATTTTTCAATTTTTCTTCTTCGCTCAATGAATCACCACTTCGTGCTGAGGTTCATTTCGCTCTGGGCGAAAAATCTTAAATCTCTGCCTAACTGGTAGCAAAGCAGGTTTGGTAAATAAACGCCTATGTAATGTACTACTGAGTGCTAAGTGTCGTTTGATTGAACTATACGAGAGTAGAGCAATTTCGTAGATTATGCTGCTATGTCTGCAACAGTCGCATTCAATATGCTAACGATATCTTTAGGGCTAAGAACTACGTCAAGTCCGCGCTTTCCGCCTGAAACTAGTATTTCGTCAAACTTCATAACGCTGCTATCTAAAACTGTTTCATGATGCGTGCGCTGTCCGAACGGGGAAATTCCCCCAACTACATAGCCGCTTTCGCGCTGGGCAACTTCTGGACTTGTCATACTAGCTTTCTTTGCATGAACTGCGCTGGCGATTGATTTCATGCTAAGACGACCATTAACAGGAACAATTCCAATTACGCGCTTTTCTCCTGTGTCTACCATAAGAGTTTTGCATACTTGTTCTGCGCTTACACCGAGTTTTTCAGAAGCTTCTAAACCATATCCGTCTTCCATATGATCTGCATCATGCTCGTATTCGACTACTCGAAATGTCACGCCAGCTTTTTCTAATTGCGCGATTGCTGGGGTTGATTTTCCGGTTTCTGCATGCTTTTTGCTCATTTTGTTACCATGCCTTATATTTAACTGTCAAATTGTGTTACATGATATGGTATATCGACTAATGCATAACAAAACCCCTTGCGTCGCTTTACTAAGTCACACAAGGGGTTTTAATAGATTAAATATTCGCTCAAACAGCTATTGCTGATTGATACTTAGCGATACTCGGCGAAATTACTCGGAGATTTCTGCGAAGTAAAGCAAGGTGCGAATCATGTTAGCTGTGAAGCCATACTCGTTATCGTAGAAGGTAACGGTACGAGCCAAAGTTACGCCGTCAATAGTGTTGACATCGGTCTGAGTTGGATCGAAAACGCCACCGTGGGTGTCGCCGATGATGTCAGAAGATACGATGCTGTCAGCATTGTAACCGAAGTACTCGCAATTCTCGAAAGCCTTCTTGAATGCTTCGTTGATTTCTTCAGTAGTAGCTGGCTTCTCAAGAACGGTTGTCAACTCGGTAACAGATCCATCTGGAACCTGAATACGCTGTGCATGACCCTGGAGCTTGCCGTTAACTTCTGGAACAACCTTGCCGATTGCCTTAGCAGCACCGGTGGAGTGCTCGATTGTGTTGCAAGCTGCAGAACGGTTGTTGCGTGGCTTGGAACCGCGTGGGCCATCAAGAATCATCTGGGTGCCAGTGTAAGCGTGGATGGTGGTCATGAAGCCGGACTTAATGCCCCAGTTATCCTGCAAAAGCTTAACCATTGCAGCCATGGAGTTAGTGGTGCAAGAACCAGCGGACACAATGTTGTCGGTTGGCTTCAAGATTTCGTGGTTAACGCCGAACACAACTGTTGGAGTGGTTTCATCCTTAGCAGGAGCGGAGATGAGAACCTTCTTTGCGCCAGCATTCAAATGAGCCTGAGACTTCTCAGCAGAAGTGTAGAAGCCAGTGCACTCGAGTACGAACTCAACGCCATCATTCTTAACCCATGGAATGTTGTTTGCGTCTTTTTCAGCGTAGACCTTGTAAGTCTTGCCGTCTACGACAATCGCGTCTTCGGTGGAAGTCACCTCAACAGGAGTGCCGTCATCGTGACGGAACGTGCCATGAGTGCTGTCGTACTTCAACAAGTATGCAAGCATTGAAGGAGTGGTCAAATCATTGATGGCTGCGACTTCGATGTCACCTGCCTGACCGCCACGAGCCTGAAGCTCAAAAATGCGGCGGAATGCTAAACGACCGATACGACCAAAGCCGTTAATACCAATCTTGACTGTCATGTAATTCTCCCTTGAGTAAGACCTCTTAATGCGCGTAATTACACGAGTTTTCTCGCTATTTACAAGGCACGCCAAGGCCTTCGATATATTGAACTAACGTGTTCATTCTAAATGGCGGTATGTACTACACTTCTAGCTTTCTGTTATATAAATATTCTGTTTGAAAGCGAGAGAAAACTGGTTGCAACTACTTATTTTTGTGAGCGTTTTTGTGCAGTTTTTGATTAATTTATGTTCGATTTGCCGTTTTTCTAGTCAAATAAACTAGTTTTTGTTAATCGAATTAGCTGCAGCTGTAGTTGAATCAGTAGGATCTTCTTCGCTTTCAAGAGGAGTAGCTAGAGCTTCCGACACAGACGTGCTTATTGATCCTAAATCTCCACTTGGCCTCTTAAACCACTTTACTTGAGGCAAAGGTGCGTTAATTGGGAACGTAACAATAATCGTGCCTTCATGAACGTCGACATGAGCTGGAATGTCATTAAGTAACTCGTTGCTTAAACCTTGAACTGCGTCACCAAACATTTGTGCATGTTGAAGTTGATACTTTAAGCCAGTTTCATTAACGTCATACGAAACAGGAGTGTGAGAAAATACGGATAACATTCTTTCTTCAGAGCTACTAGAAGCAGGGAAGTCAAGAGAACCATTATGAATCGCCGTTACAATAGTTCCGTCTCCGTATAAGAATCCTATTCCTCCGCGAACAGCTAAACGAACCATCAATTGGATATTTGAAATAGTATGGTCAACTCTGCCGCCTAAACCTCCGAAAATATGGAATTCTCTAGCGCCTTTAGACCAGCCAACTTTAAGCGCAGAAAGTAAATCTGGATCATCTTTTTGTGAAGGTAAACGCGTAATAATTGCATCGTTTGGGAGCTTAAGTCTTACTGAATCAAAGTCTCCGATAAGAGCATCTACGTGTAATCCAAGTCTACAAGCGTGATCCCAGCCTCCATCTGCTGCAATTGTTAAAGCGCGGTCTGGTATTTGTTCGCGAGTGTGATCGTAGTAATCGCCTGCTGCTAATACTACGCAACGTTGTAAAGGTTCCATGCGTTCATAGTGTACAGCGTTTAATACGTAGCTCAAGCGTTGTTTTGCATTTTATTGTGACTTTTATGTTACATCCTTGTACAATTGTTAGTGTGTGCTAACAATATTACAGTATTTTTAATGTTTTAATCGTATATATTTCTGTATAAATTTTCTGTTATTTCTGTATATATAGATTTGTCTGGGCTATCTGTAAAATAGATATTCGGCTTGAGTAATCAAGAAAGTGGGATTCCCCACCTGGAAGCCGTAGCGGTTTCGGGTTCATGACTTCGGTCACATAGTGTTGCTATTTATGCATTTCACTATGAGTATATTGCATAAGATAAATGTGTTGTTATGCAATTGTGCGATTGAGTATGAATCTGCTATGACTCCTTGGTTTGCATCTCACTAGATTTATAAGGATTGGAGTCATCATTAGCGACGAACCACGCATTAACGATGAGATTCGCGTTCCCCAGGTACGTCTTATCGGTCCGAAAGGCGAGCAGGTTGGGGTTATTGCGACCTCAGTCGCGTTAAACCTGGCAAGGGAAGCAAATCTCGATCTCGTCGAGGTTGCACCTACCGCTAAGCCTCCTGTAGCCAAGCTTATTGACTACGGAAAGTACAAGTATAACGAGAAGATTAAGGCTCGTGAGGCGCGTCGAAATCAGACCACAGCTGAGATTAAGGAAATTCGTTTCCGTCTCAAGATTGATGATCATGATTTTGAAGTCAAGAAAAGCCATGTGCTTCGTTTCTTGAATGGCGGAGATAAGGTAAAGGTTACTATCATGCTGCGTGGCCGCGAACAATCTCGTCCGATTGGCGGCGTGGAACTGTTACGTAGGCTGGCAGATGAGGTTTCAGAAAGTGGAACCGTTGAGTTTGCACCAAAGCAAGAACTTCGTAATATTGTTATGACTCTTGCGCCTAAAGGCAAGAAGGTTCACACACAGTCCGAGCAGCGTCGTCGTGGCGCAGAGTCACGTGCTGAACGTCAAGCTCGTCAGGCCGCACGTCTTGCAGCTAAGCAGGAAATCCAAGCCCAGGCCGCGGCTGCAGTAAATTCCGCGCAATCCGATCAACATCACAAGGAGGGCAGCAATGCCGAAGATGAAAACTAATTCCGCAGCTTCCAAGCGCGTTCGCCTTACCGGCACCGGTAAAGTAATGCACGATGGTAGCGCAATGCGCCACAACTTGGAGCATAAGTCTGCTCGTAAGCGTCGTGCCTTGTCTGAAGATAAGGTTTTGGCTCCAGCACAGAGCAAGAAGCTCAAGGGCTTACTCGCTAAGTAAGCATTACTTATACAGCTTATAAAAAGACGCATAAAGAATTTTTAAGAAAGAGGAATACTTATGGCACGAGTAAAACGCGCAGTGAATGCTCACAAGAAGCGTCGCGTTGTTCTTGATAGGGCTTCTGGCTATCGCGGTCAGCGCTCCCGTCTTTATCGTAAGGCAAAGGAACAGCTGCTCCACTCATTTACTTATAACTTCCGTGACCGCAAGGCTCGTAAGGGTGACTTCCGCAAGTTGTGGATCCAGCGCATTAATGCTGCTGTCCGCGCTGAAGGCATCACTTACAATCGCTTCATCCAGGGCTTGCGTTTAGCAGGTATCGAATTGGATCGTCGTGCTCTCGCTGAGCTTGCTGTTTCCGATATCGAAGCTTTCAAGGCTGTTGTCGATGCTGCTAAAGCTGCTTTGCCAGCCGATGTGAATGCACCTGTTGAAGCTTGATTTGATTTTTCTCGTTTAATAATGAGCATGCAATAGTAATTATTTAATATTAATTATGTTAATTGTTGCGTGCTCATGAATTTTCGAGTATAATAAATCTAAGATTTCTTCTCCTTTTAGCTCGTCATTTTTTATGGCGGGCTTTTTATTTTGTCCTATAGTCCGGAATAACACTTGTTTGGGGGAGTAATCCTATAATTAATCTATGAATTCGGATCCTGAGTCTTACGATATGAGTAGTTCTTACGATAAGTCTTTTAATCAGTCTTACGATAACTCTTGTGATACAAGTAGTTCTTACGATGCAAGTAAGTCTTGTACTAAGTCTTACGAAAATTTCGCGCCTTTAATTCAACGTTTTATTGCGCATATTGATATTGAGCGTGGTCTTTCCGCAAGAACCGTGTCAGCATATAAGTCTGATTTAAATAATTATGTTTTATGGCTTAGTAAGAATCGCAATATTCGTAGTATTTCAGATATTTCATATAAAGATATTGACGCTTATATTAGTGAATCCCGTGATTGCGGACTTGGAGCGCGAACAGTTGCTCGCAGATTAGCAAGTATCCATGAGTGGCATCGTTTTATGCTTGCTCATGGAGATGTAACTAGTGATGTTTCTTCATCTATAAAAGCTCCTAAGCAGCCAGAACATTTGCCAGATGTTCTTAGCATCGATGAGGTGAACAAAGTTATTGAAGCGGCTGGAAATTTTGGTTCAGATGATGAAATTTCTTTAAGAGATAGCGCATTACTAGAGTTTTTATATGCAACAGGAGCGCGTATTTCTGAAGCTGTTAGTGTAAAATTTGAGGATTTTGATTTAGAGGAGTCAGTAGTAAAACTTACTGGCAAAGGTTCTAAACAACGTTTAGTTCCTCTTGGAGGTTGTGCTATCAGAGCGTTGAAAAAATATCTTCAACATGCTCGTCCAATATTATCTTCTCGAGGTAAGCGAGAGTTGCCGTTTATATTTTTAAATAAACGAGGGAATGCATTATCTAGGCAATCCGCTTGGGCAGTTATAGCGGAAGCGGGCAAAAAAGCTGGTGTTTCGCAATCTTTACATCCGCACACTTTAAGACATTCTTTTGCTACGCATCTTATAGCTGGAGGAGCGGATGTTCGTACTGTTCAGGAAATTTTGGGGCATGCATCTGTTACTACTACGCAAATTTACACACATATTAGTCCAGACGCTTTAATTGAAGCTTATGTAATGTCTCATCCAAGAGCGAAATAATTTTCTGTGTACAGAGTTTCGTGAGCATACCTATTGATAGCATTGGAGACATGCCTACTGATTTACTTGGACGTGAATATGAAACTTTTTGTGCGCCGGAACCATTGAATTCTCATGGACCTGCGCGTGTTATTGCTATGTGCAATCAAAAAGGTGGTGTTGGTAAGACAACAAGCTCTATCAATATCGCTGGTGCATTAAGTCAGTATGGTCGTAAAGTTTTAATAGTTGATTTTGATCCTCAAGGTGCTGCAACTGTTGGACTTGGTATTAACGCTAATGCTCTTGACAATACTGTTTACACAGCGCTTTTTGACTCGTCAGTTGATGTTCATGATGTAATTCGTCATACTGCAACTGAAAATATAGATGTAATGCCTGCCAATATTGACCTTTCTGCTGCGGAAGTGCAATTGGTTAC
This sequence comes from Gardnerella sp. KA00255, assembly GCF_049244095.1. NCBI lineage: Bacteria > Bacillati > Actinomycetota > Actinomycetes > Bifidobacteriales > Bifidobacteriaceae > Gardnerella > Gardnerella sp. KA00255. Next base: position 1,595,842 of record NZ_CP058374.1, read on the forward strand.
TGAAGTCGGTCGTGAGCAAATTTTAGCTGGTGTTTTGCATAAGATTCGTAATGAATATGATGTGATTATTATTGATTGCCAGCCTTCACTAGGTTTGCTGACAGTTAATGCTCTTACTGCTGCGGACGGCGTGATTATTCCTGTTGCTGCTGAATTCTTTGCGCTTCGTGGTGTTGCTTTGCTTATGCAATCAATTGAAAAAGTCCAATCGCGCATTAATCCAAACTTGGAAGTTTTTGGCGTGCTTGTGACAATGTATACTCGCACTCTCCACAGTGAAGAAGTATTGCAACGCATTTATGAAGCTTTCCAAGGTCGTGTTCTTCACTCTGTGATTTCTCGTTCTATTAAGCTTCCTGATTCAACTGTTGCTGCTGTGCCAATCACGATTTTTGCTCCTGAGCATAAAACAGCTAAGGAATATCGCGAAGTTGCTAGAGAGCTTATATCTAAGGGCGTCGTGGCTTAGTTTGTGTCTTAGTCTGTAATTTAGTTTGTGGCTTAGTTTTTTAGTTTAGTTTTTCTAATAATAGTAGAAAATTGCATGCGATTTGTGAGCAATTTATTTTAAAAATACTTATTAGATTTATTAGATTATTAGCGTGTATATAACTGTCTTTAACATCGAGTAAAATCGGTGCGGTTTGGCACAATGTCAAGTTTTATGCAATTTATAGTCGTAATAATAGTATTTGCATGCTTATTTAGGAAATGTAAAACGCTTAATACGCGAAGAATGGAAGAGGTTTGTGATGACTGTTCGCGGTGATATTCGAAATGTGGCAATTGTGGCGCACGTCGACCACGGTAAGACCACTCTGGTAAACGCTATGCTTCAGCAGTCGCACGTATTTTCTGAGCGTGAAGAAGTTCCAGATCGCGTTATGGATTCCAACGATTTGGAACGCGAAAAGGGCATTACTATTCTTGCTAAGAACACTGCTGTGCAATACACTGGCCCATTGGCTGAAAAGTATGGTCATCCAGAAGGTATCACTATTAACGTGATTGATACTCCAGGGCACGCTGATTTCGGCGGAGAAGTTGAGCGCGGTATTTCTATGGTTGACGGCGTTGTTTTGTTGGTCGATGCTTCTGAAGGCCCTCTTCCACAAACTCGTTTCGTGCTTCGTAAAGCTTTGGAATCTAAGCTTCCTGTGATTTTGTGCGTAAACAAAGTCGATCGTCCAGACGCTCGTATTGAAGAAGTTGTTGGTGAGTCAACAGATTTGCTTCTTGGCTTAGCTCAGGACGTTGTTGAGGAAGGTATTGACCTCGATCTCGACGCTTTGCTTGATTTGCCAGTGATTTATTGCGCTGCTAAAGCTGGATACGCTTCTGTTAATAGGCCTGCAAATGGTGCTCTTCCAGATAACGATAATTTGGAGCCACTTTTTGACTCTATTATTTCCAACATTCCAGCTCCTGAATACGATGAAGGCGCTCCTCTTCAGGCTCATGTTGCAAACATTGATTCCTCTGACTTCTTGGGCCGTCTTGGTTTAGTGCGAATTTACAACGGTACTTTGGAAAAGGGTAAGACTTACGGTCTTTCTCGTGTTGACGGATCTATTGAAAACTTCCGCGTTTCTGAGCTTCTTCGCACTCAAGGTTTGGAGCGCACTCCTGTAGCTTCTGCAGGTCCTGGTGACATTGTGGCTGTTGCTGGCGTGAACGATATTATGATTGGCGAAACGATTGTTGACCAGAATGATCCAAAGCCACTTCCATTAATTCACGTTGACGATCCTGCAATTTCCATGACTTTCGGCGTAAACGATTCTCCTCTTGCTGGAACTGAAGGCAAGGATCATAAGCTTACTGCTCGTATGATTAAGGATCGTTTGGATCGCGAGCTTATTGGTAACGTGTCCATTAAGGTTCTTCCAACTGATCGCCCAGATACTTGGGAAGTTCAGGGTCGTGGCGAGCTTGCTTTGGCTGTTTTGGCTGAGCAAATGCGTCGCGAAGGCTACGAGCTTACTGTTGGTCGTCCTCAGGTTGTTACTAAGACTATTGATGGTCAGATTAACGAACCTATGGAAAGCACTACGATTGACGTTCCAGAAGAGTACATGGGTACTGTCACTCAGCTTATGGCTGATCGTAAAGGTCGCATGGATTCTATGAGCAACCACGGTTCCGGTTGGGTTCGTTTGCAATTTACTGTTCCTTCTCGTGGTCTTATTGGTTTCCGCACAGCTTTGCTTTCTGCTACTCGCGGAACTGGTATCGCAAGCTCTATTTCTGCCGGATATGCTCCATGGGCTGGTCAGATTGTAACTCGTCAAAACGGTTCTATGGTTTGCGATCGTAAGGGTGTTGCAACTCCTTACGCTATGCAGCGTTTGCAAGCTCGCGGTATCTTCTTCGTTGATCCGCAAAGTCCAGTTTACGAAGGTCAAATCGTTGGTATTAACAACAAGCCAGATGAGTTGGATGTGAATATTACGCTTGCTAAGCATATGACTAACATGCGTTCTTCAACCGCTGATGTGCTTGAAACTTTGACTCCACCAATCAAGATGAGCTTGGAAGAGTCTCTTGACTTCGCTAACGAAGACGAGTGCGTGGAAGTTACGCCAGAATCTATTCGCGTGCGCAAGATTATTTTGAGCCGCGACGAATGGTATAAGTGGCGTGCTAAGCAGCGTCGTCAAAACAATGCTGCGTGACGCGTTTTAAATAAATTTTCTAAGTTACGCGTAATTTATGTATGTTAAATGTGCATAAGTTACGCGTAGCTTATTTTTCATGATTGTTTTATAATTTATAGATATTTTATAGGGAATTTATAGAAATTTTGTATACTCTTTTATAACTTTTATTTTGTGAGGCGTATTATGAAAGAAAAACCGTGGTCGCATAATCTTCCAGTGTGGGGCAGGTATGTGGTTACGTTTGTTTCGGCTATTTTATGCGGATTAATCGGCACTTTTGCTCATAGAGTTGGTGCTGCTAGCAATATGCCAATTGGATTAGTTGTAGCATTTCTTTTAATTCTTATTTCTACTTGGTGCGCGCGTTCTAGAACTGGCATACTTGGATTGTTGTTGCACGTTATATGCTCAAGCGCTGTTGTCTGGATTATGGCTTTGAGAATTATTGGCAATGATGTGCTTGTTCCTGTTGGATTTTATGCGCAGCTTCCATGGCTTTCTCAAAACGCTGGACGAATATGGATTTATGGTGTTGTTGTTCTTCCGCTTCTTATGATTTTCTTACCATCTAAATTCTTTTCTATGCATAACTAACAGCAGAGCGCGTTTGCAAATAAGTGTAGTTTTATTTATATTCGTCTAGCGTCACAGGGTTTTTCTATAATAAGCAACGTTTTTAAACAAATTCTTAAAGATCATGAAAAGGTGTATTGTGGCTGTTTCAAAGCTTGATGAAGTCGTGTCCTTGGCTAAGCGTCGAGGTTTTGTGTTCCCGGCCGGCGAAATTTACGGTGGCACGCGCTCTGCGTGGGATTACGGTCCGTTGGGCGTTGCGTTGAAGGATAATATCAAGCGCGAATGGTGGCGTTACATGGTTACCACGCGTGGAGATGTTGTTGGCGTGGATACTTCCGTTATTTTGCCTTCGCAAGTATGGGTTGCTTCCGGTCACGTTTCCGTGTTTAACGATCCTTTGATTGAGTGCTTGAATTGCCATAAGCGTCATCGTGCAGATAAGTTGGAAGAATCTTATGCTGAAAAGCACGGCGACAAAATGCCAGAAAATGGCTTAAAAGATATTGTTTGCCCAGATTGCGGTACTCGTGGAAACTGGACTGAGCCGCGCGACTTCAATATGATGCTTCGCACTCATTTAGGACCGGTTGAAGACGAAAACAGCTTGCATTATTTGCGTCCAGAAACAGCTCAGGGCATTTTCGTGGACTTTAAGAACGTTATGACTTCTACTCGTCAAAAGCCACCTTTCGGTATTGCAAATATTGGTAAGTCTTTCCGTAACGAAATTACGCCTGGAAACTTCATCTTCCGCACTCGCGAATTTGAGCAGATGGAAATGGAGTTCTTCGTAGAGCCTGGAACCGACGAATCTTGGCATCAGTATTGGATTGATACTCGCGTGCGTTGGTATGTGGATTTGGGTGTTAAGCCAGAAAACTTGCGTATGTATGAGCATCCTAAGGAAAAGCTCAGCCATTATTCCAAGCGAACCGTCGATATTGAATACAAATTCGGCTTCCAAGGTTCGGATTGGGGAGAGCTTGAAGGTATTGCAAACCGTACCGATTACGATTTGTCTGCTCACTCTAAGCATTCCGGCGAGGATCTGAGCTACTTTAATCAGGCTACTGGCGAAAAGTATGTTCCTTACGTTATTGAGCCTGCTGCTGGCCTTACGCGCTCGCTTATGGCATTCTTGGTTGATGCGTACGACGTTGACGAAGCTCCAAATACTAAGGGCGGAGTTGACAAGCGCACTGTTCTTCGACTTGACCCTCGTTTGGCTCCTGTTAAAGCTGCAGTTTTGCCTTTGAGCAAGAAGCCAGAATTGCAAGCCGTTGCTCAAGATTTGGCTGCAGATTTGCGCCAGCATGATTGGGTTATTGATTACGATGAAGCTGGTGCTATTGGTCGCCGCTACCGTCGTGAAGATGAGATTGGTACTCCTTTGTGCGTAACAGTTGATTTCGATACTTTGGAAGATCATGCTGTTACAATCCGCGAGCGCGACACTATGCAGCAGGAGCGCGTTTCTTTGGATAAGGTTGCAGATTACATTGCTAGCCGCATTAACGAAAAGCGCGTTAAGTATCCGCAAGGTCCTGTTGAAATCGTTGGTACTCGCGCTGCTGATGGTGCTGTGGATATCGCTAAAGAAGCAGGCGAAGACGAGTCTAAGCCTGTGCAAATCGCGACTGCTGGCGGATTGTACTAATACGCGCTTTATCGATTAAAGATATCTTGAGTATCTCTTGAGTATCTCTTGAGTATCGCTTAAGCATTAGCAAGCAAAATTATTATTAAAGTGAACGGAGTTAAAGCAATATGAATTTTTCTATAAAACCAGTGGATTTAGGGAAAGTTCATATTGCAACTCCTGTTGTTTTGTCTCCGATGGCCGGAATCACTAACTGGCCTTTTCGAGTAATCTGCCGCGAATATGGTCCTGACGGGCTTTACGTAGCAGAAATGATCACATCTCGTGCATTAGTTGCAAGAAATCCAAAAGCATTGCGTTTATGCCGTTTTGCGCCTAGTGAAAAAGTGCGCTCCTTGCAACTTTATGGTGTAAATCCTTCTATTGTAGAGCAAGCAGCTCGAATTGTTGTTGACGAAAACATGGCTGATCACGTTGACTTAAACTTCGGCTGCCCAGTTCCAAAAGTTACAAGGCGCGGCGGCGGTTCTGCTCTTCCTTGGAAAACAGATTTGTTGCAAGAAATTTTGCATCGCGTTGTTTCTGTTTGTGATCCAGCAGGAATCCCTGTTACAGCTAAATTCCGTGTTGGTATTGACGAAAGTCATGAAACTTTTATTCAAGCTGGTCATATTGCGCAAGAAGAAGGATGCGCTGCTGTAACTTTACACGCTCGCACAACTGCAGAATATTACGGTGGTCATTCAGATTGGCAGCGTATTGGGGAGCTTGTAGAGGCGCTGAATATTCCCGTTTTTGGCAATGGTGATATTTGGGGTGCGGAAGATGCGCTCGCAATGTTTAAAGAAACTGGTTGCGCTGGTGTTGCTATCGGTCGAGGATGCCAAGGTCGCCCGTGGTTGTTTGCTGATATTCGCAATGCTTGCGAAGGTAGCGATAATCGTGTGAATCCTACTTTGGCAGAAGTTGGTTCCGTTATTTTGCGTCACTTGAGACTTTTAGTTGAGTTTTATGATGGTGACGAGCGTATGGCTGTTCATGATTTGCGTAAGCATGTTGCTTGGTATTTAAAGGGTTTCCCTGTTGGTGGCGGTACTCGTAAAGCGTTTATGGAATGCGAGTCAATTGATGACGTGCAACGAAATATTGATGCTTTGGACGGGTCTTTAAGATTGCCTGAGCGTATTTTAGACACGCCGCGAGGTAGAGTCCGTTTCGCAAAGAAAGTTCACTTGCCTTATGGCTGGTTGTATTCGCGTAAAACGTCTCACGAAGAACGTGAAGCGCTTTTTGGCGATGATCCTATGGATGCTAGTTATTAAGTTTTAGTAGTGTTTTCTAGGGTTTTATTCATAGTTTAAACGACTCTAAACTTTTGTTTATTTATATAAACTTTTATTAAGAAAAACACGATAATAATTTGCGTATAGTCAGGTGTATTATCGTACCAGACGATTTTTTTAAGTTTTTATTAGTAAAAAGTCGCCATTATCGAGCGTTTTGCGCTAAAGTATTGCGTAAACGTGCTTGAGTGACAGGAGACAACGGTGAGCGAGATTGCCCAGACTGACAATTTCAACGACAAAACCATCATTAAGGTAGTCGGCGTCGGTGGTGGCGGCGGTAATGCCGTCAACCGAATGATCACCGAGGGCTTACAGAATGTAGAGTTTGTAGCTATAAATACAGATGCTAAAGATTTGATGCGCTCGGATGCTGACGTAAAGATTTCATTATCAGATGCTTCTAGTAGAGGACTTGGAGCTGGAGCTGACCCTGAAAAGGGTGCTAAGGCTGCTCAAGATCATCAATCAGATATCGAAGAGGCATTAAAGGGTGCTGATATGGTGTTCGTCACCTGCGGCGAAGGCGGCGGTACAGGTACTGGTGCTGGCCCTCTCGTGGCTCGTGCAGCACATCAACAAGGTGCATTAACCATTGCTGTTGTAACTCGTCCATTCAGCTTTGAAGGTCCTCAGCGTGCTGCTTCTGCAAATCTTGGTATTGAAAATCTTCGTAAAGAAGTAGATGCTTTGATTGTTATTCCTAACGATCGTTTGTTGGAAGTATCTGATCGCGCTATTGGAATCATCGACGCTTTCAAGTTAGCTGATACAGCTTTACTTTCCGGTGTACGCGGAATTACGGATATTATTTCTACCAATTCGTATATTCACGTTGATTTTTCTGATGTTACGGCTATCTTGCGTGGTGCTGGTACTGCTTTGTTCGGTATTGGTGCTGCTAAGGGTGAAGATCGCGCAACACAGGCTGCTGAAATTGCTATTAGTTCTCCATTGCTTGAAGAAAGCATTGAAGGTGCACATGGTGCTTTGATTAATATTGCTGGTCCATGTGATTTGAAACTTCAAGAAGCTTCAGCTGCAACTGAACTTGTACGTAAGGCTATTCATCCAGAAGCCCAGATTATTTGGGGTCTTTCATTGGATGATGCTTATGGCGATGAAGTGCGCGTAACTGTTATTGCTGCAGGATTTGACGCTCATTCTAAGAAGGATGATGCTGGTTTATCTGGTAAGTTTGTAGATATGCAAGCTGGTGTTGAGCATGTTGCTCCAGCTCAGTCAACATCTAAAACTCGTACACAGTCTGAACCAAAACCTGCTGCACCAACTGCAACAAGCACTCCTTCTATGTTTGAAGAGCCTGCTGCGCGTCAATATGAGTCGCCTGCTCCTTCAGTACAACCTGTTGAGGAACCAGACGAGTTGGATATTCCTGATTTCTTGCGCTGAAAGTGAATTGAGGAGGGTTGTTCAATGGCTGGATTAGTAAATCGCGTAATGTCGTACATGGGTATGTCAGATGTACAAGATGACGATGCGATTGAATCTAATGAGCAAGATAGGTCGTTTGATAGCGATTATTCTGTAGCTCCTGGTATTCAGCGTGATGATGCTTCTCGTAGCAGGGATTTTTCTTCTCCTAGAGTCGGTAGCGCAAATCGTATGAGCAGGATTACTACGATTCATCCGAAGTCATATGACGATGCTCAAATGGTTGGTCGCGCATTGCGAGATGGCACTCCTGTTGTTTTAAATCTAACTGGGGTTTCTGAAGCTGTTGCGTATCGTATTGTTGATTTTTCTGCTGGCGTAGTCTTTGGTGTTGGTGGTTCGATTGAGCGAGTAACACCTAGAGTATTCTTGCTAAGCCCAGCTCAAGTAAATATTAAGGTTGAAAGCACTCCGAAGAGTAATTCTGCCAGAGATTTATTTGCTGACTAGTTTATTTATTGACTAGGCTATTGAAGAATTGCGTTAATTACGTGAAGATTTGATTGCACAATTTAATATTGATTTTATAAAAGGCAATGTTTTTATATGAATTCATTGCCTTTTTATTTTAAGTATTGCTTTTATGTATATAATTAAAGACCGCGAATAGTGATGGAGTTTATTTAGACAGTATGATTAAAATTTTGTTGTTCTTTGTGATACTTGCGTTATCTTTGCTTATTGACGCCTATATGACAATACTTTTCTTGCGAGTTATTGCTGATTGGGCACATGTGTTTTTCCCATCTTTCAGGCCTAATGGCGTGTTAAGAATTATTATCCGCGTTATTTATAAGCTGACTGAACCGCCATTAAAATTCTTACGGCGCTATATTCCGCCTATGAATATGGGGCGCATAAGTTTTGATACAGCGTTTATTGTTTTGTATTTTGGACTTATGCTAATTAGAAATATTATTCATTTGATTTAATTAGCAAATTATTATTTTGGCTACATTCATAAAAGTTGACAGCGAAAGTTGACAGCGAGAGTAGCAGCGAGAGTTGGCAGCGAAAGCAGATATTGAAAGCAAATCGTGAAAGTAGATACTAAAAGTAGGCAGTAAAAATAAATAATATTATTAATTTTATTTTTTATACTCGTGTTTTGCTGTAATTGGTTACTCAACGTGATAGCATCAAATAGATATATATCTTGGAGCATAGTCCCCAAAAGTGAGGTGTAATGCATTATGACTCTTTTAACGCCTAAAGATATCCGAGAGCATACTTTCCAGATTGTTCGTTTTAAAGGTGGTTATGACGTCGACGAGGTTGACGACTTTTTGGATCAAGTCACCGAAACAATCGAAGCTCTTGGTCAGCAAGCTGTTCAAGGACTTGGGGCTTCAACTCAGTCTTTGGGACAGGATGTTGCAGGATTAAATAAGAAGATTGCTGAGCTTACTTCTAAGGTTGAATCTTTAACCAAGGAAAATGAATCTTTGCGTGCAGCTTCTAAAGAAGGCTCCGATAAGGAAGATGTTGTTTCTGCAAAGCTTACTGAAGCAGAAGAAAGCAACCGCGCTTTGTCTGCGCAGAATCAGCAACTTAAGGAGCAACTTGACGCTATGAGCAATCAAATTGATCAGCTTACAGCACAAGCAGCTAAGTCTGATAATGACGATAAGGCAGCTGCGAAGGAACTTGAAACTGTTAAGCGTGAGCGTGATGACTTCCGTGCAAGCAGTGAGAATTTGGGTCGAGAACTTGACAATATTCGTCAGCAGCTTGTTGTTACACAGCAAGAAAATGCTAAGTTCCAAGATTTAGCTCGCCAACTTGAAGAATCTCGTCAGCGCGAGGAACAGTTGCGTAAGCAAGTTTCTAAGCTCGAACCAAATACTGAAACCGGTAGCTTGCAGAAGATTGCTGGCGCTGGTGCTGAAGTTTCAGGATCTGAGCCTGAACGCGCTACTGCAATGTTGACTCTTGCTATGCAACTTCATGATCAATATGTTGATAAGGGCAAGGCTAAGGCTCAGCAGATTGTTGAAGAAAGCCAAGCTCGTTATAACGAAGTTATTGCAAAGGCTGATGATTACTCTAATCGCACACGTTCTGAAGCAGATACATACAGCAAGCAGACTCGTGGTGATTCAGATGATTACTCTGCACGTACTCGTTCTGACGCCGATGCTTATGCCGCTCGTGCGCATAATGAAGCTGATGCTTATTCAGGCAAGGTTCGTCAAGCTGCAGATGATTACGCTAAGCAAGTTCATGAGCAAGCTGATCAGTATGAAGCTGAAGTTCAGCATCGTGCTGCCGACTATGACGCTAATACTCGCACTAAGGCCGATGCTTATGCTCGCCAGGTACGTGAGAATCTTGAGAAGCAAACTAAAGTTATCGAAGGTAATATTCAGAGCCTTAAGCAGTTCGAAACTGAATATCGTGCTCGCTTGACTGATTTCCTTGGACAGCTTGTTGCTCAAGTTTCCGATGCAAATACTTATGACTCATTAGGTCAGAAGCAAGCTTCCACTGAAGATAAGAAGGAGTAGTTTTCTGCACAAGCGCGTAATTTTAGATTAATTGTTAAATTAGTTTTAGATTAATTTTTAGGTTAATTTTCAGACTAGTTTTAGATTAATTTTAAGTGTTTGCGCGCTAGAGCCGATACTATTTCGCTATTACAGATCGGATAAAAATTGACGCATAGAGATGTGCGTGTGAAACGGCTGCGTACTCGCGCAGCCGTTTTTGCACTGATTGTTTTTGTTGGCGTTGTGCTAGATCGCATAACGAAAATTTGGGCTTTGTCAGCGCTTAGCAGTGGGAAAAATATTGAAGTTTTCCCACACTTGCTTTCTTTAACTCTTGTACGAAATCCTGGAGCATCATTTGGCTTAGGTTCTTCTTTTACATGGGTTATTAGCGTATTAGCTTGTGCTGCTTGTGGTGCCATGATAGCGGCTATTAAGCACACAAAATCTTTGTATTGGACTATTGCGTTTGCTCTAGCGTTTGCTGGAGCTTTTGGAAATCTCATTGATAGAGCGCAATATGCTCAAGGTTTTTTGAATGGCAAAGTCGTAGATTTTATAAACTACGGTTGGTCTGTTGGAAATGTTGCAGATATTGAGCTTATGTTTGCAGGAATCGCAGTTGTATGCCTTATTTTGATTGGGATTCCTCTTTTAGAGCGTGCCGATGAGTGATATTTGCTTTAAAGTTACTAGCCAATTTTCCGGCTGCAGATTTGACGTTTGCTTATCAAAGCTAATGGGAGTTTCGCGTGCAAATGCGATATCTCTTATTGAGCGTAACCAAGCAAAAATCTTAGGTAGAAAATCGCAAAAATCCTCCATTTTGCAAGATGGAGATACGATTGTTGTTGATCAAAAAGAAAGCGCAGATCAAAAAGAAAGTGCGAATCAAAAAGGAACGGAAGAAGAAAAAGTAACAGCACAACAAAAAGAAGAGCAAAATAGTAAATCTGCTATACGTGACATTCCAATAATTTATAACGATGACGATGTTGTTGTTGTAGATAAGCCTGTTGGAGTTGCATCTCACGAAGCAAAAGGATGGAGCGGGCCGACAGTCCCAGAATGCATAGAAGCTGCTGGAATAGATATAAAAACAACCGTTTGCGATGAATCACGCAAAGGAATCGTAAGCAGATTAGACGTTGGAACAAGCGGATTAATGCTGGTTTGTAAAACAGATTTTGCTTATGAAGTAATGAAAAAGCAGTTTGCAAATCATAGCGTTAAAAAAACATATCATGCGCTTGTTCAAGGAGATTTAGCGCAAAATAAAGCAACTATTGAGGCTCCTATAGGGCGCGCAAAAGTATCTGATTTTCGTTTTACTATTACTTCTGATGGAAAGCCTGCTGTAACTCACTGGGATGTGCTTGAACGTTTTGGAAGAGCTACTCTCGCTAGTATTAATTTGGAAACCGGCCGCACGCATCAAATACGAGTGCATTTTTCTTCTATAGGCCATCCTTTGGTAGGGGATTCAATGTATGGCGCGAATCCAGTTTTTGCTCAGGAACTTGGGTTGCAACGTCAATGGTTGCATTCTATGGAACTTACTTTTACGCATCCTACTACCGGTAAAATTATTACGTTAAAGTCGCAGTATCCTTCAGATTTGCAACACGCTTTAGAAGCCATGCGAGCGTTATCAAAATAGCATTTTTGATTTTAGAGGTCAGCTTTCGCTTATAGAATATCGTCTATGAGTCAGCCGGAAACCAATTTTGTACATTTGCACAATCACACGCATTATTCATTGCTTGATGGAGCTTCTAAAATTCCAGATTTGGTTAATCGTGCTAAAGAATTAGGTATGCCAGCTGTAGCTATTACGGATCACGGCAATATGCACGGTGCGTACGAAATGTGGAGTACGGCTGTAAAGGCTGGTATTAAGCCGATTATTGGCATTGAAGCTTATGTTACTCCTGAAACTGCAAGACAAGATAAAAGCCGCGTGCATTGGGGCACGGAAGAGCAACATGCAGATGATGTTTCTGGCGGCGGTTTGATCACGCATATGACTTTGTGGGCGCAAAACGATGAAGGTTTAACGAATCTTCTTAAAGCGTCATCTGTTGCAAATCTTGAAGGCCGTGTTATGCGTTACCCGCGTATGGATAAGGAAGTGTTATCAACTTATTCTAAGGGTGTTATAGCATCTTCTGGCTGCCCATCTGGTATTATTCAGACTCGTCTTCGTTTAGGTCAGTTTGATGAGGCTTTACGTGCTGCGGGCGAGTTTCAAGATATTTTTGGTCGAGATAATTTCTTTATTGAGCTTATGAATCACGGGCTTTCTATTGAAACGCGCGTAACTAAAGATTTGCTTGAAATTGCTAAGCGTCTTAATGCTCCTCTTCTTGCAACGAACGATTTGCATTACGTTCATGAAGAAGATCGCGAAGCGCAGGATGCTATGCTTTGCATTAATTCAGGCTCGCGCTTGGATGATCCTGACCGTTTTAAATTTGACGGTTCTGGTTATTATCTGAAGTCTGCTGAGCAAATGCGCGAACTTTTTAAGGAGCTTCCTGAAGCTTGCGATAATACGCTTGAGATTGCTCGTCGTTGTAACGTTATGTTTGATGACGGTGAGGATGGCGCTTTTATGCCTCAATTTGACTGCCCGGAAGGTTGGGATGAGACTTCGCTATTCCTTAAAAAAGTCGAAGAAGGTTTGGAGAGGCGTTACGATAACAACGTTCCTATAGAGGTTCTTAAGCAAGCTGACTACGAGTGCGGCGTGATTTGCCAAATGCAATTCTGTGGATACTTTTTAGTTGTTGCGGATTATATTAATTGGGCTAAAGCGCATGGTGTTATGGTTGGCCCTGGACGTGGTTCGGCTGCAGGCGCAATGGTTGCGTATGCAATGGGTATTACAGAGCTTGATCCTATGAAGCACGGTCTGATTTTCGAACGATTCTTAAATCCTGAGCGAGTTTCATTGCCTGATATTGATGTTGATTTTGACCCGGATGGTCGCGCTAAGGTTCTTGAATACGTGGGTGAAAAATACGGTAGAGATAAAGTAGCTCAGTGTGTGATTTATGGAACTATTAAAACTAAGCAGGCTCTTAAAGATTCAGCTCGAATTATGGGATATGAGTTTTCTGTTGGAGAAAGAATAACGAAGATCTTGCCTCCTCCTAAAAATGGTAAAGATATGAGCTTGCGCGATATTTTCGACGAAAAAAACAAGCGTTATGCTGAAGCGCGCGAGTTCCGCGAAATGTATGAGTCCGATCCTGATACTAGGCGTATTACTGAAGAAGCCAAGGGTATTGAGGGTTTGATTCGTCAAACTGGTGTTCACGCTTGCGCTACAATCATGGGTTCGGAGCCTATAACTAACACTTCGCCGCTTTTAGAGCGCACTGATGGCACGATTACTACGACTTTTGAGTATCATACTTGCGAAACTTTGGGTCTAGTTAAAATGGACTTTTTAGGTCTTTCTAATTTGACTGTTATTCGCGATACGATTCGAAATGTTGAGCATAATCGTCATGAGTTGATTGATTATACGAAAATACCTTTGGATGATAAAGCCACTTATCAACTTCTTGCTAGGGGAGATACTTTAGGTGTTTTCCAGCTTGATTCCGATGGTATGCGCGCGCTTCTGCGTACGTTAAAGCCAGATAATTTCAACGATATTTCGGCTTTGATTGCGCTTTACAGACCTGGCCCTATGGATATGGATTCGCATACTAATTACGCTAAGCGCAAAAATGGTTTGCAAGAGATTACTCCTATTCATCCAGAAGTTGCTGAGCCTTTGAAGGATGTTCTTGGTGAAACTTATGGTTTGATTGTTTACCAGGAGCAGGTGCAGTCTGCTGCGCGTATTTTAGCTGGATATAGTCTTGGTAAGGCAGATGTTTTGCGTCGAGCAATGGGCAAGAAGAAGCCTGAAGTGCTAGCAAAAGAGCAGGTTCCTTTCTTTGAAGGCATGAAGGAACATGGGTATTCTCAGGAGGCTGCTCAAGCTGTTTGGGATGTGCTAGTCCCGTTCTCTGGTTACGCGTTTAACAAGGCTCATTCTGCTGCTTACGGCTTGATTTCTTATTGGACTGCGTATTTGAAAACGCATTATCCTGTGGAATTTATGGCAGCTTTGCTTCAAAACGAACGCACTAATAAAGATAAGACAGCTCTTTACTTGGGTGAAGCGCGCCGCATGGGTATTCAGGTTTTGCAGCCTGATGTGAACGAGTCCGTGCTTGAATATTCTGCTGTTGGAGACGTTGTTCGCTTTGGTTTGGGTGCTATTCGTAATGTTGGAGATAAAGCAGTAAACGATATTATTGCTGAGCGTGAGTCTTCTAAAGGACGTTTTGTAAACTTCAAAGATTTTGTGAAACGAGTTCCTTTTACAGCGCTTAATCGTAGGCTTGTTGAATCTTTGATTAAAGCTGGAGCTTTTGATTCGATTGATCCTAATAGGCGTGCTATTTGGCAAATTTGTGAGCCTATGATTGATTCTGTTATACCGCTTAAGCGTAAGCAGGCGGAAGGTCAGTTTGATTTATTCTCTCATTTTGACGATGATGGCGAGTCGCTTTTAGGCGATGTTGATATTAGTGTGCCTGATGTTGAAGAGTGGGATAAGAAAACTAAGCTTAATTTTGAACGTGAAATGCTTGGTCTTTACGTTTCTGATCATCCTTTAAGTGGTCTTTCAGCTGTTCTAACGAGTTTGAGTGATATGTCTATTGCGCAGCTTATTGATAAAGCGAAAACAATGGGGGAGCGTCAGCAAGTTACTTTAGCTGGTTTAATTACAAGCGTTGATCGTCGTGTTTCTAAAAAGGGTAATGCTTGGGCGATAGTTACTTTAGAAGACATGGAAAGTTCAATACAATGCATGTTCTTTAGTAAGGCTTATGAGGCTGCTGCTAATGAGTTTGCTATTGATCAGGTTGCTCAAATTCGCGGTGAAGTTGAGTTTCGTGATGAAACTGTTTCCTTGCGTGCAACTGATTTTGAAGTGCCTTCTTTAGAGTCTATTGATTCGCGTCCTATTACTATTGTGCTTCCTCATTCTGCTATTAATCGTGTTCGCTTGAATAAGTTGAGTTCTGTTTTAAGTGAGCACCCGGGTTGTTGCGAAGTTAATTTAGCTATGATAGACGATAAAGGTAATGCTCACGTATTTGTTTTTGGTGATAAGTACAGAGTTAAACGAGATACTTCGCTTTTTGCTGAAATTAAGATCTTGTTTGGCCCTAGTTGTTTACCAAGTGCTTAGTCGTAAAATGTATAATTGTTTTATTGTTGTATAGACGCATTGTATGAGTTTGTTAAATTGTGTAAATAATTGTGCAAATAAAGAGGAGTTGCATAGGGATGAGTAAGGAATTCGACGATAAGGAATCTTTGTATTCTAATGAAGATTCTCAGAATAATCAAAATGAGCAGAATAATCAGAATGAGCAGAATAATTTAGGTAATTCTTCATCAAAGGGTGATAGTTCTAGTATGAGAACGTCGTTTACGGATGCTGAGCTTGATGCCGCATTAGCCAGTTTCGAACGCGAATTTAATAATGCAAATAGTGTGAACGATGCTGGTAATTCTGGAAATTCTGCAGACGATTCTTCCGAGGATTCTGCTGATAATTCTGCTGATAATTCTGCCGACGATTCTTCCGATGATTCAGAATCTAGCGATTCGTATGGAATATATGACGACATTCCCGATACTATAGATTTAAGCAAAATGCATCGCAGCAAAGAAGCTGAAGAAGCTGCTAGAAAGTTCGAAGAGGAAACGTCGTTTGAAGATACTCTTGAAGGTTTAACCGGACAAAAAGCTCGTTCTGCAATAATTATCACATATTGCGAGGGAGCGGATTTATTATCAGCATTTTGTAAAATCTCGCAGATCCCGTCTATTTGCGTTATGACTGGAACTGCTGCTGTTGCATTATTGAAGAATCTCGATAACGATGAGCCTGAAGCCGCAGTATTAAGATTAAGTGATTTACTTGGCGATATGGAAATGATACTTATTGTTAATCGAGCTAATAAACTTGAAACTTCAATGTATAAGTACGGCGAAAAAAGAGATGCTTTTCTTCCTTCTCCTGTAGCTTTAACTTTCTTATCTGAAGAAGTAGAAGATGTTGTTTTAGGACTGAAAACTATGAAAGATTTTCATCCTTCTGTTGAAAGTTTTGACCCTGAAGATATAACTTTTGACGGTGCGCTATCGATTTGCAAAAAATATTTCAGCAAGTATGGATTATAAATGCAATAGATTTATATCGTAATTTTTATACGATAACAAATTAACAATAGGTAAATTCATCGCTTATATTTATAAAAACTTATATATATAGGGGATAATGAGAATACAATAACAATGCCTAACGTGTATATGATTGGACTGTAGATTATGGATAGACAGCAAGAGTTCGCTTTACGTACGGTTGAAGAGCGTGACGTACGATTTATTCGCCTATGGTTCACAGACGTGTTAGGAACGTTAAAATCTGTAGCGATTGCTCCAGCTGAACTAGAAACAGCTTTTGAAGAGGGTATAGGATTCGACGGATCTGCCATAGAAGGCATGACTCGTATTTTAGAGGATGACATGATTGTCAAGCCGGATCCTTCTACATTCCAAATTCTCCCTTGGCATGGTGGCCCTCAGGGTACAGCAAGAATGTTTTGCGATGTTTTGACTCCAGATGGTGAGCCGTCTCTTGGAGATCCTCGTCACGTTTTAAAGACTGCGCTCGCTAAAGCAAAAGAAAAAGGTTTTACTTTCTACGTGCATCCTGAAATCGAGTTTTATTTGTTCGAAGCTCAGGATGATTGGTCTAAAACTCCTGTTCCTATTGATGAGGGCGGGTATTTTGATCACGTGCCTAGAAGTTCAGCTATGGATTTCCGTCGCAGTGCTGTTAGCATGCTTGAGCAAATGGGTATTTCTGTTGAGTATTCGCATCATGAGGGTGGCCCTGGCCAAAACGAGATTGATTTGCGTTATGCGGATGCTCTTACTACAGCAGATAATATTATGACTTTCCGCACTGTGGTTAAGGAAATTTCTCTTGAGCGTGGAATGTATGCAAGCTTTATGCCTAAGCCTTTAACGGATCAGCCTGGTTCCGGTATGCATACTCATTTGAGTTTGTTTGAAGGGGATGCTAACGCTTTTTATGAGGCTGGTCAAGAGTTTAATATGTCGCTTATTGCGCGTCAGTTTGCGGCTGGTATTTTGCATCATGCTTCGGAAATTTGCGCTGTTACTGATCAGTATGTGAATTCCTATAAGCGACTTTGGGGCGGTGCTGAGGCTCCTAGCTATGTTTGCTGGGGTCATAGTAATCGTTCTGCGCTTCTTCGCGTGCCGCAATACAAGCCTGGTAAGGGTAATTCTTGCCGTATGGAATTCCGTGCGCTCGATCCTGTAGCAAATCCTTATCTTGCATATTCTGTGCTTTTGGCTGCTGGCTTAGATGGTATTGATAAGCAGATGACTTTATGTGATCCTACAAGCGATGATGTTTGGGAGCTTACTGATGCTGAGCGTCAGGCAATGGGTATTCAACCGCTTCCTGAATCTTTGGATGAAGCTTTGAAGATTATGGAGAAATCTGATTTTGTGGCTAGTGTGCTTGGCGAGCATGCTTTTGAATACTTCTTGCGTAATAAGCATCAAGAGTGGGAAGAATACCGTCGTCAGGTAACGCCTTTTGAACTTGAGAAGTATCTGCCTAGGTTGTAGTTTTGCTGGTATTTTTGCTGGTTTTGTCGCCAGTATTGTTGCCGGCGTTGTTGCTGATTTTGTGCCGGTATTGTTGCTGTAAATATTGCTATTGGCATTGCTATTATTGCAATTTTTTGTAAGCATGTGTTGGTATAATACGTACTTGGACTGTCAATACCATATGTATAGTTTGTTTGCATATATGCATTGAGATGTTTAAATACTTAATGCTTAGGTATGAGTGCTGCCAAGAGTTTTGTGCCCTTAATTTATAAGTGTACGTTACAAATAATGTTTTGCTTTGTGTAGGGATTAGTATGAGCGCTAACGTTAATGAAGTTGATGCTAAAAAAAGAAGTAAAAAAGTTCATAAAAGAGTGAACCGTAAAAATGTTACAGCTGCATCTATGGTTCTCGTTTCGACTCTTGCCATGATTCTTCCTTCTTCTGCTGCAGCTCAGGTTTCAGAGTATAAGCGTACTTTGGCAGATGAGAGTGTAGTTCGTAGATCAATTAAAAAAACTCATAAGAATCTTCTTGAGCCTCTATCGCCTGTTTCAAGTGATTTAAGTAAGCGTACGGCTAATAGACTTGCTGCAGAAGCAATGAAGTCTATTAATAATAGTGTGGCCGGTGCTGGTGTTGACGGTGTGGATGGAAGCAATGGTGCTGGTGCTGGTGTGGCCGGAAGCAATGGTGCGACCGGTGTGGCTGGTGATAATGCTGGTGCTGGTACTGACAGTGGTGCGGTTGATGGAAGTGGTGATGCTTCTAGTGATACTAATCCTGCTGTTGGTGCTCCTGCCGGTGTTAATACTGCTGGTGTTAATGGGCAAGATAATCAAAAGACTGCGAAGCCAGATACAACTGCGCAACAACCAAAGACGGAGACAGCTGCTAAGGGTACAGTAGCTACAAAGCCGGAATCAACTAATCCAGAAGCTACTGCTCAGTCCTCTGATTCTTCGAAAGCTAAGCAGCCAGAAGTAAAGCCATCAGTTGAGACTCCTGCAGAGAATCAGCCTGTGCAACCAGAAACTTCACAGACTGCAAGTGCAAAGCCTGCTGCAAAGACTGAGAAAGAAAACGCAGATCCAACAGATGCGAAGCCAACAGATGCGAAGTCAACAGAAGTAAAGCCTGAATCAACGCCAACTGCGAAACAAGATGCAAAGCAACCTTCAGAAACAAAGCAACCGGAAGAAAATGCTGGTGGCGTTAAGCCTGCTGAGGTTAATCCAGCTGAAAATCAGCAGCCTGCAAATGCGCAGTCTGGAAATGCTGAAAGCGCAAAGCCTGCTACTTCGAATACTGATTCTGAGAACACTAATCCTGCGAATGAGCATACTGTAACTACAACAACAAGTGCTCCTGCGGCTCCTGCAAATAATGTACCTGAAACTCCGTCTGCGGCTCCTGCAGGTAATGTATCTGCACCTTCTGCTTCCACATCTTCGGCAGGTGCAGAATCTAATGCTGGTGCTGGAACTACAGCTAACCCAACTGCGGAAAAGCCAAGTACACAAGGCAATGCCGCTGCACAAGGTTCGCAAAGCAGTGCAGAAGGTACAAATACAGGTGTTCAAGGAGCAAATAAAAACGGCGCTCCTTCAACTGCTGGCTCAACACCTACTTCAGAGCCTAGGTCTACTTCGAACAATGATCCAACGCCTTCACCTGCTTCTACGCAGAACGCTGGTACACAGGGCGCTGGCACACAGAACACTGGCACAACAAACACCGGCTCAGCAACTAATAACACAGCAACTGATCCAAATAGTCAGGTAATTAAGCCGAATACAGATAATCCAGAGGCTGGCAGCACCAGTGAAGCCAATGGTCAGGTACAAACCGACAAAAAGCCAAAAGCTACGTACAATTTGAAAATTCGCTATACGATTGGCGGTGCTGCGAATAAGCAGCTTGTGCAGCCGTACGAGCTTACGATTGACGAAGGCTTCTTAAATAATCTCGGCAAAGACGGCAAATATGAATACATTGAGCTTCCAAAAGCTGCTGGATACCGCCCGTCCGTATATCATTCTGGGGATTACCAGTACTACGTTAAAAAAGTTGAGGGAGCTAACAGCAAGTTCGTTATTGACGATGGCACGGATGCGGATGCTATTCGCTACTTGCGTTTAAGCAAGAAGCTGATTACGGATTACGCTGTAAAGAAAAGGCAGGCTGTTGAAAGCAATAATAGTGTTCAAACTTCGCAGAATACATCGTCTACGCAGTCGGGTTCAGACGACGGTATTCAGTACTACGGCGAGTTGAACATCAACTACGCTCCTAAAACAGCTAAGTACTATGTGCGTCACTTGTTGCAAAAGCTTGACAATAAAGATGAGTTTGAAGAAGCGCCTAATATCGGCAAACCAATTGTTGTAGAACATAAAACCACCAACGACGATGGCAGCGTTACAACAACTAAAGAAGTTATTCATGTTACAGAGATTACTGGCACGGTTGGCTCGGATGTAACAGCTGTTTCAACGTATATTCCAGGCTATGAACCAGAGCACAATCTTATTAGTTCGCCGCTTTCGGATTCTGAAGATGAAAAAGACAAGCTTGTTTTGAACCTTCGATACTACCGTAAAGCGTATGAAGTTACTTACGATTCTGCTGGCGGCACGGATGTTACTGCTCAAAAAGTGTATTATGGCCAGGAAGTGCCTGAGGTTACAGAACCTACGTATCGTGGTCATACGTTCCTTGGATGGCAGATAGTAGAACCGGGGGAGAGCGCTAATCGCTCAAGTACTTCTAATAGGTCTGTAACTAATGAAGCGCTTAACTACAAGATGCCGGATCACAATGTGCAATTCCGCGCAGCTTGGTCGGCTAACGAGGCTACCAGCTACCGCGTGAACGTGTGGGTGCAAAAGGCAGATTTGGTTGACAAAGAGCATCCGGATTCGCTTGTAAACTACGACTTTGTTGGCCTTGTTGAGCGCAAGAATGTGCAAACAGACAGTGAAGTTGCGCTTGATAAGATGAATGACGCTGGCGTTGTTGATGATGCTAGTAAGCTTAATGGCGCAAGCGAAACTGAGTATGTAAAGAACCCGGAGCTTGGCTTAACTAAAGAAGAGTTGCAAGGCAAAGATTCTAAACACGAAACTGGCTTAATTGCAAAGTTCAACTGGATGAACGATACGCACGTAACAAACTTGGAAGGGTATGATACCACTAATCCTGGTGCCGAAAGCAATTACCTTAAAGATTCTAGCGGTAATTATGTTACAGGTCCTATTGATGCTAAAACCCCTAATTGGGATAATAGAGTTTACAAGGACATATTCACGCGCTACTTCCACGTGAATAAGGATCTTACTAAAAAGCTTAACAATGAGCAACATGATTTTGTGCCGGGTCGTCCAGATTTAGGCAAACGTAGTAAAGCGAAGCTTTGCGCGAACGACTTAAACAACACTCTTAACTTAGTTTACGATCGCAATACTTATGAGCTTATTTTTGCTAAGCCGGCTGGCGTAGATAATGGTGACAATGCTGCTATAAAAAGAAAAGATGAAAACGGCAAAACAACTATTTATTGCTATGCTGGCGGTGGCGGTTGCTCAGATAAGTATGTTGGTAAAGACAAGGATGAGCATGGCACTGAGATTAACCATAAAGGCTACCGCGTAAATGTTCGTTACGGTCAAAAGCTTACTGATATTTGGCCTGATGTAAATGAATTATATTTTAGTGAAGAGGGAAAAGGCTCTTTAGGGTGGCAGCTTGGATTTGCAGGGGTTGTAAAGTATCGTGACACTCCTCCGTATCGTTTTACTAAAGAAGAATTTGCTGACCCTCGTTGGCGTGCTGCTTTTAAAAAAAATCCAAAAGACAAAGTAATACCTAAAATTAGCGATGACCCTGAGCATAACCCTCAAGTTACACACGAGTTAAAAGATAATCAGCGTCTGCTTACTGCTGATAAAAGTAATCAAAGTCAGCCTATACAGGTGATTATTAGGAAGCAAAGTATTGCCTCTGCTAAAAAGGGTGGTGACATAAGCGAGGACGATTATGAGCTTTCTACCGATTCTTATAGCAAAGATGATACTCCTAGCGGTGACTATGATTATCCAGCTCCATCTATTGCTGGTTTTAATCCTGCTGATGGTTATGATACGGCAAGAGTTGGTGATGCGTTAGATTCAGACGACTTTGAAGGTAAGCTGGAAGAGTGGTATAACGAATCTCATGATCATGGGGAGTGGGATGATTTAAGTGAGGATGAGCAGAAAGCTTTTGCTAAAAAGTATCATTTAGCATTTCGAAAGTATAGGGGCGTTCCAGTAGATGAACAAGAAGGTTATACTGGTGATGCAACTGAATTTGATGATAACAAACCACTTGAGTTTAGGTACGACCGCCAGAAGTACGCTGTGCAGTTTTATAATGCGGACGGCAATGCTATAACAAAAGATAATGTCGCTGCTACAGAAGAACTGCCGTTTGAGTATAGCTTGACTAAGCGCGGCAATGCTAAATTGACGGGCGAAGATGCAGACTTGTACTACGACGGTGGCAACGTTAAGTCTTACGATGCTTCTGTAACTAAAGACGATGCTGACGATACGTCTAAGCAGTTCGACGGCAAGTACACTTTCACGCTTAATGGTACTAAGTACTCCATCGTTCGCCCTGAAAATTTGCCAAAAGACTACGTGTTTAAAGGCTGGGCTGTTGATCAAGCCGGTATTCATCTTATAAATGGCAAGATAAATGACAATAGTGAAGGTACTGAAGGCGAAGGCAAAGCTAAAGGCAAAGCTAAAGATTTTACAATGCCAGTCAACGGCATTAAGCTTTACGCTGCGTGGGGTAAGCCAACTGATATTAAGCACACTGTAACGCTTAACTACCACATGCCTGAAATTGACGAAAACGGCAATGAAATAAAGGACTCTAACGTAGTTACGAAACAGCAGTTCGATCACTACTATGTTATTAAGGAAAATAAAGATATAAAGGTTCCAACACGCAAAGGCTACGACTTCTACGGCTGGGAAATTGACAAGAACGGCACAAAACTTCCGTACGCTTTTGGCAACAAAGTAGTAGAAGATATAACGCTTGATGCAGTGTGGGTTAAGGATACTCGCTACAACGGTACTTTTAAGCATATATTCTTAAAGCCAGGGTACACGTTTACTGACTATAAGCAGCCTGGTCTTTCCGAATCAGCCAAAGCCGCGATGGTGGACCACATTTCTACTCAAACGGTTTCCGGCTTGCGCGAGCATTTGCGCTACAATGCGGAAGCAGTCTACAGTGACGAAACGCACTTCCCAGATAAGCAGTTCACGAGCTTTGAAGCCTCGAAGGACGAGGATCAGAATACTGGCGAGTTTATTTACCAAACGTACAATACGCGCAAGTATAAGGTAAAGTATATTGATCAAGACGGCAAGGATCTTCTTCCAGAAAGCGAAGTCAGCTCTGTAAATCGAAAGTACGACGTAGCGTTCTACAAGCCGATTGAAGGCTTTATGCCGGAAACTACGCAGCAGAATATTGAATACGCTATTGGCAAAGATGGCAAGCAGATTGGCGAAAAAACATACACCTTCAAATATAAAGACGTTCGCGTGCTTAAGCGCCAGGATGATGCTCAATCTCGCCCAACCAACTACACGCGCTACGTGTTTAAAGTGGCTGATGGCCAAGGCTCTATGGGTAGCGTTGTTGACTGGCAAGGAAGTAATGTAGCCGACGGCTCTGCTCTTGTGTACGACGCAATTAAGGGCACGAAGGCATATCAGATGCCGCTTCCAACAGTTAAAGCGAAGCCTGGATATGAGTTTGATGTCTGGACTTCTAAGATTTATATAGATGATGGACATGGTGGGCAAACACATACTGATGGTTTCGACCGTCTGCCAATTCTTTC
This sequence comes from Gardnerella sp. KA00255, assembly GCF_049244095.1. NCBI lineage: Bacteria > Bacillati > Actinomycetota > Actinomycetes > Bifidobacteriales > Bifidobacteriaceae > Gardnerella > Gardnerella sp. KA00255. Next base: position 1,619,604 of record NZ_CP058374.1, read on the forward strand.
TGAGTCTCAACCTAATCCGAAGGTTATTTACACTGTTAAATTCAAGCTAAAAGCTCCTGTTGCAATCGATACTAAGGTTTTGAAACCAACAGATGCTTTGAGTCTGGATGATAATTCAGCTAAAGAGCTTATAAAGAATGCTGATAAGTATCCAAGTAACGCTAAGTTCAGCTTTGCGCCTGGCGAAAGGTTTGACAGCACTCCGGGCTTGCACAAGATTAAAGTGCAAGTACATCTTGATGGCAACACTGCTGCAGCTGAAGTGCTGTACCGCGTGCTGCCAGATTTGGTGTACGCAAGCGATTGGGGTAAGTTTAAGGCTACAGAGTACGGCAGCAAGCATGCTGACGACTACGTGCCGATTACCTTTACCGGTAAGAATGATGAAGGCACTATTATTGGTCACGATGGAGGTAATACTGGTTCTTCTACTAGCGGAATAACTACGCTTACTGCTTACGTTTATAAGAATAAGGATGTTAGAATCCGCGTGCCGCAAGCTTTCGGTAAGGATTATAACGGCCAGCATTACCACTACGTATTCAAGGGTTGGGTGACTAAGGTTGTAGAGCCGACTACTAGTACGCCTTCTGCTAGTACGCCTTCTTCTGGCACGATGAAGCCAGATGAGCAGAAGCCAGAGGAGAAGAAGCAAGAGCAGACGTTTGATATAAATTCAAGCGACCGTTACAAGAATGTCAATTTAGACAACGGCGTAACTTACCACGCTATTTACAAGCGAATCGACTACTTCTCCAGTTCGTCTGACAACGGAACAGTTCCTAAGGATTCTGTAATTGCAATATTCAAGCCTGCTCCAAAACGAAAGTGGAAGGACGGCTCAGACGGCCCTAAGGTGTTCTACGTAAAGAAGGGCGCTAATCTTGCTGATATTACAGTAAAAGTTACGGATAGCGATGGTAACACTACAGAAGAAAAGGCGTTAGATTTCCTTCAAAACAATCTCACCAACCCTACTGGTAAGTGGTCTCGAAGCAAAATGATTAATGGCAAAGAGGAAGTAACGCCTATAGACAATGTTTCGGATTGGAAAGTTGATAAGCCATTCCAAGAGTTCGTGGCAGATCAAACTCCTTGGACAAAGCCAAAAGTTCAGACTGATTACTTGGTTGCTGTGCAAGGTAAGAGTGAGCTTCCGGCGTTAGAAAAGTATTTGACAAAGGAAAGTTTTGATGCTTTGAAAGAGGCGAAAAAGAAAGGCGAGATAGAAGACGTAAAATTTGACTACGATTTGCCGAAAGGTAAGACGCCAGAAGAATTTGAGAATGAAATGCTTTCTAAGCCTTCTTTGTACACTGTGCCTCTAAAGGTTACAGTAAATTACAAGGATGGTGCTAAGCCTGAACCGTATAATCTCGTTGCTCGCCTTAAGGTTATTTATCAGTTGATGTACCCAGAAAGTCTGCCGAAGGATGATACTAAGCCTGCTCCTAAGCATGATATTAAGAAGAATTATGATACACCAGTTATTGGCGAATCTGGTGAGATTAATCTTGTTACAAATAATACTGATAAATACGTTAAGGTAGAGTTTGAGAATCCAAATAGTACTGAAGGTACTGTTTCGGGCCGTAAAGAATATTACATCTTGAATGCTAGTAAAGAAACCAATACTACAGGAATAAAAGCTCCTCAAGCTACTGGCAAAAAGTACGATGAAAGAAGCTTCCACTACGAGTTTGTTGGCTGGAAGATGGTTAAGGGCAGTATTGCGTCTACTACACCTACTGTGAAACCTGTTGCATCTACCTCCTCATCTGCAGCTCCTGCTTTGCCAATGGTAGCTTTGTATGCATCTGCACCTAACACAACAGGTGCTGGTGTAATACGTTCTGTTGAAACGGGGAATTCATCAAAGGATAATATTTACACTAAAGAACAAATTGCTAAGATGTCGTTTACTGAAAACACCAAGTTCGAAGCTGTCTTTAGAAAAGTGGATAACGTGTTGAAGCCTGGCACCAATGAGAAGATCCCGGATAATTACGTGCCACATTTGTTCTTACCAGGTTTTGGTAGAAGGTGGACTGACGGCACTTCCAATCCGAAGGTGTTCTACTTTGATCCAGAAAGTAGTAACTATTATAACGATATTAATAATAAAGTTGATAATTTAGGTGTTCAGCTTAAAGGCTTTGGTGGTTGGTCTATTTATGGTGCTGCTGGCAACGAACTCAATGCTTCATCACCTGATTATACTAAAAAAGAAACTCGCGTATATGTTGCAAAACAGGCTCGTATTAACGATGTGAACGCGTCGGATATTGTTCTAAGCGTTGGTGACGGCATACCTGGTCCTGATGAGCTTGTGCACGGGAATGATGCTAAGTCGAATCCTAATATTGTTGGCGTGCAAGGTGCTGGCGTATACGATATTAACAATGCAATTACTAAGCCGGGTATTACCACTGTCGTAGTAAACGTTACTCGCACGAATGATAAGAAGGAACAGGTAATAGTTCCTGTTAAGGTACATATTCGTGTTCTTCCGAAAGTTATTGCGGATAAAGATTTGCCAGAAAAAGGTACGAAGGAATATGGATTTATTGCGCAGAACTACACGAAGGTAATGTATGCAGCTGGCGAGGGTGGAACCATGCAGTCGCCAATGCACACTTACTGGGTGCGTAATGGCAAAGAGTATGCAATAAGGGATTATATTCCTGACGTGCTTGCGGATAAGGGATACGTGTTTAAGGATTGGTCGTCTAAGACGATTGAAAAGCCAGCAGCTCCGGCAGATCAACGTAAAGCTACCAATGAAGAGCGTGAAGTATTGGCTAATATAGCTATTGTTGATGGTGTGTCATATGTGGCAAAGATTATTCGTAATTCGCATAATTCCACTTTGGCTGCATTGCAGAATCTGCTTAGTGAAGCTCAAAAGGAGCATGCAAAGGAAATTTATAAAGCGAAGAAAGAACAATTAGCTAAAATTGCGGAAAGTAATGGTAAGCATTACTTAGCTGAGTTGATTCGCAAATCTAATAACAGTACTTTAGCTGCATTGAGTAACTTACTAGCGCAAAATATTACTAATCCGTTGGAGATTAATAATACTATTGAACGCGATAAGCTTGCTGAGCTTGCTGATGCTGCAGGTAAATCATTTGTTGCAAATATAATTCGCAACTCTAAGAAGTCTAGTTTGGAAGCTTTGAAGCAGCTTTTGCGCAGTGTAGGTGTAAATCCTGAGACTTCTCTGCCAGAGCCACAGCCAACGTACGAAACCACTATTACTGCAAACTTCGAGAAGATGGCTCCTATGAAGTTTAAGCTTAGTGGTTCTGCTCGCGAGGGTATTTTCACGAACTTCAGATTGCAAAACATGACTGAAGGCAATCTTAATGCTGACGGAACGCCGGATACTAAGAATACAAAGATTACAGTAGACGGCAAGGAAGTAACTATTAACGATTTAGTTCCCCAGGTTAAGAATTCTGTAAGCGGCATTAACGCAAATTGCGCTGGCACTGCCTGCACAATTTCCGGCACTCCGAAGGTAGTAAACGGCCAGACAAAAGTTGAGCTAAAGTTTACTACTACCGACAAGTACGGTCGCGAAGCGGAAATTACTATGGAAATTGATGTGATTCCTGAGTACACGCCGTCTCCGTCGCCAACTCCGGAGCCTGAGCCGGAGCAGCGAACTCCAGCACCTGTGCCAGCGCCTGAGATTCCGTTTGTGCCAGATTTTGCGCCTTCTGTGATTCCTGAAGCTCAAGTTATGGAGCCTGAGGTTGAGCAGCCTGAGCAGCCTGAGCCAGAAGAGCCGCAACAAGAGCCAGAGTCAAAGCCTGTGCTCGCCAAGACTGGTAGTGACACGTCTAGTGTTGCATCCGCTGGTATTTTGTCGGCAGCAATCGCAGCAATCGGTCTCGCGGTTGTAAAGACTGGCAAGCACCATCGCAAGCGTCGCAATAATAAATAATCTATTTTAAATTTGGAGCGTTTGAATTTTTCATGCGCTCCATTTTTATACGAATTATAAACGCGTTTTATGCGAATTATAAGTGCGTCGAGGGTGGTGACTAGAATAGCGAAGGTTCCGGTTCACGCTTAGCTATTGGGGCTTTGCGACCCGGGTCGCCCGAATTCCATAGGAGACATTATGAAGCAGGGTATTCATCCCGACTATCATGCAGTGCAGGTTACCTGCTCTTGCGGCAACACTTTCGTAACTCGTTCTACCGCTAATGGCGATCACATGACGGTTGACGTGTGCTCAAAGTGCCACCCATTCTATACCGGCAAGCAGAAGATTCTCGACACCGGCGGCCGCGTGGCTCGCTTCGAGAAGCGCTACGGTAAGAAGACTAAGTAGCTTTTGTGACGCCAGCCCTGCTTTCGTGTAACTCGCGGAATCGGGGCTGGCGTTTTATGTGCCAAAAATGCGTGTTTAATGTTTTACATTTGACGTGTGTTTAATATACGTGTGTCTAATGTTTTACATTTGATATTTAAATTTTTAATTTACAATCCGCGTTAAGCGTGACTAAAAAGGAATATGATGGCTGAGTCAGTAGAGGAACAGTTCCCGGCAGCAGTTACCGCGTTAGAAGAGTATCGCGATATTGAAAGTCGTATGGGTAGCCCGGAAGTTGCATCAAATCCGGACGCTATTCGAAAGCTCGGCCGCAGGCATGCAGAACTCGGATCAATCGTAAACGCTTACCTAAATTACAAGCAGCTTTGCGACGACTTTGAAGCCGCAAACGAAATGGCAAGCGACGATCCAGATTTTGCCGAAGAAGCTAAGCGCTTAGAAGATCAACTCCCAGCAGCAAAAGAAAAGCTACGCACAGCGCTAATTCCTAGGGATCCGGATGATGCGCGCGATATGATTATGGAAATTAAAGCTGGCACAGGCGGCGAAGAAGCGGCTCTGTTTGCTGGCGATTTATTGCGTATGTACATGCGTTATGCTGAAAAGCGTGGCTGGACTACCGTAATCCAAAGCGAAAATTCAACGGAACTTGGCGGCGTAAAAGACGTTCAGCTTGCGATTCGCGCAAAAGGAACTCCTGCTCCAGAAGACGGCGTGTGGGCGAGCATGAAGTACGAGGGTGGCGTGCATCGCGTGCAACGAATCCCAGTTACGGAATCGCAGGGGCGTATTCAAACTTCCGCAGCTGGCGTAATCGTGTTCCCAGAAGCAGACGAAGACGATGACGAAATCGAAATCGATCCAAAAGATCTGAAAATCGACATTTTTATGAGCTCCGGCCCTGGTGGACAGTCTGTGAACACTACTTATTCCGCGGTTCGCATGACGCATATTCCAACTGGAATTGTTGTTAGCATGCAGGATGAAAAGTCGCAGATTCAAAACCGTGCGGCAGCTTTGCGCGTGTTAAAGTCTCGTTTGCTCGCCATGAAGCACGAGCAGGAGGCGGCTGAGGCTGCAGATATGCGTCACTCGCAGGTGCGTTCTCTCGACCGATCTGAGCGAATCCGCACATACAACTTCCCAGAAAATCGTATTGTGGATCATCGCACGAATTACAAGGCTTACAATCTTGACCAAGTGCTTAACGGCGACTTGCAGCCTGTTATCGACAGTGATATTCAGGCAGATGAAGCTGACCGCTTAGCGCAAGCCAAGTAATAAGTAATAAGTAATATTCTTTAAACTTGTTCTTGTGTTAGCTTGTGTTAGCTTGTGTTAGCTTGTGTTGGCTTGTAGAAATTAGCTTCTAGGAATTGCTTGTATTATGCGCGAACTCTTGCAAAATGCTATTGCGCGTCTTCGTAAAGCAGGCGTAGATTCTCCGCAATATGACGCTCGTGTACTTTTGGCACACGCTTGCGGCGTAAGTTTATCGGATTTAAACAAAGCGCTAATACTTGGCGATTTAAATGATTTTCCGCCCGATTATGCTAGCAAATATAGCGATTTTATATCTAGACGTGCTTCTCGCGAGCCGTTGCAACACATTATTGGATGCGCAACTTTTCGCTACATAGACCTAATAGTAGGCAAAGGTGTTTTTGTGCCGCGGCCGGAAACAGAAGTTGTAGTTCAAGAAGGAATAGATTGGATTCGTGCAAATAATCTAAAGAATCCCGTCGTTGTAGACTTATGCGCAGGTTCGGGCGCAATCGGATTGTCGGTTGTGACGGAAGTTGCAGACGTGCAAGTGTGGGCTGTAGAAAAGTCGCCTGAAGCATTTGAATATTTACAAAAAAACTATTGCAAAATCGCGGAAGAATATGATATTTCAAACAGATATCATGCAATATTGGGTGATGCAACAGATGTTAATATGCCTGAAATAAGTGCGATTAAAGGACTAGTAGACTTAGTGATTACGAATCCTCCATACGTGCCAGAAAATCAACCTGTAGAGCAAATAGAAGCAAGAGATTATGACCCTAAAATGGCGTTATATGGTGGATCTCAAGACGGTCTACTAATACCGCAAAAAATTATGGAAGCAAGTTTTGAGTATTTGCGTCCAGGTGGAATAATGATTATGGAGCACGATATTACGCAAGGAAAAGCCCTTTCGGATTATGCACAAAACATAGGATTTGGTAGCGCAAAAGTCAAAAACGACTTAACAAACAGAGCAAGATTTGTAGTATGCAAAAAAAGAGGAAAAAATGAGAAAAATTTGCACAATTAATGAAGAATCCTTGCAGCTTGCAGCACAAATTATTAATGCTGGGGGAGTAATCGTAGTGCCGACAGACACCGTTTACGGCGTGGCTTGTGACCCGTTTAATGAGAAAGCAGTTGCAAAAATTTACGAGCTTAAACGCAGACCTCGCACAAAAGCGTTGCAAATTTTAATGAGCAGTGTAGATGACTTAGAAAAACTTGGGCTTTATTTGCCATCTCCGCTAGATATTTTAGGCAAAAAGTTCCTTCCAGGAGGATATTCTCCGATTGCTCGTGCCAAAAAAGGCTCGATTGCTTCAAGACTTGCTACGCTTTGTAAAACGTCTGAAACTGATGCTCAAAACGATGCTCAAAACGATACACAAACTCAAGCAACTCAGTCAGCTGAAGCAACTCAGTCAGCTGAAGCAACTCAGTCAGCTGAAGCTGAAGCAACTCAAGGCGTGCGCGTGCCAGATTGCCCAGAATTGATGCAAATTTTGCGCGTTACAGGCCCACTGGCTGCTTCTAGTGCGAATCGCAGTGGGCACGAAAGTGCAGATAGTGTAGAAGAGGCCGTGGCTGCTTTTGGAGACGAAATTCCTCTGTATTTGAACGCAGGTCCGACTCGCTCGCACGTGGCAAGCACGGTAGTTGGAGCAGATCCAGCAGACGCGGACGGAATTGTGATTTTGCGCGAAGGCGTGATAAGCGAAGAACAGATAAGAGCAGAAAGTCGCAAGAGATGAGGGTATACCTGTTTATTGCAGCAATTGCAGGCGGAGCTACATGGCTGATTATGCCTTTAGTGCGTCATCTTGCTATAACCATGGGAGCTGTTGGCAAAGTTAGAGCTAGGGATGTTCACACTATACCTACACCTCGTATGGGTGGTGTTGGCATGCTTTTCGGATTAGCTGTTGCTTTAGCTTTTGCAAGTTCAATGCCATTTATTTCTGGTTTATTCGCTGGAAGTAATCAGCCTTGGATTGTTTTAGCAGGTGCCATAATGATATGTATTCTGGGCGTTTGTGACGATATCTGGGATTTGGATTGGATGCTTAAACTTGCCGGTCAGCTTCTTATATCTGTGTTTGTGGCATGGGGAGGATTGCAAATCGTCACATTGCCGCTTGGCTCGCTTGTTACAGCATCTCCTAGTTTGTCTATTGCAATTACAGCATTTTTAATTGTTTCATCTATTAATGCAGTTAATTTTGTTGATGGACTTGATGGTTTAGCTTCCGGGATAGTTGCAATTGGTGGAATTGCATTCGCTACGTACTCATATATTCTTGCAAGAACTTCTCCAATATACGCTTCTATGGCAACTCTTGTTGACGTGCTTATGGTAGGTATATGCGTAGGCTTTATATTGCATAATTGGCATCCTGCAAAACTTTTTATGGGCGATTCAGGATCCATGCTTATAGGTTATTTAATAACTTGCGCTTCGATTATAATGACTGGCCATATTGATCCTTCAGCGGTTCATACGAGTATATATTTGCCTGTTTTCATGCCAATATTATTGCCGATTCTTGTGCTGTTCTTACCTGTATTAGACATGTGCTTGGCGATTGTTCGTAGACTTTCTAAAGGCCAGTCACCTACGCATCCTGACAGAATGCATTTACACCATAGGATGCTTAGAATTGGCCATTCTGTGCAAGGTGCAGTTTTAATTTTATGGGGTTGGGCAGCGCTTATTGCCTTTGGTTCTATTATGATTTTGTTCTTCAAAGCTGCTTATGTACTTGTTGGAATGATAATTGCAGCTTCACTTCTTACAGTACTTACGCTATTCCCGTATTTGCGCAAGAGAATTCCAGAAATTCGTAATTCATGAGACGCTCATGAAACGCTCATGAAACGCTATTTTTCTAAACGTCATAGCAAAAACGTATAGTAACCCTATGGCTACAACTGATATGAACACGGAATCCGTGTATGCTCCTGTTCCACCAATTTTCGAGAAGCTCGGCCTCGCTTATGACGATGTCCTTTTGCTTCCAAATGAGACTGATGTTATTCCTTCCGAAGTGGATACTTCTACTCATTTGACTCGCGAAATTACCATGAAAGTGCCAGCTATTTCAGCTGCTATGGATACTGTTACAGAATCCGATATGGCTATTGCTATGGCGCGTAACGGTGGTATTGGTGTGCTTCACCGCAATCTTTCTATTGATGATCAAGCTGCGCAAGTTGATATTGTTAAGCGCAGTGAATCCGGTATGATCACCAATCCACTTACTGTTCACCCAGATGCTACGCTCGCCGATTTAGATAAATTGTGCGGGCGTTTCCATATTTCTGGCTTGCCGGTAGTGGATAGCGAAAATCGTTTAGTTGGCATTATTACCAACCGTGATATGCGTTTCATTGCTTCCGAAGATTACGACCGCTTGAAGGTTAAGGATGTGATGACGCGTGAAAATCTCGTCACCGGTCCTTCAAATATTTCTAAGGATGACGCTCACCGTTTGCTTGCAGACAACAAAGTTGAAAAGTTGCCGCTTGTTGATGCTGATGGCAAGCTTACAGGTTTGATTACTGTTAAGGACTTTGTGAAGACCGAGCAGTATCCGGATGCTACTAAGGATGATCAGGGCCGCTTGCGCGTGGCTGCTGGAATTGGTTTCCTTGGGGATGCTTGGCAGCGTGCGTGCGCTCTTATGGAAGCTGGAGTTGACGTGCTTGTGGTCGATACCGCAAACGGCGAAGCTCGCTTGGCTCTTGATATGATTCGTCGCATTAAGGCAGATAAGGCTTTTGACGGCGTACAAATTATTGGCGGAAATATTGCTACTCGCCAGGGTGCGCAGGCAATGATTGACGCTGGAGTTGACGCTGTAAAGGTTGGCGTTGGCCCAGGCTCTATTTGCACTACGCGCGTTGTTGCTGGCGTTGGCGTGCCTCAGCTTACTGCAGTTTATGACGCTGCTCAGGCTTGCAAGGCTGCTGGCGTTCCATGCATTGCTGATGGTGGTATTCACTATTCTGGCGATATTGCTAAGGCTTTGGTTGCTGGCGCTGATAGCGTAATGCTCGGTGGTACTTTGGCTGGTTGCGAGGAAGCTCCTGGTGAAAAGGTTTTGCTTCACGGCAAGCAGTATAAGCTTTATCGTGGCATGGGATCACTTGGTGCAATGGCTCCTCGCGGTAAGAAGTCTTATTCGAAGGATCGTTACTTCCAGGCAGACGTTACCAGCTCCGACAAGGTGGTTCCAGAAGGCGTAGAAGGCGAAGTTCCATATCGCGGTCCACTTAACGCTGTGCTTTACCAATTGCTTGGCGGATTGCATCAGTCAATGTTCTATGTTGGTGCGCACAATATTAAGGAAATGCAAGAGCGTGGCCGCTTTATTCGCATTACTGATGCTGGTCTTCGCGAATCTCATCCTCACGATATTGTGATGACTGCAGAAGCGCCAAACTACAGCGGTTTCCACAACTAAATCGCGTGGTGCGCGTGGTGCGCAATTGAATCGCATATAAAGCACGTATAAAGCGCAATTAATTTTGCTCTAAACGGCGAAAAGTTAACCAAGTTCCCCATACTTGCATGCTTTTCGTCGTTTTTAATATGCGCCTCGTCTCTACGAAGATGTAGGCTGATGGGTTCGAAAAAATATTAGGAAAGGAACGAAAATGGCTGAAGCTAAGGAAGATCTTACGTTTACGCCGGAAGAATCGCGCTTAATTTGGATTGATTGCGAGATGACGGGACTCGATATTTTCCACGACGAATTATGCGAAGTATCTGTAGTTCCAACCGACTTTAATTTGAAAGTTTTGGACGACGGAATTGATTTAGTGATTAAGCCAAGCGATGCTGCTGTGGCTCATATGAACGATTTTGTGCGAAATATGCACACTTCTTCCGGACTTGTTGACGAGTGGAATAAAAACGGTTTGTCTTTGGAAGAGGCGCAAAAGCAGGTAGTTGAGTACGTAAAGCGCTTCCTGCCGGCTCGCGGAAAAGCTCATCTTGCTGGAAACTCCGTCGGTTCCGACAAAAAGTTCCTCGACCGTTACATGCCAGATTTAATGGCAAATTTGCACTATCGTGTAATCGACGTAAGTACGTTGAAGGAAATTTCTCGCAGACTTTACCCGGACGTTTACCGCAATAAGCCGGCAAAACATGGCGGACACCGTGCGCTCGCGGATATTATTGAGTCGATTGACGAGCTTCGTTACTATCGTGATATGATGTTCGTTCCAGCTCCAGGCCCAAGCGAGGCTCAAGCAAAAGCTGGCGCGCAACACATTGAGAGCACGAGCTTGCTTCGTGACTACGAACGCCGTGGAGAAGCGCTAGAAGATGTAAATTCCGCAGAAAAGCGCGACTATTAAATAACGCGCGACTACTAAACGTATTAAACGCAATAAAAGGTACTGCCAATGAAGCAATCCGAAGCTCTAACCATAATCAACGCTGGTGCAAGCGCGTTCATTACCGGCGCTCCGGGTGCAGGTAAAACCTACGTATTAAACGAAGCTATTCGCGCAATGAGAAAAAACGGTTTAAGTGTTGCCGTAACTGCTTCTACCGGCATTGCGGCAACTCATTTAAACGGTCAAACCATTCACTCGTGGAGTGGAGTTGGAGTTTCAAACGCGCTTACGGATACGCTTCTTAAAACCATTAGAGCTAGGCGAGGAAAGCGCATAAAAGCCACGGACGTGCTTGTGTTGGACGAAGTTTCAATGATTCACGCGTGGCTTTTCGACATGGTTGACGAAGTATGCCGTAAGGTGCGCAAAAATTCTGCTCCTTTCGGCGGACTTCAAGTAGTTATTTCGGGAGATTTCTTCCAACTACCTCCTGTAAGCACTTCTATGCGAAATCGCGATGTGTTCGAGCCAAGTCAGGCATTTATTGAGTCGCGAGAAAAGTATGCTGCTGCTGGCAAAAATCCTGAAGGTTATATTACGGAATCTTTCGCTTGGGATGCTTTAAAGCCTGTTGTGTGCTACTTAACTGAGCAACATCGTCAGGATGACGGCAAGTTGCTTGAAGTTTTGACGGATATTCGTGGCGGTATTGTAAGTGACGACGATAAGCAAGTGCTTGCTAGTCGCCTTGGTGAGTATCCGCAAGACGACGAGGTTTCAGTGCATCTTTTCCCTACGAACGCGCAAGCAGATGGCTTAAATAATGTGCAGCTGGCGGCAATTGATGCTGAGCCTCACGAATTCGTTGCAACAGAAGCTGGTCCTAAAAATCTCGTCGATCGCTTAAAGAAGAATATGCTCGCTCCGGAACGTTTAGTTTTAAAGGCCGGAGCTGCTGTGATGGCGTTGCGAAACGACCAGGAAAAGCAGTACGTAAACGGTTCGGTTGGTCGTGTGTTGCGTTTTGCGCCTGAGTCTAAAGGCGGATGGCCGATTGTTGAGTTTGAAAACGGCAATATTGTGACTCTTAAGCCGGCTGCTTGGGAAATGACGGACGGTGAGACTGTACTTGCAAGCGTAAATCAAGTGCCTCTTCGTTGCGCGTGGGGAATTACGATTCATAAATCGCAAGGTATGACGCTTGATTCTGCGGTAATGGATTTGCGTAGAACTTTCGCTCCCGGAATGGGATACGTGGCGCTTTCTCGCGTGGAAAATCTGAGCGGGCTTTATCTGGAAGGTATTAACGATCGCGCGTTTAGTGTTTCGGTGGATGCTGTACTGCTAGACGGATCTTTGCGTGAGGCTTCTGAGAAAGCAAGTAAGATGCTTACTAACAGTGGTGCTAATTCTTTCGTAAAAAACACGTTAGAAAACGAATTCATTAGTCAGCAGGAACTTGATATTTTTGCAAGTACTAGCAACGATGAGTTTGGATTCAATGACGAGTTTGGATTCAATGACGAGTTTTAGTGCTTTATTTAGTACTTTTATTTACTGCTTTATTTACCACTTTTATTTAAATTACTATAAAAATTCTGGAAACTAACATAAAAATAGTATGCTTAAGCAATTTTAGAAATACTTATTTTGTAGAAGGTCGTTTTATGATGTTCCACGAACTTCCAATTCCAAAAACCATTAAAATTAGTGCGATAAATATGAAAATAAGAAATATTCGTGGTTGTTGTAAGAAATCAGCGAATAGTGCAATTATGGTTGATGCTGTTCCAGATACGATTAGTGCGATAGATACTAACGGAGGTATCGCATTAGAGAATCCTGCATCGTATGCTCTGCGAATAAGAAGAGTAGAGTAAGGTAATAAAAGTGGGGATGCTATGATTGCTCCCAATAAAAGTTTGGTAGGAGAAAACACTGAGCGAAGAATAGAAGCAGAAGTTATTAAATTATTGTAATTAGCGCTTTCAAATAAATATATGTAATAAAACAGTTGGACTGTAAGGAATATGATGCCTGTAGTTATAGCGCCAGCGAAAAATTCATTACGCGACGCAGTTTCTTTAATCACAAACATTTTTGTAAAGTAATTAACAAAGTAAATAAAAAAGTCTTCGATTGTTTCTGTTTTAGTTATTGGTTCTTTAGATATTTTATAAGCAGGATTCAAAATAAAATGATCTGGTCGAGAATTTCTCACAGGATTTGGGTTATTGTATCCAGCATTTATTTGTTGGTAATGATTAGGCGTTTGAGAATAATTTGATTGTTGAGCGTATTGTTGAGCTGGATGAGAGTATGGTTGAGGTGAATGAGCGTATTGTTGAGGCGGCTGATTGTATGGACCGGCTGGCTGAGCTGGATGAGGCGGCTGATTGCGAATTTGTGGCTGATTGTACGGGCTGGCTGGCTGAGCGTATGGACTAGATGAATGAGCTGGCTGAGCATATGGGCTGGATGGCCAAGTTTGCTGATTGAATTGCATATTGTACGGATGATTATTTTGCCAGTTTGTTTGTTGATTGTTTTGGGAATAGTTATTATTTTGCATGCCTTGATTATTGTTCGAAGCATTATTGTTCGAAGGATGATTGTTCGAAGCATGATTGTTCGAAGGATGATTGTTATTAAAATCGCTCATAATAAATTCCACTCTCTTAAAATCACAATTTAAAAAATTATAAGTTACAAAATCAACAATTCATGCCATTTTTCATATAGGCTTTAGTATAACTCTTAATGTCAAGTTATTTAATAAATACTTTTGTGCATATTATATTGTGCACAAGTTATTGCAATATTCGTAAATAATTATTTTATTTAAAATAGAATTTATATATTTTACTAATTTATTTTTGTTAATACTATTAAACAAGTGTTTATGTCCTCATGCGCAAATAGATTGGAACGCATGAATTCCAATGTACTTCGTATGTCTCAGCTGTTCCTTCGTACGCTGCGCGAGGATCCAGCAGACGCGGACGTTACTTCCGCAAAACTTATGCAGCGCGCAGGCTATATTCGTAAATCTGCCCCAGGTGTGTGGACTTGGTTACCGCTTGGCCTCAAGGTTTTAAACAAGGTTCAGGCTATTATTCGCGAAGAAATCAACGGTATCGGTGCGCAGGAGGTCCACTTCCCAGCGCTTCTTCCACGTGAGCCTTATGAGGCGACAAACCGTTGGGAAGAATATGGTGATAACATTTTCCGCCTTAAAGATCGTCATGAGGCTGACTATCTTCTTGCTCCAACGCACGAAGAAGTTTTCACGCTTCTTGTTAAGGATATGTATTCTTCTTACAAGGATTTGCCAGTTACTTTGTATCAGATTCAAACGAAGTATCGCGACGAATTCCGTCCTCGCGCAGGTCTTATCCGCGGCCGTGAGTTTATTATGCAAGACGCTTACTCGTTCTCGATTGACGAAGATGGTTTGAAGTCTGCTTATGTTGAAGAGCGTGCTGCTTACGCTCGAATTTTCGACCGTTTGGGCATTAAATATGTGATTGTTCACGCTGTTTCCGGCCCTATGGGTGGTTCTGATTCCGAGGAATTCTTGGCTCCAATGCCAATTGGCGAAGATACTTTTGCTCTCGCTCCTTCTGGAAAAGCTTGGAATGTTGAGGCTCTTACCACTCCAGAAATGTCTGATGTTGATTATTCAGCAACTCCTGCAGCAGAAGCCCTTGAAACTCCAGACGCTAAGACGATTGAGGCTTTGGTTAAAGTTTCCAACGATTTGCATCCGCGCGAAGATGGTCGCGAATGGCAAGCGTCTGACACTTTGAAGAACCTTATTATTGCTGTTAAGCACCCGGCTGATGCTGAGGGTGGCGAGCACGAGGAGCCATGGCGCGAAATCGTGGCTATTGGTATTCCAGGTGATCGCCAGGTAGATATGAAGCGTCTTGAAGCTCAGTTTGCTCCTGCAGAAATTGAAGAAGCAACTGAGGATGATTTGAAGGCTCATCCTGAGTTTGTTAAGGGCTACATTGGCTTTAGTGTATTAGGTCCTCAAGCTCGCAAAGAGGGTAGTGGTATTGAAAATCCTGTCCGCTACTTGATGGATGCTCATGTTGCAAAGGGAAGCGCATGGATTACAGGAGCCGACGAAGACGGAAAGCACGTTTATAACGCTGTTTACGGACGCGATTTTGAGGCTGATGGCGTTGTTGAAGCAGCCCAGGTTCGCGACGGCGATATGAGCCCAGATGGTTCTGGCCCATTGAGCTTCGAACGCGGTGTGGAAATCGGCCAGGTGTTCCAGCTTGGCTTAAAGTATTCTAAGGCTTTGGGCTTAAGTGTTCTTAACGAAAACGGTAAAGCTGTACCAGTTTGGATGGGCTGCTACGGCATTGGCGTTAGCCGCGTGATTGCATGCTTGGCAGAAACGCATCACGATGATACTGGTCTCGCATGGCCTATGGCGATTGCTCCAGCTCAGGTTCACGTCGTTGCTACTGGCAAGGATCAAGTTGCTTTCGACGCTGCTGAAAAGGTTGTTGAAGAGCTTAGCAAGCAAGGCATCGAAGTAATCTTTGACGACCGTCCAAAGGTTTCTCCAGGCGTGAAGTTTAAGGATGCTGAGCTTGTTGGCGTGCCTCTGATTGCTGTAGCAGGTCGCGATACCGTGAACAACGGAACGATTGAAATCCGCGATCGCAACGGCTCAAACGTTGAAGCAGTTCCAGTGGATGAGGCTGCGGCTCGAATCGCTGAGCGCGTGACGACCTGCTTGAACGAATAGTGCATGGTGTGCGACGACCTGCCTAAGCGCGCTAAATCGCAGCGCTCAGGCAGGTCGTCGCGCTGCGTTAGTGTCTGATTTTGCTCGTTTTAACGTTCGTGCAAAGCTCAAGTAAGTAAACAAAAGCAAGAGGGGGTTCTTGGTTTTGTGTACTTATCTGTGCTCTAAGTAAACAAACTCGGGGGAGTGTTCTTGGTTTTGTTTACTTAGGTAGCGTGTTGGTAAACAAAAGCAAGAAGGGTTGCTTGGTTTTGTTTACTTTTGTGGTGTGTTGGTAAACAAAAGCAAGAAGGGTTGCTTGGTTTTGTTTACTTAGCGCATACGAAACTCAGGCAGGTCGTCAGCGCACCTTAGCCACAACCAAATTCCCAATGCAATACCAAATAAATCACCCTGACTTCGTCTTTACTGACGAAGTCAGACCTCGCTTGCGTTGAAAGCGCACTGTGCTTTCAACTTTGAGCAAGCTCGGCGCTCCGAGTTGCCTTCGCACGCTATATCGCAGTGCTCAGGCAGGTCGTCGCGCTGCATGAGTGTCTGATTTTGCTCGTTTTAACGTTCGTGCAAAGCTCAAGTAAGTAAACAAAAGCAAGAGGGGGTTCTTGGTTTTGTTTACTTAGCAGAGGTTGGGTACCTTAGAATTGTCTGCCTGTTGGGTTTGGCCGCATTGTGTCGGTGAAGAAAATTGCCGTAAATGGCAAAAATCTTCATTGCTTTTATTTTATGATTGCAATAGAATCAAACTTAAGGAATTCCAGTGAAGAAAATTGCCGTTTCTGTCAAATTTATTCAGTGAGTAATTCAGTGAGTAATTTAAAGAAATTATCGAGTGAATTACTAAGTGAATTACTAATGAATCATTTAGCGAGTTGTTTAGCGAGTTGTTTAGTGAGAATAGTGAGGAATAGTAATGCAAATTGCGAGAGAACATTATTTACAGCAGATAATTGATAAAAAAGATGATGGAATGGTTAAAGTGATAACCGGTATTCGAAGATGTGGAAAATCGTATCTTTTGGATCCTTTATATAGAAATTATCTGCTTTCTGAAGGCGTACCTGCGGATCATATTATTAAAATAGAATTAGATCGCGCAATTAGTATGAAATATCACAATAATGCAGAGTTGCTTGAGCAAGATATTTTGGCGATGATTAAAGACAGTAATCCTTATTACCTTATTCTTGATGAGATTCAGTTGGTGAAAGGGTTTGAATTTGTTGTAAGTGGACTATTGCATGAGCAAAATATTGATATTTATATAACTGGTAGTAATTCTAAATTCCTTTCTTCTGACATTATTACAGAATTTAGAGGTCGAGGTGAGCAAATACATGTTCATCCGTTGTCGTTTTCTGAATTTTATTCAGTTGTTGATTCCGACAAGATTAATGCTTGGAATGAATATCTTACTTATGGTGGCATGCCGCTTATCGTATCGAAGAAAAATGATAAAGAAAAAGCTTCATATTTAAAGAATTTGTTTGATCAAACTTATGTTCGCGATATTACAGAGCGTAACGGAATTAAGCGTTTAGACGTTATGGATACGCTTATTAATATTCTCGCATCTTCTGTTGGCTCTTTGACAAATCCGCAGAAAATATTTGAGACGTTCAAAAGCAAAGGAGAAAAGGAACTGTCGTTATGTACGGTTATTTCTTATCTTTCTTTTATAGAAGATTCGTTCATTGTTGAAAAAGCGTTACGTTATGACATTAAAGGAAGGAAATATATTAATACTCCACAAAAGTATTATTTTTCTGATTTGGGACTTAGGAATGCGCGACTCAATTTCAGGCAGCAGGAAGAGTCTCATTTAATGGAAAATGTTATTTATAATGAATTAGTTGTGAGGGGATATAACGTAGATGTTGGCGTTGTTGAGATTCGCGAAGGAAATAAGAGAATTCAAACAGAAGTAGATTTTGTTTGTAATCTTGCGGATAACAAGTACTATATTCAGTCGTCTTTGAATTTGTCTACGCACGCGAAGACTTTGCAAGAATCTAGATCGTTGAACAATATATCAGATAATTTCAAGAAAATTATTATTGTTAAAGATTGTATTAAACCGTGGAGAACAGATGACGGAATTCTTGTCTTAGGAGTTATTGATTTTCTTCTTGATGAAACGCTTTTGGATATTTGATAATAAAATATTCTGATATGTACCACTTTTTTGGACACCCGTGCAGTATGTGTACTGCGTTAGGGCCTGATTTTGTCTATCTTCGGGCACTCGCGCAGTATGGTTTCTGCGTTAGTGTCTTATTTTGCTCGTTTTAAGACACCCGTGCAGTTGGCGCTCGCGCGTAAACGCTTTGCTTGCGTAAACGCTTATAAATTAAAACTTGCCGCCAGGAATTTTGCTATTTTCGTATCGTAACGCGTATTGATACTAGTAGTAGCATTGTTCTTGGCGGCAAATTATGAAATGTGCAAAAAACTTTATTTATTTATTTATTTTATTTATTTATTACCATCCATTTAAATATTCGCATCACCTCCGAATTCATCGTTTTCTACTTGAGAATTAATATTTGATGATTTAGACGATGTAACGCTTATTTTGTTTTGCTCATTATTCTTTTGTGTTTGTAAGCCTTCAGAAGAATTTTTAGAATTAGCATTTTTATTAGAGTCGTATGAGTGCTTTGTAAATTGAGTAGTTCCACGATTAAGATCATGGCCAATTGCAGAAGCTTCTAAGATTACTCTGCTATAGTCTGATCCGTCTTTTTGCCATGCTTCAGTGTTTAAAATTCCAGATACAACAATCGCATCGCCTTTGTGTACACTTTGCAATACGTTGCTTGCAAGATTCCTGTATGCTTTAACTGTCATCCAAGTTGTAGGTTTATCTACCCAATGTTTTTCTTCAGCATGATAGTAAGATGGAGTATTGGCTATTCGCAATGTGCATGCTGTAGTTCCGCCATTTTTACCGAATTCCACAGGGTCTGAACTAACATACCCACTCATAGTAATAGTTGCCTGTTGTTGAACCATTTTTAATCCTTTCACAAATTGGACTGCAGCCATTTCAGCCCCGAAATCAGAGCCTTCATTGCCCCTGAGCTTCGCAGCTACGAGGAAATGCCGCAGTACTATCTACTATGAAGCATGTTTAAAATTTTGCATAGAAAAAAATTCCATTGTGGTCAGAAGTTCTTCCGACCACAAAGAGAGTAAAATCTTGACTTTTTTGGAAAAAGTGCTAAATGATTTGCGAACTAACTTCTATTCGTGAATCGCAACTGATTTGTGAATCGCAACTGATTTGTTAACCGCAGCTGATTCGTGAACTAACTTTGGGAAATAACTTTGGGGAATAATCCTGATTCTGATTTAGCGCTTATTTTTAGCATAAAAAATAAGCTCACAACACATTACTGCGAGTGAGCTTATTTTATCTTTTATTTCTTTTATCTCTTATCTAGCGTATTTAATATATGAAAATTTATAGATAGTTATTTTATTTATATAAATAAGTGCTTATTATTCTATATATGGAAGGCAATATTTCTTATGCTATCGGCATTGACGTCGGTTTAAATTCAGTAGGTCTTGCTGCGATTCGTTTGGATAATAATGGTAAACCTATAAGAATACTTAAAGCAATGAGTGTTATTCATGATGCTGGTATTGATCCAAATGGGGCAAAAGAATCTGATACTCGTAAAGCAATTTCTGGTGTTGCGCGTCGTGTGCGCAGGTTGCATCGTCAGTGCAGGCGTCGATTGAAAAAACTTGATTTTCTATTGCAATCATTGGGTTGGCCTGTCGTTGAGAACAAGGATTTAGATTTTTCTGATTCGTTTATTCCATGGATTTTTCGTGCAAAACTTGCTGATGAATATATTGAGGACGAAAAACAACGTAAACAAATGTTAAGTGTTGCAATTCGTCATATTGCTCGACATCGTGGTTGGCGCAATCCTTATCAGTCAATAAAGTCAATGATGCAAGAGACTGAGTATTCTGAATTTTACAATGAGCTGCTAAAAAATATTGAAAAGTTTGCGCCAGGAGTAGGTTGTGAAGGTTGTACGCCTGCGCAATTAGTACGCGATTATCTTTTATCACAACAAGGTAAACCCTCACGTCGTTTACGTATAACTACAGACGATAAAAAGAAAGATCATCCCAACTCATTAGATCCTGTTTTACCACGTAAGCTAATGCAAAGTGACAGCATGCTTGAGATTCTCAATATTTTCAATGTGCAACATATTGATGACAAGTGTGTTAGAGAGCAGATTATTAATGCTGTTTTTTATGCGAAATCTCCGCGTGGTTCTGCAGAAAATCGTGTTGGCAAGGATGCTATAACAGGCAAGGGTAAGCGTGCGCTAAAGGCATCGTTAGCGTTTCAGAAATATCGAATCATATCTACTATTTCTAATCTTCGCATAAGAGAAAATTCAAAAGAACGTTGTTTAACAATAGAAGAAAAGCAAAGTGTTTATAAATTATTAACAACTTCGACTTATGAGTCTTCAAAAGAGAAAGGCTCCGAAGCGCCATTATATACTTGGATTGATGTAGCTGATTGCCTCGGAATTGAACGCTATAAGTTGCGTGGAGTAGGATCACAAATAGGAGATGGAGAATCTGTTGGTAATCGTCCGCCAATGTTGAATAGTGAGTTAGCTATTATTTATGCGAATAATAAATATTTAGGGCAATCGTTGCCTACTTGGTGGTTATCTGCTAATCGTACGCAAGAAGAGAAAGAAGCTCTTATTGAGATATTGAGCAACACGGTAGACATAGAAGCAATTCATGATAATCCTGAATATCAAGATAAGTACGGTTCATCAATAGCGTTTATTGATTCAATGGATGAAACAAGAATTGCGGCATTGGAAAATATTTCATTACCTGATGGTCGTGCTGCTTATAGTTTGGAAACATTAGATAAACTCAATAAACAAATGCTTGAAACTGATGATGATTTATTTGAAGCGCGCAAAAAGTTATTTAATTTACCAAATAATTGGCGTCCATCTGAAGCTCCTATTGCAGAGCCAACAGGTAATCCTTCAGTTGATCGAGTATTGAAAATTGTGCATAGATTCCTTATAAGTGCTAAAAATCGTTGGGGCAATCCTGAACGTATTAATATTGAACATGTTCGTTCTGGATTCCAATCTAAAAAAATGGCGAATTCATATAAGAAATTATTAGATAAACGAACAGAAGATAAAGAAAATATTAAAGCAATGATGCGGAATTCTTTGCATTTAGGCACGAATGATTCTATTTCAGATGCAGATATACGTCGTTATGAGGCTGTTCAACGTCAGAATGGGCAATGCTTGTATTGTGGTGCTGGGATTACTTATCATACTTGTGAGCTAGACCATATTGTTCCGCGTAAGGGGCCAGGTTCTACGAATACTCGTGAGAATTTAGTTGCTACTTGCTCATCGTGTAACGCGCAAAAGTGTAATACTCCTTTTGCAACTTGGTGCGAGCAATCTACATATTGCAAGAATCATGATATTAGTGTAGATTCCGCTATTAATCGGGTTCGTGCTTTTATTTTCCCGCCTAAATCATACGATAAACGCGGTGCTAACCAATTCAAAAAAGAAGTTATAGCTCGCTTGAAGCAAAAGGTTGGTGATGAAGCGTTCGATAATCGTTCTATTGAATCGGTTGCATGGATGGCAAACGAATTGCATCGTAGAATTGATTGGTATTATAATTCGCAGAATTATCAAACAAACAATGGTATTTCCGATATAAGTAATAAAGCTCAAACAAATGTTGGAGTTTATGCTGGGTCTCTTACTGCTATAGCAAGAAGAATGTCTGGAATTGACGGAAAACTGGAGTTCTTTGATGGTAGAAGAAAAACTCGTTTTGATAGACGACATCATGCAGTTGATGCATCAGTAATTGCAATGATGACTCCAGGAATAGCTCAAATACTTGCAATTAAATGCAATCTGCGTGAAACACAGTTATTGCAAGGCAATAAAGTGGTTCCCGGTGGTATTGATTGGAGAGAATATCCAACGGCTAATGATCAAGGATATCAGCAATATGCTAATTGGTCTGTTCGTATGAATGAGTTATTGAAACTTCTTAATGAAGAAATGAGAGCTGATCGTATTGCTGTGGTTAATTCTATTCGTTTGAGATACAGTAATTCTTCTGTTCATCAATATGAGGTACATGCATTATTGAAGTTGCATGTCGGTGATGAAATTGACAGTGAAACAATTCGACGTTCTTCTACTCCTGCACTTTATTGTGCTTTGACAAGGAATCCTGATTATGATGTAAACAATGGTCTTCCTGAAAATCCAAATAGAACTATTCTGTTGCATAATAAGAAGTTAAATGCTGATGATTCGATTACTTTTTTCAAAGCACAAGCAGCGCAGCTTTTCGTACGAGAAGGTTCTGCAGAGATTGGTAATTCTATCCACCATTTACGTATTTATGAATGTTTTGAAAAGTTGAAAAGTGAGAAAATTAAAAAATCTTATAGAATGATTCGTGTATTTCAAAATGATTTGCATAAACACATTCATGAAGATTTATTCTCGTGTGATTTGCCTGAGCAGTCTATCTCAATGAGATATGCTAATACGGAAGTCGCTCATGCTGTGCAAACAGATAATGCTAATTATCTCGGATATCTTGTGCCTGGCGATGAGATTATCGTTGATTTTAGTCATGCTAAATTATCAGAAAATATAGGTACATTTGTAGAATTCCTAAACAAAATAGGAGCAAATTGTGCAGCATATAACCATTGGGTGGTTGTGGGTACAGACAATGAAACAACTTTGATACTTAAACCATCGATGATTTCTTCTGAAGGAATTGACAAGTTGTATTCGAATTGCAAGCGCAATAACTTCGATTATTCTTCTTATGAAAAATCTATTAATAAGATTCTAGTTGGTAAAGGTTGGCGTGTTTCGGTTAATGTATTAGCCAAGTATAACGCAGCAACTATTCGACGTAATGCGTTAGGTGAAGTGCGTTGGATATCGCATTCGCATTTACCTATCTCTTGGCGTTGGAATACTGGAGAAAATAGAGAATAGAGGAATTATGCAGAATGCATGGCGTGTGATTGATTGCACTAATTTACAAGGTGAATTACGGTATATTCGCGGTAGGATTTTAGTGTGTGATCACGCATTAGAGCAGAAAGTTGAAATTCCTCTAGCGGAAACAGCAATATTGCTTATTGGTTTGCATTGTAGTTGTTCTGCAGGTCTGCTTCATCAGTGTGCTGAATATGGTACTTGTGTAATGACCTGTGATTGGCGATGTGTTCCTATCAGTGCTATGCATTCGTGGACCAATGTTCCTACGAGAATTACGGTTCGTCAATTGTCTCAGGCAACAATGAGTGTGCCTCGAAGAAAAGCAGCGTGGGCTCAGATTGTTCGCGCGAAAATACGTGGACAAGCAGCTTGCCTCGATTTATTAAATAAAGAGGGAGGTGGATTATTACGAGGACTATCTAATACTGTTCGTTCTGGAGATGTAACGAATAGGGAAGGCCAAGCTGCTCGTGAATATTGGAAACGTATTTTTCCCGAGAAAGAAGATTTTCATCGTAAACCAGGTTCTGGTCAAGATAGGAATGCTTTACTTGACTATGCTTACATGGTGTTGCGTGGTTTTTCCATTCGTGCAGTTTTATCTGCTGGTCTTAATCCCGCAATGGGCATGAATCATCATAATGGTACTAATTATTTCTGCTTAGCAGATGACATAATTGAACCGTTTAGACCAGCTGTTGATTACGCTGTTTCAAAATTATTGTTCTCTGATACACCAAATGATAAAGCAGTTAAGAAGTATTTAATCGACAGTGTTAATCAACAGTTTAATGGTTCTGGGCATACGATTCCTAGTGCCTTATCTGATTTAGCTCAATCATATGGTATTTATGTGGAAAAAGGCGTGGAAGAATTTCAAGTACCACAATTCGTGAGGAGTGGATTTTGAAAGTCGATGAGGACAGTGGTGGCATGTGGTGTTTAGTGATGTTTGATTTACCGGTGAAAACAAAAGTGGAGCGTCATGCTGCAACTGTATTTCGCAATATGCTGCTTGATATGGGATATGCAATGGTGCAATTTTCTGTATATGTTCGTTATAGCCCCACTCAAACAGGAAATAGAACTTCAGTAAAAATAATTAAGGATAATCTTCCGCCGCGTGGATCTATACGCATTTTACATGTCAGTGATCATCAATGGTCGTCTGCACAGCGTTATTACAATGCTAGGCAAGAAAAGAAAGAAGAAACTCCAGATATAGCTGTGCTTTTTTAATCGTAAAACGCTTCATAATAGTTGGAATTCTACCATTCTTGACGATATACCAATTGTATCAAGAATGGTAGAAGCTAATTTTCAACAACTTGCACATCACGTTTTGCATAGAATACAATTGTATCAAGAATGGTAGAAGCTAATTTTCAACGCTTCTGTCATCAAAGATTTTGCCCCTTCAATTGTATCAAGAATGGTAGAAGCTAATTTTCAACGCTTGGAGAGGAAAGCAATCGTAATACTCAATTGTATCAAGAATGGTAGAAGCTAATTTTCAACGCGTATTAACATTCAATGAAGCTTGTGTCAATTGTATCAAGAATGGTAGAAGCTAATTTTCAACACAACGCTGGACACGACAAAACACACTTCAATTGTATCAAGAATGGTAGAAGCTAATTTTCAACTACAAAGGCTGCTTTTTTAATACCATGACAATTGTATCAAGAATGGTAGAAGCTAATTTTCAACTAACGCGTGGACTGATGCGTATGATGCGCAATTGTATCAAGAATGGTAGAAGCTAATTTTCAACAATGCCGACACCACCGACACCAATTGTATCAAGAATGGTAGAAGCTAATTTTCAACAACAAAACAGGACGTTTACGAGGCGTTTCAATTGTATCAAGAATGGTAGAAGCTAATTTTCAACACACCTAAGCATATATATGAGGGGCTTCAATTATATCAAGAATGGTAGAAAATAACTTTTGGCCTATAACCCTAATTTTCAACGAATAAATAAAAACGGGGAAGCTGGAAAGCTTCCCCTGCAGTGATAATCATCAAAACTGCTGAGCAATCAAACTGGATAACAAGTCCAGTCTTATTGAAAATTAGCACTTCTAATATATCATTTTTGGGAAATAGAAAACAAGTGAACTTTTCTAAGTTTTGTTAAAAGATTTAAAAAGTAACATATTGATATAATCAATAGATAGTGTAGTTGAAAATATTTCTACTTTCCGCATTTGTGCGTTTTTTTAAAAAAAGTGTCTTCTGGAAATATGTGCGTGTAGTCTTCATATAAACAATATTCATATATCAATAATGGGAACGTTACTAAGGTAGCGTTCCCATTATGTTTCTTTATAATAAGAAAATTATTTATGCGTTATCTGCACACGATAAGCAAACGCATTATCGCTTTACCAAATGTGCACGCGCTCGCTTGGGTCGAGCCACATCTCGTCGCCTTCTTTAACGTCGAAAGCATCGTAGAACAAGTCAACGTTGCGTGCAATGCCATTAGTGCGGCATTCTGCAGGGGAGTGTGGGTCTATTTGAAGGTATTGCTCAGCAATCTCGTTACGAGCCTTTGAACGCCAAACAAGTGCGTAGCTTAAGAAGAATCGTTGCAAAGCAGTGAAACCATCAATCTTAGGAGCGTTCAGCAAAGTTTCGCGAATCGCATCGTCACTTCCGTCGATTTCTTGGCCCTTGCTCTTTTGCAAAGCAAAAGCGTAGGCTTTAAGAGCAATAGTTACGCCGCTTAAATCGCCAATGTTTTCGCCGATTGTTAAAGCGCCATTTACGTGAGGCATTGCATCGCGCTCTTCTTTGCTCTTTAAGTGAGAGTATTTAACAATAAGCTGCGTTGGTGTAAAAGCGTTGTATTGCTCAATAAGCTTTTTAGTGCGCTCAGCAAAGTTGGTTTTGTCTTCGTCAGTCCACCAATTGTTAAGCACACCGTCGCCGTCATATTCGCAACCTTGGTCGTCAAAACCGTGTCCAATTTCGTGTCCGATTACCGCGCCAATAGCGCCGTAGTTTGCTGCGTCTGGAGCACTTGGGTTAAAGAATGGTGGCTGCAAAATCGCAGCTGGGAACACAATTACATTAAGCAACGGATCGTAGTAAGCGTTTACAGTTTGCGGAGTCATCTGCCACTCTTCGCGATCCACAGGATTTCCAGCTTTTGCAGTATATCTACCAAAGATAAATCGAGAAACTTCGCGCATATTCTCAATTAAGCCAGCGTCTTCCTTAATATTTAGCGCAGAGTAGTCAATCCAATGATTTGTGTAACCAATGTTTGGCTCAAACTTACTAAGCTTTTCCAAGGCCTTCGCCTTAGTCTCCTCACCAAGCCAGCTGCTGTGAGAAATCGACTCGCGGTAAGCGTTAATAAGATTGTCAACTAAGCCTTGCATATACTTTTTAGAAGATTCAGGGAAGTGCAAGCGCACGTATTCGCGGCCAACTTCCTCACCGCAAGCATCGTCAACAACTCCGATTGCGCGCTTCCAGCGGTCGCGTGGCTTGGTAGCACCAGAAAGTACTTTGCCGTAGAAGTCAAATCGTGCTTGTGCAAAATCTTCGCTTAACATGCTTGCCCAGCACAAAATCACGTGCACGCGTGTCCAAAGCTTTAGATCTTCTAAGTCGGCTTCTTGCCAAATCTTATTCAATCCTTCTATAAAGCTTGGCTCGTGAACTATTACCTTGTTAAAAGCTTTAAGAAAATCTATTGGCTGATTCTTTGCTTCTTCGCAATCGTCGTATGCTTTTTGAGCAGAGTCTAAGAAAGCGTCAAGATTCAGAGCTTCAAGTGCTTTTGCCAAATCAGAATAATTGTAAGGATTATAAGTTTTTTGAGAATCGCGAGTTGCAACGTTATCCCAATGGTTGCTTGCGATTTGCGTCTCAACCTTCAAGAAACGTTCCGATTGCTCGCTTGTAGTGGATGCGTCACCGTATCCAGCTAAGCGCAACAATGAAGCTACCATTTTTACGTATTCAGCGCGAATTGGAGCGTAATTATCTTCGCGATAGTATGCTTCGTCTGGCAAGCCCAATCCAGCCTGCTCAATATGCATAATATTCGTCTTAGGATCCTTAGGGTCTCCATAAACGCCAAAAGCAAACATTGCATTAGGGCCGCCGTATGGAGTAAGAGCACCAATAGTGCGAACCAAATCTTCCTTGCTGTTAGCCGCATCAACAGCGTCTAAATCGCCTTTAATTGGCGTAATTCCAGCTTTTTCAATAGCTGCAGTATCCAAATAGTTACGGTATAAAGCTTGTGACTTTTTGGCTTGGCAATCTTCGCTTTCTAAAATATCTCGAATTTGCGTCTCTGCATCTTCTGCAAGCTTGTAGAAAGCGCCATACATTGGTTTGTCTTCTGGAAGAGTGTAAGTGTCAATCCAAGGACCGTTTACGTAACGGAATAAATCATCTTGTGGTCGAGTAACCGATGAGAAGGATGCAGGATCAAAATTTACAGCAGAAATTTCGTTCTGCGATTCCTTATTATTATTATTAATTTCATTGTTATTAGACATGTGTCTAGATTACAAGTATTAAGCGACAGTTTTTGCGCCATTTTCGTGCCTGCGCGTTAGTCTTAAAGCATGATTGAACTTAAAACTCCATCTGAAATTGAAGCGATGAAGCCTGCAGGTCGCTTTGTCGGTAGTATTCTTAAAGACTTGAAAGCAATGACAAAAGTTGGAACCAATCTTCTTGAGATTGATGATTTTGTACGCCAGCGAATTATGAGCCGCAAAGGTGCGTCTTCTTGCTATGTTGATTACGCTCCTGATTTTGGAACTGGTCCTTTTGCACACTATATTTGCACTTCTGTAAATGATGCTGTTCTTCACGGAGTTCCTTTTGATTACAACCTTAAAGATGGTGATTTGCTAACTCTTGACTTGGCAATTAACGTTGATGGCTGGGTTGGAGATTCTGCTATTAGTTTCGTGGTTGGAAAGCATGCGGATCCTGAGGATTTGCGCTTGATTAAGTGCACTGAGGAAGCGCTGGAGGCTGGTATTAATATGGCTCAGCCTGGAAATCGCCTTGGAGATATTTCTTCTGCTATTGGATGCGTTGCTCACGAGTATGGTTACAGCGTAAACCTTGAGTTTGGTGGTCACGGAGTTGGCCATATTATGCATGGTGATCCGCACGTTCCTAACGATGGCACTGCTCATCACGGCTACAAGCTTCGCCCAGGTCTTGTGATTGCAATTGAGCCATGGTTCTTAAAGACTACTGACGAGATTTACCAGGATCCAAAGGATGGTTGGACTCTTCGTTCTGCTGATGGTTCTCGCGGTGCACACACTGAGCATACTATTGCAATTACTGAGAATGGTCCAGAGATTTTGACTGTACGCTAAACTTATAAAGAGTAAAAAGTTTATTTGGTAAGAGTTTTGCGAATAGTGATTGCGTAAGACAAGTATATAAAGAGGAACTTTAAGTAAATGGCGGAATTTGATTTTGCCCAAGCGTTAAATGATGTTGAAGCAAAGTATTCTTCGATTTCTAAAGCACTAGATGTTGATTCGTTGAAAGTTACGATTGCTGATTTAGAAAAGCAGGCTGCAGAGCCTGGGCTTTGGGATGATTCTGAGCATGCTCAGCAGGTTACGAGTAAGCTTTCTGCAGCTCAGTCTCAATTGAAGCGTTTGCAAGCTGTTGAGCAGCGAATTGAAGATACTAAGACTTTAATTGAACTTGGTCAAGAAGAAGACGATGCTGATTCCATGAGCGAGGCTCAAGAAGAGCTTGGAAGTATTGCTCACGAGTTGGACGATATGGAAGTTCAGACTCTTCTTGACGGCGAGTATGACGCTCGTTCTGCAGTTGTTACGATTCGCTCTGGTGCTGGAGGCGTAGATGCCGCTGATTTTGCTCAAATGCTTCTTCGTATGTACTTGCGCTGGGCTGAGCGAAACGGCTATAAAACTAAGATGATGGACACGTCTTATGCAGAAGAAGCTGGTATTAAATCCGCTACTTTCCAAGTTGATGCTCCTTACGCGTATGGTCGTCTTTCTGTAGAAGGCGGCACTCACAGAATGGTTCGTATTTCGCCGTTCGATAATCAAGGTCGTCGTCAAACTGGCTTTAGTGCTGTGGAAGTAATTCCTCTTGTTGAAGCTACGGATCATATTGATATTCCAGATTCGGATATTCGCGTGGATACTTTCCAAGCTTCAGGGCCTGGCGGCCAGGGCGTAAACACTACGTATTCTGCTGTACGCATTACGCATTTGCCAACCGGCTTGGTTGTTTCTATGCAAGATGAGCGCAGTCAGATTCAAAATCGCGCTGCTGCAATGGCAGTTTTGCAATCGCGTTTGCTTGTGCTTAAGCATGCTGAGGAAGCAGCGAAAAAGAAGGAGCTTGCTGGAGATATTAAGGCAAGTTGGGGAGATCAGATGCGCTCCTACGTGCTTCACCCTTATCAGATGGTGAAGGATTTGCGCACTGGCTACGAAACTTCACAAACTCAGGCTGTTTTTGACGGTGATATTGACGGTTTTATTGAAGCTGGTATTCGTTGGCGTCATGAGCAGCGAGTTGCAGCTCAAAAAGAAGCTGAAGCAGAGTCTGATTTGAAATCTGACAATAAATAATTTAAATATAAAATTGAATATCACGGATTAGCAAAAACGGATTAGCAAAAACGGATTAGCAAAATATATGATTTTGAACTTTATTATGTTCGTGTCATTGTTTGGAAGGAAAGTCGGACATGTCACTAATGTCATTGGAACATGTTTCTAAGATTTACCCTAAGGGTTCGCGTCCTGCTTTGGACGATATTTCTTTGGATGTTAATCGCGGTGATTTCGTATTTTTAGTTGGAGCATCAGGATCTGGTAAAACCACTCTTTTAAGTCTTTTATTGCGCGAAGAGGAAGCGACTAGCGGTGAAATTCATGTTGCTGGTAACGATTTAAGGCGTTTAGCTAATCGTCAAGTACCGCAGTATCGCAGGTCTCTTGGTTTTATTTTCCAGGATTATAAATTACTTAATAATAAAACAGTTTATCAGAATGTTGCTTTTGCTTTAGAGGTGATTGGTACAAGTAGAGCGACTATTCGTTCGCTTGTTCCGCGCGTTTTGGAAACAGTTGGTTTGACTGGGAAAGAAAATAATTATCCACATGAGCTTTCCGGTGGTGAAGCTCAGCGTGTGGCTATTGCGCGCGCTTATGTTAATCATCCTCAAATAATTTTGGCAGATGAGCCTACTGGTAATTTGGATCCAACTACTTCTCTCGGAATTATGGAAGTTTTGGATGCTATTAACCGAACTGGCACAACAATTGTTATGGCTACGCATAATGAGGAAATTGTGAATTCAATGCGTAAGCGAGTTGTGGAGCTTCATGCTGGAAAAATTGTGCGTGATGAGCGCGAAGGATCGTATGATTCTGCGCTTTACTTCCCGGATGCTGATGTTGAACAAAAGTCTAAAGCTCAGCAGTCTGTTGAAAAAAATGAAGAAGAGCATGAAATTTCAGTTGTGAGTGAGCAGCCTGAAAGAACTGAACGTCATAAGCGACTTTCTAAGAAAGCTCAACGTGCAGCGCAAGCTCGTGAAACTGTTGATATTGTTACGCAATATCTTCAAAGTGATACTTCTGAAAATGAGGGTATTGCGCGTCTCGCTCAGTCTGTTCATTCTGGAAGAACTGGTCGCTACGGTGAAGTGTTCCAGTCTTTGGAAACAACTATGACTTGGGGACGCGGTTTGAGTTTGAATAATGCCGAATCTTCTGAAAAATCTGGATTGAACGAAGGCTCTGAAGCTAACGAAGGCTCTGTAGCTAAAGAAAAAGCTGAAGTTAAAGAAGACGTTGAGGCTAAAGAATCTGCTGTAGCTAATAATGAAAATGCTGTAGCTAGCGAAGCTGCTGAGACTAAAGAAGACTCTGAGGTTAAAGAAGCCGCTGTGGCTAAAGAAGCCGCTGTGGCTAAAGAATCTGCAATGCCTCCTGCTCCGCCTAAGCCTCCTGTTGCATCATCAAACACTCATAACAAGAAGGCTAGTGCTGAAGATGCTAGTGCTGAAGAGGCTAGTGCTGAAGATGCTAGTGATACAGACGCTAGTGCTGTAAATAGCGATAATTATACGGATAAAGTTGAAGGAGAGAAATAATGCGTTTGCGATTTATCTTTTCAGAAACTTGCATTAGTTTACGTCGCAATGTTTCTATGATTCTTTCAGTTATGCTCGTCACTTTCATATCATTTCTTTTTATTGGTTCTTCTGTATTAATGCAGGCTCAGATCACAAAAGCTAAAGGCGATTGGTATGACAAAGTAGAAGTCGTCGCGTGGCTTTGCCCGGATGGTACGAGTCAATCTGCTTCATGTGCATCTGGTAAAGCTCCCACTAAAGAAGACATTGTTAAGCTTGAAGAGGTTATTTCTAGGGAACTTGGCGATGACGTTTCGCATATTACTTATGTCAGTAGGGAAGAGTTTTATAAAAACACATTCTTAAAGCAATATCCGCGTGGAATTTATCAAGGTCGTACGCTTACTGCAGCAGATATGCAAGATTCTTTGCGATTGAAATTACGTAATCCTATGAAATATCAAGTTGTTTCAGAAGTTCTTTCAGGCAGAGATGGCGTAGAAAGCGTAGTTGATCAGCGTCAAATTTTTGATCCAGTTTTTAGTGTATTGAATCGTGCTACTGCAGTAACAATTGTTTTAGCTGCTGTGATGGTTGTTGTAGCTATTATGCTAACTGGAACGACTATTAGAATGTCTGCTGCCTCACGTAAGCAAGAAACAGAAATTATGCGACTTGTTGGCGCTTCTAATTGGACTATTCGTATGCCGTTCATTCTAGAAGGGTCTATAGCTTCTTTCTTTGGCTCACTTCTTTCTGGAGTTGTTTTAAGTGCTGTAGTGAAAGTGTTTATTACGGATTGGCTTGCTCAGAAGGTTAAGTGGATGCCTTTTGTGGATCAAACAACGGTTTGGGTGACTGTTCCAGGTCTTGTGATTGGAGCTGTAGTTCTTTCTATTGTTGCGTCTTCTATTGCTTTGCGTAGATATTTGCAAGCCTAAGACTTTAAAATAGTGCTTTAGAGTAAGGTTTCGGATTACGGTTTTGGAATAATACTTTGTTTTACGGTTTTAGAGTAGAGCTTATTGCAAGTCTGCTTTATAAATTAACTAGTTAGACATTCATAATTCCATTCATAATTCGAAAGGCGTGGTATACTAGCACGAATGAGGTCGTGGAAAGGGTAATGATGAAGACTCGTATGAAAGACAATAGTCGTCTTCGAATTGCAGTTGGTGTAATCATGGCTTCTACATTAATGCTTTCTGTAGGTGCAACTTGTTCGATTTTTTCGACTTCTCCGGCAGAAGCTGTTAGCTTGCAAGAATACCATCGAAAAGTGCAAAACAATGCTGCTTTGCGTAGAAAACTAGCTGGTGTTAGTAAAAAGCTTGCAGATAAAATAGTAGAGTTAAATGATCTTAACGAGCGTCAAATCCCTAAACAGCTTCGAGAAGTAGAACAAGCAGAACAGCGTTCAGAGCAGGCTCGTAATCTTGCGGATGCTACTAACCAGCGTTTAGAATCTGCTAAAAAAGATAAGCTTGAATTAGAAGAAAAAATTAAAGAAACTGGCATTGATTATGACGATGCTAAGGCTGCTGTAGCTCAGCTTGCTCGTGAAAGTTTCCATGGTTCGAATTCTTCGCATGTTATGGCTATGCTTACGAATTCAACTACGACTGAGCAATTTGTTGGTAAGATGCAGTCGGATGCTGCTATAGCGCGTAGTGAGTCAAATGCGGCTCATAATGCGGCAATAACTTTGAATACTTCCATGAATCGTAAACAGCGTTTGGCTGCTATTGAAGTTGAAATTACAAAGTTAAAGAAGAAAGCAGACGAGCAAGTTCAAAGCGCTCAGGTTGCTGAGCAAGAAGCAAAGAATAAGCAAAAGTATTTGCAAGATTTGCGAGATAAAGGTCAAGAGATTCGTAAACAGCTTGAAAGTCAAAAAGGTAGTCTTGCTTCGCAGCAGGCTCGTGAAGCTGCAGAAATTGTCAAGATGAAGTCTGCTATTGATGCTCAAGCAAGGGCTTTAGCTAGAAGTGCTGCCGCTCGTATTAATCCTAAGTTTGGCAATCGTCAGCAGGTTAATGGAGCTAATTCATCTAATGTATCTTTGCAATCTATGCCTGAAGGTTCTGGTTTTGCGCAAGGTATGAATTACGATGTTCCAGGAAATTGCCCTGAAGGATCTAAGTTCTGCTATGGCCATGGAACTGGTAACAGTGTTGGTGGTTCTGCTTATCCTGCTCGCCAATGCACTTTATGGGCTTATTTGCGCCGTTCTCAGTTGAATCTTCCTGTAGGATCTTATATGGGAAATGGAGCTGATTGGGCTGCTAGTGGACGCCGATTGGGCTATTTAGTGAATCACACTCCTCATGTTGGAGCAATTATTGTATTTCCTCGTGGAGTTGCTGGATCTGATTCAACTTATGGCCATGTGGCTGTTGTTGAGCGCGTTAATTCTGATGGTTCTGTATTAATTTCTGAAGGTGGCGTTGGATTTGCTACATTCCCGTCTTATAGAACTATTAGTAATCCTGGTATGTTTGAATTTGTACATTACTAAATTCTTTGAAAAAGGGAATTTACCTGTGCTTTGCGTGCGCTTTATTTAAGATGTTTGGAGTGAAAAGTGGATAAAAAACCTGCTCAAGATGGGACTCTTACAATAGCTAATAATCGCAAAGCTTATCATGATTATGCTATCGAGGATTGCTATGAAGCTGGTCTTGCGCTTACTGGTACTGAAGTCAAGTCTCTTCGTGAAGGGCGCGCTTCTTTAGCTGAATCATTTGTGAGTATTGATAGACGTGGAGAAATGTGGTTAGAGGGAGCGAATATTCCTGAGTATTTGAATGGTACTTGGAATAATCATGCTCCTAAGCGTAAGCGTAAATTGTTACTTCATGCTGTTGAAATTGCTAAGCTTTCCAGGCAAACAGAAGCGAAAGGTTACACTGTTGTACCTTTGCGATTGTATTTCCGCGGAAGCTATGTAAAAGTTGAGATTGCTTTGGCTCGAGGAAAGAAAGAGTTTGATAAGCGTCAAGCTTTGCGTGAGGAACAAGATAAGCGAGAAGCTTTGCGTGAAATGCGTTATCGTAATTTGCGTTCTCGCGCATAATTTTTTGAGTTTTTGAGACTTTTTTTGAGTTTTTGAGACTTTTATTGTGCTTTTAAGGCACGAGTATCAATTATTATTATTCATTTTTTTGCATATTATTCACTATATTCACTTATAATTAGCGATTTTCTGCCAAAATTATGTATAAGAAATCTATAATATACAAAATACGTAAAAAAATACACTTGCAATATCGCCACTTTCATGTATATTTATACACAACATTGTAAATATGTAATTTTTAGGAGAAGTAAAATGTCAAAGTTATGGAAATCAATGGCAATAGCAGTGTCACTTGTATTAATGGGTTCTGTTGCTGCATGCGGACCGGCTGATTCTAAAGCTGCGGATCCAGATGTTGCAAGAAGCTATGACGTAAGCCAAGTTAAGAAAGACGACGCTATCGCAGCTATGCTTCCTGAAGATGTTGTGAAAAGTGGAGAACTTACTGTCGGTGTAAACGTAAGTTATGCTCCTGCTGAATTCTTTGCTGCTGATGGAAAAACTCCAGTCGGATATGAAGTCGATTTTGCTAAAGCTTTAGCAAAAGTATTTGGCTTAAAAGCTAAAATCATGCACGCTCCATTTGACGCGATTATCCCAGCAATCGGCAGCAAATATAATGTTGGTATTTCAGGTTTTACTGTTAATGCTGAGCGTATGAAGAGCGTAGATTTCGTAACTTACGCTAATGCAGGTTTATCTTTTGAAATCCGTAAAGGAAATCCAACACATGTAGATACAAGTAACTTGTGCGGAAAGAAAGTTTCTTTACAAACTGGCACAGTAGGTGAGCCTCTTATGGAAGAAGCTAAGAAGCAGTGTGCTGCAAAGAAAGATAAGCCTTTGGAAATATTGAGCTTTGAAGAGCAAACTGATGCAACTGCTGCTTTAGTTTCCGGTCGCGCTGACGTTATGTACGCTGATACACCTGTTGCAGGTTATGCTGCAATTAAGAATCCTGGAAAGCTTGAAATTTTGGGAAAGAGCAATGATTCTGAGCCAATGGGTGCAGCTGTTAAAAAAGGCGATGAAAAGATGCTTAAAGCAGTGAAAGCTGGTATCGATAAGCTTATGCAGTCAGGTGTTTACAAAGACATCCTGAAAAAGTGGGGTGTTGAGGATGTTGCTATTGATCAAGCAGTAGTGAATCCTAAACTCTGATTGAGATGATTTTTGTGGCGTATATTGTGTAATTTATTGGATTGCGCAGTATACGCCATATTCTGCTTTAAAGATATTTTAAAGATATTTTAAATAAGCAATGAGTGGAGTGAACAGTATGAATTACAATGCCAAAAAATATAGCGGAGAAGAGCATAGCGGAGAAGAGAATTTGAAGCAGCAATCCGAAAATAATGCTGAGCGTATTTTGCCAGTTAGAAATCCAGGTCCTGTTGTTGCAGGAATTATAGTTGCAATTATCGTATGCTTCCTTTTATATTCAATTATTACTAATCCACGTTTTGAGTGGTATGAAGTTGCAATATATCTTATAAGCGATAACGTTCTTGCTGGTATTGGTTGGACTTTGTTCTTAACTGTTGTCTCAATGGTTATTGCAATTATTTTGGCTGTTGTTTTAGCTATGATGCGTAAATCTGTTAACCCAGTTCTTCGCGGTGTTAGCTGGTTCTTTATCTGGTTCTTCAGAGGTACTCCTGTTTATACTCAGCTCGTTTTTTGGGGTATGTTTGCTGTTCTTGTGCCTAAGCTGAGTTTGGGCATACCGTTTACGTCTGTTGAGTTTTTCTCTATTGATTCAAATGTTGTTATGACTTCTTTGAACGCTGCTGTTATTGGTTTGTCTTTGAATGAAGCTGCGTATTTGTCGGAGATTGTTCGCGCTGGTTTAGAGGCTGTTGACGTTGGTCAGGTAGAAGCGTCTAAAGCTTTAGGCATGTCTCGTTCTTTGATGATGCGTCGTATTATTTTGCCTCAAGCTATGCGTATTATTATTCCGCCTCTCGGTAATGAAACTATTGGCATGCTTAAAACTACTTCTTTAGTTGTTGCTGTGCCTTTTACGCTTGAATTACAATTTGCGACAAGGGCTATTTCTAATCGAATTTATAAGCCGATTCCGCTTTTGCTTGTTGCTGGTATTTGGTATTTGCTTATCACCTCAATTTTGATGGTCTTGCAATACATGCTCGAGAAGCATTTTGGAAAAGGCTTTGAAGCAAAAGACATTGTAAAAAATACGCAAATCAACTCGAATGCTGCAAAGCGTGGAGATGAAGCTATTAAGGCTGCTAGCGATGCTGTAAATGGTCGCAATAATGCAACAATGCTTGGATTTAATGCATAGGTTGTATTGATTGCAATTAATACAAGCATAAATAAGTGCATTATAAATGGTAAAATTCCATTAGTTTTTATTAGATTTGAGGAAAAATGACAAATAATCTAACAGTTACAGAGCAAGACGTGCAAGACGTACAAGACGTACAAGATCAGAATCATAATAATGATGTTCCAGCTGTAGTTATAAGCGATTTGCATAAGAGCTTTGGCAATTTGCAAGTTCTTAAGGGCATTAATATGACTGTAAAGCCAGGAAGTGTAACAGTTATACTCGGTCCTTCGGGAAGTGGAAAGTCAACTTTGCTACGATTGGTGAACCAGCTTGAAACAATCACATCTGGAAAAATCACGATTTACGGCGAGCGCATTGGCGTAAAAACTGTTGTTCGTAATGGCAAAGAAGCTTTGCAAGCGTTAAACGACAAGGAAATTGCAGTGCAACGCGCAAAGCTTGGAATGGTGTTCCAGCGTTTTAATTTGTTCCCTCATATGACGGCATTAGAAAACGTTATGGAAGCTCCTGTTCATGTTGGGCACGTCAATAAGGGTGAAGCGCGTCATTTAGCTATTGAAGAATTAAAGCGTGTTGGAATGGCAGACCGCATGAATCATTATCCTTCTCAGCTTTCTGGTGGCCAACAGCAGCGAGTTGCGATTGCTCGCGCGCTTGCTATGAAGCCAGAAATCATGCTTTTTGATGAGCCTACGTCTGCACTAGACCCAGAGCTTGTTGGAGAAGTGCTTAATGTTATGCGCTACTTGGCAAACGATGGAATGACAATGATTGTTGTAACTCACGAGATTGGTTTTGCTCGAGAAGTTGCAGATCAAGTTGTGTTTATGGATGGCGGAAAAGTTGTTGAATTTGGAACGTCTGGGATTATTGATAATCCTCAAACTGAAAGGTTCAAGGATTTTCTGCACAGCGTTTTGTAAGATATAACATATAAACATAAATACGTAAAAATTAAAGCATTTTGCGTAAAATCATGAATAATTTATGGCTGCGGTGTTTGCTGCAGCCTTTTTATTTTGATTAGCACTATTATTTAAACAATTTTACGTAAAGAATATCTTGAGCAATGTTTGGCAAGTTTGTTTAATAAGAAACATAGTGTAAAGTTGTTCATTGTTTAAATATTCCATCCAATTTATTCGGAGATTAGTATGAGTGATGCATGTTCTTCGTGCGAATCAAACTCGCATAGAAAGAACGGCGTTCGTGTGTCTCGTTGGCTAAAATTTGTTGCAGCGTTTACGTCGCTATCTTTACTAGGATTTTCCAGTGCTTGCGGAACAAGCGATGCGGTTGGGCCAGATCCTCTTTTAGCGCGCAGCTACGACGTCAATCGTATTAAAAAAGATGAAAGTATTGCTGCAATGTTGCCGAAAAAGCTTGTAGAAAGTGGCGAGCTTGTAATGGGTACTAATGTTGGATATGCGCCTGCAGGATTCTACGCTAGAGATGGAAGAACTGTTGTAGGTTACGAAATAGACTTAAACAAAGCGTTAGCAAAACTAATGGGATTAAAGCTTCGCATTGTTCATGCGCCTTTTGATGCGATTTTGCCATCTGTTGGAAGCAAATTTGATATTGGTGTTTCGGGATTTACGGTTAGTAAAGAGCGAGAAAAGTCAGTTGATTTTGTAACGTACGCGGACGCTGGTTTGCTTTTTGTTGTTCGAAAAGGAAATCCAACAAATGTAAATCTTAACGATTTATGTGGTAAAAAAGTTTCTGTTCAAGTTGGAACAACAAGCGAAACTCAAATGTATGACGCAAGAGATGTTTGCAAGTTAAGTCGCAAAGCGCCATTAGATGTTCTTGCATTTAGAGAGCAAACGGATGCTACGACTGCAGTAGTGGCAGGTCGCGCAGACGTTATGTATGCCGATACTCCTGTTTCTAGTTTTGCGATTGAGCAAACGGACGGTCAGCTGGAGCCATTGGGTAAAAGTCGTGATAAAGCTCTTATGGGTATTATTACTCAAAAAGGAGATACTCAGCTTGTAAAAGCAATAAAAGCTGGTATTGAAAAGCTAATACAAACGGGCGCGTATCAAGAAATAATGAAGGCGTGGGGTGTTGAAGACGTTATGATTAAACACCCAGAAGTAAATCCAAAAGTGTGATTGATTTGTGTGATTTGCTTTGCTGATACTTTGTATGATTGATTTTGCTGATTGTTTTGTATGATTGATTTAGCTGTTTAATATTCACTAGTAGAAACTTTGGTTGCTTAGAGTAGGATTAAGAACATGTTTGCTAAAAATAACAACAACGAGCGTATTTTGCCAGTCAGAAAACCTGGACCTATTATATCTGGCATTATTGTTGCGATTATAGCGTGTGCTCTTGTGTATTCAATTGCTACAAATCCTCGATTTGATTGGGCAATCGTTTGGAAATACATTTTTAACGAGAACGTTCTTTCAGGTATTGGTTGGACTTTGTTCTTAACTGTTGCCTCTATGGTTATTGCAATTATTTTGGCTGTTGTTTTAGCTATGATGCGTAAATCTGTTAACCCAGTTCTTCGCGGTGTTAGCTGGTTCTTTATCTGGTTCTTCAGAGGTACTCCTGTTTATACGCAGCTTGTTTTTTGGGGTATGTTTGCTGTTCTTGTGCCTAAGCTGAGTTTGGGTATTCCGTTTACTTCTGTGGAGTTTTTCTCTATTGATTCTAATGTTGTTATGACTTCTTTGAATGCTGCTGTTATTGGTTTGTCTTTGAATGAAGCTGCGTATTTGTCGGAGATTGTTCGCGCTGGTTTAGAGGCTGTGGATGCTGGTCAGGTTGAGGCTGCTCAGGCTTTGGGTATGGGTAGGTCTTTGACTATGCGTCGTATTATTTTGCCTCAAGCTATGCGTATTATTATCCCTCCTTTAGGTAATGAAACTATTGGCATGCTTAAGACTACGTCTTTGGTTTTGGCTGTTCCTTTTACTTTGGAGCTTCAGTTTGCTACTAATGCTGTTGCTAATCGTATTTATAAGCCGATTCCGCTTTTGCTTGTTGCTAGTATTTGGTATTTGGTGATTACATCTGTTTTGATGGTTTTGCAGGTTATGTTGGAAAAGCATTTTGGCAAAGGATTCGAAGCAAAAGCAGATAGTATTCATATCAACAGATAACAGTAATTTCAAAACGTAATTTCAAAACATAATTGCAAAACATGTAGAAACACACACGTTTTATAACGTAGAATAGAAAATTATGTGTGGCATTGTTGGATACGCAGGTTTTGGAAAAGTTTGTGCAAAACCTTTAGAAGTTTGTTTAGGTGGTTTAGAGCGTTTAGAGTATCGCGGATATGATTCTTCTGGAGTTGCGTTAGTTGCTCCAGGAATGGATTATGCTGACGTTCGTAAAAAAGCTGGTAGGCTTACTAATTTGCGTAATGATATAGCTAAAAATCCTATGCCTGATTCAAGTGCAGCTATTGGTCATACTCGTTGGGCTACGAATGGTGCTCCTTGCGATATTAACGCACATCCTCATACGAGTGCAGATCGTAAAATCGCGCTTATTCATAACGGTATTATTGAAAACGCACTTGTGTTAAAAGAGCAGCTTCATGAAGAAGGATACGAATTTTCTTCTCAAACAGATACTGAAGTTGCTGCAAAATTGCTTGGCAAAATTGCGAATGAAATTATAAATGAAACTGGCAAGCCGGATTTATTTACTGCGATTCGTCGTACGGCAAAAATGCTTAAAGGAGCTTTCACACTATTAGCTGTTGATGTTCGTCAACCGGGTATCGTTGCTGCTGTTCGTCACGATTCGCCTTTGGTTGTAGGCCTTGGGGATGGTGAATATTTCCTTGGGTCAGATGTTGCAGCTTTTGTTGCTTATACGGATCGAGTTTTGGAAGTCGGCCAAGATCAAGCTGTCTGCGTTGGTAACATTGATGAATCTGGTAAAGCGAGTATTTTGCTTACTGATTTCAATGGCAATGAGGTTAAAAATCCTACTTGTTTTACAGTTGATTGGGACGCGTCTGCAGTAGAAAAAGGCGGATGGGATTCCTTTATGGACAAGGAGATTCATGAAGATCCGCATGCTGTCGCGGATACTTTGCGCGGTCGCTTTGACACTAAGGGAAATATTGTTCTTGACGAAGTTCATATTGGTCAAGATGTTTTGCGTTCAATAGATAAAATTATTGTTGTTGCTTGTGGAACTGCAAGTTATGCTGGTTTAGTTGCAAAATATGCTATTGAGCATTGGGTTCGTGTACCTGTTGAAGTGGAATTAGCACATGAATTCAGATACAGAGATCCTATTTTAGATAATCGAACGCTTGTAGTAGCGATTTCGCAATCTGGCGAAACTATGGATACGCTTATGGCTTTGCGTCATGCTCGTGAGCAGGGTAGTCGTGTGCTTGCGATTTGCAATACTCAAGGTTCTAGTATTCCGCGCGAATCCGATGCTGTTCTTTATACGCATGCTGGTCCAGAAATAGCTGTTGCTTCTACAAAGGCGTTCGTAGCGCAAATCGTTGCAGCTTATATGTTGGGCTTGTATTTAGCGCAAGTAAAAGGCACAATGTATCGCGATGAAATTCAGCAAATCGTTTCTAAGCTTAAAGATATGCCGGATAAGATTCAAGAAGTTCTTGATACTCAAGCGGATGCTATTATGCAAGCTGCTAAACGTACAATAGGCGCAAAATCGTTCTTATTCTTAGGCAGACACGTTGGGTACCCTGTAGCTTTGGAAGGTGCTTTAAAGCTTAAAGAAATCGCGTATACTTTTACGGAAGGTTTTGCTGCAGGCGAGCTTAAGCATGGTCCTATTGCATTAGTTGATGACGGCGAACCCGTTGTTGTAATAGTTCCATCTTCTCGAGGACGTGACGTTCTTCATTCTAAAGTCATTTCTGGCATTGAAGAAGTTAAAGCGCGTGGAGCTTTTACGATTGCAGTTGCTGAAGTTGGTGATTCTGATGCTGAACGTTACGCTGATATTGTGTTCTGGCGTCCTAAATGTGCAACTTTGTTAAGTCCTTTAGTTGACGTAGTAGCATTGCAACTTTTCGCTATGGATATGGCTAAATTAAAGGGTTATGACGTTGATAAGCCACGTAATTTAGCTAAATCTGTAACAGTTGAATAAATATTGAATAAATATTGAATAAATAGTATTAGGCGATTGTATGATTGCGTTTAAAAGCGGCGTTTTGAAGTGCGTTTCTTGGCTTAAGCGATTTTTGAGTGTGAAGAATTTTCGCATGCTCAAGATTGCTTCATGGCGTTTTTCTATGTCGCTTTTATGTATTATCTCCATAGTTTTTTCTTGTGCTTGCGGGCAAACAGATTCCAGAACGCATATTACTGTTTGGTCTTGGGAGCCTAGCATGAAACGCTTGGCTGTTGAATTTGAAAAGTCAAATCCAGATATTCGAGTAACAGTTAAGGATACGAGCGGCTATAACGTTTTGAATAATGCGATTCAAGATGGCTATGGTATGCCAGATGTTGCGCAGCTTGAATATCATGCTTTGCCGCAATACGCAGTTAGCGGTCAACTTTTAGACATTACGGATCGCGTGCGAGACATGAAAACTTTTTACACGCCTGGCACTTGGTCGTCTGTTAAATTAGGGAATCGCGTTTATGGTTTGCCAATGGATTCAGGTCCTATGGCTTGGTTTTATAATGACGATGTTTTTAAGCAGGCTGGGGTAGACGCGTCTAAAATCCACACTTGGGAAGATTACCGGCATGCTGCTCGAAAGTTGAAAGATATTGGCGTTTATATTGCAGCCGATTCCGGTGACGCTAGTTTTTATGATGCTATGATTTGGCTTGCTGGAGGTAAGCCTTATATAACTTCGAATGATGGCAAAACTGTGACTGTTCGTTTGCAAGAAGATAAAGCTACGAAGGAATTTACCGAGTTTTGGCAGTCTATGATTGATGAAGATTTGATTGAAACTAGGTTTAATACTTGGTCATCTGATTGGAAGGATGCGCTTGGATCCGGTAAAGTCGCTTCAGTTTTTTCAGGCGCTTGGATGCCATCGCTTCTATTAGCAAATGTTCCTGGTAATGCTGGGTTATGGCGTGTTGCTAAAGTTCCAACTTTGCATGGCGAACGTAGCAATTCTGAAATGGGTGGATCAGCGTTAGCTGTATTGCAATCTAGCCGTAAACCTGAGGCTGCTATGCGTTTTGTGGAATATGTATGCCATAATTCGCAAGGCATTCGTATGAGAGTTGATAGTGGAGCTTTTCCAGCGGATGTTGTTACGCTAAGAAATAAGTCATTTTTGAATAAGACAACAGTTCGCGATTCTAGAGGTATTGATATACCTTATTTTGGTGGTCAAAAGTTTAACCATGTTTTAGCGGATGCTGCAGATTGTGTTAATACGGGGTACAAGTATCTGCCGTTTGAAGTGTACGCTCGTAGTGATTTTCGCTACACCGTTGGCAAAGCATATGATTGGAGCAGAAAATCGCGCGCTCGTTTACGCGTTCAAGCCATGATTGATGCTGGAATAACGCAGAATGACGGCAAGCAGTTGCGGCTTCCGGATGATCCAGGCGATCGTATTTCTTTGCAAGATGGACTTTCTTTATGGCGTAAAGATTTGCAAGAATACGGTTATAATCAAGGCTTTGTAGTTAAGTAAACTTCTGCTTGTCCGAACAAACCATAGGAATAGAACTATAGAAATAGCACTATAGAAATAGCACTATTTTGAGCTAGTGTTGCGATTATAAATTGCTGCCATTCCTTTGAAAATCAAGTTTGGATCGTAATAGTCTATCGCTTTTACGTCTTTTTCAAAAAGACTACCTAATCCGCCCGTGGCAATTACTTTAAACGGATCATTGATTTCAGTCTTAAACTGTTCGATTGTGCGTTCAATTCCGCCTAAGAAGCTGTAGTACAAGCCTGCTTGCATAGCAGTACGAGTAGATTTCGCCAGAACTGATTCTGGGCGGGATATTTCTACTTCAGGAAGCTGCGCTGTGTTATCCCATAAAGCTGCTGCGGCTGTGCGAATTCCTGTGCAAATAAGTCCGCAAGTAATAGCGTTATATTCGTCTACGTAATTGTAAGTAGTTGCTGTACCAAAGTCGATTACTAAAGCAGGACCGCCGTATTGTGTTATTGCACCAACGCAATCTGCTAAGCAGTCAGCGCCAAGAGTTTTAGGCTCATCTATGCGAATATTCATACCGGTTTTTACGCCTGGGCCTACAATCATTGGGTCAATATGAATGAATTTAATAATACTCGATCTGAATGAGTGCATTACTTTTGGAACAACAGATGCAACTATCACGTCATCCACATCTTTAAGACTAT
The DNA here is from genome assembly GCF_049244095.1 of Gardnerella sp. KA00255. Classification (NCBI taxonomy): domain Bacteria; kingdom Bacillati; phylum Actinomycetota; class Actinomycetes; order Bifidobacteriales; family Bifidobacteriaceae; genus Gardnerella; species Gardnerella sp. KA00255. Next base: position 1,663,264 of record NZ_CP058374.1, read on the forward strand.
ATCCGCTTAAATGAAGGAATTGCATAATCATGATGCCATACTCATCAGAAGTTTGACTTGCTTTAGTTGTCATTCGATATGTGCCTACTATGCGATTTCCTTCTAAAAATCCGAGCACAATATTCGTATTTCCGATGTCAACTGCTAATAGCATGTGCATCTCCTTAGGCTGTTAGTGGATTTATTTGTATTAGTATACTTCAGAGTTATTCATTATTATCTGTTACAGCGTCGTATTTTAGGGGGAGCGTGATTTCAAAATTAGGTCCGCGCCTATCGTCAACTACTTTTACGGTACCATGATGAAGCCCTGCTGCCCAGCGTGCAATAGACAATCCGAGTCCAGTTCCACCTGATTCAGTTCCAATTCCTTGGTTTCCTTTAACGAATCTACGGAAGATTTCCGAGCGTTCTTCTTCTGGAATCTGCTTTCCGAAGTTAATAACATTGCTTGTAAGCATATTATTTTCCAAATCTGCATAAGCTGTTATAAGAACTTTAGTGTTGTCTGGAGAATGTTTAAGAGCGTTAGAAATTATATTTGTGAATAATTGAGATAGTCGATTTTTATCTCCTGTGATTTGTATATTATCGCTAATTTTAACGTCAATATGATGATTATGCCCTCCGTCGGCTATTTCTAAAGGTTCGACTATTGAGTCTATAAATTCATAAAAGTCAAAAGATGTTATATTAAGATTTTCTGCTCCGGCTTCAACTCGAGATAAATCTAATAGGAAAGTAATAAGATCTGCAAGGCGATGTGTTTGGTTTAATATGGCTTCCATATTTGCAGGCGTTGGCTCTACAACTCCATCTGCAAGATTTTCTAACATTGCTTGTAATGCGGAAACAGGCGTTCTAAGTTCATGGCTTACGTTCGCAATTAAATCGCTTCGCATTTGATCAACATGCTCTAGTTCTTCAGCCATTTCATTAAAAGCTAAAGTTAGTTTTCCTACTTCATCCCTGCGATTTTCTATTGCAACTCGTACGGAATAATCACCTTCTGCCATTGCTTCAGACGCGTCTCTCATTTGACGCAATGGTGCAGTTAATCCGCGTGAAAATGCATAGGTTATGCCTAATGCGACAGCTAATGTGATCGGCATTGCAATCCATCCGCTTAATCCTACTTTTAGAAGGAACCATGCCATTACGAATGCTATTGCTGTTGCAAAAACTATTATTGCGGATAATTCGCTTTTTAGGGATGTAAATATAGATGGGAAAAATCCAGTTGATTGTTGAGAAATATTGTGTTTTTTAAGTTTTTTATAGTGTGATACGCGATTTGCAAAGCGACTTTTAGAAGATTCTTTATTTAATTCGGCATGCTTATTTTCTTCTGCGGATTCGGCATGCTTGTCTGATTCAGCGCGTTCAGCTTTAGAATTTGAAGGTGAGCTGATTGAAGATTTTAATATAGATGTTGATTCTTTCATATTTTAAAAACATTCTTAAATAAGATGTTAATAGTATTACTTAATCAGAATTTTTATCAGTTGAGTAATTATTTTCTAAATCAGATTCGTTCATAGGAGGTTCAAAAGCATAACCAATTCCATGCACTGTTCTAATTAAAGAAGAACCAATTTTATGCCTTAAAGATTTGATATGTGAATCAACAGTTCGAGTTCCAGAAGCGTCAGGCCAATCCCATACTTCTTCTAGTAACTTTTCGCGTTTAAAAACTGTATGAGGTTTGCGAGCTAAGGTTGCTAGCAAATCAAATTCTGTAGGAGTAAAGTGAATCTCTTCGTCGCCGCGTGTAACAACGCGCTGCTGGGGTTTAATTACCAAATCACCGAATACTATGGCTCGTTCATTTTCCATTGCTTTAGCTATTTGCGTAGCACGTTCAACGCGTCTCAAAAGCGCGGCGCAACGAGCTATAAGCTCTCTAGGGGAAAATGGTTTAGTCATGTAATCGTCAGCCCCAGCGCTTAAGCCAGTAATTTTATCTGACTCTGCATCTCTAGCTGTTAGCATAAGAATTGGCACAGGGCGCTTAGACACAATCCTCTTAGTAGCTTCAACGCCATCCATAATTGGAAGCATTATGTCCATGATAATTAAATCCGGCTGCAACTGTTCTGCTACTTTAACGGCAGACGCCCCATCAGATACAACCCGAGCTCTCCATCCTTGTGCAGCTATACGCTGTGCAATTGCAGTTGCAAGATCTGGTTCGTCTTCAACCACAAGGATTGTTCGTGGAACTCCGTTGCCTGATGGAGCGTTAATCATTACAATAAAACCTTTCAGTCTTTCACAGGCTTAAGGAACACGGCACCCAATGCTGGTACAGTAATTCTTGCAGAATACGGACGAGAATGATACTCCTCAGCAGCTGCAGTAAATGTACCATTGTGAATATCCGATCCGCAATACTTAGCATCATCGGTTGTGAGAATCTCTTGCCACTTGCCTCCTTGAGGAAGTGCAACTTGATAATTCTGCCAAGCCTGACCTGAGAAGTTGACTACGACAACAATCAAATCGCCGTCATCGCCAATTCGCATGTAGCTCAAAGTATTGTGATCGCCATCATCGCTTGTAAGCCACTGGAATCCATCTGGAGTGAAATCTTGGCTCCAGAAAGCCCTAGAACTCTTATAAAGAGTATTCAAATCAGCTACAAGCTTTTGCACACCTTGATGGAATGGCCATTGAAGCTCGTTCCAGTTGAGTGAAGCGTTGAAATTCCATTCGCTTGATTGGCCAATTTCTCCACCCATGAAGAGCAAGTTCTTACCTGGGTGAGACCACTGGTAAGCAAGCAGTGCACGCAATCCTGCAAACTGTTGCCATTCATCTCCAGGCATCTTACCTAACAAAGAACCCTTACCGTACACAACTTCATCGTGGCTTAATGGCAAAACGTAATGCTCGGAATAAGCATAAACCATTGAGAATGTAATCTCGTTATGATGCCAACGACGATTAATTGGTTCCTCTTTAAGGTATTGCAAAGTATCATGCATCCAGCCCATATTCCACTTCAAGCCGAAGCCTAAGCCGCCCATATCGGTTGGAGCAGTCACGCCTTGATAAGCAGTGGATTCCTCAGCAATCATCATGATGCCAGGATTATTCTTGTATGCAGTTGCGTTTGCTTCCTTAATGAAGTCAATTGCCTCAAGATTTTCGCGGCCACCATAAATATTTGGTCGCCACTGTCCTGCTTCACGGCTGTAATCCAAGTAAAGCATTGAGGATACTGCGTCAACACGCAATGCATCAACATGGTATTCGTCAAGCCAGAAGCATGCATTAGCAACAAGGAAGTTGCGAACTTCATGACGTCCAAAGTTGAAGATGTAAGTACCCCAATCAGGATGCTCTCCGCGCATAGGATCAGGATCTTCATACAAAGCTGTACCGTCAAAGCGACCGAGTGCAAAATCATCCTTAGGGAAGTGTGCAGGAACCCAGTCCATAATCACGCCGATACCAGCCTTATGGAGCTTGTTAACCAAGTACTTAAAGTCGTCAGGGGAGCCCAAGCGAGAATCAACTGCGTAATAACCAGTTACCTGATATCCCCAAGAACCTGAGTATGGATACTGTGTAAGAGGCATAAACTCAACATGAGTGAAGCCTTCTTTTTCTACATAGTCAACAAGCTTATCTGCCAATTCGCGATAATTAGTTAAATCACGATTCCAGCTATTTGCTTGCACTTCGTAGATGCTGATAGGGCCATCGTGTGCATTGGTCTTAGCGCGGTTATCAAGCCATTCGCTATCATGCCACTTGAATTCAGAATCGACAACAACAGAACCTGTGTTTGGTGGAACCTCATGCGAGCGCTCCATAGGATCTGCTTTCATAATCCATGCGCCGGATTGCGTGAGAATCTCGAACTTATAAACTTCTCCTGCAACAATTCCAGGGATGAAAAGCTCCCAGATTCCAGAAGAACCCAATGAGCGCATGGCATGACGACGTCCATTCCAGTAATTGAAATTACCTACTACTCGTACAGCACGTGCATTAGGTGCCCATACTGAGAACGCAGTACCTGTAATCTTCTTGACCATTTTGCCGGTTTCTGGAGAAACAAGTCCCCATGAATCGGTTATCGTCTTTACATGTGCACCAAGTGCTTCCCACAAACGCTCATGACGTCCTTCGCCGAACAAATACATATCTAACTCGCCAACTTGCGGTAGATAACGGTATGGATCGTCATCGACTGACTCAGTGCCGTCTATTTCAACAGTACGTACGCGATAACTTGGTACTGACCACTCTTTAGAACGAGCGTGCTTGGTTGCAGGAATAACAGCGGTGAAAATACCATTATATTCGTGCTTAGCCTCGTACTCTCCAGACTTGGTAAGAATTATCACTTTCTTGGCCATTGGACGTAAAACGCGTACCGTGGCAGTTCCGGCTCCTTCGCCTGTTCCAAGATGTCCGCCAAGGACCTCATGTGGATTGTAATACTCTGCGTTGCTGACCGCAGCTAATACGTCCTGTCGGACCTCAACTGCGACTGCATCTTCATTGATGGTAGAAACTGTACTCATGCTCTCCATAATACATGCTTTCATGTATGAAGTCGCGTGTGTTTCGAGAAGTTATTAAAAAATATTAATTTTTTCCTCAAGTCGTTAGCTTATGAGAAACTTTTATGAGTTTTTCTGTGCGTACGGAGGGTTCTGTGGAATATCAAGTCGGCGATATGGTCGTCTATCCTCGTCATGGTGCTGCTAGAGTCGAGGAAATCAGTGAGCGAACAGTAAAGGGTGTTACTCGACAATATTTGCGCCTTGTTGTTCTTTCATCAGACGGTCTGGAAATTAATGTTCCTGTTGACAGTGTCAAAAAAGTCGGCGTTAGAGATATTGTCGGCGCTAAAGAAGTAGCGAAAGTATTTGAGATTTTACGTACACCAATTATCGAAAAAGAGATGAATTGGTCTCGTCGTTATAAGCTTAACGTTGAAAAGATTGCTACTGGCGATGTTAATAAAATTGCAGAAGTAGTTCGCGATTTATCTCAAAGAGATGTGGATGAGCATGGCTTATCTGCAGGCGAAAAACGTATGCTTGCACGCGCTCGCAGTATTTTAATTTCAGAAATTGCTTTGTCTGAAAAGATTGATGAGCAGGAAGCTGAGCGTTTGTTAAATGTGAATCTCGGTTATGAGCATCCTCAAGATGGAGATGAGAATCATCATACTTCATTCCCTGAGGAACCTGCTTCTGAAACTTTAGCTTTGTTGGCTAGTAGTTCTCGTAAGTCTCGCAAAAAGTGAGTTAAAGTTTAGTTATTATAAGACTTTATAAATCTTTATAACGCTATATAAATCCTTATAAAAATAAAACTTTATAGAATAAGCCTTGTCTAAAACTTTTGATTTCAGACAAGGCTTTGTTTTTTTGAATTTTGTTGTTTTGCAGTATCTGTTTTACAGGATTACTTTTATTACTTTCCTGGGTCTGTTTGACCTTGATTAGAACGAGCTGGTCCAGGTACAACAGGCTTTGGTTTTTCAGTAACTAACTTACTAGGCTTCTTTAATTGCTTATCAATTTCTTCTCGCATTGATGAGCTCATTTTAGTTGCATTATCAATGTCGTCGCAAATCTTAATTATCCATGTATCGAGCTGCTTAGCATACGAAGGCATTAATTCGCTTACATTAATAATGCTTGTGTAGCTACGTCCTGCAATACCAGTAATCAAATTTATATTGTCATTTTTAGATTGCTGGGAATCGTTTATAAGAACATCGACTTTTCGGTCCTCAAGCATTTTACTAAAGTCAGAAACGCTTTTCGAGCTAGGATCGGTTTCTTGAGAAATAGCAGATAAGTAATCTTTTGGAGCGTTATCCTTAAGATTTAAATCTGACATAAGCCAGAATAAAATAGGAGAAGTAGAAGCAATCTTCAAATCCTTGTGTTTCTTAGCGAATTCGTCAAGATAATCCTCTAGCTTCTTTTCTCTATCTTTCCAATCATTTAATCTTTGCTCAAATTCCTTGCGCTTATTTGGTTTAACGCGAGAAAAAGCTTCAGATAATGAATTCGCCATTGCTTTTCTTGCATCTTTAGACATCCATAAGTATGGATTGTCTCCTTTAAGCGCTCCAACAGTACTTGCAGCGCTTACGTTTTCCGCTTGCTTTGGCAAATTCTTGGTTGCCCAATCGTCATAGCCTGCTCCGTTAGTTACAATTACTTGAGCTGAACTTAATGCTTCAGAAGTTTTTCCATTAAGCTTTACGTCAGATATATCTGTATCTGCTCCAGCTAGCAAAGACACTACTTTTACATCTGTTCCGCCAATTTCTTTTGCTAAAGTACCCCAAGTGTCTACCGTAGAAACTACGGATATTGGCTTATTTTTATCTTCTGTCGGCTTAGTGCTAGTATCAGGTGTTTGAGATCCGCATGCTGCAACGCTTAAGCCTATAAGTGATGCTATTGTAAATGTCGCAATAGTTTTGCATGTTTTCACTAAAGTTTTAACAGTGATACGCATCGTTGTCGCTCCTTCCGTCGTTTAATTACGTCGGCAAGTGGCGTACGTTCTATATGTGCTCGTATTTTTACGCGCAGTGTCGTACACCTCTATACCTCACGATAGCCTATCCATACGAATTGTGCGAGTCGGGAAGGGATAATTTTTATGGTTATTGTATTAGACGGTAAGGCTTTAGCTAGCAAGGTTAAAAAAAGCTTGGCTCAGCGTGTTGCTTTGCTTAAAGAAAAAGGTGTAGAGCCAGGTTTAGGAACGCTATTAGTAGGTAGTGATCCTGGTTCACTAAAGTATGTAGCTGGAAAGCATAAGGATTGCGAAGAAGTTGGGATTCGCTCAATCCGATGCGATTTGCCAGAAGATGCTAGTGAAGATGAAATTCTTGCTGCTGTCGAAAAATTAAATAATGATCCTCTTTGCACAGGTTTTATAGTGCAATTGCCTTTGCCTAAAGGCGTGGATTCTAAGAAGATTATTGAGGCAGTGGATCCTAAAAAAGATTGCGATGGAATGCATCCTTATAATTTAGGCGAATTGGTGATGCATATTTCTGGAGATATTGTTACACCTTTGCCTTGCACTCCGCGTGGAATTTTGGCTCTGCTTGATGAGTATGATATTAATCTTTCTGGAAAAGAAATTTGCGTGCTTGGCCGTGGTATTACTGTTGGTCGAACAATTGGTCTTCTTTTAACTAGAAGGGGAGTTGATGCAACTGTTACGTTGTGTCATACTCGCACGAAAAATGTGCAAGAAGTTATGCGTCGTTCTGACGTTATTATTGCAGCGATGGGCAGTGCTGGATTTGTTAAGCCAGAAGATGTGAAGCCTGGAGCTGTGTTGGTTGATGTTGGCGTATCTCGCGTGTTTGATGAAGAAGCTGGAAGATATCGCATAAAAGGTGATATTGACGTTGCGTGTAGAGATTTTGCTGGAGCGTATTCTCCAAACCCAGGCGGAGTTGGTCCAATGACTCGAGCAATGCTACTTGCAAATGTTGTAGATATGGCTGAACGCTTAGTGTAATAATCCGACACGCCCGAAGTAAAACACTTATTTTGGCTATGCCTATATATAACATTGACAGAGCGTGTGCAAAATGCGCCGCAAATATAACTAATAATTTAATATCGAGTAATATCCACCCCAAGAAGAAACCACTAATAAGTAATGGCAGAGAATAATAACGAAGTCGCCAAGGTTGCGATTAATGATATTGGCACCGAAGAAGACTTCATCAAGGCAGTCGATTCAACCATCAAGAATTTTGATGATGGTGATTTAGTTGAAGGTACCGTCGTAAAGATTGATCACGACGAAGTATTGTTGGATATCGGCTACAAAACTGAAGGTGTAATTCCTTCCCGTGAACTTTCAATCAAGAAAGACGTTGATCCAGATGATGTCGTTGAAGTTGGCGACACCATTGAAGCCCTTGTTGTCACTAAGGAAGACAAGGAAGGACGTCTTATTCTGTCCAAGAAGCGTGCACAGTATGAGCGTGCTTGGGGTGATATCGAGAAGATCAAAGATGCCGATGGTATTGTTGAAGGTACTGTTATTGAGGCTGTTAAGGGCGGCTTAATCGTAGACATCGGTTTGCGTGGCTTCTTGCCAGCTTCCCTCGTGGAAATGCGTCGCGTCCGCGATCTTTCCCCATACATTGGCCAGAAGATTAAGGCTAAGATTCTCGAGCTCGATAAGAATCGCAATAACGTTGTTCTTTCTCGTCGTCAGTTCCTCGAGGAAACCCAGTCTGAAGTTCGCGAAACCTTCCTTTCGCAGCTTAAGAAGGGTCAGATTCGTGAAGGCGTTGTGTCTTCTATCGTGAACTTCGGCGCATTCGTTGATCTCGGCGGTGTTGACGGTCTCATTCACGTCTCCGAGCTTTCTTGGAAGCATATCGATCACCCATCCGAGGTTGTTAAGGTTGGTGATAAGGTCACTGTTGAGGTTCTTGACGTTGATCTCGATCGCGAACGCATCTCCCTCTCCCTTAAGGCAACTCAGGAAGATCCATGGCAGCGCTTCGCTCGTACCCATGTTCCTGGACAGGTTGTTAAGGGCAAGGTCACCAAGATCGTTCAGTTCGGTGTGTTCATCTCCGTTGAAGACGGCATCGAGGGCTTGGTTCACATTTCCGAGCTTGCTAACCGTCATGTAGAGAACCCAGAAACTGTTGTTAAGGGTGGCGAAGAAGTATTCGTTAAGGTTATTGACGTAGACCTCGATCGTCGTCGTATCTCGCTCTCCTTGAAGCAGGCTAACGAGGCTGTTGATCCAAATTCTGAAGATTTCGATCCAGCTCTCTACGGTATGCCAGCTGAGTATGACGAAGAAGGAAACTACAAGTATCCTGAAGGCTTCGATCCAAACACTAACGAGTGGATTGCTGGTTACGAGCAGCAGCGCGAAGAGTGGGAAGCACAGTATGCAGCAGCTCACGAATTGTGGGAGCAGCACAAGGTGTTCGCCGCTAAGGAACTCGCAGCTGCAGCAGAATCCGCAGCCGCTGATGGTCAGCAGGAAGAAGCTGAAAAGAAGCCAGCTAAGGAAGAAAAGAAGGAAGAAGTTGCTTCCAACTATTCTTCTGAAGCAACTAGCGAAGGTGCTTTAGCTGATTCTGATCAGCTCGCAGCTTTGCGTGAACAGCTTTTAAGCGAAAAGAAGTAGTTTCTGCTTAAATTTTAGAAACTTTACTTAGCAGTTGTTTTAGTTATAAATGACTGTTGTGTGATGTTTTGAATGTGCTCCGGTGATGTATGTTCATCGGGGCACATTTTTATTTAAAGCATAATTTTGTGTTTTTGAATCAACTTTTTTAGTTAACTCTAGATTTGTTAGTCAACTCTAGATTTGTGAGCCGACTCTAGCTTGGTGTTAAACGATAGCTTGGTGCACCAAGGCTGGCTTGTTACCTAACATAAACACCGATTTGGGAATTATTAACGAATCAACTAGAATTAACACTAATTTGGGAGCTATCGTAATTAGTTTTATGCGGTTAGTGGTAGCATAAATTTTGCATTTTGTGCATAAAAGTGAGTAGAGGTTTGAGAGTATGACAAATCCTAACAATTTTACTGATTTTGGCGATAACGCAAATAATTCTGTAAATAATTCTGTAAATAATCCAAACAGCAATTATTTTTCATCTTATAATTCTTCCAGCGCGGAAGATAATGATGAAACTACTTCTATGAGCGTTGCTGATATTGCAAGCGTGTCTTCAAAATCTGACGACGGTCTATTTAGCGCATCGCCTGAATCGCATAAAAATAGTAATAAACGTCGCGTCAAGAATCGTTCTGCAGCTCCTTTCCTTTACTCTTTGCTAGTTGTTTTAATTTTGATTGTTGGAGCTTATTTAGGAACTTCATGGTATTTCCATGATCGCGTTGTTCCTGGTGTGCATTTTGGTAACGACAAACTTACTGAAAGAATTGTTGGCAAAAAAGCTGACGATGTTGAACGCGTAGTCGAGGATGCTGTCTCAAGTTCCGTGTTTAAAATCAGCGACGACAGGGGAAATGATCTTGATGCTAAGTTTGATGACTTGCATGTAAAGCCAGATGTGAAAGCAACTGTTCGTAATATTATGAGCGCAAAGCATGATAATTTCCTTACTATGCTTTTCCCCTGGGTTGGAACAAATGTAAGTCTTTCAGTTACCGCAGATCATTCTGGAATGAATGCTTATGTTGTCAACTATTTCGTTAAAGAATCAGATCGAGCTGTCCCTTACACTCCAGAATTCAACAAGAAAGAGAAAAAGTTTGTTGTAAAAGACGGTATGCCTGGACGCTCTATTGAGATTTTGCCTGTAGACGAAGCAATTAAAAAGATGATTGCAAATCCTGGTCATGTTGCTAAAGTCTCGGTTGTTTATCGCCGTGTGAATGCTCCTATCACACAAGATGATGCGCAAAAAGTAGCTGATCAACTTAATACTTTGCTTTCTAAGAAAATCAAGTTCGATAATAGCAATGGTAAAGATTTCACTTTGCCTAAGGAAGTTCTTGCTTCGTTTGTAAGGATCAATTCCGATGATTCCAATCATAAGATTTCGTATGATATAGATAATGATGCTGTTGGAAAGTGGCTTTCTGAAAATCTTCCTAAAGAATTAAATCAAGAAAAGGTGAATCAGGAAGATTCCGTAGATAAAAATGGAAAGGTTATTCTCACTATTAATAAAGGTGTGAATGGCGTTTCTATTAAATATTCAGACGATATTTCTAAGAAAGTTATTTCGGCTTTGAAGGATCAAAAGGATATCAAAGTTTCTGTTCCTGCGGAAGTTTCTAAGTTTAAAGTTGATAAGAAACTCATAGAAATGCGAATTGTTGTAGATAAAAGTAAGCAGATTGCAACAGTTTATAAGAATGATGAAGTTGTTAAGACATTCCCAGTTTGCACAGGTCTTACCAATCTTGCTGAAACCTACAATGGTACTTTCTATATTTATTTGAGATACGACGTGCAAACTATGCGCGGTGTGCATGAATTTGATGGTACTACTTACGTTTTGCCTGGTATACGCTGGGTTAGCTACTTTAATGGCGGTGAAAGCTTCCATACTGCTGCTTGGAATTCTGTTGGAATTTCTACCGGTGATCCTGCAAAGCACGGTTCAAATGGATGTGTAAACATGTATGAAGCTGACGCTCGTTGGATTTACGATAATTGCCCTCGCGGTACTATCGTGCAAGTTATTGGAACTACTCCAAATGGTCCGGTGCGTAAATGAGTAATAGTGACGTGCAAGATCATATCGACTTTGATAATGATTTAAGTGACTCCGATTCTGATGCAGATATAGATGCGGATATAGATGCGGATAGAGATTCTTCTTCTACAGACTCTGATTCTTCTGTAGATTCTGCTTCTGCTTCAGATTCGGATCGCAAATCAATTGTTAACAAAGTAGAGTGTTCTCCACGTAAACCAGCTAGGTGTATCAGCAGTACTCCAATTCCTGTGCATGCCACAGCAACACTGTTCGATACACCAGCTCCGGGAGAGCTTATAGATGATAAGCCATTTATAGTTCGTTGCTTACGAAAATTTGTTACATCATCAGTAGGCATGTGGATGCGTATAGCTGGTAAAGTATCGCGTAAATTTGGTTTTTATCCAAGTGTTGAACCTTATATTGGCTATGGAACTGATTCTTACGCGCGTCTTATATGTCGTACAGTTTATGCTCCAAGTAAAGGACATCATTCTGTACTTAAGCGCGGTATCTACGCGATGCTTGTTGTTCCTGCCGTACGCGTTAGAGTATCCATTTCTATTGATGATGTACCTGTGGAACGCGCGCAAGTCGGTGATTCTGAAGTATACGACAAAATAGACGCTCGTGGAGCTTGTGGAGCTGAGTATTGTATTTCGGATCGTGCAGGATATCTTGATTTAATAACTGAACGAGCATTATGCGTTGGAAGACACACTGTTACTTATAGTGTTGATGGCCGTGAACCTGTTGAATCTAGTTTATTTGCTATTTCACCATCTGCTTCTATTGGAATTATTTCTGACGTAGATGACACTATTATGGTCACTCAGGCTCCATCTCCTATAAAAGCTGCTTACAATGTGCTTATTATGAATCCAGAGCATCGTTCGCCAGTTAGAGGCATGTCTTCGCTGTTCTCGAAAATTTCTAAGCTTCTGCCAGACGCGCCATTTTTCTATCTCTCTACATCGCCTTGGAATGTGGAAGCTTCTATTCGGCACTTTATTGTGCGTGAAGGTTTTCCTGAAGGTCCATTATTATTGCGCGATTTGGATCCAAGACCTAAAACTTTTATCCCAACCGGCCCTCAGCATAAAATGGAATTTGCTGCACAGCTTATGGATGATTTTCCACATATGCGTTTTATTTTATTGGGTGATGACGGTCAAAAAGATCCGAGCACTTATGCGAAAATCATTGAACAATATCCTGGTCGCGTGGCTGCAGTTGGTATACGTCAGCTCAAACATAATGCCACCGTAAAAGATTTTCGACGTCGTTGCGCTCGCGATTTTAATATCTCTTTTTCTACTTCTCGCTTGGCATATAGCGATATTGATAAAACATCTGATGCTGTTGGTGCTGCTGGAACTGTTAATGGAGTACCATTTTTTGTTTCTCCGGAAGGTGAATCTCTTTCAGAGATGTTGCTGCCTTATATTACAAATTTGTCAAATAATCTTTAAATACTGAAAAATATACTGTTGAATACCTGGAAAACAGTAAAAAGTATAGTAAAAAATCTTTATATATCTGTTGTAAATCTTTTATTTTTGGTGTGTTGCGTATGTACATATGTGTAAAATCTGTCATTAATGTGAGTTTGAACTCAGATTTGTGTTTAAGCTGATGTTGTGAATTAGTAAGTTTATAAGAGAAAGTGTGAATGTTGTGGGTGACATGGACAGCCAGAATGGTGAATACACTGAATCAAACGATCAGACTCAGCCAGAGTACGGCCAGACTGAGTACGGCCAGGATCAAGCTCAGCCAGAGTATGGTCAGCAGTACGATCAGCCACAGTATGGCCAGGATCAAGCTCAGGCTCAGCCAGAGTACGATCAGCAGTACAATCAGCAGCAGTATGCTCAGCCACAGTATGATCAGCAGCAGTATGCTCAGCCTCAGTACAGTGATCCTCAGTACACTCAGCCACAGTACAACCAGCAGTATGTAGACTATTCACAGAATGAAGTTGTTGTTAGCAAGCGCAGTAAGATGGTTGCAGCTCTTCTTGCATTCTTCTTTGGATTCCTTGGTGTGCATAACTTCTACCTTGGCAAGAATGGAAGGGGTTTTGCTCAGCTGCTTATTACTGTTGTTTCTTTCGGCATGTTGAGTTTTGTCTCTGGCGTTTGGGCATTCATTGAGTTCATTATGATTCTTTGCTCTAAGCCAGGCTCTGAGTATCACCAGGATGGCGATGGAGCTGAGTTGCAGGACTAGTTTTTGCAAATTTAGTTTTAAGCTTTCTAAATAATTTTATAAATAAAAGATGTGTTTTAGAATCCAATTTCCAAAGCACATCTTTTATTTTTATATTTAAAAATAAGAAATTATAGTGATTGAGTAAATAAGCGAAAGTATTTAGAAGAGTAATTTTATGAAGAATATTGAAATTAAAAAATTAGATTATTTAGAAGCCAAAAATAATATGAATGTAATTTTAGACTTATATCTAAAAGCGTTTCCTAAAGAACTTGATCGTATAGATAATGTTCGTGAACGCATATTAGATAGTTTGAAATATAACAGCAGTTCGCTTTTACTTGTTGCCATTATAAATAATCGTATTATTGGCGTTTTATACGGCATAGAATTAGCACAAGATAATTGGTATGCGAATCAAATTAAACCATTTTTACACGAAAATTATGATTGGTTTAATCAAAGCTTAGAGTTAAATGAGTTATTTGTAGATCCTGAGTTCCAGCATCTAGGCGTGGGTAGAGCTCTTATGAAGAATGTTGAAAATCTTAAATTATATAAGACAATAATTTTATCACAGAAAAAGATAACAATGCGATTGCTTTAGATTTTTATAACAAGCTTGGATACAGTTTATTAACTGATAATTGGAAATCCTATTACGGGCCTATTTACTGCGTGCTATATAAGAAGTTTTAGTAAGGACAATGATAGCTTACGTTATTGTGCGAAATGTATCGTTTATAATCAAAATATGACAATAATGCGGATTGCTGTAACGGGCGGAATTGCAGCCGGAAAATCTACTGTAGTAAACCATTTGCGTTCGCGTGGCGCGTTTGTTATTGATTACGATGTTTTAGCGCGTAAAGTAGTGGAACCGGGAAGCGCAGTATTGCAACAAATTGTAGGTATTTTTGGGGAAAATGCTGTTAAGAATGATGGCTCTTTAAATCGTGCGTTTATTGCGGAGCGTATTTTTGGTGACGACGATGAACGTAAGCAAGCGTTAAGTAAGATTGAGTCTATAATTCATCCTGCTATTTATGATTGCGCAAAGCTTTTAGAAAGCGAGTATGCTAGTAAAATTTCTAAAGAAAATTGCGATGCTAAAGAAAATCGCAATGAGATAAGCAGCATGAGCTCGGTTATTGTGCACGACATTCCACTTCTTGCGCAAGTAATCGACAGCATTCCATTTAGTTTTGACCATATTATTACTGTTGAAGCGCCTCAAGAAATTCGTGTTAAGCGAATGATAAGCGAGCGAAACATGACGGAGAATCAGGCTTTGGCGCGCATAAATAGTCAACTTCCAAGTAAAGTTCGAAAAGCTATGGCAGATTTTGTAGTCGATTCCACTAAACCAATGGAATCTATGCTTAACAGTGTTGACGATACGTTGAAATCATGGTTGCGCGAAATAAACAATAAAAGTGCTGAAATGGCAAAACTGGGGAAGTAAAAAACTGGGGAAGTAAAAAATTATGTCGAATAAAATTCAGCGCACAAACAAGCCTTTTGTAGTAAAAGCACCATACAAGCCTTCAGGAGACCAGCCGCAAGCAATCGAAGAGTTGGCAAATCGCATTGAAAACGGCGAAAACGATGTTGTTTTAATGGGTGCTACGGGCACTGGTAAAACTGCTACAACCGCTTGGCTTATTGAGCGTTTGCAACGACCGACGCTTATTATTGAGCCGAATAAGACTTTGGCAGCTCAGCTTTGCGCGGAATTTCGTGAGCTTATGCCAGATAATGCTGTGAGCTATTTTGTGTCTTACTACGATTACTATCAGCCGGAAGCGTACATTCCGCAAACAGACACGTATATTGAAAAAGACTCGAATATTAACGATGATGTTGAGCGTCTTCGTCACGCAGCTACAGCGAATTTGCTTACGCGACGGGATTGCGTTGTTGTAGCTACTGTTTCTTGCATTTATGGACTTGGTACTCCAGAGGAGTATGCCGAGCGAATGCTTATGCTAAACGTTGGCGAGCAGCTTGAGCGAGACGATTTATTACGTCAATTCGTGAGCATGCAATACAAGCGCAACGATATTGCTTTTACGCGCGGAACTTTTAGAGTGCGCGGTGACACAGTTGAGATTATTCCAGTGTACGAGGAATTAGCTGTGAGAATTGAGTTCTTTGGTGACGAAATAGACAGAATCACCATGTTGCATCCTCTTACAGGAGAAGTAATTCGCCAGGAGAACAGCGTTCATATTTTCCCAGCATCTCACTATATTGCGGGTCCGGAGCGCATGGAGCGCGCGTTAGAGGCGATTGAAAAAGAGCGTGACGAGAGAGTAGCACAGCTTAAAAAGCAAAATAAATTGCTGGAAGCTCAGCGTTTGGAAATGCGAACTACGTACGATTTGGAAATGCTTAGACAAGTTGGAGTTTGCCCGGGAGTGGAAAATTATTCTAGACATTTTGACGGCCGCGATGCAGGCACACCTCCGCATACTCTGCTTGACTTTTTCCCAGACGACTTTTTGCTAGTTTTAGACGAATCGCATGTAACAGTGCCGCAAATTGGAGCCATGTATGAAGGCGACGCTTCGCGCAAAAGAACGCTTGTAGAGCATGGCTTTAGGCTTCCTTCTGCAATGGATAATCGCCCGTTAAAGTGGAAAGAATTTTTGGAGCATATTGGTCAAACTGTGTATCTTTCTGCAACGCCTGGAGATTACGAGTTGGGGCTTTCGGATGGCGTAGTTGAGCAGATTATTAGGCCTACAGGTTTGCTCGATCCTAAGATTGAGGTTCGCCCTGTAGAAGGCCAAGTTGACGATTTGCTTGCGGAAATCAAGGCGCGAGTAGCAAAAGATGAGCGCGTGCTTGTTACTACGCTTACGAAGAAAATGGCAGAAGACTTAACTGATTACTTCCTTGAGCTTGGTATTAAAGTTGAGTACTTGCATTCGGATGTTGATACTTTGCGCAGAGTGGAGCTTTTGCGCGAGCTTCGCGAAGGCAAAATTGATGTGATTGTTGGCATTAATTTGCTTCGTGAGGGTTTGGATTTGCCTGAAGTTTCTCTTGTAGCGATTTTGGATGCAGATAAGGAAGGCTTCTTAAGATCTTACCGTTCGCTTATTCAGACGATTGGTCGTGCTGCTCGTAACGTTTCTGGAACTGTTCTTATGTATGCGGATACGGTTACGGATGCTATGAGCAAAGCTATTAGCGAGACGGAGCGCCGCCGCGAAAAGCAAATCGCGTATAACAAGGCTCATGGAATTGATCCTAAGCCTTTGCGAAAGAAGATTAGCGATGTGAATGATATGCTTGCTAAAGAGGATGTTGATACTCAAACTTTGCTAGCAGGAGGTTACAGGAATGCTAATAAGGCTGGGAACTCGCATTATGGAGTGCCAAAAGAGCCGAATCTTGGGCAGGCTAGCAAAGAAAAGCGTATGGCGAATATTTCTGCGTTGCCACAAGATGAGATCATTTCTTTAATTAAGAATTTGAGCGAGCAAATGCATACGGCGGCAGAACAGTTACAATTTGAGCTTGCAGCGCGATTGCGCGACGAAATACGCGATCTAAAGAAAGAGTTGCGGCAAATGGATGCGGCTAATAAGTGAGGGTAATGAGTGATGGTAAGTGAGCGTTGCTAATTGATGATTGTGTGCTACTTGTAAGCACATAAGAACGATCAGAGATGATTCTTATTCGAGCTATCATCTGTCAGGAATTTTAATTGATTCCTTTGTATATGTTGCGATGGGAGGATGGCATTTTACTGATGGAGATAGCAATTCCTCAAGCCAACAAAGATCGTATGAACAGGCATTACTTAATTATTATAATCGTATTTCGTGCAACGGAATATTTGCGCCAAGTCTATCTGCTCCCGGAAGCGGAATGTTGATTGATACTACAAAAGGGATGGTATATCCTCGGCAAGATCCTAAATAGGATGGTATCTGAGTAAAATGGAAAGTGATAAAAGCTATAGGGCACTATTAAAAAATTAAATAAAGGATGCTTGTGGAAAAGTTATATACACATATACTGCGCATCACAAATTAGCTGATCGACTTGAGAAAGAAAATAAGTATGTGAAGAATGCACAGATTATATTGACCGCACTTTCTTCTTGCGGATTTTTTGCCAGCATTATAACAAACAAGGTCATATTGACATGGGTAGGTGGAATTGCTGCTGTATTGTCTTTGTGCCTAAATCTATATGCCAAGGAATATAAGATTCAAAATGAAGTAAGTCAGCATCGAAATGCAGCAAATATGTTGTGGGGTATTCGAGAAGAGTATGTTTCCTTATTAGTTGATTTTGAAGTGCTTGACGATAGTGAGATACAAAAAAGAGAGATGTTCTTTGTAATAAAGTTTCAGAAGTCAATAATAGTTATCCTGCAACTGATGAGAGAAGCTACAGGGCTGTGCAGAAGGCTTTGCAAAAGGAAGAAGAACAGACTTTTAAGGAGAACGAGGTTGATTCCATTTTACATAATGGAATTGATAAGTGAATAATCGAAAGGGGTGAGTTATATGATACTCCCTGAAAATTTGATGAACTTGATTCGTCAGGGCGAGGGGCTGACAGTCGAATTCAAAAAATCAACAAAAGATATTACGAAGGATGTCTACGATACTGTTTGCTCTTTTTCTAATCGGGATGGCGGTCATATTTTCTTTGGCGTGAAGGATAACGGTACGATTCTCGGTGTTGATAAAGACTGCGTTGAACAGATGAAGAAAAATTTTGTTACTACGATCAACAATGAGAGAAAAATGTATCCTCCACTCTATTTGACTACAGAGGAATATGAGATCGATGGGCGTATTGTTCTTTATGTCTATGTCCCGGTTGGAAAAACCGTTTATCGCAATGCGGGCAGAATATTTGATCGCAATAATGAGTCTGACATCGATATTACAGATAATGCGGATATGGTTTTCAACCTTTATGCCCGTAAGCAAAGTACCTATTTTGTGAATAAGGTTTACCCTGCCATCCCGGTTTCAAGCCTTCGCCATGATCTTATGGATCGGGCAAGGAGAATGACGAGAGTGAATACTGAGCACCATCCGTGGGTTGACATGACGGATGAGGAGATGCTCAGAAGCTGTGGGCTTATACTTGAGGATCCGGAAACGAACAAAGAAGGTATCACACTTGCGGCAGTCTTACTCTTTGGTACGGATAACCGTATCATGTCCGTGTTACCGCAGCATAAGACAGACGCTATTTTCAGAGTGTTCAATGTTGATCGTTATGATGACAGGGATGTGGTGATCACAAACCTGATTGAAAGCTACGATCGTTTGATGGAATTTGGAAAGAAGCATCTGAATGATGTTTTTACATTGTATGGTGTCCAGCGGATAAGCGCCAGAGATAAAATCCTGCGTGAGATTATTTCCAATTTGTTGATGCACCGTGATTTTTCCAGTGGATATGTACCGAAGCTTGTCATTGAACGGAATAAGATTACAACAGAGAATGCGAACCTTGCGCATGGACACGGCAACCTGAATCTGAACACATTCAAGCCATTTGCAAAGAATCCGCCGATAGCAAAAGTGTTCCGTGAGATCGGTCTTGCTGACGAACTGGGAAGCGGTATGCGCAACAGCTATAAATACACGAAGATGTATTCTGGTGGAGAGCCTGTCTTTACAGAGGCAGATGTTTTTACGACAGTGATTCCCCTTTCTGAGGCTGCAACTGCCACGGTCGGGCCGACTACCCAAGGTACTACCCAAGGTACTACCCAAGGTACTACCCAAGGTACTACCCAAGGTACTACCCAAGGTACTACCCAAGGTACTACCCAAGGTACTATGCAAGGTACTATGCAAGCTGAACTGAGCGAAAGAGATAAGACGTTAGTTAATCTCTTACTGAAGCATCCGTACCATACACAAGCAAAGATTGCGAATGAATTAAACTGGGATGTTAATACTGTGAAATATTATATAAATAAGCTAAAGAAGGATTCCGTAATTCTACGCCACGGGACAAGTCAGAACGGCTATTGGGAAGTTATTTATAAGAATTGAGATAAATATATTCATCTGCATTTTAGGGCACTCCAAAGCGCACCTTATAGATCAAGCCAAAGTGCCAAAACGCCAAGATGACGTTTTAAGTGGCGTTTTGAATGATGTTTTGGCTGTTTGAGGAAACATGTCGACGGTGTAGGGTCGAGTGCACAGGATGTTAACGTTAAAAGGTGCACACACCTCGCACCTATCCTGCACCCAGCTGTTTATACGCGGAAATGTGGTTTAAGAGCAATTTTTATATTGCAGTTCTGTCAAAAATTGTTCTTATTAATTTTATTATCGTTTATTTGAAAATATCCAAAGATGGTTCTTCTTAAATAAGATATGTTTTGAATCACAATACAAGAGTTTGTATGTGTAAGTGAGCAGTGATATAGAAAAAGGAGCTGGGTTTGTGGCTCAGCTCCTTTTTCTAATTATTTTCAATTATTAGTTTACTTTTGTTTAATTTTGTAGGTGAACTTTTTTACTCGCGATTCTTCTTGCGAGAGAAGAATGCTGCTGCAGCTCCAAGTACACCAATCATTGCGCTGATCAATCCTACTCGTTCCACTTCAGCACCAGTCTTTACTAATTGGGACGAATGCTTTGCAGGAACCTTGTTGCCGGACTTAGTAGATTCGTTGGAACCTGAAGCACCAGTGGATACATTACCAGCTTTGCCGTTGCCAGCATTACCGGTTTCAGCGTTACCAGCGTTGTTAGCATTGTCAGCGCTACTTGATTCGTTGGTGCTATTTTGAGCGCCGGAATCTGTAGAGCTGCTACCACCAGTAGTAGATCCGCTAGCTGAACCACCATTGTTAGACGTGGAGTCGTTACCCGAATCAGAACCAGAACTATTGCTGTTTCCAGTCTCAGAACCAGAACCGGAATCAGAACCAGAACCGGAATCAGAACCTGTTCCAGAACCAGAATTTCCGTTGTTGTTTCCGGCTTTACCAGTGGTTTCGCTGGAAGTGTTGTTACCGTTCTTATCTTTAGCTTTTACATCACTGCCGTCTTTGATTTTGTTTGCTGGAATAGTGACTTTACCATCGTTTTCGTTAACGGTTACGCCTTCTGGAGTGTTTCCATCAATCTTCCACTTGCCGTCAGTGCCTTTCTTGACAGTGATGGTCTTCGTGGTGGTTTCACCTTCTGGCGTATAAGTGATTTCCAGGGTATCAGTACCGTCTGCTGGAGTGATCGTGGCTGAGCCTTGATCGCTTCCGCTTGTTGGGGTAGTGATGGTTGGAGCAGCTGGCTTCTTTGTTTCAGGAGTGGTTGATGGGTTGGTTCCTGTTTGGCCAGTGGCTTCGTCGGAAGTGTTGTTACCGTTCTTATCTTTAGCGGTTACTTTACTACCGTCTTTGATTTTGTTTGCTGGAATAGTGACTTTACCATCGTTTTCGTTAACGGTTACGCCTTCTGGAGTGTTTCCATCAATCTTCCACTTGCCGTCAGTGCCTTTCTTGACAGTGATGGTCTTCGTGGTGGTTTCACCTTCTGGCGTATAAGTGATTTCCAGGGTATCAGTACCGTCTGCTGGAGTGATCGTGGCTGAGCCTTGATCGCTTCCGCTTGTTGGGGTAGTGATGGTTGGAGCAGCTGGCTTCTTTGTTTCAGGAGTGGTTGATGGGTTGGTTCCTGTTTGGCCAGTGGCTTCGTCGGAAGTGTTGTTACCGTTCTTATCTTTAGCGGTTACTTTACTACCGTCTTTGATTTTGTTTGCTGGAATAGTGACTTTACCATCGTTTTCGTTAACGGTTACGCCTTCTGGAGTGTTTCCATCAATCTTCCACTTGCCGTCAGTGCCTTTCTTGACAGTGATGGTCTTCGTGGTGGTTTCACCTTCTGGCGTATAAGTGATTTCCAGGGTATCAGTACCGTCTGCTGGAGTGATCGTGGCTGAGCCTTGATCGCTTCCGCTTGTTGGGGTAGTGATGGTTGGAGCAGCTGGCTTCTTTGTTTCAGGAGTGGTTGATGGGTTGGTTCCTGTTTGGCCAGTGGCTTCGTCGGAAGTGTTGTTACCGTTCTTATCTTTAGCGGTTACTTTACTACCGTCTTTGATTTTGTTTGCTGGAATAGTGACTTTACCATCGTTTTCGTTAACGGTTACGCCTTCTGGAGTGTTTCCATCAATCTTCCACTTGCCGTCAGTGCCTTTCTTGACAGTGATGGTCTTCGTGGTGGTTTCACCTTCTGGCGTATAAGTGATTTCCAGGGTATCAGTACCGTCTGCTGGAGTGATCGTGGCTGAGCCTTGATCGCTTCCGCTTGTTGGGGTAGTGATGGTTGGAGCAGCTGGCTTCTTTGTTTCAGGAGTGGTTGATGGGTTGGTTCCTGTTTGGCCAGTGGCTTCGTCGGAAGTGTTGTTACCGTTCTTATCTTTAGCGGTTACTTTACTACCGTCTTTGATTTTGTTTGCTGGAATAGTGACTTTACCATCGTTTTCGTTAACGGTTACGCCTTCTGGAGTGTTTCCATCAATCTTCCACTTGCCGTCAGTGCCTTTCTTGACAGTGATGGTCTTCGTGGTGGTTTCACCTTCTGGCGTATAAGTGATTTCCAGGGTATCAGTACCGTCTGCTGGAGTGATCGTGGCTGAGCCTTGATCGCTTCCGCTTGTTGGGGTAGTGATGGTTGGAGCAGCTGGCTTCTTTGTTTCAGGAGTGGTTGATGGGTTGGTTCCTGTTTGGCCAGTGGCTTCGTCGGAAGTGTTGTTACCGTTCTTATCTTTAGCGGTTACTTTACTACCGTCTTTGATTTTGTTTGCTGGAATAGTGACTTTACCATCGTTTTCGTTAACGGTTACGCCTTCTGGAGTGTTTCCATCAATCTTCCACTTGCCGTCAGTGCCTTTCTTGACAGTGATGGTCTTCGTGGTGGTTTCACCTTCTGGCGTATAAGTGATTTCCAGGGTATCAGTACCGTCTGCTGGAGTGATCGTGGCTGAGCCTTGATCGCTTCCGCTTGTTGGGGTAGTGATGGTTGGAGCAGCTGGCTTCTTTGTTTCAGGAGTGGTTGATGGGTTGGTTCCTGTTTGGCCAGTGGCTTCGTCGGAAGTGTTGTTACCGTTCTTATCTTTAGCGGTTACTTTACTACCGTCTTTGATTTTGTTTGCTGGAATAGTGACTTTACCATCGTTTTCGTTAACGGTTACGCCTTCTGGAGTGTTTCCATCAATCTTCCACTTGCCGTCAGTGCCTTTCTTGACAGTGATGGTCTTCGTGGTGGTTTCACCTTCTGGCGTATAAGTGATTTCCAGGGTATCAGTACCGTCTGCTGGAGTGATCGTGGCTGAGCCTTGATCGCTTCCGCTTGTTGGGGTAGTGATGGTTGGAGCAGCTGGCTTCTTTGTTTCAGGAGTGGTTGATGGGTTGGTTCCTGTTTGGCCAGTGGCTTCGTCGGAAGTGTTGTTACCGTTCTTATCTTTAGCGGTTACTTTACTACCGTCTTTGATTTTGTTTGCTGGAATAGTGACTTTACCATCGTTTTCGTTAACGGTTACGCCTTCTGGAGTGTTTCCATCAATCTTCCACTTGCCGTCAGTGCCTTTCTTGACAGTGATGGTCTTCGTGGTGGTTTCACCTTCTGGCGTATAAGTGATTTCCAGGGTATCAGTACCGTCTGCTGGAGTGATCGTGGCTGAGCCTTGATCGCTTCCGCTTGTTGGGGTAGTGATGGTTGGAGCAGCTGGCTTCTTTGTTTCAGGAGTGGTTGATGGGTTGGTTCCTGTTTGGCCAGTGGCTTCGTCGGAAGTGTTGTTACCGTTCTTATCTTTAGCGGTTACTTTACTACCGTCTTTGATTTTGTTTGCTGGAATAGTGACTTTACCATCGTTTTCGTTAACGGTTACGCCTTCTGGAGTGTTTCCATCAATCTTCCACTTGCCGTCAGTGCCTTTCTTGACAGTGATGGTCTTCGTGGTGGTTTCACCTTCTGGCGTATAAGTGATTTCCAGGGTATCAGTACCGTCTGCTGGAGTGATCGTGGCTGAGCCTTGATCGCTTCCGCTTGTTGGGGTAGTGATGGTTGGAGCAGCTGGCTTCTTTGTTTCAGGAGTGGTTGATGGGTTGGTTCCTGTTTGGCCAGTGGCTTCGTCGGAAGTGTTGTTACCGTTCTTATCTTTAGCGGTTACTTTACTACCGTCTTTGATTTTGTTTGCTGGAATAGTGACTTTACCATCGTTTTCGTTAACGGTTACGCCTTCTGGAGTGTTTCCATCAATCTTCCACTTGCCGTCAGTGCCTTTCTTGACAGTGATGGTCTTCGTGGTGGTTTCACCTTCTGGCGTATAAGTGATTTCCAGGGTATCAGTACCGTCTGCTGGAGTGATCGTGGCTGAGCCTTGATCGCTTCCGCTTGTTGGGGTAGTGATGGTTGGAGCAGCTGGCTTCTTTGTTTCAGGAGTGGTTGATGGGTTGGTTCCTGTTTGGCCAGTGGCTTCGTCGGAAGTGTTGTTACCGTTCTTATCTTTAGCGGTTACTTTACTACCGTCTTTGATTTTGTTTGCTGGAATAGTGACTTTACCATCGTTTTCGTTAACGGTTACGCCTTCTGGAGTGTTTCCATCAATCTTCCACTTGCCGTCAGTGCCTTTCTTGACAGTGATGGTCTTCGTGGTGGTTTCACCTTCTGGCGTATAAGTGATTTCCAGGGTATCAGTACCGTCTGCTGGAGTGATCGTGGCTGAGCCTTGATCGCTTCCGCTTGTTGGGGTAGTGATGGTTGGAGCAGCTGGCTTCTTTGTTTCAGGAGTGGTTGATGGGTTGGTTCCTGTTTGGCCAGTGGCTTCGTCGGAAGTGTTGTTACCGTTCTTATCTTTAGCGGTTACTTTACTACCGTCTTTGATTTTGTTTGCTGGAATAGTGACTTTACCATCGTTTTCGTTAACGGTTACGCCTTCTGGAGTGTTTCCATCAATCTTCCACTTGCCGTCAGTGCCTTTCTTGACAGTGATGGTCTTCGTGGTGGTTTCACCTTCTGGCGTATAAGTGATTTCCAGGGTATCAGTACCGTCTGCTGGAGTGATCGTGGCTGAGCCTTGATCGCTTCCGCTTGTTGGGGTAGTGATGGTTGGAGCAGCTGGCTTCTTTGTTTCAGGAGTGGTTGATGGGTTGGTTCCTGTTTGGCCAGTGGCTTCGTCGGAAGTGTTGTTACCGTTCTTATCTTTAGCGGTTACTTTACTACCGTCTTTGATTTTGTTTGCTGGAATAGTGACTTTACCATCGTTTTCGTTAACGGTTACGCCTTCTGGAGTGTTTCCATCAATCTTCCACTTGCCGTCAGTGCCTTTCTTGACAGTGATGGTCTTCGTGGTGGTTTCACCTTCTGGCGTAT
This sequence comes from Gardnerella sp. KA00255, assembly GCF_049244095.1. Taxonomy (NCBI): domain Bacteria; kingdom Bacillati; phylum Actinomycetota; class Actinomycetes; order Bifidobacteriales; family Bifidobacteriaceae; genus Gardnerella; species Gardnerella sp. KA00255. Next base: position 1,688,083 of record NZ_CP058374.1, read on the forward strand.
AAGTGATTTCCAGGGTATCAGTACCGTCTGCTGGAGTGATCGTGGCTGAGCCTTGATCGCTTCCGCTTGTTGGGGTAGTGATGGTTGGAGCAGCTGGCTTCTTTGTTTCAGGAGTGGTTGATGGGTTGGTTCCTGTTTGGCCAGTGGCTTCGTCGGAAGTGTTGTTACCGTTCTTATCTTTAGCGGTTACTTTACTACCGTCTTTGATTTTGTTTGCTGGAATAGTGACTTTACCATCGTTTTCGTTAACGGTTACGCCTTCTGGAGTGTTTCCATCAATCTTCCACTTGCCGTCAGTGCCTTTCTTGACAGTGATGGTCTTCGTGGTGGTTTCACCTTCTGGCGTATAAGTGATTTCCAGGGTATCAGTACCGTCTGCTGGAGTGATCGTGGCTGAGCCTTGATCGCTTCCGCTTGTTGGGGTAGTGATGGTTGGAGCAGCTGGCTTCTTTGTTTCAGGAGTGGTTGATGGGTTGGTTCCTGTTTGGCCAGTGGCTTCGTCGGAAGTGTTGTTACCGTTCTTATCTTTAGCGGTTACTTTACTACCGTCTTTGATTTTGTTTGCTGGAATAGTGACTTTACCATCGTTTTCGTTAACGGTTACGCCTTCTGGAGTGTTTCCATCAATCTTCCACTTGCCGTCAGTGCCTTTCTTGACAGTGATGGTCTTCGTGGTGGTTTCACCTTCTGGCGTATAAGTGATTTCCAGGGTATCAGTACCGTCTGCTGGAGTGATCGTGGCTGAGCCTTGATCGCTTCCGCTTGTTGGGGTAGTGATGGTTGGAGCAGCTGGCTTCTTTGTTTCAGGAGTGGTTGATGGGTTGGTTCCTGTTTGGCCAGTGGCTTCGTCGGAAGTGTTGTTACCGTTCTTATCTTTAGCGGTTACTTTACTACCGTCTTTGATTTTGTTTGCTGGAATAGTGACTTTACCATCGTTTTCGTTAACGGTTACGCCTTCTGGAGTGTTTCCATCAATCTTCCACTTGCCGTCAGTGCCTTTCTTGACAGTGATGGTCTTCGTGGTGGTTTCACCTTCTGGCGTATAAGTGATTTCCAGGGTATCAGTACCGTCTGCTGGAGTGATCGTGGCTGAGCCTTGATCGCTTCCGCTTGTTGGGGTAGTGATGGTTGGAGCAGCTGGCTTCTTTGTTTCAGGAGTGGTTGATGGGTTGGTTCCTGTTTGGCCAGTGGCTTCGTCGGAAGTGTTGTTACCGTTCTTATCTTTAGCGGTTACTTTACTACCGTCTTTGATTTTGTTTGCTGGAATAGTGACTTTACCATCGTTTTCGTTAACGGTTACGCCTTCTGGAGTGTTTCCATCAATCTTCCACTTGCCGTCAGTGCCTTTCTTGACAGTGATGGTCTTCGTGGTGGTTTCACCTTCTGGCGTATAAGTGATTTCCAGGGTATCAGTACCGTCTGCTGGAGTGATCGTGGCTGAGCCTTGATCGCTTCCGCTTGTTGGGGTAGTGATGGTTGGAGCAGCTGGCTTCTTTGTTTCAGGAGTGGTTGATGGGTTGGTTCCTGTTTGGCCAGTGGCTTCGTCGGAAGTGTTGTTACCGTTCTTATCTTTAGCGGTTACTTTACTACCGTCTTTGATTTTGTTTGCTGGAATAGTGACTTTACCATCGTTTTCGTTAACGGTTACGCCTTCTGGAGTGTTTCCATCAATCTTCCACTTGCCGTCAGTGCCTTTCTTGACAGTGATGGTCTTCGTGGTGGTTTCACCTTCTGGCGTATAAGTGATTTCCAGGGTATCAGTACCGTCTGCTGGAGTGATCGTGGCTGAGCCTTGATCGCTTCCGCTTGTTGGGGTAGTGATGGTTGGAGCAGCTGGCTTCTTTGTTTCAGGAGTGGTTGATGGGTTGGTTCCTGTTTGGCCAGTGGCTTCGTCGGAAGTGTTGTTACCGTTCTTATCTTTAGCGGTTACTTTACTACCGTCTTTGATTTTGTTTGCTGGAATAGTGACTTTACCATCGTTTTCGTTAACGGTTACGCCTTCTGGAGTGTTTCCATCAATCTTCCACTTGCCGTCAGTGCCTTTCTTGACAGTGATGGTCTTCGTGGTGGTTTCACCTTCTGGCGTATAAGTGATTTCCAGGGTATCAGTACCGTCTGCTGGAGTGATCGTGGCTGAGCCTTGATCGCTTCCGCTTGTTGGGGTAGTGATGGTTGGAGCAGCTGGCTTCTTTGTTTCAGGAGTGGTTGATGGGTTGGTTCCTGTTTGGCCAGTGGCTTCGTCGGAAGTGTTGTTACCGTTCTTATCTTTAGCGGTTACTTTACTACCGTCTTTGATTTTGTTTGCTGGAATAGTGACTTTACCATCGTTTTCGTTAACGGTTACGCCTTCTGGAGTGTTTCCATCAATCTTCCACTTGCCGTCAGTGCCTTTCTTGACAGTGATGGTCTTCGTGGTGGTTTCACCTTCTGGCGTATAAGTGATTTCCAGGGTATCAGTACCGTCTGCTGGAGTGATCGTGGCTGAGCCTTGATCGCTTCCGCTTGTTGGGGTAGTGATGGTTGGAGCAGCTGGCTTCTTTGTTTCAGGAGTGGTTGATGGGTTGGTTCCTGTTTGGCCAGTGGCTTCGTCGGAAGTGTTGTTACCGTTCTTATCTTTAGCGGTTACTTTACTACCGTCTTTGATTTTGTTTGCTGGAATAGTGACTTTACCATCGTTTTCGTTAACGGTTACGCCTTCTGGAGTGTTTCCATCAATCTTCCACTTGCCGTCAGTGCCTTTCTTGACAGTGATGGTCTTCGTGGTGGTTTCACCTTCTGGCGTATAAGTGATTTCCAGGGTATCAGTACCGTCTGCTGGAGTGATCGTGGCTGAGCCTTGATCGCTTCCGCTTGTTGGGGTAGTGATGGTTGGAGCAGCTGGCTTCACGGTTATGGTTAGAGTTGTGGTGCCGGTTTTTCCTGCCGAGTCGGTTACAGTGAAGGTTAGGGTATGTGTGCCAACTTCCTTCGGCTGCATGTTCTTAATAGTAAGATCCAACACTTGTTTCTGATCAGTGTCAGTGGTTTTTGAAACACTCGCACGTCCACTAGTGAGATCAGTATCTTGAAGCAGATTGGCGCCCTTTAGTGCCTGTATAGTGTTGATGTCTTTAACTTGCACATCATCTGTAGCAACAATGTGAATCTTCAGATCTTGCCCAACTGTTACAGACGATGACTCGGTAGTAGCAATAATTGTTGGGTCTTGAGCATCCTTAGGCGCAGTAGCTTTCTTTTTCTCACTGTTTTTTGAAGTTAGTTCAAATCCTGGAATTGGTATTTTACCGCCAGGTGTCGTTCCAGGCTGCTTCGTGACAGTCGTTGTTGCATACACGTCGCCTTCAGGAATTCCATTCTTAACAGTAATCTCCGCTTTACCATTCTTAATTGTTGTAGTAGAGCCGATTTCCTTGCCATTTTTATCAAACAGTTTAACTGTTGTAGTAATTTTAGCGTCAGTAGGAATGCCGCTTCCAACAGATACTGTTACTTTCTGCCCTGTCCCTCCAGCAAGATTAGTCAGATTAGTTTCGATAACTGGCTTCTGTGGTTTAACATTGATGGTTACAGTTGCTCCAGTCGTGGAATTATCGGAGTATGTTCCCTTAATGCTATGGGTAATTACGCCAACTGTATCAGTGTTTGGAACAGGGAGACCGTTCCAGCTTAAGGTTGGCTGCTTTTCAAGCTTGTTGCCGTTTTTGACAGTTACAAAATTGTCAATTTTTGTCAATGGCGGTAATGGTTCACCAACTGTAGTATTAATGGTTTTACCGGTAAGAGGATGTTCTCTAGAAAGTTTTGGCTTTTTAGTAACTTTGACTTTAACTTTGCGTGTGGTAACGTTGCCAGAGCCATCCTCGGAAGTAATGGTTACTTCCTTGTTGTTCATTTTATTAGTAACATCGATTTCACCTGATGAAAGCGGTTCGCTTTCGCTTCCAAGGCCTTGCTTGGTTATAGGAGTGTCCGTTAAACCAGAAATGCTAAACTTCTCAATATAACCCTTGTTATCGGTGGTAGTGAAGCTTAGTTTTTCGCCTTCCTTGAGTTTAATGGTCTTGGTGCCGTCGGTAATTTCGGTTTTGCCATTGTAATAAATTTTTGGCGCTTTATCGTCATCCTTGTGACGTTTTAAGTTTTTATCTTGGTCAGATTCTGGATCTCGTCCGGAAACCCACGCGTAGGATGAGCTTGTTGTGGCTCCATATGTTGCAGAATCTGCCCAAGTCCAAGCATTATGTATATTAGCGTACTTTTCATCATACGTCTTAGCGTTTTCGTTAATCGCTGTACTGTTAAGCTTTACTGCGGCATGCATATGGAATGCAAGATTTACTTCTGAAGTTTGAATACCTATTCCATAATTATTGCTACTATATGGGTTCGCTCGGTAAGTTGCTTTACCAATAGCGTAATCCTGATAATTTCCATGGAATAGCCTCATCATATCTTTGTCATATTGTGTATCGTTTCCCTGATTCGGTCCTAAACTATAATGGAATCTTGAAGGTCTTCCTACACCGAAGTTCTTCTCGTTATCGCTAAGTAAGTTTATAGATGTTGACTGATTGTCTACTTTTTCAAAATTGGAAAAATCGCGCGAAAGAGTAAGGTTCATCTTGCGTTCTTTTTTGTCGTTTTTTAATTTATCTTTAAGTTCGTAAGCGTCAAAACGTAAGTCGCGAATTGTGTCGCTCTTATACGAACCATCAGAATTTAACTCAGCAATTTGGTACGGTACTTGCCATATATACCACTGCCTCTTTGAATTTTTTACCATCGATTGAGCATCATTGTTGAAGAATACGTCGAATACGAGATATTTAGCACCATCTATTGTTTCGATATGTGCATACATATCCGTTTTTTTAATCAGAGTATTGTGTTCCTCGCTACCATAATCGTCGGAATTCATTGTCTTTTTATCTTTATTTTCATCATTAGTAGCACGATAACGCTGGAACTCAAGAATACTAGGAGTTTTAAGCCATCCTGGGTTGTTAACAACCACATCAGCTTCACGATTTTGACGCACAGCACCGGTGCTATTCGCAAGACTTCTAGCCGTTGCGTTGTACGTTGTTGTAGTAATTGTGGGTGTTGTAACAGCCATTGCAGGCTGGCTGCCTAAGCAGGTTGCTGCTGTCAACAAAGCAGCCATTGTTGCTAACGGAAGTGTGTGTACTTTGTGTGCAGAACGCTTTTTAGAAGATTTTGATGATGATGTATGTTTTGAAGGATTAGCGGTAGCCATAACAATCTCCTTAATTTTCCCTAATCTTTAACGAATTTTTAAACAAATAAATAGAACGAATTCTATGACAAATCTCTCCAAAGCTAGCAATAAAGCTCTCTATTTAAATGGGTCTATTTAAAATTCTATCATTTCTTGTTATTTTTTATAATATTTTTCAGTTTGAAATTAGTTTAGACTGTAAAATTTCCTACGGGGGGGGGGTGCTCTAAATGAAAATTTTTTGCGAAATGTTATAACAATATAACTTTTGATAAAATTTCTTATTATTTTCGTAACTTGCTATATGACTTATGGTGTGTCGCAGATATGTGATTGGGTAATCACTAAACAAATGTTTATTAGTGTTGGGAATGTCATGACCATCGTTTGAAGATGCTGAGCATTAGAAAGTATATACTCTAGTTTCTTAATTCTTGGATACGATGCAATTTGCTCGACGAAATACGCGATCTAAAGAAAGAGTTGCGTCAAATAGAAGTTGTTAATAAGTGATGCTAATAAATGAGCATGATTAATCGTGAGTTAATCGTGCGAAATTTGTGTTTTTATTTTGTGAGATGCGTGGAAAATAAGAGTTTTTGGTATAATTAATCGTGCGTTAATCGCGGCTAATCGCAAGTTAAACGCGATTAATAAGAGAGCGTAGGTAGTTGTGTTTAATCGTAGTAAATAAATATTCATTGAGTATCTTCTGTGAACGTTCACAAAACGCCGAATAAATACAATAAGCGGTCACAATACGTTGATACACTAGAAAGCGGAATTGGGCATTTTATGATTTTTATTATTAAATTGCTCATAAAAAATAAACAGAAATAGAAAATAGGTAGGCATTATGCGTAAAGCCAAAATCGTTGATACTATTGGTCCAGCTACCGAATCGTTAGAGGGTATTACCAAGCTCGTTGAAGCTGGTATGGATGTTGCTCGTCTTAATCGTTCTCACGGTACTCCTGAGGATCATTTGCGTGTGTACAACAATGTGCGCGCCGCTTCTAAATCTACTGGCCGTAATGTTGCTGCTCTCGTTGATTTGCAAGGTCCAAAGATTCGCTGCGGTTGGTTTAAGAAGAACGCTGATGGCGAAGACAAAGTTTATTTGGAAGAAGGCCAAGAGTTCGTAATCACCACTGATGATATTGAAGGTGATGAGCATCGTACTTCCACTACTTTCAAGGGTTTGCCAGGAGATTGCCATGCAGGCGATCCAATTTTGATTGATGATGGTAAGGTTCGTCTTGAGGTCACTAAAGTTGAAGGCAATGACGTACATACCAAGGTGGTTGTAGCAGGTCCAGTTTCTAGCCACAAGGGTATTAATCTTCCAGGCGTTGCTGTGTCTCTTCCAGCTTTAACAGAAAAGGATGAGGCTGATCTTCGTTGGGCTATCCGTACTGGTGCAGATATTATTGCAATGTCCTTCGTGCGTTTTGCAAGTGATATTGATCGCGCTCATGAGATTATGGACGAAGAAGGTCGTCGTATTCCAATCGTAGCAAAGATTGAGAAGCCACAGGCTGTTGAAAATCTTGAAGAGATTGTTAAGACCTTCGATGGCATTATGGTCGCTCGTGGCGATATGGCAGTTGAAATGCCTCTCGAAGAGGTTCCACTGGTTACAAAGCGCTGCATTGAGCTTTCTCGCCGTTACGCAAAGCCAGTTATCGTTGCTACTGAAGTTCTTGGCACAATGGTTAACTCTCCAGTTCCAACCCGTGCAGAAGCTTCTGACTGCGCTAATGCTGTTCTTGACGGTGCCGATGCAACTATGACTTCTAACGAGACTGCTGTTGGTAAGTATCCATCTGTGACTGTTCAGACTATGGCTCGTATTTCTCAGTTTGCTACTGAGCACGGCTATGATCGCATTCCTGCTGTTGAGCTTGATATGTCCAGCACCGGTGCAGTTTCTTCTGCTGCTGTTGATTTGGCAGATAAGCTTAACGCTAAGGCTATTGTTGCTTACACTCAGACCGGTCGCACAGTTCACCGCATTTCCCGCGAACGTCCAGTTGCTCCAATTTACGGCTTGACTAACAATGAGCATACATATCATTGGTTGGCTTTGAGCTGGGGTACTGAAGGCTTCTTGATTGATGAAGATTATCATGAGATGAACCGTCATGATTTGATGATCTTCACCGACAAGGTTCTTCGCGAAGCAGGTAAGGTTTCCGACGGAGACAAGATTGTCGTTTTGAGCACTGCTCAGGGCGAACGTCAGGCTGGTCGCACTGATTCAATCTACGTACACACTGTTGGTGCATGCGACTAATTTTGCACCTTTAATGCTCACAAATCGCTTGAATATTTATTCTCCTGATTTTGTGACTTTGATTTATGTGTGATTATTGATGCGTGCAATCTGCTTAAAAACAGGTTGCGCGCATTATTTGTTTGTTTGTTGTTTGTTTGTTTATTTATTTAATATTTATAGGTTTCGCTTTCTTTCGCTTCCTTCCAGTTTATTCCACGTTTTTTCGTTTTTAGCTTTCTTTCGCTTCCTTCCAATATTTATTTGCGACACGCTCAAAACGCGCTAAGTATTTGCATATTGCTCAAAGTGTGGTATAGTCAACAAGTCGCGCAAAAACGCGGATAATTTAAAATGCCCCTGTATCCCAATTGGTAGAGGAAACAGCCTCAAAATCTGTGCAGTGTGAGTTCGAGTCTCACCGGGGGCACGTGCACAGCGTCGCTTAGAATATAAGCGGCGTTTTTTTATATTTTCGTTTGCATGCTTTTTTGGGAATTAACCCCCCTTTTTTTGGCCTATATCCTTGCTTTTGTGAAATAACCCAAGAAATAACCCGGTAAATAACACGAGAAATAGCTCAAAATAACCACATATTTTGCTTAATTGCGTTTGATTTTTTATAGATTATATCTTTATACTTGATTACAGTTATTGAGGAGAGTTTAAGGAGTTTTTTATGTATCCAGACGACAACCAATACCAGAATACTTATAACGCTAATAACCAGTATCAAGACCCTCAGTATAAGGACCCTCAGTACGTTGACCCTCAGTACGTTGATCCTCAGTACGTTGATCCTCAGACTGTAAATAATTATTCTGGTTCGCAATATGCTGTTCAGCCTTACACTAAGCCTGATTACAGTGCCTATGGTTACAATCGTGGATACACTAACGGTTATGACGACGGCTATAACAATGGCTATAACAATGGTTATAACGTTAATGGTGGTTATGATCGCTATCCTGCAGGGCGATACGATTATTACGATGACTACGAATATAGAGAAAACAACCACTATAATGTTTTTGCTATTATAGGCTTTATTTTTTCACTAATTGGAAACGCTGTAATAGGGCTTCCTTTCTCATTTGTTGCTTTGAATCAAATTAAGAGAACCAATGAAAAAGGTAAGGGTCTAGCAACGGCAGGTGTGATAATAGGCTTCATATGGCTAGCTTTTTGGTTGGTAGTTATCGTGTTTTATATAGCTGCGATTATTTGGGCTTCTTCGCAGACACATTATTATTATTCTTATTATTAAATTTTAGCTTTGTGTGAATTTTTGTATGAATTTTATTGATGCAGTTTAATCGACTATTTATGAAGTAGTTGATTTTCTGCATCAATATTATTTTTTTTTGAGTTGATTTTAATCAATTGCGAAATTAGTTCGAATTTGTGGATATAGCTTCGTATTTTGCTTAATTGTGTTTGACTTTTTATAGATTATATCTTTATATTTGATTACAACCGTTAGTGAGAGTTTGAGGAGTTTTTTATGTATACGGACGACGACCAATACCCGAATACTTATAACGCTAGTAACCAGTATCAAGACCCTCAGTACGTTGACCCTCAGTACGTTGACCCTCAGTATCAAGACCCTCAGATTGTAAATAATTATTCTGGTTCGCAATACGCTGTTCAGTCTTACACTAACCCTGATTACAGTGATTATGGTTATAACAATGGATACAGCAATGGTTATGACGACGGTTATAACAATGGTTATAACAATGGTTATAACGTTAATGGTGGTTATGATCGCTATCCTGCAGGGCGATACGATTATTACAATGGCTCTGGTTATAGAGAAAATGATCACTATAACCTTTTTGCTATTTTGGGCTTTGTTTTTTCTATAATTGGCGTTTCTGCAGTAGGGCTTCCTTTTTCAATTGTTGCTTTAAATCAAATTAAGAGAACTAATGAAAAAGGTAAGGGTCTTGCTACAGCAGGTATGATAATAGGCTTTATAGGGTTAGGTATTTGCGTGGCAATCGTTTTTGTACCACTTGCGGTTTTTGCGTTTGAAATGGTATCTTATTTACTCTTGCTTTTATTTTACTCGGCTCGTTAAAATTATTATTCTCCTTACTATTATTAAATTTTAGATTTGTGTGAATTTTTGTGTGAATTTTATTGATGCAGTTTAATCGACTATTTATGAAGTAGTTGATTTTCTGCATCAATATTATTTTGTGAGTTCATTAATTTGTTCCGCCACATCGCTGTTTATTCGCGTAAGCATGCTTTATGCTTTTATTTACTTTTTGCTTTACTAAGCGTAAAGTGAGAAAGTGCTGTTTGCGCTTTGCATGTAAAGTGTTATGAAAGGGACAATGATGATCCGCTATACAAATCTATATAGTAAGTTCAAAGATTTAATAAGTAATAGCGTGGATTTCATGCAAGAAGAATCTCATTCAATAATCATGAAATCTTGCGCGATTTTTGCATCTGCTGCTGCTGTGCTTTGCATGGCAACTATTATTCCGGCAAATGCTAATGAGTCTAAATCCTCCTTTAATACTGCTTCTGAATCTAAAAATAAGTCTGAAAAAAATTTACTGAAAAAGGTGTTATTGTTACCGCATTCCAGCAGAATTGGAAGAGTATCGCTAAGGAATGCAAGGAAACTTATGGTCCTGAGGGCGTGAGTTATGTGCAGGTTTCGCCGCCGCAGGATCATATTAAGGGTAATGCGTGGTGGACTTCTTACCAGCCTGTGAGCTATAAGCTTGATTCTAAACTTGGCACTGAAGCTGAGTTTAAGAATATGATTACTACTTGCAAGGCAAAAAAGGTTGGAATCATTGTTGATGCTGTTATTAATCACATGACTGGCGATGGTAATAAAGATACTGTTGGCGTTGGTGGAAGCAAGTATGATGCAGCTTCGCAGACTTTTGAAGACGCTGGATACGCTAAGGATGATTTCCATCAAATAGAAAAGAATATCGGGAATTACAAAGATCCTGAGGAAGTTTGGAATTATAGGCTTGTTGGTTTGCTTGATTTGGATACTTCTAAGCCGCATGTTCAGCAAGTGTTAGGCGGATATTTCGCTAAGCTACTGAAGATGGGCGTCGCTGGATTCCGTATTGATGCAGCAAAGCATATGGAGCCAAAAGATGTGAAGGCGATTAAACAAGCTGCTTCTGATCTTTCAGGAATTGCTTATGACAAAATTTGGTGGATGCAGGAAACTATTGGTGATATTGATGGTGCTAAAGAAACTCAGCCGGATCAATATTATGGTACTGGCGAAGTAGATGAGTTTGAGTATTCTCACCGTTTGCGTAATTATTTCTACGGTTCTATTGAAAATCTGAAGCATATTACTGACAATCTCACTCCTAATGATAAAGCTGCTATTTTTGTGACTAATTGGGATACTGAGCGCGACAGTTCAACACGAGTGCTCACTTATAAGGATGGTGCAAAGTACGAGTTAGCTAATGCGTTTATGCTTGCTTATCCGTATGGAACACCAAATATTTACTCCGGATATAAGTTCACTCAACGCGATGAAAGCGCTCCTGGTGCGACCGATACGTCTGTTCCGGATGTAAAGTGCGGTAAGGATTCTCAGTGGCAGTGCACACAGCGCTTAACTTATATTCGCGGAATGGTTGGATTCTATAATGCTGTTAAAGGCACGAAAGTGACTCAATGGCAGGATGACAATGATAACAATGTTGCTTTTAGTCGCGGAGACAAAGGATTCTTGGCGATTAACAATACTGACAAGCCTAAAAAGGTGAGTTATAAAACTGATTTGCCTGATGGCGAGTATTGCAACGTGTATGTTTCGAGTAAATGCGGCAGCAAAGTTACTGTAAATAGTGGGAAAATTGAAACAACTATTCCAGCTAACTCAGCTATTGCTTTGCATGTTAAAGCTGTAGATCATTTTGGAAGTACTTCTATGCTGACTACAGTGTTGATGATTGTAGTTGTTTTCGTTGTTCTGTTGATTGAATTAGCTCTGATTCTGTGCAAGAACAAGGCTGACTCTAATAAAAAGTTAGATTCTAGTAAAAATTAGATTCTAACAAAAGTTAGATTCTAATGAAAGTTAGATCCTGGTAAAAATTAGATTCTAACAAAAGTTAGATTCTAATGAAAGTTAGATCCTGGTAAAAATTAGATTCTAATAAGTAAGCTGATTTTAATAAATAAGCTGAAAGCGGGTACTGATTGTAAATAAATTGGTATTGTAGTATTTGAATGATACAATTTTCTCCGCTGATTATACACATTATGGGCGATGGTTAGCATCATGGTTGTGCTAGCCATCGCTTGTGTATTAAGGCTATTAATGCGTCCAAGGAAGAAGCGCGTTAATACCAATGGAGGAAAGGATACTGATGGCTCGTCATAGACATCTTGCATCGAAGATTGTTTCTATTGCTGCGTCTGTTGCAATGCTTGTAACTGGTTTTGCTGTTACAAGTGGCGCAAATGCTGAAAATACTGCCGGGGGGGGGTCTGCCAATAGCAAAGAAACTTCTACTAATGTAACTCTTAAAGGTAAGGGAGTTATTGTTACTGCATTCCAGCAGAATTGGAAGAGTATTGCCAAGGAATGCAAGGAAACTTACGGCCCTGAGGGTGTGAAGTATGTGCAAATTTCGCCTTCTCAGGATCATATTAAAGGTAAAGCGTGGTGGACTTCTTATCAGCCTGTGAGCTATAAGCTTGATTCTAAGCTTGGCACTGAAACTGAGTTTAAGCAGATGATTCATACTTGCAAGGTTGCTGGTGTGGGGATTATTGCTGATGCTGTTATTAATCACATGGCTGGCGCTGATAATAAAGATACTGTTGGCGTTGGTGGAAGTAAGTATGATGCGTCTACTCAGACTTTTGAAGACGCTGGATACAAAAAGGATGATTTCCATCAGAGCACTGAAGAGATTAAAGATTATACGAATGCTGAAGAAGTTTGGACTCACAGGCTTGTAGGCTTGCTTGATTTGGATACTTCTAAGCCTCACGTTCAGCAAGTTTTAGGTAAGTATTTTGCAGATTTGTTGAAACTTGGCGTTGCAGGTTTCCGTGTGGATGCTGTTAAGCATATTTCGCAAGCGGATATGAAAGCCATTAAAGCTGAAGCTGCAAAACAATCTGGTAAAAAGGCAGATGACATCTGGTGGATGCAGGAAACTATCGGCAACTCTTCAGAAGCTGCACAAATTCAGCCGTCTGCGCATTTGAATGAAGGTGAAGTTAACGAGTTTGGCTACTCTTACCAGCTTAAGCAGAACTTCAAAGGTTCGCTGATGAAGGCAAGCAAGCCTCTGAACAAAATTCAAGACGGAATGGTTAAGAGCGATAAAGCTGCTATCTTCGTTACGAATTGGGATACTGAGCGCGGTAACAGCGTGCTTACATATAAGGATGGTCGTCGTTACGCTTTAGCAAACGCATTCATGCTTGCATGGCCATACGGTACGCCAAACGTGTATTCCGGATACAAGTTCGATAAAAATGATGAAGGTGCGCCTGATGCAACTGATATACATGTTCCAGATGTGACTTGTGGTAAGGATTCCAAGTGGCAGTGCACTCAGCGTTGGACTTCGATTCGTGGAATGATTGGATTCTACAATGCTGTTCAAGGTGCGAAAGTCACAAATTGGCAGGATGATGGAGACAACAACATTGCTTTTAGCCGTGAAAAGAAGGGCTTCTTAGCAATCAACAATTCGCTTGACGAAAAAGAAGTTTCTTATAAGACTGATTTGCCTGATGGTGAGTACTGCAATGTTTATGCTGCAGGCGACTGCTCTAAGACTGTTAAAGTTGAAAAAGGTGAAGTTAAAACCAAGATTGGCGCTCGCGAAGCAGTAGCTTTACATGTTAATGCAACAAAAGCTACACATCCGGCTGGCTCTGCTGCAGACGCGTCTGATCCTCAATATGGTGTAGAAAAGCCTGATGCAGGCATGCCAGAAGATCCTACAACAACTATTTACTTTAAGCCAGACAAAAAGTTTAAAGATAAGAAAGTATACGTTCACTATGGCATCAGAGGCTCAACCTGGACTCAAGCTCCTGGCGATGAGATGAGCAAGGCTTGCGATGGTTGGTATAAGAAGACGATTACAACCAATGGCAAAGCTTATGAAGCAGTGTTTAATAATGGTGAAAACTACTGGTATCACGAAGGAGATAATAATAACTTTAAGATTCCAGCTCACACTGATTCGTATGTAGCTCAAGATCACAAGGGTAGCGTTGGAGTAAATCCTTGCCCAGTAGCGTATAATCCAAAGACTACTGTTCGCATCCACTACGCACAAAAAGCTGGTGATACTCGCAATATTAGCATTTGGTTGTGGGGCAAAGACAAGGATGGTAAAGAGCTAAAAGGAGCTTGGCATGAGTTCAATGGCAGTGATAAATTCGGCAAAGTTTTTGAAACTAAAGTTGATGGTGCTTTTGAAAACAAGTCACTTTCCTTTATTACTACTACAAAAGATTGGAATAAAGACGGTGGCGATCGTGCTATTGAAAACTGTGCAAGTGGTCTTGCTGAAGCTTGGGTAACAGGCGGATCGGATACTACGCAGTTTACTGCTCCAGACAACCTTAAGAATAAGCCAAAAGAGCTAAAGGTAACAGTTCATTATCGCAGGAATGCTGGCGATTATGAAGGCTGGAACATGTGGACTTGGAACGACGGAACCGGTGGTACTGCTCGTTACTTCACTTCGCATGACGATTATGGCAAGATTGCAACCTTTACTGCTAAGAATGCTGGTGGTATTGACAGTGTTGGCTTCAAAGTTAGAAAGTCTACGCCAAATAATGCTTGGGATAAACAAGATCCTATTGACCGCTTTATTCCAAACAACGCAATTAAGCTAGATCCAAGTGATCCAAACAAGGGTAGTGCTGAAGTCTGGTTAATGCAAGATGACATGACAGTATACTTAAACGCTACTATGCCGCAACTTACAGCTCACGTGATGTCTGCTGATATTGCTGGCTTAAATAAGTTAGCTGTAAAAGTATCTGGAGATGTGTCTTCTGTAAAAGACTCTGACGTAACACTTTTGGATGCTAGTGAAAATACTAGCAAGAAAGTTGAGATTGCTTCTGTTAAAGCTAAGGGTTCAGAGATTACTATCGAAACCAAGAATGAACTTAATATTAAGCATAAGTATGAGTTGAGTATTAAGGGATTAGCTACAGGTATTAAGCTTTCTGCTTCTTCAAAAACTGGTGCTAGCGTAATTCGTACCGATGAATTCGATAAGAAATATGCGTACACTGGCAATGATTTAGGTGCTGTGTATTCTGCTTCTTCAACTACTTTCAAGCTTTGGGCTCCAACAGCAACTGAAGTAAAGTTGATTACTTATAAGTCGACTGCTGAAAATGCTGAAAAAGACAAAGAAACAGTTATGAAAGCAGAAAATCATGGTGTATGGTCTGCAAAGCTTGATGGCGACAAAGCTAATACAGCTTACGCATATGAAGTTCATTTTGCTGATGGCACAGTGAATGTTTCTGCTGATCCTTATGCGAAAGCTGCAGTAGTAAACGGTGAACGTTCTGTTGTATTAGCAGATAAAGACGCTGGTAGCGCTGGAAATCGTATGCCAAAGTTTACGAATCCAAGTGACGCAACAATTGCAGAAATGGATGTTCGTGACTTCTCAATCAATCCAAACTCTGGTATTAGCGATGCTCATCGTGGTAAGTATCTTGGCGTAATAGAAGAAGGTACTAAGACTAAATATAAGCAGAATGTTTCTGGATTGGATTATTTGAAGTCTCTTGGTGTAACTCACGTACAAATCATGCCAATGTATGATTTTGGTTCTGTGAATGAAACTGGTAACTTGAGCTATGGAAAGCCAGGCGCTCAAAACTGGGGCTATGATCCAGAGAACTACAATGTTCCTGAAGGATCTTACTCTACGGATCCTGCCAATCCAACAGCACGAGTTAAGGAAGCTAAGCAAATGATTGCTGGCCTTCATAAGGCTGGTTTGCGCGTGATTATGGATGTTGTTTACAACCATGTTTATGACGTACAAAAGCATTCATTTAACAAGACAGTTCCTGGATACTACTTCCGTTATAAGGATGGCGCTCTGAATGGTAACTCTGGATGCGGTAACGATACTGCTTCTGAGCGTCAAATGATGCGCAAGTATATTTTGGATTCTGTAAAGTATTGGGCTACGCATTACAAACTCGACGGCTTCCGATTTGATTTGATGGGCTTAATTGACCTGAAGACTATGCAGGAAGTGCGTGCCGAGCTTAATAAGATTGATCCTTCAATTATTGTGCTCGGCGAAGGCTGGGATATGAATGAACTGCTTCCTAAGAGCGAGTCTACTATTCAACCTAATGCTTATAAGATTCCAGGAGTAGCGTTCTTTAACGATTCATTCCGCGATTCTATGAAGGGTTCTGTGTTCGGTGATGCGTCTACTGGTTTTGTAAATGGCAATACAGATAAAGGTGTTAAGGCTTTGCTTGAGCATAATTTGCTTGGTTGCCAATTTGGCAAGAGTACTGTTAAGTGCTCGAATGGTAATGCTGAAACGCACTTTGCTGATGCAGGTCAAATTGTTCAGTATGTTGAAGCTCACGATAACTTGTCGTTGTACGATAAGCTAAAGGTTTCTGCTCCTCAAGACACTGAAGATGTACGATTGAGGCGAGTAAAGCTTGCAAATTCAATGATTTTGCTTTCTCGTGGCATGCCGTTTATTCAGCTTGGCCAGGAATTCTTGCGAAGCAAGAACGGTAACCATAATAGTTACAATGCTGGCGATAAAGACAATGCTCTTGATTGGAATCGTGCTGCTGACAAGTCTGATTCCGTGAACTATTTCAAGGGATTGTTGAAGCTACGTAAGAGCATTAAATCTCTTCGTGATTTTGATTATGCAACAATTAACAAGAACATGAAGATGATTGATGGAACTCCTGATGGTGTAATTGCTTACACGCTTAACGATGCAGATAAGCAATACGTTGTTGTGTTCAATGCTAATAATGCTGAAACTCAAGTAAAGATTCCAGCAGGAAAGTATTCTGCTCTTGTTGCTGATGGCAAAGTTAATGACGCTGCTCAAGATGCTGCTGTTTCTGCTGACGGAACATACAAGGTCGCTGCTCTTTCGACTGCTGTGTTGCTTAATGCAGAAAAGAAGAGTGAACCTGTAAACCCTGTTGTTCCAACGCCAACGCCTCAGCCTGGTCCTGGTCCTCAGCCTGGTCCGGTTGTTCCAACGCCAACGCCTCGGCCGCAGCCTGGTCCTGTGAATCCTCAGCCATCGCCGGCACCTGGTCCTGTTAATCCTCAGCCTGGTCCTGTGACGCCTGTTCCTTCGCCATCGCCTGCTCCGGCTCCGCAGCCTCAGCCATCTGAGCATGAAACTCCAGCTAAGCCAGGTCAGACTAAGCCAGGTCAGACTAAGCCAGGTCAGACTAATCCGGATCAGACTAAGACTGAAACTCCAGCTGAGCATCCTGCACCGGCAAAGTCTGAGCAGTCTGCGCCAGCCCAGTCTGAGCATCCTGCACCAGCTAAGCCAGCAGAGTCAGCTCCTGTACCTGTTGCTCCTGAAACAGTTCAGCAGCTTAATCCAGAATTAAAGGGAACTCTTAGCATTGGTAACAATAATGTTGCAACTGCAGGTGTTGTTAACACTGTGAGCATTAATGTTGTTAACAGCGAGTTCACTGAGCGCTTGCAGCGTGATGGAGTAGTTTATGCATACGCGTATATCTACTCGTCTCCTCGTTTGCTTAAGGGTGCTGATGGTTCAAAGTTTGTGACTGTCCGCATGGTTAATGGCAAGCCTCAATTCGACGCTCAGTTCCCAGCTGGATACTCCGGAAAGCATACGGTTGTGTTGGTTGACGAGAAAGGCAATCAAGTTGCTTGGACTAATATCGTTGTAAGAAGTTCTACCAAGAATGCTCAAGACAGCAAGGAATCTGCAGCCAATTCAGCTAGTGCTCTTAAGAACACTGGTGCTGAGACCGGATTGTTTGCAAGTATTGCTGCAATCTTCGCTGGTTTCGGTGTTGCGGGCATAGCATCTCGCCGTCGTAAGAACTCTAACGAGTAAGTTCGCTCATAACTAGGCAAATTCCCTCGCGATTATCTTCTGATAGTATGCGAGGGATTTTTGTATATACTATGTAGCAGTGAGGGATGGCTGTTACTAGTGCGACGACTGCGCCAGTGTCCCAAGAACGGGATTAAGAGACACTAACGCAGTGCGCCAACTGCGCCAGTGTCTCAAAACAAGCAAAATCAGACACTAACGCAGAAACCAAACTGCACCAGTGTCCCAAAATAGGCAAAATGAGACACTAACGCAGAAACCGTACTGCGTCAGTAACAAAAACGCTTAGTTTTGTGATTTCGCAAATCTGTATTTCTGTATTTTTGTTTCAAGAAATTCGTATTATCAAAAATTGTGATTCGTATCATAACAAATGTTTAGATTGGTTAATGAAAAGTTGTGAAAAAACGCCCACATTCAAAATATTTACAAAAAAATATTAATCTCCAAAACCGTTGAAAAATATGGCTTGGGGGGGGGGGGGCACTATAGGCTTTTTTGATTTAAACATATGTTATTTGACTTCAAAAAAATTTTTAAATTGTTATAATAACCTAACAAAGATAGCTTGCGATTTTATAAATGTGCGCTATGAAAATTTTAAATTAGCGTTGTTGAAAATTTGCATTTTGCATGTCTATAGGCGGGCATGCGAATCTGCCTCTTTATCGGATCACTAAGTGAAAGAAGTATATCATGGTATCAAAATCCAGAAAGCATGCGAATACTGTGAAGTTAGATGCTGTAGTAAGTAAAGCGATTGAAAAGGCTGTTGACGTTCGCAAAGTGGCGGCGTTTACGGTTGGTGCCGCTGGCGTATTGGCTGGTGCGGCATTCGCTTTTGCCGCAACTCCTGCAATGGCTGCGGAGGATGGTGCGGCGAATAAGACGAATTCAACTCAAGCTCCTGTGACTACTGATAAGAACTCGGGTACTAAGCCTGATGATAAGGGAGAAAAGAAGGAGCGGATTTCCACTAATAAAGATTCTGGGCAGAAGGATGATGCTAAAACTGAGCAGAAGGATGAAGGGAAGAATCAGCAGAAGGATGAGTCTGAAAAGGATGCTGAGGCTAAGGCTGAAGAGAATGATCAGACTGAGAATAATACTTTAGAGAATACTGTAAAGGCTTTAGGTAAGCAGACTAAGCTTGAACAGAATTTAACTAGAAAGAACAATGCTTCTACGCTGTCTGTAGCAAAGACTGATGATAACAAGTCTGATGGCACTAAGCATGTAGATAATAAGATTGGCGAGAAGGCTTCTACAGATAGCGCTTCTGTATCTAGTATCACTTCTGCGGAAACTAACACTCCTGTATCTAATATCGCTCCTGTAGAAAGTCCTGTAGAAACTAGCACTCCTGCAGCCAGTAGCAACACTGCAGAAACTCCTGCAAGCACAGTACCTCAGGGACAAGATCGCGCTGGCGCAGAGCACAGTCCTAATGAGATAGCTTTTTCCAAAAACCTGCCAAACATTTATGGTTGGGCAACTCCAAGCAACACGTTTGACGAGAATCTTGAAAAGCAGACAGTTGTGTATCATTTGCCAAAGAGTGTGGATGGTAAGCCGGTTGTACGCGTAGTAATTCTTCCAGATTCAAAAGATAGTATTAATACTGATGATCCTGAAGCTTACAAGAAAATCATTGAATTTGATTCTGAGCGTGTAGATGACATGCACCAAAGCTATTCTGGAATTTACGAGTTAAAGCCGAATGCTGAAGGTAGCATGGATTTGATTATGAATCAGCCATTCAGGGATGGCGGCATATCTTCAGGTCAAGGCTATTGCGCAAATCGCTCAATCTTCTTGTATTACGATGATACTAATTTGCAGCATGACCAAACATCTAATAACTTCCGTGTTGCAACGCTTGTTCCGCCAAAAACAGCAGGATCAATCGTCTTAAAGTATGACGAGAGATTGTCGGCAGAGAAAGTACGAGAAGTACTTCACAAAGCAGTAAATCTTCCTACTGAACATAAGTCTGGTAGCACTGTAGCTGAGCAGCTTGTTGCTCAAAGTAAGTCAACAGGTGTTGGTTTACGCGTTGATGAAAACACTGTTAATAACACTCCAGATACGGTAGACGCAAAAATTCCGCAAAGCATGGGTTCTTATGACGAAGGTATGTTTGAAGCAATCAATAAGAAGAATGATAGTGGAGATTACTCATTTGGCGAGCGAAAGCTTAAAACGTATCTGGTAACAGATTTGGGAATGAAGTCTCCGGAAATACCTCTTACTGTAGTGCGCTATAGCACTCGCATTGAGAAGCCGGTTGTGGATACAGTTGATTTTAGCAAGTTGACAGATGACCAAAAGACTCAAATCAAAAAGAATCTTGCAAAACTTAACGGCGTATCTACCGACAAAATTACGTTTGATAACAATGGCACGGCAACAATCGACTTCGATGGCTTGAGCTCGCAAGATGATCCAAAGATTCCTTTGAGTGACTTAGTGCTTACAAGAGTTGCTACTGATAAAGTTGCAATTCCAAGTGATTCTGATACCTCGAAGGTTAAGGCTGTAGTTGTTGCTAATCCTTTGGGTTACTCGCAAGCTGAGTTGAAGCAAATCAAGAAGGCTATTTACGAAGCTAATAAAGACAATCAAGATCTTGGTTTGAGTGGAACAGACTATGAGAAGCAGATTTCACTTGGTTGGATTGAAGGTAATTTGCAAAACTCTGGTAAAAATAACCAGGGTATTTCAAACGGTCAGAGTGAAAATACTATTACTGTTACTATCAGAACCGATAAAGCATACGCTCAGTTTAAGTCCGACATTAAGAAGCATCAACTTACGCGTTTGATTGATTTGCGCAAGGATTACACGCTTAGCTGGGATGCTGATAAGAACAAGATTAAAGATCGCGATACCGATGAAGGTCTTGCTTGGAGCGAAGACAAGAAGACTATCATTTACCGTTACGATCCAGATAAAGGCGAACAAATCAATACGCAAGCCGTACTTGATTTATTGAAAGCTACCGTAAAGTCTGATGTGAAGACTGATAACCCACAGTTGCGAGATGATCTTCTTGGCTCTGAGATTACTAATGTTGCGCGAGAAGGTTTGAAAGGACAAACTACACGTAGTCACAGGTCTTACACTGTTGACGACAAGGGAGAGCCGATTGGTGTTTTAAACCTTGTTAAGCTCAATGGCGGTGGTTATGGCGGCTTTGCAAAGCCTGTTGATAACTCCAACAAGAAGATGGGTGACGAGCAGTCAAGTGTAAATAAATATACGTTTGATGACGAAAGTAAAGCGGTTGAAGTTGCTGGCAAGAAGGGCAAGTGCATGATTGGGCGCTTGTTCATTGAGCCTTATAGCTTGTATTACTACAACTACGTGTATGGTGAGAACAAGTATAATTTGCGCAATACTCCTAAGGGTATCAACGTTGTGTTTGTACCGCAGACGAAGAATAAGAAGGATGATCTTTCTAAGTCGATTGGTGAGCACAAGACTGAAACTGTTGGAGGCAAGGATGTTCCAACGCAGCCAGCATATTACAACGCGTCTGCTGATAAGAAAGATGCATATGATAAGGCGCTTGATGCTGCAAAAGAAACTCTTAAAAAAGTTGGAACTAAAGCTGATGCTGATTTAAGTGAAGACCTTAAGGCTGAGGTTGATAACGCAACAATTAACCTTAAAAAGGCGCGTGAAGCTCTTGATGGTGATGCTACCAAGAAGGAAGAGCTGAATAAGTCGATTAAAGCCAATGGTAAGGCTGCCGAAGGTGATACTGCTGCAACTCCTGGTACGGTAACTACTGATAAGTATAAGAATGTTACTGAGCCTGACTTCAAGGATGATAATGGTAATGCAGATACCACCAAGAATGAGGATGCTAAGAAAGCTAAAGAAGCCTACGATAAAGCTCTCGAAGAAGCTAACAAGGTAAACAAGGATGCCAACGCTACGCAAAAGGCTGTTGACGACGCCAAGGCTAAGCTTGATGCTGCGCGTAAGGAACTTGATAAGTACTCTACCAACAAGGATGAGTTGAATAATGCCATCGCTCAGCACGGCAAGGTGTACACGGGCGATGCTGATAAGCAAGATGAAGCGAAGCTTAAGACTGCCGACCCAACCTACCAAAACTCTACTCCTGAACAGCGCAAGGCATATGACGACGCTGTAAAGAAGGCGAACGAACTTTCAGCAGATCCAAATGCTTCTCAAAAGGACGTTAACGAGGCGATTACAGCTCTCGAAAAAGCTAAGAAGGCTCTTGACGCTAAAGCAACAGATAAGTCTAAGTTAGCTGCTGCAGAAAAGCAGAGTTTTGATAATCCTGATCCTGATAATACTAATGGTCCAAAGAGTACCTTCTATAAGAATGCAAAGACCAAGGCTGATGGTAATGATCAGGCTGCTTCAACTGCTATCAATAACTATGACACTGCGTTGAAGAATGCTCGCGATGTTCTTAAGAAAGAAAAAGCAACTCAAAAAGAAGTTGATGAAGCCAAGCAAAAGCTCGAAGCTGCTGAAAAGGCGTTGCACGAGGGTTACAAGACCGATGCTAACGATCTTACGAAAGCTCTTGCGGATAACTTTAGCGGTTACCTTATGCCTGCATACTTCAATGCATTTGATAAAGGCAAGGCAGGGGATACAGATGCTGCTACTGCATTCAAGAATTACAACGATGCTTATCAGAAGGCTAAGGCTCTTAAGCGGCAGTTAGATGATGCTACATCTGGTGGAACCGCGCCAACTCAAGGCGATATTGATGCGGCTAAGAAGGCTCTTGAAAAAGCACGCGAAGTTATTGATAAGTATGCAACCGACACCAGCAAGATTTCTGCTGCATTGCTTAACAGTCTGGCTATTAAGAATAGCCCTGCTTACAAAAATGCTTCTGCCGGTACTGAAGGATCGGATGCTAAGAAGGCTCAAGATGATTATGATAAGGCACTTCAAAAGCTTCATAATGCATTCGACAACAAGATGGATAAGGATAAGGGCGCAGGCGGTCAACCTATATCTGAAGATATTACTCCTGGAACAGATGTAGATACCACAAAGCCTAATTGTCTTGATAATATTCAACAGCACGCAAAGGGCGAGCCTTTGGATAGAGATGTTACCGCTATTCTTAAGGAGCTTAACGACGCTGCTAAGAAACTGGATGAGTTTGCGACGAAGACGGATAAGCTGCAGGAATCCATTAATAAGGACACGGACACGCAGCACGATCCAGCGTATAAGAATGCTAAGGATCCGCACAAGTTGGGCGATAACGGCCAGGAAGATACTTCTGGATACGCTGATATCGAGAAAAAGGCTAAAGACTACGACGATGCGCTTACTGAGGCTAAGAAGCTTTTGACGGATCCAACCGCTACCCAGTCCAAAGTGGACGAGGCTCTTAAGAAGCTTGACGATGCTCGCAAGGCTCTTGAAACCTATAAGACTGATGTATCTAAGCTTCAAGAAAGCGCTAACAAGCACGGTAAAGAGGCCAGTGGTACTGAGAAAGCTACCGAAGGTACTGTTACTTCCGACGCATACCGTAACGCATCTGATCCTCACTTCTTAACTCCTGATGGCAAGCCTGATGGACAGAAGAACAAGCAGGCTGCTGCAGCCAAGAAGGCATATGACGATGCTTTGACAAAAGCTCAGGAGCTTTTGAAGAAGCATGATGATAAAGCCACGCCACTAGATGCGCAGCCAACTCAGAAGCAGATTGACAAGGCTCTGACAACGCTCAACGAGAAGCGTAAAGCTCTTGATGCATACGCAACCAAGACTGATGCGCTTAAGACTGAGGCTGATAAGTCTAAAGCAGACACCGCACAAACTGTTGGTGAAAACGACTTCGAGAACTCTCCAGAGTTCAAGAACGCCGACGCCAAGAAGGGTGAAGGTAACAAGGATAATGATGATGTCGATGCCTATAAGAAGGCACTCAAGGCTGCTCGTGATTTACTCGCTAAGAAAGACGCTACTAATCTCAGCGAACGCCCAACTCAGAAGCAGGTTGACGAAGCGCTTGATGCCTTGAAGAAGGCAAAGAAGCAGATTGAAGACAACTACAAGACGGATACTTCGAAGCTTGAAGAAGCTAAGAAGTATGCGAATGGTGACTTCAAGAAGACTCCTGAGTATAAGAATGCTACTGCAATAAAGAATGACAATACCAACGCAAAGCATGAACAAGCTGGTAAGGATTTGGAGGGTACTGATCAGAATCCTGGCTTAAGCAAGCTTGTTGAAAAAATTGCTACAAAACTGCAGGATACTAGTAAGCTTACTCAGAAGGAAGTCGATGATGCGCTTGAAGCTTTGCAAAAGGCCATGGACAAAGTTACCGACGGCTATAAGACTGATGTTGACCCTCTTCAAAAGGAGGTTGGCGACAAAACTCAAGACAACAATCCTGTAACACCTCCATTCGAGGAGTCAATTCCGTACAAGAATGCTCTGTATAAGAAGCAATCCGAAACTGGTACTGATGCAACGGCTGATACTTCTGCCACCAAGAAGCTTCAAGATTATAACGATAAGTTTGAAGCAGCGAAGAAGATTATTGATCAGGTGAAGAACCCAGATCCGAATGCAAAGCCAGAAGATCGTCCAACTCAAGCGAAGGTTGATGAGGCTCTTAAGGCTTTGCAAGATGCAAAGAAAGCTATCAAAGATTCCTTTACTACCAGTGCTAAGGATTTGAAGACTGAGGCAGATAAGTCTAAGGAAGATGGTGAAGGTGCTTCTATAGATGGCAAGTTTGAGAATACTACAGAGTTCAAGAACGCTGATTCTAAGAAGACTGATGACGGCAAGGATAATGCTGACATCACTGCTTATAGGGATGCGTTGAAGAAAGCTAGGGCTTTGCTTGAAAAGTTCGATCAGAATGGTAAGCCAAATTCTGGTGAAAAGGATGTTCCATCTCAGAAGGAAGTTGACGAGGCTCTT